>NZ_JCAQIF010000001.1:0-1052825 GCF_059621145.1 Sanguibacter sp. Z41_6 | reverse complement strand
GACGACCTTGTCCCCCGGGGCCGCCGCAGCGGGCTCAGGCGTGACTTTCATACCGTGCTCCTTCATCGAAGGGACCCGCGCGACGCCCGGCACCCGAGGGTGCCGGGCGCCGCGCAGGGACCTGGCGTCGGTCAGCCGTTGCTTTCGGCAGCGTCCTTGGCCTCGTTGATCAGGTCAACGTAGGCGGGCAGGCCCTGCGCCTCGAGCTCGGCGACGTAGGAGTCCCACTCCGAGAGGTCACGGTCACCGAGGATGAACTGCAGGGTGGCAGTGTCCACGGAGTCCTTGATCGGCGTCCCCATGAGGGACGCCTGCTCCAGCTGAGCCTCGTCGAGCGGGGCCGGCGGGAAGGGATCGCGCGGGGTGCGCGTGGAGAGCACGGTGTCGATGTAGTCGACGTACTGCTCGGTGTTGTACGACTCCTTGAGCTCACGGGACTCGGTTCCGCCAGCGAGGACGTCGTTGCCGTAACCGAGGTCGATCTTGATGTCCGTGGTGCCGGTGTCCATGTTCATGTTGTACGCGGCGTACTTGTACTCCGGGTTGAGCGTGTAGGTTCCGTCCTCACCCTTCGTGTACGTCTCGCCCTCGACGCCCCACTGGATGAGGTCACGCGCCTCGGGGCTGTAGTACAGCCAGTCCATGAACTGGATCGTGCTGCACAGGTTCGGGTCGTCCTCCGCCTGGGCGGTGAGCATGAAGCCGTGCCAGAAGCTGCGGGGCTCCACGACCTGGCCGGCGTCGCCGCCGGGGGGTGCGATCTGCACGAGCTCGTAGTCCGTGACACCGGCCGCGTCGAGCGCGGTGGCGAACTCCTGGACCGTGCCGGGGGCACCGGAGGCCGCGAAGACCTTCTCGGCCGCGAACTTCTCGGTGACCGTGCCCATGCCGTCGTTCGGGGCGGTGAAGGACTCGGTGTCGAGCAGACCGTCGGTCGCGAGGCCGTTGAAGTACTCGACCATCGACTTGTACTCGTCGGAGGTGGCCGCGTACTTGAACTCCCCGGCCGCGTCGTCGTAGAACATGCCGGTGCCGAAGCCCCAGCCAGCGACGGTCCCGAAGGCGTGTGCCGCGTAGTTGAGCATCGACTGACCCTCGAAGCCGTCCGCGAGGGGCTTGCTGTCGGGGTACTCCTCCTTGATGAGCGCGAGGCCCTCCGCCAGCTCGTCCCAGGTCTCGGGCACCGGGGCGCCGACCTCGTCGAAGACGTCCTTGCGGATGATGAGCGAGAACATCGGCACCGAGACCTCCTGGAGGCCCGGGGTCATGTAGTAGCGGCCGTCGGACTGGCGCAGGTTCTCGATCATGCCGCCGAGGTCCCACTCCTCGACGTACTTCTCGAAGTTGGGCATGTACTCGGCGTAGTCGCTCAGGGGCAGCGCGGCACCCGAGGCAGCGTACTGGCGCTCGTCACCCGTGTAGATGAGCGGGATCGCGGTGGGGGCGTCGCCGGCGCTGATGAGCAGGCCGCGCTTCTCGACCGCGTCGCTGAACGGGATGTGCGTCGTGACGATCTTGACGTTGGTGCGCGCCTCGATCTCGTCGAAGATCTCCCACGTGTCCTTGACGGGGGACTCGGGCCAGTCGGTCCAGAGCATGCTCACCTCCATCGGCTCCGGGTTCTTGAAGGTGGTGTCGGCCTTGTAGTCCTCCACGGCGCACGTGATGTCGGCGGGGCCGGCAGTGGTGCTGCCACCGCCGCCGTCACCGTCGGAGCACGCGGCGAGGGCGAGCGCCGAGACGGCGGTGAGGGCCACCCCTCGGTAGAGCATCGCCGACCGGCTGGGTCGGGCGTTCTTGACGGGAACCATGATTCTCCTCGTTGAGATCGGGCTGATCTGATGCTGGAAAGTGGTGGTCTGTGGTGGTGCTGGATCGGTGGTCCGGATCAGACCGGTGCGCGCCAGGTGTCGACGCCGGTGAGGGGCACGAGGTCCGGTCGCTCGGGCGCCGTCGTCATCGCCGTGCGACGACCCGTGCTCGCGGACTCGAGCAGACCCGTCATGATCTCCATGACGTGCAGGCCCAGGTCACCGCTCGCACGGGGCCTCGCGGGAGCTGCGCCGAGGCCTGCGGCCCCGACCATCTCGAGCAGGCCGACCCCTCGGGAGGCGTCGACGAATCCCGCGCGCGGCTCGACGACGTCCCACGACCTCTGCCCCCTCGTGAGGAGCTCGACGTCGCCCGAGAAGTAGTTGGGGTCGGGTACCGCGACGGCACCCTCCTCGCCGTAGACCTCGATCGGCCGGGCACGGGTCCCGGCGGCGTCGAAGCTCACGGTCACCGTGGAGATCGCCCCGTTCGCGTGCTCGAGGGTCCCGGCGACGTGCGTCGCGACCTCGACGGGGATGACCTCGCCGGCACGTGCACCGGAACCGATGGTGCGCGTGTCCCGCAGCCGGCTGGCCGTACCCGTCACCGAGACGACCGGGCCGAGCAGGTGGACGAGGCTCGTGAGGTAGTACGGGCCCATGTCGAGCAGGGGACCGCCGCCTTCCCGGTAGTAGAAGTCCGGGTTGGGGTGCCACGCCTCGTGACCGGGGCAGACCCAGGTCGCCACGGCGCCGGTGGGCCGTCCGATGAGGCCGGCGTCGATGACGGAGCGCGCCGTCTGGACGCCGGTGCCCAGGACGGTGTCCGGGGCGCAGCCCAGTCCGGTCCCGGCAGCCTCGGCGGCGCGGACCACGGCGAACGAGTCCTCGAGCGTCGCCGCGAGCGGCTTCTCCCCGTAGTGGCTCTTGCCGGCGGCGATGCACGCGAGGGCGATCTCGGCGTGCGCACCGGGGATCGTCAGGTCGAGGACCGTCTCGACGTCGTCGGCGGCAAGCATGTCCTCGAACGAGCTGGCCCGGGTCCCGGGCAGCCGGTCGGCGACAGCAGAGGCGCGCTCCGCATTGAGGTCGGCGACCGCGGCGATGCGGACCCCGGGGTGCTCGGGGAGCGTGGCGAGGTAGGCGTCGAGGATGACGCCGAGCCCGACTATGCCGATTCCGTGCGGCTCGCCCACAGCAGACCCCTCTCGATGATGGTGCGGACGTTCGGGTCGGACAGCACCTCGGGCGAGTGCCCGGGTGTCGCCACGAAGATGCGCCCGGCGCCCCACAGGCGGGTCCAGACGGCGGGGGACGTGATCGGCCGGTGCCAGGGGTGGTACGGCTGCACGGGGTGCGTCGTCGTCGCGAGGACGTCGATGAGGTCGTCGTGCAGCACCCAGTACTGCTCGGTGTCGAGCTCGAAGTCCTCGATGCCGGCCATGATGGGGTGCGCGCGGCCCTCGTCGGTGACGGTGACCGTGTACGGCAGGTAGTTGTCCGTCTCGTCCCCGACGCGCTCCTGCGGGTGCTTGGCCGGGTGCGTCGCGAACTGCCCACCGACGAGCTGGAGGTAGTCGGAGTTGTTGCGGTAGGAGTCCGCGATCCCGCCGTGCCAGCCCGCGAACCCGGTGCCGGCCTCGATCGCGGCGCGCAGGCCCTGGAAGGCCGGTCCGCTGATCTCGGACATCGTCACGCTCTGCAGGACGAGGTCGACCCCGGCCATGCGCTCCGCGTCGGCGTAGACCTCGTTGCTGCCTTCGATCTCCACCTCGAATCCCTGCTCGCGCAGGAAGGGTACGTACAGGTCGGTGGCGGCCTCGGGCTGGTGCCCGTCCCACCCGCCTCGTACCACGAGTGCTCGTCGTTGCACGGTCTCGTCCTCTCTGGTCATGATCGCCGTCCGGTCGCCGGGACAGCGTTGGCGTTCCCTGCTGGGAACGGTCGGGCAGCGTCGAGGGAGCTCCACTCGGCGCGAGTCAGGGCGAGGACCGAGCCGTGCTTGGTCTGCGCGGGGAGGTGGAGGTCCTCGTCGGGGACGGGGACCCAGCTCCCGGAGGCGGGGTCGTCGCAGACGAGGGCCCGGAAGCCCTGCTGCGCCCCGTACTGGTCGACCCAGCAGAACCAGCGTCCGCCGCCGTCCTCCTGGAACATCAGGGGGCCCTCGACGTGCTCACCGAAGCTCGCGCCGATGCGCGTCGCGACGGTGACGGGTGCGGGGTCGTCGAAGCCGCGGCGGACCTGGTGGAACACGCCCAGCGAGTCCGGGTCGGCGTCGTCGTGCTTGGCGAGCACGTGCACGACGTCTCCGTCGGGTACCGCGACGAGATCGATGACACCCGTCGGCATCTCCAGGTAGGGCACCGGCTCCGAGAAGCTCACGAAGTCGTCGGTGGTGACCATGTGGACCATGGCCGCGCTCCGTCCGAGGTGCTCCGGGTCCTGCTCGTCGAACACGGTCCCGGAGAAGAACACGCGGTAGGTCGATGCCGCGTCGTCGTAGGCGACCGTGGGCGCCCAGGCCATGCCGAACGTGGCCGGGGCGACCTCGACGTAGCGGGGGGCCGACCAGTGGAGGAGGTCGGTCGAGTCCCACACGACGAGACTGCGGCTGCCCTGCCGGGTGAACGCGTGCCAGTCCGGGTCACCGGCTCCCCACACGCGCAGGTCTGTCGCGAGGATGTGGAAGCCGAGTCCGTCCGCGCGCCGCACGACGAAGGGGTCACGGGCACCGGTGGTGCCGCCGGTCGGGGCGAGCACGGGGGCGCCGTCGTTCAGGCGCCGCCAGCGCAGGGGGTCGCTCCCCTCGCTCAGTGAGAAGTAGACCTGCTCGGCATGCGCCGCCGCGTCCTCGACGAAGTGGACGAGAAGGTATCCGTAGGCACCGTCGCCCATCTCATCCACTCCTCTGACCTGCGGCATCGTTACCGCGTGAGATCGATCTCCGTGGAGAGCATGCACGACGCCCGGCCCCCGTGTCCAGAAGGTGTCGCAAACGTTATCGAAACTTCTCCAAACGCGGGACGGGCCGCCTGACGACCACGGCCAAACCCACGCAGACCCGCGCTCTAGACGGAGTTCCGGGAGGTCAGGCTCGCGGTCAGCACGACGTGCTGGGGCGGGGCATGCGGGGAGGTGATCGCCTTGAGGATGAGATCCGCGGCCCGGCTGCCCATCTCCTGCAACGGCTGCCGCACCGACGTCAGCGGCGGGCTCGCCGTCGCCGCCACGACCGTGTCGTCGAACCCGGCGACCGAGACGTCCTGCGGAACGCGCAGGCCCGCGGCCGCCAGCACCCGGAACGCACCGACAGCCATGAGGTCCGACTGGGCGAAGAGACCGTCGATCGGCCCGCCCTGCAGCAGCTGGGCAGCCGCGACCGCACCCGAGGCCATCGAATAGTCACCCCGTGCCGACGGCCCCGGCTCGATCCCCCACTCGGCCAGCTCGGCGAGGAACCCCCGGTGCCGCTCCGCCGCCGGGAAGTACCCCGCGGGGCCCTTGATCGTCGCGACCCGCACCCGCCCCGCCTCGAGCAGCGCGCGCGTACCCAGTCGGGCGCCCCCGTAGTGGTCGGCGTCCACCGACGTGACGTCCTGGGGCAGATCAGCGCGCGGCCGCCCGATGTACACGACTGGGATCGGCAGGTCGCGCAGGTTCCGGTACAGCCCCTCCGACTCCCGGGCGAGCACCACGATGGCCCCCTCGACGTGCCGCGAGGTGAGGTACCGCGCGAGGCCCACAGGGTCGTTGCCGTCGTCGAGCAGCAGGACGGGTTGGCGCCCGTGCGCGAACAACGTCGTCGTCGCCCCCCGCAGGGGCGCCCCGACGAACGGACCGGACAACCCGTCCAGCTCACTGTGCGGGACCACCACCGCCACAGAGCCCGACGCGCCCCCACGCAGAGCCCGGGCCGCCGCGTTCGTCTGGTAGTCCAGCGCAGACGCAGCCTCCACCACCCGCCGAGCCAGCTCCGGATCCACGCTGACATGCCCGGCCAGCACCCGCGACGCCGTCGCACGCGAAACGCCCGCAGCCTTGGCCACGTCGACAAGGGTGGGAGACCCAGATGGTTGAGGCACGGGGTGCAGCATGCCACCACGACCCCCGCACCGCACGTACCGGGTGAGATCCCCATGCCCGGTACGTGCGGGTCAGGAGAGGTCGGGGATCGTCGCGATCTCGTCCGCAGTCGGCTCCCGGAGCGGCTCCGCCGCCGCTGGCTCGTCCCCGGGCGTCGCCGTCGACCCGCCCGCGGGCACGGTCTCCGCGGGGTCCTCGAACGCCACGAGCTCGACGAGGATGAGGCCGTGCCCGTCGGGATCGGTGACCTCCGCGTAGACCTGCGCGGACTCCGGGTCCACGACGGGCGCCGACGCAGGCTCCACCCCGAGCTGCGCGAGCCGCTCGAGGGTCGCCGCGAGGTCGTCGACGTAGAGGACGAGGGACGGCCCGTCGGCGGCCCGGGCGCCAGCTGCTCCGTCGTCCGCACCGGTCGGCATGAGCCACAGCCCCGCATCCCGCAGGCCCCCGGGGCCGACGTGCAGGAACCGGACGTCCTGGGTCGTCGCGTCGTACAGCGCAGTGAACCCGAACGCGTCGCGGTAGAACGCGGCCGTGGCGTCGGGGTCGCGGGTGAGCAGGACGATCCGTCCGATCTGCGTGGTCATCCTCCGACGGTAGCCGCGGCATCCGACCCCGACCACCGCGCCGCCGAGCGCCGACGCGCGCGCAGCCACCACGAGAAGAGCACGACGGCGAGGAGGACCTCCGCGACGTCACCCCCGTAGTACATCCACTGCGCGGCCGCCCGGTCGTCCTCGACATCGTGCGCGGCTCCGACGGGAAGCTCGCCGGCCCGCGCGTAGAGGATCTTGGCGAGGAACGCGTGCGCACCCCCCGCCAGGACGAGGACGGTGGCACGCACGAGGACACCGGGCCGGTGGGGTGCGGGGTCGGGTCCCGCGATCGACCACGTGAACAGGCACCCCGCGAGCAGCAGGTGCAGGAGGACGAGGCGCGCGAGCCCCGGCACCGCCTCTGTCGAGGCGTAGAACGGCGTGAGGTACAGCCCGAAGAGTGCGCCCACGTGCAGCGTCGCGGCGACGACGGGGTGGCCGAGGACGCGCACGACCCGCTGCCGGAGCACCGACCCGACCACCCGTCGCGTGACCGGTGAGGCCGCGCCGAACAGCACGGTGACCGGCGCGCCGAGGACGAGCCCGAGCGGCGCGAACATGCCGACGAGGAGGTGCTGCGCCATGTGCCCGCGCGCGGGTTCCGGGACGACCTCCCGCAGGACGGGCGAGACCGCGAGCGCGAGCAGGAGCGCGCCCGTCACGAACGCCGCCGTGCGCCACGGGCTCCAGGGCCGGCGCAGTCGCGCGCGTCGGCGCGTCACCCCGAGGGCATAGAGCCCGACGAGCACCACGAGGACCGCGACCGGCAGGAGCCACGGCCCGGCGCGGCCGGTCGCGAGGACGTCGTGCACGTCAGGCGTCGCGCGGCGCGGCGGCGCGAGCGCCCACGGCGAGAACCATGCCCACGCCGATCAGCACGACGGCGGCACCGATCCACACGACGTCGTAGGGCAGCGTGTCGACGCCGTACCTCACCTCGTGCAGCCGGAGCACCTTGTGGTTGACGACGCCGTCGAACAGCTGGAATCCGCCGGCCCCGACGAAGAACCCGGCCCAGGCAGCCCGGCGGGCGAGCGCGGCACGGCCACGCAGGTCGGCGAGCAGGAAGAACCCTCCGACGAGGAGCACGAGCTCGGTGGCGTGCAGCAGCCCGTCGGTGAGCAGCGCGACGTCGGGTGTCGAGCGGTCGTAGAAGTGGTGCCACCCGAGGATCTGGTGGAAGACGATCTCGTCGACGGCAGCCATGATGCCGACGCCGATGAGCGCACCCGTGAGCACGGAGCGCCCGCGGTCGCCCCCCGGCTGCGCCCCCACAGGCACCTCTCGTCCGTCGACCACCGCTGCACCACCTCGTCACGTCGCCTGGTCGCCTGGCCCCGACCACCGTATGCCGGTGCAGCCGACAGCGCGCCCGGGCGGTCGCCGGAGGAGGTCAGCTGCCCTCGGCGTCGATCGCGTCGAGCTGGTGACGTGACGGCGCCGACGAGCCCGGGGACCCGCTGGTGAGCACCGACAGCGTCACCCCGTCAGGCTCGGGGCCGCGGGTAGAGCGTCGCCCCCGGTGGGACGACGAGATCGACGGGTTCACCGGGGACGAGCTCGAGGTCGGCGGCGAGCACTGCGGGGACGTCGGCATGCACCCCGCCGGAGCCGACCCGCACGAGGTCACCGCGGGGTTCGACCTCGTCGACGGTGCCGCGCAGGACGCCGGGGCCCGGGGGGCTCCCGTCGGGTGTCCGCAGGTGCACGTCCGACGGGCGGAACGCGTAGGCCACTGCCGACCCCTCCGCCGGGGACGGACCCCCGGCACACCTGGCGTCGATCACCACCTCGGTCCCGTCAGGCCTGCGGAGCCCGTCGCGCGTCCGGGAACCGGTGAGCAGGTTGAGCCCGGCCACCTGCGCGGTGAAGCGGTGCTGGGGACGTTCGAGGACGTCGCGCGGAGGTCCGTCCTCGACGACCCGACCGTCGACGAGGACGACGACGCGGTCGGCGAGCGCGTGCGCGTCGAGGACGTCGTGGGTGACGAGGACCGTCGTGCGGCCAGCGAGGACGGTGCGCAGCAGCCGGCGCAGGTGCGGCGCGACGGCTGCGTCGAGGGCTGCGAGAGGTTCGTCGAGCAGGAGGAGGTGCGGGTCGGGCGCGAGAGCGCGCGCGACGGCGACGCGCTGCGCCTGTCCGCCGGACAGCTCGGCGGGGCGCCGGTGGGCGAGGTCGCGCGCGCCGACCGCGTCGAGCCACGTCATGGCGCGCTCGGTCGCGGCGCGCCGGGGCGTCCCGGTGCTGCGCAGCCCGAAGGCGACGTTGTCGAGCACGCTGAGGTGCGGGAAGAGCAGGGCGTCCTGGGCGAGCAGCGCCGCGGCGCGCTGGTGCGGCGGGAGCCATCTGCCGCGGCGCCCCGCAGATGCTGGGCCAGGGGTTGCTTGATCAGGGTTTGCTGGACCGGGGTGCGCGGGACCGGGGGCTGCCGGACGAGCGGCGCCGGGCAGGTCGAAGAGGACGCGGCCGTCGAGCTCCGCGCGTCCGGAGTCGGGGCGCAGCAGCCCTGCGACGAGCCCGACGAGCGTCGACTTCCCGGCCCCGTTGGGTCCGAGGACGGCCACCGTCTGCCCGGCCGGGACGTCGAGCGTGACGTCGAACCCCCGCGCGTCGAGCCGCGCCGCGAACGTCAGGCTCATGCGGTGCGCGCCGGGGGTCGGCGGTGCGCGACGCCGACGACGACCACGGCGACGGCGACGAGGACGAAGGACAGCGCGACGGCTGCGTCGGGATCCGTCTCGCGCTGGAGGTAGACCTCGAGCGGCAGCGTCCGGGTCACCCCCTGCAGGCTCCCCGCGAACGTCAGGGTGGCACCGAACTCGCCGAGCGCCCGCGCGAAGGACAGGACGACCCCGGAGACGAGCCCGGGCACGACGAGCGGCAGCGTCACCCGCCGCAGCACGGTGGTGGGCGCGGCGCCGAGCGTCGCGGCGACGTCCTCGTAGCGCGTCCCCGCGGTGCGGAGCGTGCCCTCGAGACTGAGCACGAGGAACGGCAGCGCCACGAACGTCTGGGCGAGCACGACAGCGGTGGTCGAGAACGCGACCTCGATCCCCGCCACCTCGAGGGTGTGGCCCAGGAGACCCTGCCGTCCGAACAGGGACAGCAGCGCGAGGCCCCCGACGACGGGGGGCAGGACGAGCGGCAGCAGGACGAGCGCCCGGGCGAGCCGCTGCCCCGGGAACCGCGTCCGTGCGAGCACGAGCGCCATCGGGAGCCCGAGCACGACGCACAGGGCGGTCGCCGCGAGCGACGTCCGCAGGCTCAGCAGCAGCGCCGCGACGGACGACCCGGACGTGACGAGCGACCCGAAGTCCTGCCACGGGACCCTGGTGGCCATCGCCACGACGGGCAGGACGACGAGGAGCCCGCCCACGGCGGCGACCGCCACGACCCACGTCGGTACCCCGCCGAGGCCGGGGGTGCGCACGACCCGGGTCCGCGCGCCGACGTCGGGCGTCTGCAGCGAGCGCGGCCGGCCCACTACGGCCCCCCG
Source organism: Sanguibacter sp. Z41_6 (assembly GCF_059621145.1). Lineage (NCBI taxonomy): Bacteria > Bacillati > Actinomycetota > Actinomycetes > Micrococcales > Sanguibacteraceae > Sanguibacter > Sanguibacter sp. Z41_6. Next base: position 1,042,839 of record NZ_JCAQIF010000001.1, on the reverse strand, counting down.
AAGCCGGCGTCGGCCAGCACGGTCTGCGCCCGCGGGCCGAGCAGGTACTCCCGGAACGCGTCGGCGAGCTCCGGTTCGGCGCTGCCCGACAGCACGGCCACGGGGTAGGTCGTCGAGGTCGTCGGCGCGAGTGCGATCCCTTCGACCTGTCCGTCGGCACCCGCGACGTCCGTGACGTAGACGAGCCCGGCGTCCGCCTCGCCCGAGGCGACCTTGCCGAGGACACCCGTCACGGACGACTCCTCGCTCACCGGTGCGAGCGTCACCCCGGCGGCACGCTCGAGCTCGACCGTCGCGGCACCGCACGGCACCTGGTCCGCGCACACGACGGTCCGCACGTCGTCGCGCGCGAGGTCGGCGAGGTCCTCGATCCCCGCAGGGTTCCCTGGCGGGACGGCAATCTCGAGGGAGTTCGTCGCGAGATCGGCCGTGGGGCCCGCGACGAGGCCGGCGTCCGCCACGCGGTCCATCGTCGCGGACCCGGCGGGCACGAAGATGTCGGCCGGGGCACCCTCGACGACCTGCCCCGCGAGGTCGGCCGACCCTGCGAAGCTCAGCCGGACGCTCGTCCCGGGGTGCGCCGCCTCGAAGTCGCCGGCGATCTCGGTGAGAGCGGCGGTGAGGGACGCGGCCGCGAAGACCGTGAGCGTGCGCGCGTCGCCGTCGGTCGCGCGGGCGTCCCGCCGTTCCGCGAGCCCGCACGCCGAGCAGCCGAGCAGCAGGGACGATGCGGTGAGCAGAGCCAGGACCACGTGGCGCGGCCCCGTCCGTTCCGGGGCGACGCGCCCCACCCTCATCCCTGACCCCGCGGGGTCTCGATCGCCACCGTCGTCGCCTTGATGACCGCGATCGCCGTCGAGCCGAGCTCGAGGCCGAGCTCCCGGACGGCCTCGCTGCTGATGAGGGACACCACCCGGTGCGGCCCGCACTGCAGCTCGACCTGGGCCATGACCGTGTCCATGACGATGCCGGTGACGAGCCCGACGAACCGGTTGCGGGCCGAGCGCCCGACGTCGGACGGGTCGGCCGGGAGCACCGCGTTGTCCCGGGCGAGGCGAGCGAGGGCGAGGCCGTCGACGACGGACCGGCCGGAGTCGTCCTTCTGCGCCTCGAGGATGCCTGCGTCGATCCAGCGGCGCACGGTGTCGTCGCTCACCCCGAGGTAGGCGGCGGCATCCCTGATCCGTATCTGCGGCATGGATCCGATCGTAGTCCCGCGTCTACGGATGTGGGAGGCGTCATCCTGCGGGTGCCCGCGCCGTCCGGGCCCGCGGATGGGGACTCCTGCCCATGCGCCGACCCTGAAACGGTCGCGGACCTCCGGTTAGGGTTGATCGACGCTCGAGGGCGGCCCGCACAGCCCCGCACGTAGGACGACCCGGACTGGACACGATGACGACCACCGCATCGCTCGGCACGCGCACCGCTGGTACGCGCACGGCTGCCATGCGCATCGTCTTCATGCGCACCGTCGGCGCGCTCGCGGCAGGGACGCTCGCCGCCGCCGCGCTCGCCGGGTGCTCGAGCGACACCGGGTCCGCGCCGTCCACGCCCTCGTCCGGCGCACCCACCGCCCCCGCGGGGCCCACGGACCCGACGGCGGAACCGACCCCTGCCGACGAGCCCACCGAGGCAGCGGAGACGGTCGTCGACCGTTCCGACGGGACGACCGGCCTCGAGCTCGTCCACCTGCCCGAGCTCACCGGCGACGAGGCCGCGGCCGTCAATGCGTTCACCCAGTTCCAGGTCGAGTACTGGCACACCCGCCGCACGAGCGAGATGTCCCCCACCGCGGTGGACATCGTCTCAGACACAGCCCTCCCGGTGTTCGACAAGCGGATCGAGCTGCAGCAGGCCAACGCTGTCGTCCTCGGCGGGACCGTGACCCTCTCGCCCCGGCTGGAGTTCCTCGACGGCGACCTGGCCGCCGTGAGCGCGTGCGTCGACGAGACCGACGTGCTCGCCGTCTTCGCCGACGAGACCGTCCCCGCACTCAGCCTGGGTGGCGAGGCCACGCACCGGGGCTACGCCGACCTCACGCGCGCCTCGGGCACGTGGCGGGTGTCGGGCTACACGATCCAGCCGGAGGTGTGCACCCCATGACAGATGCCGACGGTCAGGTGGCCGGTGCGGGACGCACCCCGGCACGGTCCGCGTGGGTGCGGCGCGGCGCGGCGCTCCTCGCCGCGGGCGCGCTCCTCGCCGGGCTGCCGCTCGTCACGGCGCCGCCGGCGACGGCGGCCGGGTGCATCGTCGACAGCTGTGGCGACGACGACGCCGGGGCGAGCTCGGGTGCCGGCATGATCACGGTCGTCGTCACGGGCTCCGGCGTGAGCCGCGGCGGGGGCACGGTGAGTGTTCCCGCCTACTCGGTGTCGGTGCACCCCGTCTGCTACTTCGTCCCGTTGTGGACGGGCAAGGAGTACTACGACGGATGGCAGCCGGGTGGCTCGATCCTCGCCACCGCCGGGTACGGCAACCGGGGTGAGGAACCCGACGCCCCCGTGCCCGGGTACGAGCAGCACAAGGACGACACCGAAGGCAGGTGGTGGGCCCCGGTGTGCTCCACCGCGTATCACGACGGCACCTCTGAGGAGTTCACCGCCGAGGCCACGGCGTGGTTCGACCGGTACGACGAGACCTTCGTGCCCGTCGGCGCCGCACCGCCCGGCGTCGAGATCCCGGTCGAGGTCCTGCGTGACATCGCCGTCGAGGAGATGGCGCTGCCCGAGCCGGCCGTCAGCTGGAACCCGCAGCTCGAGAACGGCGGCGCGACGCTCGTGAACTTCGACACCTGGGTGTGGCTCGAGGACCCCGTCGAGGAGCTCAACGTCACCGCCACAGCCGGCGGAAACTCGGCGACGGTGGTCGCCACTCTCGCGAGCACGTCGCTCAGCGCCCCGGGCGCCGAGGGCAGCACGTGCGCGGGTTCCGGGACCCCGTGGTCCCCGGGCGCGACGTCAGACTGCACCATCGTCTTCACGCGCTCGAGCGCGAACCAGCCCGGCCTCAAGACTCCCCTGACGATCACGACCGGGTGGGACGCGACGTGGTCGGCCAACGGCGTCCCCCAGGGTGCGCTCGACAGCCAGACACGGACCGCGCAGACCCTCGTCCCCGTCGCCGAGGTCCAGTCGATCGTCGTGCCCTCGAGCTGACGCTCCCGGCGCGGCCTCCCGCTGCACCCCTGGGACCTCTCAGGCCCAGCGGAACCTGTCGACGAGCGTCCCCACCCGCGCCACCCGCGACAGGAGGGTGAGCAGCCCGATGCCGAGCGCGGCGCCCACGACGTTGAAGAGGGTGTCGTTGACGTCGGCGACGTGGCCGCCGCCGAGGAGGTGCGCGGTGGCGTACTGCACGAGCTCGATCGTCAGGCTCGCCGCCGTCGCGAGCGCCAGCGCTGGTCGCCACGACAACCCCGCTCCGAGCAGCGGCACGAGCATCCCGAGCGGCACGAAGACGAGGACGTTCAGCACGGCGTCACCGACGTCGTAGCCCACCAGCGGCACGAGGTTGAGGTGCCCGGACCAGGGCGCGCTGCCGCGGGGCTTGTCGAGGAAGATCGGGAACACGGTGTTCGCGACGATCCCAGCGGCGTACACGCCCAGGGCCAGCGCGACGGCTGCACGCGGTGCCGTCATCATGCCTCGACGGTGCAGATGCACGAGCAGGGCCACGAGGGTCACGGCCGCGACGGGGACGACCACGGGAAGGACCGGCACGGGACTGAACATCCGCGCTCCCCTCGATCGCCTGGAGCGACAGACCCTGTCACCCCCTGCGCAGGGCCTGTCGCCGAACAGAGGCTACGAGCCGGCCCGGAGCGGTCGCGTCCCCCCGGAGGGGGATCATCCGGGGCGTCGGGTCCTCCCGGGGTCTGGTCATGTCGGCTGAGCGACAGCCGTCAGCGCGGCACGCGCGCGACGTGCGCGTCGTCGACGCCCAGCCCCACGACGTCCCCGGGCGCGCACGGGGCGCTCCGGTCCGCCGCCAGTGCCGTGCAGCGCACGGCGCCCGCGCCGAGGTCCGCCTCGACGACGACCTCCCGGACCCCGCGCCGGTAGACCTCGCTGAGCACCGTGCCGACGAACGGGGAGGAGCCGGGCTCCGTGACGACGAGGCCACGCGGCCCGACGGCGAGCCACCCCCGCGTCCCCCCGTCCCCGTCGAGCGGCACGAAGGCCTGGTACCCGAGGAACGCCGCGACCTCGCGGGTCGCCGGCGCCGCCCAGAGCTCGTCGGGGGTCGCGACCTGGAGCAGCCGCCCGCGGCTCATGACGGCGACCCGGTCCGCGACGGTGAACGCCTCGTCGTGGTCGTGCGTGACGAACACCGCGGTCGTGCCGGTCGCCATGAGGGCGGCCCGCAGGTCTGCGGCGAGACGCTCCCGCAGCGCGCGGTCGAGAGCGGACAACGGCTCGTCGAGCAGCAGCAGCTGGGGTCGCGGCGCGAGCGCCCGGGCGAGTGCGACACGCTGGCGCTCCCCGCCGGACATCGTCGCCACCGAGCGCCGCTGGGAGCCCGGCAGACCGACGACGTCGAGCAGCTCAGCCACCCGCTCACGGCGGGCCGCGCGGGGCACCCGCTGGATCTGCAGGCCGTACTCGACGTTGCCCGCCACGTCGCGGTGCGCGAAGAGCTGCCCGTCCTGGAACATGAGCCCGAACCCGCGCCGGTGCACAGGCACGCCTGCGAGGTCCGCGCCCGCCCACCGCACGCGCCCGCGGGTGGGGGGCTCGAGCCCGGCGACCGCCCGCAGCAGGCTCGACTTGCCGCACCCGCTCGGCCCGAGCAGGGCCACGACCTCGCCGGGCGCGACGTCGAGCGACACCCCGTCGACCGCGGTCGTCCGTCCGCCCGCGTCCACGAACTCGACGACGACGTCCTCGATGCTCAGGCCTCGGGCGCCGCTCGTCTCCTCGGGGGAGGCCGTGCCAGCGCCGGGGCGGGCTCTCGTCGTGGTGACATCCATCAGAATTCTCCGGTCCTCTCGCCGCGCAGGCGCTCGGCCAGCAGCATGACGGTCGCGGTGAGCAGGGCGAGCACGACGGACGCCGCGAGCGCCATGCCGTAGTTCTCGGCGCCGGGGCGCCCGATGAGCCGGAAGATGACGATGGGCAGCGTCGCGGTCTCGGGCCGGGCGAGGAACGACGTGGCGCCGAACTCCCCGAGGGACACGGCGAACGCGAACCCGACGGCGAGGCCGAGGGAGCGGGCGGCGACGGGCCAGTCGACGGTCGCGAGGACCCTGCCCGGCGCGGCGCCGAGCGTGGCGGCGACCTCGCGCTGACGTGGGTCGACGGCCCGCAGCACGGGCAGCACCGTGCGCACGACGAGCGGGATCGCGACGACCGCCTGCGCGATCGGCACGAGGAGGCCGGAGGTGCGCAGGTCGACCTCGAACCCCAGCGGGCGGTCGAGCGTGACGAGGAAGCCGAAGCCGACGGTCACGGCCGAGACCCCGAGCGGGAGCATGAACACGGAGTCGAGGAGCCGGACGGCTCGTCGAGCGCGGGCGTCCCGCGGGCGCCGGGAGGCCACGAGCGCGACGAGCCCGCCCACCACCACGGCGATGACGACGGCCACGGCGGCTGTCCGCAGGGACGTGGCCGCGGCCTCCCACACGGTGACGGTGAGCGCGTCCCGCTCCCCCGTCGTCCCGAGCGCCACGTAGTTGCCCAGCCCCCAGCCGTCGGGGGTGCGCAGGGACCGCACGACGAGGTTGCCGATCGGCCAGGCGAGGAGCCCGACCACGACGACGGCGGTGACGAGCGCGGGCGCGGCGTCCGGGCCGGGCCGGGCACCGTCGAGCACCCTGAGCCGGCGGGTGGCGAGCGTCGACGCGGCCAGGCCGAGGGCGTGCTCGCGGCGCGCCCTCGCGCGCGAGGCAAGACCGAGGGCGCAGGTCACGACGACGAGCTGCACGACGGACAGCACGGCCGCGGTCCGCAGGTCGAGGAACTGGACGGTCTGCATCCAGATCTCCGTCTCGATCGTCCCGTACCGCTGCCCGCCGAGGACGAGGACGATGCCGAACGCCGTCGAGCAGAAGAGGAAGACGACGGCCGCGGCGGACACGATCGCCGGGGCGAGCGCGGGCAGCGTGACCGTGCGCAGCACGCGCAACGGCGACGCACCGAGCGCGCGGGCCGCCTGCTCGGTGCGGGGGTCGAGGTGCTCCCACAGGCCGCCGACGGTCCGCACGACGACGGAGTAGTTGAAGAACACGAGGGCCGCGACGATCGCCGCGAACGTGCCGTCGAGGCCGAGGAGGCCGAGCGGCCCGCTGTCGGCGAGCAACGCCCGGAACGCGACCCCGACGACGACGGTGGGCAGCACGAACGGCACGGTGACGAGCGCCCGCACCACCGCACGGCCCCGGAAGGTGCAGCGGTAGAGCACGTAGGCCCCCGGCACCCCGAGGATCACCGAGAGCGTCGTGCCGACGACGGCCTGCCCGAGCGTGAGCCCGAGCAGGCGCCAGGTGCGCGGGGACGCGAACACCTCGGTGAACCCCGACAGGTCGAGGGCGCCGTCGGACACGAAGCCCCGCCCGACGAGCGACGCGACGGGCCACGCGAAGAACACGCCGAGGAACACGAGCGGACCGACGACCGCGAGCGCCCACGCGACGCGGCCCGTCGCGCGGGAGCCGAACCGTCCCGGCCCGGCGGCGGGCGGGCACGGCTGGGCGGGCCGGGCGGGCCGGACCCCCTGCGCCCGGTCCACCACGTCGGTCGTCACGAGCTAGCCGATCACCGTCGCGGTCCAGTCCTGGATCCACTGGTCGCGGTTCTCGGAGATCTCCGCGGGATCGAGCTCGATCGGCTCGTCCGGGACGGGCGCGAACTCCGCCCACTCCTCCGGGATGGTCGCGTCCGGGTTGACGGCGTAGACGTACATGCCCGTCGGGATCTCGGACTGGAACTGCTCACCGAGGAGGAAGTCGATGAACTCCTGGGCACCCTCGGGGTTCTCGGCACCGGCGAGGACGCCCGCGTACTCGACCTGCCGGAAGCACGTGTCGAGCAGCGCTGCGGTGCTCGTGGACTCCCCGTCCTCGCTCACGGTGGCCGCCGGTGACGAGGCGTAGGACAGGACGACGGGCCGGTCGCCCTCGCCGTTCGCGCTGAAGTCGACGTAGTACGCGTCCTCCCAGCCCTCGACGATCTTCAGGCCGTTGTCCGCGAGCCGCTGCCAGTAGTCGAGGTATCCGTCCGTGCCGAACTCGCCGATCGTCGCGAAGAGGAACGCCAGCCCGGGGCTCGACGTCGCCGGGTTCGTGACGACCGTGAGGTCGGCGTACTCGGGCGCGGCGAGGTCCTCGAGGGTCGTCGGCGGCGGCACGTCCGAGCTCTCGAACCACGCGGTGTCGATGTTCATGCACACGTCGCCGTAGTCGATCGCGGTGAGGGCGCCCGAGTCGTCGACGGCGAGCTCCGCGGAGAGCTCGGACTGCACGGGAGAGGTGTAGGGCTCGAACACGCCCTCGGCCACGGCACGCGTCGCGAAGGAGTTGTCGATGCCGAACGCCACGTCGCCCAGCGGCGAGCCCTTCGTGAGGACGAGCTGGTTGGCGAGCGCGCCGCCGTCGCCCGCGGTGACGATGTTCACGGTGAGGCCCGACTCGTCCTCGAACGCGGCCCTGGCCTCGTCGCTGAGGACGAACGAGCTGTGCACGACGACGTCGAGCTCGCCGCCGCCGACGGACTCCACGGCGTCGTCGGGGTCCTGCGAGCAGGCCCCGAGCGCCAGGCCGGTGACGGCGGTGAGGGCGACGACGAGCGTACGGCGTCGTCGGGCGGGGGTGGGACCGGTGGTGTGCAACATGTCGTGCGTCCTCCTGGGACCTCGGAAAGGCTAGGAGGGGTTCCACGCATGGCGTGGCGAGATAGCCCGACTCCCTACGCCGGTGCTAACCGGGTCAGGTTCGAGGGTCTGCGGCTGGCCGCACTCTCAGCGCTCGCGCGCTCCCCTGTCGTTCAGCCCGAGTTTACACGCGGTGCGTCCCTCCAGCCGGGGCACTAGCGTGGGAGCGGATCAGCAACCGAGACACAGGAGGACCCCGTGGCACAGGACCAGTCGATGCCGATGAAGCTCACGACGCTCGCGATCTCGTTCGGCGCGGGTCTCCTCGCCCAGAAGGCGATCAAGGTCGTCTGGGTGAAGATCACCGGCCAGGAGCCGAGCATGATCGACGACGACGACGCCACCCTCCTGAGCGTGGTCACCTTCGCGGGTGTGACCGGGGCGACGGCCGCCCTCACGCGGTTCCTCGCGGGACGCGGGACCGCGAAGCTCGCGGCCCGGGCGGGTCTGCGTCGCTGAGCCCGACGCCGCTGCAGCGGCTGCGGCGTCGGGGAGTTCTCCCCATCGCCGCGGCCCGCGGTGGTGCCCCGCACGTGGGTAACCTCGCCTTAGCAACCGCGCCGGACCGTCCCCCGGGACGACGCACCATCGAGCAGTGGGCAAGGAGTGGAGCAACGTGACGGACGAGAGCCTCGCGGAACAGGTCGAGCTCGCGCTCGCCGACGCCCACCGCTCCGCCGCACGGGCCAAGCGGGCCGCTGCGGAGCTCGAGGAGATCCGGGGCTCTGGTCGTTCCGACCGCGGCGAGGTCCGCGTCGAGGTCGACCACCGGGGGCTCCTGCAGGACGTGGGGCTCCAGCCGTCCGCGATGTCGCTCAGCGCCGAGGAGCTGCGCGAGGCCGTCCTCGCCGCGATCGCCGCCGCGGGCGCCGACCTGCGGGCGCAGGCGGCAGAGATCACGCGGGACATCCACCCCGATCCTCGGCCGTTGTCCGAGCAGACGGAGATGTTCGACGTCGCGGAGCGGATGATGAGGGGGCGGTCATGACGGACGAGGTGTATGTCGACGTCGACTCGTTGCGCGGGCACAAGGGGACAGTGCAGTTCCTCGCGGCAGAGCTCGACGAGGCCGTGGAGGCCATCGCGCACGTCACGGCGCCCACGTTCGCGTACGGGATCCTGTGCTCCCCCATCCTCGCGGGGCCCATGTCCCTCGTGCAGCAGGACGGCAGCTCCGGCGTGCAGGCGATGCGCGACGTCATGGAGGCCATCGCGGAGAACCTCGAGACCACCGCGTGCGTGTACGAGTTCGTCGACACCTCGACGAGCGCCGGGATGTCCCGCTTCCAGTCGAGGCTCTCATGACGAACGAGCTCATCGGGGTCTCGCCCACCGTCTCCATGCAGGCCGGCGTCCGGATGCTCGACCCGGGCATGGCGGCGGTCGCGGCCGCAGAGCAGGGCGACTGGCTCGGCGCGTCCCTCAACGGTCTCGCCGGCGCGGCCGACGTCGTCGCCTACATCATCGACCCCATCGGGGAGCTTCTCGCGAGCGCCGCGAGCTTCCTCATGGAGCACATCCACCCCCTGCCCGAGATGCTCGACTCCCTCGCGGGGAGCCCGGGCGAGGTGCAGGCCTTCGCTGAGACCTGGTTCAACGTCGCCTCCCGGCTCGAGTCGGTCGCCCAGCAGTACACGACCGCGCAGATGTCCACGTCCGACACGTGGCAGGGCGAGACAGCCACCCAGTACAAGTGCTTCGTCGACACGTTCGCGGAGGAGCTCACCTCGGTCGCGGGCATCTGCCGCGGTACGGGGAACGCCCTGTCGATGGCGAGCGGCGTCGTCGCCGCGGTCCGGTCGATCGTCCGGGACCTCATCGCCGACCTCGTCGCGAAGCTCATCAAGTGGGCGGCCGAGGTGGCCTGCACGGTGGGGATCGGCGCGTCCTGGGTGATCCCGCAGGCGTGCTCCGCCGTCGCGAAGTGGGTGACTCGCGTGAGCGAGTGGCTCAAGGACCTCACGACCGCGACCGAGAAGCTCGCGACCCTCACGAGCACCGTCGGGTCGAGCGTCAAGGCGACGAACAATGCTGCGGCTGAGGTCGCCGGCCTGCTGCGGAGCAGGCCCCGGCTCGACCTGCCGAGCTGGCCGCGAGGCGGCATGCCCACCCCGCCGTGGCACGACCCGAGGTTGCCGTACGACATGGTCCCGGGCGTGCAGGACTACCCGGGGATCCTAGCCGATCACGGGAACCAGGTGACGCAGTCGAAGGGAACGGCAGAATGACGCCACCGTCCGAGGCGTACGCGGCCGCGAACGCGCAGATCGACGCATGGGTGACCCAGGCACGCCGCCAGGAGTCCGCCGCGCACGCGCTGCAGCGGCGCATCGAGTCGCTGAGCGTCGAGCGCTGGTCACCCCGGCGGGAGCTGCGTGTCGTCGTCGACCACGCCGGGCTGCTGCGGGACGTCGAGTTCACCGACAGCGCCATGACGATGGGGCCCAACGGCCTCGCCCGGCTCATCATGGCCACGGTCCGTGAGGCGCGCGCGCTGCTGCGCGATTCGGCCGTCGCGGCCGCCGTCGAGCAGGCGGGACCCGGGGCACCGATGGCCCGGTCCCTGTCGGCGGAGTACCACCGCGTGCTCGGTGCCGACGGTCCCGCGCCGCACGAGGACACGCCGCACGGTGGGACCCCGCCGCGCCCCTGACCACCCGGTGCACGCCCCCGGCCGCCCGGGCACGCTCAGGCTGCTGCGGCCCCGACGCTCACCACGATGCGGTTGTGCCACGGGTCGTCGAAGCGCAGGGCGGCGCCGTCGTGCGCCGCGGGGACGCGGTGGTGCGCGAGGCGGTCGGCGAGCGCGGTGACGTCGTCCTGCGTCGGCACGACGACGGAGACCTCCCCGAGACCGAGACTCACGGCACGCGGTCCCGCGCCCTGGGACGCCCAGGTGTTCATGGCGAGGTGATGGTGGTAGCCGCCCGCGGAGACGAACAGGGCGGTGGGCATGGTGACCATCGGGGCGAACCCGACGGTATCGACGTAGAAGGCCCGGGCTGAGGGGATGTCCCCGACCTGCAGGTGGACGTGGCCGACGACGGCGTCGTCCGCGGCGCGCTCGGCATCGGTGAGGTGCTCGCGCAGGAACGCGGCGGGGTCGAGCGGAAGGCTCGCCATGCGGACCTGGCGCCCGTCGTACTGCCACTGCTCGCGCGGGCGGTCGACGTAGAGCTCGACACCGTTGCCCTCGGGGTCGTCGAGGTAGAACGCCTCGGACACGAGGTGGTCGGCGCTGCCGGTGAACTGCTGCGGTGCGTGCTGCGCGACGTCGCGCAGGGTCGCGGCGAGCGCGGCGGGCGAGTCGTAGAGGACTGCGGTGTGGAAGAGCCCGGCGGAACCGGGGCGGCGGGCGGGCAGGTCCGGGGTGTGGTGCAGGACGACGAGCGGGGTCGATCCGCGGCCGAGGGTGACGACGCCGGGACGGCGGTCTGCGGCGGCCGACTCGGTCCCTGAGCCGGCGGCGTGCTCGATGACGTCGAGAGAGATCGCGCGGGTGTAGAAGTCGACCATCGTGTCGAGGTCGCGCACATGGAGGCTCACGGCATCCATCCGGGTCTCGTCAGCGATGGTTGCGGTGGGTCCGGGCGAGGCTCCGGTCGGGGTCGTCGGCTCGTGCTCGTTCACGTCTGCTCCTGGGTCGGGGTCACTCCAGTGGAGCACAGAAGTATTTGAAGCGTCAAGTACCGGCATTTCACCCGCTCCTCCCCGCCCCTCGACCTGCCGTCCGCCACGACGTGGGCCAGGATGGTCGCGCACACCGGGGCGCACACCAGCCCCGCGCGCCCACGGCCAGGCGGGTGGCACCAGTTACCCGCCGAACACGAACGAACGAGGACGACAGGCCGATGGGTACGGGCATGAAGCGCAGGACCCCCAACCTGGTCAGCCAGGGCTTCGTCATGACCGCCCTCGTGCTCTGCACCTGGTACAGCGTGACGGACTCGGTCGCGCGCAGCATCGCTCTCGTGCTCGCCGCCCTCGTGCCCGCGGTCGTCGTGGTCGTCACGCTCCTCGTCCGTCGGCCGGCCCGCCCGGCACCCTGGTGGTGCGCCGCCGTCGGCCTCGCGTGCCTGGCGGGTGACAGCCTCTGCTGGCTCGTCGAGGTCGGTCTGAACGGAGCCGCGACGACGGGCACGGCATCCGCCGTCCTCCTCCCCCTGGGTTACCTCGGGCTCCTCACCGCCACGCTCCTCGTCCTGTGGCAGGTCGCACGCAGCGACGGCGGCAAGATCGCCGACTCGATGATCATCTCGCTCGCCGTCGCAGGCCTCGTGTGGATGCTCGTGCTCCACCCGACGCTCCTCGAACGCGACGCCGCACCGGGCGAACGCACCTACGCGCTCCTCGTCGTCCTGCTCGTCTCCGGCATCGCGGGAGGCATCGTCCGGGCGTTCGTCGCGACCCGCCACGCGCGGGGCGCCCTCGGCTACCTCGTCTTCGCCTCCCTCGGTGCGCTCGCGGGCAACGTCGCCGCGATCGTCGCCGTCGATGCGGACGGCGCCGCCGCAGACTGGATCGGGGTCGTGTGGATCCTCGCCTACCTCGCGACGGGAGCAGCCGCGGCCCACCCGTCGAGCACCTACGTCACCACGTCGGGGCGGGTGCGCACGGCACGCCTCACCCGCGGCGACCTCGTCTTCCTCGGGCTCGCGCTCGCGCTCAACCCCGTGCTCGCAGGCATCCGGGAGCTCGCGGGGACCACCACGGACCTCCTCCTGCTCAGCCTCAGCTGCGCGCTGCTCGTCCCGCTCGTCCTCTACCGCGTCTCGCTGCTCGCGCGACTGCACGAGTCAGCCGAGGCCGAGCTCGTGCACCAGGCGACGCACGACTCCCTCACAGGACTGCCCAACAGGCGTGCCGTGGACACCCGCGTGCGCGACGTCGTGCAGGCCGTCCGCGACGGCGACCTCCCCGGCGCGGCCGTCTGCTTCCTCGACCTCAACGGCTTCAAAGCCGTCAACGACGAGCACGGGCACCCGGTGGGCGACGCCCTCCTGTGCGGCGTGGCACAACGCCTGCGGGACGCCGTGCGGACCGACGACTTCGTGGCCCGGTTCGGGGGCGACGAGTTCGTGCTCGTCCTCACCGGCGACCCCGACCACCTGCAGACGGACGCGGTCACCCGGATCCAGCAGGCCGTCGCCCGTCCGTTCGACCTCGGGGTCACCACGACCCGGGCGAGCGTGAGCATCGGCACCGCCGTCGTCCGGCCCGGCTCCCACTCGTCCGTCGAGCAGATCATGTCGATGGCGGACGCGCGCATGTACTCCCACAAGCGCCGCCACCGGGCCTCGCCCCTGCCCCGGGGCGAGGCGACGTCCACGGAGACCGCCCCGGTCTAGGGTGGGCTCGTGAGCGCTCCCGCACTGCGCACCCCGTCCGAGCACCGGCAGCGCGCCCTCGACCTGTGCCCCGCACTCCCACCCCGGCAGGTCCCCCTCGCCGACGCGTGCGGACTCGTGCTCGCCGCCGACGTCCGGGCAGCGACCGACACGCCCCCGTTCGACAACTCGGCGATGGACGGGTTCGCGGTGCGCCGCGCGGACGTCGCCGGGGCGACGCAGGACGCCCCGACGACGCTCACGGTCGTGGGCGACGTCCCCGCCGGCTCGCAGGACGACCCGCTGCTCACGGCCCGCACAGCCGTGCGGATCATGACGGGCGCCCCCGTGCCCAGCAGCGCGGACGCCGTCGTCCCCGTCGAGCACACGGACGTGCCGCCGGGTCCCGGCGGGCTGCCCGCGACCGTCCAGGTGCTCGTCGAGCCCTCCCCCGGCGCGCACGTGCGTCGAGCGGGTGAGGACGTCCGCGCGGGCGACACCGTGCTGCGGGCCGGGACCCTCCTCGGCGCCCGGGAGGTCGCGGCCGCGGCGAGCGCTGGTTGCCCCGTCGTCGCGGCGCACCCCCGTCCCGTCGTCGGGATCCTGTCCACGGGGACAGAGCTCGTGGCTCCTGGCACAGAGCTGCGCCGCGGCCAGATCCCGGACTCGAACTCCTACCTCCTCGCCGCTGCCGTCGAGGAGGCCGGCGGCGTGGCCGTCCGCCTGGGCGCGGTGCCCGACGACCTCGCGTCGTTCACCGCAGCACTCGAGAGGCTCACGGACGTCGACCTCCTCGTCACCTCGGGAGGGGTGAGCGTCGGGGCGTTCGACGTCGTCCGCGAGGTCCTCGACGCGACCGGCGACGTGGAGTTCGTCCCGGTCGCGATGCAGCCCGGCAAGCCCCAGGGACTGGGGACGTGGCGCGGCATCCCCGTCGTCACGCTGCCCGGCAACCCGGTGAGCGCGTTCGTGTCCTTCGAGGCCTTCGTCCGCCCCGCCCTGCGTCGCCTCGCCGGCCACGCAGACGTCCTGCGCCCGACCGCGACCCTCCCCGCAGGCGTCGCGTGGCGGTCGCCCGCGGGCCGCGAGCAGTACATGCCGGTGCGGATCGTCGAGGACGGCGCCGGGACGACGACCGCGCCCGGTACGGTCGTCGTCCCGGCGACGGCCCGCGGCTCCGGCTCCCACCTCGTCGCGAGCCTCGCGCTCGCCGACGGCCTCGCCGTCGTCCCGCCCGAGGTCACCGAGGTGGTCCCGGGGGCCGCACTGCACGTGGTGCTCCTGCGATGACGCTCCCCGTGCACGACGCGATCGTCCTCGCCGGGGGACGCGGTGCCCGGCTGGGCGGCGACAAGCCGGACGTCGTCGTCGGAGGACGACGCCTCCTCGACCATGTGCTCGGCGCCGCGGCGGGCGCTCGCCGGGTCGCGGTCGTCGGTCCACCCGGACTCGTCGGCGACGATGCCCGCGAGCGGGTGCTCGTCACCCGGGAGAGTCCGCCCTTCGGCGGCCCGGCGGCGGGGCTGGCCGCCGGCCTCGGCGCGCTGGCCGGGCGGAGCGCCGAGGAGGACGAGGCGCCCGTCCTGCTCCTCGCGTGCGACGTCCCGCTCGTCGGCGGGCTCGTCGCGACCCTGCTGCATGAGTGGATGCTGCGCACAGCGACGGTCGGGAGGCCGCAGGACGGCGTCTGTGCGAGCCTCGACGGTCGCGCCCAGTGGCTCGCCGGCGTCTACTCCCTGCACGCGCTGCATCGGGCGACGGCCGTCGCCGCCGCGCAGGGCGGGCTCGACGGCGCGCCGCTCCGGCGCGTCATGGACCAGCTCGACCTCGTGCTGGTCGACGACGACGGCCACCTGAGCTCCGACGTGGACTCGTGGGACGATGTCGAGCGGGTCCGACACCTGACGCGGCCCCCCGCAACCCCGTCCGGAGGCCCCTCATGACCGCACCGTCGCTCGACGCCTGGACCGCGGCCCTGGCCCAGCAGCTCGGGCTCGACCCCTCCGTCGTCGACGTCCGCGCCGTCCTCGACCTTGCCCGCGACGCAGCTCACGGCGTCGAGCGACCCGCGGCGCCGTTGACGACGTTCATGGTCGGGTACGCCGCCGGGATCTCCGGTCGCCCGGTGGACGAGCTCATGACGCAGGCCGCACGCCTTGCCGCGGACTGGCCCGCCCCGGGGGGCCCCGCTCGCCCGTGAGGACGGCCCGGGGTGTCCACGACGAGACTTCACCCGCTCGGCGGCACATTTCCGACATCTTGGACCCGTGAATCCCTGTCTTCCTGAGCGTGCGGCGGTTTAAACTCCGGCATAGAAGCACGTCGCATGCGGGTTAGGAGATCCGGAGGCGACGTGCGCGGACGGGGGCCGGAAAAGCATGGGCGACACCGAGGACGCTCACGTTGCTGCGCATCTGCTGCGCGCCCATCTGGGAGCGCCCGCAGCCGCCGCGGTGCGGGTAGGCACCTTCGCCTGCGACATCGCCCGCCACCGGATGGAGGTCGACGAGCGCTTCCTGGCTCTGCTCGGGTTCGACGGGGACTTCGACGGGACCACCGACTCGCTGCAGCTGCGCGTCCACCCGCAGGACCGACCGCTCCTCGCCGAGACCTTCCGCCGGACCGTTGCCTCGGGCGCCGACTTCGAGCTCGAGATCCGGTTCGTCGTCCCTGGTGCGGGCACCCGGTGGCTCCTCATGCGCGGGCACCTCGCGCGGCCGACCGACAGCTCCCAGGTGAGGGACACCTCCTTCCCGCTCATCGTCGGCACGAGCCTCGACATCACCGCGCGCCGCGAGAGTGACGCCCAGACGGTCCGGATGTTCGAGACGAAGCCCACCGCGTTCTTCTCGCTCGACGGCGACTGGCGGTTCACCTACATCAACGCGGCCGCCGAGCGGCTCCTCGGCCGATCACGGGGCGAGCTCCTGGGGGGAGGCATCTGGGACCTGTTCCCCGAGGCCCTCGGGACGACGTTCGAGACGAGCTACCGGGGAGCTGTTCGTTCCGGACTGCCGCTGACCTTCGAGGCCACCTACCCGGCCCCCCTGGACGCGACGTACGAGGTCCAGGCGTGGCCCAACGAGGACAGCCTCGCCGTCTACTTCCAGGACGTCACCGAACGCCGGAGGACGCTCGAGCTCGCGGAGCGCAACGCGCGGCGCGACGCCCTCCTCGCCGAGGTCGGCACCCAGCTCGCGGGGACGCTGGAACCTGACGAGGCGCTCGACCGGATCGCGGACGTGCTCGTGCCCGCCGTCGCGGACTGGTGCCTCGTGACGCTCGTCGACGAGGACCACCCGGGAGGTCAGATGCACCTCCAGGACGTCGGGAGCACGCACGTCGACCCCGCCGCACGGCCGCTCGTCGCGCAGTACGCGAAGCTGCGGCTCGCCTCCGCCAGGACCACGACCGCGATCGCCGACCTCCTCACCTCCGGCAACGTCATCCACGCGGAGGAGGGCGCCACGGAGATACTCCTCGACAACCACACCGACCCCGAGGTGCGCGCGCTCATCTCGGAGCTCGCGCCGCTGAGCGGCGCCGCCGTGGGACTGCGCGGACGGGGACGGCCGACCGGGCTCATCACGCTGTTCACGGGGGCCGAGCGGGGACCGCTCACCAAGGACGACCTCCTCGTCGTGCAGGAGGTCGCGGCCCGGGCCGGGCTCGCGCTGGACAACATGCGCCTGCACCGGCAGCACCGTCGCCTCGCGGAGGGCCTGCAACGCTCCCTGCTCACCGAGCCGGCCGAGACCGACCATCTCGAGATCGCCGTCCGGTACGTACCCGCGACCGAGGCGGCCGAGGTCGGCGGCGACTGGTACGACTCGTTCCAGCAGCGCAGCGGCGAGACGATGCTCGTCATCGGTGATGTCGTCGGGCACGACATCGCAGCGGCCGCCGCGATGGGGTCGATCCGGTCGGTGCTGCGTGGCGTCGCGGTCTCCACGGGCTCCGGCCCGGCGGAGCTTCTCACGGAGGTGGACCTCGCGCTGCGGACCCTGCGCTCGTCGACGATGGCGACGGCCGTGGTCGCGCGGGTGTCGCAGACGGCGGAGCAGCGCGTCCGCAGCGAGCGGACCGTGTGCTGGTCCAACGCCGGCCATCCTCCGCCGATGGTCCTCCTGCCGGACGGCTCGGTGCGCAGGCTCGTCCTCGAGACCCGCAACCTCCTCCTCGGCGTCTCGCCAGAGACCGAGCGCACGCAGTCGTCGGTCGACCTGCCGCCTGGCGCGACCCTGTTCCTCTACACCGACGGGCTCATCGAGCGCCGCGACCGGTCCATCCGGGAGGGACTCTCCTCGCTCGAGACGGTGCTCGGGAGCATGGCCGACCGCGACCTCGAAGCGCTGTGCGACACGGTGCTGCAACGCATGCTGCCGCCCACCCGCCAGGACGACATCGCGCTCATCGCCGTCCGGATGCAGCCCCAGACCGGACCGCCGGTCCCCGCAGCCACCCGACGCCGCGGCGCACGACCGCACCTCTGACCACGCCCGACCACGCTCGCGGCCCGCTCGCGTGCGCGTTCGCGTCCCTGAGTATTCACTCGGTGTATAACTCGTGTGTATAGTGGCTCGCATGTCAGTGAGCTTCGCCCTCCTGGGCCTCCTCGAGTCCGGTTCCCGCCACGGCTACGACCTCAAGCGGTCCTACGACGAGCGGTTCGGCCAGGGGCGCTCCCTGCACTACGGGCAGGTGTACTCCACGCTCGCGCGGCTGCTGAAGAACGGCCGTGTCGAGGTCGAGTCCGAGCCCGGGGACGGACCCGATCGGAAGCGGTACGCCATCACGGACGCCGGGATCACCGACGTCGAGACGTGGCTGGCGCAACCGGAGGAACCGGAGCCGTACCTGCAGAGCACCCTGTACACGAAGGTCGTCCTCGCGCTGCTCACCGGGCGCGACGCCCAGGACCTCCTCGACATCCAGCGCGCCGAGCACCTGCGGCTCATGCGCGACCTCACCCGGCGCAAGAGCGGCGGCGACCTCGCCGACCAGCTCATCTGCGACCACGCGCTCTTCCACCTCGAGGCAGACCTGCGCTGGCTCGAGCTCACCGCCGCCCGCCTCGACCAGCTCGCCACGCACGTCCGCACCTGAGCGACCGCCCATCCGCGCACGGCCCGCCCGGCGGGCCGGACTCTCTCCCGAGGACACCCATGACCTCCGTCGCCCCGACGCCACCCCTCCTGACCGCCCGCGACCTCTCCCTGAGCTTCGGTCCCACCGCAGCCCTGCGCTCGGCATCCATCCATGTCGCGGCCGGTGAGGTGCTCGCCCTCATGGGACCGTCCGGCTCCGGCAAGTCCACCCTCCTGCACTGCCTCGCCGGCATCCTCACACCCGACTCGGGCCAGGTCACCTTCGACGGCCGGGACCTCACCGCGATGTCCGACACCGAGCGCAGCACCCTGCGACGCACGGAGTTCGGGTTCGTCTTCCAGTTCGGTCAGCTCGTCCCCGAGCTCACCTGCCTCGAGAACGTCGCTCTCCCCCTCCGGCTCAACGGGGTCAGCCGCACCGACGCCCGGCACGCCGCCAGCGAGTGGCTCGACCGCCTCGAGGTCAGCGACGTCGCCCGGAAACGCCCCGGGCAGACGTCAGGAGGCCAGGGGCAGCGCGTCGCGGTCGCCCGCGCGCTCGTCACCCGCCCGCGGGTCGTGTTCGCCGACGAGCCCACCGGAGCGCTCGACTCCCTCAACGGCGAGCGCGTCATGGACCTCTTCGTCACCGCCGCACGGGACACCGGCACAGCCGTCGTCCTCGTCACCCACGAGGCCCGGGTCGCGGCGTACTCCGACCGCGAGGCCGTCGTCCGGGACGGTCGCGTCCGCGAGCAGGAGCTCGTCGGATGACCCCCGCAGGACGCCAGCCCGCCCTCGCCCCGCCACCTCCCGCACGCGAGGCGCGCGCCGTCGCAGCCCCCCCGCCCGGACGACCGGCCACGGCTCGCTCCGGAAGGATCCGCAGATGGGCCGCAGACCTCTCCCTCGGGCTCCGGCTCAGCGTCGCAGGAGGAGCCTCCAGCTGGGCGCGCCTGACGATGATCGCCGTCGGGGTGGGCCTGGGCGTGGCCATGCTCCTGCTCACCGCGACCCTCCCGACACTCATGGACGCCCGCGCCGCGCGGATCGAGGCGCGCTCCCCCGACTACAGCGAGGTCGAGACAGCGACCGCGCCGGGCACGACCCTCGTCTCGAGCATCTCCACGGACTACCGCGACCACGCCATCGGCGGGACGCTCCTGCAGCCGGACGGCGACGACGCCCCGCTGCCTGCCGGGCTCGACCGGTTCCCGGAACCCGGCGAGCTCGTCGTGTCCCCCGCGCTCGCCGAGCTCCTCGCGAGCGACGAGGGCGCCCTGCTCCGCGAGCGCTGGGGCGAGCCGTCCACGACGCGCATCTCCGCGGACGGCCTCACGGGACCGCGGGAGCTCTACCTCTACCTCGGGAGCGACGAGCTCACCCCGGAGACCGGCCTGCGGGTCGACGGTTTCGGCAGGCCGTCCGGCGGCGGCGGGATGGACGTCATGGTGGCGATCCTCGCCATCGTCGCTCTCGTCGTGCTCCTCGTGCCCGTCGCCGTCTTCGTCGCCACGGCCGTCCGCTTCGGCGGCGAGTCCCGGGACCGCCAGCTCGCGGCGCTGCGACTCGTCGGGGCGGACGCCCGGACCACCCGGCGGATCGCCTCGGGCGAGACGCTCGCGGGAGCGGTCCTCGGCCTGCTCGTGGGCACCGTCCTGTACGTCGTGGTCGGTGCCGCTGCGTCCGCGGCCGGTCTCGACATCTACCCCTCGGACTACCGCCCGGCGCCGGCGCTCGCAGCGCTCGTCGTCGTCGCCGTGCCAGCTGCCGCGGTGCTCGTCACCGTCTCGGCGCTGCGCCGCGTCGTGCTGGAGCCGCTCGGGGTGGTGCGCCACAGCGCGCCGCCACGCCGGCGCCTGTGGTGGCGGCTCATCCTGCCGATCGTCGGCATCGCGCTGCTGCTGCCGCTGCGGGACGGGGCCACCGAGCTCACCGGCGCCGTCACCTTCGTCGTCGTGGCGGGGGTCGCCGCGCTCCTCATGGGGATCGCGCTGCTGCTCCCCTGGCTCGTCGGTGCGGTCGTGCAGCGCCTGGGGTCCGGTTCCGTCGCATGGGACCTCGGGGTGCGCCGCCTGCAGCTCGACAGCGGGACAGCGGTCCGGGCCGTGTCGGGGATCGCCGTGTCCGTCGCCGGAGTCATCGCCGTGCAGGGCCTTCTCGCCGCGGTGACGGCGGCCTACACAGAAGAGGTCTCGTCCGGTGCCGCCACCGCCCTCTACCAGGCGGAGGTCAGGACGTGGACCAAGGCGCCCGACGACCGCCTGCCCGCGCTGATCGCCGGGTCGCCCGGCGTGCTGGACGTCGCGACCGTGACCGACTCCTGGGGGTATCCGGCAGACGGTTACCAGGCCGGTGTCACCGTGGCCGACTGCGCCGTGCTGCGCCAGCTCGCCACGCTCGACGGGTGCACCGACGGTGACACGTTCACCCTCACCGGGCAGGGCACGGTCCCCCTGGAGCCAGGCACAGAGCTGACGATCGCTGACGGCGACCCCGCCGTGCCAGGGGCGGACGGCGCCGCGGTGCCAGAGGCGGACGGCGCCGCAGTGCGGTGGACGGTGCCCGACGACATCCGCACCGTCCCAGCGGCCCCCAGCATCAGCGGGTGGCAGGCGTACGCCGTCCTGCTGACCCCGGGCGCTCTCGACGGGCAGTCCCTGGGACCGCAGGCGTCGACGCGCTATCTCGTGGCGATCGATCCGCAGGACCCTGACGCGCTCGACGAGCTGCGCAACACGGTCGCCCGCGTCGATGTCACCCTCGGCGTCGGGGTCCTCTCCGACACCCCGACCCAGTCGTTGCTGGAGAACATCCGCCAGGGTCTTCTCGTCGGGACGGTCGCACTGCTCGTGCTCATCGGGGCGAGCATGCTCGTCAACGTCATCGAGCAGCTGCGCGAGCGCCGGCGGCTGCTGTCGGTGCTCATGGCCTTCGGTACCCGGCGCTCGACCCTGGCCGCGTCCGTCCTCTACCAGGTCGCCATCCCCGTGGCGCTCGGTCTCGTCCTGGCGGTCCTCACCGGCACGACGCTCTCCGCGGTGCTGCAGACCATCGTGGGAGCGCCCGTCACGTTCGACTGGGCAGGCATCGGCGCGACGTCCGGTGCGGCCGCCGCGGTGGTGCTGCTCACCACGGCGGCCAGCCTCCCGGTGCTGTGGCGCATGACGCGTCCGGGCGCGCTGCGCAGCGAGTAGCCAACCGGCCCGGGCTGCTACCTGGCCACAGACCCCTGGCGGGCTCAGCGATCGCGGGCCCGCCAGGCGCGCCAGGCCTCCACGAACGGCGGCACGACGACACCCTCCTCCGCCATCGCCCGGCGAGTGCCCCGTCGGGTGACGAGCACACCGACGAACGCGACGACCCACGGGACGGCGACGAACGACATCGCGACCCGGAAGTCGCCGAGGGTGTAGTCGCCGTCCGGCCGCACGGCGTCGAGGATGAGACCGATCGCGAGGATCGTGGCCAGGGCACCGAGGAACGCCCCCATGTTGACGAAGCCGGTGGCCGCACCGAGCCGGTTCGCCGGGTTCGTCGTGCGGACGAAGTCGAACCCGACCATCGACCCCGGACCACCGATGGCGAGCGCGCAGATGAACAGCACGAGCACCCACATCGGCCGTGGGGTGCTCGGCACGAGCACGGCCGCCCACCCGGCAGCACCGAGGGCAGCGATACCCAGGACCAACCACGACCGCCGCAGCGGGTGCCGTGCGGTGAGCTCCCCGAGGATCGGACCGGCGACGATCGCCACGAGGACAGCGAGGCTCAGCAGCGCTCCGGCCGTCCCGGGGCTCACACCCTGACCGAGGACGAGGAACGGGTACCCCCACAGCAGGACGAAGGCGTTGAGCCCGTAGGCGGTGATCATGTGGGACCAGAACCCGAGCCACGTCCCGGACGTGCGGGCCGCGAGCCGCAGGGACAGCCGGGCAGCGACCGGGACGCGCGCCACCGTCCCCCTTCCGGGCGGGGAGTCCCGCACGGC
The DNA here is from genome assembly GCF_059621145.1 of Sanguibacter sp. Z41_6. Classification (NCBI taxonomy): domain Bacteria; kingdom Bacillati; phylum Actinomycetota; class Actinomycetes; order Micrococcales; family Sanguibacteraceae; genus Sanguibacter; species Sanguibacter sp. Z41_6. Next base: position 1,020,565 of record NZ_JCAQIF010000001.1, on the reverse strand, counting down.
GGCGAGCACGCCGGCGGCCGCGAGCGCGCCGAGCGCTGCGACGGCGAGGAACGCGGTCGTCCAGCCCCGGCCGTGCAGCAGCGCGACGAACGGCACGGCCGAGAGCACCTGTCCCAGCTGACCGAGGAGCCCCGTGAGCTGCGTGACGACGGGCACCCGCCGCGGCGGGAACCACATGGGGACGAGGCGCATGACGGAGGCGAACGTCATGGCGTCGCCCGCACCGATGAGCACGCGGGCTGCGACGGCCGGGGCGACGGTGTCGGAGAGCGCCATGCCGAGCTGCCCCAGGGCCATGAGGATCGCCCCCGCGGCGATGAGCCGGCGCGGACCCACCCGGTCGAGGAACAGGCCGACGGGGATCTGCGCACCGGCGTAGACGCCGAGCTGCACGACCGTGAACAGGGAGAGCACCGCGGCGCTCGCGTGGAACTGCTCGACGGCGTCGACGCCCGCCACCCCGAGCGACGTGCGGTGCAGCACCGCCACGACGTACGCCGCGACGGCCGTTCCCCAGACGAGGAGGGCACGCCGGGCAGGAGCCGGCGCGCCGTCGGGCGGCGCCGGGGCGCGGTTCACGAGGAGGTCAGGCCCCTTCGAGCACGAGGAACAGCACGAGCGCGACGGCGAGCGCCGCAGCGAAGCCGGTCGAGATCCACAGGACGGTGCGGGGACGGATGCGCATCACATCAGTCTCTCACCGGACCGTGACGGCCTCAGCGTTCGCTGTACCCGCCGAGGAGGTCACCGTTGCTGTCGAGCAGGAGCTCGAGACGGACGTCGAGCGTCGTCCCGTCAGCGATCTCAGCCGTCGCGTCGCACGCGAAGATGGTGTCCTCGCCGACGGAGGGCACCTCGACGGTCGCGATGTTGTTCTCGACCTCGGTGAGGTCGCTGGCGCTGACGAGCCTGACGTCGTCGGGCTCGTCGGCCAAGGTGTCGATGACGTCTGCGCTCAGCTGCTCGCAGTCGTAGTCCTCGTCGATGAGGTCGGCGACCGCGTCGGACACGCCGGACTCCTCAGCGTCCCCGCCCAGGGCGAAGATCGCGATCGTCAGGACGATGATCCCGGCGAGCGCGCCGAGGATCCAGTACGTCACGACCTTGGAGCTGCCCGCCGGCTCCTGCTCGAACTGCGCGGGCTGCTGGTACGAGCCGGGCTGGGAGCCGCCCTGGTACTGGCCGGCCTGGCCCGGCTGGCCGGCCTGCCCCTGCTGGCCTGCCTGCCACGGCTGAGCGGTGTGTCCCTGCTGGTCGGGCTGCGGGGAGCTCGCCGACCCGGTGCTCCCCGGCGCGGGCTGGGTGTGCGCGGTCCAGCTCGACCCGTCGAAGTACCGCAGCTGCTGCGGGACCTGGGGGTCTGTGTACCAACCGGCGGGGGCGCTCATGGGTGTGCTCCTGGTGCTGCGACGAGCGCCCGGCAGCGCCCTTCTGGTGGTGAGCATCCTCCGGGGTCGACCACCCACGACGCAACTCGCCGCGGGTGGTCGACGCGGGGTCAGCGCGCCGCTGCTCCCTGTCGCCTGCGGGCCACCGCGACGAGCGTCGTCCCGAGGAGGAGCAGGACGGCAGCACCGAGGGCGACGTCGGGGTCACCGCCCGTCACGGCGAGCGCACCGCCCGGCCCCGCGTACTTCGCGAGCTGCGCGCCGGACGCCGACGTGCAGTCCGTCTGTGCCCCGAGCGGCAGGGTGAAGGACACGGGGTCCATGGCCTCGCCCGCGGTGTAGAAGCCCTCGAACGCGGCGGCGGCGGCGCTGGTCAGCGTCGCGGGCACCCCCGTCCACGAGATCTGGCGGTCGGTGGAGGCCGACGTGCCTGCTGCGAGGTCGAGGGTGGCGACGACGATGCCCGTGCGCGTCGTCGTGCCCGTGCGCACGTCTGCGACGAGCGACGCGGTGGAGGTGCCGGTCACCTGCACCCGGGGCTGGGAGATCGCCACGTCGAGCGCACCCCCGTGACCGGTGAACGTCACGGAGCCCCCGAAGGCGGCGCGACCGAGCCGGTCCTCGGTGTTGTACGTGCCCGTCCCGCCGGACCACGCGAACGGTCCCGTGCCGCTCACCCCGTCGGTCGAGACCGCGCCGCGCGCCACAGAGCCCGTGACGTACGTTCGGAACGCCTCCTTCACGCCCCAGGTCAGCGTGCCGCCAGAGATCGACCGGGCGACGCACACCGGCACAGGGGCCGGGGCGGTCTGGGTTCCGGCCCCAGGAAGGATCGAGGGGACGACCACGGTGCTGGCGACGCCGGACGCCGGACCGGGCTCGCCGGGCACGTCCGTCCCGGGCCCTGCGAAGAGAACCGGCCCGGAGCGGGCGTCGAGCGAGCGGTCCGTGGCCGAGCACCCGTGGGCGCAGAATGCGGTGGCGACGTAGGACCCGGGCTGGGCTGCGCCCGCGGGCACGGTGAGGGTCGTCGTGAAGCTCCCGTCCGCAGCGATGCGGGACTTCGGCAGGTACGCGGACGCGAGCCAGCCGTCCTGCGCCGGCACTGTGCCCTCGGCCCAGGTTCCCTCGGTCCCGAGGTTGACGTACAGCCCCTGGCGCGAGACGTCGAGCGCGCTGGCGAAGCCGGCGCCCGTGACCGTGACGACGTTGCGCACGGACGGGTCGAGGACCGCCGGTCCCGTGATCGTCAGGCGGGGACCCTGCGGCTGGGGCTGCGGTTCAGGCTCGGGCTGCGGCTCGGGCTGCGGCTGCGGCTGCGGTTCAGGCTGGGGCTGGGGAGCGACAGCCTGGTACGTGACGGGCACCGCGAGCTCCTGAGCCGCGTCCCGGCCCCCGCCCGCAGCGTAGGTGTGCACGCCGAACGCACCGTCGGCGGCCAGAGTGGTCGGGGCGGTCACGGTGAGCCGCGCGGTGAAGGTGCCGTCCGCACCGAGCGAGACGCGCTCGGGGCGGAGCGCGTCCTGGTAGGCGCTGGGGAGCGAGTCGAAGCTCGTGTCGGTCATGGCCCAGGCCTGGGTGCCGACCTGCCGGGCGGAGCTCGGCGCGCCCTCCGAGGGACGCCACGTCGGCGAGAAGCTGCCGAAGACGACGTAGACACCGGCGGGGACGCCGGCCGCGGGCGGGCGGGTGCCCACGTTGCTCGCGGGGTCGAAGCCCGCGCCGCGGACCACGACGTCCTCGCCCTCCGTGACGGGGTCAGCTCCGAGCGGTGTCGTGCCGTCGGCACGGAAGACCTCGATCGTCGGCAGGAAGGGTCCGGGGGCGACCGGGTCAGGCACGACCGGGTCCGGCACCACCGGGTCCGGCACCACCGGGTCCGGCACCACCGGGTCCGGCACCACCGGGTCCGGCACGGGCGCCGGGGCGAGGAACGTGATGCCGCCGGCCCGGGCGTCGAGCGACCGGTCGGTCACCGAGCAGGCGTGCGCGCAGAACGCGGCCGCGACGTACTCCCCGGGGCTCGCGGCCCCTGCCGGGATCGTCACCGTCGTCGAGAAGGTCCCGTCCGCGCTGATCGACGCGGGACGGACCCAGCCCGAGGCGGCGAAGCGGCTCTGGTCCGGCACGGTCCCGTCCGGCCACGCGTCGACCGTCCCGATGTTCACGTAGACGCCCTGGCGGCCGGGCTCGAGCGCTGCCGCGAAGCCGGAACCCTCGATCGTCACGGTGTTCTCGACGGCCGGGTCGAGGCCGGCGCCCCCGGACACGACGAGCACGGGAGCGGCCGGCGCGGCCTGGGCCGGGGCGACCGCGCCGACGAAGGCGATCATCGCTGCGACGAGGGTGGCGGCGAGCGCGCGACCTCGGGAGGTCGTGCGTCCGGGACGCTGCCCCGGGACGCGTGGGCGGGAGAGCACGGATGACTCCTAGCTGGCTGCGCGCGGCAGCCGGTGTCGAGAGCGCGCGACGGCGCTGGTCGGGGGCGAGGGGGTAAGGGGGCGAGGGGTGAGCATGTTCGGACACATCCGGCGCGGTGCCTGCTGGCAGCGGCCCGTGTGGGGTGAAGGAGCGTGGTGCTGGCGCAGGCGCCTGCGGTCAGGGCTCGTCAGAGATGGACGGCGCGGGGTCACGGCGCTGGGTCCGTCGTCGGAGGAGGGCCACCAGACCGAGGAGCGCGACCGCCGCACCTGCGACGAGGAGCGTCGGGCCGCCGCCCGACTCGGCCGCGTCCGGTGCGACGGCACCCTCGTCGGCACCGGCGGGCGGGCCGTCGGAGAGCGGTCCGGCAGGGTGCGCCTCGGGTGACGCGGCGGTGTCGCCAGCCGCCGCGTCAGTGTCGTCGCCCTCGGCTGCCGGAGTCTGCGCGACCTCGGAGCCGTCGTCATCCGTCCCCGGTCCGTCCGCACCCTGGAAGGTCAGGGGGACGACGTTGTCCGCGCCGCGGTCCTCGCCGCGCACGTGGTCGTAGCGGGTGGTCACCGCGCAGGACACCTCGCGGCAGTCGGTCCCCGTGACGGGGTCGACCATCGGTACGGGCAGGGTGACCGTGAAGGACCCTCCCGGGCCGTACGGCTGCGTGAGTCCCTCGGCGTAGGGCGGCGGGTCGTCGGAGATCCAGGTCGCACCGCCGGTGCCGGTCGTGTCTGCGCCGCCGATGCACGGGCTCGGCTTGGTCCCCGGCCCGTTGTCGACGCACACCGCCACGTAGATCCCGGACCCGGGGTCGAACCCGGTACCGGTGACGGTCACGACGGCCCCCTCGGACGGCAGCCCGGCGGCCGGGTCGACGTCGATCTCCCCGACGGTGTGCGGGGAGTCGGACGCGGCGGTGGGCACCGTGAGGTGCGCGTCGTGCGCTGACGCGGACGCCATGGGGCCGAGTGCCACAAGGGCGGCCGCTGCGGCCAGGAGTGCCGCGCGCCGCGGTCTCGTGGCGGCGGGCAAGAGGTTTCCGGAGGTGTTCATCAGGAGGCACCGTAGGGGTAGTTAGGGAAGCCTGTCTAATCTGAGGCTATCCTTACCCCGAGCCCGCCGAGCGGCGGCGCCCGACCGCCCCGCGGTCGGGCTGCACCGCCCGTCGGACTCACCAGACCACGCGCCCCGAGCGCCGCGACGACGAGGAAGACCGCGATGACCCCGCCCGCAGCGGCGCCACCCCGACGAGCAGTGGCACTGCTCTCTGCCCTCGTCGTCCTCGCGCTGCCGGCGTGCGCGAGCACCGCGTCCGACGCCATCACCCCCGCGGACACCTCAGGCGTCGTGCACGTGTCCCTCGATGCACCGCTCGACGTCCTGTCCCCCGCGCCCGTCCCCGAGCTCCCGGTCACGGTGACCTCGCACGACGGCGTCGACGTCACGGTCACCGACGTGAGCCGCATCCTCGCGGTCGACCTCTACGGCACGCTCGCCGAGACGGTCTTCACCCTCGGGCTCGGCGAGAACGTCGTCGGGCGGGACACCTCCACCGGATTCCCGGAGGCCGCAGACCTCCCGCTCGTCACCGTCGGCGGGCACAGCCTGTCCGCGGAAGCCGTCCTCGACCTCGACCCCACGGTGGTCCTCACCGACACGACCGTCGGACCGCCCGAGGTCCTCGACCAGCTGCGCGCGGCCGGCGTGCCCGTGATCTTCTTCGACCCCACGCGCACCATCGACGGCGTCGACGAGCAGATCGAGGCCGTCGCTGCGGCACTCGGTGTCCCGGCAGCAGGCGCAGAGCTCGCCGAGCGCACGAACCAGGAGATCGACGCAGCGAGCGCGGACCTCGCCGACACCGGGACACGCGTGGCGTTCCTCTACGTCCGGGGCAGCGCCGTCTCGTTGCTCGGCGGGCCGGGCTCCGGTGCCGACGAGCTCATCGAGGCCATCGGTGCCGAGGACGCCGGGACGGCCATCGGCCTGGACCGGGCATTCGTCCAGATCACCTCGGAGGCGCTCGTCACGGCAGCGCCCGACGTCCTGCTCCTCCTCGACGGCGGGCTGCGGTCCGTCGACGGCCTCGACGGTCTGCTCGCGGTCCCAGGCGTCGCCCAGACCCCCGCGGGTGCGGCCCGCGCCGTCGTCGCCGCCCAGGACACCGGCCTCCTCGGGTTCGGTCCGCGGACGGGCGCGACCCTCAGCGCGCTCGCGCAGGCCGTCCGTGACGCAGGGGCGGCCTCATGACCTCCGCCACAGCAGCTCAGCCGCACATCGCTCCGCCGCGCTCCGCGCCCCCCGGGGCCGGCACAGCCGGGCCCGGAGCGGGAGGGGCACGCGGTTCCGGACGCCGCAGCGCGACCCTCATCACTCTCCTCGTGGCCGCCCTGACCGTCTCCGCCCTGCTCGCCGTCGGCGTCGGGCAGGTCACCGTCAGTCCCGCCGAGGTCGTGGGATCGCTGCTGCACCGGGTGGGGCTCGACGTCGGCCCGCTCCCCAGCCACGCGCAGGGCGAGAGCGTCCTGTGGTTCGTGCGGATGCCCCGCGTGATCCTCGCCGTGCTCGTCGGTGCGAGCCTCGGGTGCGCGGGGGCGCTCATGCAGGGCGTGTTCGCCAACCCGCTCGCCGAGCCCGGCGTCATCGGCGTCTCCTCGGGCGCAGCCGTCGGTGCGAGCGCGGTCATCGTCCTCGGTGGGGCGGCCGCCGGCGGCTGGCCGGTCGCGGCGGCGGCCTTCGTCGGCGGGCTCGGCACGACGGCCGCCGTCTACGTGCTCGCCCGCAGCGGTGGGCGCACCGAGGTCGTCACCCTCGTGCTCACCGGCGTCGCGATCAACGCGTTCGCCGGTGGGCTCATCGCCCTGTTCACCTTCGTCGCGGACACCGGGGCACGCGAGCAGATCGTCTTCTGGCAGCTGGGGTCGCTCAACGGGGCGACGTGGTCCGCCGTCCGGGTGGTGCTGCCGTTCGCCGTGCTCGGGCTCGTGGGTTCCGCGCTGCTCGCGCGCCGGCTCGACCTGCTCGCGCTCGGCGAGCGCGCCGCTCGCCACCTGGGCGTCGAGGTGGAGAGGCTGCGCCAGGTCGCCATCGTCCTCGTCGGGCTGCTCACCGCGTCGAGCGTGGCGTTCACGGGCATCATCGCGTTCGTCGGTCTCGTCGTCCCGCACCTCGTCCGGATGGTCGCCGGGCCGGGCCACCGGGTCCTCCTGCCGGCCTCGGCGCTCGGTGGGGCGCTGGTGCTCGTCATCGCCGACCTCGTCGCGCGCACCGCCGTCGCCGGCGCCGACCTGCCGCTCGGCATGCTCACCGCGCTCGTCGGCGGTCCGTTCTTCTTCTGGTTGCTGCGCCGCACGCGCGCGAGCCAGGGTGGCTGGGCATGAGCGCCGGCCCCCTGCTGCGCGCGACGGCGACACCCGCACGCGAGCCGCACGCCAGGGCGGTCGTCCCACCCGCGCTCGAGGGGCGTGGCCTCACGGTGACGCTCGGCGGGACACCGATCCTGCACGGTGTCGACGTCGCCGTGCGCCCGGGTGAGCTCGTCGCGCTCGTCGGTCCGAACGGTGCGGGGAAGTCGACGCTGCTCGCGGCGCTGTGCGGGGACGTGCCGCTCGGGGCAGGCGAGGTGCTCGTCGACGGGGTCCCCCTGCGCCGGTACACCGCGAAGGAGCTCGCGCGTCGTCGTGCCGTGCTGCTCCAGCAGGTGACCGTGTCCTTCCCGTTCCTCGCCGGAGAGATCGTCGCGATGGGGCGGGCACCGTGGTCGGGCACCGGTGCACAGGACGACGACGAGGAGGTGGTCGCAGCAGCGCTCGCCGCGTGCGACGTCGCGCACCTGTCCGAGCGGCCCTTCCCGACGCTCTCCGGAGGTGAGCGTGCACGCGTCGCGCTCGCTCGGGTCCTCGCCCAGGACACCGCGCTCGTGCTGCTCGACGAGCCCACCGCGGCGCTGGACCTCCACCACCAGGAGATGATCCTCGCTCACGCGCGCCGGCTCGCCGACTCCGGGCGCGCGGTCGTCGTCGTCGTGCACGACCTCACGCTCGCAGCCGCCTGGGCGCACCGCGTCGTCGTCCTGGCGGCTGGCGAGGTCGCTGCGGACGGGGCTCCGGCGCACGTCCTCACGGAGCAGCTGCTCGGTGAGGTCTACCGTTGCCCGGTCGACGTGTTCCTGCACCCCCGCACCGGGGCGCCCATCATCCTGCCGACCCGGTCCGCCCACGGCGTCGGCCCTCCGGCACCGTGCACCGCCCCGTCCCCGCGCACCGCTGACCTGCCCACCGAGGAGCTCGCATGACCACCACCGTCGAGAACGCGACGACCCCGTCCCTGTCCGAGCACCTCAAGAGCGCGACGCGCACGCAGCACGCACGCGCCGAGGGCACGTCGTTCGTCGGTGCACTCATGGACGGGCGGCTGCACGTGGGGGCGTACGCCGACCTCGCCGCGCAGCACCACGCGATCTACAGCGCCCTCGAGCGCGCCGAGCCGTTCGTCCGGGCCGACCCCGCCGGTGCGGGGATCGTGTTCGACGAGCTGCGCCGCGTCCCGGCTCTCGAGGCGGACCTCACGGTGCTCGTGGGACCGCGATGGCGGGACGAGGTGCGGCTCCTGCCCGCGACGCTCGCGTACGTCGAGCGGCTCGACGCCGTCGCGTCCACGTGGGTGGGTGGCTACGTGGCCCACGCCTACACCCGGTACCTCGGCGACCTGTCCGGAGGGCTCATCATCAAGTCGATCCTCCAGCGCTCGTACGGCGTGGCGGACGAGGCGGTGGGCTTCTACACGTTCCCCGGGATCCCCAAGCCCAAGGTGTTCAAGGACGAGTACCGGGCCCGCCTCGACGCGCTGCCGTTCGACGCCGAGGAGCGTGAGCGGGTCGCCGCGGAGGCCCGCGTCGCGTTCGACCTCAACACCGCGCTGTTCGCCGACCTCGCGGCGGTCCACCTCGGGGTCTAACGTCTGAGGTGTCCAGTTTGTCCCCCGGCTCTCTCCTGCCCTCCCGGGCTCTCGAACGCTTGATCGGAAAGGCTGAGAACCATGACCGGAACCACCACGGGAAGCCGCAGCAACGTCGGGAGCCTCGTGCTCGGAGCTCTCCTCGTCCTCGCCGGGATCTTCATCCTCGGGCACACGGTGATCGCGACCGTCGTCTCCGTGTACCTGCTGGCCTGGACCGCCCTTCTCTCGGGCATCGTGGCCGTCGTGGCCGCACTGTTCCGCATCGGGAAAGGGGGCTTCTGGTCCACCGCGCTCAGCGGCGGGCTGTTCATCGTCCTGGGGCTCGTGTTCCTGCGCAATCCCGCTGCCGCAGCCCTCACGCTCACCCTCGTCGCGGGCGCCCTCTTCCTGGCCATCGGCCTGACCCGGCTCATCGCCGCCGTCGAGAACGACAGCCAACGGGTCGTGCTGGTGATCGGCGGGCTCGCCTCGACGCTGCTCGGACTGATCGTGCTGTTCAACGTCTTCGACGCCACCTTCACGCTCCTGGGGATCCTCGTCGGCGTGCAGACGCTCGTGGACGGCATCGGCCTGCTCATCGTCGGATGGCCCCGCGACAGGTCACGCGCCGGCTCGGCGACGAGCTGACCACGAAAGGCTGAAGTCGTCCGGGCGCACTCGGCCGCGCGGACCGGTCGGACCTCAGGCCGCCGGATGGGGACAACTCCCCGACACGTCCGCTGACCTCGTGGGACGCACCCGCGTCTGGCAGGATCTGTCGCGGCAGGGGCGGGACACGGCCAGGAGGACAGTCAGTGGCACAGCTGAGGATGCAGGGGCACCGCGTGCTCGTGGCGGATCTCGCCGGGGACACGATCCGGGCGATCACCGGGTCGATGGTCGCCTACGAGGGCAAGGTCGCCTTCAAGAACGCCGGGATGGGCGGCGGCGACGGGTTCAAGGCCGCACTCAAGCGCAAGGTGACGGGCGAGTCGATCTCCCTCATGGAGGTCACGGGCAGCGGCACCGTGTACTTCGCGGTCGACGCCCAGGACATCACGATCGTCGAGCTCACCAACGACGCGCTGCACGTCGAGGCGTCCCAGCTCCTCGCCCTCGCCGGCGCCCTGCGCACCGACGTGAAGTTCTCCGGGCTGCGCGGCGCGACGTCGGGTCAGGGCCTGTTCACCACGACGGTCACGGGCAGCGGCACCGTCGCCCTGCTGTCCGCGGGCGGGCCCATCATCGCTCTCGAGGTCAGCCCGCAGTACCCCCTCGTCGCTGACCCGGACGCGTTCGTCGCCTACCGCGGCAACCTCAACCAGAGCTTCGTCACGGACGTGACGTGGCGGTCCGCCATCGGCGGCGGCAACGGCGAGGCGTTCTCCCTGCGGTTCGACGGCCAGGGCGTCGTGTACATCCAGCCCGAGGAGCGATGAGATGACGATGGAGCTCGAGAACGGCAAGGTCCTCAAGACGGTCCTGCAGCCGGGCCAGGCGGTCCTCGCCCGCAAGGGCGCGATGCTCTACTACACCGGGGACGTCATGTTCGCCCCGCACAGCCTGGGCGGCGGGTACGGCGGCGGAGGCTTCGGCGGCGCCGTCTCCGGCATGGCCGGGATCGCCGGACGCATGATGCAGGGTGAGCACGTCGCCCTCATGGCAGCACAGGGCGCGGGCGAGGTGTACTACGGCCACCGCGGCCTGTACATCGAGCTCATCCCGATGGACGGCTCGTCCGTCCTCACGGTCGAGGCCGACCGCCTCCTCGCCTACGAGGGCAACCTGCAGACCGCCATCGTGCCCATCGCCTCCCAGGGCGGGGTGCGCGGTGCGGTCCGGGGCGCCGTCACCGGGCAGGGCCTGTTCACCACCCAGCTCACGGGTCACGGGACCGTCGCCGTCCTGTCCCACGGCGGGTGCATCCCGCTGCAGGTCGGTGGCTACTCCGGCGAGGTCGTCGTCGACCCGCAGGCCTACGTGGGACACCTCGGGAACATCACCGTCGACCTGTCCGCGAACGTCGGCTTCCGCGACGTCGTCGGGCGCGGGTCCGGAGAAGCCATGCAGCTCAAGCTCACCGGACAGGGCACCGTGTGGGTCCAGGCGTCCGAGCAGAAGTTCTAGGGACGGCACATCATGACCATCGAGATCCACAACCCCACGACCCTGCCGGTCAACGACAACCTCCCGGGCAACGACTACGCCTTCTGCGTCGAGCTCGGCGGCGACCCGTGGTTCACGTCGAAGGGCGCGATGATCGCGTACTACGGCGACGTGCGGTTCGAGCCCCTGAGCAGGACGAGTCTCACGGCCCTCGTCGCCAGCCGGTTCTCCTCGCCGCTCTACGCCAACGACTGGGTGCTGGCCCAGGGCCGGGGCAAGCTCATCCTCGGCGACCGGGGCTACAACATCAACTCCTACGACCTCGAGGACGCCAACCTCACGATCCGGGCCGCGAACCTCCTCGCGTTCGAGCCGGGGTTGAACCTCAAGCAGTCGATCGTCCCGGGATTTCTCACCCTCCTCGGCACCGGGAAGTTCCTCGCCTCCTCCAACGGCCCGGTGATGTTCGCCGAGCCGCCCCTGCGGATCGACCCGGAGGCGCTCGTCGGCTGGGCCGACTGCCCGTCGCCGTCGCACCACTTCGACGCGGCCTGGATGGAGCACCACCTGGGTGCGGTGTCGGGGTTGCTCGGCGTCACGTCCGGCGAGGAGCGCCAGTTCGACTTCACGGGGACCGGCACGGTCCTCATCCAGTCGAGCGAGAAGGTCATCGACGACAACCACCTGCTCCAGCACATCGAGTCCGAGACCGTGCAGCTCGGGCAGGTGGGCCTGCAGCAGCTCCACCGGTCGATCGGCGCGCGGCTGAGCCAGCAGCAGTGACGGGGGTCGCCCCGGGGCGGGCGGCCGCGCTCGCAGCCGCCCTCCTCGTCGCGGCAACCCTGGCCGGGTGCTCCGGGGACGGCGAGGAGCCCGCACCGTGGCCGCCCTTCGGGCCGACGTCCGCCGCGACGACGGCAGCCGCGGACGACGACGTCGTCGTCGAGGTCACCGACGGGTCCGTCGAGATGGCGGTCGGCCAGACGCTCGTCGTCGACCTCGGTGAGATCAACACCTCGGTCGGGGACGACTGGCAGGTGACCACCGAGCCCGACCCCGCGGTGCTCAGCCCCTCCGAGGAGGAGGCGGACTACCTCGGCGAGGACGGCGAGGTGGGCCACCGGACGGCCCTGCAGTACGCGTTCGACGCCGTCGGGCCGGGCACGACGACGGTGACCTTCCAGTACAGCTACCGCGGGTCCACGGACACCGACTACGAGGGCGGGCCGTCGACCCTCGAGCTCACCGTCACCGTCGTCTGACCCCACCGACCATGTCCCGTGCGGGGCGCGTGGTGCTCGAGGCCGGCGGCGTGCGGACCCGCGTCCCCTGAACACGTTCAAACCGTGCGTGCTAGGTTTCTTGAACGCGTTCAACTCGGAGGTCCCGATGACAGGTGCGGATACCAGCACGAGGGAGGTCCTCGTCACGACGGCGCTCAGGCTCTTCCGGGAGCAAGGCTTCCAGGGCACGACGATGCGGCGCATCGCGTCGGAGGCCGGCGTCTCGCTCGGCAACGCCTACTACTACTTCGCAGGCAAGGACGAGCTCGTCCACGAGCTCTACCTCACCGTCCAGCGCGAGCACCGGGCTCTCGCCGTCCCGGCCCTGCGCCGCAACGCGCCGCTGGCCGCGAACCTGCGCACCGTCCTGCACACGGGCCTCGACGTCATGGCGCCTTACCACGGGTTCGGCACGTCGTTCGTGCAGATCGCGCTGCCCACGGCGTCCCGGACGAGCCCGTTCGCCGCCGGCTCGAGCGAGGCCCGCACCATGGCCGTCGACCTCATGGGCGAGGCAGTGGCCCTGTCCCGGCACCACCCCTCCGCGGCCCTGCGCAAGCAGCTTCCGACGCTCCTGTGGTTCACCTACCTCGGCGTCACCCTGCACTGGGTCATGGACCCCTCGGCCGGGCAGGCCCGGACACGGACACTCGTCGACCGCCTGGCGCCGCTCGTCGCGCGGGCCGTGAACCTCTCCCGGCTCCCCGTCGCCCGCGGCCTCGTCGACGACGTCGTCCAGCTCGTCACCACCCTCACCGTACCGCCCACGCGTGACCTCACCTCCTCGGAGTCCTCATGAGCACGAGCCCCACCCCCGCCGTCGCGGTCGTCGCCGGGGCGTCCGGCTTCATCGGGAAGCACCTCGTCGCGCGGCTGCGCGCCGCCGGCACGCACGTCCGGACCATCGGGCGCCGCGCGTCGGACGACGCCGACTGGCACGACGACGCCGCGCTGGACCGCGTGCTCGCCGGCACGGACCTCCTCGTCAACCTCGCGGGCCGGTCCGTGAGCTGCCGGTACACCAAGCGCACGGTGGACGAGATCTTCTCGTCGCGCGTCGAGACGACGGCAGCGCTCGGCCGCGCACTCGCCCGCATCGAGGAGCCGCCGCGGCTGTGGGCGAACGCGAGCACCGGGACCATCTACCGTGACGCCCGCGACCGCCCGATGGACGAGACGACCGGCGAGCTCGGGACGGGACTGTCGGTCGCGGTCGCCCGCGCGTGGGAGCACGAGCTCTTCTCGGCACCGACCCACGTGCGGAAGGTGGCGCTGCGCATCGCGATCGTGCTCGGCGCGGGCGGGGGCGCGATCGCGCCGGTCCTCACTCTCGCGCGACTGGGCCTCGGAGGACGGATGAGCGACGGCGACCAGGTCTTCAGCTGGGTGCACGTGGACGACGTCGTCGACGCGATCAGCCACCTCTACACCCACGAGGAGATCTCGGGGCCGGTCAACGTCGCTGCTCCCCACCCGGTCACCAACGCCGAGCTCATGTCCGAGGTCCGCGCTGCCGTCGGTCGTCGCGTCGGGATCCCGACCCCGGCGTGGCTGCTCGAGCTCGGGGCGAGGCTCGTCCGGACCGAGGCGGAGCTCGTGCGCAAGAGCCGCTGGGTCGATCCGGGAGCTCTCCGGGACTCGGGTTTCACGTTCGCATACCCGGTCCTACCGGGTGCTCTGCGCGAAATTGTCGATACGGGCCGAACCGGTGCAGGTCGCCGGGCTCCCGCGACCGTGGGTGAGATCACGCCCACCGAGTTGACCGCGGGTATGTGAAACGTCATCATTGACCTAACGACGCGAGCCACTCCCCCTGGGGCTCGCGTCGTTTCCATCTCCCGGCCCATCTCCCGGGGCCATCTCCCGGTGCAGGGCGTCCGGAGATCTCCTCGGCCCGGCGTCCCGGAACCAGCCCCGCCGCGACGACGCCGGACGGCGGCAGCGCGGCAAAGGCCTCCTACCGCAGCAGGAGAACGGCGACGATCCCCACCTCGACGACGAAGACCATCGCCGTCCAATGACGCACGGCCCGCCGCACGCTCCTGCGCACCGGTGGGGTGGGGGGAGTCCCGGCCGGCTGCTCGGAGACGGGCCGGAGGCTGCTCGGCGTGCCGTGCGTCACATCAGGACCATCGGCAGCTTCGTCGGTCGCCGTGAGCCACCGACGAACCTGTCGGCGAGATTCACCCTCCGGACGTGCAGCGCGTCCCGGAACGGTGCAGGCCCGTGCGAAGCCCACCCGCACGCAGCCATGGTCGAGGGACACACACAGAGGCTCGAGATGCGAGCACCCGCACGACGAGGCACGGTGGAGGACCAGCCGACGTCGTCCGTGATCCCTTCGCGACGACTCCACCTGACGAGAGGCGATCCCATGACCGACAGCACCAGCACGGACGCGAACAGCTCCCAGAACGTCCCCTCGGAGGAGCCGTACGACCCGTCGAAGGACCCCGACTCCGACCCGGCCAGCCTCAGCTCCGCGCACACCACGCAGCCTGACAAGGCCGAGGGCGAGGACGACCCCGCCAAGACCTCCGACTGACCCCGCGGTGCCCGCCCGCGTGGCGGGCACCGACCTCTGTGCTCAGCCGCACCGAGGCCTCGCGACGATCTGAACCACCCACTGACCCCCGGAGGACCCAGTGCGCGCACTCACCTGGCAAGGCACCGAGAACGTCTCTGTCGAGACGGTCCCCGACCCCACGATCAAGGAGCCGACCGACGCGATCGTCCGCGTCACCTCGACGGCGATCTGCGGGTCGGACCTGCACCTGTACTCCGTCCTGGGGGCGTTCATCGACGTCGGTGACGTCCTCGGTCACGAGCCCATGGGCATCGTCGAGGAGGTCGGACCGGACGTCACGCACATCCGCCCCGGCGACCGCGTCGTCGTGCCGTTCAACATCTCGTGCGGGTCCTGCTGGATGTGCACGCGCGGCCTGCAGTCGCAGTGCGAGACGACGCAGACACGGAGCCAGGACAAGGGCGCCGCCCTGCTGGGGTACACCAAGCTCTACGGGCAGGTCCCGGGCGGACAGGCCGAGTACCTCCGGGTCCCGCAGGCGCACTACGGCCCGGTCGTGGTGCCCGACGACGGCGAGCCCGACGAGCGCTACCTCTATCTCTCCGACGTCGTACCGACCGCCTGGCAGGCCGTGCAGTACGCGGACATCCCGGCCGGCGGGACCGTGACCGTCATGGGCCTGGGGCCGATCGGGCAGATGAGCGCCCGCATCGCACGGCACCTCGGCGCCAGCCAGGTGATCGGGGTCGACCGGGTCACCGCACGCCTGGAGATGGCGCGCCGGCACGGCATCGACACGATCGACCTGCGCGAGTGCTCCGACCTGCCGGACGCCGTGCGCCAGCTGACGTCCGGCCGGGGCACCGACTCCGTCATCGACGCCGTCGGGATGGAGGCCCACGGGTCGCCGATCGCCAAGGGTGTCCAGCTCGGGGCGGGGTTCCTGCCGGACGCGATCGCGAAGCCGATGATCAAGAAGCTCGGGATCGACCGGCTCGCAGCCCTCCACGCGTCCATCTCCGTGGTGCGCCGCGGCGGCACCGTGTCGCTGTCCGGCGTGTACGGCGGCGCGGTCGACCCGATGCCGATGATGGAGATGTTCGACAAGCAGCTGACCATGCGCATGGGCCAGGCCAACGTGCGTCGCTGGATCGACGACGTGCTGCCCCTCGTGAGCGACTCCTCCGACCCGCTCGGTGTCCTCGACCTGCGCACCCACCGCCTCCCGCTCGAGGACGCACCGGGCGCGTACTCGATGTTCCAGAAGAAGGAGGACGGTTGCATCAAGGTCGTGCTCGACCCGTCGCTCCCCGCGACGAAGGCACCGGCCGAGACTGCCCCGGTGACCGGGGTCTGATGACGTGAGGGTCGTCGTCGTCGGTGCGTCCGGCAACTCGGGTACGGCGCTCCTGCGGGCCCTGGCCGCCGAGCCACGGATCACCTCCGTGCTCGGCGTGGCCCGCAGGGTGCCGGACCTCTCGGTCGAGCCGTACGGCTCGGCCGGGTGGGCCACGTTCGACGTGGCCCGCGAGGTGCCGACCGCCGACGAGGACGCCTACGTCACCGAGCTCGCCGCGCTGCTCGCGGGCGCGGACGCCGTCGTGCACCTCGCGTGGCTCATCCAGCCCAACCGGGACCGTGACCTGCTGCGGCGCGCGAACGTCGGTGGCACCGCGCGCGTCGCGCGCGCCGCCGCACAGGTCAACGTCCCCCACCTCGTCGTGGCATCGTCCGTGGGCGTGTACTCGGCCGTCGACGACGACGTGCTGCGCGACGAGTCGTGGGACCGCCACGGCATGCCGACCTCGCACTACAGCGTGGACAAGGTGGCGCAGGAGCAGATCCTCGACGACCTCGAGCGCGTGCACCCGACGATGGTCGTCTCCCGGGTGCGGCCCGCGCTGATCTTCCAGGAGGACGCGGGCTCGGGGATCCGCCGCTACTTCCTCGGCGGGATCGTCCCCCGCGGGCTGCTGCGACCGGGATCGCTGCCCGTGGTGCCGTTGCCGACCGGCATCCGGCTGCAGGTGGTGCACGCCGACGACGTCGCGCAGGCGTACCTGCAGGCGATCCTCCACCAGGCCCCGGGAGCGTTCAACATCGCGACGGACCCCGTGCTCCACGCCGAGGACCTCGCGCGGGTCGTCGGGCGCGGACCCTTCGTGCAGGTCCCGCCGGGGCTCGTGCGGCGGGCCGTCTGGGCGGCCTACGCGGCCCACCTCATCCCCACCGACCCCGGCTGGGTGGACCTCGGCATGGGCGCCCCGCTCATGGACACCTCGCGTGCCCGCCGGGAGCTCGGATGGCGCCCGACCCGCAGCGCCGAGGTCACGCTCAGCGAGGTGCTCGACGGCATCGCCAGCGGTCGCGGGACGGGCAGCGTGCCGCTGCGGCCCGACGGCGAGCCGGAACGGCCACCGATCTAGCGGACCGGCGCGCGCTCCTCGGCGAGGAGGGCCGTGAGCGCTGCATTGACCTCGCGCGCGTGCGTCCACAGCAGGCCGTGCGGAGCGCCCTCGATCTCGACGTACGTCGCCTCGGGCAGCGCGTCCCGGAACGGGTGGGCCGTCACCTCGATCGGGAGGATGCGGTCCTCCGTCCCGTGCAGGATGAGCGTGGGGAGGCCGGCGTCACGGACGGCGTCGATGTCACCCCGGAAGTCGGTGAGCCAGGCCGGCACCACGGAGTAGGCGGCGTCGGGCGCGCTCGACGCGGCGGTCGCCCAGCTCGCACGGACCGCCTCCTCGCTCACCGTCCTCCCGAGGGTCTCGTCGAGGTTGTAGACGTTCTCGAGGAACGCGGTGAACCACGCGAACCGGTCGGCGCGGGCGGTCACGGCGATGTCGTCGAACACGTCCTGCGGGATACCCCCGGGGTTGTCCGGCGTCTCGAGGAGGTACGGCGTGAGACCGGCGAGGAACGCGAGCCGGCTCAGGCGCCGCGTGCCGTACGCGCAGACGTACCGAGCGACCTCTCCGGCACCCATGGCGAACCCGACGAGCGTGACCCCCAGGAGGTCGAGGTGCTCGAGCAGCACCGCGAGGTCGGCCGTGTACGTGTCGTAGTCGTACCCTGTGGCCGCGTGCCCGGAGCGGCCGAACCCTCGTCGGTCATAGGTGACGACGCGGTGGCCCGCCTCCAGCAGGACGCGGGTCTGGTGCTCCCAGGACCGCCCGTCGAGGGGGTAGCCATGGATGAGGACGACCGGTGCAGCGTCGAGGGGGCCGTGGTCCTCGTAGTAGAGATGGATGTCGGCGAGGTTCTCGGTCCCGACGGCGACGAACGGCATGGCGGCTCCTGGCAGGCTGCGGCACGGAGAGGCAGGGCGCCCTCCCGGTGGGACAACCGTACGAACTGGACATTCCTCCGAGGAACCCCCTCAGGGTGAATGAATCGTGGAGGGCCTCCTCCCCCGGGCGGAGCGCCGGGCCGCGCGTGCCCAGCGCGCCGAGAGGCACGCGGGCCCGCGACGACCGAGACTAGGGGGACAGCCGGCCCCGTCCTCAGGAGCCGCACCGTCCCCCCGGGAGTCAGCATGGGTCTCGTCCGCAGAGTTCGTTCCTTCGCCGTGGTCGGGCTCGTCGCCATGGCCGGTCGGTGGGTCGCCCGCCGCGTCGCCGCCTCCTCCGAGAAGAACAACGGCGGTCGCCCGACGAGCCTGTCGCAGGCGCTGAACGCCGTCGGCCGGCGTCGCTGACATGGCTGCGGCGCCCGGCGCGAGCGTCGGCACCCGCACCCTGGGCACGACGTCGTCCCTCACCGTGTCCAGCCTCGGGCTGGGCTGCATGGGGATGTCCGAGTTCTACGGCACGGCCGACGAGGCGGGCGCCGTCGCGACGATCCGGCGCGCGCTCGACCTCGGGGTGACGTTCATCGACACCGCCGACATGTACGGGCCGTTCACCAACGAACGACTCGTGGGCACGGCGATCGCCGGCAGACGCGCCGAGGTGCAGCTGGCGACGAAGTTCGGCAACGAGCGCCTGCCCGACGGCACCCGCCTGGGGATCAACGGCCGCCCGGAGTACGTGCGGGCCGCCTGCGACGCCTCGCTCGCCCGGCTCGGTGTCGACCACATCGACCTGTACTACCAGCACCGCGTGGACAAGACCGTGCCGATCGAGGAGACGGTGGGCGCCATGGCGGAGCTCGTCGCTGCGGGGAAGGTGCGTCACCTCGGGCTCTCCGAGGCGTCGGCCCGCACGATCCGCGCCGCGCAGCAGGTGCACCCGATCACCGCGCTGCAGACGGAGTACTCGCTGTTCACGCGGGACATCGAGGACGAGATCCTGCCGACCCTCCGCGAGCTGGGGATCGGGCTCGTCCCCTATTCCCCGCTCGGTCGCGGCATCCTCACGGGGGCCCTGAAGCCCGAGGCGCTGACCGAGGACGACTCCCGACGCTCGGCACGCTTCCCACGGTTCCACGGGGAGGCGTACGCGTCGAACATGCGGCTCGTCGAGGCGCTCGCCGCGATCGCGGACGTCATGGGCCTCACGGCCGGCCAGCTCGCCCTCGCGTGGGTGCTGGCGCAGGGCGACGACGTCGTCCCGATCCCTGGGACCAAGCGGGTCCGGTACCTGGAGGAGAACGTCGCAGCGGCCGCGGTCGAGCTCTCCGAGCGCGACCTCGTCGCGATCGAGGAGGCCGTTCCCCGGGGCTCGGTGCAGGGCGCCCGGTACAGCGACATGTCCTCGATCGACGAATGAGCACGGCGGGCGGGCCGCTGGGCCCGCCCGCCGTGGTCGTCACGCGCTGTGCTTCGCGGTGGCGAGGCTCCCGTCGGTCCCGCCGCTGACAGCATCGGCCGGGGCCTCCTCCGTGGGTCGCTTCCTGCGGCGACCCTCGACGAGCCGGTAGAGCACCGGCACGAGGACGAGGGTGAGCACGGTGGAGGACAGCAGCCCGCCGATGACGACGATCGCGAGGTCCTGGGAGATGAACCCGGAGGACCCGGTCACCCCGAGCGCCATGGGGATGAGCGCGAAGATCGTCGCGAGGGCCGTCATGACGATGGGCCGCAGACGCTGTCGCGCCCCGTTGAACACGGCGTCCTCGACGCTCTGACCCTGTCGCCGGTACTGGTTGACGAGGTCGATGAGGACGATGGCGTTGGTGACGACGATCCCGATGAGCATGAGCAGACCGATGAGCGCGGACACCCCGAGCGGCTTGCCGGTGACGAGCAGCAGGACGATCGCGCCGGTCGCGGCGAACGGGATGGACACGAGCAGGATGAGCGGCTGCACGAGGGACTTGAACGTCGCGACCATGAGCAGGTAGACGATCGCGATGGCGATGAGCATCGCGAGCCCCAGCTGGCTGAACGAATCGCCCTGGAGCTCGGCGAGCCCACCGACCTTCGCCTCGACACCGGCCGGGAGGTCGAGGTCAGCGAGCGTCGCGTTGACCTCCTGCGTGACCTGACCGAGCTCACCCTCCTCGGGTGTGAGGGAGATCGTCGCGACGAGGTCACCCTCCTGGCGGGTGATGGCCGCGGCGACGTCGACCTGCTCGACGGACGCGATCTGCGAGAGCGGCACGAGGCCGGCGGCCGTGGGCAGCGGGAGCTGCTCGATCTCGGCCGTGGTCGTGGGAGCGGCCCCGGTCTCGAGGTAGATGCTGTAGTCGTCACCGTCGAGCCGCAGGGACCCCGCGGGCTGCGGGGAGAGCGTCCCGGCGACGATGCCGACGACCTGGATCTCGGTGAGCCCGAGCTCGAGGGCCGCGGGCCGGTCGACGACGATCTGCAGCGTGGGCTGCTCGGCGACACGGTCGGAGACGACCTCGGTGGCACCCGGGGTGTCCTGCAGCGCGGCGAGCACGGTGTCTGCGGCGTCGCCGAGGGCGCTCTCGTCGGTGGCGGTGACGGTGACGTCGACGGTCGACGAGAACCCGGCGGTGCCGCCGCCCTCGGGGACGGTGATGGTCCCCTGGTCGGTGATGGTCGCGAGCTTCTCGCGCACCTCCGCGCCGAGCGCGTCCTGGTCGGCGTCGGGGTCCGTGGTCACCGTGTACGTCGCGGTGCTGGGTCCGCCACCGAGGAGGGCCGCGAAGCCCTCGCCGCTGGAGCCCGCGGTCATGGACACCTGCTCGACGCCGTCGATCCCGAGGAGCGCGTCCTCGACGACGGCGGCGCCCTCGCTCACGGACGTGAGGTCGGTGCCGGGCTCGAACTCCTGGGTGACGCTCAGGGCGTTCTCCCCGCTGCTGCCGAGGAAGTCGACCTTGAGCAGCGGGACGAGCGAGACGGTGATGACGAGGATGAGCACGGACGCGACGACCGTGATGACGGGGTGCTTCTGCGTGGAACGCAGGATCGGCTTGTACCCGCGCTGCAGGACGTCGTTGTGCTCCTTGTCCTCCGCCGCGGTGCGCGCCTCGGCTGCGGCTCGCGCCTGCGCCTCGGCGTGCTCCGCGTCCGTGGCGCCCTCGGCGCGCTCGGTGAGCGCGGGGCTGCGCAGGAACCAGTAGGACAGCACGGGCACGATCGTCAGGGCGACGACGAGCGAGGACGTCATGGCGATCGCGACGGTGAGCGCGAACGGGCGGAAGAGCTCCCCGACGACGCCGCTGACGAGAGCGATCGGCAGGAACACGGCGATCGTCGTGAGTGTCGACGCCGTGATCGCCGCAGCGACCTCCCGCACGCCCGTGAGGATCGAGGACATCTTCGGCTCGCCGTAGCTGAGGTGCCGCTTGATGTTCTCGATGACGACGATCGAGTCGTCGACGACGCGCCCGATCGCGATGGTCAGCGCGCCGAGGGTCAGCAGGTTGAGGCTGTACCCGCCCACGTACAGGCCGGTGAACGTCACGAGGACGGACAGCGGGATCGAGATCGCGGTCACGAGGGTGGCGCGCACCGACATGAGGAACACGAGGATGACGAGGACAGCGAACAGCAGGCCGAGGAGGCCCTCGATGGCGAGGTGCTCGATGGACTCCTCGATGAAGGGGGCCTGGCTGAACAGGATGGAGAGCTCGGCGCCCTCACCCAGCTCGGGGGTGAGCTCGGCGATGACGTCCTCGACCTCGTGGGAGACGCCGACGAGGTCGGCGTCGGCCGTCGCGGTGATGGACAGCGACAGGCTCTCCACGCCGTTGGTCCGGGTGATGGAGGTCGGGTCCTCGAGCACGACGGCGACGTCCGCGACCTCACCCAGCGTGACGACGCCGGTCGGGGTGGCGAGCGGGAGCGCCTGGAGGTCCTCGAGGCTCGTGAGCGCGGTCCCGGCCTGGACGGAGATCTCCTGGCCGTCCTCGTAGATCGTGCCGGCCGGCAGGGTGATGCCGTTGGCCTCGAGGGCGGCGGTGAGGTCCTGCGGTCCGATGCCCGCGGCGAGGAACCCCGGTCCGGGCGTGATGACGATGCGCTCGGTCTGCGCCCCGGTCACGGTGACGGCGCGGACGCCGTCGATGTCCTCGAGGGCGGGGACGGCGATGGTCTCGAGCGCGGCGGAGAGCTCCGCGACGGGCGCGTCGGACGACGCGGCGATGGCCATGATCGGCAGGTCCGCGATGCTGCCGGCGATGACCTCCGGGGCCGCGTCGTCGGGCAGCGAGGCGCTGGCGACGTCGATGGCGCTCTCGAGGGACCGCTTGAACTCGGTGGCGTCGACCCCGAACGTGTACGTCACGGCGATGATCGACAGCGAGCTGGACGACGTCGCGACGACCTCCTCGACGTCGGGCAGCGTGGCGATCGCCCGCGAGAGCGGTTCGCCGATCTCCGAGTCGACGATCTCGGGGCTCGCGCCCGGCAGCGGCGTGATGACGGCCGTGGCGGGGAACTCGATCGACGGGATGAGCTCCTGCTTGAGGTTCGTCACCGAGAAGAGGCCGAGCCCCGCGATCATGAGCGTGATGAGGGCGACGAGCGCGCGGTTCGCGAGGCTCAGTCGGGCAAGTGCAGACATGCGGGACCACCAGGGGGTTAGAGACTGCCAGCGTTCGATGGTTAGTCTGACACGAACGTTAGGGTGAGGCTAAGGATAGGGCGACAAGGGACGGTACGGACAGACATGACAGACACGCGCGCAGACCTCGTCGGCGGCGACGAGCGCGAGCACCTCGTCGCCGAGATGGCCCGTCTGCAGGAGGTACTCGAGACGACGGCCATGCCGAGCGTCACCGAGCAGCTGCTGACGATCCCCCTGACGATGCAGCAGCTCAAGGTGCTCGCCATCCTCGTCACCGAGACGGACGGCAACACCGTCCACGGTCTCGCGGGGACCCTCGGGGTGTCGGTCGCGACCATGTCCGGGATCCTCGACAGGCTCACGAGCCAGGGCATGGCGACGCGGACCCAGGACCCCGACGACCAGCGGGTGCGCCGGGTCCTGGCAACCCCCCAGGGACGCGCGACGGTCCGCTGCCTCCTCGCGGCCCAGCCGCAGATCGACCGTGCCCCGCTGGAGCGCATGGCGCTCGACGACCTGCGGATGCTCACCCGGGGGATCGGCGCGCTGCTGCGGGCCATGGAGTCGGTGGCCGCCGACGCAGCGTCGGGAACCGCCGGCTAGAGGCGGTGCGGACGGCTCAGCTCGTGGTGATGATGGTCTGCGCCTCGGCCACGGGGATGCCGACCTGGGTGGTCATCACCTGGCCGTCGAGCGCCCCCTGGTCGACGCCGTTCGCCGACCACGTCGTGTCCCAGCCGGTGGCGATGGTCAGTGTGGTCTTGGGGTCGGGCTGGTTCGCACTGGACCGGGTGAAGACGATGCTGCAGTCCGACGTCGCACCCGGGGTCCACGCGATCCCCGTCCCGGCACAGGTCGTGCCGTCGGCGTAGGGCGCACTGAGCGTCATGTCCCGCAGGGCGGCGGCGACCATCGCGGCGTTCGCCCGCCGATGCTGTGACGGAGTACTCCGTCGTGGGGTCCTCGAGCCACACCCAGCTGTCGAGGTTCACGATCGTCGCGGCGTTCCCCTCGAGGCGGGGGTTCCAGTCCACCGTGGGCGGCGGGAGGCTCAGAGCATTCTGTGCGATGTCTCGCAGCACCTCGACGGAGACCTCCGGGGCCGGCGGCTCCTGACCCTCAGGGACGAACACCATGCCGTGGGTCGCCGACGACGAGCACGGCTGCCCGGAGACGAGCGCGTCGTCCTGGCGCCGTCAGCACGGGGCCGCCACATCCGAGTACCCGCTGACGGCCCAGGCGCCGGCGCCGCCGGCCAGCGTGAGCGTGACGAGAGCCGTCCCCGGCGACCCGGCCTCGGCCGACGTCATCGAGGTGCCGTCGGCCCGGACGACAGTCATGCCCGTCTGGTCGACGCACGTCTCCACGACCGCGACGTCGGCCGCCAGCTCGACGACCGCCGAGGTGAACGTGACCTCGCCGCCGAGGTGGCTCCCGTTCTCGACCTGCCGGGTCACCTGGCTCTCAAGGTAGCTCAGGACCGGCGGCGCCACGGTGCCGGGGAGCTCGGCCGGGATCGCGTTGGCCTGCAGCGCGCGCCAGTCCAAGAGGTTGTAGGTGTTCGCGGCGTTGAGCACGGCTGCCTCTTCCCCCGTGACGTCAGGGAGCTCCGCGAAGAAGATGCCGTTCGCGTCGTCCGAGAGGTCGAGGACGCCTCCTGCGTCGCTCGGCTCGGCGGTCGGTGTCGGTTCGGTCGCCGGCTCCGCCGTCGGCCTGTCATCCGCCTCGTCGCTGCTGGGCCGGGTGGACGACGGCGCCGGATCGGGCGCCGCACTGTCGGCACAGCCGGTCATCGCGAGGACGGCGGCCACGGTGAGGACAGCAGCCCGCGCCAGATGCACACTGCTGCTTGTGGTGGTCCGCATCGTCCGTCTCTTCCCGTTGGTCCGACCCAGTTCTTGTGCCGAGAGTACGCGAGCGGCTGCTCGCACGGGAGAGCGCTTGATGGGCAGAACTTCCCTCCTCCGGCGGTGAGAGTTCACCCGCGCGGTCCTCCCACGGGCCCGGTCTGCCTGTGAGCATGGCGTCATGCCCCGCCTCTACCCCGCCGAGCCCGACTTCCCCGACGACGGTGGAGCCGAGCGTGCCGTCTGGGAGGCGCTGTGCGAGCAGCTGCCCGACGACGTCGCGCTCTTCGTCGGCGTGCGTCTGCTCGACGGCGCGTCGGAGCACGAGCTCGACCTCCTCGTCGCGTGGCCCGGGGTCGGGATCGCGGCCGTCGAGACGAAAGGCGGGCACGTCACGCGGGCGGACGGTGCGTGGTTCCAGGGCAGCGGCACCAAGCGGCACCGGATCGACCCTGTCGGTCAGGTGCAGTCGGCGCGGCACGCCCTGCAGAACCTGTTCCGCCAGCATGGCAGCCTGGCGGCGCCCGCTCGGACGGCGCATCTCGTGGCACTCCCCCACGTCTATGTGAGCGACACCTGGCTGGGGCTCGACCTACCCCGGACGGCGATGGTCGACCGTGCGACGCTCGAGGAGCCGTTCGCGGTGGCGAGCCGGGTCAAGAGGGCGATCGAGGATCACGGTCAGGGGCAGGCACCCCTGACGGCGGAGGGAATGGTCGAGCTGATCGACCTCCTGGCGGGCGGGTTCCCGAGCCAGGCAGAAAGCCTGGTCCTGGCGGCGACGCATGAGACGCGGTTGGAGCAGATGACGCGTGACCAGGCCAAAATTTTGTCGATGCTGGCGAACTTACCGCGGATGCGGATCGTCGGTGGGGCCGGAAGCGGCAAGACATGGTTGGCACTGGAGCAGGCCCGACGGCGCGCACGGGCGGGCGACCGTGTCGCCCTGCTGTGCTACTCCCGCGGCCTCGGCCGGTACTTGCAACGGATCACCGAGACCTGGCCAGTACGCGAGCGCCCGTCATTCGTCGGGTTGTTCCACGACCTGCCCCTCGCCTGGGGCGCGCAGCCGGGCTGCGACGACGATCCGGTGTACTGGGAGCAGGACCTCCCCCGCCAACTCGGTGAGCTGGCGGGGGGCCGCAGCGCGGCGGACCTCTTCGACTCCGTGGTGGTCGACGAGGCCCAGGACTTCGGCGACCTGTGGTGGCCGTCGCTGCTGCGGTGCATGCGCGACCCGGAGCACGGGGGCCTGTTCGTGTTCATGGACGACGCTCAGCGGGTCTTCGCCCGTGACGGCCAGGCGCCGGTGGACCTCCCGCCCCTGCGCCTCGAGGAGAACCTCCGCTCGACGAAGCAGATCGCCCAGCTGTTCGGGTCACTGTCTGACGAGGACGTCCGACCCCGGGGCCTCGACGGTCCACCCGTCCGCCTCGTCGACGTCCCGCTCGACGCCGCGGTCCCCGCAGCCGACGACGCCGTGGAAGCCCTGCTCGACGAGGGCTGGCAACCCGGGCAGATCGCCCTCCTCACGACCCACCACCGGCACCCCGCGCAGGTCCTCGAGGTCGACGCCGGCGGGACCGCCGCCTACTGGGACGCCTTCTTCGCCGAGGACGACGTGTTCTACGGCCACGTCCTCGGGTTCAAAGGGCTGGAGCGGCCGGTGGTGGTGCTCGCCGTCAACGGGTTCCGGGACATGGAGCGCGCGAAGCGGATGCTCTACACCGGGCTGTCCCGGGCGCGGACGCTGCTCGTGGTGGTCGGGCCGCGCGGGGTCATCGAGGAGATCGGTGGGGGCGGGGTGCGGGAGAGGTTGAAGAAGGCGGAGGCGTGGGGCACCGCGGAGGCGTGAGAGCAGGTGGGCAACCCTTGAGACGGCAGTCGCCAGCAATCGCCGCTGGGGGCACGAGTACGACCAGTGCCCCCGCGAGCAACTACGTGAGCGCGACGAGCAGTGTGCAATACCGGAACCGCCGAGACGTCAGCATGGCTCAGCCGCTTCGGAGTACTGGGCGACCGACCACGGCCCTGCCGTTCTCGTCAGCACCAACGTGATTAGGGCGGTGGCTGGTGCGCCTCCTCCCGGAGCCGTGATCATGCCGTCGTCCGCGTCGGCAATCATGACCTTGGTCTGGTCGACACACGTCTCGACGACAGCGACGTCCTCCCCGTACTCGACCAGGGAGGAGGTGAACGTGACAGTGCCCGAGAGCATGTAGCCCTCGGACACCTGGCGGTTGACCTGCGCCTCGAGATAGGCGAGGACAGGCGGAGCGACCGTCTGGGCGAGCTCCGCCGGCACGGAGTTCGTCTGCAGTGCCCGCCAGTCGTCGTAGTTATAGGTGTTCGCGGCGTTCATCGCAGCGGCCTCCTCCCCGACGAGGTCGGGGAGATCGCTGAAGTAGATCCCGTTCGCCTCGTCTGTGAGGTCGATGACGCCGTCTGCGCCCTCCACGGTCGGGGCCTCTGTCGGGTCCTCGGCTGGCATGGTCGGGGCCACCGTCGGGTCCTCAGCTGGCATGCTCGACGACACGTCGTCGGGCGACTCGGAGCTGTCGACCTGGTGCGACGGCGCGGCAGCAGGCGTGTCGCTGTCGGCGCACCCAGCCAGCACGACAACCGCGCACACGGTGAGCACCGCGGCGCACGTAGCACGCGCCGTGGTCCCGCGTATTGTGGTGTGCGTTATCGGTCTTTCTTCGCGATCCGGCCGAGCGGTCAGTCACTGACAGTACGGGAGCAAACAGTCACGGGGAGAGTCTCCCGTGGGGAGAACTCCCCACGGTGCGCGCAACCGCGCTTCAGCGAACCGCAGCTGGCGAGCGCGAGCCGCGAAGGGCTCGTAGCGCCAGGCGAGGAGCTCCTGATCGGGACGGTCCGCTCGGCGGGCCGGCAGGCTCAGCGCCATTCCGTGCATCTCCTGAAGTCCGTACTTGAGCACGGGGCCATCGACCTCCTGAAGGAGGTCCGCGGTGCAGAAGGTGAGCGCCTCGTCGCGCAGACGCTGGGCCTCCTCGAACGGCACGGGTGCGTGGCACTGCACGACGTCCACTGGGTGCGGGAGAGGTTGAAGAAGGCGGAGGCGTGGGGGCACGGCGGAGGCGTGAGAGCCGCCCAGGGCGACGTCTCCCCACATCACCGACACTTCTCCTCAGGGGTGAAGAAGCCAGCGAACCCTCATGCTTCCCCCGAGCCTGTGCGAAGCTCGCCCGGTGATCGAGCCGTTTGCACCAGGACTCCATGATGCCGTCCACACCAGCCGTGTGGAGGAACTCATCGCCGCAGGACTTGATCTGTCCCCGCAGTACGAGAGCATTCCTCAGGCCGAGGTGCCCGCGGTACTCGCACGGCACGTCGCCACAGTGGTTGAGCGCGAGCTTTCGGCGATGGAGCATGCGTCCCAGGCGTCGTGGATCAACTCGATATTGAGCACCTATGGCTCCGAAGCGGATGTCGTGGTTGCTCTGGACCGACTCGTTCGTCTTGAGCGAGGAACGGGATTCCGGTCACGCACCTATCGCCGGCCGCACACGCCACTCTCCGAAACGGCACTCCTCACCAACTCTCCCGGGGAGCCAAGCCTGAGCTTCGAGCTGAAGACTGAGCTCGTCAGTGCCGACAAGGTCGATCTGCTGTGCGCGTTCATCCGCTTCGCCGGCGTCAGGGTGATCAAGGATCAGCTCGCGGAACTCGCAGAGAACGACGTGCCTCTCAGGATCATCACGACGACCTATCGAGGAGTCACCGAGCGGCGCGCTCTCGACCTGTTGGTTCGCGAGCTCGGTGCGCAGGTCAAGGTCTCCTACGACACGCTCAGCACACGCTTGCACGCCAAGGCGTGGCTCATCCAACGAGAGTCTGGGTACGACACCGGCTTCATCGGGTCCTCCAACTTGTCCCGTACCGCGCTGATCGATGGTCTGGAGTGGAACGTCCGCATCTCCAGCGTGGCAACTCCTGCTCTCGTGAGAAAGTTCGAGGCGACGTTCGAGACGTACTGGAACGACCCGTCCTTCGAAAGCTACGACCCTGACCGTGACGGCGCGCGCTTCGATGCCGCGGTGAGCCGCGCCCAGGGCGAGCCGTCAGGCCAGATCATCTCCGGGCTCGACGTACACGCCCGGCCGCATCAGCTCTTGATGCTGGAAGCGCTCGCTGCCGAACGCACTCTGCATAACCGTCATCGGAACCTCCTCGTCGCCGCCACCGGAACGGGCAAGACGGTCGTCGCTGCGCTCGACTACCGGAATCTCTGCTCCGATGGGCACGAGCGCCCCACGCTTCTGTTTGTGGCGCATCGCAAGGAGATTCTGGAACAGGCTTTGCGCACCTACCGCGAGGTGCTCGCAGACGGCAGCTTCGGGGAGCTGCTCGTGGGTGGGAAGCAGCCGACTCGCTGGAAGCACGTGTTTGCATCGGTGCAGTCGCTGTCTGCCGCCGCCATACGCGCTCTGCCGGTTGACGCGTTCGAGGTCGTTGTCATCGACGAGTTTCATCACGCCGCCGCACCCAGCTACCGGACAATCCTCGACCACCTCGAGACCACGGAGCTCCTGGGGCTCACGGCAACGCCGGAACGTAGCGACGGCTTCGACGTCAGGGACTTCTTCGACGGCCGATCGGCGTTCGAGCTGCGCCTCTGGGACGCCTTGGACCAGGACCTGCTCGCACCCTTCCACTACTACGGCGTCGCTGACGGGGTCGATCTGTCCCGCATCGAGTGGCGTCGAGGCGGCTATGCGACAGGAGGACTGGACAAGGTCTACACAGGGAATGATGCCCGAGCACGAATCGTCATCGCAGCGCTTCACGATCGAGTCGCAGATCCTCGAACGATGCGGGCGCTCGGCTTCTGCGTGTCGGTCGCGCACGCGCACTACATGGCCGGCGTGTTCAACACTGCAGGAATCAGTGCTCGCGCCGTCACAGGACAGACTCCGGCGGAAGAGCGCACAGATGCCCTCTCCGGCCTTGCTGAAGGTTCGGTGCAGACGATCTTCACCGTGGACGTGTTCAACGAGGGAGTCGATATACCAAGCCTCGACACGCTCCTTCTCCTGCGGCCGACGGAATCCTCGATCCTCTTCCAGCAGCAGCTTGGGCGCGGCCTCCGCAGGACCGATGGCAAGGCGCTCCTGACGGTGCTCGACTTCATCGGTCAGCAACGCCGTGAGTTCCGATTTGCGGACAAGTTCCGTGCCCTCACCGGCACCTCCGCCCGCGACGTCGAGCGACAGGTCGAAGAAGGCTTCGCCTATCTTCCGTCGGGCGCTCAGATCGTCCTCGACGAGGTGAGTCGCGATGTCGTGCTCGCGAACATCCGGCAGGCGACGCGAGGGTTGAAGGCGGAGCGGATCCGGGAGCTGCAGGATGTCGGAGACGTCGGTCTCTCCGAGTACCTAGCCCGCGCAGCACGATCCGTTGCTGATGTGTATGCCAAGGGGGGTTCCTGGACCGGCCTGCGTCGGGCTGCCGGGTTCGACAGATCCCGAGGCAATGAGGAGGAGACGCTCCTCCTCAAGAAGCTGTGGCGGTTGACGTTCGTCGACGACCTCGACCGCGCGCACCACTACTCGCTCCTGGCCACACCTGACGGCCCGCGTGTCGATGAGCTAGATGACAGGGGGCGGACATACGCGGCCATGCTGCTGGCGATCCTCTGGCCTTCGTGGACGGGCTTGGCCGACCTGGCTGATGGCTTGTCCCGATTGCGGGCCAACGTTGCCGTCTGCACGGAGATCCGCGAGCTTCTCACCCATGTGACTCAAGCCAGCCGTCGCTTGACGAGCTCCCTTCGTGGAGACCTCGCAGGCGTTCCCCTCTACGCACATGCGACGTATCACCGGGAAGAGATCTTGATTGCCACAGGCTGGGCGGAGTTCTCCGAGACGGGGCGCTCCCCCAAAGGCCATGCCGCTGGTGTCGTCTGGGTCCCAGACATCCAGACTGATGTCTTTCTTGCGACGATCCGAAAAGATGCCAAGGACTTCTCGCCTCAGACCATGTACCGCGACTATCCGATCAGCCTGACCCGCTTCCACTGGGAATCCCAGCATGCGACGAGCATCGACTCAGCACCTGGTCAGCGTTACACCCACCACACGCAACGTGGAACATCGGTCCTCATCTTCACGCGAATCACCTCGTCGAACGAGCTGGGCGCCGCGCCGTACCTCTGCCTCGGTCTGGCTCGGTACCTCGAGCATCGGGGGAGCCGTCCTATCGCGATCACGTGGGAGCTCGAGGTACCGATGCCCGCCGACGTGTTCATGGAGGCGAGCGTCGCCGCCTCGTGACTCAAGGTCATCCTCTTCCTGCCGATCCTCCTGGCATGAGTGAGGACCTGACAAACCTGCCTGGACTGGGCGCGGAACAGTTGGCGTCCCGCGCGGCACGCCGAGCCGCGAAACTGCGGCAGGACCAGGCGGTGGCGCGAGGCGCGGACAGCGCCGTCGAGGAACAGCTCGCTCATGCGGTCCGCAGACAGCGCAACTATTCGCAGGGCGCAGAGGGCGAGCGCCTCGTCGCCCAGGCCCTGGGGGCCCTCGAGCGGTACGGATGGGTGGCTCTGCACGACATCCACTGGCCCGGCCGCCCGCAGGCGAACATCGACCATGTGGCTGTCGGTCCCGGTGGTGTCGTCATCATCGACGCGAAGAACTGGACCGGCCAGGTCGTGGTCGAGGGGGCCATCCTGCGGCAGAACGGGTACTCGCGAGCGCGGGACACCGCCGCCGTGGCGGAAGCGACGAGCGCAGTCGCCTCGCTCCTCGCACCCGAGCACCGCACGGCGACCCGTGCCGTGCTGTGCCTCGTCGGCCAGGACGTCGAGCCGGTCGACGTCGGTCGCACGATCGTCGTCGGGCGGTCTGAGCTCCTCCGACACCTTGTCTCGCTCCCGCCCCGGCTCTCGGCGTACGAGGTTGCCGACGTCGCGCGGCACCTCACCGCGACGCTCGCCGGGGCCCGCTCCCCCACGGTGCTCAGCACCGCAGACCTTGAGCGACCGTCACGTCGGCCTCTCCCGCGCACTCCCGACGGCGCTGGCACGCCCACGGTCAACCGGCCAGTGCGCCGCCCGACCGGGGCACGCGGGACGTCGGCGCGCGCCGGCGCACGTCCGGCACGCCGGACCGGCGGGACACGCCGGGTCCGACGTGTGCTCATCAAGGCCGCCGTGATCGTGGCGATCATGGTCTGGGGCCCGACCGTCGTCACCGGGCTCGCACAAGCATTTTCCGCCAGTCTGACGTCAACCGTCGCTCCCCCGAGCCCGGGTTCCACCCCTCCGGCACCCGGTCCACCGCCGCCCGCACCCGATCAGCTGCCGCCGGCTCCCACCTCATAGCAACCCCGCTGTGTATCGTTAACAACCACGCAAGTCGTGCGACTCAAATCGTTTCGGCTTGTAGTCAGCGCGCCGTCACCGACGACGGGCGCACCCGTCAAGGAGGACACATGCATTCCAGCCCCGCACCCGACCCCACGTTGAGCCACCGCCGCACTCAGACGGCGCTCACGGTTCTCGGTCCGGACGGGACTCCGCTCGCCGACACCGAGGTGACGGTCGCGCAGCGGGACCACGCGTTCGGGTTCGGCAACATCGGCTTCGACATGGTGGCGCTCGCCAACGCCGAGGACGGCGGGGCCATCAACTTCGGCGGGGCGACGAACAACCTCGAGCAGCTCGCAGAGCAGTGGCTGGGCATCTACAACTCCGCGACCCTCCCGTTCTACTGGGGTCGGTTCGAGCACGAGCGCGGCAAGCCGGACACCGCGCGGCTGCTCAAGACGGCCCAGTGGTTCAAGGACCGCGGCATCCGCACCAAAGGACACCCCCTCGTCTGGCACACCGTGCAGCCCGACTGGCTCCTCGACCTCCCGACGGACGAGATCGAGCGTCTCCAGCGTGAGCGCATCCGCCGCGACGTCGCGGACTTCGCGGGTGTCATGGACACGTGGGACGCGATCAACGAGGTCGTGATCATGCCGGTGTTCACCAACGGCGACAACGGCATCACGAACCTCGCCCGCGAGAAGGGCCGCATCCACATGATCCGGATGGCGTTCGAGGAGGCCCAGGCCGTCAACCCGAACGTCAAGCTGCTCCTCAACGACTTCGACATGTCGACGGCGTACGAGTGCCTCATCGAGGGTGTCCTCGAGGCGGGCATCAAGGTCGACGCCCTCGGTCTGCAGAGCCACATGCACAAGGGCTACTGGGGCGAGGAGAAGACCTTCAACGTCCTCGACCGCTTCTCCCGGTTCGGGCTGCCCCTGCACTTCACGGAGACCACCCTGCTCTCGGGCGACATCATGCCCGCGGAGTACGTGGACCTCAACGACTACCAGGTCGAGAGCTGGCCCTCCACGCCCGAGGGCGAGGAGCGCCAGGCGGACGAGATGATCCGTCACTACCGCAACCTGCTGTCCCACCCGTCCGTGCACGCCATGACGTACTGGGGCCTGTCCGACGAGGGCATGTGGCTCGGCGCCCCCGGTGGCCTCATCCGCGCCGACGGCACCCCCAAGCCCAGCTACGACGCGCTCCGCGACCTCGTCAAGGGCGAGTGGTGGTACGCACCCACGACGCTGCGCACCGACGCGCAGGGTCAGGTGCAGGTCGAGGGCTGGCTCGGTGACTACGACGTCACCGCAGGCGGCACGACGGCCTCCGTCACCCTCGACACCATCGGTGCCAGCACCGCCCAGGTGCAGCTGCCTCGCTGAACCGAGCACCACGAGCGCCCGTCACGCTGACCGCGTGACGGGCGCTGCCCGTACCTCGTCGATCACAGGAGACTGACATGGTTCGTCCGATCACCTTGTTCACCGGCCAGTGGGCCGACCTGCCCTTCGAGGAGGTCGCGCGCCTCGCCTCCGGCTGGGGCTACGACGGCCTCGAGATCGCCTGCTGGGGCGACCACCTCGACCCCTGGCGCGGGGCGGAGGACGACGCGTACATCCAGTCCCGGCTCGACATCCTCGAGCGGTACGACCTCAAGGTCTACGCGATCTCGAACCACCTCAAGGGCCAGGCCGTCTGTGACGACCCGATCGACGAGCGCCACCGGGACATCCTCCCCGACCAGGTGTGGGGCGACGGCGACCCCGAGGGCGTGCGCCAGCGTGCCGCCGAAGAGATGAAGATGACGGCCCGCACCGCCGCCCGCCTCGGCGTCGAGACCGTCGTGGGCTTCACGGGCTCGTCGATCTGGAAGTACGTCGCGATGTTCCCGCCCGCCTCCCAGGCCATGATCGACGCCGGGTACCAGGACTTCGCGGACCGCTGGAACCCCATCCTCGACGTCTTCGACGAGGTGGGCGTGAAGTTCGCGCACGAGGTCCACCCGAGCGAGATCGCGTACGACTACTGGACGACGGTCCGCGCGCTCGAGGCCATCGGCCACCGCGAGGCGTTCGGCCTCAACTGGGACCCCAGCCACATGGTGTGGCAGGACATCGACCCCGTGAGCTTCCTGTGGGACTTCAAGGACCGCATCTACCACGTGGACTGCAAGGACACGAAGAAGCGGATGACGAACGGTCGCAACGGCCGGATGGGCTCCCACCTGCCGTGGGCGGACCCGCGGCGCGGCTGGGACTTCATCTCCACCGGTCACGGCGACGTCCCCTGGGAGGACGCCTTCCGGATGCTCAACACCATCGGGTACACCGGCCCCATCTCCGTCGAGTGGGAGGACGCCGGCATGGACCGGCTCGTCGGAGCCCCCGAGGCCCTCGCGTTCGTCAAGCGCCTCGCTCTCGACGCCCCCGACGCCGCGTTCGACGCCGCGTTCTCCGCCCGCGACTGACCACCCCCACCCTCCGGAAGGACCATCAGCCATGGCTGACAACGCACGCCCCCGCCTCGGCGTCGGGATGATCGGGTACGCCTTCATGGGCGCCGCCCACTCCCACGCCTGGCAGACCGCCCCCCGCTTCTTCGACCTCCCGATGAACCCCGAGCTCACGGTGCTCGGCGGCCGGAACGAGACCGCGGCACGCGCGGCCGCCGACCGCTTCGGGTGGCAGTCCGTCGAGACCGACTGGCGCGCGCTCATCGCCCGCGACGACGTCGACCTCGTCGACATCTGCACCCCCGGAGACACCCACGCCGAGATCGCCATCGCGGCCCTCGAGGCCGGCAAGCACGTGCTGTGCGAGAAGCCGCTGGCCAACACCGTCGCCGAGGCCGAGCTCATGGCCGCCGCGGCCGCCGACGCCGCGACGCGCGGCATCATCTCGATGGTCGGGTTCTCCTACCGCCGCGTCCCCGCCATCCAGCTGGCGCGTCAGCTCGTCGCCGACGGGCGCATCGGCACCGTCCGCCACGTGCGGTGCCACTACCTGCAGGACTGGCTCACCGACGAGAACACACCGCTCTCGTGGCGCCTCGACAAGGAGAAGGCCGGCTCCGGCTCCCTCGGCGACATCGGTGCCCACGTCATCGACCTCGCGCAGTTCATCACCGGCGAGGACATCACCGGCGTCTCCGCGCTCCTCGAGACGTTCGTGCCCGAGCGCCCCGTCGCGGAGAGCTTCACCGGCCTGTCCGGGACGGCGGGCAGCGAGCGCGGCCCGGTGACAGTCGACGACGCCGCCGTCTTCCTCGCGAAGATGTCCGGCGGTGGGGTCGGCATCTTCGAGGCGACCCGGTTCGCCGCGGGCCGCAAGAACGCCATCCGCGTCGAGATCAACGGGTCCAACGGCTCGCTCGCCTTCGACTTCGAGGACATGAACGTCCTGCACTTCTTCGACGCGAACGACCCCGCAGGCCAGACCGGCTTCCGACGCATCATCGTCACCGAGCCCGAGCACAGCTACATGGCGAACTGGTGGCCCACCGGCCACGGCCTCGGGTACGAGCACGCGTTCACCCACCAGGTCGTCGACCTCGTCGGGGGCATCGCGTCCGGCGTCGCACCGGCGCCGTCCTTCGCGGACGGCCTCGCCATCCAGAAGGTCCTCGCCGCGATCGAGGACAGCGCGGAGCACGAGAGCACCTGGACGACCGTCGGGACCCCGGCCGCACGCGGGACGCAGCCCGCGAGCTAGCGACCCTCAGCGGTCGTGGGTGGGCGCCCGTCCGGCGGACCGGCGCCCACCCACGACCATGTGCGCGAAGTATGCGAGCGCACCCGCGAGGAGCGTCACGCGCAGCACCGCGAACACCGCGAGGCCGACGACGGCGCCCACGAGGCCCCCGGTCGGCCCGGCGACGAGCCGCCCGAGCACCGCGAACACAGCGACGACGACGACAGCCGCGACAGCCGCGAGGAGCATCTCGAGCAACGCGTCGGTGAGGTCGCGGCGCAGCTGGCGCGGCAGCTCCCGCAGCTCCGCGCGGAACACCTCCCCGGGCGATGCCTCCCTCGGTGCGCCCGAGGCCATGCCCGCGTGCAGGTGCGCGGCCGGGACGTCGGCCGACGGTGCGGAACCCGGCATCGCCGGGTGCGGGGTGGTCGGCACCCGCTGGTCGTAGGGCACCCGCTGGTCGTAGGTCATGCGTCCATTGTCAGGTTGTGGCCCCGTCTCCAACACCCCCCAGGTCCCGTCGGCAGGGGGACGTCTCCCCATCGCGCCCCCCGGGGCCGGCCCGTCATCCTGGGACCTCCCGTCACCCACCGAGAGATCCCATGCCGTCACGTACCGTCCCCGCCCGCCGCACATCCCCTCCGCGCTCCGGCGTGACAGCGATGATCGCGACCGTCGTCCTCGTCCTCGCCGCGTGCTCCCAGGACACGGAACCGCAGGAGGACCCGTCTGCGGACAGCCCGTCCGGCAAGACGACCGGCATCCCGGCGCAGTGGTCGGAGGGGATCGAGGACGGCCTCGCGCGGTACCCCGACATCGGGTCGACGGGCATGAGCAGCTTCGACTGGGAGTGCCCCATCGTCGACCGGATCGACGTGGACGGCACGACGATGAAGAAGAGCACGACGGCGTTCTGGAAGCTCGGTGAGGGCGTCCACGAGATCGAGTGCGCGTTCTACCCACCGACCCCGGTGTCGTTGCGCTACGCGGAGGCGACCGACGACGCCGCCTACGCCGACCTCGAGGACGCCACGGGCGCGTTCGAGCAACCGGGGAACGAGCAGGTGGAGGACGAGGTGACCGTCGGGGAACGCACCTACACGACCGTCACCTGGGAGTACCCGACGAATCCCGCAGCGGGCACGATGTTCGTCGCCTGCCACCTCGAGCCGGAGGCCCGCACGCGGGCGTGCCTCGAGGTCTCCGACTCCGACGAACGGAGCACGGACTACGACGCCGATCAGGCCGCGCACGACCTCGACGCCATCCTCTCCGCGGAGGGCTGAGCGAGACCCGTCCGCCGTCCAGGGCGCCGCGGCCCCCCGGGTACGGATCCGTGAGCGGTTCCCCGCTCGGGCACCGACCATCGCGCGCGACATGCCGGTCGCCCTCCCGTGCGGCAACGAACGACGGGCCGACCCGCGGCGCCCCTCCCGCTGGGAGGAGCTCCGGGGCCGGCCCGTCGGTGCGAACCAGGACTAGCTCGCCGCGTCGTCCTGCTCGACGTCGAGGACGATGAAGTCCTCGTCGAGGTAGACGTCGACCTCGCTGCCGTCGACGAGGCGCACCTCGACCTCGTACCCGGAGCGGTCGCGGTCGATGTCGGTCACCTCGCCCTCGCCCGTCTCTGCGAGCGCGGCCTCGCTGGCCTGGGTGCGCTCGTCGGCGGTGAGGGCCGCGTCGTCGCCACGTGGTGCCCCGTCGGGGCCCCCGCGGCCGTCAGGGGACGCGCCCCCTCCGTCGCGGCCCGTGTCGCCGTCACTGTCGCTGTCACGGTCCTGCATGTCACGGTCGTCCGAGTCACGCTCCTGCATGTCACGGTCGTCCGAACCACGGTCGTCCGGGCCGGGACGACCCTCGTCCTGACCGCCACGGTTCCGGTCGTCACCGCGGTGCTCGTACCAGTCGTCGCGGTCGTCGTAGCGGTTGTGGGGACGGTCGTCGTCGTTGTCGAGGACCTCGTCGGCGACAGCGGCGCCGATCCCACCGACGGCGAGGAGGATCACGGCGGTGCCGCCGATGAGGGCGGCACGGTGCTGGCGGGTGCCCTTGGTCCGCCAGTCCGGCTTCCCGTCACCCTGCGGGTGCGGGGCGCCCGGGCCGGGCGGCGTGCCCGGAGGGGTCGAGCCGGGAGGCACCGAGCCTGCGGGCGTGTACCCGGCGGGAGCGGGAGCAGCAGGACCACCAGAGGTGGCTGCGGGGGTCGGGTCGGACGCCGCAGGGACCGGCGCCGACGGTTCGGGTGTGGTCGGGTTCTGGGGTGTGGTGTTCTCGTTCATGGCTCCAGCGTCTCTCCGGGTCGCTGAAGCCAACCTGAACGCCCGTCGGCTCCCGATGTGAGGTGGGCCACAGCCCGGCGCGGGCCCAGTCGTCGCGGGCCCGGTCGTCGCGGGCCTGGTCGTCGCGGGCCTGGTCGTCGCGGGCTAGTCCTCGCCGAGCGCCGGCAGCGTGACGACGAACCGCGCCCCACCCAGCGGCGAGTCCGCGACGGTGACCGTCCCGGCGTGCACCCGGACGATGTCGGCGACGATCGCAAGCCCGAGCCCGCTGCCACCGGCGTCGCGCGCCCGGGCGTCGTCGAGCCGCACGAACCGCTCGAACACCCGCTCCCGGTCCTCCTCCGGGATGCCGGGACCGTCGTCGTCGACGACGAGCCGGACCTCGTGGGCGGACCCTCCCGGCACCGGCCCCACGGCGAGCGCCACCCGCTCACGGGCGTGCCGCGCGGCGTTGTCGACGATGTTGCGCACGAGCCGTGCGAGCATCCGCGGGTCCCCCTCGACCCGCGCCGGCTCGATGCCGGTCGCGTCGACCGTGAGCGAGGCCGTGTCCCGCAGGCGCCTGACCTCGGCGAGCAGGACGTCGTCGAGGTCCACGGGGCGGCGCTGGAGCTCCGCCGTCCGCTCGTCGAGGCGGGTGAGGAGCAGCAACGACTCGACGAGGTCCTGCAGACGCATCCCCTCGGCGAGGACGACCGACGCGAGCTCACCCTCGGGCAGGGCGTCCGGGTGGTCGCGTTCGAGCTCGGCGTACTGACGGATCGCCGCGATGGGCGAGCGGAGCTCGTGGGAGGCGTCGGAGACGAACTGCCGCTGCTGGCGGTGGGAGCGCTCCAGGCGCTCGAGCATGCGGTTCATGGTCCGCGCGAGCCGGTCGATCTCGTCACCCGTCTCGGGGACGGCGACGCGCCGGTCGAGGTCGGCGCCACCGATCGAGTCGACCTCGCTGCGGATCTGCTCCACGGGAGACAGGGCACGGCCGACGATCCGCCACGTCGTGAGCGCGACGATGCCGAGCGCGAGCGGCACCCCGACGAGCAGCAGGCCCGTCGTCGCGTCGACGGCGTCCTCGACGCTGTCCAGGGAGTACGCGGCCCGCAGCTCGTAGGGGCCACCGGGGACGTCCACGCGCTGGGTGACCACGAGGTACTCGTCGCCGTCGAGCTCTGCCCGGGCGGGCTCGCGGCCGGTGCGCGGCAGGGTGAGGCCGGTGGTGTCCTCCGTCTGGGCGACGACCCGGCCCCGCTCGTCGAGGAGCTGCAGCAGGCGGTCGTCCTCGTTCTCCGCCTGCACCCACTCGCCGGCCGCGTCCCGCTCCCGGTCGGGACCACCACCGCGTCGGTCGGCGGCGTCCTCGAGCTGCTGGGCGAGCACCTCCGTGTCCGCCTCGGCGGTCGTGGCCACGCCGTCGGTGAGGGTCGAGCCGAGCAGCCCGACGAACGCGAACGACCCGGCGAGCAACGAGACGCCCACGACGGCGACGGCGCCGAGGGTGGCGCGGGCCCGCACGGACGCGGGGCGCCGCGGGCTCCTACCCACCGTCGGCGGCCAACCGGTAGCCCGAGCCGCGCAGCGTCTCGATGGCGGAGCGTCCGAAGGGGCGGTCGAGCTTGTTGCGCAGGTGCCGGACGTACACCTCGACGATGTTGGGGTCGCCCTCGAAGTCGAAGTCCCACACGTTGCCGAGCACGTCGCGCTTGCTCACGACGTCACCCTTGTGGCGCAGGAGGAACTCGAGGACGGCCATCTCCCGCGAGGTGAGCTCCACCTCGGTGTCGCCGCGCCACACACGGCGGGCGGCGGGGTCCATCCGCAGGTCCCCGGCCTCGAGGACGGTCGGGCGGTCGCGCGCTCCGCGTCGCACGAGCGCGCGCAGCCGGGCGACGAGGACCGCCGACGCGAAGGGCTTGGTGAGGTAGTCGTCGGCGCCGGTGTTGAGCGCGGTGACCTGGTCGTCGTCACCGTCGCGCGCGGTGAGCATGAGGACCGGCGTCCAGTTCTCCTGCGCGCGCAGCCGCTCGCACACCTGGGTGCCGCTGAGCCCGGGCATCATGACGTCGAGGACGATGGCGTCGTACGTGTTCTCCTCGGCGAACCACAGGCCGTCGACGCCGTCGTGCGCGAGGTCCACCGCGAAGCCCTCGGCCTCGAGGCTGCGCCGGATGCCCTCCGCGAGGCGCACCTCGTCGTCGACCACCAGGACTCTCATGCGTTCCAGTCTGCCGCGACGGGCCTGAAGCCGCACTGAAGGCGCACCTCCGGGTCCCGCCGAGCCGGGTCGTCGCCCGTCAGGCCAGCATGTCCCGCACCATCGGTATGACCTGGGTCCCGTACAGCTCGAGGCTCGACATGAGCTGGCTGTGCGGCATGTGGCCGTTGGCGTACTTCATGTCGAGGCGGTCGAGGTCCATCGCCTGCACGCTGCGCACGATCTTGCGCGCCACGGTCTCGGGCGACCCGACGAAGTAGGCGCCCTGCGGTCCGGCGGCGGCCCGGAACTGCCCCTCGTTCATGGGCCGTCCACCCCGCTCGCTCGCGACGGTGTTGAAGGCCTTGCCCATCGTCGGCCAGGCCTCGGCGAGGGCCTGCTCGTCGGTCTCCGCGACGTGCCCGGGCACGTGGACGCCGACGGGCAGGGACTCCTTGCCGAACTCCCCCAGGGCGCGTCGGTAGAGGTCGGTGAACTGCCGGAACGCGACGGGGTCACCCCCGATGATCGCGAGCATGAGCGGTAGGCCGTACCCGGCGGCGCGCACGGCGCTCTCGGGGCTGCCGCCGACGGCGATCCACGTGGGCAGGAGCCCGTGCTCGACGTGCGGGAACACCTCCTGGCGCTCCAGCGGCCGCCGCGTGCTGCCTTCCCACGTGACGGGTTGCTGCGCTCGGACGGCCATGAAGAGGTCGAGCTTCTCGGCGAAGAGCTCGTTGTAGTCGGCGAGGTCGAAGCCGAACAGGGGGAACGACTCGGTGAACGACCCACGGCCGAGGATGACCTCGGCGCGCCCGTCCGAGACGGCGTCGAGCGTCGCGAAGCGCTGGAACACGCGGATCGGGTCGTCCGAGCTCAGCACGGTGACGGCG
This sequence comes from Sanguibacter sp. Z41_6, assembly GCF_059621145.1. Taxonomy (NCBI): domain Bacteria; kingdom Bacillati; phylum Actinomycetota; class Actinomycetes; order Micrococcales; family Sanguibacteraceae; genus Sanguibacter; species Sanguibacter sp. Z41_6. The sequence continues at coordinate 979,739 of NZ_JCAQIF010000001.1, read as the reverse complement.
GACCCGACCCGGATGCGTCCGGTCTTCGCGGCGATGGCGGTGAGGACGACGTCGGGGGTGGAGATCGCGTAGTCGGCGCGGTGGTGCTCCCCGATCCCGATGACATCGATGCCGACCTCGTCGGCCAGGACCCCCTGCTCGACGACGTCCCGGATCACCCGGGCATGGCTGTGCGGTGTGCCGTCGGGCGCGAAGGTGGTGTCGCCGAACGTGTCGATGCCGAACTGCAGTCCTGTGCTCATGGTGCTCTCCCTCATCGGTCGCCTCACCCCAGAGTAGTTGAGAGTTCAACTAATCGCGCGCCATGTCTCCCACGTCACAGTCTTGGCTGCCCAGACCCCTCATAGTCCGCCGCCACCTGGCCGATCGGAAGGGCCAGGGGGAAGTCAAGGACGGTTTCCAGGACCCGTGGTCCGGCGCCGTCCGCACACCACGAGCAGTCGGAGGCTCCATGTCCCGCCCAGATGTCCGGATCGGTGGGGGCGCCGTCCCCTTCGAGACGGCACGCACGTTCGTCCACCGGTACCTCAACACACCGCAGGACCACTGGGCCTACCCCGCGTACGACGCCTACCCCGGCGGGCCGTCCGACGCGATCACCGAGCCCGACCTCCTCGCGCCGTCGCTCCTCGGCAACGCGCTCCCGAACATCGCGGCCTACGACGCGCTCGTCGCCAAGCTCCCGGCGATCAACGCCGTCCTCGGCGCCATCCCGCTCGAGACGTCCCTCGCCGGCGCCACGTACGACGAGATGAGCCTCGTCGTCGACGTCTTCGCGTTCCTCGACACCCACGCCATGCCCGGTGTGCGGATGGCCCTCTTCTCCACGATCCTGCACCGCAAGCGCCCGCGCCTCATCCCGCTCTACGACAAGCACATCGCCCGCTGCTACGTCGACCTCGACGGTGCGCCGATCACCCGCGACGACAACCGCTCCTTCGCCGCGTTCGCCCAGCTGTGGCTGCGCGCCGTGCAGCGCGACCTCGACAGCCAGTTCGACACCTGGGCCGAGTTCCAGACCCTCACGCCCACCGACGGCCCACCGATCAGCGCCCTGCGCGCGCTGAACATCGTCGGCTGGAAGATGGGATCGACGGCGCAGCCGTTCTGAGATCCATCGAGCAGTCGTTCTGACCGCTCGCCGGGGCGGGCGTCCGCGGCCATGATGGTCGCAGCGCCCGCCACCCGGCCGGGCCCGAGGAACGGAGACCCGTGGCGTACAGCACCCCCCCGATCGTCGAGGACGTGCCGGACAACCTCCGTGGACCCCGCTCGAGGACGGTCCGCTCCGCTGACGCAGAGGTTCGGTTCCGGCGCCGTGTCACCCGGATCGAGGGCCTGACCATCGCGTCGTGGTGCTCGGAACCCGACCCGGGCCACACGCCCACGGCACGTCCTTTCCTCCTCGTGCACGGTCTCGGCGTCTCGGCCCGCTACTTCCGCCCCCTCGCCGCCCGTCTCGCCCGGCACGGCGTCGTGCACGCCATCGACCTCGCCGGCTTCGGCTCCTCGCCCCGCGTCCTGCGGGACGTCGACATGGCCGCGCACGCGCGCGTCGTCGGGGCGTACGCGCGCCACCACGGGCTCGAGCAGCCGGTGCTCGTCGGTCACTCCATGGGCGGGCAGGTCGTCGTCGAGCTCCTCGCCAGCGACCCGACGATCTCCGACCTCGGCATCCTGCTCGGCCCGACCGTCGACCCCGAGGCGGACACGATGCTCCAGCAGGGCCTACGCCTCGGCCTCGACTTCCTGCGCGAACCCCCGCGCGTCGCGCTGACGATCCTCAGCGACTACGTCGTCCGCTGCGGGGTCCTCCACTACGGCCGGCAGCTCAAGCACCTGCTCCGGCACGAGACGGAGCAGCGCGCGACGCAGGTGCGCGCGCAGCTCGTCGTCGTGCGGGGCGACCGGGACCCCGTCGCTCCCCTGCGCTGGGTCCGCCGTCTGGCCGACGCCGCGCCCCGCGGCGAGGTCCTCGAGGTCCCCGGCCCGCACGTCGTCATGTCCTCCGCGACGGAGGAGCTCACCCGGATCGTCCTCGAGCGGAGCCGGAGCACGCCGTGAGGTGGCGCGGGCGGCCCCGGTCCGTCTCGCACCTCCGCTCGTGGGCGCTCGACTACCGGTACGCCCTCGCCGTGCAGGGCGGCCAGGTGGCGGCGCAGGTCGCCGCGCTGGGCCGGCGTCTCCCCGGGCGGAGCCCGCGCCTCCCCGCGCGGAGCCCGCGCCTCCCCGGGCGGAGCCGGCGGCGGCGTCACGAGGACCTCACCTCCGGGACGCGGGCACCGGTCGTCCTGCTCCCGGGCGTCTACGAGACGTGGACGTTCCTCGCCCCCGTGGCCCGCGCGCTGCACGACGCCGGGCACCCCGTGCACGCGGTCCCCGGGCTCGGCATCAACCGGCTCCCCGTCGCCGACGGAGCAGCCGTCGCCGCACGGCTCCTCGACGAGCTGGACCTGCACGACGTCGTGCTCGTCGCCCACAGCAAGGGCGGGCTCATCGGCAAGCTCATGATGGTCCGCGAGGGCGAGCCGCGGCGCATCCGCGGCCTCGTCGCGGTGAACACGCCGTTCGGCGGGTCGAGGTACGCGACCTACCTCGTCGGCCGGACGCTGCGGGCGTTCGCGCCCAACAACCCGGACCTGCTCGACCTCGCCGCGCAGGCCGACGCCAACGCCCGCATCACGTCCGTCTACGCGGAGTTCGACCCGCACATCCCCGACGGCAGCGCCCTGGCCGGTGCGACGAACGTCGAGCTCCCGCTCGCCGGCCACTTCCGGCCGCTCGCGGATCCCCTCCTCATCGACACGGTCGTCCAGGCCGTCGCCCGCACAGCGGAGTGACGTGCCCGCCGGGGAACGGGCTCCACGCGCCTGGGCCCCGCTCCCCGACGGGCGGTGTCAGACGACGTCGCGGCGACGGAACGCGAGCCACGCGATCGTCACGAGGACCACGAGGATGGCGGTCAGCGTCACCGCACCCTGCGTGAGCGACACGGACCGCTCGACCCACTCGCACACACGCTCCCCGGCGACGACGCTGCAGTCCTCCGTGCTGTACCGGGCCTCGCCCTCGGCCAGCGCCATAAGGTTGAGCCGCAGGAGGTACGGCTGGAGACTGTCGACGAGCGACCCCAGCAGGCCCTCGACCACCACGACGTACCCGATGACGATCCCGATCGCCGCGGCGGTGCTGCGCACCAGCGCCCCGAGCGCGGCACCCATCACGGCGCTCCCGACGACGAGGAGCAGGACGCGCAGCCCGCTCGCGGCGACCTCCGACCAGACGTCCGAGGTCATCGACCCCACATGCCCGTTGAGCGAGTAGGCGAGCCAGGCCGCCCCGATCGTCACCGCGAGCAGCGCGAACGCCACGGGCAGGGTCGCCGCCGCCGCCGCGCCCATCTTGCTGAAGAACACCCGGGTGCGGCGCGGCTCGAACGTCAACCAGTTCCCGATCGAGCCCGTCGTGAACTCCGCGGCGACGAAGCCCACGCCCACGAGCAACGCTGCAAAGGCGATCGGCAGCGCGAGGATCGGCAGGATCCCGGGTGCCTCCTCGGCGAACGTCGGCGGCTGCCACGTGTAGTACTCGAGCCTGGGCTCCATGTCGTCGCACCCGTAGTCCGCCGACGGGTCCACCTCCTGGGTGAGCTCCTCCTGCTCCCGGCAGTCGGCGATCCGTTCGTCCTTGTTCTCCTCCCAGTCCTCGAGGTCCAGCTCGAACTGGGCCTGCGCCATCGCCAGGTCTGCCTCAGGAACGGGCCGGGACCCCTCCCACAGGCTGAAGACCGCCAGGGCGACGACCGCCAGCACACCCAGGGCCGCGACCCGGGTGAGACGACGACTGAGGAACCGGTTCGTCTCGACCCGCAGGAGCCGCATCACAGCGCACCCCCCTCGGTCTCGGAGTGCCTCGGCGCAGGGCCGCCCGGGGGTGGCGGCGACCCGGTGCCCGCACCGTGCGGCAGGTGCGTGCCGGGACCCTGGCCCGCGGTGAGGTCGAGGAACACGGACTCGAGCCCGGCGCGCACGGGCACGAGCTCGTTGACGTACAGCTCGTGGTGCGCCAGGCGCCGGGTGATGTCCGCGGCGTCGGACGCACCGTCGACGACGAGCAGCCCGCCGTCCGCGCGGACCGTCAGCCCGGCATCCGTGAGCACGCGCGACGCCGCTGCGAGATCAGCGACACCCACCCGCACGGTGAGCGCGGCGTGCGCTCCGGCACCGATGATGTCCGCGACGGTGCCGCTGGCGAGCAGCTGGCCGCGGCCGATGATCGACACGGTGTCCGCGACCTGCTCGACCTCGCCGAGGATGTGACTGCTCACGAGCACCGTCTTGCCCCGCTCCGCCAGCCCGCGCATCGTCGTGCGGATCTCCCGGATCCCCGCAGGGTCGAGGCCGTTGGTCGGCTCGTCGAAGATGAGCAGGTCGGGATCCTTGAGGAGGGTCGCGGCGATCGCCAGGCGCTGCTTCATGCCCAACGAGTACGTCCGGTACGTGTCCTTCGCACGGTCCGTGAGACCGACGTCGTCGAGCACCTTCCCGACGGCCGCTGACGGCGCACCGATGGCGCCGGCGAGGAGCTCGAGGTTCTTGCGGGCGCTGAACGTCGGGAAGAACTTGGGCTGCTCGACGATCGCCCCGACCCGGTCGATGACCGCCGGGAGCGCGTCGGGCACCTGCTCGCCGAAGATCGTCATGGTTCCCGAGTCCGCACGGATGAGTCCGAGCAGCATGCGGATGGACGTCGTCTTGCCCGAGCCGTTGGGCCCGAGGAACCCGTGCACACCCCCGAGCGGCACATCGAGGTCGAGGCCCTGGACGGCGACCTGCCGGCCGTGCCTCGTGCGGTAGGTCTTGCGCAGCCCGCGCGTGCTCACGGCGAGGGTCGCCGGGTCCACGTCAGGCGCCACGAACGTCGTCCTCATGCGTTCTCCCAGGTCAGCGGCACGTGCCGCCGCGCCAGTGCGCCGCTGACCGTCGTGCCAGTGGGAGCCTAGCGACGGGCGCAGCGCACTGTCTGTAGTCCTCTGGGGGGACTCGTCTCAGCCGGACGACGAGGATCCGCGGCCCGCCGGGGCCGTCGGACGGACGACCTGCGACGGGCTCGCGTTCCTCGCGCCTGGTCCCGCGCTAGGGCCTGCGGCGCCCACGGCGGGCCACGACGACCGCGCCGACACCCAGGACGAGCAGGGCCAGACCGGCGGCGAGGAGCAGCTTCGCCTCGACGCCCGTGAACGCGAGCGGGCCCGAGGGAGCCGTCCTCACCACGGGCGCTTCGGCCTGCGGCCGGGGAGCCGTGCTGACCGGTGGCGGGTCGAGGGGCGCGACAGGCGTCGTCTCGACGGGGACGACGGCCGCGGTGACCCCGAGGACCGCCGCGTCCGTGTAGAAGCCCCCGAACGCGTTGCTGAAGAACGCCCGGTAGACGCTCCCGTCGTCCCCGACCGCAGCCGTCAGGGTGAGCACCGGGGACGTGGCCCCCGGGACGTCCGTCCACACCCCGTCGACGTTCCGTTGCCACTGCACGGTGGGAGCGGGGTCGCCCGTGGCCGCGGCGAGGAAGCTCGCGTCGGCCCCTGCGACGACGGTGGTGTCCTCCGGGTGGGTGACGACCTGGACGACGGTCCCGGCCGCCGACTCGTCGCCGGCGGCCTGGTCGGCGACGAACGACGCGACCCAGGACATCGCGGAGTTCCAGTTGACGGTGATCTCGTTCGTCGACCACGACTGGATGTCGTCGACGTAGCACGCCTGGGGGGCGCACATGCGGCCCGGCCCGTACAGGCCGCTGATCACCGGGTCCCACGTCCCGGCGTTCGAGTTCGGCCCACCGGACACGGACCCGCGAGGCGGGTTCGGCAGGGACGGCTCGAGCGAGTGGGAGAACCACCGGCTGTGCTGGTTCTGGGAGTACACGTCTCCGTAGCCCGTGATGTACGACGTGTTCAGGGCGTTGCGCCCGAGGAGGTAGTCCATGGCCTCGAGCACGCCGTCGGCGAACCGCTGGTCGCTCGTGAGGTCGAACGCGGTACCCAGGACCACCTGGTTGTTGAGGATCGCGCTGTTGGAGCCCCAGTCGTAGATCCCGTCCACGCCCGGGTACGCCGTCCCGAACGGCTCGTCCTGCTGCCAGGCGAGGTACCGCTCGGCTGCGTCGACGACGCTCTGGCGGATCTCGGTGCGTCCCGGGATGTCGGACTCGACCGTCGCGAGGTCGAGGCGCCCGAGCGCCGCGGTCTCGAACCAGTTGAACCCGCCCGCCGTCCAGATGTCCGCGGTGTTGTGCTCGCTGGCGAGCACGTGGTCCTCGAACTCCTGGTCACCGGTGGTGAGGAACAGCTCGGCTGCGGCCCAGTAGAACTCGTCACCGACGGAGTCGTCGTCGTACGGGCCGCTCCCGGGGCTCGGGTCCGCGTTGGGCGCGGGCGCGAACAGGTCCGGGGCCGCCAGCGCTGCGTCCCACGCGACCTCGCCCGCGGCGAGGAGGTCCGCCGCGAACTGTGCGTCGTAGTCCGCCCAGAGCCGCGCACCGTGCGCGGCGACGGCGGCGAAGTTGAGCGTCGCTGCGGTCGACGGGCGGTGCAGGTAGCGCGCCTGCGGGTCGTCGGACGGCAGGAGCGGCAGGCCCGTCCAGTCGGCGTCGGCGACCTTGTGGTGCACCATCCCGGCGTACATCGTGGCGTCCGCGGGGACCTGCATCTTCATCATCCACTCGAGCTCCCAGCGGGCCTCGTCGAGGGGGTCCGGGACGCCGTTGCTGCTCTCGTCGAGCGGGATGTTCAGGGTGCCGTCGCCGAGGTCGGCATCAGCCCCGGTCGGGCTGTAGAGGGTGCGCTCGTACGTGCTGAGCACCTGGGCGACGGCGATGCCGCCGTTGACGACGTACTTGCCGTGGTCGCCCGCGTCGTACCAGCCGCCCGTGACGTCCGCGACGTAGTTGCACGTCCAGTCCCCGTACATCCAGTACTCACCCTCGGTGGCGGGCGTGAGGCAGGGGACGCCGACGTCGCCCTGGTTGGCGCTGCCCGCGCCCAGTGCACCCACGTGACCCGCGGGGCGGGTGTACTCCTCGGCGTCCGGCTGCCCGACCATGACCGAGCCGTCGATCGCGATCCCGCTGCGCGCGGGGTAGAAGTAGTTGAGCGCGTCGTACCGCAGCTGCTGGTAGATGTCCGCGTCGATGACGAACGGGTAGCTCTCCTCGCCGTCCGCGACGAGCGTGTACGTGCCGGGAGCGCTGATCGCACTGAAGTCGATCTCGTGGACGTTGAGGCCCGCGGTCTCGTCGACGCCGGCCGGCGTCGACGTGCCGGACCCGGCGAGGTCTCCGGCGTCGTCGCGAAGCTCCCACGCGAGCGCCTCGGTCGCGTCGGTGACGAGCGTCGCATGCTTGGGCCCCTCGGGGAGGTAGCCGACCTGGTTGACGCGCACGCGCAGCCCGGTCTCGGGCGTGTAGGGCTCCGCCACGGTCCCGCTGCGCAGGGAGACGTTGTCGAGGCAGAACGTCCACGGCGCCGATGCGCCGCCCACCTGGAAGGCCACCTCGCCCGTCGGCGGGTCCTCACCCTCCGCCTCCGGGAAACCGGCCGCGGCGGTGAACGTGTACTCGTACGACGTCAGCTCGTCGGTGAGCGTGGGGTTCTGCTCGTTGATGATGTCGTACGGCGGGTCGTCGTCACCGACGACGACCCGGACGGGCCGTCCCGTGGACGAGCTTGCGTCGAAGGACACCGTGTAGGTGGTGCCCGGCTCGATGGTGATGCCGCTGACACCGACGATCTGGTCCCACCGGTTCGTCGTGCCGGGCTCGAGGTCGACGCACAGGGCGCCGTCGACGACACCGCGGCTCGTCGCGCCGGTGCCGGTCACGTAGAACGGCTCGGCTGTCCCGTCCTCGAAGTCACCACCGACGACCTGCTCGGTGGACGCGCTCGTGATCGAGAAGTTGTCGATGCAGAGGGTGTACGGCTGGGCCTGCGCACCGAGCTGGAGAGCCACGTTCCCCGTCGTGGTCGTCCAGTCGTCGGCGAGCGGCGACTGTGCGTCCTCGCTCGCCACCGGCCAGTCCGCGGGCGAGAAGGTCACCTCGACGGGCTGCGGGGTCGGCGTTCCGTCGAGGACGACCTGGCTCTGGAACACGGCGGGGTACGCCGGGCCACCCTGCAGCGGGATGGTCACGGCGGCGCTCGCGTGGGCGTCGAACGAGACCGTGTAGGTGAGGTCGCGGTCGTAGGTCACGCCGTCGTGCTGGGCGGCGATGTCCCACGGGTTCTCACCGCCCGCGACGTCGACGCAGAGCTCCTCGTCGACGACGGACGCCTGCGCGGACCCGGAGTTCGCGTACGTGAACCACCCCTGGGCGTCACCACCTGCGAAGTCGTGGACCGACTCGACGGGGCTCGCGAGGGCTGAGGGGGTCGTCAGCGTCGCGAGCACGAGTGCAGCGAGGGAGGCACCCCCGATCCGGGCGGGGTGCGCGCGAAGCGCCTGGGGCAGGGAAACCACGATGTCTCCAAACGATGATGAGAGCGCTCCCAGGCCGGGCATCGTCGCACGGCGGAGAACAGAACATCTGCACGCTAACAGCAAAAATCGCCCATGGATATAACCGGAGGCGCTTCCAGTCCCCGGTCGACGGTCTCGCACCAGCGGCCGCCGGACACAGCACGAGGCCGCCGCCCCTCCGGGCGACGGCCTCGTGCTGTGTCTCGTGCTGTTCCCAGGCGACTACAGCGTCGCGGACCGCCGGCGGTGCCGGGCGACGAGCGCCGCGCCGCCACCGGTCAGCAGCAGCGCCAGCAGCGCGGCCTGTGCTGCCTCGGCGCCGGTGAACGCGAGGAACCCGCCGTCCGAGGTGACCGGTGAGGCACCGACGCCCGCGCCGAGGGGGGCGTCGACGTCCGCGCCGGGGGCAGCGCCTGCGCCACCGTCGGTGCCGCCGCCCGTGCCGGGAGCCGGGGCGACCGGCGTCTCGGAGACGACGAGCGACGCGGTGAGCTGCGTCCCCGTCTGCAGGCCCGTGAGCACCACCGGGTACTCCCCGGCAACGCCCGGCGCCGTGAGGTCGAACGTGGCGACGCCGTCGATGACGTCGGCCTGCCCGATCGGCTCGCCACCGATCGTCGCAACCACCTGCCGGTCACCGTTGAGCGCGGACGTCGACGCGGTCACGGCCTGGCCGGGGGCGGCAGGCGACGGGTCGACCGCGATCGTCGCCGCTGCACTCAGCGCCGCGAGGTCGCCGTCGAGCCCCAGAGCGTTCATCGTCGTGAAGAACGTGTCCGTGTCGTCCGTGAGGCCGGCGACGTTCGCAGCCCCGGGCCCGTACGCCGCGATCGGCACCGAGGCGCCGGTGTGCTGCTGCGAGCCGCCCTCGGGCGAGGTGCCGTAGGCCACGATCATCTCCTGGCCCTCCTCGGTGAGCAGGTGGGTGCTGAGCCCGGGCGGGGTGGAGCCGACGATCTGGCTCGAGTGCGAGTGGTCGGCGGTGATGACGACGAGCGTCTCGCCGTCGGCCTCAGCGAACGCGATCGCTGCCTGGACGGCCTCGTCGAGCTCGAGCGTCTCGCCGATCTGCCCGCACGCGTCCGCGGCGTGGTCGCGCTTGTCGATGCTCGCGCTCTCGACCTGGAGGAAGAAGCCCTCGTCGCCGGCGTCGAGCAGGTCGATGGCCTTGTCGGTCATGGTCCCGAGCGCCGTCGCCGGGTTCCAGTCGGGATTCTCGGTGCAGCTCACGGCGGGCAGGTCGCCGCCGCCCTCGGTGGCGGCGGGTCCGACGTAGCGCACGGGGAAGTTGCCCCCCGTGAAGAGGCCGAGGACGGGAGCCGTCTGGTCGGCGGCCGTCACGCCGGCGAGCGCCGCCGGGTCGGTGAGGTACGTATAGCCACGGTCGGCCGCCTGCGCCTCGAGGGTCTGCCCGGTCCACGGGCCGCCCGCGGCGGTCTCGCTCATCGTGGCGTTGCCGCCACCGAGCACGACGTCGGCACGTGCGTCGAGGAGCTGCTCCGTGATCGAGCCGAGGCCCCCGTTCTCCTTCGCGAAGGAGGGGCAGTTCTTCGTCGTGGCGGTCGGCCCGTAGCACCCGCGCTTGTTCACGTGCGCGAAGAGCGCGGCGGGCGTCGCGTCCTGGATCTCGGAGGTCGACACGTTCCCGGTCCGCAGCCCGTTCGCCTTCGCGATCTCGAGGAGCGTGTCCTGGGGTGTGTTCGCGACGTCGACGGACAGCGCGCCCGTGTACGTCTTCGTCCCCGTCGCCCAGCCGCTGGCCGTGGAGGCGGAGTCCGGCACGTAGTGGACGTCGCCCTCGGGCGTGAGGTCGAACGTCGTCTTCTGACCCGTGACCAGCAGCGGGTCGAGACCGGGCAGCGTCCCTGCCGCACCCCGGGCGTAGTTGCGGGCGACGGTGATCTCCGACGCACCCATGCCGTCACCGATGATGAGGATGACGTTCTTGGCGGGGCCGTCGAGCAGCGCGGCCCGGACCGCGTCGGTCTTGTCCCCGTCGTTGCGCACGGCACCTCCGTGGTCGCTCTCGGCGGCGAGGGCGAGGGACGGCACGGACACGAGGCTCAGCGCGCTCACGGCGACGAGGGAGAGCCGGACGGCCCGCCCCCTCTTGCCAGCAGTAATAGCCATGATTCCTTCCGAAGCGTGGTCGTAGCGGCCGCATCTGGGGCCCGGACCAGACAAACCCAGACGAACGACGCGTGGATGAACGCAGGGTGAGCAGCGTCTGGCAGGGGGACGACGGGACAGTGCGACGACGAGGCAGCGCGACGACGAGGCAGCGCGACGACGGGGCAGCGGCCGGCCTGCGTGTCGCCACCCCGGCGCACCTACCCTGGACACGTGCCCTCCTCCACACGTGACCTGGCCATCCGGCCCGCCCGCACGAGCGACCCCGCCGAGGTCGACCGGCTGTACGAGATCTGCCTGCGCACCGGCGCCCACGGCGGTGACGCGACTGCACTCACCGAGCACCCGCGGCTCGTCGGCGACGTCTACCTCGGGCAGTACCTCGCGCTCGAGCCCGACCTGGCGTTCGTGCTCGTCGCCCAGCGGGGCGGGCGCGACCAGGTCCTGGGGTACGTCGTCGGCGCGCGGGACTCGGCGGCCTTCCACGACCTCCTGGTCGAGCGATGGTGGCCGGGCGTCCGCGAGCGCTACCCGGCGTCGGGCACCTGGACCGCCTTCGACGCGGACCTCGTCGCGACCCTGCACCGCGACGAGCCGCCGCCCACGGTTCTCGACCGCTACCCGGCGCACCTGCACATCGACCTCCTCCCCGCCGCACAGGGCGGCGGTCACGGGTACCGGTTGCTCACGGCGCTGTTCGACGCGCTGCGCGGGCTCGGCGTGCCCGGCGTGCACCTCGGTGTCTCGGCCCGCAACCCGCGCGCGGTGCGCTTCTACGAGCGGGTCGGGTTCGAGGTCCTCGAGTCCGACGTGGACGGGGCGCTGCTCGGCCTGGCGCTCGGGCCGTAGGCGCTCGGCTCGGGCCGTAGGCGCTCGGCTCGGGCCGGCGCTCGGGCCGTAGGCGCCGAGGGGCGGGCGCAGCGGTGCCGGTACAGCGGTGTCGGACCGCCCCCGTATGGTTCGGGGAACGGCAGCCCGCCGACCTGAGAGGCCCTTTCGTGTTCGTTCTGGATGACGTCCTCGTGTGCAGCGCGACCGACCTGGCGCTCGCCGCCACGTGCGAGTTCGCGCTGCTGCGCACCCTCGACGAGCGGTTGGGACGGTCGACCGACGCCACGGTCCGCGCGGTGGACGCGATGCTCGAGCGCACCGCGGCGCTGGGTTTCGCGCACGAGAAGCGCGTGCTGCAGCGCCACCTCGAGACGTTCGGTCCGCACGTGCCCGGCGAGGCCGTCGTCGAACCGGCCGGGGACGCCGGCGCTGGGCGTGGCGTGGTCGCAGGCCGTGGGGTCGTCGTCCTCGAGAGCGGTGGCGCGCCGGAGTCCGTCGCGGCCCTGCACCGTGCGCACGAGCGCACCGTCGCGCTGCTGCACGACGGCGCCGACGTCGTCTACCAGGGACTCCTGTTCGACGGCCGCTTCATGGGCCGGCCCGACTTCCTCGTCCGGGAGCCCGACGGCTCGTACACCGTCGAGGACACGAAGCTCGCGCGCCGCGCCAAGGTCACCGCGCTCCTGCAGATCGCCGCGTACGCCGAGCAGCTCGGCGCCGCCGGCATCGAGGTCTCGCCGCACGTGCGGCTCGTGCTCGGTGACACGAGCGTGTCCGAGCACGCCCTCGCCGACGTCGTCCCCGTCTACCGCGAGCGCCGCGCCCGCCTCGAGGCCCTGCTCGACGAGCACCGTGCCGCGAGCGGACCCGTGCGCTGGGACGACCCGCGCTATCTGGCCTGCGGGCGGTGCGAGGTGTGCCAGGTCGAGGTCGAGGCCCACCGGGACCTGCTGCTCGTCGCGGGGCTGACCACGGTGCAGCGCACACGGTTGCGTGCCGACGTCGTCACGCCGGACGGCACCCTGATCCCGGGCCTCCGGACGATCGAGGACCTCGCCGCGAGCGACCTGGAGGTCGCGGGCATCCCCTCCCGGACGCTCGCGACCCTGCGCCGGCAGGCGCAGCTGCAGGTCGCGCAGGACGGCCGGCCACCCCACCCCGACGGCACCCCGGACGTCCGCGCCGTCGTCGTGAGCACGGTCCCGCTCGCCGCCCTGCCGGCACCCGACCCGGGCGACATCTTCTTCGACTTCGAGGGCGACCCCCTGTGGGCTGCGCCCGGGTCCGGGGAGTGGGGGCTCGAGTACCTCTTCGGGCTCGTCGAGGGCGACACCGGGGAGTTCCGGGCGTTCTGGGCGCACGACCGCGTGGAGGAGGAGAAGGCGCTGCTCGACTTCTTCGCGTACGTCCGCGAGCGCCGGGCCGCGCACCCGGGGATGCACGTCTACCACTACGCGCCCTACGAGAAGACGGCGCTCGGCCGCCTCGTGGGCCGGTACGGCGTGGGCGAGACGGACCTCGACGACCTGCTGCGCCACGGGGTGCTCGTCGACCTCTACTCGACCGTCCGGCAGGGCATCAGGGTGTCCCAGCCGTCGTACTCCCTCAAGAAGCTCGAGCCGTTGTACATGGGCGACGACCTGCGCAACGCCGAGCTCGCGACGGCCGCCGACTCCATCACCGAGTACGCACGGGCCTGCGACCTGCGCGACCGCGGCAGGGAGACCGAGTACCGCGAGGTGCTCGACCTCATCGCCGAGTACAACGCCTACGACTGCCGGTCCACGCGGGGCCTGCGGGACTGGCTCCTCGAGCAGGCCGTGGCGCACGGGATCACCGTCGGGGTGACTGACACGGGCGCCGAGCCCGTCGCCGTGGAAGAGCCCGACCCGGTGAGCACCGCGCTCCTCGCCGCAGCCGCGCCCACCCGGGACGACGGCGCCCGGACCTACGACCAGCAGGCGTTCGCGATGCTCGAGGCCGCCCTGGGCTACCACCGGCGCGAGGACAAGCCGTTCTGGTGGGCCCACTTCGACCGGCTCACGGCACCGCCGGACGAGTGGGCGCAGACCCGGGACGTGCTGCTCGCCGAGGACGCGAGCGTGAGCCGCGACTGGTTCAAGGAGGGCTCGCAGCGGTCGTTGCGCCGTGAGCTGCGGATGGTCGGCAGGCTCGCGACCGGCAGCACCATCGGGCCGGGCGCGAGCGTCTGGTGCATCTACGACGCGCCCGTCCCCGACGGCCTCGAGGTGCCGCCGGGCGCCGTCCGGCAGGTGACCGGGTCCTCGACCGTCGTCGTCGTGGAGACCGACGAGCAGGGCCGCGACGTCGTCGTGGTGGCCGAGGTCCTCAAGAAGGGCCTCGAGCCCTACTCCGAGCTCCCGATGGCGATCGGGCCGGGCAGCCCCGTGCCCACCGGGCCGCTCGAGGTCGCCGTGCGCGAGATCGCCTCCGACGTCGTCCGGCGTCTCGGCCACACCGGGGAGCGGGACGCGCATGCTCTCACCGCGCACCCCGGGCTGGACATCCTGCGGCGCCTGCCACCGCAGCTCAAGGTCGACGCGCCGCTGCCCGCCGTCGGCGAGGGTCCGAGCGCATACATCAGCGCGATCACCGACGCGGTCCTCGACCTCGACCGCTCCTACCTCGCGGTCCAGGGTCCCCCCGGCACCGGCAAGACGTACGTGGGGGCGCGCGTCATCGAGCGCCTCGTGAAGAAGGGGTGGCGCGTCGGCGTCGTCGCGCCGTCCCACTCCGCGGTGGAGCACCTCCTCGACAAGGTCGTCGAGGCCGGGGTGCCGCCGTACCGGGTCGGCAAGGAGATCCGCGACGACGACCCCCGCACGTGGACCGTGATCGGCGCCAAGAAGCAGGCGAAGTTCATCGCCGACCACCGCGGCCACGGGTTCGTCGTCGGAGGGACCGCCTGGGACTTCACGAACCTCAAGAAGGTCGAGCGCGGAGAGCTCGACCTCCTCGTCGTCGACGAGGCCGGCCAGTTCTCGCTCGCCAACACCCTCGCGGTGTCCGTCGCGGCACACAACCTCCTGCTCCTCGGCGACCCCCAGCAGCTGCCCCAGGTGAGCCAGGGCAGCCACCCGGAGCCCGTCGACGGGTCCGCGCTGGGCTGGGTCGCCGAAGGGCACGACGCCCTGCCCGCGGACCGCGGCTACTTCCTCGAGCGCACGTGGCGCATGCACCCCGACCTCTGCGGACCCGTCTCCCGCCTGTCCTACGACGGCGCGCTGCAGCCGCAGGAGACCGTCACCGCTGCGCGCCACCTCGAGGGTGTGCCGCCCGGGGTGCACCTCGTCGAGGTGGAGCACACCGGGAACTCCGTCGAGTCCGTGGAGGAGGCCGAGGAGGTCGTCGAGCAGGTACGACGGTTCCTCGGGCTGCCGTGGACCGGCGGACCCGACGCGGGAGCGCGGCCGCTCACCCAGGACGACATCCTCGTCGTCGTCGCCTACAACGCCCAGCGTGCGCTCATCGAGAGCGCCCTGCGCGCGGCGCGGCTGGGTGGCGTCCGCGTCGGGACCGTGGACAAGTTCCAGGGCAAGGAGGCGCCCGTGGTCATCGTGAGCATGGCCGCGTCCGACGTCGCGGAGGTCCCACGGGGCATGGGGTTCCTGCTCTCCCGCAACAGGATCAACGTCGCTGTGTCACGCGGGCAGTGGGCGTCCGTCGTCGTGCGGTCCCCGCGGCTCACCGACTACCTGCCCGCGACGCCCGAGGACCTGTGCCAGCTCGGCGCCTTCATCGGGCTGTGCGCGGCCGGCCGGGGTGCACGGACCGGCGCCGACCCGGCACCGGTTCCGTGACCCGGCGGTGACGGGCTCTGACCTCTGGTGAAACTCCTGCGGCCGAGCACTAGCGCTGTCGCCCGATCCTGTGTAGTGTCAGGACCGAAGTTGCAGTGCCTCTTATGTCTTTGCCGCACACGGGCCAATGCCCGCGGATCTTGTTCTTCAAGAGTTGACGACGGAACACCGTGACGTACGGCCCCGACAGGCGGGGTCGACTGATCACTCTTGAAGGAGATCACCATGACTGTTGGAACCGTGAAGTGGTTCAACGCCGAAAAGGGCTTCGGCTTTATCGCACCCGAGGACGGCAGCGCCGACGTGTTCGCGCACTACTCCGCGATCGCCTCGAGCGGATACCGTTCCCTCGACGAGAACCAGAAGGTTGAGTTCGACGTCACGCAGGGCCCCAAGGGCCCGCAGGCTGAGAACATCCGCCCCCTCTGATTCTGATTCGCTGATCACGGCGGTCTCGACCACGTGATCGCAATCTGAGTCCTCCACAGATGCCCCGGGCGCCATGCCCGGGGCATTTGTGTATCCTCCCGGCTCCACGAAGCCGTACGCCGACCACCCTTGAGCCCGAGCGAAACTCACCGGTTGGCTGAACACGCACCACCCTGCGCTCACCGACTCCCCCCGGAGACTCCATGAGCGCAACGCTCACCCCGCCCAGCCCGTCCGCACAGTCCCCGCGCGTCCGCGCCGTGAGCGACTTCGCGGAGCTCAGCCGCCGTATCCAGGAAGCCGGCCTCATGCGCCGCCGCTACGGGTACTACTGGGCCAAGCTCGTCGGCATGGTCGCCGTCTACGCGGCCCTCATCACCGCGTTCATCATGATCGGTGACTCCTGGTGGCAGCTCGTCACCGCCGTCGTCGCCGCCGTCGTCATGACGCAGGCCGCGTTCCTCGGTCACGACGCAGCGCACCGCCAGATGTTCAAGTCCGGCAAGTGGAACGAGTGGGTCAGCCTCGTCGTCGCGAACCTCTTCGTCGGCCTGAGCTACGGCTGGTGGCAGCACAAGCACACCAAGCACCACGGCAACCCCAACAAGGACACCGTCGACCCCGACATCGACCTCCCCATCCTCGCGTTCACGCACGAGCAGGCCGCCTCGCGCCGCAACCCCGTGACACGCTGGTTCGCCGCGCACCAGGGCTGGTTCTTCTTCCCCCTGCTCCTCCTCGAAGGCCTCGACCTGCACTACCAGGGCCTCAAGCGCGTGCTCGGTCGCGAGCCCATCGCGCGTCGTGGCACCGAGATCCTCTTCCTCGGCTCCCGCCTCGGTGGTTACGTCGCCCTCGTCTTCCTCGTCCTCTCCCCCGGCAAGGCCGTCGCATTCATGGCGCTGCACCTCGCCCTCTTCGGCCTCTACATGGGCGGGTCCTTCGCGCCCAACCACAAGGGCATGCCGATCGTCCCCAAGGACATGAAGATCGACTTCCTGCGCCGCCAGGTGCTCATGAGCCGCAACGTCACCGGCGGCCGGTTCATCGACGTCGCGCTCGGCGGGCTCAACTACCAGGTGGAGCACCACCTCTTCCCGAGCATGCCGCGCATCAGCCTGCGCCACGCCCAGCCGATCGTCTCGGAGTTCTGCGCCGAGAAGGGCGTGACGTACACCGAGACGGGGCTCTTCCAGAGCTACGGCATCGTCATCCGCTACCTCAACCGCGTCGGCCTCGGTGACCGTGACACGTTCACCTGCCCGCTGGTCGCCGCGTACCGCTGACCTCCGGCCGGACGCCGCCAGCGGATCGTCCTCACGCACAGACGCCCGTCGCCATCCCTGGCGGCGGGCGTCTGTGCGTCTCGGGCTCTCACTGCGTCTCCAGTCCTGCGCGTCTGCAGTTCTGCGCGTCTGCAGTCCTGCGCGTCC
This sequence comes from Sanguibacter sp. Z41_6, assembly GCF_059621145.1. NCBI lineage: Bacteria > Bacillati > Actinomycetota > Actinomycetes > Micrococcales > Sanguibacteraceae > Sanguibacter > Sanguibacter sp. Z41_6. The sequence continues at coordinate 962,585 of NZ_JCAQIF010000001.1, read as the reverse complement.
GCGGCTGTGCGTCTGCGGAGATCCGCTCAGCGGAACTGCGTGAACGACGCCGTCGCGGGGTCGGCCCCCGTGCGGCCGCCCCGCTCGAGGCCGGTCACCCGAGCCATCTCGTCCGAGTCGAGCTCGAACCCGAAGACGTCGAGGTTCGCGACGATGCGCTCCGGGGTGGCGGACTTCGGGATGACGATGTGCCCGCTCTGCACGTGCCACCGCAGGACGACCTGCGCCGGCGTCACGCCGTGGGCCTCGGCGATCGACACGACCTCGGGCGCCCGGAGGTCGTCGCCCCGCCCGAGCGGGCTGTACGCCTCGACCGCCACGGACGCCGCGACGCACGCGTCCGCGAGCTCGGCCTGCTGGAACGTCGGGTGCACCTCGATCTGGTTGACCACCGGGACGACCTCCGTCTCGGAGAGCAACCGGTCGAGGTGCTCGGTGAGGAAGTTCGACACGCCGATGGACCGCACGAGGCCGTCCGCGTAGAGCTTCTCGAACGCCCGCCACGTCTCGACGTACAGGTCCTTGCTCGGCACCGGCCAGTGGATGAGGTACAGGTCGACGTAGTCGAGACCCAGCTCGGACCGGCTCGCCTCGAACGCCTTGAGCGTCGCGTCGTAGCCCTGGTCGCCGTTGCGGAGCTTCGTGGTGACGAAGACGTCCTCGCGGGCGAGCCCGCTCGCCCGCACCGCTGCGCCGACGCCGGCCTCGTTGTAGTAGCCGGCCGCCGTGTCGATGTGGCGGTACCCGGCCTCGAACGCCGACTCGACGGCGCGCTGCGTGTCCTCCTCGGAGATCTGGAAGGTGCCGAACCCCACCTGAGGGATCTCGACGCCGTTGTTGAGGGTGATGGTGGGAACGTGTGTGCTCATCCGTCTTTCATACCCGACAGGACGCAGGTCCGCCCCGCGGGCGCTCGTCGCGGGCTAGCCTCATGAGTGAACCCCCTCACCGTGCCGTCGACCGTCAGGAGCTCACCGTGACACCCGGCCCCACCACCCCGCAGGCCCCGACGAGCGCACCGCTGCGCCCGGGACCCGAGGTCCGCACCCTGGCAGGCATGGTCCGCGGGGCAGTCGCCCGTGACGGCGTGCACGTCTTCCGGGGGATCCCCTACGCAGCGCCGCCCGTCGGCAACCTCCGGTTCCGTGCGCCCCGGCCCGCCACGCCGTGGACGGGCACCCGCACGTGCGTGCACGAGGGCCCCGTCGCACCGCAGCGCCCCGCCCACTCGCCGTGGCGGGTGGGGGCAGACGTCGAGCAGTCCGAGGACTGCCTCACCCTCAGCGTCCTCACCCCGGGCACACCTGCCGCCCCGCACGCCCCGGAGGACCCAGCCGCCGTCGGTGACGCCCGGCCCGTGATCGTCTGGATCCACGGGGGCGGGTTCGTCTCGGGGGCCGGCTCGATGCCCGCCCTGTCGCCCGAGACCCTCGCGGCACGGGGTGACGTCGTCGTCGTCACCGTGAACTACCGTCTGGGGGCGCTCGGGTTCCTCGACTTCTCGCGCTTCTCCTCGCCTCGTCGCACGTTCGACAGCAACGTCGGGCTCCGGGACGTCGTCGCCGCGCTGGAGTGGGTCCGGGACAACGTGGCCGGCTTCGGCGGCGACCCCGGCAACGTCACCCTCATGGGCCACTCCGCCGGGGCGACGGCCGCCACGACCCTCATGTGCGTGCCCAGCGCAGCCGGCCTGTTCCACCGGGTGATCGCCCAGAGCCCGGCCGTCGCGAGCGTCAACGGTCGCGAGCGCGCCGCGGGGTGGGCGAGCGACTTCATCACCTGGCTGCACACGACGGAGAGCCTCGCCGTCGACGCGCTCCTCGCAGCTCCACCGGCGGAGCTCGTCGCCGCCGGGACACGGCTGAGCGCGCTCGCCGCACGGGAGGCCCCGGGCGCACGGTGCATGAGCCCCGTGGTCGACGGCGACTTCCTGCCCGAGCACCCCGCCGACGTCTTCGCGGCCGGGCGTGCGCACCCGGTGCCGTTGCTCGTCGGGTCGACGAAGCACGAGGGCCTCGCCTTCCTCGGACGGCGCCACTCGGAGGTGCCCACGAGCGCCGCGGCGATCGACCTCATGTTCGAGATCACGGACCCCGCCGCCCAGCTGCGCGTCCTGTCCGCCTACCCGGGCTACCCGTCGCCGCGCGCCCGCGCCCAGCTGGGCGGGGACGCGCTCTTCTGGATCCCGGCGGTCCGCGCCGCCCAGGCCCACGCGGCACAGGCACCGACGTTCGTCTACCGCTACGACTTCACGACGCATGCCCTCAACCTCCGCGGGCTCGGCGGTGCGCACGGCACGGACCTGCTCCCCGTGCTCGTCGCGCCGTCCTCGCCGGAGACCCGCTCGGCGACATGGCTGGGTGGCGCCGAGGAGCTCGCTGCGCTGCGCGAGCGGATGCAGGACGAGTGGCTCACCTTCGCCCGTCACGGCGCTCCCGGTGGGCGCTGGCCCGCATACGACTCCGACGACCGCCCGACGATGATCTTCGACTCCCGGGACCGCGTCATCAGCGACCCGGGGCGTGAGCGACGGCGGGCCTGGGAGGGCACCGAGACCTACCGCTGACCCCCGCCGGGCGCCCTCGTGGGCCACGTCACACTTTCCTCCTGTGGATCTAGCGACGATGGCCCCGATATGGCTAGAGTTAGCCGCGAAGTTGCAGTGACTCGCACGTCTCACCCGCACCGGCGCGAGCTGGGGTGGTCCTCTTCAGGAGTGGACGACGGCACCGTGACGAGCGGCCCTCACAGGGGGGGTCGTCCGACGTACTCTTGGAGGAGTATCACCATGGCAGTTGGAACCGTGAAGTGGTTCAACGCGGAAAAGGGCTTCGGCTTCATCGCACCCGAGGACGGCAGTGCTGACGTCTTCGCGCACTACTCGGCGATCCAGAGCTCGGGCTACCGCTCGCTGGACGAGAACCAGAAGGTCGAGTTCGACATCACGCAGGGCCCCAAGGGCCCGCAGGCGGAGAACATCCGCCCCATCTGATGCGAGTCACGTCGCTGACGTGATGACCTCCCGAAGGCCCCGGTCGCGTGCGACCGGGGCCTTCGTCGCGTCCGGGCACGGGTTCCACGCGGCTTCGGATGCGGAACGCGGCTGTTCGTCGGATAGTGGCAAGCATGTCTGAGCACTGTGGACCCCTCGAGCTGGTGCTGGTCCGGCACGGTCAGAGCACAGGGAACGTGGCGAGCGCGTCCGCCGACCGTGACGGCCTCCCGCGGATCGCGATCGACCTCCGGGACGCCGACGTCCCCCTGTCCGCCACGGGCGAGCAGCAGGCCCGTGCGCTCGGCCGCTGGTTACGGGACCTGCCCGAGGACGAGTCACCCCAGGCGGTGTGGTCCTCACCGTTCGTGCGCGCGCAGGAGACCGCGCGCCTGGCGCTCGACGAGGCGGGGATGGCGTTGCCCCTGCGGCTCGACGAACGCCTGCGGGACCGGGACCTGGGAGTCCTCGACCGACTGTCGCTCGCGGGGATCCGCGAGGAGTTCCCCGACGAGGCCGAGCGCCGGCAGTGGCACGGGAAGTTCTACTACCGGCCGCCGGGCGGGGAGTCCTGGACCGACGTCGCCCTGCGCGTACGGACGTTCCTCGCCGACCTCGACCGGCTCGGCCCGCAGTCCCCGCGCCGCATCCTCATCACGTGCCACGACGCCGTCATCATGGTGTTCCGGTACGTCTGCGAGGGCATGAACGAGCAGGAGGTCCTCGAGCTCGGACGCACCCGGGGCGTGGCCAACGCCTCGGTCACCCGGCTGCGCCGCGAGGAGGGGGGCGACCCGTTCCGGTGGACCGCTGACCTCGTGAACGACGAGGACCACCTCACCGAGCACGGCGCCGCGCACACCGACCAGAAGGGCAGCACCGATGTCGCCTGATCCCGCCGCGCCGCAGACCGGCCCCGCTCCGCTCACCCCCGCGCTCCTGCGCGACTGGGGCCTGCCGACGCAGGTGGCGTCCAAGTACGACCGCGGTCAGGTGCTCGTCGTCGGGGGCGCCCGTGGCACGCCCGGCGCGGTCCTCCTCGCGGGGGTGGCCGCCCTACGGGTCGGGGCGGGCCGGCTGACGATGGCGGTCGCGGAGTCCGTCGCTCCGGCGTTGGCTGTCGCGGTCCCGGAGGCCGGCGTGGTCGGTCTGGCGGAGACGAGCTCCGGCAGCGTCCGGGGGTCCGGTGGCGACGTGCTCGCCGACAGTCTCGGCTCGTCCGACGTCGTCGTCGTCGGTCCGGGTCTCGACGACCCCGAGGAGGCGGTGGCTCTGCTCGAGACGGTCCTGCCGCTCCTGGGCGAGCAGACCCGCGTGGTCCTCGACGCGTTCGCGCTCGGGGTGCTCCCGCGGGTGCGCGACGCGGCGAGCGGACTGCGCGGGCGCCTCATCCTCACCCCCAACCCGTCCGAGGCCGCTCGCCTCCTCGAGGAGGACGACGCCGACCTCGACGACCCCGCCGCCCTGCACCGCGCGCTGCGCGGCGTGGCGGACGGATACGGCGCGGTCGTCTCGTGCCAGGGCCTCGTCGTCCCCCCGGAGGGTGCCGGGTGGGAGCTGACGACGGGCACCGGCGGGCTCGCGACGTCGGGCTCCGGCGACGTCCTCGCCGGAGCCGTCGCGGGCATCTGCGCGCGCGGGGTCGCTCCCGACCGTGCGACGGCGTGGGGCACCCACGCGCACGCCGTCGCGGGCGACAGACTCACCTCGGCGGTGGGCGCGTTCGGCTACCTCGCCCGCGAGCTCGCGGACGAGCTGCCGAAGGTCGTCGCCGAGCTGTCGGCCTGAGGGTCCCTCACCCGGACCCGGGGACGCCCGGGTCCGGGTGGGCACCCTCGCGGGCGCCGACCCGAGCCCCAGCCGTGGCCCCCTGAGCGGTGGTTCCCTCAGCCGTGGCGCTCGGCGTCGGTCCCGTGCTCCGCCAGGGGGTTGACCGCGGGACCCTCGAGCACGACGCCGTCGGGCGCGAAGCGCGAACCGTGCAGCGGGCAGTCCCATGTCCGTTCCGCGTCGTTCCAGGAGACGATCCCCCCGAGGTGCGGGCAGGTCGCCGAGCGCCGGTAGGTGCGGCCCTCGATCGTGCACACGGCGACCTGCGTGGCGCCGTCGCGCTCGATGCGCCCCTCGCCCTCGTCGGGGTCGCCCTTCGCACCCTCGACGGGCACGACACCCGGGATCGCCGCCTTGAGCCGGTCGGCGACCATCCGCACACCAACACCCGCGTTGATGCGGGCCCCCTCGAGGGCGCCGCTGAGGTCGTGGCTGCTCCAGCTGCGGAAGGCCTCCGCCCACGGCATGGAGCCACGCTCCGCGTCGCCCAGGACCGTCTCGCTCAGGGCGAGGCTTGCCGCGACCGCGTTGGTCATTCCCCACTTGTTGTACCCGGTGGCCACGAGGATCGAGTCGTCGCCCGGCGTGATCGGGCCGACGAACGGCAGGTGCGAGACGGGCTTGTAGTCCTGCGCGGACCACTGGTGGGTCAGCTCAGCACCCGGGAAGCGCTCCTGCGTCCACCGCACGAGGTCCTCGACCTGGGCCCGGGTGTGGGTCTCGCGGCCCACGACATGGCCGTTGCCGCCGACGAGCAGGAGGTCCCCGTCCGGGCCCGGGTAGGTGCGCAACGAACGGGTGGGGCCGTCCGCGGAGAGGTACATGCCCTGCGGGATCGCTCCCGGGACCCGGAAGGACAACGCGTAGGAGCGCATCGGCTCGAGCTGGGCGAAGAAGCCGCCCCGGTCGAGCATCGGTATGCCTGTCGCGAGCACCACCCTGCCAGCGGTCACCGTCAGCGGCTCGGTCGCCAGGCCCTGCGCCCCGCGCTCGACACGCAGGGTGTGCGGAGCTCCGGCGTCGACGCCCATGACGCGGCACGCCTCGAAGACGGCCACGCCGCGCTCGGTGAGCTCCGCGGAGAGTGCGTCGAGCACCTCCATGGGGTGGAACTGCGCCTGGTCCGCCAGGACGATCCCGCCCTCGTTGTCGTACTCAAGACCGACGTCGTCGCGCCACTGGACCGGCAGCCCGAGCCGCTCGGCAGCCTCCAGCTCCGCACGCACGGAGCGCACGCCCCTGTCGGTGACCGCGTACGTGACCGCGTGCCGGCGCTGGTAGGCCACACCGTGGCTGTCGAGGTAGCGCAGCAGCCAGGACTGCGCCTCGCGGTTGCCCTCGAGGTAGTGCCCGACGGTCTCCTCGTCGTGCCGGGAGAGCAGGTCGGAGTAGGTGGTCCCCTGCAGGAGCGACAGCTTCGCCGTCGTGTTGCCGGTCGTCACCGCTCCTGCGTGCCGCGCCTCGAGCACGACGACGGAGCAGCCGCCACGTGCGAGGAGCACGGCGGTCGTCAACCCGGTGAGACCGGCACCGACGACGGCGACGTCGTAGTGGGACCCGCTGACGAGCGGGTCGAGGAGCTGGTTCGACGGCGGTGTCGATCGCGCTGACCGGTCGAGCCACAACGAGGTGGTGTCCAGGAGAGTCATACCTCGATGATGCGCAACGCTCACGCGATCCGCGCGGTGAACGTCACGCGGTCCCGGTGGCGCCCTGCGTGACCGGCGCGCCACCGACGCCTGCTGCGGTTCGGGTCGGGTCGGGTCGGGGAGCAGGCTGATCGCTCATGGGCGCCGGGCGCCGGTCGATAGGACTGGATGAGGACGGCCGCTGGGATGCGGCTGCACACGGGCCACGGATCGGCCGCACCAGCGATACGAGGGCACAGTGAGCGGCATCGAGGCGATCACCTCGCGGATCCTGGACATCCGGTCCACCATCGGGGCCCTGGCCGGCCCGCGGACCGCGACGGGCGCGATGGGCCTGGTCGGCACCGCGTCGACCAGCGCCGCGTCGGCAGCGTCGGGCGCCGGCACGTTCAGCTCCGCCCTCGCCCAGGCCGTCGGCTCCGTCGCCCCCACCGGCGGCACGACCGGGGCCGCGCCCACGAGCGCAGCACCCCGGCTCAACGCCGACGGCGTGCCCGAGGACCTCGCGGTGTACGGGAACGGGAAGGTCCCGCGGGAGGCGCTCACCGAGATCGGGGGGACCGGTCACCGGCTCTGGGCACCTGCGGCGTCGTCGTTCGACGGGTTGCTCGCGGCCGCGAAGGCCGACGGCGTGACCATCGGGATCACCGACTCCTACCGCACCTACGAGAGTCAGGTGGATCTCGTCGCGCGCAAGGGCCTCTACTCGGAGGGCGGGCTCGCTGCCAAGCCCGGGACGAGCAACCACGGGTGGGGTCTGAGCGTCGACCTCGGGCTCGACTCCAAGGCCCTCGCCTGGATGCGTGCCAACGGGGCGGCGCACGGGTTCGTCGAGGACGTCCCACGGGAGCCGTGGCACTGGACGTTCCAGGGATGACCGAGCGGATGAAACGTGCGCGGCCGCCCGGTGGAAGTCCGGACGAACACCCACAAGTTCATCCATGGGGAGTTCTCCCCATACGTGTTCACCCGCGCACACCTTGAAGCGGTTCGGACCAGCGTCCTACTGTCACAGAGTGATCAGCCCGAAGCTCGACTCCGCCGCAACGGCGCCCGCGACGCTCCTCTCCTTGCGCCGCTCCGGCATGGCTGGCCTGGCGATGGCCCGCCTCACCGGCCGCTTCGAACGCGTCCTCGGCCCGGTCGTGCTGCCCGCTCCGGCCCGCCCCGCTCCCGTCCAGCGAGCCGCGGCCACACCGAGCCTCCTGCGCGCCTGAGCAACTGCGCCGGGCGCTGCGCCGGCGGGGTCTACCCCCGCGGCTCGCTGCCCTCGCCCGGGACCTTCCCACTGTTCTCCCGGATCTCGCGTCCCTTCTCGATGTCCTTCTCCGCCTTGGCCGCCTTCTTCTCGCTCGCCGTCGTGTCACGGGGCGGGAGCTGGATGAGCTTCTCCGCCTTGATCCCGGCCTCGAGCTCACGCCCACGCTCGATCTCGGCGTCGAGCTCCGCGCCGAAGAGCAGCGCAAGGTTGCTGATCCACACCCACAGGAGGAAGACGATGACTCCGGCCAGTGCGCCGTACGTCGCGTCGTAGTTCGAGAAGTTCGCGACGTAGAACGCGAACCCGGCCGAGGCGATCGCCCACACGAGGATCGCGATGATCGCGCCGAGGCTGATCCAGCGGAACTTCGGCTGCTTCACGTTGGGCGTGCCGTAGTAGAGCATCGCGATGACGACGACGACGAGCACGAGGACGGCGGGCCACTTGGCGATGTTCCACACCGTCACGGCCGTGTCGCTCAGGCCGAGCAGCCCACCGATGCTGCTGGCGACAGGACCGGAGGCGACGAGCATGAACGCGATCGCCGCGACGAGGACGAGCAGGATCGTCGTGAGGAGCAGCATCATGGGACGCAGCTTCCAGATCGGTCGGCCCTCGTCGATCTCGTAGATGCGGTTCATCCCGCGGCTGAAGGCGTTGACGAAGCCGGATGCCGACCACAGGGCTCCCGCGAGTCCGACGACGAGCGCGAACCCGGAGGCGGAGGACTGCGTGACCTGCTCGATGAGCGGCTGGATGCCGCTGAGCATGTCGGGCGGCACGTACCCCTCGAGGTCACCGATGATCTCGTCCGTGTTGCCCACGAGCCCGAGGATGGACACCAGGGCGAGGAGCGCGGGCGCGACCGCGAGGACCCCGTAGTACGTGAGCGCTGCGGCGATGTCCGTGCACTGGTCCTTCATGAACTCCCGGACCGTCTTGCCCAGCACGTACGTCCACGACTGCTTGGACATCTCGCGCGGGGAGTCTGGCTTGCGGGGGTCGTCGGGCGCCGGGGCGTTCTTGTCGGGGACCGTCTCGGGGCTGGTCTCGGCGGATCCGGTCATGGGCAGGTCTCCTCGTTCGGCGCGGTGGTCTCGTCCCATCGTGCGACGCGACCGCCCCCGCCGCGAGTCGGGAGACCTAGACGACGCGGGCGAGGAGGAGCGCCGTGTCGTCGTCGAGAGCCCCGCCGACCATGTCCTCCAACAGGGTCTGACCGAGCGTCTCGAAGTCGTGGGAGGCGTGCCGTCCCAGGACGTCGGCGAGGCGCCGCAGACCGTCGAGGATCGTCTCGCCGCGACGCTCGATGAGCCCGTCGGTATAGAGCACGAGCGTGTCACCGGGATGCAGGACCGCGGTGTGGTCGTGCCGGGTGATCGTCGGCAGGATGCCGAGCATGAGGTCGTTGCGCTCGCGCAGCACCTCCACCGAGCCGTCGGCCCGCAGGATCGCCGGCGGCGGGTGACCCGCGCTGGACCACTCGAGCGCGTATCCGCCCTCCGCGGTCCGGCGCAACCGCATGGCGATCCCGGTTCCCGTGGCGTTGAGCCCGATCCCCTGGTTGGCCCGGTCGAGGAGCGACAGGACGGCCGACGGTGGCTCGTCGTGCTCCCACGCGAACGCCCGGAGCATCGACCGCAGCTGACCCATGAGGATGGTCGCCTCGAGGTCGTGTCCCGTGACGTCACCGATCATGAGCGCGAGCGAGCCGTCGTCGAGCTCGACCGCGTCGTACCAGTCGCCGCCGACCTGTTCGTCGCGGGCCGCGGGCTCGTACACGGTCGAGAGCTGCAGCCCGAGCACGGTGGGCAGCGGCGTGAGCATCGCGGACTGGAGGCGCTGCGCGACGCTCTGACGCTCGGCGAGGAGCCGGGCGCGGTCGAGCGCCTGCGCGGTGTAGCCGGCGAGGGCAGCCTTGATGGGTGCGGACTGCTCGTTGAACTGGCGCGGCATGTCCCAGACGAGGGCGAGCACGCCGAGCAGCTCCCCGCTCGAGACGAGAGGCAGCAGTGCCCGGCCACCTCCGGCGCCCGGGTCCGCGGACGCGATCGACGGAAACTCCTCCGCCATGTGCGCGAAGTCGCGGTAGAGCGCGGTCTGACGGGTCCGCGCGACGTAGGAGAGCGGACGGTCGTCGTCGATGGACGCATCGATCCACTTCTCGTCGAGCCCGCTGAAGTACTCGCTCTGCGTGGTGTACCGCAGCGTCTGGCCGTCCTCGCTGAGCAGCGCGAGGGCGGTGTGGCGCACGCCCAGCCCGGTCGTGGCGACACGGCCGGCGATCTGCGCGACGTCCTCGACGGTGACGGCGTCCGCGAAGGCGTCGCTGAGGAGCAGGAGCAGCCGGTTCTTCCTGCTGTTCTGCGTCATGACCCGCTGGATCTCGCGCGCCCGCGCGTGCTCGGCCCGCAGCTTGAGCTCGGACGAGCACAGGGCGGCCAGGTCGTCGAGGAACTCGAGATCGTCGGCGCTCCACTCGCGCGGCGCGGTGTCCATGACGCACAGCACCCCGAGACGCTCAGGACCGGGGTCGCCGAGCGGGAAACCGAGGAACGAGGCGACCTGCGCGTCCGGGCCCGTGAGCCGCTCGACGAGCTGCGCGTCCGCGGCGACGTCGGGCACCACGAGCGGTGCGTCACGCGACAGGACGACGGCCCGGAAGCAGTCCCCGAGGTACGGGACGGAGTCAGCCTCCCAGGCGGCGGGCACCGCCCACGACGCGGTCTGCGGAGATCCCGCCTGCGAGTCGAGCGAGACCATGGCGACCGCCACGCCGAGACGAACCCGGGCGAGGCGGGCATACCGGTCACGCATCTCGTCGTCGAGGGACGGACCTAGCAGCGGTTCGAGGTCGTCACTCAGCGGCGGTGGCACGGGCACACGCCGATTATCCACTGTCCGGCGCGATTTTGGCCCCCCGCGTACCGTCGATCTATGAACCGCCTCTCCCGGTCCCTGTCGCCCTACCTCCGCCAGCACGCCGACAACCCCGTCGACTGGTATGCATGGGGCGAGGAGGCGTTCGCCGCCGCGCGTGAGCGCGACGTCCCCGTGCTGCTGTCCGTCGGCTACGCGGCGTGCCACTGGTGCCACGTCATGGCCCACGAGTCGTTCGAGGACGAGGCCACGGCCCGGCAGATGAACGCGGGCTTCGTCAACATCAAGGTGGACCGCGAGGAACGCCCGGACATCGACTCGATCTACATGTCGGCCGTCGTCGCGATGACCCGCCAGGGTGGCTGGCCCATGACGGTGTTCCTCACACCCGACGGGGCACCCTTCTTCGCGGGGACGTACTTCCCGCCCACACCCGTCCAGGGCATGCCGGCATTCCGGCAGGTGCTCGACGCCGTGAGCGTCGCGTGGCGTGACAAGCGCTCGGACCTCGTCGAGCAGGCGGCAGGGCTCGTCGAGCACCTGCGCGCGACGCCCGCAGAGCTGGGGACAGCGACCGGCGCGCCGTCGGCCGACGACCTCGCCGCGGCGGTCCGTGGCCTGGCGGACCAGCACGACCGCGCGAACGGCGGGTTCGGTGGTGCACCGAAGTTCCCGCCGTCGATGAACCTCGACCAGCTGCTGCGCCACCACGCCCGCACCGGCGATCCGGAGGCTCTCGCCCTCGTCGAGCACACCTGCGAGGCGATGGCGCGCGGTGGTATCTACGACCAGCTCGGCGGCGGGTTCGCCCGGTACTCCGTCGACGCCCGGTGGGTCGTCCCCCACTTCGAGAAGATGCTCTACGACAACGCGCAGCTGCTGCCCGTCTACGCCCACCTCGCCCGCTCGTCCTCGGGCGACGTCGCCCACCTGGCGCGGCGCGTCGCGGCCGAGACCGTGGAGTTCCTGCTCCGCGAGCTGCGGACCGAGCAGGGCGCGTTCGCGTCGTCCCTCGACGCCGACTCCGAGGGCGAGGAGGGACGCTTCTACTCCTGGACGCCCGCCCAGCTCGTCGAGGTCCTCGGGGAGGACGACGGTGCGTGGGCGGCGCAGGTGTTCTCCGTGACGCCGACGGGCACCTTCGAGCACGGCGCCAGCGTCCTCCAGCTCGTGCGCTCCGACCTCGTCGCGGCCACGGACCCCGGCACGGGCGAACCGGGCGAGGTCCGCCTGGCCCGGGTGCGCGAGGCGCTGCGCACCGCCCGCGAGCACCGGGTCCGTCCCGGACGGGACGACAAGGTCGTCGCCGGGTGGAACGGCATGGCGGTCGGCGGGCTCGCCGAGGCGGGCATGATCCTCGGTCGACCGGACTGGGTGGACGCCGCGCGCGTGGCAGCCGAGCACGTTGTCGGGCTGCACGTCGACGAGAGCACCGGGAACCTCCTGCGGGTCTCGCTCGACGCACGCCTGAGCAACGCCGCGGGCGTCCTCGAGGACTACGGCCTGCTCGCCGACGGCCTGCTCGTCCTCTTCTCCGCGACGGGCGAGCGCCGGTGGTACGACGTCGCTGAACGCCTCCTCGACGTGGTCCTCGAACGCTTCACCCAGGCCGGAGAACCGCAGGAGGACGGCACGCAGGCGCCCGCGGACTTCTTCGACACCGGGCTGGCGTCCGACGACGTCGCACTCATCATCCGGCCAGCGGACCCGGGCGACAACGCGAGCCCGTCGGGACGCTCCGCCGCAGCCGGCGCGCTCCTGCGCTTCGCCGCGCTCTCCGGTTCCCACCGGCACCGGGTCGCTGCGGAGGCCGCGTTGAGCGTCTACCCCGTGCTCGCCGGCCGGGCGCCACGCTTCGCGGGGCACGCGCTCTCCGTCGCCGAGGCCCTCGTCGACGGGCCACGTGAGATCGCGATCGTCACACCACAGCCCCCTGCGGGCGCAGGCCCTGACCGGTCACCCGACGACGCGGCCGATGCGCTCCTGCAGGTCGCCTGGGGCACGCCCACCGCCGGTGCCGTGATCGCCGTCGGTCCCGAGGGCTCGGACCACCCGCTGCTCGCGGACCGCCCCGCTCCGGTGCCCACGGCATACGTCTGCCGGGGATTCGTCTGCGAGCGCCCGGTCACCGAGCCGGGTGCGCTCGAGATGCTGCTGCACGACGCCCGATGAACGGGCCGAGGGGCTGGCGCGTCGCGGCCACGGGTCCCTCCCGGGACACGGCCGTTTAGCGGTAGCGTGTGCGCGTCGCGGAGGGCGCAGGAGGACGAGGGGGGCCTGCGACCTGGTGACCCAGGACTGCGGAGGAGAGAGACCATGAGCGCGTCTGAGTACTTGGAGCAGTACGCCGTCCGCGCCGCCGCGGCGCTCGGTGCCGACATCGAGGTGAGTGTCACCCTGCGACCGCACGGTGTGGCGGTCCGCGGCGCGAGCAGCAGTGAGCGCTCCGCCCGGTGCGACCAGGTCGAGACCCAGACGAACGTCGGCCCGTGCCTCTCTGCCATGGACCAGATGGTCGGACAGGTGGTCCCCGACCTCTCGCAGGAGTCTCGCTGGGAGGCGTGGAGCACCGCCGCGGCCGAGGCGGGCTACCGGTCCGCCCTGGCGATACCGGCACTCGCCCTCACGGACTCACCCGTCTCGCTCAACGTGTACTCCGAGCGGCTCGACCCCTGGTCGCCGACGGTGCTCACCACGGTGGACGCGTACACGCAGCTCCTTGCCCGGACGCTGCGCCTGCGCCTCGAGCTGTCCGAGCTCGAGGAGTCCACGGCGGGAACCTACGCCCAGTACGAGGACGCGGAGATCGTCGAACAGGCCATCGGCGCTCTCATGCACCTCAACAACGTCTCGGCCGGGAGCGCGCGGCGGATCCTCGAGACCCAGGCCGCACAGCGCCAGCGCACGTCACGGGAGATCGCCGAGACCTTGCTCCAGTCCCTCGGCCCCGCCGAGGCTGCATGGGCACGCGCCGCGAACGCCCTCAAGGGCTGACCTCCGCCACCGTCGGCCTCGTCCCGGGCTCGGGGCTCGGGGCTCGGGGCAGCCCACTAAAATGGTCGCCGTGATCCTCACCGCCATCCACTCATGACCGCCACGCTCGTCGCCCGCGGCCTGGCCGCCGGGCACGCGGACCGCACGCTCTTCTCCGGCCTCGACCTCGTCGTCGCTCCGGGGGACGTCGTCGGGCTCGTCGGGGCCAACGGCGCCGGCAAGTCGACGCTCCTGGGGCTCCTCGCCGGTGCGCACGAGCCCGCCGCCGGGACGGTCACCGTCTCGCCGGCGCACGCCGTCGTCGGGTGGCTCCCGCAGGAGGTCGAGCGGGTCCCCGGCGAGACCGTCGGGGCGCACCTCGCACGCCGGACCGGCGTCGCGGACGCGCAGGCCGCGCTCGACGCGAGCACCGACGCCCTCACGACGGGGGCGCCGGGGGCGGACGACGCCTACTCGTCGGCGTTCGACCGCTGGATGAGCATCGGGGCCGCAGACCTCGAGGACCGCGCCGGTGCGGTGCTCGCCGGGCTCGGCCTCGACGTCGGGGTCGACCACCTCATGACCGGGCTCTCCGGCGGCCAGGCCGCCCGCGTCGGACTCGCCGCGCTGCTGCTCTCCCGGTTCGACGTGCTGCTCCTCGACGAGCCCACCAACGACCTCGACCTCGACGGGCTCGCCCAGCTCGAGGCGTTCGTACGGTCCCAGCGCACCGGGATCGTCGTCGTCAGCCACGACCGCGAGTTCCTGTCCCGGTGCGTCACCCGCGTCGTCGAGCTCGACCTCGCCCAGCAGCACGTGGGCGTCTACTCCGGCGGGTACGAGGCGTACCTCGAGGAGCGGGCGGTGGCACGCCGGCACGCGCGGGAGAACTACGACGAGTACGCGGACAAGAAGTCCTCGCTGGAGGACCGCGCGCGCATGCAGCGCGGGTGGTCCGACAAGGGCACCCGCAACGCCATGCGCAAGGCGAGCGACGGGGACAAGCACGTGCTGCACGCCAAGCGCGCGGGCTCGGAGAAGCAGGCCGCGAAGGCCCGCCAGACCGACCGGATGATCGAGCGCCTCGACGAGGTGGCGGAGCCGCGCAAGGAGTGGGAGCTGCGGTACGAGATCGCCGCCGCGCCGCGCGGCTCGGCCGTCGTGGCGACCTTGCGCGGCGCCGTCGTGCAGCACCGCGCGTCAGCCGCCGACGACGCGCGGTTCACCCTCGGACCCGTGGACCTCCAGGTGGACGCCGGAGACCGGATCGCCATCACGGGAGCCAACGGATCGGGCAAGACGACCCTGTTGCGCGCCCTGCTCGGCGCCGTGCCGCTCGACGCCGGGACGGCGACGCTCGGGACGAGCGTCGCCGTCGGCGAGGTGGACCAGGCGCGCAACCACCTGGGCGCGGCCGGGGACACCGAGCCGTTGTCCGCCGCGTTCGCCCGGCTCGTGCCGGACTGGCCCACGGACGAGGTGCGCACGCTGCTCGCGAAGTTCGGGCTCCGCGCCCCGCACGTCGTGCGCCCCGTCGCGTCCCTGTCCCCCGGCGAGCGCACCCGCGCCGCGCTGGCGCTCCTGCAGGCCCGCGGCGTCAACCTCCTCGTGCTCGACGAACCGACGAACCACCTCGACCTCCCCGCGATCGAGCAGCTCGAAGCGGCCCTCGACGGCTACACGGGCACCCTCCTGCTCGTCACCCACGACCGCCGCATGCTCGACGCCGTCCGGGTGAACCGGCGCTGGACGGTCGCGGACGGCCAGGTCAGCGAGACGTGACAGGCCGCCGCTCGTACCCTGTGCGGATGGACACCCCGACGCCCCTCACGCGCGCGTCCTGGCGGCTCGCGCTGCTGCTCGCCCTGCCCGGATGCTCCCTGCTGGGCTCGACCGAGCTGGACGAGCGCCCGGAGGTCGGCTCCCACCTCGTGTCGTGGAGCGCGCACGACGAGCCCTCGGCCGTCGACATCACGCTCGACACGACGCTCCTCCTCGCGGACGACACCGCCCGGGACGACTTCCTCGCCGGAGTGCCGGCTGACCTCGATCGCACCGCCGTCCTCGACGTCGACCTCGAGGAGTCGGTGCTCGTCGTCGCGGAGTCTCCGGCCTGCGCCGGGAGCCGCGTCGTCGCCGACGGCGCGACCCTCGAGTGGCAGACGGTGCACCCCGACGGGATCGTCGACTGCTCCCGGCCTGCGCGGACCGTCATCGTGTGGGAGGTCGACCGCGACGCGCTCGCGGATGACCCGTCGTCGATCACGCTGGGACCCGACGGTGACGTGCTCGTCGTCGACGACGGCTTCCGCCCCTGCGACCCGGCCGAGGACTGCGGCCCGGAGTTCTGACACACCCTCGCGCCCGCGGACGACGTCCCAGGCTGCACCGCCGGACGTTCGCCCCGAGCCGGGACGAACCGGACGTGCAACGATGGCCCTACCAGCGTGCGCGCAGATGAGGGGACCCCCATGACCGACCTCGCCGACGAAGCCGAGACCCACCTCGCGGCCGCCCGGACCTCCCCGCACGGACGCAGCGCGCAGGTCCTCCTGCACGACGGCGCACTGCGCCAGACGGTCCTCGCCCTCGTCGCGGGCTCCGAGCTCGCGGAGCACAACGCGCCCCACGCCGCGAGCCTGCAGGTGCTCACCGGGCAGGTCCAGGTGAGCGGGCTCGAGGAGACGAAGGTCTCCGCAGGACAGCTCGTCCTGCTCACCCACGAGCGGCACGCGGTCCTCGCGCTCGAGGACTCCGCCTTCCTCCTCACGACGGTCACCGGCCAGGGCCGGCGCCCGCTCGAGGCCTGACGGGCCGACGGACCGGGACCGGGTCGACATGGGCGCGGACCTCGACACCGCGACGAGCGCGCCCAGCCCATCGAGCACGCCGAGCGCACCGACGCCCTCCCGGCTCGCCCGCCTGCGGGTCAGCGCGGGGGGCCTCGTGGTCGGTACCGCGTTCGCGGCCCTCGCGATGACGCCGTCGCTGCTCCCCCGGGACTGGCTCTTCCAGGGCGTCGTGTCCGGCCTGTCCGGCGCCGCCGGCTACGGCCTGGGAGCGCTCGTCGCGTGGCTCCTGCGGCACTCCAGCCGGTTCCGTCAGGTCGAGTCCCGCCTCCTCGAGATCCTGCCACCGTGGGTGCCGCGGGTCGCCTGGCGGGTGCTGGTCGTCGCGATCCCCGTCACGCTCGTCCTCATGCTCACGGCCTCCGCCCGGTGGCAGGCGGACATGGCCCGCCTCGTCGGGCTCGACGCGCCCCCGACGAGCCACTGGTTCCTCGCAGGCCCCGTGCTCGTCGTCGTCGCCGCCGCCGTCGTGACCGCCGGGCGTGGAGTGCTCGCCCTCGAACGACGCGTGAGCGCGGCGCTGCACGCACGGCTCGGGCTGCCGACGGGGCTCTCGACGATCATCGGCACCATCGTCGCCATAGCCATCGTCGTGACGTTCACGAACGAGGTGCTCCTGCGCTTCGCGCTGACGAACGTCGACTCAGCCTTCAACAGCATCAACCAGCGCACCGAGCCGGACGCCCAGCAGCCGGAGAGCGCCCTGCGGTCCGGGTCGGCGGAGTCGCTCGTCGAGTGGGAGTCCCTGGGCCGGCAGGGGCGCAGCTTCGTCTCCGGCGGGGCGAGCGCCGACGACATCGCCTACGTCGCGGGCGACGACCCGGTCTCCGAGCCCGTCCGCGTGTACGTCGGCATCGAGAGCGCCGACGACGCGCAGGCCCGGGCGGACCTCGCGATCTCGGAGATGGAGCGCACGGGCGCGTTCGACCGGTCGATCGTCGCGGTCGTCACGACCACGGGGAGCGGGTGGGTGGACGCAGCCGCGGCGGACAGCCTCGAGCTCATCCACGCCGGCGACACGGCGATCGTCGCCACCCAGTACTCGTACCTGCCGAGCTGGTTGTCCTTCCTCGTGGACCGCAGCCGGTCGCAGGAGGAGGGCCGGGTGCTCATCGACGCCGTCTCGGGGCACATCGAGGGACTGCCCGAGGACCAGCAGCCCGACCTCGTCGTCTACGGCGAGAGCCTCGGCTCCCAGGGGTCCGAGCACGCCTTCACCTCGCTCGCGGACATCCGCAACCACACCGACGGGGTCGTGTGGACAGGACCGCCCCACTCGAACGACCTGTGGCACGCGCTCGTCGACCGCCGCGACCCCGGGTCCCCCGAGATCGAGCCGATGTACGCGAGCGGGCTCGTCGTCCGGTTCGCTGCGGACGCCCAGGACCTCGCGGAGCCCGAGAATCCGGAGGAGTGGATCGAGCCGCGGGTGGTCTACCTCCAGCACCCCTCCGACCCGGTCGTGTGGTGGTCGCCCGCCCTCATCTTCGACCGCCCCGACTGGCTCGAGGAACCACGCGGCCCGGACGTCACCCCGTCGATGTCCTGGTACCCCGTGGTGACGTTCTGGCAGGTGACCGTCGACATGGCGAACTCGAAGAAGGTCCCCGACGGGCACGGCCACAACTACGGCGAGCTCATCCCGGTGGCGTGGATCGCCGTGACGCAGCCCGAGGGGTGGACCGACGCCGACACCGCGCGGCTCCAGGAGGCCCTCGAGTGAGACAGCGGGCGGCCGCGGGCCGTACCGCCGCCAACGACGAACGGCTCCATCCGAGAGGATGGAGCCGTTCGTTCTGGTGCGCCCGGAGGGATTCGAACCCCCAACCTTCTGATCCGTAGTCAGATGCTCTATCCGTTGAGCTACGGGCGCAGACCTGGTCGCCGCGCGGGCGACCGTCGAGAACATTACCGCGCAGGTGGGCAGATCCCAAAACGGAGCCGGGTGAGCCGCGCCACGTCGGGCTCCGACCCCGCCCACGGGAGCAGGTGCCGGCGTCCGGCTCCCCCTCGGGGTGGAGCGTGCCCGGCCGCCGACCCCCTCCACCGGGCGACGCGGCCGGGCGCCTGCGACGACGAGGCTAGGGGCATGAACACGACGCAGCCCGTCCTCGCGGCCCGGAACCTCACCCAGGTGTACGGCTCCGAGGCGACGACGACCACCCACGCCCTCGCCGGTGTCGACCTCTCCGTGTACGGAGGCGAGTCGCTGGCGATCATGGGCCCCTCCGGGTCCGGCAAGACGACGCTCCTGCACTGCATCGCGGGGATCCTGCGCCCCACCTCGGGCGCGGTCATGTGGCAGGGGCAGGACATCTCGGCGCTGAGCGACGCCCGGCGCACGGCCCTGCGGCGCACCGACTTCGGCTTCGTCTTCCAGTCCGGCCAGCTCCTGCCGGAGCTGCCCGCCGTCGAGAACGCCGCACTGCCCCTCATGCTCGCCGGCGTGAGCCGGTCGTCGGCGACGGCCACCGCTGCCCAGTGGTTGCGGGACCTCGGGCTCGCCGGGATGGAGGACCGTCGCCCGGGCGAGCTGTCCGGCGGGCAGGCGCAGCGCGTCGCCATCGCGCGGGCCCTCGTCGGCTCCCCGGGGGTGGTGTTCGCGGACGAACCCACGGGCGCCCTCGACCAGACGACGGGCGCCGAGGTCATGGACGTCCTCGCCCGCGCCACCCGCGGGTCCGGGGCCGCCCTCGTCGTCGTCACCCACGACCCCACGGTCGCGCGCTGGTGCTCACGCACCGTGACCATGCGCGACGGCGTCGTCTCGGGCGAGTTCCTCGCTCCCGCCGAGGACGGGGCGCGGCGATGAGCGCGACGTTCGACCTGTGGCGCCTGCTGCGTCACCGGACGGCCGCGAGCGACGACCCGCAGCGCATGACGACGGTCCTCGCGGTCGTCGCGTTCGGGGTGACCACCGCGATCCTGCTCAGCGTCCTCGGCGGGCTCGAGGCGTTCAGCGACCGCTCTGCCGCGAACCCCGGCGACGACACCACCGAGAACTACGTCATCCTCGGGTCGATCGCGGTGGCGCTGCTGAGCATCCCCCTCGTCACGCTCGGCGCGGCGGCCGCCCGCCTTGCCGTCGCCCGCCGGGACACCCGGCTCGCGACCCTGCGGCTCGCGGGCGCCACGACCGGTCAGGTCGCGACACTCACGGTGCTCGACGCCGCGTCCCAGGCGCTCACCGGGGCGGTCGCCGGCATCGCCGGGTACCTGGCACTCGTCCCCGTCTTCGCGCAGGTGCGCTTCCAGGGCCGCACGTTCGGCCTGACGGAGCTGTGGGTGGGGCTGGGGAACCTGCTGCTCGCCGTCACCGCGGTCGTTCTCGTCGCGGTGCTGTCGGCGGTCGTCAGCCTGCGGCGGGTGGCTATCACGCCCCTCGGGGTGGTCAACCGGGTGCGGACCGCGCCCCCGACGTGGCTCCGCCTCGTGGTCTGCGTCGGCGCCTTCGGGGCGTTCTCGGTGGCGGTGCAGGTCGGGGGTGCCGGGGTCGGGCTGTTCGTCGTGCTGCTCGTCGTCGCGTTCGCGACGCTCAACCTCGTCGGCCCGTGGGTGGTGTCCTTCGTCGGCCGGATCACCGTGCGCTGCGCCCGGAAGGTGCCCACCCTGCTCGCCGGGCGACGGATGGTCGCCGACCCGAAGTCGGCCTGGCGGTCCGTCGGCGGCGTCGCCCTCGCGACGTTCATCGCGGGGGTCACGAGCGCCGCGGCGCTCGCCACGGAGACGGACGAGTTCACGCGCGACATCGTCACCGGGAGCTACCTCACGCTCGCCATCGTCGCGGTCCTGGCCGCCGTGTCGACGGGCGTCATGCAGGCGGGACGCGTCATCACCCAGCGCGCCGAGTACCGGGCCCTCACGCTGGCCGGCACGGACACGAAGGTGCTCGACGCGGCACGGCTGCGCGAGATCGCGATCCCGCTCGTGGCCGCCGTGGCGGCGACGACGGGCGCCGTCCTCACGGTCCTCGTCCCCGTGATCGGGATGCAGTCGGTGCGCGACCCGTCCGTCGTCGCGCAGTTCCTCGGCAGCGTCATCGTGGCCGTCGCGCTCGTCCTCGTCGGCTCCGGTGCGTCCCGGTACGTCGTGCGGGACGTCATGCGGGACGTCGTGCAGGCCTGAGACCGCGCCGCCGCGCCACGCGGGGGACGACGAAGGCCCCGGTCACCTGACCGGGGCCTTCGTGAAGCGGAGACGGAGGGATTCGAACCCTCGGATGGGTTGCCCCATCCTTAGCAGGGTGGCGCACTAGACCTGGCTATGCGACGTCTCCTGGGTCCTGTCCTGACGTTCCCCGCGCAACCGGGGGCGCCCACCCACGCGACACTGCTGCTGCGGGCTGTGCACCAGGGGCGGACACCGGGCGCTCCCGGCTCCACCCCTCGGTGGACCACCTGCCGCGCGGATCCACCCCGCAGGCCGATGTCGCCCGTGACCCGGGCGACCAGGCTGGGAGCATGAACACGAACCGACCCACCCTCGTGGCACGCAACCTCACCAAGGTCTACGGCACCGACGCGCTCGCCACGACCCACGCGCTGGCCGGCGTGGACCTGTCGATCTACGACGGACAGTCCCTGGCGATCATGGGCCCGTCGGGCTCGGGCAAGACGACGCTCCTGCACTGCATCGCGGGGATCCTGCGGCCCACCTCCGGGGCGGTCATGTGGAAGGGCCACGACATCGGCTCCTTCAGCGACGCGCGCCGCACCGAGCTGCGCCGCTCGGACTTCGGCTTCGTCTTCCAGTCCGGCCAGCTCCTGCCCGAGCTCCCGGCCGTCGAGAACGCGGCCCTCCCGCTCATGCTCGCCGGCGTGAGCCGGTCGAAGGCCACGGCCACGGCTGCGGGGTGGCTGCACAACCTCGGCCTGGCCGGCATGGAGGACCGTCGCCCGGGGGAGCTCTCCGGTGGCCAGGCACAGCGCGTCGCGATCGCGCGGGCCCTCGTCGGCTCGCCCGGCGTCGTGTTCGCCGACGAGCCCACCGGCGCCCTCGACCAGACGACGGGCGCCGAGGTGATGAGGGTCCTCGTCGAGGCGACCCGCCGGTCGGGCGCGGCGCTCGTCGTCGTCACGCACGACCCGACCGTCGCGCGCTGGTGCTCGCGCACCATCACGATGCGCGACGGCTCCGTCTCCGGCGAGTTCCTCTCCGAGGCCCGGGACGGGGCCCTCCGATGAGCACGACCTTCGCCCTGTGGCGCCTGCTGCGGCTGCGCGGCGCGTCGAGCACCGACCCCCAGCGCCTCACGACAATCCTCTCGATCGTCGCGTTCGGCGTCACCACCGCGATCCTGCTCATCGTCGTCGGCGGGCAGAACGCCTTCGACGAGCGCGCCGCCCGGGCGGGCGACGTCATGACCGAGAACTACGTCTTCCTCGCGTGGCTCGCGAGCGCGCTCCTGCTCATCCCCCTCGTCACGCTCGGCGGTGCCGCCGCCCGGCTGGCCGTCGCCCGGCGCGACTCCCGGCTCGCGGCGCTGCGGCTCGCCGGTGCCACCACGTGGCAGGTCGCGACACTCACCGTGCTCGACGCCGCCGCCCAGGCCCTCGCCGGAGCGGTCGCCGGGATCGTCGGGTACCTCGCGCTCGTCCCGCTGTTCGCCCAGCTGCGGTTCCAGGGCCGCACATTCGGGCTCGGCGAGCTGTGGGTGGGCCTGCCGAACCTCCTGCTCGCCGTCCTGGCCGTCGTCGCGGTCGCGGTCGTCTCGGCCGTCATCAGCCTGCGCCAGGTCGCCATCACCCCGCTCGGGGTCGCCAACCGGGTGCGGCCCAAGCACCCGACGTGGCTGCGTGCCGCCGCGAGCGTCGTGGCCCTCGTGGTCTTCGCGGCCGTAGTCGGCGCGGGCGGCGCCGGGATCGGCCTCCTCATCGTCCTGCTCGCCGTGGGGTTCGGGACGCTCAACCTCGCCGGCCCGTTCGTCGTCTCCGTCGTGGGCCGCATCACGACGCGCCGCGCCCGTTCCGTCGCCACGCTGCTCGCCGGGCGCCGCATGGTGGACAACCCGAAGACGGCGTGGCGGTCCATCGGCGGCGTGACCCTGGCGACGTTCGTCGCGGGGATCACGAGCATCAGCCCGGTGGCGTCCGGATCGGTGGCCGAGACCGCACCAGCGGTCGACCGCCAGTTCTACGCGGACATCGCCACCGGCGGGTACCTCACCCTTGCCATCGTCGCTGTGCTCGCCGCCGTCTCGACGGGGGTGATGCAGGCCGGACAGGTGATCTCGCAGCGTTCGGAGTACCGCGCACTGGCGCTCACCGGCACCGACACAGCCGTCCTGCACGCCGCCCGGGTCCGCGAGGTCTTCGTCCCGCTCGCCGTCGCGGTGGTCCTCACCACCGCGTTGGTCGCGATGTACATGATCTCCGCCAGAGGAACCGAGAACGTCCAGGACCCCCGGGTCGTCGTCCAGTTCGTCCTCAGCGTGACCGCCGCCGTCGCGCTCGTCCTCGCCGGGTCCGCCGCGTCCCGGTCCGTCGTGCGCGACGTCGTGCGACTCTGAAACCCGCGATCCCGGGTGCCGCATGCACAGCCCCGGCCCGTGCCAGGACGACGAAGGCCCCGGTCACCTGACCGGGGCCTTCGTGAAGCGGAGACGGAGGGATTCGAACCCTCGGATGGGTTGCCCCATCACCACCTTAGCAGGGTGGCGCACTAGACCTGGCTATGCGACGTCTCCTGGGTCCTGTCCTGGCGTTCCCCGCGCAACCGGGGGCGCCCACCCACGCGACACTGCTGCTGCGGGCTGTGCAAATGTACCCGCACGCGCGCCCACGGAGCAAAAGCACGCAGGGCTCCACCCCGGAGCGGCGCTGCGTCACGCCCATCGTGCGGCGTCACGGGGCGGTGCGGGCTCCGCGCGCTCCCACCTGCCGCCACGACCCGTCCGTCACGGACCGGGCCAGGGTGAGACCGATGACGAGGGAGATGACGACGAACGTCGCCTGCACGGCGAAGGCGAGCGCGTCGACCGTCTGCCCGTCGTTGAGCAGGTACACGGCGTTGTACGCAGAGACCCCGGGGACCATGATGACGACGGCCGGCACGGACAGGGTGAGCCGGGGCGCACCGATCCGCGGCGCGACGAGGTTGGCCAGCACGCCGACGACGAGGCCGGCGAAGCCCGCCGCGGCCTGCGGGACCATGCCGGCGTCGACCGCCTCGATCCGCAGCACGTTGACGACCATCCCGATCGCCGCAGCTGCGAGCGCCACCCGCCACCTGCTGTTGAAGAGCATGGCGAACCCCCACACCCCGACGGCGCTGGCCAGCAGCAGCAGCGCGGTCTCGAGCACGACGGACAGGTCCGCCCGCTCCAGCGGGTCGGGCGTGAGCCCCACGAGGGCGGCCACCGCCCACACGCTCAGCGCTGCGGAGGTCATGATCATGAGCGCGTACGTGAGGCGCGAGAGGCCGGCGGAGAAGTCGAGGCGGGAGAGGTCGAGGCCAGCGGTGACGAGCGGGAACCCGGGGACGAGGAACAGCACCGCGGAGACGTACCCGCTCTCGTGGACGGTGTCGACGAGGCCCACGCCGAACAGCGCCCACACCACGCCGAGGTAGACGGCGCTCGCGACGGCCGCGGCGAGCATCGTCACACCGAGCGGGTTGAACCGGCGGTGCAGCAGCGCCCGGCGCACGACCTGCCCGACGCCGGCCCCCACGCCGGCGACGAGCACCTCGACGAGCCCACCGTGGTTGAGGAAGGCGAACGCCGCGCAGGCCATCGCGGCGAACAGGCCGGCCGCCCACATCCCGTGGTGCGGCGTGGTGCTCTCGATCCGGTCGAGCGCGGCGTCGACCTCGTCGGCGGTCGCACCCGGACGCAGCGTCGAGCACAGCCGCTCGAGGACGGCGATGCGGGTCGCGTCGACCCCGATGGTCGGGCTGTGCACGACCTCGGTGCGGAAGATCGTCCCTGCCCGGGAGGTCGCGGTGATCTCGTTGACCATGACCTGCGCGTCGACGCCGTCGAGCCCCAGGGCGCGGGCGACCTGCTGCATCGAGATCTTCACGCGGTAGCTGCCGCTGCCGGCCGCCAGGAGCATCGTCCCGACGCGCAGCACGACGCCGGAGCGGCGGATGAGTCGGACGGGTTCGAGGGCGTCCTCGGAGGCGGCGGGTGGGTTCACCGTCCCATCATCGCGGGTCCACGGTCCTCGAGGTGCGGCGATGGTCCCGGATGGACACCGCCGACGTCGGGGCCCCGCGCGACCACGTCGGGTCTGCCCGTCAGTAGGACGCGAAGACCTGCGTCGCCCAGACCCCGCCCTGCGCGTCGACGTGGTACCCGATGCCGACGCTCGTGAAGCCTGGCCGGAGGATGTTCGCGCGGTGCCCGGGGCTGTCCAGCCAGCTCGCGTGGATGGTCCCCGCGAGGTCGACGTCTGGGTGACGCTCTCCAGCGAGGCGTCGTAGGCCAGGGCGGACAGCCCTGCTGACGCACGTGTCACGTTGAGGGCAGCGAGGAGGGCGCTCGCCCCGGCGGACGACGGCGCGTCCGCCGACAGCGCGGCGGGCACGTCGACGGCGGCGCGGCCCGAGGCCTGCGATGCAGGGGCCGGAGGCGGGGTGGGTGCTGGCGACGACGACGACGGGGACGGTGCGGGCGGCGGTGTGGCGGCAGGTGTCGGAGGAGGAGCCACTCCCGGCACTGCTGCGTCAGCCGGGGGGCGCGGGCGCGACACCTCGGCGGGAGGGAGCGCGGCGGGCCCAGCCGCACGCAGCACGCCGGGGCAGGCCCGCGCCGAGCGGTGCGGCCTCGCGGCCGCGGAGCAGCATGGTGTCCGACCGGGCCGGACGGTCCCCGAGGTCCGCATCCCCGGTACCGGACACGAGCATCCTCGCGACGACGAAGGTCTGTACCGCGACGAGCTTCTGCTTCACCCGGTACCACTCCCCACGGACGACGCCACGGCCCAGCATCGCTCGGTCGGGGTGAGAGATGAGCACTTCGTGCTCCTGCGTCGCGGGCCGTAGGCGGTCTGCCAATCCACAGAACTACTCCTTTGGGAAAGTGAGAGCCGTCTACGCTGCCGCTTTGGTCTTGATGGTCAGCAACGGCGCTTGCTAACCCTCCTCACCCCGATGCCTGCCGCGGGCGGCGGCATCTGCGATACTCCGTCTCGGAGGTATTAAATGAAGATCGAGTCCGAGGACATCGACATCGAGAGCCTGCTCGCCGGCCGGTTCTTCAGCATCCCGCGCTTCCAGCGCCCCTATTCTTGGGATGATGAGAACATTGGCGACCTCTGGGACGACGTCATGTCAACCAAGGGTGAGGACTACTTCATCGGATCGATGGTGGTGTACCGAGAAGCCAAGCAGGACTTCAGCGTCGTCGATGGTCAACAGCGGCTTACGACCATCACACTCCTGCTCTGCGCCATCCGCGACGCCTTTGCAGACCTCGGGGAACAAGACCTAGCCGAGGGCATCCATCAACTGGTCGAGCGCAAGAACCGAGCAAACAAGAACGAGTACGTCCTTCGAACCGAGACCAGCTTCCCCTACCTTCAAGAGAAAATCCTGAAGTTCGGCGAACCCGAACTAGAGCAAATCGTTGAGCTCGCCGAGGAGCAAGCGCTCAAGAGCGCCAGCAAGCTCCTCGTGGAGAAGGTGAAGTCTCTGCTTCACGCAGTCGACGTCGACTCGACGATTCCCGAAAACGATAAGCTGACAGCGAAAATCGAGAAACTGATTGACCTTCGCGAGTCTGTTCTCAATTTAAAGATAATCTTCGTGAAGCTTGAGAATGAGGACGACGCGTACCTAATTTTTGAGACTCTCAACACGCGCGGTAAGGATCTCGCCGTCACGGACCTCGTGAAGAATCACTTCACCAAGTTGCTCAGGAGCAAAGGCGCTGTGGACGCGGTGAAACTCAAGTGGGGCCAAATCCTCGAGACGGTCTACGCGTCGGCGGCGGACATTAACTCTGACGCGTTTCTGTATCACTTCTGGGCATCCCGACATGAGGCGACCCCAGTCAAGAAACTGTACACCGTGCTGAAGAAAAGAGTCGATTCGAAGAACGCAAGGATGTACCTGGATGCCCTTGGACGGGACGTGGAGTTCTACCGCGCTATCCATGAGCCCTCGTACATGTGGACAAAGAACGAGAAGCGGGTCGCCGAGTCCCTCCGCGCCATCCAGGTGTTCCGGGTCGTCCAGCCGACCCCCGCCCTGCTTTCTCTCGTGCGGGCGTACAAGGATGGGAAGATAAAGCTGCCGAAGCTTGCCGAGGCGGTGGAAGCCATCGAGAAGTTTCACTTCACGTTTACCGCAATCACATCCTCGCGCTCGTCCGGGGGAATATCTGGGATGTATTCCTCGTTTGCGCGAAAACTGTTTGAAGCCGCCGACTCCAACCAGGCCGCAATTGAAATTCGGTCATTCGTTCAGAAACTCCGCGAACGCCGCCCGTCACTCGACGAGGTTACACTCGGCTTCCGCGACGTCACCTTTACAAATACGGCGACGAAGCAGAAGGCTCTCGTCCGATACATCCTGAAGAAGTTTGCTGAGCGCGACAGCTTTAAGTTTACCGTGGACTGGGACGAACTCACCATCGAGCACGTCGCCCCGCAGGCATCTATAGGCTCGGAGGGCTGGACGGAGCTGGACGTCGGTCAACTCGGCAATTTGTTCCTCTTAGACCCGAAGAAGAACGGGGAACTCGCGGACAAGCCATTCGCGACAAAGAAGGAAATTTTGGTTGCTGGCGGTTACAGCGTGCCCGAGGCGATAATAAGCAGCAAGGAGTGGACGGCTGCCGCTGTGAGAGACCACACGGACGCGATGGCCGCGGTGGCACACAATGAAATCTGGAGGATCTAGCCTTCTTACGTCGCTGCGCATCCATGGCCGGAGCTCATCCGGACTGCCGAGCACGTCACCGCTCACACCCTTCGCGGATGTAGAAATACCGCCCGAACGAGCGGCATCTGCCGGCGTGAACGCACTCCCGGATGGACACCGCCGTCGTCGGGGCACCGCGCGACCACGTCGGGTGTGCCCGTCAGTAGGACGCGAAGACCTGCGTCGCCCAGACCCCGCCCTGCGCGTCGACGTGGTACCCGATGCCGACGCTCGTGAAGCCTGGCCGGAGGATGTTCGCGCGGTGCCCGGGGCTGTCCAGCCAGCTCGCGTGGATGGTCCCCGCGAGGTCGGGGAACCCGGCGGCGTGCGCCACGTTCTCTCCCCACGACCTCCAGCCCGCCGGGATCTGCGTCCGGGTGGCGGGGTTGTGCGACATCGTGGCCGATGCCGACATGGACGCGCTCCACGTCTGGGCGACGCTCTCCAGCGAGGCGTCGTAGGCCAGGGCGGGCAGCCCTGCTGACGCACGTGTCACGTTGAGGGCGGCAAGCAGGGCGCTCGCCCCGGCGGACGACGGCGATGCGGCGGCGCGTGCCGGGGACGAGACCTCCGGCACGGGGACCGGCGCCGGGGCTGGCGCCGGGGCAGGCGCTGGCGGCAGCGCTGGTGCGGCTACCGGCTCCGCCGCACGTGGCGCGCTGCGCACCGGGGCCGGCGCCGGAGCAGGCGCTCCCGCCGACGCCGCGGGCGGCGCCGTCGTCGGCGGGAGCGGTGCCGGACCGTCGGTCTGCGTCGCGGACGTGTCGCCGGCCGGGTCGGAGGCCGCCCCGGGGAGGTCGGTGGGCGACGCCTCCGCGGGGAGGTCGCCCACCGGCGCCTGGTCCATCGGCTCCTGAGCCACCCGGGCCGCGGCGGGACGGACGACCGGGTCGCCCGCGTCGGACAGCCCGGCGCCACGGCTCATGAGCTGCGTGGTGACGGGCGCGGCCGGCGCATCGCCGACCGCGCCCGCCCCGGGACCCGACACGAGCATCCCCGCGACGACGACGGTCAGCGCCGCGAACAGCTTCTGCTTCACCTGGTCCCACTTCCCCCGGACAACATGTCGTGCGGCTCATCGGCCGCACGAGGGTGAAATGTGAGCGATCCACGCGATGTCCTCCCGAGACGTCACGTGACGGCACGGGAACGGCGGGCGTCGACCGGCGCACGCCGACGACGCTCCCGCCGACCCTGCCCCCGCCGACCCTGCCCCCGCCGACCACGCTCCCGCCGACTGTGCCCCCGCCGACCACGCTCCCGCCGGCCATGCCCCCACCGATCAGGCCATGGCCCAGACCACGGTGACGTTGCCACCTCCCGCTGGCCCCTGGTGCTCCGCTCCACCGGACACGTACAGGGCCGTCTCGCCGCACAGCCCCGCGAGCAGACCTCCGACCGCCGCCCGCGCATGGCGGGTCGCGTTGATGTCGGAGTCCGTGAGCATCGTGTGGCGTCGGCCGCGGACCGCGCCGGTGGGATCGGGGCCCGCCTTGGCGAACACCTGGACGACCGTGCCGCCCTGGTTGCGGATCTCGTCGAGCACGGCGAGCACGGGCTCGGCGTCGATCGCGTCCCGCATGACGGTCCGCGTCGCGCGGAGCCGTCCCCGGGCGGCGGGGTGGTGGCCCAGGACGACGATCTCGCACCGGTCCACCTCGACCCCGGCGCTCGTGGACGCCACGGAGGAGTACACGTCGAGGTCGCCCGCGAGGCCGCGCGCGACGGCGGCGTCGTCGATCTCACCGAGCGCGAGCGCGACACCGAGCGCAGAGGCGGCCCGGCTGTGCGCCATCGACTCGTAGGTGTCCGACGTCGTCAACGCCCCTGCCGGCCACCGGGCGACGGTGGTCGCGGTGAGCAGCGGGCACTTGACGAGCGCGAACTGCACGTCCGCGACGTCGAGCCCCGCAGCTTCGCAGACCTCCCGCACGGCTGCAGCGACGGCATCGACCTGCGCCCGTCGCCCGAGCATGTCGGGGGTGATGGGGATGCTCTCCCCTGCTCCGACGACGAGCGCACCCGGCGGCAGCCCCGGGTCCTCGTCGTCCTCCACGAGCAGGGTGACGTGGGGTGAGAGCACGCCCTCCGTCCCGCCGGACATGACGCTCACGACGGAGGTCGCCAGTGCGGCGCGCCATGCCGAGGCGGCCATGCCGCGCGTGAAGTCGTTGACGCAGCCGTTGCCCTCGGTCTTGCCGGCGACGGCGACGACCCGCGTCGGGTCGAGCCCCGCCTCGACGGCGGCGGTCAGGCCCGAGGTGTCGGCGGGGTCGTCGGTCATGAGTCGGTGCAGCCCGGCGACCCTCATGCGTCCACCCGCTCCCACGTGCACACGACCCGTTCGAGCAGGCTGATGAGCCCGAAGAGCGTGAGCCCCAGCGCAGCCGCCAGCCCGATGCCGACGAACAGCTGGGGCGTGTCGAGACGGTAGGACGCCTGAAGGATGACGAAGCCGAGACCCGTGTTGGCGCCGACGAACTCCCCGACGATCGCTCCGACCACGGCGAGCGAGCTCGAGATCTTCAGGGCCGCGAAGACGTACGGCAGCGCCGTCGGCATCTGGAGGCGACGCAGGCGCTGCCACCGGCCGGACCGCAGGGCCCGGAACAGCTCCTCCTGGTCGTTGTCGGCGGCGTGGAGGCCCTTGATCGTGTTGACGAGCATGGGGAAGAAGCTGATGAGCGCGGCAGCCACGACCTTCGAGGTCAGGCCGGTGCCGAACCACAGGACGAGCAGCGGGGCGATGGCCACGAGGGGGGTGGTCTTCATGGCGATCGCCACTGGGTAGAGACCGCGCTCCAACCACCGGCTCTGCGCGAACGCGACGGCGACAGCGAAGGCCAGGACGTTGGCGAGGAGGAACCCGAGGAGGACCTCCTGCGTCGTGACCCACACGTGGGACCACGTCTCGGCGGGCAGAGCGCCGGGCAGCAGGCTGGGCCGGGGCAGCAGGTACGTCGGGGTGTCCAGCACCCGCACGACGACCTCCCAGGTGAGGAGGATCGCCGCGACGAACGCGAGCGGACTGAGGACGGCGGGGGCTATGCGGCGGAGCGGAGCAGCTGGCGCAGGTGTGCGACGCATGCGGAGAACCTCTCTGTGTCTTTGTGCTCCGCCACCCGGGGGCGCGGAAGGTCGACGGGCACGGTGTCGAGCACGCGCCCGGGGCGCGCACCGAGCACGACCACACGGTCGGCCAGGAAGACCGCCTCCTCGATCGAGTGGGTGACGAGCACGACCGCCTCGAGCTCCGGCTCCACCTGGAAGATGCGCAGCAGCTCGAGATTCATCTCCTCGCGGGTGAGCTCGTCGAGCGCACTGAACGGCTCGTCGAGGAACAGGACCTGGGGTCGCTCCATGAGCGCGCGGGCGAGGGCGACCCGTTGCTGCATCCCGCCCGAGAGCTGGGCCGGTCGATGCTTCTCGAACCCGGCCAGACCGACGAGGTCCAGCAGCTGGTGGGCCCGCTCGACGTCGGCCGGCCTCACGCGGCGGTGCAGGGTCACGGGGAGGAGGACCGCATCCGTGGCGGACTGCCAGGGCAGGAGGACCGGTCGCTGGAAGACGAAGCCGGTCGCAGCCGGCGACACCTCGAGCTTCCCCTCGCTGGGTGGCACGAGGCCCGAGAGGATGCGGAGCAACGTCGTCTTGCCGCACCCGGAGGGGCCCAGCAGCGAGACGATCTCGTTCCGCTCGACGGTGAGACTCGTCGGGGCGAGCGCCCGCACCGATCCGAACGTGCGCGAGACGTCCTGGGCCCGGATGAGGGCGGTCTGCTCCTGCGTCGGAGCAAGCACCGGCGAGCTCACTCGTCCGCCACGAACTGCGACGTGAAGGCGTCCTCGACGTCCTGCGGCTCGGACAGCAGCCCCTGGTCGAGGAGCAGGTCGTGGAGCACCGTCCACTCTGCGGTGTCCATGTAGCCGATCGGCTTGTCGTCGGGGGTGATGCTCGGGATGCTGCTGTGCATCATCGCCTTCTCGTGCTCGAGCTCGAGGTTCGCATCGTGGTCGAGCGCGAGGGCGGCAGCCTCGTCAGGGTTGGCCACGGCCCAGTCCCATCCCTTGAGCGTGGCCGCGACGAATGCTCGCACCTCCTCGGGGTCCTCCTCGAGGTGCTCCCTCGTCGTGAACAGGGTGTCTGCGTACATGTGGATGCCCACGCTGGCGGGCGTGATGAGGTTGACGGGCACCCCCTCCTCCTCGGCGGCGATGGCCTCGTTGATGGAGTAGCCCGGGAACGCGTCGAGCGAGCCGTTGAGGAACGGGCCCAGGTCGAACTTCACCGCGACCTCCTCGGGCGTGGACATGCCGGCCGCCTCGAGCATCGCGCGGTAGGAGACCTCCTCGCTCTGGCCGAACTTCACACCCACCTGGGTCCCTGCCAGGTCCTCCATCTCGGTGAGGTCCGCGTCCTCGCGGGTCATGAGGACGAACGGAGTCTGGCGGTAGATCGCCGCGACGGCGACGACGTCGATCCCCTTCTCGCGCGCGAGCAGCAGCTGGTCGGCGCCCGCGATGCCGTACGTCGCGGAGCCCGAGGACACGAGCTGGATCGCGGGAGCGTCCGGCCCGCCGGGCTGGAACTCGACGTCGAGGCCTTCCTCGGCGTAGTAGTCCTGCGCGTCCGCCGCGTAGAACCCGGCGAACTGGCTCTGATGGAGCCACTTGAGCCGGACCGACACCGAGGTCGAGCCGTCGGACGAGGCCGCGGAGGCGTCGCCTCCCTGCGTGCCGCAGGCCGAGGTGGCGCACAGGGCAAGGGCCGCGGTGAGGGCCGCGAAGGTCGTTCGTCTGCGAGTAGCCATGTCGGGTGGTCCCTTGGTCGGAGTCCTGCAGCGTCCTGCGCTCGCGCGCCACTGCTTTCGTATACGAAAGCGTGTCCCCTGGATGTGTGCACGGTGTCGCGGGCGCGTGACAGCCATGTTTCGCGTGGGCCACGACACCCCGGGGGGGCCAACGGGCCTGGGTACGGGATACGATCTGCGCCCATGACGGACCACCGGCTCAAGCCCCTGCGCGACGTCGTCGCGGACGACCTGCGCCACCAGGTCATCTCCCGCGCCCTCCCGCCTGGCCAGCGCATCCGTGAGGAAGAGGTCGCGGCACGGCACGGCGTCTCCCGCGTGCCCGTGCGCGAGGCGGTCCAGAAGCTGGCGAGCGAGGGCTACCTCGAGCTCGTGCCCTACCGGGGAGCGATCGTCGCGTCGCCCAGCCCGGACCGCACCCTCGCCTACCTCCAGGTGCGCCGCTCGCTCGAGTCGACCGCGGCACGCCTCGCCGCCGCACGGCGGGGCGGCGGGTCGGCACAGGCCCTCGCGGAGCTGGTACGCCGAGGAGACCGCGCCGCGCGGACCGGCGCCCACGAGACACTCCCCCAGCTCGTGGAGCAGTTCCACGAGCACGTCGCTCTCGCGTCCGGCAACGAGGTCCTCGCCCAGCTGCTCGACGACTGCCGGGACAAGGTCCGGTGGATGTTCGCGATCGACCTCGCGGACCGCTCCGAGGAGGAGTGGGAGGACCACCGGCGCATCCTCCACGCCATCCAGGCCGGCGACGAGCAGGAGGCGGCGCACCTCATGGACGCGCACATCGCGAAGGACGAGCAGCTGCTGCGGGACGCCACCCGCTGAGGCGGGAGCCGCCCGCTGAGGTGGGAGCCGCCCGCTGAGGCGGGAGCCGCCCGCGCCGGCTCAGGAGCCGACGGGCAGCGTCTGCAGCAGGTACCGCTCGGCCGAGCCGGCCTGCTGGGCCAGGCCCCACAGGGTCGAGGACGACGCTCCGGACGACTCAGGTGCCGTCTCGTCCTGCTCGCTGCGGCCCGTCCGGCCATCAGGGCTCAGCGACTGGAGGACCTGGTCGAGGTCACCGTGCGTCAGCTGCCTGGCCTGGGCCAGGACGGTCAGGTCCCGCAGCCCTGTGCGCAGCGCGTCCAGCTCGGCGAGCTGCGTGTCGTCGAGCCGGTCCCGGTCAGGCACCAGGTCGGCCTGCATGCGTGCAGCGTCGCGGAACAGGGCGATCTCCTCGGGCTCCTGCGGGCCGGGGCCGTTCGAGAGACGGAGCGCGTTCGCGGTGGCCTCGGTCGCTCTCTCGACGCGTTGCCGCAGGGGCGCGGGCCGGAAGCCCGGGATCACCGCGAAACCGAGGAGCACCCCGAGGAGCACCGCGCACGCGGTGAGGCCCACGTACTGCAGGAGCAGGGTGACCGGATCGAGGTCGCGGTTCACGGCGTTGAAACCGACGCTGACGACCACCATGAAGGCGCTGCCCAGGGCCGGGCGCGTGACGATGTACCAGAGCCCCA
Source organism: Sanguibacter sp. Z41_6 (assembly GCF_059621145.1). Taxonomy (NCBI): domain Bacteria; kingdom Bacillati; phylum Actinomycetota; class Actinomycetes; order Micrococcales; family Sanguibacteraceae; genus Sanguibacter; species Sanguibacter sp. Z41_6. Next base: position 928,979 of record NZ_JCAQIF010000001.1, on the reverse strand, counting down.
GGCACAGGGAGACCCCCGCGACGAGGACGAGGAAGCGGGACGGGACGACCAGCAGGACCACCGCGACGGTGAGCGAGCCGGCGACCACACCGATGACCTTGTTCCTCGTCTTGACCGCTGTGTCGCTCCAGGTGGCCTGGAGGATGCTGAACGTGGCGAGCAGGGCCGTGGAGACCAGCGGGTCGCCCCGTTCCAGGCGGGAGGTGATGAGCAGCATGAGCAGCACGGCCAGCGCCGTGCGGAAGGCGTGCCGGACCTGGACGGAGTGCAGCCTGCCAGAGGGGTGCAGCACAGCGTCCCGGAGCTGGTGGCGCCGGTCGCGATCGAGCTGGACCGGGGTGGTGTCGTGCGACAGCATCGCGTGCTCGACGGTGTTCAGGGCGTTCTCGGCGTCGCCGAGGGGACCGTCGGGGATGGCCCATCCCTGCGGGGACACCACGGCCTTGACCAAGGTCTCCCGTGCGGGCTTGGCCCTGAGCTCCTCCCCCAGCGTGCGTGCCCGCTGCCGGAGTGCGGTGGCGCCGTCGGGATCGCCCGCCAGCTCAGCCGTGTGCAGGGCCAGTCGGTACCGCGAGGCTCCCTCGAGCGCGTCGGCAAGCCAGCGCTGCCGGCCGTCGCTGAGCCAGGTACCGAAGGCGGTGGCAGTGGCGGCACTCGGGTCGTCGCCGACGAGCACCGCGGCGATCTGCTCCCGGGTCGGTCCCGACGGGTCCGAGATCCCCATGAGGATGCGCAGCACGACCGCCACGACGACCCCCGCGACGGCCGCCGCGATCACCTGCTGGTGGTCGGCCCCACCGATCGGCGCATAGCCGTAGCCGAACATCGTCGTCATCCCCAGCCCCAGCCCCGCGGTGCCGAAGCGTGCGCCGAGCAGCGGCAGCAGCCCGGCGACGAAGGTGAGCAGCACGACCAGCACGATCGCCACCGGGCGCGACGACTCAGCGACCAGGCGCGGGACTGCCGCGGCGAAGACGAGCAACGGTCCCAGCACCGCAGCGACGCGAAGGTCCGCTCGGAGCGGGCCGCCCATGAACGCGATCAAGGAGAACATGCCCGTCAGGCCACCGATGATGCCCGCTGCGCCAGCCCCCCACGCATCGGCGAGCAGCACCGAGGGAAGGACCACGATGATCATGAGCACGATGAGCGTCGGGCTGCCTGCGGGACGCGTGTGCGCCGTGGCGTCACCAGAGCCGTCCATGGGACCTCCCTCGCGGATCGAGCGGCACGCTCGTTCCTCGACGGTAAGTCCGAAATGTCTGAGGCGCCAGATGGCGCGTCCGCACGAACCTGCGGATGGCCGGCATCCACGAAACCCCCCGCTCAGGACCCTTTCGGGCCCCTCGCGGGGGGCGTCACCCCACCACCCTGAGGTGCGTGGGGGCCTTGCGGAGGGCGAGGGATTCGAACCCCCGGTGCTGTTGAGGCACAACGGTTTTCAAGACCGTCACATTAGGCCGCTCTGTCAGCCCTCCAGCTGCATGCACGACTGCTCAGCACCGACATTCTGGCACGCGTGCGTACCGGTGGCCGAACCGTCCCCGGGTGACCCCAGGGAACGGCACGGACCGCGTCGATGACGAGTCAGGCGGCCCGCAGCTGCTGCATGGCGTGCTGGACGAGCGCGATGAGCGACTGCTTCGTCGCCGCACGCGACCGCGCGTCCGTGTAGAGCATCGGCACGTGCGAGGGGATCTGCAGGGCCTCGCGCACATCCTCGAGGCGGTGCTTGGCCACCCCGTCGAAGCAGTTCACCCCGACGACGAACGGGATGCCGCGTGACTCGAAGTAGTCGACCGCAGGGAAGCACTGCTCCAGGCGGTCGGTGTCCACGAGCACCACGGCGCCGATGGCGCCACGGACGAGGTCGTCCCACATGAAGAGGAAGCGGTCCTGGCCCGGTGTACCGAAGAGGTAGAGCCACAGCGACCCGGGCAGCTCGATGCGACCGAAGTCCATCGCGACCGTCGTCGTCGTCTTGCGGTCCGAGACCCCGCCGGCGTCGTCGACGCCCACGGAGTGCTCCGTCATGGCGGCCTCGGTGTTGAGCGGCTCGATGTCGGAGATCGAGCCGATGAAGGTCGTCTTGCCGACGGCGAAGCCGCCAGCGACGACGATCTTCACGACCGTGGGTGCGCCTGCAGGTTTGATCGGCGTCGGCGCCGCAGCGCTCTGGCCGTTAGAGGGCGGAAATGCCATTGAGAACACTCTCCAACACACTCAGGGACAAGGCCGGGTTCTGGCCGTGACCGGTGTGAACATTGACGGGCGTCGACGTATGGATCGTGAGATACCCGTCGTCGGCAAGGTCTGCGATGAGGATCCGGACCACACCCAGCGGCATCCGCAGCAGCGCGGACACCTCAGCGATGGACACGTAGTTGTGAGCGGCGTGGGCAAGGATCGAGCGCTTCTCCGGGGGCAGTCCGCGGCTGTCCACAGCCCCGGGCATGACCTCGATCAGCGTCTCGAGCGGCAGGTTCGACGTCGCGGAACGCACGCGTCCACCGGTCACGGCATACGGGCGCACCGTCGCAGCTTCGAAGTGCTCGCCGTCCATGGCCTGCGGGTTCGGCGTGAAGTTCGACATGATCGTCTACCTCACCCGATCGGCGCGCGAGTTGCTCCGTCGACCGGGAGGCTCCCGCGCATCTCTGTGATGAGCTGCGGCGTCAGGGTCGCCTCGGTCCGCGAGACGAGCATCGCCATCTCGTAGCCGATGAGCCCGACGTCGCAGGTCGAGTCGGCGACGGCTGCGAGAACCGAGCCGTTCGAGACGTTCATGAGGAACAGGAAGCCGTTGTCCATCTCGATGATGGCCTGCCGCACCGCACCACCGTTGAGCTGCCGCGAGGCGCCGCGGGTGAGGCTCGACATGCCGGACACGATGGCGGCGAGCTGGTCACCGCTGGTCCGGTCCAGCGCCTCGGACATGGCCATGAGAAGGCCGTCCGCGGACACCACGAGTGTGTGACGGGTGCCGGGCACCGTCCTGACGAAGTTATCGAGCAACCAACCAAAGTTCGTCGCCTCAGTGCTGAGAGCGCTCACGCTTCCTCCTAATCCGATGCCTCAACGGCGATGGTCTATCAATCAACGCGGCCGAAGCGCCGAGTCTGGAACTGTGTCATACGGTAGCGTCGACCGGTTCGCCGGCCTCTGCACCTGGGGCTGTACCTTGTGCGGCCCCCGGTGCCTGCCGGCCACGTGACGTGGCCGACTGGAACGCCGAGAGTCGGGACCGAAGCTCGGCCGCGTCGCGGCTGATCTTCTGCGAGGTGACGTCGTCCGTCGAGGCTGCGACATGCCCGCGGGTACGACGGGTGAGACCGCCGGCCTGGGATGCCACCTCTGCGGGTCGATATGCGGACAGCTGGCTCAGCTCGGCCAGTGCCTGCTCCTGGATGTTCGATCGCATGGCGAGCATCGAGGCGATGTCCCCGTTGGCCTGGGTCGGGGGGGACCAGCTCTCGCCGGCGTCCAGACCTGTCAACGGAAGTTCGGCGAGCGGAGCCGACGGCCGCCGGGCAGCCGGAGCCGCCTGGGGGCGCGGGGCCCACGACTCGTCGGCGCCCGCGGCGGGCGCCGCAGGAGCCCACGACCCAGCAGCCGGAGCCGCCGGCTCCACCGGCGGCGGCGTGAACGCCTGGGCCGGGGAGCGCGTGGGAGCGGGTGCGGACGTCGGGGCTTCGGCGCGCGGAGCGGGCTCCACGGCCGGCGCGTGGCCGCGCTGTGCCAGCGGCGTGCGCTCCCGCGGGAACGCGGGCGCGACCGACGCGGGGACGACCGGCTCCGGCGTGAACGACGGGAAACCGCTCACCGCGAGGGGCGCAGGCTCGGCAACCGGCTCCGGCGTCCGTGCCGCCGGTGCTGCGGGCTCCTCCGTGGACGCGTCGCGACCACGGCGGAACCAGCCTCGCAGACCGCCCTTCTTGGGCGTCGCCTGGCGCGAGCTGCGCCGGGTGGGCCCGTCAGAGACGACGTCCGCGAACGACGGCAACGTCGGTTGCGAGCCCTGCGGCGCAGGGGCAGCGTCGCGAGCAGGAGTGCGTGTCACGGCGTGCGGGGCAGGTGCGGGCGTGCCGACGGGCTCAGCACGGTCGACGGTTCCGAGCGGCTCGAAGCGCTCGAGCGGACGGAACTGCTCCTCCGGCTGGAACTGCCCCCGTGGCGGGACCTGCTCCTGCGCCCGGAACTGCTCCCGCGGCTGGAGCTGGCGCTCCGGCTCGACGGGCGCGATCCGCTCGGTGGGCTGGTAGGCCTGCACCGCGGGGACGAACGAGTCGGGTCGGGCCACGGGCGTGCCCCCGGCGGCAGGGGTGCGCTGCGGCATCCCGGCGGAGGACGCCGGTCGGCTGAAGTTCAGGGGCTCGAACTGCTGGACCGGCTGGAAGACCTCGTCGCTCTCCGGCTCCTCGAGGAAGCGGCGGGCGGGAGCGGGCTGGTACGCCGAGTCGTCCGACGTCTCGAAGACGCTCGTGCGACGGGGTGCCTCGGGCTCCGGCTCGGCCGGCAGGGTCGACGACCGGCCGAAAGCAGGCAGCGGCTCGAACCGCTGGACGGGCTCGAACGGTGCGTCAGGCCCGTCGGGCTGCGGTTGCCACCGCGGCTCGTCGGACGGCTCCTGCCACTGCTGAGCAGGCTGCTCGGCCTCGGACCACTCCGACAGCTCGTCCTCGTCGGGCACGAGGCCCGGGATGACCATCGCGGGCTCCTCCGCGCGCTCGGGCTCGGGCTCGGGCTCGAAGTGGGCGCCGCGGACGGGAAGAGCGGGCTCCCCCCAGGCGTGGTCGTCGGAAGCGGGTGCCGCGTCGTAGGCCGGCGCGTCGCCGTAGGTGCCGACGGTGTCGGCGACCGGGGCGGCAGGGGTGGCCGGAGTGATCGGGAGGATGATCTCGTCGGGGATGATCGAGCTGCGCAGCCCGTCGTTCCGCTCGGCGACGACATCCTCGACGGTCCTGGACGACTCCTCGTCCTCGCGGTGCGTCTCGTCCTGCACAGACGGGGCCCACTCCTCGTGGGCCGGAGCGGCTGGCTCCTCCTGCGCCGGAGCAGGCGCCTCCTCCTGCAGGGACCAGGCCTCCTCGGGCTGAGCGAGGTCGTGGGCGCGAGCGTTCTGCGCCTCGTCCGTCCCGTGGCTGTCGTCGACCGGCGCACCGGCCGCGTCGTCCGCGGGCTGCACGTCGGCGTTCGACGGCTGCCCGGCCTCGGTCGCCCCGCCTCCGACGGAGCTGCGGGTGCGGAAGCTGGAGAACATCGCGCTGCGCCGCTCGCCGTCGAGGATCGGCTCGTCCTTCACCGTCTCGAGCGGCGTGAACGCCGACCCGAGCAGACCGGACTCCGTCCGCGACCGGCTGGGGAGACCGGAGGGCAGGCTCTCAGCGAGCGTGCGGTCCGGGGCCCAGCTCGCGTCGTCAGGGCTCGAGAGGTCGACCTCGGGGTTGGCGGACTCGAGTGCGGGGAGCACCATCGCGTTCGGGTTGAGCGCGAGGTCCGCGGCGTCCGGAGCGGTCGGTGCGGGCTCCGCCGAGAACGCCTTGCGGCGGCGCGGCATCCCGATGCTCGTCGAGCCGTCGGTGAGCGAGTCGAGGTCGACGGGCACACCGACGGGCGGCTCCTCCTCCGCGTACGCGGGGGTCGCGGCAGGCGTCGGGGCGACCCACTCCTGCGTGGCCTGGCGCGTGTCCGCGTGCAGCGGGTCCGTCGGGGCAGCGAGCGGCACGTCCGCGTCGTCGACGAAGAGGGCAAGCGGGAAGGACACGGTCGCGATGGTGCCGGCGCTGCCGTCAGCCGCCTTGCTGAACACCACGTGCGCACCGAGTCGGTCAGCCAGCCGGCCGACCACGAAGAGGCCGAGGCGCTGGACGCCGATGACGTCGGAGGCGGAGCGGGACGCCACCTTGGCGTTCGCCGTGTCGATGTCCTCCTGGCTCATCCCGAGCCCGTGGTCACGGACCTCGACCGTGACGTACCGCGAGGAGCGGTTTGTCGTCACCTCGACGGGAGTGTTGGGCTCGGAGAACATCGTGGCGTTCTCGAGCAGCTCGGCGAGCAGGTGCGCGCCGTTGAGCGCGTTGTGGCCGAGCATGAGCGGGTCGGCCTCGAGGTTGAGGCGCACCCGGTCGTAGAGCTCGATCTCGGACGAGGCCGTACGTACGACGTCGGACATCGGCATCGGCTGGCGCACGCGCCGACCGGAGTCGATGCCCGCGAGGACGAGGAGCGACTCGGAGTTGCGGCGCATCCGGGTGGCGAGGTGGTCGAGGCGGAAGAGGTTCGCGAGGGTGTTCGCGTCCTCCTCCGAGCGCTCGAGCTCGTCGAGGAACGCGAGCTGGCGGTTGAGCAGGACGTGGTCGCGGCGGGCCACGTTGACGAACATCTCGGCGATGGAGCCGCGCAGTGCAGCCTGCTCCTTGGCGACCTCGACGGTCGTCGCGTTCACGTCGTTGAACGCTGCGGCGAGCTGCCCCACCTCGTCGGTCGACTCCACCTTGATGGGGGTGATCGAGATCTCGGGGCCCTGGCCGGGCACCGCGACCTGCTCGACGAGCTTGGGCAGCTCGTCGCGGACGTCCGCCGCTGCGCGGGTGAGGTTGCGCAGCGGGATGGTGATGCGGCGCGAGATGGCGAAGGCGATGAGGACGGAGGCGAGCAGCGTGACGATCGTGACGATGACGGTGTTGATCGCGGCAGTACGCTCGCTCGCCTGCTGGGCGGCCGCGGCGTCGACGGCGAGGTCACGGATGACGTCCCGGGCCGGGGCGATCTTCTCGAGCTCGGCCTGGGAGATCTCCTCCCAGCGGTCCCCGAGGGCCTGCGTCACGGCCTCGGGCTGGGCCTGACCGAGCAGGAGGCGGATCGCGTTGTACTGGGCGTCCGGCGGGGCGAGGACCGCCTCGGGCTGGGCCAGGCCGGCGACGTCGCGGGTCGCCTCGGCCCACAGCGAGTTGGACGAGCCGATGATCGTGGCGAGCTCGCGGACCTGACGCTGCTGGGTGGCCTCGCTCAGCGCCCGGTCGAGCACGTTCTGGGTGAGGGGGCGCTCGGCGTCGGCCGAGTCGAGCAGGCGGCTGGTGGACACGTAGGCGTTGAGGTAGCCGGCCACCTCGCGGTCGCTCAGGGTGGCGGACAGCGACCGCGGGACATCGAGGAAGCTGAAGATGAGGTCGCCGTACAAGGCGTTGACGGTCGCGAGCATGCTCGAGCCGCTGTCGACCCGGTCACGGGTGATCGCCAGCTCCGTCGGGTTGTTGACGGCGATGTACGAGAGGGTCCCGGTGACGGCAGGGTCGAGGAGAGAGATGTCGAGCTCGGCGTACAGCTCGCGCAGGTTCGCCAGTGCGGCGTCGGTCTGGGTGCGCGCCTCCGCCACGGCCGTCTCCGACTCCGGATCGCCGATGGCGGCCCGCACAGAGGCGGTACGTTCGGCGGCGAGGGCGGCGATGACGGCCTCTCCGGGCTCGAGCAGCGCGACGACACTCTCGACCTGGCCCGCGACCTGCAGACTGCGGATCGCCTGCAACGCGAAAAGCGTGGCAGCGAGGCACAGAACAAGCACCGGCACCCCAAGAGCCGCGAGGATCTTTCCTCGCACACTCAGTTTCCGGAGCATCTGGACCCCTCCCAATCACGTCTGTGGTGCCGAAACGGCGCACGGCGTACATTGCTGCGCACGAGCGTTCGTTGTCCGCAAGGGGTTGATCGGCCGCTGCCCCCGGATTCATGAGGACCACGGTCGACTTTTAACCCACTCACCGGGTCCGTCGTCGGACGCCGGGACACACTCTAGGGATTCACCGATGCGGTTGATAGAGGTCAGCGGAAACGATTCTGCGACCACCCTCGAGATCACCGAGGGGCCGGACCCCCGGATCGGGTCCGACGAGGTCCTCGTCGAGGTCGCCGCGGCGGGAGTCAACCGTGCCGATCTCCTGCAGCGCGCCGGGCGCTACCCGCCGCCCCCGGGAGCCAGTGACGTGCTCGGGCTGGAGGTCTCGGGGGTCGTCGGTGCGGTGGGGGACGCGGTGACCGGCTGGCGGGTGGGTGACAGGGTCGCCGCGCTCCTCGTGGGCGGCGGGTACGCCGAGCGGGTCGCCGTGCCCGCGGCGCAGCTCTTCCCCGTGCCCGTCGGCCTCGACCTCGTCGATGCCGCTGGCCTCCCCGAGGCCGTGTGCACGGTGTGGAGCACGGTCGTCGACGCGGCCGGCATGCGGCACGGTGAGCACGTGCTCGTGCACGGCGCGGCTGGCGGAGTCGGCTCTGTCGCGGTCCAGGTGCTCTCCGCCCTCGGTGCCCGTGTCGTGGCCACGGCGCGGGACGAGGACCGGCTCGCACGGTGCCGCGAGCTCGGTGCCGCGGACGGCTTCACGTACCTCCGACCGGACGGCGCCCGGATCACGGACGTCCTGCCCGACCTCGTGCGCGGTGCGACGGACGGCCACGGCGCGGACATCATCGTCGACGTCGTCGGCGCGGCCTACCTCGACGCGCACGTCCGGTCGCTCGCCGTCGGAGGCAGGCTCGCCGTGATCGGCCTGCAGCGGGGCAGCCGGGCGGAGCTCGACCTCGGGCGGCTCCTCGCCCTGCGCGGGAGCGTCCTCGGTACGACGCTGCGATCGAGGCCACCTGAGGACAAGGCCCGGATCGTCGCTGCCGTCCGGGACGAGGTGTGGCCGTTGCTCGACGACGGACGACTGCGTCCGGTCACGTACGCGAGGGTCCCGCTCGCCGACGCGGGACGTGCCCACACGCTGCTGGAGTCCGGCGAGGTGTTCGGCAAGGTGCTGCTCGTCACCGGTCCATGAGGACGTAGGGACATCTGTGGGCAAGACTGGACAGCATGGCTGATATCACACCTGACCCAGACGAGACGAGCACGAGCGGCGGCCCGGAGCAGCAGGACCCGGCGACCGGACGCCCACCCGAAGGCGTCCTGCTGCGCGGCGGACCAGGTCAACCGCCCGCCAGCAGGTCCGCCGACGAGGGCCGCAGCGAGCGCACGATCATCCACGAGCCCGCGAAGGTGGTCCGCATCGGAGAGATGGTCAAACGGCTGCTCGAGGAGGTGAAGTCCGCGCCGCTCGACGAGGCGGCACGTGCCCGCCTCGTCGAGGTGCACGAACGCTCGATCACCGAGCTCGAGGACGGCCTCTCCCCGGACCTCGTCGACGAGCTCCGGAGGGTGTCGCTGCCGTTCACCGACGACGCGGTGCCCACGGAGGCGGAGCTGCGGATCGGCCAGGCCCAGCTCGTCGGGTGGCTCGAGGGCCTCTTCCACGGCCTCCAGACCGCCATGGTGGCCCAGCAGATGGCCGCGCAGGTCGAGCGTCAGGGCGGTGCCGCACGGGTGCTCCCCCCCGGGCTCCTGCAGGGCGCCCCCCAGGCACGGCCCGCGACCGGGCCGGACGGGCGCCCCACGCCCGGCCAGTACCTCTAGCCGCGCGGGCCGCCGTCCCAGCCGGGGCGCGTCAGCCCTTGACGGACCCCGCGAGGAGACCCCGCACGAAGTACCGCTGGAGGGCGAGGAACACGATGAGCGGGACGATCATCGAGATGAACGCGCCCGCGGACAGGATGTGCCAGTCACCACCACGCGAGCCCGCCATCTCGGCCACGCGCACCGTGAGCGGCGCCACGGCGGAGCCACCGCCCGCGAACGTGAGCGACACGAGCAGGTCGTTCCACACCCACAGGAACTGGAAGATGCCGAACGACGCGATCGCGGGGACGAGGAGCGGCAGGAGCACCTGGAAGAAGATCTTCACGTGCCCGGCGCCGTCCATGCGGGCCGCCTCGATGAGGGACCGCGGGATCTCCTTCATGAAGTTGTGCAGGAGGAAGATCGCCAGCGGCAGCGCGAAGATCGAGTGGGAGAGCCACACCGCCCAGAACGTGCCGTTGAGACCCCAGGTGACGTACTGGGACAGCAGCGGGATGAGGGTGACCTGGATCGGCACCACCTGGAGCGCGAAGACGGCGATGAAGAGGATGTTCTTCCCGCGGAAGTCGATCCAGGCGAAGGCGTAGGACGCGAGGAGCGCCAGCGTGATCGGGATGATCACGGCCGGCAGGGTGATGACGAAGGAGTTGACGAAGAACGTCGACAGCTGGGTCGAGCTGCCGAACAGCGCCGCCTCGTAGTTGTCGAAGTTGAACCAGGGCCGGGTGAGCGTCGTCCACCAGCCGCTGCTGCGGATGTCCTGCTCCGGCCGGAACGAGGTGATGAGCAGGCCGAGGGTCGGCGTGGTCCACAGGATCGCGATGACGATCGCCGTGAGGGTCGCCCACGGGGACGTGAGCCGCTTCTTCGCCAGGCCGGCACGGCGGTCGAGCCGCGACATCTTGCCGACGGGCCCCGGGTCGCTGGTGGGCTCGTCCTCGTCGACGAGGTGCACGGGGGGAATGGGGACACTCATCGGATCTCCTCCGTGATGCGCAGCTGGCGGACGTTGTACATCACGATCGGGATGACGAACACGAACAGCACCACGGCGAGAGCAGCGCCGAAGCCCTGCTCACCCTGCCGGAAGCTCTGCGTGTAGAACTCGTTCGCCACGACGGAGGTGCCATAGTTCCCGCCGGTCATCGTGCGGACGATGTCGAACACCTTCAGCGTTCCCATCGCGATGGTCGTGAGGACGACGACGAGGGCGGGACGGATGCTCGGCACGGTGATGAACCGGAACATGCCGACGCCGCCGAGGCCGTCGAGGCGGGCCGCCTCGGTGATGTCGTCCGGGATGGCCTTGATGGCCGCCGAGAGGATGGTCATCGCGAACCCGGTCTGGATCCAGATCATCACCGCGATGAGGAAGAAGGTGTTGAAGGGCTGGTTGAGCAGGAACTGCTGGGGCTCCTGGCCGAGCCACACGAGGATCTGGTTGAGCAGACCCACCTGCGGGATCCCTTGCTGCGCCGGGCGGTACTCGTAGACGAACTTCCAGATGATCCCGGCACCGACCATCGAGATCGCCATGGGAAGGAAGATGAGCACCTTGGCGAACTTCTCGAACCGCGTGCGGTCGACGAGCACGGCGTAGAGCAGCCCGAGGAACGTCGAGACGAGCGGCACGAGGATCACCCACAGCGCGGTGTTCGTGAGCACCTGCTGGAAGGCTTCCTGGGTGAAGGCCTTGACGTAGTTGTCGAGCCCGACGAAGTTCTCACCGTTGCGATCGAAGAACGAGCGGTAGATGGTGCGCACGCCCGGGTACACGAGGCCGAAGAGGATGAGAAGCACTGCCGGGCCGAGGAAGCCGACGGTGACGACCCACCGCGGCGGGTTCTTGGGCCGGTCGACGGCGAACAGGACAGCGCCCATCACCGCGACGAAGAGCAGGATCGCGACGACCATGACGAAGAGCTTCTCGGTCGTGGTGTCTGCGTGGAGCAGCCAGTCCATCAGGGCCTCCGTACTACCCGTCCTCGCGCACGGGATGAGATGAGCATGACATGGCGCGTTCCGGCCGCACCGGGGTGAGCAGGGACCCGCTGCGGGCCCCTGTCGGTCCTACGCCAGCGGGTGGCCCACGCCGTGGGCCACCCGCTGGTCACGCTCAGGTCAGGACGTCGGCCAGGAAGCCTCGATGGAGTCAGCGACCTCCTGCGAGCTCTTGTCCGAGGCGAAGAACGCCACCATCTCGGTCCAGAACGTCCCGGCCCCCACGCTGCCCGGCATGAGGTCCGAGCCGTCGAAGCGGAACTCCGACTCCGGGTCGGCAAGCAGATCCGCGGACTGACGGTCGAAGTCCGTCGCGAGGAGCTCGGAGTCGAGCCCGGTGTTGGCGCTGACCCAGCCGCCACGGGTCGTGACGGCGGCCTTGACGTTCGCCCAGTCGGCGCTCGAGAGGTACGTCTGGAAGGCCTGGACCTCCGGACGGTCGTCGAACGCGACGACGAACTCGCCACCACCGAGGATCGGCTTCTCGCCCTCGGTCATGGACGGCAGGTAGAACGCGTAGACGTCACCGTCCTCGGCGACCTCCGTGCCCTCGGGCCACTGGTTCTGGTAGAAGTTCGCCGCGCGGTGCATCCAGCAGTTGCCGTCGAGGATGGGCGCTCCGGCGCCGTCCCACTCGGTGGCCGCGATGGACTGGACGTCGCCGAACCCGGCGTTCACGTACGTGTCGTTCTTGAGGATGCCCGCGACCTCGTCGAGCGACTCGACGATCTGCGGGTCGTTGAACGGGATCTCGTGGGTCGTCCACTGGTCGTAGGTGTCGGGTCCGGCGACGCGGAGCACGACGTCCTCGACCCAGTCGGTCGCGGGCCAGCCGGTGGCGTCACCGGAGGCGATCCCGGCGCACCAGGGGATGTTGCCGTCGGCGACGATCTCGTCGGACAGCGCGATCATCTCGTCCCACGTGGTCGGGATCTCGTAGCCGGCCTCCTCGAACATCGAGGGCGAGTACCAGACGTACGACTTGACGTTGGCGCCGAGCGGAGCGGCGTAGAAGGTCCCGTCCACCGTGCCGTAGTTCTTCCACGACTCCGAGAAGAACTCATCGACGTTCGCCGCGGTCGCCGCGGGCGCGGGCACGGCAGCGCCCGTGTCGGCGACGATCGTGCTGAGCAGACCCGGCTGCGGGATGTAGGCGATGTCCGGGGCGTTGTCCGCCTGGAGCCGGACGAGGAGCTGAGCCTCGAACTCGCGAGAACCCTCGTAGTTGACGGTGACGCCCGTGCACTCCTCGAACGGGTCGTAGGAGGCTTCCTGGTCCTGCTGCTCCGGCTCGACGATCGACGTGTAGACGGAGACGGTCTTGCCGTCGAGCTCGCCGAACTCCTCGTAGACCGAGCAGTCGATCTCGGGGACGTCCACCGCCACGGAGTCGTCGGAGCCGCCAGCGACGTTGTCACCGTCGTCGCTGCTCGGGGCGCACGCTCCGAGCATCAGGGCGACCGCGGCGCCACCGGCTACCGCAGCGGAGCTGCGTCGCATCGAATTTCTCATCATTGAGTCCTCACTCGTGGGTCGGTGCTCCTGTCGACGGGCACGCCGTGCTGCTGGGCGTTCCCCCGCCTTCCACCCCATGCAAGCCGTTACGGCACGTGTGCGCAAGCAGTGCAACTTGTCACGGCATAACGATTGCGTCACGCAACCGGGGGCAACAGTGCAGGTCACGCCCGTCTACGCACCCTCGCGGCTCATCCGCGGAGCAGGCTGCGCAGGACCGGGACGGCGCCGTCGTCGGCGATCGACAGGGTCACCTCGTCCGCCGCCGCGACCACCAGCGCGTCCGCGTGACCCATCGCCACGCCCCGCCCGGCCCACCCGAGCATCTCGATGTCGTTGCCACCGTCACCGATGGCGACGGTGCGCTCCCGCGGCACGCTCCACAGCGCGCGCAGGCGTTCCAGCGCCGAGGCCTTGGTCACCCCGGCGGGCGCCAGGTCCATCCAGCGCCGGCCCGCGATGACGAAGATCGTGGCCGTGAGGCCGAGCGCCCGGACCGCCGCGCGGAACGCTCGCGACGGTCGCTCGGCATCGGCGACGACGACCCGCGCGGTCCGGAGCGCGCACAGGTCGTCGAACTCGACGACCGTGTGCAGGCCATGGAGGTTGCGGTCGGCGAAGTCCGCGGTCACCCAGTAGCCCACCCCGATCTCCTCGAGAGCCACCTTCGCGGTGGGCATGTGCTCACGCAGCACGCCCAGGGCGTCGCGCGGGTCGAACATGACGACGTCGTCGATCTCGAACTCCACGTCGATGCCCAGCCGCGCCGTCACGGACCCGTTCGAGCACACGACCCAGCCGTCGGTGATCCCGAGGTCCTTCGCGACGGGCAGGAGCGCGACGAGCGGGCGCCCGGTCGAGAGCACCACGCGGTGCCCGGCGGCGCGCACCGCCGTCACCGCCTCCCGCACCTCGTCGGACAGGAACTCGTCGGCCGACATGAGGGTGCCGTCGACGTCGAGCGCGACGAGCATCGGGGAGTCTGCCGTCATCGGTGCGGTCACGCTGTCACAGGTTCGAGGACCTCGAGACCGCCGAGGTACGGCCGCAGGCCCACGGGGACGCGGACGGAACCGTCGGCCTGCTGGTGGTTCTCGAGGATCGCGACGATCCAGCGCGTCGTGCCCAGGGTCCCGTTGAGCGTCGCGACCGGGCGCGTCTCACCCGAGGCGGTCCGCTCGCGCGTCCCGAGGCGGCGCGCCTGGAAGGTCGTGCAGTTCGACGTCGAGGTGAGCTCGAGGAAGCGGCCCTGCGTCGGGAGCCACGCCTCGCAGTCGAACTTGCGCGCGGCGCTCGAGCCGAGGTCGCCCGCCGCGGTGTCGATCACCCGGTAGGGCAGCTCGCACGCCGCGAGCATCTGCTCCTCCCAGGCGAGCAGCCGCTCGTGCTCGGCGGCGGCCTCCTCGACCGTCGTGTAGACGAACATCTCGACCTTGTGGAACTGGTGGACGCGGATGATCCCCCGGGTGTCCTTGCCGTACGAGCCCGCCTCGCGCCGGTAGCAGGCGCTCCAGCCCGCGTACCGCTTCGGTCCGGCCGACAGGTCGAGGATCTCGCCCGAGTGGTAGCCCGCGAGCGCGACCTCGCTCGTGCCCGTGAGGTAGAGGTCGTCCGCCTCGAGCCGGTAGATCTCGTCGGCGTGGGCGCCGAGGAACCCGGTGCCGGCCATGACCTCGGGCTTGACGAGCGTCGGGGTGATCATCGGCGTGAAGCCCGCGCTGTACGCCTGGTCCATCGCGGCGTTGAGCAGGGCGAGCTCGAGGCGCGCCCCGATGCCGGTGAGGTAGTAGAAGCGCGCACCCGAGACCTTGGCCCCGCGCTCGGTGTCGATCGCGCCGAGCCGCTCACCGAGCTCGAGGTGGTCGCGCGGGACGAAGTCGGCGCCGTACTCGGCCGCGAAGTCACGTGGCGTGCCCTCCGTGCGCAGCACGACGTAGTCGTCCTCGCCCCCGGGCGGTGCACCCTCGACGATGTTGGGGATCCGCCACGTCAGCTCGTCGAGGACCCGCTGGGCCTCGTCCGCCGTCGCTTGCAGCGCCTTGACCTCGTCGGCCACCGCACGCGTGCGGGCGAGGATCTCGGCCTTCTCGGCACCGGCAGCGCGGGCGACCTGCTTGCCGAGCGCCTTCTGCTCGGCCCGCAGCTGCTCGAACCTCGTGAGAGCGGACCTGCGGCTCGTGTCGGCCTCGAGGAGGCGGTCGACGAGCTCGGGGTCGTCGCCCCTGGCGACCTGGCTCGCACGGGCAGGTCCGGGGTTGTCGCGAATCATGCGCAGATCGATCACCGACCAAGGGTATCCATTCGGCGGTGGTGCGCCGGGGCACCGCGCCCGGGCGCGCCGCGGAGCACGGGGCCCTCCGCACCGGGCAGGGGTGAACCAGAGGGCCTACGGTGTGGCCATGGAACTGGAAGCCTGGCTGCTTGTCGCAGCGGTCGTCGTCGCGCTCGTGGCCATCGTGCTGTCCGTGGTCGTCGTGCGCCAGCAGCGCGCGCTGCGCGCCACGCTCGCCGAGGACGCCCGGCAGCGGGCGGAGGCCAACGCGGCCCCGGAGCCGGCGCCCGGGCCGACCGGTCCCCTGCTCGCGTTCGTCGCGAACCCGTCGAAGAGCGGAGCGGACGCCCTGCGCCCCGCCCTGTTCGCGAGGTGCGCCGCGGAGAACCTCCCCGAGCCGCTGTGGATCGAGACGTCGGTCGAGGACCCGGGCGTCGGGCAGACCCGGGAGGCGCTCAGCAAGGGAGCGGACGTCGTCGTCGCCGTGGGCGGCGACGGGACGGTCCGCGCGGTCGCCGAGGGCATGGTCGGCACAGGCAAGCCCATGGCGCTGCTGCCCCTGGGGACGGGCAACCTCCTCGCCCGGAACCTCGACATCTCCGTCACCGACGTCGAGGCCGCGTTCGACATCGCGCTCACCGGCATGGACCGCACGATCGACGTCGGATGGCTCCAGGTGGACACCCCTGCGCCCGCCCTGCCGCCCCTCGACAAGAACGGCCAGGAGATCCCCGAGGACGGGGACGAGGTGCCCCTCGAGGGCACCCCGGTCGACAAGGCTCCGGCCGAGGAGGCCAAGCACATCTTCCTCGTCATCGCCGGCCTCGGGTTCGACGCCGCGATGGTCGCGGACGCCGATGCCAACCTCAAGGCGAAGATGGGCTGGATGGCGTACTTCGTCGCGGGCGTCAAGCACCTGCACGGGCGCCGCCTGCAGATCTCCGTCGCGCTCGACGACAAGGCTCCCGTCTCCATGAAGGTCCGGTCCGTCATGGTCGGCAACTGCGGCCGCCTGCCCGGCGGCATCACGCTCATCCCCGACGCGCTCATCGACGACGGCGTGCACGACGTCGCGGTGATCGACACCCGCGGCGGCATCGCCGGGTGGGCGCAGCTCCTCGGTGAGGTGACCATGCAGCGGTTCGGGATGAGCAACGACCTGCCCAACAAGATCGGGCGCATCGACCACACCCGTGCCGAGAGGGTGCGCCTGCGCGTCGAGGGCGGGGAGCAGGTCCAGGTCGACGGAGACGTCCTCGGCCGGGCGGTCGACTGCCACACGTGGGTGGAGCCGTCGGCGCTCGTCGTGCGGGCACCCATCCCCACGCTCTCCGCGAAGTAGCACGCCGGACGGTGCCGGACACCCGCGTCTACGCTGGTCCGGTGCACCGACCACTGTTCCTGCCCCGACGGCGCCGCGCCGCGGGACCCCGCCGGGCCGCCCGGGCCGCGCTCCTCGCGACGTTCCTGCTCGTCGGCACCGGCGTGGCACCCGGTGCGGCAGCGGGCCCGGCGGACCGGCCAGCCACCCCGCCGGCGGCCGCCCCCACGAGCGACGAGCGCGTCGTGCTCGTCGGGACCGGCGGGATCTCCTGGGCGGACGTGTCACCCGAGGCCACCCCCGCCCTGTGGTCCGCGGCCGCCGACGGCGCCGCCGGAAACCTCATCTCCCGCAGCGCGGACAGCTCGACGTGCCCCGCGGACGGCTGGCTCGCGGTCTCGGCGGGCAACCGCGCCGCCGACGCGTTCAACGCCCGGTCCGCACCCTGCCGCCTCATCGAGAACCCCGAACCGGGGACCGGCGTGGCCGTCCCCGGCTGGGACGAGTACCTCGCGGCCGTCGACGAGCAGTCGTTCGACGCGCGGCCGGGCACGCTCGGCGACCTCGTCGCCGAGGAGGGCCTGCCCGCCGCGGCGCTCGGACCCGGTGCTGCTGTCGCGCTGGCCACGACCGAGGGACTCGTCGCCGGCAGCTACACGCCGACGACACCCGGGACGAACCCGACCCCCGCCAACACCTCCCTCGGGCCCGAGGTCGCGCGCGCGCTCGACGGCGCCACGCTCGTCGTCGTCGACGCCGGCTCCGTGCGGGACGAGGGATACCCGGTGGAGGCCAAGCCCGTCGACGAGAGCCTGCTGCCCTCCGAGGAGCCCTCGGAGGAGGTCGAGGAGGAGGTCGCGGAGGAGGTGAGGCTGGCGCAGCACGCCGCCGACGTCGCCGCCGTCGACGAGACGCTCGCCGCGGTGCTCGCCGGTGTCCGTGAGCACGACCCGGACCTGCGCAGCACGACGGTGATCATCGCCTCCCTCGCCGACCCCTCCACCACCCCACGCATGCAGGTCGCGGTCATGCTCGGAGCCGGGCAGGAGGTCGGCCTGCTCACCTCCCGATCGACCCGACAGCCTGGGTACGTCCAGGCCACCGACGTCCTGCCGACCGTCCTGACGGCCCTCCACATCGCCGACGACGCCCCCACCGGCGTGCTCGTGGGATCCCCGTGGACGGCGGACCCCTCCACGCTCGACACAGCCCAGCGCATCGCGGCCCTCACCGACGCGGAGGACCATGCGCTCGCCGCCCGGCCGCTCATCCCCGTCTTCTTCCCCCTCTACGTCGTCGTCAACCTCCTGCTGTTCGCCGCGGTGTCGTTCGCGTTCAGCCGCCGCTTCATCGAGGCGGTGGGCCGCGGTGGCCCCGACACGACGGCCCGCAGCAGCGGCCGCCTCACCGACCGCCTCGCGCCGGCCATCAGCAAGGTGCCCGTCATCGTCCTGACCGTCCTGCGGGCGCTCGGCATCGCGATCGCCGCCATCCCCGTCTCGACGCTCCTGGCGAACCTCAGCCCGTGGTGGCGGGCCGGTGCTCCGTCGATGGCGCTCCTGGGTCTCGTCGTCGGGTGGATCCTCGCGATCACGGCGCTCGCCGTGCTGCCCCCCTGGCGGACCTGGCTGTTCGGCCCCGTCGGCGTCGTCGCGACGATCACCGCCGTCGTGCTCGCCGTCGACGTCGCGACCGGGGCACACCTCCAGGTCTCTGCCCTCATGGGGGTCCAGCCGACCGTGGCCGGGCGGTTCTACGGGTTCAACAACACCGCTTTCGCGCTGTTCGCGACGACCACGGTCCTGCTCGCTGCGGCAGCGAGCAACCGGCTCGTCGAGCTCGGCAGGCGCCGGCTCGCGGCGCTCGTCATCGTGGTCATCGGTCTCGTCGCGGTCACGCTCGACGGGTCCCCGAGCATCGGCGCCGACTTCGGGGGACCACCCGCGCTCGTCCCCGCCTTCGCGATCCTCGCCCTCCTCGCGGCGGGCGTCCGGCTCACGTGGCGGCGCGTCCTGCTCGTGCTCCTCGTGGGGGCCGTCATCGTCAGCGGGTTCGCTCTCGTCGACTGGCTGCGGCCCGCGGGCGACCGCACCCACCTCGGGCGGTTCGTCGACACGGTGCTCGACGGCGGACTGGTCGACGTCGTCATGCGCAAGCTCGAGGCGAACTTCCGCACCCTGCGCAACGAGCTCGCGCTCGTGGGCATCGCCGGGATCCTCGTCATCGTCCTCGTGCTCGGCCGCCCGCTGCACACCGCCTCCCGCGCACCGGACAGCACCCCGTACCGGTGGCTCACCGAGGGCGCGCCGCTCAGGCAGATCAACAACGACGCCCCGATGTTCACGCCGGGTGTCGTGTGCACGATCATCGCCCTGGGCATCGGGACGCTCGTCAACGACTCCGGGATCGTCATCCTCGCCGTCGGCATGTCCGTGCTCGTCCCCCTGCTCACGGCGACGTACGCGAGCTGGATGCTCACGCTGCGCCGCACGACGCTGCGGGCGGAGGCGCGGGCCGCACTCCTGGGAGACACGGCCGGCGGGAGCACCGACAGCTGACGACCAGGTGCTGGACGGGACGGACCGCGCTACCTTCGAGGCCCCGCTCCCGATCCGAGAGGTCACGTATGCCCACCATCGGCTTCCATGCCTCGCACGAGCAGGTCCACCCCCGCGCACTCCTCGACGCCGTCCGGCGCGCCGAGGCCGCCGGGTTCGACGCAGCCATGTGCTCCGACCACTTCGCCCCCTGGAGCGAGCGCCAGGGTCACTCCGGGTTCGCCTGGGCGTGGCTCGGTGCCGCGCTCGAGGCCACCAACCTCAGGCTCGGCGTCGTCAACGCGCCCGGCCAGCGGTACCACCCGGCCATCGTCGCGCAGGCCGCGTCGACGCTCGCCGCCATGTATCCCGGCCGCTTCTGGGCGGCCCTCGGCTCCGGCGAGGCCGCGAACGAGCACATCACCGGTGACCCGTGGCCCCGCAAGGACGTCCGCAACGCCCGCCTCGCCGAGAGCGTCGAGGTCATGCGTGCCCTGTTCGCCGGCAAGGAGGTCAGCCACGACGGCCTCGTCACGGTCGACCGTGCCCGGCTGTGGACCCGGCCCGAGACTCCCCCGCCCCTGCTCGGCGCCGCGGTGAGCACGGCGACGGCCGCCTGGGTCGCGGGCTGGGCCGACGGCCTCGCGACCATCGCGCAGCCTCGTGAGCACCTCGAGGCGATGATCGAGGCGTACCGGGGAGCCGGTGGCCGCGGCCCCATCGTGCTGCAGGTGCACGTCAGCTATGCGCCCACGGACGCAGAGGCCCTCGACATCGCCCACCACCAGTGGCGCACCAACGTCTTCTCGCCACCGGTGTGCTGGGACCTCGACACGCCCCAGGCGTTCGACGAGGCCGCCAAGCACGTGACGCCGGAGGACATGCACTCCTCCGTGCTCATCTCCTCCGACCCGGCGCGGCACACCGACCAGCTGCTCGAGTACGCGTCCCTGGGCTTCGACGAGATCTACCTCCACCACGTGGGTGCCGAGCAGACGCAGTTCATCGACGTCTTCGGCGAGCACGTCCTGCCCCACCTGCGGGAGGCCTCATGAGAGTCACCGACACCTCCGACCTGTGGTGGAAGACGGCGGTCGTCTACTGCCTCGACGTCGAGACGTTCATGGACTGGAACGACGACGGCGTCGGCGACCTCGACGGTCTCGCGCACCGCCTCGACCACCTCGCCGAGCTCGGCGTGACGTGCCTGTGGCTCATGCCGTTCTACCCGACGCCCGACCGCGACGACGGCTACGACATCACCGACTTCTACGGCGTCGACCCACGCCTCGGGCACCACGGCGACGTCGTCGAGATCATCCGCACGGCCCGCGACCGCGGCATGCGGGTCATCGCGGACCTCGTGGTCAATCACACCTCGGACCAGCACCCGTGGTTCCTGTCCGCGCGCTCGAGCAAGGACTCGCCGTTCCGCGACTTCTACGTGTGGCGCGACGACGTGCCCGAGGACGCACCCGAGACCGTCTTCCCCGGCGAGGAGGACGGGGTGTGGGAGTACGACAAGAAGACGAAGCAGTACTACCTGCACCGGTTCTACAAGCACCAGCCCGACCTCAACGTCTCGAACCCGCGCGTGCGGGAGGAGATCGCGAAGGTCATGGGCTTCTGGCTGGAGCTCGGCCTGTCCGGGTTCCGGGTGGATGCCGTCCCGTACCTCCTCGAGCCCTCCGCCGCGGACAGCGGTGCGACGCCCGGCACGACGGGCCAGGACACCGACTCGTCCGGCGCGTACGGCGACCCGCACGACTACCTCCGGGCGCTCCGGGCGTTCCTCGGGCGCCGGACCGGAGACGGCATCCTGCTCGGCGAGGTCAACCTGGAACGCGCCGAGCAGCTCGAGTACTTCGGCGGGGACGCGGGTGACGAGCTGACCATGCAGTTCGACTTCGTCGCCATGCAGAAGCTCTACCTCTCCCTGGCACGGTCGGACGCCCGACCGTTGGCCCGGGCGTTGGCGGACCGGCCCCCGCTCGCCCGGCGGTCACAGTGGGCGAACTTCGTCCGCAACCACGACGAGCTCACGCTCGACAAGCTCACGGACGACGAGCGCAACGAGGTGTTCGAGGCGTTCGCGCCCGACGAGGCCGCACGCGTCTTCGGGCGCGGCATCACGCGCAGGCTCCCGCCGATGCTCGCCGGGGACCCGCGCCGCGTGCGGATGGCGTACAGCCTGCTGTTCTCCATGCCGGGCACGCCCGTGCTGTTCTACGGCGAGGAGATCGGCATGGGCGAGAACCTCGCCGCCGGCGGCCGGGAGGCGGTGCGCACGCCGATGCAGTGGTCAGCGGACGTGAACGGCGGCTTCTCCCGTGCCGCGGCGAAGGACCTCGTCGCCCCGGTCCCCGAGGACGGGTTCGCCCCGAAGCACGTCAACGTCGCGGACCAGCGCCACGACCCGGACTCGCTGCTGTCCTTCATGCGGACACTCGTGCGGCAGTACCGCAACTCCCCCGAGATCGGCTGGGGCGAGCTCACGGTGCTCGAGCAGCCCCACGACGCGGTGCTCGCGCACAGCGTCACGGGTGCGGGCGGGCAGGTCATCGCGCTGCACAACTTCGCTGCCGACCCGGTCTCCGTGCCGCTCACGGTGCCCGGGACGGACGCGACGGTGCAGCTCGTCGACCTGCTGGCGGCGCAGACGACGACGCTGTCGGACGACGGCTGCGCCGAGCTCGAGCTGCCCGCCTACGGGTACCGGTGGGTGCGGGTCGTCCGGGAGGACGACCGGCGCCTCATCTGAGGATCAGCGGTCCGCGGACGGTGTGGATCTCGTGACCTTCGCACGGGTCCGGGCCCCCGCGGACCGCACCCGGCGGGCGTTGACCGCGAGCTGGACGTCGCGGTACTGCTTCGCCCGGTGCAGCTGGCCGCGCAGGTCCGTGCCCGACGGTCGGTGCCGCAGGTCGCACGGGACCTCGACCACGACGTACCCGAGCCGCAGGAGGTCGATGCTCAGCCCGGTCTCGACGCCCCAGCCACGGGCGAGCGGCGTCGCCGCCTCGAAGGCCTCGCGCGTCAGGCACCGCATCCCGGAGAGCGGCTGCGTCGGTGTCCAGCCCGTCATGGACGCGATGGCCCGACGCGCCGCGCCGACGACGATCCCCCGGCCACCGGCACCCAGCTGGGGTGGCAGCAGAGCGATCGACATGTCTGCCCGGCCCTCGAGGACCGGCACGACGAGCGGAGCGGTGTTCACGGCCGTCTCCGCGAGGTCCCCGTCGATGAACAGCAGGAGGCGCGGCGGACGGTTGGGGGCGTCACGCATCGCGACGACTGCGGCACCCGTCTCCATCGCCGCGGCCTTCCCACGGTTGTGGGAGTGTCGGACGACGACTGCTCCGGCGTCCCGGGCGACGTCCTGCGTGTTGTCCTCGCTCCCGTCGTCGACGACGAGCACGAGGTCCACGTGCGGGATGGCCCGAGCAGCACGGACCGTCTCGGCGATGCGCCGTGACTCGTCCTTGGCGGGGATGATGACCGCGACCCGCTGCCGGGCGGACGGGCGACCGCTCGCGTACGGGGCACTCTTCGCCCGGCGGACGACCGCCGGTCGGGTGCCTCTCGTCGAGCCGTCCTGGTCCGCCGGGACGGTCGGGGCGTCGGGGGCACCCGCATGCACCTGTGTGTCGTCGCTCACGTCCCCACCCTAGTCTCCGTCGACCTCCCCCGGCAGGTCAGCGGAGGGTGACCTGGCGGGCGACGATGCCCGCGCGGGCGCGGCGCTCGTTCGCGTCGAGCGGCGCGTCGGTCTCGATCGCGGCCTTGAGGGCGGGCCAGAACGCGACGACGTCGGCCTCGATGTCCTCGGCCTCCGATCCCTTGGGCAGCTCCCACACGGGGATGACGATCCCGGAGGAGCGGAAGGCCCCGAGGAACTTGCTGCCGGCGAACCCGGACTCGCGCTTGGCGTGGAGGCGCGCCACGGCGTCGATGACCGTGTCCTCGCCGTACGGCAGGGACCAGCGCAGGTACTCGCGTGCGCCCATGCGGCACCAGTAGGCACTGTCGACGCCCGCGAGCTTGCGGGTCTCGACGAGCGAGGAGTTCGCGTCGTCGAGGGACTCCTGGACCTCCGGCGAGATGGGGTTCGTCGGGTCCATCCAGTAGTCGAAGCCCTCGTGGACGGTGACCTCGAACGGGACGCTCGGGTCGAGGATGTCCTGCAGGCGCGGCCCCGGGCCGGGCAGGACGGTGCTCGGCAGCGAGCTGCCGGGCTCGAGCTCCATGGCGTCGAGGATCGTCTGAGCGAGGTCGCGGCTCGCGTCGCCGGACCCGGCGTGGGTCTGCAGCGCGACGAACAGGGCGCCGTCACCGCGGTGCAGGGCAGGCCACCCGGCGGGCAGCACGGTCGTGAAGATGATGTCCCGGGCGCCGTACTTCTTCGTGGTCCGCGCGGTCGCGGTCGCCGCAGGGACGACCTCGCGCAGGGCGACGAGGTCGGCCTCGCCGGGAAGCCCCTCGAAGGGACGCAGCACAAACTCGGGTGACGTGTTCTTTGCCATGTGACGAGACTACCGGGACGGGTCAGTCCCGGGAGCCGGACGCGTCCGGCCCATCCCCTGCCGGACGAACCGGACGCGTGCCAAGATCTGTCCATGGACCCACGCGCAGGCACCCTCGCCCAGCCAGCAGACCTCATCGACGTGGACGCCGTCGTCGGCGCCTACTACGACCTCACGCCCGACGTCGACGACCCGTCGCAGAAGGTCGTCTTCGGCACCTCGGGCCACCGCGGCTCGAGCCTCGACCACGCCTTCAACGAGGCCCACATCATCGCGACGACCGCGGCCATCGTCGAGTACCGCGCGTCGCGGGGCACCGACGGCCCCCTGTTCATCGGCCGCGACACCCACGCCCTGTCCCTGCCCGCGTGGCAGACCGCGCTCGAGGTGCTGGCCGCAGCCGGCGTCGAGACGTACATCGATGCCCGCGACTCCTACACCCCGACGCCGGCGGTGTCGCACGCGATCCTCCTGCACAACGAGGCGACGACCGCCCAGGGAGTGCGCACGAGCGGTCCCGGGCTCGCCGACGGCATCGTCGTCACCCCCTCGCACAACCCCCCGCGCGACGGCGGCTTCAAGTACAACGCCCCGCACGGCGGCCCCGCCGACTCCGACGCGACCTCGTGGATCGCGGACCGGGCGAACGAGATCCTGCGCAGCGGCGTCGGACAGGTGCGGCGCGTGAGCCTCGACCAGGCGCTGGCGGCAGGCACGACGCACCGCCACGACTACCTCGAGGCGTACGTCGACGACCTCGCGACCGTGCTCGACCTCGACGCCATCCGCTCGGCGGGCGTGCGCATCGGCGCCGACCCGCTCGGCGGTGCGGCCGTGGAGTACTGGGGCGCCATCGGCGAGCGCTACGGCCTCGACCTCACCGTCGTCAACCCCCAGGTCGACCCGCGCTGGGGGTTCATGACCCTCGACTGGGACGCGAAGATCCGCATGGACTGCTCCTCCCCGTACGCGATGGCCTCGCTCGTCGAGGCGATGAAGGGCGACGCGCCGTACGACATCGCCACGGGCAACGACGCGGACTCCGACCGCCACGGCATCGTCACCCCCGACGCGGGGCTCATGAACCCCAACCACTACCTCGCGGTCGCGATCAGCTACCTCTACGGCGGGGCGCGCCCCGACTGGGCGCCGGACGCCGCGATCGGCAAGACCCTCGTCTCCTCCGCGCTCATCGACCGGGTCGCCGCCGGCCTGGGCCGCCGGCTCGACGAGGTGCCCGTGGGCTTCAAGTGGTTCGTCCCCGGCCTGCTCGACGGCTCCGTCGGCTTCGGTGGCGAGGAGTCCGCCGGGGCGTCCTTCCTGCGCAAGAACGGCGGGGTCTGGACGACCGACAAGGACGGGATCCTCCTCGCCGTGCTCGGCTCCGAGATCCTCGCGACGACGGGCCTGTCCCCCTCCGAGCACCACGCGCGGCTCGTCGAGCAGCACGGCCAGTCCTGGTACGCCCGCGTCGACGCACCCGCGACGCTCGAGCAGAAGGCGACGCTCGCGCGCCTCGCGCCCGAGCAGGTGAGCGCCTCGACGCTCGCGGGCGAGGACATCACCGCCAAGCTCACGACCGCGCCGAGCAACGGGGCGTCGATCGGCGGGCTCAAGGTGACGACCGAGAACGCGTGGTTCGCCGCCCGCCCGTCGGGCACCGAGAACGTGTACAAGATCTACGCGGAGTCGTTCGTCTCTCCCGAGCACCTCACCCAGGTGCAGGAGGCCGCGAAGGCACTCGTCACGGACGCGCTGGGCTGACGGACCCACTGCACCGACCTGGATGGGGAGGGGTACCTCTCCCCATCCAGGTGGCAGGCCCGCGCACGGGAGTCTGCCTAGGGTCGTGGGACAGGACACATACGTCACCACCCACGACCACACGGAACGAGATCCTCCATGCGCACCTCACGTGTCACCCGTCCCCTGGCCACCCTGACGATCGCCGGGCTCGCCCTCGCCGGGATCGCCGCCTGCTCCTCAGACGAGACGGCACCGGAGACGACGCCCGCCGTCGAGGAGACCGAGGACCCGGCGCCCGAGGAGACCGAGACCGAGACCGACGAGCCGAGCGAGGACGCGGAGGACGACTCCGACGCTCCTGCCGGGAACGGCGAGGGCGCCGCGTGGGCGAACCCGGTGACCACGCCCGGGGACCTGCTCACGACGATCGAGGGTGACGCCTTCTCCGTCGAGGTGTACCAGGTGGGGACCACGACGGCCCCGAAGGACGGCCTGTTCGTCGACCCCGAGAACAACCTGCCGATCATCGCGGAGGGCGACGAGATCGTGTTCGTCAACTACGTCGTGACGAACACCGGTACCGAGCCGATGCCGATGTCGTTCAACCTCGTCGCCGTCGAGGCGCGCTACGCCGACTGGCCGTACATGCAGGGCATGGACACCATCACGGGCGCTGACCTCTTCGCCTCGATGGAGGTCAACGACTCCGCCATCGCCGTCGGCAACACCGAGGCCCCGTTCGTCCTCGAGCCCGGTGCGTCGTTCTCCTACGGCGAGAACTTCAAGTACCAGGCGGGCTCGCCCATCACCTTCGACGTGACGTACACCCCGGCCGACGACGCGGGCGAGCTCCTGCACGACGAGCGCCAGGAAGCGACCGCGGACGCGACCATCGCCTGAGGCATCCCCCACGAAGGCCTGCACGGGCGGTGACGCCCAGCCCGTGCGGGCCTTCGTCACGCCCGGCCCACGGTCAGCCGAGAAGGTCCTGGTACTCCGCGTGGCGCTCGACGAACCCGTGGACGAACGAGCACTGCGGGTCGACGCGCAGACCCTGCGCCCGCGCGTGACCGAGGGCCTCGCGCGCCAGGGCCGAACCGACGCCGCGGCCCTCGAACTCCGGCTCGACGATCGTGTGGGTGGTCACCATCGTCGAGCCGTCGAGCTCGTAGGTGAGGAACCCCGCGGTCCGCCCGTCCGCGTCCGCCTCGAAACGCTGCTGCGCGGCGTCGTGCGTGACGGGGAAGCCTGGTCGCGTGTCGTCGTTGCTCATCGGGCCATCATGCACACAGCCTCGTCGGGCCGTCTCGTGATGAGAGACTGAGGTCGTGGGAACGGATGACGGCACGACCGATGGCAGCACGCGCAAGGACGGTGCCAGGGTTTCTCGCAACCCCTACGCCGTGATCTTCCAGCACCCGGGAGCGGCGCGGTTCTCCGCCGCCGGGGCGCTCGCGCGCCTGCCGATGTCGATGGTCGGTATCGGCATCGTCCTCATGCTCCAGCAGATCTACGGCAACTACGCGCTGGGCAGCCGGGTGAGCGCGGCATACATCATCGCCCAGGCGATCTGCTCGCCGCAGATCGCGCGCCGGGTGGACCGTGCGGGGCAGTCGCGCATCATGCGTCCCCTGTTCGCCGTCACGTGCGTCTCCCTCGTGGGCCTCATCCTGTGCGCCGTGCTGCGCGCCCCCGAGGTCACGCTCTACGTGTTCGCGGTCCTCGTCGGGGCGACCGTCGGCTCGGTCGGGTCGATGGTCCGCGCCCGGTGGTCGCACCTCATCAGCGACCCCCGTGAGCTGCACCGTGCCTACTCCTTCGAGGCCGCCGTCGACGAGCTGTGCTTCGTCGTCGGACCGATGCTCGCGACCATCCTCGCGACGAGCGTCACGGCGACCGCCGGGCTCGTCGTGCCGCTCCTCGCGGTCGCGGTCGGCGGTTTCTGGTTCCTGTCCCTGCGGGCGACCGAGCCGCCGCCGTCGGTGCCCGTCCCGGGAGTGAAGCGCCGCTCCGTGCTGCGCGACGGCGCGGTGCTCGGCGTCATCGGGGTGTTCATCGGCATGGGTGCCATCTTCGGTGCCACCGACGTCGCGACGATCGCCTTCGCGGAGGAGGCCGGCCAGGAGGCGCTCGCCGGCGTGATCCTCGGGGTCTTCGCGACCGGGTCGCTCATCTCGGGACTCGGGTACGGGGCGCGGCACTGGGTGTCGCCCCTGTGGATCCGGTTCGTCGTCGGGATGCTCGCGATGGCCGCGGGCGTGTCCCTCTTCGTGTTCGTGTCGTCGCTGTGGGCGCTCGCGGGCGTGATGTTCGTCGCGGGCTTCGCCATCGCCCCGACCCTCATCAACGGCAACAACCTCATCCAGACGGTCGTGCCGTCCGCACAGCTCACAGAGGGGCTGACGTGGCTGGGCACCGCCCTCGCGGTCGGTGTCTCTCTCGGGACGTCCCTCGCGGGCCAGCGCATCGACGACGCCGGCGCGCACGCCGGGTTCGAGGTTGTCCTCGTCGCTGCGGCCTTCTCCGCCGTCGCGGCCCTCGCGTCCGTCCCGCTGGTCCGGCGGCGCACCGCGCAGGTGCAGGTGGAGTCCGCGACCCTCGGCTGACGTGCCCCGCGGCTCAGACGAGGGGCGTACCCGCGGGCGGGTCCTCGTCGAGCAGGGCACCACCCTCGTCGGCAGCACGCGCCTTCTCGTCCTCGGTCATCGCCGACCAGGTGCGGTCGAAGTCCGCGACGCCACGGTCCGCGATGGCCTGGAAGCCCGGCATCTCGAGCAGGTCGAGCGCGGGCCGGCGTCCCTCGATGATCTCCGTGAGCTGGTCCCGCGTCTCGCGGTCCTCGGCGCGGTCCCGCAGGATCGTCAGGGACTCGCGGAGCAGACGGTCGCCCGGGCTCCCGACCGGGATCGACGGGAGCGCACGCGGCATCTCCTCGTCGCCCGTCGCGGCACCAGGCCAGGCATCGTGCGGGCTCGTCATCAGGGCACCACCTTGTTGTCGTAGGACGCGGGCAGCGCCATGGTCTCGAAGTCCTGGATCGCGCCGAGGAAGCCGGCGATCAGCCCCACCGAGCCGTTGCACATGTTCACCGCGAGGTCGTGGGCGTCGAGGATCTGCTTGGCCAGGCTGGCAGCCTTCGCGATCGACGCCGCCGTCGCGCCTCCTCCGACGAGCAGCCCGACGCCCGTCCACGAGGACGCCGCCGTCGCGGCCGCGGAGACCGCAGCGATGATGAGCCAGTCCATCGCCTGGCGCAGCAGGGAGTTGATGAGGACTGCGGTCTGCTCCATCCCGGCCGAGACCGAGAGGTACTCGCCGCCCGCGGAGCGCAGCGCGCTCGCCTGCTGCTCGATGGCCGCGGACAGCGTCACGAAGTACGCGTGGGCCGCCTCGGCCGCCTCCCCGTCCCAGTCGGCTCCTGCTGTCGTGCTGGCGCTGTGGAGCTGCGCGGACACCTCGTCGCAGTAGTCCCCGAGGATCTCCAGGCACCGGCCGGCCTGCGAGACCGCGTTCCAGTCCCCCGCGACGGTCTTGGTGACGACCTCCAACGGGCTGTAGCCGAACGCCTGCTTGATGCACCAGTCCACCCAGTAGGACGGGCTGATGTACTGGGAGAACCCGAGCATGTTGTTGACGAGGTCGGGGACGACGGGCGCGTCCGAGGGCGGCACGAGCACGTCGGTCGCGGCGGTCATCGGGGCACCCCCGGGTAGGTCTTGTCGAGCGCCGCTGCCTCGGACGTGTCCACCGTGGCGTAGTGCTGCGCGGTGTCGGACAGCTCGGACGCGGACTGCGTCACGACGGTCGACAGGTGCTCGAGCGCCCCGCGGGCGCCGTCGAGCAGGCCCTGGGCCGCGGAGGCGAAGGTGAAGAAGATCCACCCGTCCTCACCACCGCTCACGCTGCCCCAGGTCGACAGGTACTCCTTGGCCGTCGGCACGCCCTCTCCGAGGTCGCCGACGGTACCCGCGAACGTCGCGACCGACTCCGGCCGCACATAGAACTCCGACACCTGACACTCCCTTCGTCTCCGCCCCAACCTTCCGCAGGTCGCGTGCGGCCACAATGGGGACTGGTGCCCGCCTGCGCGCGACGCGTCGGGCGGTGCTCCGTGTGCTGGCATGCCACGATCAGGGGATGCCCGAGCGACCAGCGACACCCCCACGACGCGGCGCGACCGCACCCTCGCCCGCTGGCGATGGCTACGCCGTGCCAGGATCCGACGCCGGACCGAACCGGGCCCCACGTGCGACGGTCGCCTGGGCGACCGCTCTCGTCGTCGTGCTGCTCGGCTCGGTCCTCGCCACGATCCTCGCCAAGCGGGAGAGCGTCGCGGACGCCGTCCTTCCGGCCAGCGGTGGGCCGGTGCCGCTCGAGCTCCTCGGAGCCGGATGGGTCGTCGTACCCGTCGTCGTGCTGCTGGCGCTGCTCGTGACCGTGCGGGCGGACGGCGCGCCGCGGTGGTGGGCGCGGGCGCTCGCGCTCGTGGCCGTCGCGTGGCTCGGGACCGTCGCCGCGTTCCCCCGCCCGGCCGTCTCGAGCCCGGGGTACTACGCCGAGACGTTCGGGGCGGCGGCCGACCGCGTCGAGTCGGTCGCCGACGGCGTGCTCCTCGGTGTCCTGTCGGTCGCCGGCGCCGTCGTGCTCACCGTGCTCGTGGCCGTGCTCGCCTTCCGCGCGCCGCCCGGGTCGCAGGACTGGCCCGTCGCCGCGCGCCGCGCCCGTGCGCGCCGGGTCCTGCGGACCGCCGGGTACCTGACGATCGGGTTCCTCGTGGTGGCCCTCGTCGTCGTGACCGTCGTCGTCGACTGACGCCGGACCGTCGCCGCGCCCCGGACGCTCAACCGCCGGAGGATGGAAGAACCCGTCCGCCTGTGGAGGAGATCCCGTGGTCAAGCACAGCACCCGCAACCAGACCGTCGCCGACCAGCTCGTCGCCCAGATCATCGAGGCCGGTGCCAGGCACATCTACGGGATCGTCGGGGACAGCCTCAACCCGGTGGTCGACGCCGTCCGCCGGGCCGCGAACGACGGCGCGGACATCGCGTGGGTGCAGGTCCGGCACGAGGAGGCAGCCGCCTTCGCGGCCGCGGCGGAGGCCGAGGTCACCGGCAACCTCGCCGTGTGCGCGGGCTCCTGCGGACCGGGCAACCTCCACCTCATCAACGGCCTCTACGACGCCAACCGCTCGAAGGTGCCGGTGCTCGCGATCGCCAGCCACATCCCGACGAAGCAGATCGGGACCCAGTTCTTCCAGGAGACCCACCCGGACCGCCTCTTCACCGAGTGCTCGGTGTACTCGGAGATGGTCTCGTCCCCCGAGCAGGCGCCCCGCGTCTTCGCCACGGCGATCCACCACGCCTACGGTGCGCCGGGGGTCGCCGTGCTCACGCTGCCCGGCGACGTCGCCGACATGGACGCACCCGCCGCCGTCCCGAACGTCACCTCCCGGCCGGCCCGGCCGCGCGTCGTGCCCGACGCCGCAGCGCTCCAGCTGCTCGCCGACGCGATCAACGCCGCCACGAAGGTGACGATCTTCGCGGGCGCCGGCGTCCGGGGCGCGCACGACGACGTCCTCGCGCTCGCGGACAAGATCGCCGCGCCCGTCGGCCACTCGTTGCGCGGCAAGGAGTGGATCCAGTACGACAACCCGTTCGACGTCGGGATGTCAGGCCTGCTCGGGTACGGGTCCTGCCACGAGGCGACGCAGGAGGCGGACCTGCTCGTCCTGCTCGGCACCGACTTCCCGTACGACCAGTTCCTGCCCGAGTCCGTGCGGACCGCGCAGGTGGACATCGACCCCACCCACCTCGGGCGGCGCACCCGGCTGGACCTCGCTGTCGTGGGTGACGTCGGCGAGACCGTCCGTGCCCTCCTCCCCCTCGTCAGACCTGCCCGCTCGCGCAAGTTCCTCACGACGATGCGCAAGAAGCACGTGAAGCAGATGACCAGTGTCGTCGGTGCGTACAAGGGACGGTCCGCGGAGTCCCTCGTTCCCATCCACCCGGAGTACGTCGCCGACCTCCTCGACCAGGAGGCCGCCGACGACGCCGTGTTCACCGTGGACACGGGCATGTGCAACGTGTGGGCCGCGCGGTACATCACGCCCAACGGTCGGCGCCGGATCATCGGCTCGTTCCTCCATGGGTCCATGGCGAACGCCGTGCCGCACGCCATCGGTGCAGCGATGTCCCAGCCCGGGCGTCAGGTCGTCGCCCTCGCGGGGGACGGCGGCCTGTCGATGCTCCTCGGGGAGCTCATCACCATCAAGCACTACGACCTCCCCGTGAAGATCGTGCTGTTCGACAACGCCACCCTCGGCATGGTCCGCCTCGAGATGCTCGTCGACGGCCTGCCCTCGTACGGGACCGACTCGCCGAGCATCGACTACGCGGCCGTGGCGAACGCCATCGGCATCCCGTCCGTGCGGATCGAGGACCCCAGGGGCCTGCGGGACGCGCTCCGGACAGCCCTCGACCGGCCGGGACCGGGGCTCGTCGACGTCGTCACCGACCCGCGCGCACTCTCGCTCCCTCCGACGATCACCGCCGGTCAGGTCCGGGGCTTCGCCGTCGCGATGAGCAAGGAGGTCCTCGGTGGTGGCCTCGGCGAGGTCGTGTCCATGGCACGGTCGAACCTCCGGAACGTGCCGCGGCCATGACGAGATGGAACCCCTCAGCGCCTCCGGGCCGCCCGCCAGGCGCCCGTCGACCACAGCGCCCACAGCACGAGGAGGGGTTGGAAGAGCAGCCGCACCGCACGCGCCCGGTCCGAGTCGAGACCGAACGCGTCGGTGTGCGTGACGTACTGGGAGATGTTGCCGGGGAAGATCGCGACGAAGAAGGCAGCGACGATCCAGCCGATCTGCACCTTCTTGCCGGGCAGCACGACGAGCGCCCCACCGAGGCTGATCTCGACGACGCCCGAGACGAGGACGACGGTGTCCGGATCCATCGGCACCCACCCGGGCACCTGGGCGAGGAACTCTTCCCGGGCCACGGTGAGGTGGGTGATCCCCGCGAAGAGCAGGAACCCGCCGAGGGCGAGGCGCCCGACCGTGCGCGGCACCGACCGCTCCACGACGGGGCGCTCGACCTCCCGCCGGGTGCGGGAACGGGTCCGCCGGTGGCGCGTCGTGTCAGGGCTCATCACCCCAGTCTGGCGGCGGTGCTGCGTCCCGCAACCGTTCACCCGGTGGGTAACCCCATGAGTTGGACGAACATTGGTACAGTCTGCGCAAACTTTCCCCAGTGCAGAGGACGCGCCCATGCTGACCTTCATCATCATCGGGATCGTCGGGCTCTGCCTCGTCCTCGGCTCCATGCTCCTCGGAGAGTTCGTCGAGCTCGGTGACGGGGCGGTCTCCGGGACGTCCCTCGGCGTCGGAGGCCTCGTGTTCGGGGCCGTGGGCATGATCGTCCTCGCCAACGACCTGCCCATGTGGCTCGCCTACGCCGGGTCCGCCGTCGTCGCCGTCCTCGTCGTCCTCGTCGTGCAGATGTTCATCAAGCGCCTGCGGGACACCGAGGACGGCCTGCCCGTCTCGCTCGTCGGGGTGCAGGGGGTCGCGACACGCGACCTCAGCACCTCGGGCGGCGAGGTGTCGCTCGACGCCGCACACGAGCTCGAGCGCCGGCTCGCCTGGGCCGACGAGGCCATCCCGGCCGGCACCCGCGTCGTCGTGCGCGAGCAGTCCGGCAGCCGGGTCCGCGTCGCGCGCGCGACGCCGACGCCGAACAGCTGATCTTCCCCGGCGCCCAGGCCGGCCCCGCCTGACCCGTCCCCGGTGCCGAGGACGGTTCCCTCTCACGAAAGGAGCCCGCCCCACGCTCCGCGGGGTGGACACTCATGACGAACAACACCATCACCATCGCGGCGGTCGTCGCACTGGTCATCGCGCTCTTCGCGGTCATCGCGTTCGTGGGCAACCGGATCCGGCGGGTGCCCCCGAACGAGGCGCTCGTCATCGTCGGGCGCGGCGCAGGCAAAGCCGCGGCGACCGAGGGGGGCCAGCGGGTCGTCGTCGGCGGACGCGTCTTCGTGTGGCCCGTGCTGCAGCAGGGCTTCTCCATCTCCCTGGAGCAGCGGCAGATCGGCATCACCGTCGAGGGGGTCGACAAGAACCGCATCAAGATCGCCATCAAGGCGTCGATCAACTTCAAGGTCCGCGGTGACGAGGAGGGCGTGCGTCGCGCCGCCCAGCGGTTCCTGTCCCAGCAGGGCACCCTCACCGAGATCATCAAGGAGTCCCTCGAGGGCTCGCTGCGGTCCATCGTCGGGGACATGACGATCGAGCAGATCATCTCCGACCGCAAGGGACTGTC
This sequence comes from Sanguibacter sp. Z41_6, assembly GCF_059621145.1. Lineage (NCBI taxonomy): Bacteria > Bacillati > Actinomycetota > Actinomycetes > Micrococcales > Sanguibacteraceae > Sanguibacter > Sanguibacter sp. Z41_6. The sequence goes on along the minus strand of NZ_JCAQIF010000001.1, from coordinate 895,298 downwards.
GGACCGCGTCGTCGACTCCACCAAGACCGACCTCTCGGAGCAGGGCCTGCAGGTCGACCTCCTCAACATCTCCGACATCTCCACCCCCGGGTCGGACTACCTCGCGAACCTCGGCCGCGCCGAGAACGCCCGGGCACGCCAGGTCGCCGAGGTCTCCGAGGCCGAGGCGCAGCGTGCGTCCGAGTTCGCCGTCATCGAGGCGCAGGAGCAGGTCGCGGAGCGCCGCAAGGCCCTCGACCTCAAGCAGGCCACCATCAAGGCACAGACGGACCGTGCGAACGCCGAGGCCGAGGCCGCCGGTCAGCTCGCCCGGGCCGAGCAGGACCGGCTCGTGGCCACGCAGCAGCGCGAGGCTCTCGCCGAGCAGGCGAAGGTGACGGAGGAGGAGCTCGACATCTCCGTGCGCAAGCCCGCCGAGGCCGACGCCTACGCGTCCGTCCAGCGCGCCACCGCGGCGCGCGACGCCGCGAACGCCGCCACCGAGGCGGACGCCTTCAAGCGCACGACCATCGCCGGCGCCAACAAGACCGCTGCCCTCCAGGACGCCGAGGCGGCAGCGGAGGCGGTACGCCGCGCCGGTGAGGCCGAGCGCGACCGTCAGGTCGCCCTGTCCGTCGGTGTGCGCGCCGCGGGTGAGGCCCGCGCTGCGGCCACGGAGGCCGAGGGTCGCGCCGAGGCGGCCGCGCTCGACGCGAAGGCGGAGGCGCTGAAGAAGTACGGCGAGGCCGCCCTCGTCCAGGAGCTCATCGAACGTCTCCCCGAGATCGTGCGGGCCGCGGCCGAGCCGATCGGCAACATCCAGGGCATGACCATCGTCTCCACCGACGGCGCGTCGGCCGTGACCAAGAGCGTCGCGTCCGTGCTCAGCGAGGGCCAGGGCGTCATCAAGCAGCTCACGGGCGTGGACATCAACCAGCTCATCACGAACCTCGCGGGAGCGAGCACCGCGAAAGCTGCCAGTGGCCCGAGCACCGGGGCGGGTGCGTAACCTGTCTGTCGTGACCAGCGACGTCCCCACCCCAGCCCCGTCGGAGCCCGTCCACCTCGTCGTCATGGGGGTCACGGGCTCCGGCAAGTCCACGACGGGCGGCCAGCTCGCGGACCACCTGGGGTGGGCGTTCGTCGACGCCGACGACCTCCACCCGGCCGAGAACGTCTCGAAGATGACCGCCGGGACCCCTCTCACGGACGACGACCGCACGCCGTGGCTCGAGGTCGTGCGCGACTCGATGAGTGTCCTTGCCGACGCGGGAACCTCGAGCGTCATGGCGTGCTCCGCCCTGCGCCGGCGCTACCGCGACATCCTCGCCGGGGCGCGTGGTCGCGTGCGGTTCGTGCACCTCGAGGTCGACAGCGCGCAGATCACCGAGCGGGTGAGCAACCGGCCGGGGCACTTCATGCCCGCGACGCTCGTGCAGTCGCAGCTCGCCACGCTCGAGCCCCTCGAGCCCGACGAGGACGGCGTCGTCGTCCCCGTCACCGGGGACCCCGACGCCGTGCTCGCGGCGGCGCTCGAGGCGCTGGGGCTCTAGGAGCCGTCGCGCAGGTGGGTGAGCGTCTCGGTGGAGAACCGGCACTCGTCGAACCGGACGTGGCACCCGTCACCGGTCGGCGACTGCGCCTCGAAACCGATGCGCGGCGTCGTCCCGGCGGGGGCGTCGAGACGGAACACCCGGACGAGCCGCCACACCGTGCCGTCCTCGGAGGTGTGCAGGGCGAAGACGCCCCCGACCCGGGCGATGCGCAACCACGTGGTCGAGCCGGCGACGACGTCGGAGTTCGTGTCGTCGGACACGTCGCGGTTGACGACGGACACGATCCTCGCGCTGCCGGCCGGGTCGAGCTCGAAGCAGAGCTTGACCCAGTGCCGGTCGTCGAACCACACGAGCAGCACACCGGCGTCGAACGTCGCCGCGAAGTCGACGGTGACCCGGGCGCTGAGCCGGAAGTCCCCCTCCGGGGCGTCGGCCAGCAGGGTGTCGGCGTTGAGGACCGGCGCGCCGCCAGCGGGGTCGATGAAGATGTCGGTCCGCGGGCCGGACGTCGCCGAGACGCTGCCGTCGCTCACCGTCCAGGACGAACCTGGCGACGGCGTGAAGGTCAACGGCACTCCGGGAACGTCGTACGTGCTGGTCATGAGGTCCTCTCGGGGGCGACGGTCGGGCGCGCCGACGTCGGACGGGTGGTGCTCGACTATAGGCACGGCGCCGGGATCACCCGCCCCCGGTGCGCCCTGCCTCGCCAGCCCCGCGCCGCGCGCCCGCGAACAGACAATTCACCCGGTCCGGGGCAAGATCTCACCCCCGCGGGCTGGTGACAGCGCCCTCCGCGGCGCGCTATCGCTGGGCCGCGATTTCCTCGTTACTGTATTTCGCATGCTCACCACGGCCCAGGTCATCCAGCGTCGTCGTTTCGCGCCCTCGCCCTCCGGCGGGTTCGCGGCGCACGAGGTCGACGCGTTCGTCGACCGTGTCCTGGACACGCTCGGGAGCTACGAGCGGACGGGCGCTCCGAACGCCGGGGCCGTCACTGCGGAGGACACCCTCCGGATGGCGTTCACGTCCGTCGCCACCGGGCCCAGCTACGGCTTCCTCGACGTGCAGGACTTCCTCGACTCCGTCCACGACACGCTCGCCGTCCTCGAGTCCCGTGTCGCGCACCCACCGCCGACCCTCACCCTCGTCCGGGCGACGACGGTTCCTGCAGCCGGCGTCCGCACCGGCGGCCCGGACGCCGCAGGCGGGGCAGGGACCGCGGCCGGAGCCTCGACGCAGTCCTGGTCGCCGCAGGTCGAGGTGCCCCGTCCCAGGGCGGTGGGAGACCGGCCCATGCCCACCAACCTCAGCTCCGCGGTGGGGGTGCTGTCCCGCGTGCACGGGCAGGGGACGGCCGGGCCGACGTGGGCACCAGCCCCAGCGCCCGCCCCAGCCGCAGCCGCGCCGGAAAGGGTCCGTGGCATGGACGTCGACGCCCTGATCTTCGAGCTGCAGCGCGCTGCGGCCCAGTCTCGCGCCCGTGGATCCCTGCGCGTCGAGGTCCAGGGCCCGACCGGCGGCGTCCCGGTGCTGCGGGTGGTCGAGGCGACGCCCGGCACGATCACGATCGTCGCCCAGTAGCGCTCGTCGCGCACCGCACGAGCGCCCGCCCGGTCAGGTGACGGTCGTACCGAACACGAGACCGAGCACGTAGGTCACGCCCGCCGCACCGAGCCCGATCGCCAGCTGTCGCAGCGCACGCAGCGCCGGCGACGTCCCGGACAGCACACCCACCGTGGCCCCGGTGATGGACAGCGCCACGCCCACGAGCACCGTCCCGAGGACCATCGCCGTCGTCCCCGGCAGACCCAGCATGAACGGCAGGACCGGGATGAGCGCGCCGGAGGCGAAGAAGCAGAAGCTCGACGCGGCGGCGCCGAGCGCCGTCCCGACCGCCTCGTGCCCCTCCCCGGGGGGCGCGATGACCGTCGCAGAGGTGTACGTCGCCAGGACCGTGTCGGCGAGCTCCTGCGCCTCGGTGGCCGAGTGGCCGCGCGCCCGGTAGACGAGGGCGAGCTCGTTCGCATCGACGTCGAGGTGGCGCAGCGCGGCCGACGCCTCCGGGCTGGGATCGGACGCCTGGATGAGCTCGCGCTGCGAGCGCACCGACACGTACTCCCCCGCAGCCATGGACAGGGCTCCCGCCAGCAGCCCGGCCAGGCCGGAGAGCAGGACCGTGGCGTGCGACACCCCGGACGCACCGACGCCGAGGATGAGCGCGAGGTTCGACACGAGGCCGTCGTTGGCGCCGAAGACGGCGGCACGGAAGGTCCCGGACATCTGCATCCGGCCCCGTGTCGCCAGCGCCCGGATGACCTCGCCGTGGATGCGCTCGTCGGCGGCCATGGTCGCGGTGGCGTCGACGTCGACGTCGTAGGAGGACCGGGCCTCTGCCTGCTGGGCGAGGGCGAGGACGAACACCCCCCCGAGCCGCCGGGCGAGGACCACGAGGATCCGGGTGCGCCAGTGCGCGCGCAGGGGCCGGCCGACGTCGGCGCCGAGCAGCGCCTCCCAGTGCGCCTCGTGGCGCCCTTCGGCATCGGCGAGAGCGATGAGGATCTCGCGCTCCTCGCCCGAGCGGCGCCCGGCGAGCTCGCGGTACACCGCGGCCTCGGCGCGCTCGTCGGCGAGGTTGCGCCGCCACCTGCGGATGTCGCGCCGCGAGCGCGCAGCGGGCGCGACGGCGGCGGAGGGCGTCGCGGGTGGGGTGTTCGGGTCGTTCGTCACACGGACCAGTCTGGCAAGAACGGCGGGACGTGAAGTTCGGGCGCCCGCGACGGACGAGGTGGGGCTCCCGGTCACCGGGGCGCCGATGCGCCGATGTGGCGCGGGACGGGCGCCCGGATAGGGTCGCTCTGACATGCGCCTGCCACTCGTTCTCCCCGTTCAGCCCCTGACCGCCCGACACCGCCTCGCCCTGCTCGTCGTTCTCAGCACCCTGTTCCTGGGTCTCTGTGCGCTCACCGCGGCCTGGGTCGATGCCGACCACGCGCGCAGAGCGCAGGCCGCCGCCGCGGAGGTGGAGCGTCGGCGGCTGACCGAGGAACGCCTGGTGCAGCGCGCGCAGGAGCTCCGCGCCGACCGCGAGCACGCCGCCGCCGAGGCCGAGCGTCTGCTCGCCGAGGAGGAGGCTGCCGCACAGGCCGCAGCCGAGGCAGCCGCCGCTGAGGCGGCCGCAGCAGAAGAGGCAGCCGCGGCTGAGGCAGCAGCGATCGCCGAAGCTCAGGAGGCCGCCGAGGCAGCGGCCGCTCAGGCCGCTGAGGAGGCCCGGCGAGAGGCGGAGCGCACCGTCGCGCAGGAGCAGCCGGCGCCGCCCGTCCCCGCTGCTCCACAGCCTCCGGCCCAGTGCGTCAACGACGCCCCGTCCTCGGGTCAGTCCTTCCACACCTCCGCGCCGTCGGCCGAGGGCGACGGGTCCAACGGCAACATCCCGGCGTCGCAGATGACGCGGCTGTCCTGGGGCCACGACACCGTCGGGACGCCGCAGTACCTCACGACCTCGGCCGCTCAGGCCCTCGACGGGCTCAACGCCGCCTACCAGGCGCGCTTCGGAGAGAGCCTGCACCTCGACCTCACGTACCGCTCGTACGACGAGCAGGTACGGATGCGCGCCGCGCTCGGGTCGATCGCGGCGCAGCCGGGCACCTCCGTGCACGGCACGGGCCGGGCGATCGACGTGCCGGAGTGGTCCTGCTACCGGTTCGGCTCCGAGCGTCGCGACTGGCTCGTCGCGAACGGCCCGTCGTACGGCTGGGTCTCACCCCGGTGGGCCCATGAGGACGGGTCCAACCCGGAGTACTGGCACTACGAGTACGTAGGCTGAGCGATGAGCCTTCACCGTCCATGAGAGGACACCACATGCGTACACCCACCGTCTGGGAGTCGATCGTCGAGTCCAACCCGGAGCACTCCCGCTGGTACATCGAGCGGATGCGCGGGATGGCGAAGCAGGGCGCGGACCTCGCGGGTGAGGCACGCACCGTCGACGCGATACTGGCGCGCGGCTCCCGCGTGCTCGACGCCGGGTGCGGGCCGGGCCGGGTGGGCGCGGCCCTCGCGGAGCGCGGCCACACCGTCGTGGGGGTCGACGTCGACCCCGTGCTCATCGACGCCGCGCGCGAGGACCACCCGGACGAGGAGTGGCTCGTCGGCGACCTCGCCGAGCTCGATCTGCCCGCCCGCGGGGTGCCGGAGCCGTTCGACGTCATCGTCTGCGCCGGGAACGTCATGACGTTCGTCGCCCCGGGGACGCACCAGGAGGTGCTGCGGCGGATGGCCGCGCACCTCGCGCCCGGCGGCCGGGCGGTCATCGGGTTCGGGGCGGGGCGCGGGTACGCGTTCGAGACCTTCCTCGACGACGCGCGAGCGGCAGGGTTCCAGGCGGACGTGCTCTTCTCGACGTGGGACCTGCGGCCGTTCGTGGACGACTCCGACTTCCTCGTCGCGGTGCTCAGCGTCGCGGGGGGCGCGGCCCCGTGACCGACCTCGCGGCGTTCACCCGCGCCGTGCGCGCGTTCTCGGCCGAGCGGGACTGGGAGCAGTTCCAGGACCCCAAGTCCCTGGCCCTCGCCCTCACGGGCGAGGTCGGCGAGGTCGCCGAGCTCCTCCAGTGGGTGCGGGCCGACGAGGTCGTCGAGCGGTTCGCGGATCCGGCGCGACGTGAGCGGATCGGCGACGAGCTCGCGGACGTCCTCATCTACCTCGTCCGGCTCGCCGACGTGCTGGGGGTCGACCTCGGAGCGGCGGGCGAGGCGAAGCTCGCGCGCAACCACGAGCGGTTCCCCGTGGCCGGGGACGCGAGCGTCGTGGGGGTCGCCCCGCACAAGGGGTGACCGCACCCCCGGGTGACCGCTCCCCGGGGTCACTCCCGGGCGTACCGCTCGACGAAGTTGCGCATGATGCGGGCCGGGTGGGTGACGGTCGAGCGCCGCACCTGCTCGATCACCGTGCCCGAGTCCCCGGGCGGGTAGTACCCGGAGTCCTCGTAGATGACGATGCGGTCCACGAGGGTGTCGAGGTCGAGCTCGGGGTGGAACTGCGTCGCGTAGAGGTTCGAGCGGACGCGGAACATCTGGACGGGGCACCCGGGGGACGACGCGAGCAGGACGGCATGCTCGGGCAGCTGCGTGCACGCCTCCTTGTGGCCGACGAACGCCTCGAACGTCGTCGGGAGCCCGGCGAGCAGCGGGTCCGCGCGGCCCTCCTCGGTGAGCGTGACCGGGACCGCGCCGATGCCCTCGCCGTAGGTCGTGTCGACGACGGCTCCCTCGTGGACGCCGAGCGTCCCCACGCCGTAGCAGGCTCCGAGGTAGGGGACGTCCCGCTCGACGACCTCGTCGAGCAGCGCGCCGATCTCGCGCTCGACGCGCAGCTGGACGTCGGACTTGCTCTCCTGCGGGTCGCTCGCCGTGAAGGGGCTCCCGCCGACGATGACGCCGGAGTAGTCATCAAGGTCGATCGGCGGCAGCGGGCCGGCTTCCATGCGCACCCGGTGGAGGTCCTGCGCGTCGAGCCCGCCGCATCGCAGGAACGCGGCGTACTCGCCGTCGGCCGCGGCGTCGTCGGCGCGGGTGGACAGAAGGAGGAAGGGTTTCACGGAGCCATCCTGCGCCGGATCGAGCGGACGCGCCTCCGCGGCGCCCGGGGCCGCTGAGGCGGGCGTCAGGCCCGCAGCACGAGGCCTGCGGCGAGGCCGAGCATGACGATCCCGATGCCGACGTCGAGGATCCGCCACGCCTTCGGCTTGCTGAGGATGCCGGAGAGCGACCTGGCGCCGACGCCCAGCGTCGTGAACCACACGACGCTGCCGGCGAGCGCGCCCGCAGCGAACGTCCAGCGGGCGTCGCCCTGCTCGTTCGCGAGGCTGCCGAGGACGACCGTGTCGAGGTAGGCGTGCGGGTTGAGGAACGTCAGGGCGAGCGTCGTGGTGGCGACGGACCCGCGGGAGCGGGGGGCGTCGTCGGACAGCGTCGCGGGAGTCGCGGCCGAGCGGAACGACCGGATGCCCCACCACGCGAGGTAGGCGGCGCCGCCCCATCGCAGGACGTCCATGAGCCACGGGAACTGCGCGACGAGGGTGCCCATCCCGGCGGTCCCGCCGAGGATGAGGAGCGCGTCGCCCGCCATCGCGAGCGCGACGACGACGCCGATGTGCTCGCGACGCACCCCCTGACGCAGGACGAACGCGTTCTGCGCTCCGATAGCGACGATCAGCACCAGCCCGGTAGCAAGACCGGTTCCCCACACACTCCACATTGGGTCGACGGTAGGCACATGTGCATCTACAGACAAACGCATGAATCTACAGAACCATTAGCATTGCTTCATGAACCTCAGTCACCTCCACGCCCTCGTCGCCATCGTCGACGAAGGCACCTTCGAGGCGGCAGCCGACGCCCTGCGCATCAGCCCCTCGGCGGTGAGCCAGCGCATCAAGGCCCTGGAGTCCGCCGTCGGGCAGGTCGTCGTGCGGCGCGGGACGCCCTGCGAACCGACGGACGCGGGCACCGTCCTCCTGCGGATGGCCAGGCAGCTCCAGGTCCTCGAGGCCGAGACGTGGCACGCGCTCGGGGACGGGATCTCCTCCCGCACCGTCACCCCCGTCGCCGTCAACGCCGACTCCCTCGCCACGTGGTTCGTGCCCGTGCTCGCCGACGCGGCCGGATGGTCGGACACGACGCTCGACCTGCACGTCGAGGACCAGGGACACAGCAGCCGCCTCCTGCGCCAGGGGGACGTCATCGGCGCCGTGACGTCCGACCCCGTCCCCGTCAACGGGTGCAGGGCCGAGCTCCTCGGCCACATGCGCTACCTCCTCGTCGCCGCCCCCGCCCTCCGGGACCGCTTCACCCAGGACGGGACGGTCGACTGGGCGCGCATGCCGACGATCGAGTTCAGCGCCAAGGACGAGCTCCAGGTCGAGGTGCTGCGCGCCCGCGGGGTGACGGACTCCCCGCCGACGCACCGGATCCCCTCCGCGGAAGGGTTCCTCGCGGGCATCCGCGCCGGTCTCGGCTGGGGACTCATCCCCGAGCTGCAGCTCGGGAGCGCGCTCGAGGACGGGTCCCTCGTCGCGCTCGAGGAGGACGGGTACGACCTCGCGCTGCACTGGCAGACGTGGACGCTCGACTCGGAGCGGCTCGACCGCATCACGGCGAGCGTCCGCCACGCAGCCTCTGCCGCGCTCCGAGGCGTCAGCGGGACGAGAACCCCCCGTCGGACGCGATCGTCTGACCGGTGACCCACTCCGACTCGTCGCTGAGCAACCACGCGGCCAGCCGCGCCGTGTCCGTGGGCCGGCTCCACCGGCCGCCAGGACTGAAGGTGGCGACGGCCGCGAGCGTCTCCTCGTCGGCGTAGCCCGTGTCGTTGGGGCCCGGGTTGATGCAGTTGACGGTGATGCGCCTCGGCGCGAGGTGCACCGCGAGGCTCGCCGTGAGCTCGTGGAGAGCGGCCTTCGTCGCGATGTACGGCAGCTCCCCGGGCATGGCTCCCCGGTACTGGCCCGAGGTGAACAGCAGGACCCGGCCACCCGGGCGCGCGTCGTCGTGCTGTGCCGCGAACGCCTGGGTGAGCAGCAACGTCGCGCGGGTGTTCACGGCGTGGCTGAGGTCCAGCTCGGCGGCCGTGAGCTGCTCGAGGGACTGGCTGCTGCTGCGCGCATGGTTGGCCACGACGGCATCGACGTGCCCGAACGCGTCCCGCGCCGCCGCGACGAGGGCCGCGGGCGCCTCCGGCTCGCTGAGGTCGAGGGACACGTGCTCGACGCGCCCGCCCGCCGCCCGCAGCTCCTCGAGGAGCGCCTGCGGCCCGCCGGGGTCGGCTCCCCACGGCTGCTCCTCGTCGTGCGGCTGCCACGAGTGCAGCAGCACCGAGGCGCCGTCCGCGACAGCACGACGGGCGATCGCCGCGCCGATGGCGATGCGCCGGCTCGCACCGGTCACGAGGACCACACGGTCGTGCAACGGGCGGGATGGTGCCGGGGCGTCTGCGGGTGGGTGGGTCATGGCGCCACCCTCCCGCGGGCCCGCCGAGGCGTGCAACTCCTTTGCCCGCTCCCCGGCCGGGTCTCGCCCGGGTCTCTCCCCCGGGTCTCACCCGGCGTGTCTCGCCGGACGCAGCGGGGCCGGATCAGGCCGGCGGGGTGCCGTCCCCGAACGGGCGCCCACCCAAGGACCCACGGCCGTGCGCCGTCGACCACCCGGACAGGTCCGGTCCCTGCGGGACGATGCCGCTCGGGTTGATGTCCCGGTGGACGACGTAGTAGTGCGCCTTGATCTGGTCGAAGTCGACCGTGTCGCCGAACCCGGGGGTCTGGAAGAGGTCGCGGGCGTACGCCCAGAGCACCGGCATCTCCGTGAGCTTCGAGCGGTTGCACTTGAAGTGCCCGTGGTAGACGGCGTCGAACCGCACGAGGGTCGTGAACAGGCGCACGTCCGCCTCGGTGATGGACTCTCCCATGAGGAAGCGCTGGGTCGCGAGCCGCTCCTCGAGCCAGTCGAGTGCGGTGAACAGCCGCGCGTACGCGTCGTCGTACGCCTCCTGCGTGCCCGCGAACCCGCAGCGGTACACGCCGTTGTTGACCTCCGTGTAGATGCGCCGCATGACGGCGTCCATCTCCTCGCGCAGGTGCTCGGGGTAGAGGTCCGGAGCGCCGGGACGGTGGTGCTCGCGCCACTGCGTCGAGAAGTCGAGCGTCATCTGCGCGTAGTCGTTGGTGACGACCTTGCCGGTGGTCGTGTCGACGATCGCCGGGACGGTGATGCCCTTGTCGTAGGCGGGGTCGAACGCGAGGTACGCGTCCTTGAGGCGCGGGATGCCGAGCACCGGGTCCACCCCGCCGGGGTCGAGGTCGAAGGTCCAGCTGTCGGGGTCGTGCGTCGGTCCGGTGAGGCCGAGCGACAGGACGTCCTCGAGCCCGAGGAGGCGCCGGACGATGATGGTGCGGTTGGCCCAGGGGCACGCACGTGCGGCGACGAGCCGGTAGCGCCCCGGCTCGACCGCGAAACCGTCCCGCCCGTCCGCGGTGATGCGCGTCGGGATGTACCGCGTGTCCCGGGAGAACTCACGGCCGGGGATGGAGTAGACGCCATCTTGGTTGCTCATTCAACTAGTCTCCACCCGCCGAGGTGGCACCGCGCGCCAGGCGGACGGCTCACCTGGTGCGCGCGGGCGGAGGGCTCACCGGGCGCGCCCGTCCGAAGGGCTCACCGGGCGCGCCCGTCCGAAGGGCTCACCCGACGCGAGCCCGGGCGATCTAGAGGTCGCGCGGGGGCGGTCCCGTCCATGTCGACCGGGTGGGACCGTCGTCCTCGGCGTCGTCGACGTCGTCGGGAGCCCCCTCCGGGCCGGCCTTGCGCAGGTTGATGATGCTCAGGACGAGTCCGCCCCACACGACGACGATGGCGATGATGAGGAAGGTGATGGCGGTCGGGGTCATGATCGGACGTCCTTCTGGGTACGGAGCGGGCGGCGCGCCGGCCGGGGCACCCCGCCCGGTGGCAGTGCGGGCGACGGCGTGAAGTCGTCGGGGTTCCGACGCCACGGGATCGCCGTCATGGCGAGTGCGAACACGACGAGGAACGCGATGGTGCCCCACCCGAACGTCGTGATGAACCACCGCGGGTACCCCTCGTACCCGTCGACGATCACGGTGTAGATGCTCGAGACGAGCATGTAGCCGATGACGACGGGAGCCACCACACCCACGGCCCACCGCCACCACGCGCCGATCCGCGTCGAGGACACGGAGTTGAGGTGCCACTGGAGCTCGGGCAGGCGCCGCAGGACGAGGCCGACGAGGACGGTGGACAGCACCGCCGACCCGATGACGCCGACCTCGTTGGCCCACTTGTCGACCGTGTCGAGCATCGGCAGGGCCGTCGTCGTCGAGAAGAGCAGCACGGACAGCAGCGCCGCCACCCCGCCCACCCGGAGCGCCGCCGCGCGAGGAGACCACACGAACTTCTCCTGGAACCCGGCAGAGACCACCTGGAGCACCGACAGCAACGACGTGAAGCCCGCGAGGGCGAGCGAGGCGAAGAAGAGGAACCCGAACAGTGGTCCGCCGGGCATCATCGAGATGATCTGCGGGAACGTGATGAAGGACAGCGACGGCCCGGTGAGCCCCTCGAGCTCGGAGACCTGGATGTTCTGCTGGTGCGCCATGAACCCGATGGTCGCGAACACGCCGATGCCGGCGAGGATCTCGAAGGAGGAGTTGGCGAAGCCCACGACGAGGCCCGACGAGGTGAGGTTCGCGCGCCGGCGCAGGTAGGACGAGTACGTGATCATGATGCCGAAGGCGATCGACAACGAGAAGAAGATCTGCGCGAACGCCGCCACCCACACACCCGGGTGCGTCAGCGCTGACCAGTCGGGGGTGAACAACGCGTTGAGACCCTCGGACGCCCCGTCGAGGAACAGTGCCCGCACGACGAGCGCGGTGAAGAGCAGGACGAGGAGCGGCAGGAAGATGACGTTCGCCCGCTCCAGGCCCTTCTGCACCCCGAGCGCGAGGACCACGAGCACCACGACCCACACGCCCACGAGCGGCCCCAGGACCGCAGGCACGAAGTCCAGGCTCACGCCGGGTTCCGCGGCGACCCGGAGGTACTCCCCGGTGAAGAACCCGGCGGGGTCGTCGCCCCAGGAGGTCCGCAACGAGAAGTACATGTAGCTGACGGACCACGCGATGATGGCGGCGTAGTAGAGGACGATGACGAACGCGATGGCGACCTGGAACCACCCGATCGACTCCGCCTTGCGCACGAGCCGGCGGAAGACCGTCGGTGCCGAGCCACGGAAGCGGTGACCCAGCGCGTAGTCGAGCAGCAGGATGGGGATCCCGACGCCGAGGAGTGCGACGAGGTAGGGGATGAGGAACGCTCCCCCGCCGTTCTCGTAGGCGACGCCCGGGAACCGCCAGATGTTGCCGAGCCCGACGGCCGACCCGATCGCCGCGAGGATGAATCCCGTCTGCCCTGACCACTGCTCGCGGCCCGCCCTGGGCTGTCTCGTGGACCTTGTCATCTGCGTGCTCCGGTTCGTGTTCGCCTCGCCCCTCGGGCGCTGACATCGTGATGAACCTAGCGCCGCTGCTCGCGTGGCGCCCGGCCCGGTCGGTCTGCGCAGTCGCTACCCTGTGGGGCATGACAACCTCGGACCCCTACGGGTCGGCGCCGCAGAGCGCCCAGCAGTCGTCCCCCTACGGGTTCTCGAAGGCCCCGTCGGAGGGAGCCTCGTCCTCCTCAGGCTACCCGTCTGCACCCGCCGGATATGCGGACGCTCCCGGCGGGTATCCCGCTGCGCCGTCGGCCGTCGGCGGGCAGGTCGTCCACGGACAGAACGGACCCTCGGGGAAGACGCGTTCTCCCATCGCGGTGTTCCTCCTGGCGATCGTCACCTTCGGCATCTACGCCTACGTGTGGCACTACAAGGTCAACGAGGAGCTGCGCGCCTTCCACCCGTCGATCCAGGTCAACCCCGTGAACATGATCCTCCTGTGCATCTTCGTGCCCTTCGGCTTCATCGTCTCGGTGTACCGCACGGGGGAGCGTGTGGCGCAGGCGCAGCGGCTCGCAGGGCTTCCGGGGGCGACGTCCCCGGCCATCGGCACCCTGCTGGCGATCGTCATCCTGGGGCACCTCTTCTACTACCAGGACGGCCTCAACAGCATCTGGCAGTTCCGCCAGGCCTGAGCTGCTCCGCACCGTAGGACACCGCCGGGCGCCTTTCGAGGAGGCGCCCGGCGGTCATGTGTCTGGTTCGGTGAGGCGGCTGTCTCGGTGAGGCGGCTGTCTCGGTCGGGCGGCTGGCTCGGTGAGGCGGCTGTCGGTCAGGCCGCACGTACCGTCAGTGTGCTGGATCCGTCCGGGAGCCGGCGCACGGAGATTCCGTCGGCGATGCTCTGCTTGAGCCCTTCGACGTGCGAGACGACCCCGACGACCCGTCCACCGTCGCGCAGGGCGCCGAGCACCCGCAGGACGGAGTCGAGGGTCTCGGGGTCGAGAGATCCGAACCCCTCGTCGATGAACAGGGTGCCGAGGTCGACGCCACCGGCCTCCGCGGTGACGACGTCGGCCATGCCGAGCGCGAGGCACAGGGACACGTAGAAGGTCTCACCCCCGGAGAGCGACTGGGTGAGGCGCGTGGAGCCCGTGTGGTGGTCGACGACGCGCAGCGCGAGACCGATCTTGCGTCCGCCGCCTGACTCCTTCTCGTCGCTGCGCTCGAGCTCGTACCGACCGTCGGACATGATCGCGATGCGCTCGTTCGCGGCAGCGACGACGTCCTCGAAGCGCTGCATGAGGACGTAGGTCTGCAGCGTGAGCCGGTTGGGGTTGTCCGGCGAGGTGGCGTTGGCGAGCGACGCCATCCGCAGCACGGGGTCGGCACGGCCGGCAGTGCTGTCGAGGGCTGCTACGGCGTCGGCGATGGCCGTGGCGCACCGCTCTGCGGCGGCCGCGCGGTCCTCCGCCCGGGTGGCTTCGCGGGCTCGCTCGCGGGCAACGTCCTCCGCGGTCCGCGCTCGCTCGCGGGCGCCGTCGAGGTCGACCTCGACGTGCTCGGGCAGCGCGACGATGCGGTCCTCGAGGAGCCCCGAGCGGACCCGCTCGGTGCACGCGTGGAAGTCCCTGACCTCCGCCTCGTGGGACGCCATCGTCGCGTCGTCGAGCGCGGCCGCCCGGACGTCGTCGATCGAGTCGAATCCCTGCTCGCGCATGACCGACTCTCGCTCAGAACGGCGCTGCTCGAGGCCGAGGGCCGCCGTCCCGGCGCGGGCCCGTGCACCCAGGACGTCGTCGATGACCTGGACCTGTGCGGTGAGTGTGTCCACCACGTCGGTCAACGTCCTCGCGGACGGCCCGTCACGCCCGTCGGCGCGTGCGCCGTGGCCGTCGGCCCGCTCGGGGTCCGGGCGCCCGCCGTGGGTGCCCCGGTCGGTCTCGAGGGCGTCCTGGACCTCGGCGACGTCGGCAGCGAGGCTGGCGCCGTCGTGCTCGACGCGGGCCGTGGTGCGCGCGACGGTCTCGGACAGCTCGTGGTGCTGGGTCCGCAGTGCCTCGGTCCTGGCGTCGAACGCGCGCAACAGGTCGCTCGCGGCCGCGAGCTCCCGGACGGCCCGCTCGGACTCCGCGACGTCGGCGAGCGCCGCGTCGAGGGACGCAGCGGCCCCTTCCGGGTCCGTGCCCGCGGTGAGCCGCCGCTGCGCCGTCAGTCGTTCCTCGAGCCCGGCGACGCGACGGTTCGCCGTGTCGAGCACGCCCTCTGCCTCGCTCCGGGCGGCCTCCGCGTCCGCGAGCATCTCCGGTGTCACGTGGTCGTCGGTGAGGGCCGCGGGCGCCGGGTGCTCGCACCCCCCGCACACGGGGCAGGGATCGCCCGGCGCGAGCCGGGCCGCGAGCTCGCCGGCGATGTCGGTGATCCGCGCGGTGCGCAGCTCTCGCTCCCGGTCCACCGCGTCCCGCGCCGCCTCGGCGGCCGCACGACGGTCGGCCTGTGCGGCGGCGACCTCCTCGGTGCACACGGCGAGTGCGTCCAGCGCGTCGAGCGCCTCGCGGGCGCGGGTGACGGCCTCGGTGCGAGCGGGGAGCAGCTCGGCGGTCGCGCGTACGGACTCGTGTGCACGTTCGTGCTCGGCGCGCAGCGCAGGTCGGCCCTCGAGCTCCCGGGTGAGCGCCGTGTGCTCGTCCCGGAGCGCGGCCAGGGTTGCCTCGCGGACCGCGAGGGCGTCCTGCCGTCCGGGCAGCCCCTGCTCGAGGCGGACGAGCCTGTCGAGCGACGCGGCGCGCCGGAAGGCGTCGTCGCGCTCGGCCAGCAGGTCGCTCGCCGCCTCGTCACCCTCGGGCGACGCGGACAGGGTGTCCGCCGGGAGGCCCGCAGCGACGAGCGCACGCTCGAACGTCCGGAACGCCTGCTCTGCTGCGCGCTCGGCCGCCTCCTCGCCGGCGAGCAGCGGCCGGACGACGGCTGCTCGTCGCGCGGCGTCGAGTGCGCGGGCCTGGCGCTCGACGACGGGCTCACGCCCGGCGAGGTCCGCGGCCTCGAGGCGGAGCCGGGCACGACACTCCACCGACTCGTGCAGCGCGCGAGCCTCGTCGAGGGCGGTCCGCGCGCGCTCGTGCGCGGACGCGCCATCCTCGGCGGCCCGCGACGCGGCGGCGGACGCGGCGCTCAACGCTGCAGCCTGCTCGGCGGCCAGCTTCGCGGTGTCCTCGAGGCGCGCCTCTCGCAGGACCACGGCGTCGTCGTCCGGGAGGCCGGCCGCCGCGAGGAACGACTCGAGGGCACTCGTGACGCGTGCCCGCGCCGTCGTCACCTCGCCCTGGACCTCGCTGCGCATCGCCGCGAGCTCCGTCTGCGCCTTCTCGTAGATCTCCGTGCCGAACACCTTCTGCAGCAGGCCCCGGCGGTCCTCGGGCTTGGCCCGCAGGAACCCGGCGAACTCACCCTGGGGCAGGACGATCGTCTGGACGAACTGCGCGCGGTCGAGGCCGACGATGCGCTGCAGCTGCAGACCCGCCTCATCGAGGCGGTTCGCCAGGAGGTCACCGACCACGCCGGGGTCGCCCAGGTCGACGCCCGGTCCGAGGAACCCGCCCGGCAGGCGCCACACCTTCACGGTTGCCTGCTGCTTGGTGGTGCCGGCGCCCCGCTTCTTCGGGCGCAGCCGCTCGGGGGTGCGCAGGACGCGGTAGGCCCCGCTGCTCGTCTCGAACGTGAGGTCGACGAACGAGTCGACGTCGTCGGGTGCGTGGGCGGAGCGCAGGCGGTCGTCGCTCGCGGTCGCTGATGCGACCTTGCCGTACAACGCGAAGACGACCGCGTCGATGAGGGTCGACTTCCCGGCGCCCGTGGGCCCTTCGAGCAGGAAGATGCCCGATGCCGCGAGCGCTCCGAAGTCGACGACGTGCCGTCCGGCGAAGGGCCCGATGGCCTGGAGGGTCAGTGCGTGCAGGTGCATGGGACGCTCCCGGTCGGTCGGTGCATGGTCAGGCGCTCCGCTCGGCGGCGTTCGCCCGCTCGAAAGCGGTGCGCAGGACGGCGAGCTCCGCGTCGGCGGGCGCCAGCCCGGTGACGTGCTCGACGAAGTCCTCCGCGACGGCGACCGGGTCGCTCGCGGTGGTGACGGACACGGTGAGGGACTCGCGCGCCGCCGTCGCCGGGGGCCGGTGCTGCATGACGAGCGCGTGGGGGAAGCGCTCCTTGAGGCGCGCGACCATCTCCCGGGGGCGGGTGGGATCCGTGACGATGACCCGTACCCAGTCCTCGGTGTGGCGCTCCCCCGCCGCACCGAGCAGGTCGTCGAGCGTGCCGGTCACCTCGCTGAGCCGGCGCGGCACGGGGGCAGCGACCACCTGCGGGCCGACGCTCACCCCGTCCGCCCCGATCTCGAGCAGGACGCTCGACTTGGCGTGGTGCATCTCCGAGAACGAGTAGGCGAGCGGTGAGCCCGAGTACCGCCCGACGGTGCTCCCGGGGAAGGTCACCCGCTGCGGTCCGTGCAGGTGCCCCAGAGCGACGTAGTCCACCCCTTCGAACACCCCGCCGGGGACGGAGTCGACCCCGCCGACCCGGATGTCCCGCTCCGACTCCGACGCGGCCCCGCCGACGACGAAGGCGTGGGCCATGACGACGGACCGCACCCGCTCCGCGGCTGCTGCCGACCGTGCGGCGAGGTCCGCACGCACGCGCCGCATCGCGGCGGCCATGACCGCCTCGTGCGAGCGGGCGGGACGCTCCGCCCCCTCGTCCTGCAGGGCCGTCCGCGCGACGTCCGGGTCGAGGTACGGCAGGGCGTAGACCATGACGGACCCGCCGGACGGGTCGGGCAGCTCGACCGGCACCCCGACGTCCGCGATCCGGGTGCGCAGGTGGATGCCCGGACGCAGGAGGTCCTCGCCGAACCCCAACCGGATCGCCGAGTCGTGGTTGCCTGGCGTGACGACGACCCGGGCGCGCTCGGAGATTCGCGCGAGGGCCTGCGAGAGGAGGTTCACGGCCTCGACGGGCGGGATCGCACGGTCGTAGACGTCACCCGACACGACGACCGCGTCCACGGCCTCGGCTCGCACGACATCGACGAGGTGGTCGACGTACGCCGCCTGGTGGTCGAGGAGGTCCACGCCGTGCAGGGTCCGGCCCAGGTGCCAGTCCGAGGTGTGCAAGATCCGCATGGCGTGACCGTATCGGCAGGGACCGACACCCGAGCTCCGGGACGCGCC
Organism: Sanguibacter sp. Z41_6; assembly: GCF_059621145.1. Classification (NCBI taxonomy): domain Bacteria; kingdom Bacillati; phylum Actinomycetota; class Actinomycetes; order Micrococcales; family Sanguibacteraceae; genus Sanguibacter; species Sanguibacter sp. Z41_6. The sequence continues at coordinate 877,537 of NZ_JCAQIF010000001.1, read as the reverse complement.
CCGGCGACCGTCAGGAGCCGGAGGTCACCGGGGAGCCGGGTGCCGCAACCCCGGAGGGCTCGCTGCGCCGCACGACGAACTGGCCGGCGATGCCGAGCATGTCGAGCAGCTCGAGCAGTCCCTCCGTCGGGTCGAGCAGCGTGAGGTCGAAGCCGCTCTCGGTGCACACCCGATGGACCTGGACGAGGAACGCGAGGCCCGACGAGTCGATGAAGGTCACGGCGCCGACATCGAGCACGACGGGGCGGTCGTGCTCCATGAGGGACACCATCGCCTCGCTCGCCTGGTCGCGCAGCGCGGCGTCCACCTCTCCCCAGAGGGTCACGCGAGCAGTGCCGTCGGGCAACGCGACGCAGGTGATCCCGTTCGCATCTTTGCGATCGTGACGAGTGGAACTCATGTGATGTCTACCTGTCTTCGTCCTGGTCACGGCAGCCCCCTCCACCGATCGTCTTCAGCGCGGCCGCGTCGTGCGCAGAACTTCACGACGACGATAGTTGCACGGCGCCCACTTTTCCATAGGGGCAGCCCGGCTGGTCCGCAAACCCGCACGTATGCACAGCCTCACCGACCGAACGGGGCACAGCGGGCGAAATACAGGGTGAAGGTCCGGTGGATCTCAGCGACTTCTCAGACGCGCGTTGCACAATCGTTACATGACGTCGAAGAGGACTCACCGAGCGGCCGCGGGCCTCCTTGCCCTCACCATGCCCCTCGCTCACGGGGCAGCAGCCGCTGCCGCCGATCTCGATACCGGGCGGGTCGGCGGGGGGACATCGATGTCCAGTCTTGCGAGTGGGAGCGCTGCCATAGCCCGGGACATCTCACTGGTCAACGCCCACGTCCTCGTCCTGCCGACCGCCCTGCGCACCGAGGTCGACTCCGCCATCGGGTCCGCTCGCGCTGCAGCGTCGAACGCGGCCGAGGCCGTGCGGGCACTGTCGGAGGACGACGAGGACCGCCGGTGGCGGGCGGGCCTCGCACTCGAGGACGCCCGCACCGCCCTGAGCGCCGCGGGTGCCGAGCTGCGGTTCGTGCTCCACCGCATCGAGGGCATCGATGCGGGCGTCACCCTCGCGCTGCGTGCGCTCGAGTACGACGTCGCGGCCCTCGCCGCCCACACCGGAGGGGTGACGCGCGCGTGATGAGGGGCCACACTGAGCCCATGTCACCTCTCCGTAGCCACCGGTCACAGCTCGGCTCGCGCACGTCCCGGCGCCACGGGCGTGTGCTGGCCGTCGTCGTCGGGGCGACCGTCGGCCTCGCCGCGTGCTCGGACCTGCCGGACCTCCCCGAGATCACGATCTCGACCGACCAGCTCTCCCAGCTCGCGACCGAGGCCCGCGAGGCCGCCAGCGCTGTCACCGCGGACGCGAGCTCGCTCCGCGAGAAGCTCGGCGATCTCCCCGACACGGTCCGGGACTCCGCGACGGAGGCCACAGCCGCTGCGGACGACGCCGCTGCCCTCGCGGCCAGCGCCCTGGAGTCGGCACGCGAGGCAGGTGCGAGCTCCACGCAGGAGCTCGCCGACGCGCGCACCGCCCTCGAGGACGCGACGACGAAGCTCGAAGAGCTCGAGGGCTCTGTGAGTGACAACCCCGAGGTGGCGAGCGCCATCGAGACGCTCGAGGCTCAGCTCGTCGAGCTCGAGGAGAAGGTGGCGGGGGCCACGTCCTGACAGGCGGGTCGCACGGGTGCGGCGCTGATACCGTTGTGGCAGACCACACCTCGGAGGATCACTCATGCGTCACGTCTTCGCGTTCTTCATGATCGCCCTGTTCATCGCCGGGATCTTCGTCATGAGCATCGCCGAGACGGCGGACGGGTACGAGGGCGTCGTCTTCGTCGGCGGGCTCCTCATGTCGACCCTCGCGTTCCTCATCCCGATCGAGCGCGCCGCGGACTGACGTCCGGCGCACACAGGACCTTGTGAGCACTGCCGAGCAGAACAGACGCGGCCGCGGCCGGCGCGGACGTGGCCGAGGACCGGGCACCACGAGCACCGCACCGCGTGCCCCGAAGGTGGACCGCGCCCGGCTCGACCGGCTCGCTGCGGCACGAGCGGCCGTCGTCGTGCCGCCGATCACGTTCCCGGAGCAGCTGCCCGTCTCGGCGCGGCGGGACGACATCGCCGCTGCCATCCGCGACAACCAGGTCGTCATCCTCGCCGGAGAGACCGGGTCCGGGAAGACCACCCAGCTGCCCAAGATCGTCCTCGAGCTCGGTCGTGGCCGGGCCGGGCAGATCGGCCACACCCAACCGCGGCGGATCGCGGCACGCACGGTCGCCGAGCGGATCGCGGAGGAGATCGGCTCTCCCCTGGGGCAGATCGTCGGCTACCAGGTGCGGTTCACGGACACCTCCTCGGAGAACACCCTCGTCAAGGTGATGACCGACGGGATCCTCCTCGCCCAGATCCAACGGGACCCACAGCTCCTCGCCTACGACACGCTCATCATCGACGAGGCCCACGAGCGTTCCCTCAACATCGACTTCATCCTCGGGTACCTCACGCAGCTGCTGCCGCAGCGCCCGGACCTCAAGGTGATCATCACCTCGGCGACGATCGACTCCGAGCGGTTCGCGCGGCACTTCGCGCCGGGCGGGCCGCAGAACCTCGTCGCGTCGCCGGACCCGGCGCCCTCGCGCGACGATCCCGGGTCCGGCGACGCGACCCGCCCCGAGACGACCGGCACCACCCCGACCGCACCGTCGGCAGCACCTGTGGCGGACGCACCGGCAGACACTCCGACGGCGCCGGTCATCGAGGTCTCCGGCCGGACGTTCCCGGTCGAGGTCCGCTACCGACCCCTGACGCCGCAGGACGCGGACGCGAAGAAGGGGACCGAGCGGGACCTCATGACGGGGATCTGCGACGCCGTCGACGAGCTGTGCGCCGAGGGTCCGGGGGACATCCTCGTGTTCCTCTCCGGTGAGCGCGAGATCCTTGACGCCGCGGACGCCCTCACGGGACGCTTCGGCACGCGCGTGAGCGACCCGCGCGCGCCGGACCACATCGAGATCCTGCCGTTGTACGCGCGCCTCTCAGCGGCTGAGCAGCACCGGGTGTTCCAGTCGCACCCCGGGCGCCGGGTCGTCCTGTCGACGAACGTCGCGGAGACCTCGCTCACGGTGCCGGGGATCCGGTACGTCGTCGACCCCGGGACGGCCCGGATCTCGCGGTACTCGAAGGCCACGAAGGTCCAGCGCCTGCCGATCGAGCCGGTGTCCCAGGCGTCCGCGAACCAGCGGTCGGGGCGTTGCGGCCGCGTCGCGGACGGCATCGCGATCCGCCTGTACTCGCAGGACGACTTCGAGGCGCGCGCACCGTTCACCGAGCCGGAGATCCTGCGCACGTCCCTCGCGTCGGTGCTCCTGCAGATGATCAGCGTCGGCGTGGTGCGCACTCCCGACGACGTGGCGCGGTTCCCGTTCGTCGAGCCCCCGGACACCCGCGCGATCCGCGACGGCGTGCAGCTCCTCACGGAGCTCGGCGCCCTCGAGACCCGTGCCCCGCAGAAGCCGGCGCGAGGCGCCGCCCCCGCGCGTGAGGCGCTCGGCGCGGGCGGCGGGACCCGCCTGACCGACGTCGGCCGGGCGCTGGCACAGCTGCCGATGGATCCGCGGTTGGCACGCATGATCGTCGAGGGTGGCCGCCGCGGCGCGGCCCGCGAGGTGATGATCGTCGCCGCCGCCATGTCGATCCAGGACCCGCGTGAGAGGCCCGCCGAGCAGCGCCCGCAGGCCGACCAGGCGCACGCCCGCTTCGCGGACCACACGTCCGACTTCTTGTCCTACCTCAACCTCTGGGAGTACGTGCGCGCCCAGCAGCGCGAGCTGTCGTCCTCGGCGTTCCGGCGCATGTGCCGCGCGGAGTACCTCAACTATCTGCGCATCCGCGAGTGGCAGGACGTCGTCACGCAGCTCAAGGAGATGTCGAAGCAGCTGGGGATCGTCATGAACACCCCGGGTCACCGGGCGTCGTCCGGTGAGGAGGCGGACCTGCGGCTCACCTGGGACGCGGACACCATCCACCAGTCGTTGCTCGCGGGGCTGCTCTCCCAGATCGGGATGCAGGAGGCGACGGAGGTCAAGGCCTCGGCCGTCAAGGGCCGTGCGGGTGCCGCGGCAGACAAGCGGGCGAAGCGGTTCGCCCGCAACGATTACCTCGGCGCCCGCGGTGCGCGCTTCGCGATCTTCCCCGGGTCGGCCCTGGCGAAGAAGCCGCCGGTGTGGGTCATGGCGGGCGAGCTCGTCGAGACCTCCCGTCTGTGGGGCCGCGACTGCGCGCGCATCCAGCCGGAGTGGGCGGAGGAGCTCGCCCCGCACCTCGTCAAGCGGACGTACTCCGAGCCCCACTGGTCGTCCAAGCAGGGCGCGGCGCAGGCCCGCGAGAAGGTGCTGCTCTACGGCGTGCCGATCGTCGCCGACCGCACGGTGCTGTACGCGAAGGTCGACCCGGAGGGTGCGCGCGAGCTGTTCATCCGGCACGCCCTCGTGCAGGGCGAGTGGACGACGCACCACGAGTTCTTCCACGAGAACCGGCGCCTGCTCGAGGAGGCCGCGGACCTCGAGGCGCGCTCTCGTCGCCGCGGGCTCGTCGTCGACGACGACGCGCTCTACGCGTTCTACGACGACCGCATCCCGGACGACGTCGTCTCCGCCCGGCACTTCGACCAGTGGTGGAAGGGTGCGCGACGCCGGGACCCGGACCTGCTGTCCTTCACGCGCGAGCTGCTCCTCCCGGGCGGCGACGACGCCGTGTCCACCGAGGACTTCCCCGAACGGTGGGTCCAAGGGGACCTCACGCTCCCGCTCACCTACCAGTTCCAGCCCGGCACCGACGCCGACGGCGTGACGGTCCACATCCCTGTCTCCGTGCTCAACCGCGTGGTGCCCGACGGCTTCGACTGGATGGTCCCCGGCCTCCTGGCGGAGCTCACGACCGCGACGATCCGGGCGTTGCCGAAGCCGGTCCGGGTCCAGCTCGTGCCCGCACCGGACGTCGCCCGCGACGTCGTCGCGTGGCTCCGCGAGAACACGCCCCAGTGGACGGACATCACCCGCGCCGGCGACATGGCGGAGTCGTTCCGCGGCGCGTTCACGCGGGCGGTGCGGGAGCTGCGTGACGTCGAGATCCCGGCCGACGCGTGGGACGACGAGCGGCTGCCCGCGCACCTGCGCATGACGTTCCGGGTCATCGACGAGCGTGGCCCCGCCGGGGACCCGCGGGGCGCCGTCGTGCTCGACGAGAGCAAGGACCTCGTCGCCCTCCAGAGGCGGCTGGCCGCCCAGACGCAGGCCGCGGTGCGCTCAGCGGTCAAGAGCGCGGTCGGCACCGCGCTGCGCGAGGCGCAGGCCGCCGCCGGGCGTCCTGCCCAGAGCAGGGGCGCGGGTGCTGCCTCTGCCGCAGCCGCGGCGCACGAGGACGCACCGCACGCTCCGGCCGGTTCTGCCGCGGGCGTCGTCGCCTCCCCGGGTGTCGCACCTGCCCGCGCTCCGCTCGCCGAGGTCCCCCGGCTCACCACCTGGCCCGCAGACCTGCCCGACGGCGTGCTCCCCGCGCAGGTGGACACGCCGGGCCCGGGCGGGATGGTCGTGCGCGGCTACCCCGCGCTCGTCGAGGAAGGGTCCTCTGTCGCGCTCCGGGTGCTGGCCGACGCCGCCCGTCAGCGCGGTGAGCACGAGCGCGGCGTGTGGCGCCTGCTGCTCACCCAGAGCGCCTTGCAGCCCTCGCGCATCACGTCACGGTGGTCCGGGACGCAGTCGCTCACGCTCGCCGCGAGCCCGTACCCGAACACCGGTGCGCTCGTCGCGGACCTCCAGCTCGCGGCGGTGCACGCGCTCGTGCCCGACGCCGCCTCGATCGGCGACCAGGTGGCGTACGACGCGGCCCGGACCTTGCTCAGGGGACGCCTCGAGGACGAGGTGCACACCGTCGTCGGGCACGTCGTGGCGGTGCTCTCCGCGGCGCGCACGCTCGACGGCGAGATCCGGCGCTCGACGAGCCTCGCCCTGCTCACCACGCTCACCGACCTGCGCGACCACGTCGCTGGTCTCGTCTATGACGGCTTCGTCGCGCGCACTCCCGCCGACCGGCTCCCGCACCTCACCCGGTACGTGCGCGCCGCGTCGTACCGGCTCGAGAAGGCCGCGGCCAACCCCAACCGCGACGCGGAGCTCGCCTGGCGGGTGCGCGACGTCGAGGACGCCTACGCCCGGGCGCGCGCCGCCTACGCCGCCGGCCCGCCGGACCCGGCGCGCGCCGCGGAGCTGGCCGAGGTGCGGTGGATGCTGGAGGAGTTCCGGGTGTCGCTGTTCGCCCAGCAGCTCGGGACCGACGGCCCCATCAGCGAGAAGCGCATCCGCAAGGTGCTCGGAGAGCGCTGATGCGCACGGACCGGGTGCCCGTGCGCCGGGTGGAGGAGTCGACCACCGACCCGATGCCCCGGGGCGCCTGGCCCGCGACGCTGCCCGCGGTCGCGCACCTGCTCGACCACGGGCTCGACCTCGGCGCCGTGACCGTGCTCGTCGGCGAGAACGGCGCCGGGAAGTCGACGCTCGTCGAGGCCGTCGCGGACGCGTTCGGGTTGTCTCCGGAGGGTGGGTCGACGGGCGCCCGGCACTCCACGCGCCCCAGCGAGTCGGACCTCGGTGACCACCTCACCCTGGTGCGCAGCCCGGGCGGCGCCCGGCGCGGGTACTTCCTGCGGGCCGAGACGATGCACAGCTTCTTCACGTACCTCGAGGAGAACCCGGGCGTGCGGAACACGCCGTTCCACGAGATGTCGCACGGGGAGTCGTTCCTCGAGCTCGCGATCGACAGGTTCCGGGGCCCCGGGCTCTGGGTGCTCGACGAGCCGGAGTCCGCGCTGTCCTTCTCCGGCTGCCTGTCGCTGCTGAGCATCCTCAAGGGTCTCGTGGCCGACGGCGGCTCGCAGGTGATCCTGTCCACGCACTCCCCGCTCCTCGCCGCGATGCCCGGTGCGACCGTCTACGAGGTCGGCGAGTGGGGCCTGCGGAGCTGCGCGTGGGCGGACCTCGGCCTCGTCACCGGGTGGAGGACGTTCCTCGACGCCCCGGAGCGGTTCCTCCGCCACCTATGACACGATCTGGCAGAGGTGCACCGACCGAGCGCTCATGAGGGAGACGGCATGACAGCGAAGGACCAGGCCGCGCCGGGACCATCGACGGCGGCGTCTGTGGTGGCGGTGGCTCGCGACGACGCGCACCGGTTCACCAAGCCCACGCGTGACCACGTCGTGCTGATCGAGGGTTTCGGTGTCGAGGGCGACGCGCATGCCGGCGCGATGGTCCAGCACCTGTCACGCAAGCGCCGCGACCCGGAGATCCCCAACCTCCGTCAGGTGCACCTCATCCACGCGGAGCTGTTCGACGAGCTCGCGGACGAGGGCTTCACCGTCGCCCCGGGCGAGCTCGGGGAGAACGTCACGACACGCGGCGTCCCCCTGCTCGACCTCCCCCGCGGCACCCGGCTGCACCTCGGTGACGAGGCGGTCGTCGAGCTCACGGGCCTGCGCAACCCGTGCAAGCAGATCAACGGGCTCGCCCCCGGCCTCATGAAGGCCGTGCTGGGCCGCGACGCGGACGGCAACGTCGTGCGGAAGTCCGGTGTCATGGCCGTCGTCCGCGCGGGTGGCACGGTGCGCCCCGGGGACGCGGTCCGCGTCGAGCTGCCAGTGGGCACCCCGGAGGCGCTCGAGCCGGTCTGAGCCGGCCTGCGGTCCCAGACGGTCCGGGCGGTGTCAGACCGTCGCGCGGGCGGCGTCGGCCTCGTCGCCAGGCTCGACGAACGCGTGCCCGGGGCCGTGGTCCGGTCCGTCACCGCCGCCCGACGAGTCCGGTCCGGAACCGAAGAAGATCCCCGCGAGCGCACAGGTACCGAGCAGCACGGTCACGACGATCGCGGTGAACCGTCGCGGGTCGCGCAGGATGAGCGGCCCGGAGTCGTCGTCGAGGTTCATCTCCCCTGTGTACCCGCGCTCCACCGTGACCGCACCCGCTGCGGACCCGAGGCTGGAGCTCATCCGACGGCCGGCGCGAGCGCCAGCGCGGCCGGAGCCGAAGGCCGCGAGGCTCAGTCTCGGCGTGGTTCCAGCGCTGCGCGCATCCGCGCGTGCCGCTGGCGGAACGTGCGGCGCAGCTGCGGCAGGAGGATCCGTTCGTCGATCCGACGACCGACCGGGCCGGCGAACACCACGGTGTCCGTGTAACGGGTCCCGGTCGCCGTCGGGACGCACGAGTGCGTGTGGTGGAAGTAGCGGAAGATCCCCCGCAGCTGGTAGTCGGAGAACTCCTGGCCCGGCACGAGGCTGTCGATGAAGGCGACCCACCGTACCGGCAGCACTCGCTTGCACCACCACCGGAACGCGTACGTCCCGCCGAGCTCGCCCGTCTCCGAGGACGTCTCGAGGAGCGTCAAGGGGTCGGGCATGATCGAGGTGAACCCCTCACCGGTGAGGCAGAAGGCGAGGACGTCCTCGGGTGTGCGGGCCAGGTCGGTGGACAACGTCAGGGTGACCGCGCCCGCCGGCCGGACCGTCACGCTCCGGCCGATGACGAGGTTTCGCCCTGCCGCTGCCCTCGCTTCCGTGAGCCGCGGGTCATGAGGACCGATCCGTTCGACCGCCTGGTCCTCCACCATCGCTGCTCCTCCTGGTCCGTGCTGGTCGCTCGTCAGCAGTCGCCGACGAGCGACCAGTGTGACCCAGATGCGACCGTGGGTCGTCGGGCCTTGCTCGTCCCGCCGGTCAGCCCATGTGCACGGCGACGTGTTCCCCGGACGGGAGGAGGTCCTCCTTGCGACCACGGATGAGCACGGCCGCGAGGACGGAGCCGAGCAGCATGAGCACCGCGGCGGCGACGAACGTCGCCGAGTAGCCGTCGACGAACGCGGCCAGCTGCGAGGCCTCGCCCCTGATCTCGTGCCCGGAGACCGTGCCGGCGTAGATGGTCGTGAAGACCGACAGACCGATGGAGCCACCGATCTGCATGGCGGCGTTGACCGTCGCGCTCGCCGCCCCGGCGTCGTGCGGGGCGACCCCGGCGAGGGCGACGTTCTGCATGGGGACGAACGCGAGGGCCATACCGAGGCCGAGGACGAGCAGCGCGGGCAGGACCTCGACGAGGTAGCTGCCACCGACGCTGATCCCCGACAGGTACAGCACGCCGACGGCGGCGAGCAGCGGGCCGGCGATCATGAGCGGCCGCGGTCCGACCTTCGGAAGGAGCTTGGCGATGACGGGGGCGGTGCAGAGCGTCACGACCGTCATGGGCAGCGACCCGAGGCCGGCTCGGAGCGGGGAGAGGCCGAGCACGATCTGCAGGTGGAACGTGAGGTAGAGGAGGGCGCCGATCATGAGGGCGCCGAAGAGCGCCTGGAGCAGGAACGCACCCGCGCGGACCTTGTTCAGGACGATGCGCAGGGGCAGGAGCGGCTGGGCGACGCGGGACTGGACCCACACGAACGCCGCGATGAGCGCGACCCCACCGACGAGGCAGCCGACCGTGTCGAGGGCGACCCAGCTGTGCTCGGCGAGCGTGAAGCCGTAGACGAGCAGCCCGAGGCCGAGCGTGACCAGGACCGTGCCGACGACGTCGTACCGGTTGTCGCCCTCCGCCTTGCTCTCCTTGATGAGCCACTGCCCGGCGACGAGGCCGACCACGACGACGGGGACGTTGACCCACAGGCACCAGCGCCAGTCCGCCAGCTCGGTGAGCACGCCACCGAGGACGAGGCCGACGGCGGCACCGGCGCCGGCGACGGACCCGAACACCGCGAACGCGGTGTTGCGCTCGCGGCCACCGGGGAAGGACACGGTGAGCAGCGCGAGCGCGGCGGGCGCGAGAAGTGCCGCGAAGACCCCCTGGAGGCCGCGCATCGCAATGAGCTCGACGCCGTCGCGGGCGAACCCGGCGAGCAGCGAGGCCACCCCGAACCCGAGCATGCCGACGAGGTAGGTGCGCTTGCGGCCCCAGTAGTCGGCGACCCTGCCGCCGAGGAGGAGGAGTGCGCCGAACGCGAGGGCGTAGGCCGTGACGACCCACTGACGCTGGGAGTCGCTGAGTCCGAGGTCGGCCTGCGCCTGCGGGAGCGCGATGTTGACGATGGTGCCGTCGAGGACGACAACGAGCTGCGTGAGGGCGAGGATGACGAGGATCCACCAGCGGCGCGACGAGCGCTCCGCGGTCGGCGTCTGCGCTGGGGCCCCAGCGGGCGCGGGTGCGGGCGTGGTTGTGGGCATGACCGACTTTCGTGTGTGCACAGGATCTAGGGGTTTCCAGCCCGGATCGAGACGCACCACACTGGCGATCGTGGTCGGTCGACCTCTCCGACCACGAGGTCGGACAGACCGTCGAGCCTACCGTGCGGGGCCCGCTGCCGAGCGCGAGATTCCCGTCACATCCCGGTCCCGACGGCCGTGCCGCGGGCCGTCAGCCGTCGTTCCCGTCGACCGCCGGCGCGAGCGCGAGCGCCGCGCGGACGAGTGCGAGGTGGGTGAGCGCCTGAGGCAGGTTGCCGAGGAAGTCCCCGGTCGACGCGTCGATCATCTCGGACCAGATGCCGACGTCGTTGGCGAGCTCGAGGAGCTCGTCCATCCACTCCCGCGCCTCGTCGGTGCGCCCGACGAGGGCCATGGCCGCGACTCCCCAGAAGGCGCACGCGACGAACGTCGCCTCCTCCTCGGCCATGCCGCTGTACCGGTAGAGCAGCGGCCCGTCGCCGAGCTCGGCGCGCAGTGCGTCGATCGTCGAGCTCATGCGCTCGGAGCGGTCGAAGCCGCTGAGGGCATGGAGGAGGATCGACGCGTCGAGCCGGTTGCTGCCGGGGTGCATGACGTACGCGCCGCGCTCCTCGGACCAGCAGTTCTCCATGACCCAGTCCCGGATCCGGTCCGCCTCGGTGCGCCACCGGTCCGCCTCGCCGGGGATCTGACCGAGCTCGGCGAGGTGCACGGCCGACTGCAGGGCCTGCCAGCACCCGAGCTTCGACGTCGTGTAGTGCTCCTCCTCGAGGAGCTCCCACATCCCGGCGTCGGGGCGCCGCCACATGTCGCACGCCTCGTCAGCGAGCTCGGCGAGCATCCGTCCGGTCGCGGCGTCGAGCAGGTGCCCGGCGTCGACGTACCCCTGCACGACGGCGAGGAGGTCGCCGTAGACACCGAGCTGCAGCTGGTCCGCGGCGCGGTTGCCGTCGACGACGGGGCCGATGCCGCGCCACCCGGGGATGTCGGCCATGCGGTGCTCCCCGGGCAGGGATCCGTCGAGCCCGTAGAACACCCGGGCGTGGTGCTCCCGGTACGTGGTGAGCGTCCAGCTGATGGCGGCGTGCGTCTCCTCCTCGAGGCCGAACGCGATGAGGGCGTCCACCGTGTAGGCGGTGTCCCGCACCCACGCGTACCGGTAGTCCCAGTTCTTGCCGCCCGCGAGGCTCTCGGGCAACGACGTCGTCGCCGCAGCGGCGACCGCACCCGTCGGCGAGTAGAGGAGGAGCTTGAGGGCGAGCACGCTGCGCTGGACGGCCTTGCCCCACGGGCCGTCGTAGTGGAACGCCTGCGTCCACGCGCGCCACGCGTCGACGGTGCGGTCGATGCGGGTGTCGAGGTGCTCGGGGTCGGGCAGGTGCACCGGCTCGGCGTCGGTGCCGACGACGCCGACGACGTGGCGCGTGCCCGGAGTCGCGGTGAAGGCCCCACCGATCTCCTGCGGGGTGACGACCGTCGTCGTCTCGCCGAGCACGCGCACCGCGAGGGTTGCGGTGCCCACGCGCAGGACGGACCCGTGGACGGTCTGCTGGATCCACGGCGACGCGGTGCCGAGCGCTGTCCCGGGCGCGACCCGCCACGCCATCGGGACGGTGCCCTCGACGCCCTCCACGCGCCGCGCCAGCTCGCTCCACGGGAGCCGACCGGCCACGCCCGTGTTGAGCGAGTCCGTCACCCGGACCGTGCCCGTCGCCGTCTCGTAGGTGGTCTGCAGGACGTTCGTGCCGACGAGGTACTGACGTCGTAGCCGGAACGGCTGCGACGGTGCGAGCTCGACCGCCCCGCCGAGGTCGGCGTCGAGGAGCGCGCCGAACGCGGGCGGCGTGTCGAGGTCGGGGACGGGCAGCCAGTCGATGCGGCCGTCGTCGGCGACGAGCGCGACGGTCCGCCCGTCGCCGATCGCCGCGTAGGACCGCAGCGGCACGTACCCGTCGGTGCGCGCCATCGGGGCGCGCAGCTCGTCGGCCAGCCGGTGGCCGGAGCCCTCGACGGCGTGGTCGCGGTCGCCGTCGAGGTTCTCCAGCTCCGGTTGCTCCGTCACGGTGTGGGCATCCCCCCGTTGACGTTGAGGGTCTCGCCGCTCACGTAGCTCGACTCCTGCGAGGCGAGGAACACGTAGGCGGGCGCGAGCTCGGCAGGCTGCCCCGCGCGCTCGAACGGCGTCGCCTCCCCGAACTCCGGGAGCGCCTCGGGCGGCTGACCGCCGGCCGCCTGGAGCGGTGTCCAGATGGGGCCGGGTGCCACGACGTTCACGCGGATGCCCTTGGGCGCGAGCTGCTGCGCGAGGGCCTTGGAGATCGTGTTGATCGCCGCCTTCGTCGTCGCGTAGTCCACGAGGATCGGGGACGGCTGGTACGCCTGGATCGAGCTCGTGTTGATGATGCTCGCGCCCGCGGGCAGGTGCGGCAGGGCCTCCTGGACGATCCAGAACAGGGCGTAGACGTTGGTCCGGAACGTCTCGTCGAACGACTCGCTCGTGAGGTCCGCGAGGTCCTCGACGAACTGCTGACGTCCGGCGATGTTCGCGACGATGTCGAGGCCACCGAGCTCCTCGACGGCCGTGTGGACCAGGCTGCGCGCGAAGGCCTCGTCCGCGATGTCCCCGGGGGCCAGGACGCACGTGCGGCCAGCCTCCCGGATCGTCGCGGCGACCTCGTCGGCATCGCTCGTCTCGGCCGGGAGGTAGTTGAGCACGACGTCCGCGCCCTCGCGGGCATAGGCGATCGCGACCGCGCGGCCGATGCCGGAGTCACCGCCGGTGATGAGCGCCTTGCGGCCCTCGAGGCGACCGGATCCGCGGTACGTCGACTCGCCGTGGTCGGCGAGGGGCGTGAGCTCGGAGTCGAGGCCGGGACCGTCCTGGCTCTGCTCCGGCGGCTGAGGCATGGCGTACTGCGTGATCGGGTTCGTGAACGTGTACTGGTCAGTCATGGCGTTCTCCCTCGCTGCAGGCGCACGCCCCCGTGGTGTTGACGAGGGCTGCCCGACCATCGTGTGACTGGGCACGGGCGCCTGCAACAGGGAATCGGACGGGGCGGGCAAACCGTTCCGAACGCGTCTCAGTCCCGCCCAGATGCACCATCGGTCCGCCGGGCGGATAGTGGGGACTCCCGGTCCCCAGCAGAGAGGCACGACGATGTACCTTCACGTGCAACGGCTCATCAACGAGATCGTCCCGGACGAGCCAGACCCCGCAGCGGCGAACGCCCTCCAGGAGGGACTGGGTGGTCAGTTCGGCGAGATGCGGACGATGATGCAGTACCTCTTCCAGAGCATCAACTTCCGCGGACCCTCCGGAAAGCCCTACCGGGACCTCCTCCAGGGCATCGGGACGGAGGAGATCAGCCACGTCGAGCTCATCGGGACGACGATCGCCCGGCTCCTCGACGGCTCGCCCCGGTACAACGGCAAGAAGACCGACCCGCTCGACACCCCGGGAGCGAAGGGCGCGACCCCCCTGGGCATGGCGCTCGACGAGAGCAACATCCACCACTACCTCGTGGCCGCGCAGGGAGCCCTGCCCGTCGACTCCGCCGGGAACCCGTGGAGCGGCAGCTACGTCTACAACTCGGGGAACCTCGTCCTCGACCTGCTCTACAACCTCATGCTCGAGTCCACGGGCCGGCTGCAGAAGTGCCGCATCTACGAGATGACGGACAACAAGACGGCTCGCTCGACGCTGTCCTACCTCATCGTCCGGGACCAGGCGCACGAGAACGCGTACGCGAAGGCCCTCGAGACCCTCGGTGTCGACTGGGGCAAGCTCCTGCCGATCCCCAAGACCAACGCCGAGAAGTTCCCGGAGGTCAAGAAGCTCGTCGACCTGGGGCTGCAGAGCAAGCAGTACACGTTCGACCTGACGAACGCGTCCGAGGCCGGCAAGATCTTCCAGGGCATGTCACCCTCGAAGGACGGCACCGAGCTGCTCGCGGACGAGCAGGCGCCCGCCGGCGTCCCGTCCACGATCGCCGAGGAGCGGTTCGAGGAGTTCTCCCCCGGGCTCGACACCGAGCTGCTGGCCCTCATCCAGGCCACGGCCGACCTCGAGATGGCTGAGGTGCCGCCCGTCTACGGCCCGGTACCGCCCGCGAAGGGCTGAGCCGGACGACCGCCGCAGCCACCGCGGCGGTCACGGCACGAGAGGCAGGGACGTCGCCGATGCGGCGTCCCTGCCTCTCCGTGTTCCCGGATCTGCTCGAGCTCCCCGCCGGGCCCGTTCGGAGAGCGCTCAGCGGTGCGGGTCGGCCGCCGTCATGTCGTGCCCGAGCACACCCAACGGTCCCTCGTACTCGACGACCTGGTGGGCATAGCTGCTCGCATCGTCCTGCGGTACGTACCCGAGGGCGTGGGCGGTCGACATGTCCCACCAGGCGCGGGTGTTCGCCGAGATGCCGTAGGCCACGACCGGGCCGTGCACGGGCCCGCGCAGCGCTGCGTCGACGAGCCGCACGCTGTCCGAGGGGCTCAGCCAGATGCCGAGGTCGAACGTCGTCGCCGGCCGGTCCGCGCACAGACCGATCCGCAAGGACACCACCTCGAGCCCGTACTTGTCGGCGTACAGGCTGCCGAGGGCCTCGAGCGCCGCCTTGGAGACGCCGTAGTAGGAGTCGGGACGCACCTGCTGGTCGGTGCGGGCGACCGCACCGGACGGGTAGTACCCGACGGCGTGGTTCGAGCTGGCGAGCACGACGCGTCGCACACCGGCGCGGCGCGCCGCCTCGAGCAGCCGGTACGTGCCGTCGATGTTGGCCCGCCTGATCCGCGTCCAGCTGTCCTCGGTGGGGATCCCCGCCATGTGGACGACAGCGTCGGCGCCTTCCATCGACCGGACCAGGTCGTCGGCGGACTCCTCGTCGCTGAGGTCCACCCGGTCGAAGGGCTCGTCAGGGCCGAGTCCGTCCGGCTCGTCGGCGTCGACGAGGTGCAGGCGCCATCCGAGAGCCGACAGGCCGCCGTCCTGCTGGCGCAGGTAGGTGCCGATCCGGCCGGCCGCACCGCTGAGGACGACCTTCGGGGCGTGCGTCGTGTCGTTCATCTGGGCCTCCTCCGTCCGTTGGGTCCATCAGTCTCACCCGCAGCGGCGCCCGCTGCTCGGTGAACGACCGACGTGCCATGGGGACGACTCCCCGGACGCGTGGGCGGGCAGCTCTCACCGCGGTCGAGGCGGTCGGTCCGGTGCACCACGACCTCCGGCGGGTTCCCCACCGGCGATCAGACCGCCGCGCGCAACCCTTCGACGACCGGCGTCGTCGGGCGCCCGAGCAGCTGGGAGAGGTCCGTCCCCACCGGTTCGAGGGCGCCGTCGCGGATGTTCCCGTCGAGGGCGACGAGGAATCCCACGGTCTGCTCGTCGAGTCCCGCCTCCCGGAGGATGCGGGCGTGCTCGGCCGGGTCGACGTCCTCGTAGGTGACCGTCCGTCCAGCGACCTCGGAGAAGGCGATCGCGAGCTCGTCGTAGCCGAGGGCGACGTCTCCGGCGAGCTCGTAGGTGCGTCCCTGGTGGCCGGTACCGATGAGCACCTGCGCGGCGGCCGCCGCGTAGTCGGCGCGCGAGGCCGGGGCGACGCGCCCGTTGCCGACACTCCCGACGAGGACGCCCGTCTCCTTCGCGCGAGCGAGGTCCGGCAGGTAGTTCTCGGTGTACCAACCGTTGCGCAGGATGGTGAAGGGCACCCCGGAGTCCCGGATGACCTGCTCCGTCTCGAGGTGCTCGGGCGCGAGGATGAGCGGCGTGGAGCCGGCCCGCAGCGCGGAGGTGTAGACGATGCGTCCTGCTCCGGCCGCATCGGCCGCTTCGATCGCGTGCGTGTGGAGCCGCACCTGCCGGCCGATCGCGCCCGTCGACACGATGAGCACGGTGTCGGCATCGTCGAACGCCGTCTCCAGGCTCGAGCGGTCCTCGAAGTCGGCGCGTGCGGTGCGCACGCCGCGCTCCGCGAGGTCGGCGAGCTTCGCGGTGGACCGCCCGGTGGCGGTGACGGACTCCGGGGCCACACCCCGCTCCAGAAGATCCTCGACGACGAGGCGTCCGAGGTGACCTGTGGCTCCGGTGACGACGATCATGGCTGTCCCCTCCCCGTGGTGATGTGCTCACTCCACGGTATCCGTTCGCCACCCAGATGCGACCGGCACCCCCCGGGGTCACGATGAAGTGCGTCCGCGCCGCCGACCGCCCCGAGGAGGAGCCGCATGAGCTCGACGCCGGTCGACCTGAGTGCACGTGAGAGCGCCCTGGTGCTCAAGGACGTGCTGCTGCCCATGGTGGCGCAGGGCGCCATCGTGCGGCGCCCGCGCATGACGGCGTGGGCGGAGCGCCACCAGACCGACCGTCGGGCGTCGGCCCTGCTCCGGAAGCTGCGGAAGCGGCACGGCGGGGCGCCCCTCGTCCTGCGGCTCGGCCCACGGCGCATGGTGCTGCTCACCCGGCCGGCGGACGTCCATCGCGTCCTGGAGGGCTCACCGACGCCGTTCACCCCGGCGTCGACGGAGAAGTGGGGCGCGCTGCGCCACTTCGGGCCCGACGGCGTCCTCATCTCTCCCACCCCGGACCGCGTAGCGCGTCGGCCCTTCAACGAGTCCGTCCTGGACATGCGCGAGCCTGTCCACCGTGACGGGGAGTGGTTCACCCGGGTCATCGAGCGGGAGACCGCCGCCGTGGCCGACGACGCCCGGCAGCAGGGTCACCTCGACTGGCCGACCTTCTCCGCCGCGTACTGGCGACCCGTCCGCACGCTCGTGCTGGGTGAGGCCGCCCGGGAGGACACCCGGCTCACCGAGGTGCTCAACACCCTGCGGCGGGACGCGAACTGGTCGTTCTTCCACCCGCGCCGGTCCTGGTTGCGCCGCGACTTCGAGGCATCGATCCGGGACTACGTCGCCCGCGCCGAACCCGGGACGCTCGCCGCGCGGGCTCGTGACGATGCCTCGGGCGTCGACCCGGTCGGGCAGATCCCCCACTGGCTCTTCGCCTTCGACGCCGGCGCCATCGCGGCCTTCCGCGCCCTCGCGGTCCTCGTCTCCCGGCCCGCGGACCGCGAGCGCGTGCACCACGAGCTCGCCGACGACGTCCCGGCGCTGCCCCTCGCGCGCGGCTTCGTCCTGGAGTCCGTACGTCTGTGGCCGACGACGATGGTCATCCTGCGGGACAGCACCGACGCCACGCGGTGGGGGGACCGCACGCTGGACGCGGGGACCGGGTTCGTCATCACCAGTGCGTTCTTCCACCGGGACGACGACCGGTTGGACTGGGCGGACGACGTCACCCCCGAGGCCTGGCTCGACGGGCGGGCGGACCACGAGTGGGCGCTCGTCCCGTTCAGCGGCGGTCCCGCCTCGTGCCCCGGTCGCAACCTCCTGCTGCTCGTCTCGTCCCAGTTCCTCGCGCGGACCTCGTCGATGCTCGACCTGTCCTTCTCCCGCGCCCGGTACCTCGCGTCCGACCCGGTGCCCGCGACCGTCGACCACAGCGGACTGGTGCTCGACGTCGTCGCGTAAGGGGGGCCAGCCGTGCGTCTCGCCGTGCTGCGCGCGAGCTCCTGGCTCGAGCGGCGAGGTCACGCCGTCCGTGTGATGCTGAGCCGGTCCCACCCGACACTGCTCTGACAAGGCGGCGCTGATGCGAGCGATGGTGTACCGAGGGCCCTACCGGATCCGGGTCGAGGAGAAGGACATGCCTCGGATCGAGCACCCGAACGACGCCATCGTGCGGGTGACGAAGGGCGCGATCTGCGGGTCGGACCTGCACCTGTACCACGGCCTCATGCCGGACACCCGCGTCGGCCACACCTTCGGTCACGAGTTCATCGGCGTCGTCGAGAAGGTCGGGTCCTCCGTCCAGAACCTTGCCGTCGGCGACCGCGTCATGGTGCCCTTCAACGTCTTCTGCGGGTCGTGCTTCTTCTGCGCGCGGGGCCTCTACTCCAACTGCCACAACGTCAATCCCAACGCCACCGCCGTCGGTGGCATCTACGGGTACTCCCACACCACGGGCGGGTACGACGGCGGGCAGGCCGAGTACGTGCGTGTGCCGTTCGCCGACGTCGGGCCGACGATCATCCCCGAGTGGATGGACGAGGAGGACGCGGTGATGCTCACCGACGCACTCCCCACCGGGTACTTCGGGGCTCAGCTCGGTGACATCGCCCGGGGCGACACGGTGGTCGTGTTCGGCGCGGGGCCCGTGGGGCTGTTCGCTGCGAAGTCAGCGTGGCTCATGGGGGCCGGCCGGGTCATCGTCATCGACCACCTCGAGTACCGGCTCACGAAGGCCCGCGAGTTCGCGCACGCCGAGACGTACAACTTCGTCGAGCACGACGACGTCGTCGTGCTCCTCAAGCACATCACCGGCGGGCTCGGGGCGGACGTCGCGATCGACGCCGTCGGCGCCGAGGCCGACGGGAACCTCCTGCAGCACGTCACCGCCGCCAAGCTCAAGCTCCAGGGCGGCTCGCCCGTCGCGCTCAACTGGGCCATCGACGCCGTCCGCAAGGGCGGGAACATCAGCGTCGTCGGCGCCTACGGACCGATCTTCAGCGCCGTGAAGTTCGGCGACGCCGTGAACAAGGGCCTCACGCTCCGGATGAACCAGTGCCCGGTGAAGCGGCAGTGGCCGCGCCTGTTCGAGCACATCCAGAACGGGTACCTCAAACCGAGCGAGATCATCACGCACCGCATCCCCCTCGAGCACATCGCCGAGGGATATCACATCTTCTCGTCGAAGCTCGACGAGTGCATCAAGCCGATCATCGTGGCCAGCTGAGAGGGGCGGGACACACCATGCCGTACACGCCGGACAAGCCGCCGCTGCCCGAGTCCATCGACGAGCTGCGCGCCCGCATCCCGGGGTGGGGCGCTGACCTCGACCCCGCCGACCGCCCCTCGTACCCGAAGGAGCGGTTCGACCCCGGTGCCACGGGAGCCCACTGGGACTTCCCGGATCTCCAGGAGGAGCGATCGCCGCGCGAGCGGTCCATCGAGCACGAGATGCTCACGCCCGTGTTCGGCACCGCCCAGCCGCTCAAGGGGTTCTCCGGGGTGATCCGCCGGTACGCGTACGCGCGGTACAGCGAGGCCCGCGCCGCACACTGGCTGCTGCTCATCGCCGCGGACCGCGTCGACGTCCTCGAAGAGACGCTGCGGTCGTTCACCACGGTCCACCCGGACAACCCCGTCGTCGAGACGGGCATCCGCAGCGAGATCAGCCACCACGGATGGCGGTCCCGGGTGGGTCAGAAGCGCACGGACCTCGTGCACCAGCCGATCGACCCGGTGCTCGTCGCCGCCCCGTGGGTCATCGGCGGGTGGTTCGCGTGCTCGGCGGTCCGGGCGCTGGCGCGACGTCGCACGTCCTAGGTCCCAGCCCCGGTCGGCGGCAGTCCGCCAGGGCATGTGTTCCCACGACTGCGAGCAGACGGGTCTGGCGTCCGACACGTGGACAGCGCTGCCCGGAATTCTGGCCGTGAAGCCCTTTCGGACGCATGATGGATGCCGATGGTGGAAAGGTGATGATGAGCGACGCCCTGCACGTGACCGTCGACGGTGAGCACGCCCGTCGTGCCTTCGGCATGCTCACAGGCTTCATCGTCATGCCCGAGTCCACCGAGACCCTCTTCCGGGAGTTCGCCGAGCTCCCCATCGGCGAGCGCATCTCGCTCCTCGCGGCGACACGCACGATGTGGCACAGCTTCGCGAAGGACGCCGCAACCCTCGGCGCCTACGACGGGTCCACCGAGGTCGCGCTCCGGGTGATCCGTGAGCAGACCGACCGGGACTACGCGGCGGTCCTGCCGTCAGCGGTGCGCATGGCGAACCTGCTCGACGACGCCCTGTGCCTGCGCGGGCTCGCCTTCATCTCCGGTTCCCTCGTCGAGGAGATCGACAAGGAACCGTCTCAGGCGCTCGGCGCCCTCGGGTACTTCCTCCGGGCCTCCGGCATCGCGATCTGCGCCTGCGCGTCGCAGCGGTCGGTCACCGTCGAGGACCTGCTGGCCGCCATCGGCCAACAGCTCGCCTTCGCTGCCTGACTCCCCTGCGTCACCGGACGCTGCCGAGCACCTGCTCAGCCATCGGCACCAGCACGTCGACCGGGAACGGGTCTGTCCCGACCTCCTCGACGTCCCATCCCACACCCACGACGGTGTATCCAAGACCGTCCGTCACCTCAAGATGCTTGAACTGGTCCGCTCCGAAGACGTTCGGGGCGTCCACCCACCACACTGCGAGGTCGCCCAACCCGTCGAGCCGCTCAACGGACCCGTCCTCCACGAGGCCGACCAAGGTGGTGTTGACCGCCTTGCTCTCGGCCGGCGCGAGCTCCTGCCCGAGCACCGTGACGAGCCCTCGTCCGCCGGTCCACAGGCAGAAGTCCCCGCCCGCGGCCCGGGCGACGGTCTGTGCGTTCACGTACTGGGCGAAGCTGGGCGCACTCGCCAGCTCCGTGTCATCGACGAACGTCAGCCCGAGGTCCGTCGCGCCACCGAAGCTCCTCTCGACGAGCGCGTCGATGCCTGGCAACGAACAGCCGGCAGCGGCCGTCGGCTCGATCGTGGGGTCCGGATCGGGCGCGTCGGAGGGTTGCGTCGCCTCGCCCGTACCCACCTTCGCGGTCGGCTCATCGTGTCCGGCGTCGTCGCCGCATGCCGAGAGGGTGGCGACGAAGAGCAGGCCGAGCATCGTGGTCGTCCATCGCGAGCGCGACATGATCATCCTTCCGTCCCTCGGGTCTGTTGCCTGGCACAGCACGGGTCCAGCGGTCACGGTTCGTCGAGGCCAGGGATCTCGAGGTCCTGCGAACCGATGTCGCCCTGGTCGAGGGAATCCTCGTCGTCCTCGGCGATGGGCAGGCAGGGACCGAACAGACGAACACCGAACAGGTCCTTGTCCGCGTAGGTGAGCAGCCTCATCGAGATTCCGTCCACATCCCCGCGTGCCGAAGCCCGGTCCTTCTGGTTCGTCGTCGACAACCGCCACGCCGTCTCCTCCTCAACCCTGTCCACGACCTCGTCGAGAACCTCGATGGAGAAGGATTCGGCATGCAGCACGGCATCGGCCGAATACCTCCACTCGGTTCCGTTGTCAGTGCAGGTGGCCCAGCGCCCGTTCGCATGCTGGAACGCCAGCCCCTCTCCGGCGACGGCCACGACGACGTCCTGGACGTGCCCCCGGACAGCCTCGCGCGAGGCGAGCGCCTCCTCGAGAGACACCGGCTCCGGCCGCGCTGGCAGCAGCCCGCACCCACCCACGACGAGCAACGCCGTCAGGAGCACGGCCCCCCGGACCCCACGGACTGCCTTCACGCCCCAGCGCCGCCGTCGCGCTGCACCGTGAGACGGCTGCCGGCTCGCCGGCTCCGTGTTCATCAACCTGTCGCTCGGCACAGTACGGCTCCTCCGGTCACGATTCGTCGAAGCCAGGGATCTCGAGGTCCTGCGAACCGATGTCGCCCTGGTCGAGCGAGTCTCGGTCCTCCTCAGCGATGGGCAGGCACGGACCGAACAGGAGAACCCCGAAGAGCTCCTTGTCCGCGTACGTGAGCAGCTTCATCGACATGCCGTCCAGGTCTCCCTGCGCCGAGGCCCGGTCCTTCTGGTTCGTCGTAGACAACCGCCAGCGCGTCTCTGCCTCAACGCTGTCCTGGACCTCGTCGAGAACCTCGATGGACGCCGATTCGGCGTACAGCGCGGCATCGGCCGAGTACTGCCACAGCGTCGCGTTCATGTCACACGTATCCCATCGGCCGGATGCATCTTCGAACATGAGGCCTTCTCCGGCCACGACCTCGATGACGTCCTGGGTCTGCCTCCGGACGGCGTCACGCGAGGCGAGCGCCTCGTCGAGAGAGACCGGCTCCTCCCGTGCCGGGAAGATCCCGCACCCACCCACGGCGAGCAACGCCGTCAGGAGCGCGGCCCCTCGCACCCCACGGACCGTCTTCACGCCCCGCCGTCTCACAGCTCTACGTCCGGCGGTAGCTCATCCCATGCCGTCGTCTTGGCCCCGGAACGACGGACCGCGCGGGCGTACTCGCCGAGGACCACCATCCGAGCCACCTTTGTCATCGACCGCGAGCGCCCCAGGTGCAACCACCGGGAGGCAGGCGACGCGCTGACGCGCCCCGGCGAAAACTACCAGACCCGCAGGAAGCAGGTCATCGCGGACGGAGCGGCAACGGCTCCCCCAGCACCACGTGCCCTACTCGACAGGCTCGACGCCGAGCTCGCCGAGGAGCGTGACGATGCGCGACCGGATCTCGTCGCGGATCGGGCGGACCGCCTCGAGGCCCTGGCCGGCCGGGTCCTCGAGCGCCCAGTCCTCGTAGCGCTTGCCGGGGAAGATCGGGCAGACGTCGCCGCAGCCCATGGTGATGACGACGTCGGACGCCCGGACGGCCTCGCTCGTGAGGACCTTCGGCACCTCGGTGCGGATGTCGATGCCGACCTCGAGCATCGCCTCGACCGCGGTCGGGTTGATCTCGTCGGCCGGCATGGAGCCGGCCGAGCGCACCTCGACGGCGCCGCCGGACAGCACGCGGAGGAACCCCGCGGCCATCTGGGAGCGGCCGGCGTTGTGGACGCAGACGAACAGCGCGCTCGGCGTCTGCAGCTCGGTGGTGGGGATCGAGGTCATGACGGCTCCTGGGTGAGTGCGGGTATCGCGGTGGCGGTCGGCAGGTCGGGTGCTGGTTCGGCGAGCGGGTCGACGCCGAACCAGCACCGACCGAGCCAGAGCGAGACGTAGACGAGCCCGACGAGGACGGGGACCTCGATGAGCGGCCCGACGACGCCAGCGAGGGCCTGACCGGAGGTCGCCCCGAACGTGCCGATGGCGACGGCGATCGCGAGCTCGAAGTTGTTGCCCGCTGCCGTGAAGGCGAGCGTCGTCGAACGGGCGTACCCGAGGCCGAGCGTCTTGCCGGTGACGATCCCGACGCCCCACATGACTGCGAAGTACACGAGGAGCGGGAGGGCGATGCGCACGACGTCGAGCGGGTTGGACGTGACGGCCTCGCCCTGCAGGGCGAACAGCAGGACGATCGTGAAGAGCAGACCGTAGAGCGCCCACGGCCCGATCCGCGGCACGAACCGCTCCTCGTACCAGGCGCGCCCCTTGGCGCGCTCCCCCACGTACCGCGACGCGAACCCGGCGAGCAGCGGGACGCCGAGGAAGACGAGGACGTTGAGGGCGATCTGCCCGACGGAGACGTCAAGCCCTTGGGTGTCGAGCCCGAGCCAGCCGGGCAGGACGGTGAGGTAGAAGTAGCCGAGCAGCGAGAACGCGACGACCTGGAAGACGGAGTTGATCGCGACGAGGACCGCAGCGGCCTCACGGTCCCCGCAGGCGAGGTCGTTCCAGATGACGACCATCGCGATGCACCGGGCCAGCCCGACGACGATGAGCCCCGTGCGGTACTCGGGCAGGTCGGCGAGGAAGATCCACGCGAGGGCGAACATCAACGCCGGACCGACGACCCAGTTGAGCACGAGCGAGCTGACGAGCAGGCGCCTGTCCCCGGCGACCGCGGCCACCTTGTCGTAGCGGACCTTGGCCAGGACGGGGTACATCATGACGAGCAGCCCGATCCCGATGGGGACGGAGATGCCGCCGATCTCGAGGTGGCCGAGGAGGTCGGCAAGTGCGGGGACGAAGCGTCCGAGCACGAGCCCGACGACCATCGCAGCCCCGATCCAGACGGGCAGCCACCGGTCGAGGGTCGACAGGCGCGCCGCAGCCGCGGGCGTGGCTGGGCCGGGGTGGGTGCTCACAGTGACTCCGGCGCTGGGCCGAGCAGCTGACGCCCGAGCTCGTCGAGCCGCTGCGGGACGACGGAGTAGTAGGACCACGTCCCGCGGCGCTCCCGGGTGAGCAGGCCGGCGTCGACGAGGATCTTGAGGTGGTGGCTCACCGTGGCCTGGCTCAGACCCACCGGAGCGGTGAGGTCGCAGACGCACGCGGTGCCGCCGTCGGCGGCGGACACCAGCGCGAGGAGGCGCAGACGTGTCGCGTCCCCCAGGGCCCGGTACCCGGCGGCGATCCGCTCCGCCTCGCTGGCGTCGAGGGAGTCGCTGATCGCGGGAGCGCAGCACCGGGTGGTCACGAGCGGGATCGTCATGCCATGATCCTCGCATAGATCGGAAATTTTCGATCCAGCAGTTCTCGAGTCGCAGGAGCACCATGAACCAGCCCGCTGGCACGCTGCCGGTCCTCGTCGTCGGAGCAGGTCCGGTCGGCCTCGCCGCCGCTGCCCACCTCCTTGAGCGTGGGCTCGAACCCCTCGTCGTCGAGCAGGCCCAGGACGCCGCTGCAGCCGTCTCCGCCTGGGGTCACGTCCGCCTCTTCTCACCCTGGCGGTACGACGTCGACGCCGCCGCGCGCCGCCTGCTCGAGCCCACGGGCTGGGGTGCGCCGGACCCCGACGCGCTGCCGACAGGGGCGGAGCTCGTGGAGCGCTACCTCGCGCCGCTCGCCGCAACGCCGCAGATCGCC
Organism: Sanguibacter sp. Z41_6; assembly: GCF_059621145.1. NCBI lineage: Bacteria > Bacillati > Actinomycetota > Actinomycetes > Micrococcales > Sanguibacteraceae > Sanguibacter > Sanguibacter sp. Z41_6. The sequence continues at coordinate 852,770 of NZ_JCAQIF010000001.1, read as the reverse complement.
GCCAGGCTGCGCACCGGCGCGCGCGTCGTCGGCATCACCCGCGACGGCGCGGACAAGACACGCAGCCTCGGCCGGGACCGGGCGCCCTACCGCGTGCGGATCGTCGAGGACGGACAGGTCACGGACATCCTCGCCCGCGCCGTGATCGACGCCTCCGGCACCTGGGGGACACCGAACCCGCTGGGCGGCGGCGGGCTGCCCGCGCTCGGCGAGGACACGCTCGGAAGCAGCCTCGCCGGCCCGCTGCCCGACGTCCTCGGTGCCGACCGTGACGACTTCGCCGGACACCACACCCTCGTCGTCGGCATGGGGCACTCCGCCGCCAACACGGTGCTCGCACTCCTCGAGCTGACCGCCAGCGCACCGACCACCCGGATCACCTGGGCGATCCGGGGCGGGTCCGCCCGCCGGCTCTTCGGCGGCGGCGCGGCCGACGAGCTCCCCGCCCGCGGGCTCCTCGGGACCCGCCTCAAGGAGGCGGTGGAGTCCGGCCTCGTCACCCTCGTCACGCGCGTGTCGCTCGAGCGGCTCGCGCCCGAGGGCGACGACATCCGGGTGCTCGGCCGGACCCGGGACGACGTCCTCGACCTCACGGTCCACCGGATCGTCAACGCGACCGGGTTCCGTCCGGACCTCGACGTCCTGCGCGAGGTCCGGGTCGACCTCGACCCGGCGCTGGAGTGCCCGCGCGGGCTCGCCGACCTCATCGACCCGGAGGCGCACTCGTGCGGCACGGTCCCCCCGCACGGTGAGGCACTCCTCGCCCACCCGGACGCCGGCTTCTACATCGTCGGCATGAAGAGCTACGGCCGCGCCCCGACGTTCCTCCTCGCCACCGGCTACGAGCAGGTGCGCTCCATCGCCGCGGCCCTGGCCGGCGACCGCGCGTCCGCCGACGCCGTCGAGCTCGACCTGCCGACGACGGGAGTCTGCTCGACGGACGTCGTTGCCGACGACAGCGCGGCCGACGACAGCGCCGAGAACGGCGCAGCCTCGTGCTGCGGCGGTCCGGCCGAGCCCGCGCTCGTGACCATCGGCGCCCCGGGCGCCGGCATCCCGCTCGGGTTCGCGACCGGCGTCGCGCACGGCCGGTCCGGGGACACCGCTTAGGCGCCCGGGCGACCGTGCGACCAGGTCAGGACGCGTCGAGCAGCGGGTAGTCCGTGTAGCCCTCGGCGCCCGGTCCGTAGACCGTCGCCTGGACGAGCTCGTTGAGCTCGCGACCCTCACGCCAGCGGCGGACGAGGTCCGGGTTGGCGATGACGGGCCGCCCGACGGCGACCGCGTCCGCGTGCCCCTCGGCCACAAGGGCGATCGCCTCGTCGCGTGTCGTGACGACACCGAACCCGGAGTTGGCGACGAAGGGCCCACCGAAGCGTGCGCGGAGGTCCTGGACGAGCGGGCCCGTCGGCTCGCGGTGCAGCACGCTGAGATAGGCCAGGCCGAGAGGCGCGAGCTCCTCGAGGAGGTACCCGTAGGTGGCGGCGACGTCGGCAGGGTCGGTCTCGAGCGCGCCCTGGATGTTGTGCTCCGGGGAGATGCGCAGGCCGACGCGGTCCGCGCCGATCTCTGCGGCCACGGCGCGGACCGTCTCGATGACGAACCGCGCGCGGTTCTCCGGGGACCCGCCGTAGGAGTCGTCGCGCACGTTCGAGGTGGGGGCGAGGAACTCGTGCAGCAGGTAGCCGTTGGCACCGTGGAGCTCGACGCCGTCGAACCCGGCCTCGATCGCGTGGCGGGAGCCGCTGACGAACTCCTGCGTGACACCGGCGAGCTCCTCGGTGGTGAGCGCGTGCGGGACCGGCAGCCGCTCCTTGCCGAGCGGCGTGTGCGTCTCGCCGTCGATCGCGAGGGCGCTCGGTGCGACGACGGGCCGGCCACCGTTGATGCTCGGGTGCGACACGCGCCCGGCGTGCATGACCTGCGCGACGATGCGGCCACCCGCGGCGTGCACGGCATCCGTCACGCGGCGCCACCCGGCAAGCTGCTCGGGGGTGACGAGCCCCGGCTGCCCGACGAAGCCCTGCCCGGCGGACGACGGGTACGTGCCCTCGCTGATGATGAGCCCCACGGAGGCGCGCTGCGCGTAGTGCTCGACGACGATGTCCCCGGGGACGCCGTCGCTGCCCGAGCGGGTGCGGGTGAGCGGAGCCATGACGACCCGGTTGGCGAGCTGGAGCGAGCCGAGGGTGGTGGGCTCGAAGAGGTCGGTCATGGTGGCAGTCCGTTCGTCGTAGGTGCAGAGCGACGCGGATGCTGGTGAGCGACCGGCGCCTCCGGCATCAACCACCCGCCGCGGCACGTTGTTCCGGCCGGCACACCGCACCCACCGCCGACCGACGCGTCCGTCGGCTTGTCGGTAGCGTGGCTCGCACGGACAGGCGCTCACCGAGGAGGATCATGGACCGGCTCGAGACGTACAGCCGCGACGGACTCACGTTCGACGTCACCGACTCCGGACCGCTCGACGGCCCGGTGATCGTCCTCCTTCATGGCTTCCCCGCGAACCGCGGGTCGTGGTCCGGGGTCGCTGCCCTGCTCAACGACGCCGGCTACCGCACCCTCGCTCCGGACCAGCGCGGCTACTCCCCCGGCGCCATGCCGCACGCGCGCGGCGCCTACCGGATCGCGGAGCTCGTGCGCGACACCCTCGCCCTCATCGACGCCTCCGGATCCGAGAAGGTGCACGTCGTGGGTCACGACTGGGGAGGGTTCGTCGCATGGCAGCTCGCGCTCGTCGCCCCGCAACGGCTCGACCGACTGACCGTCGCCTCCACGCCGCACCCCGGGGCCTTCCGCGCAGCCATGCTGTCCTCCGACCAGCCCCTGCGGTCCACCTACATGGCGTTCTTCCAGCTGCCCGTCCTGCCGGAGCGGTGGCTGGACGCGCACATGGTGGAGTGGCTCGACTCCAGCGGGCTCCCGCAGGACGTGGCCGAGGACTACGCCGCGACCATGAGCAGGCCGGGCGCCCTCACCGCGGCCCTCAACTGGTACCGCGGCGCGTTCCTGCCCGGGGGCGCGAGGATGGACCCGGTGGACGCGCGCGTGCGGGTCCCCACGGCGTACGTGTGGGGACGCAGGGACGTCGCGCTCGGCCGCCGGGCGGCCGAGCTCACCCGCGACTTCGTGCGCGCGCCCTACTCGTTCGTCGAGCTCGTCGAGGAGGGCCACTGGCTCCCCGAGCTCGCGCCGCGGGAGCTCGCCCGCGAGATCCTTGCCGACCTCACCCCGGGGTCCCTCGCTCGGTGAGTGCGCCGAGCAACGACTCGGCGACCTCTCTGCGCGAGACGTTCCGGCTCGAGGACGCAGACTCGAAGATCACGCGCGCCTCGGGCTCCGAGCAGCCGTTGGACGCCATGATCACCCCGACGACGTGCTCGACGAAGAGGTCCTCGCGAAGGCGTGAGAGCCCGGCGCCCTCGTCCGCGGGCAGCTCGAGGTGCAGCTGCAGCGCGGCCGCCAGTGCTGCGAGCTGGGCGTAGCCGTCCGCAGCCAGCAGGAGCGCCGGGCCCCACGGGTCCCGCGCACGGGAGTAGAGGTTGAGCGCCAGCGCGGTCCCGGCGCCGGCGCTCGCGGGCACGACGACCACGGACCGGAAGCCCTCGCGGAGCGCCTGCTGGGACCATGCCGTCCACCGGATCTCCTCGGCGAGGTCGGGGACCAGCTGCGCGCACAGGCTCTCCGTGGCGTCGATGCACGGCCCGATGCTCTCGCGCGCCTCCACCTGGCCACAGCGCCGGGAGCGCCCGTCGCTGCTGGCGGCCTGCACGGTCACCCCGCGCCTGCGGAGCGTCACGCTCGCTTCGACCTCCGCCGTGAGCACCATCGAGGCGCGGGTGGCGAACTGGTCGAGGTAGTGCCGGTTCGTCATGGTCGGACCTTCCCGACTGTCCCCTGGGTCCCCTGGTCTGCCGCCGGTCCTGCCCTGTGGGGTCCTCGGCACCGGCCGCCTGTCCTTTCACAGTACGTCCCCGTCGCGGGTCGGTCCTGCGCTCGTTGCCAGTTCCGTCGCGCCCGTGCGACGGTGGTGGGAGCCCCTCGAGGGGCACCCGGACGAGGGAGCCGTACCCGGACAGCGACAAGACGGCCAGGCGGAGGAGATTCGTATGGCCTGGGCGGTTCTGGTGGTGTCCGGTGTGCTCGAGGCGGTCTGGGCGACGGCCTTGAGCAGGTCGGAGGGACTCAGCCGGCTCGCACCGTCGGTCCTGTTCGGTGTCGCGCTCGTCATGAGCATGGCGGGCCTCGCCTACGCGATGCGCGACCTTCCCGTCGGGACGGCGTACGCGGTGTGGGTGGGCATCGGCGCCGTCCTCACGGTCGCGTACGCGATGGCGACGGGCGCCGAGACGGTGTCGCTCGTCAAGGTGCTGCTCCTGCTGGGGATCGTCGGCTGCGTCATCGGCCTCAAGGTGCTGCACTGACCTTGGTGACCTCTTGCCGGGGTCCAGGTACGCGCGTAACGTACAACCATACGGTTGCACATAACCGGCGGCGAGGAGGGACGATGACCACGGACACGGCCGTCGTGGACGCCGTCTTCGGCGCCCTCGCCGACGCCACCCGGCGCGACATCGTCAGCCGCGTGCTCACCCACGAGGCGTCCGTCTCCGAGCTGGCCCAGCACTACGACATGTCGTTCGCCGCCGTGCAGAAGCACGTGGCCGTCCTCCACCGGGCCCACCTCGTCACCAAGGTGCGCCGCGGCCGCCAGCAGATCGTCCGCGGGGACCTCACCCAGGTCCGGGCAGCCGGACGGTTGCTCGACGAGTACGAGGAGCTCTGGCGGGGCCGGGTCGAGCGCATGGAGGACGTCCTCCGGTCGTCGACCGGCACGGCGTCCGGAAGGACCACCCCGGACGGAGCGCCACCGGTCAGCAGTCCGGTCAGCAGTCCACCGAGCAGTCCATCGAGCAGCACCACCACCTGAGGAGCTCGTCATGCCTGTCACCAGCACCAGCAAGGACCCGGAAGCGCTCACCCTCACGTTCGTCTCGGAGCTCCCCGCGCCGCCGTCGCGGGTCTGGGAGCTGTGGTCCGACCCGCGCCAGCTCGAGCAGTGGTGGGGCCCGCCCACCTGGCCCGCGACCTTCACCGAGCACGCGCTCGTCGACGGCGGGACGATGAAATATCACATGACCGGTCCCGGGGGCGAGCAGTCGCACGGCTGGTGGTCGGTGCTCGGGGTCGACGAGCCGCGCACCTTCCGCTTCAAGGACGGGTTCGCCGACGACGAGGGAGATCCGAGCACCGCGATGCCCGTGATCTGGGCCGACGTGCGCCTCGACGAGACCCCGGACGGGACCCGGATGACCATCACCTCGCACTTCGAGACCCTCGAACAGCTGGAGCAGCTCGCCCAGATGGGCATGGTCGAGGGCATGGCGTCGGCGCTCGACCAGATCGACGGGATCCTCGCGACGAACTGATCGCGCGGCCCGGGACCTCCGGGCCGCGCCGTCGCCCGGCGTCGTGACAGCATGAACCTATGGCGCCACACCCGCACCACCTGTTCCCCGGGACACAGTTCATCAGCACCATCCTCGAGGCCCTCGAGACGAAGACGACGCTCTCCGGGGAGCTCGCCCGTCGCTACCTCCAGCGCGCCGCGATGGCGGGGATCCTCATCGGCATCCTCTACGCGACGAACTACGCGGTCATCGCGGCGTTCGACGCCGTGGACGTCGGCGACAGCACGCTGCGCCCGCTCGGACGGATCGCCGGAGCCATCGTGTTCGGGTGGGCCCTCGTGTTCATCTACTACTCGAAGTCCGAGCTGCTCACGTCGAACATGATGATCGTGTCGATCGGCGCGTACTACCGGCGGACCACCTGGGTGAAGGCGCTGCGACTGCTGGGTCTGTGCTTCGTCGGCAACACCCTCGGCGGGGCACTCATCGCCGTGTTCATCAAGTTCAGCACGCTCGTCGACGGGCCCGCCATGGTGGAGATGCAGGCGTCGGTCGACCACAAGCTCGAGTTCGTCACCGCCGGCGCGACCGGCTGGAGCGACCTGCTCGTCCGCGCGATCCTGTGCAACTTCATGATCAACATGGCGATGCTGCTCGTGTACAACGGCCTCATCAAGGACGACCTCACGAAGAGCCTCGTCATGATCGTCGCCGTGTTCATCTTCGCGTTCCTCGGCCTCGAGCACTCCGTCGCGAACACCGTGCTGTTCATCATCGTCGGCCTGAGCGACGGCGTCGACGTCGGGCTCGCAGCCGCGAACGTGGGCATCGCCCTGCTCGGCAACCTCATCGGCGGCGGAGTCCTCATCGGCCTGTACTACGCGTACGTCAACGACGGCGCCCGGTACCTCACGCGCCAGCCGCCGACCGACGCCTAGGCGGCGGGGGGCGCCGTCGTGTCACGCACGACGAGCTCGATCGCCAGGTCGATGCGCGAGTTCGCGGGCGTCGTGCCCTCGGCGAGGTCGAACACCATCCGCGCGGCGGTGGACGCCATCTGCTCCAGCGGCTGGCGCACCGTGGTGAGCGCCGGGGCGATCCACGAGACGATCGGGAGGTCGTCGTACCCGACGACCGAGAGGTCCTCGGGGATCCGCAGGCCGAGCTCGCGCGCCGCACGCAGCACCCCGAGCGCCTGGTAGTCGCTCCCGGCGAAGATGCCGGTCGGTCGGTCCGTGCGGGACAGCAGCTCCATGCCGTGCTCGTAGCCCCCTCCGACGTTGAAGTCCCCGTAGCGGACGAACGTCGGGTCCACCGGGATCCCTGCGTGGTCGAGCGCACTGCGGTACCCGTCGATCCGGGCACGGCTGCACAGGACGTCGGGCGGACCGGAGATCACGGCCACCCGGCGGTGCCCGAGCTCGATGAGGTGCCGTGTCGCCGCGAGGCCACCGCTCCAGTTGGCGGACCCGACGGCCGGGACGCCGACCGGCGGCTCACCGGCGGTGTCCACGACGACGCACGGGATGGACCGGGACTCGAGCTGACGGCTCTGGTCCGGGTCGAGCTCCGCCATGACGAGGATGATGCCGAGAGGCCGGCGGGCGAGCACGTCGTCGAGCCACTCCTGGCGCGGCCGGTGGGCGCCGCCGAGCTCGGAGAGGACGACCCCGACGCGGGCGGGGCCGGCGACGGCCTCGACACCGCGGATGATCTCCGCGGCCCAGGCGGCGTTGTGGTCGTGGAAGACGAGATCGATGAGACGCGGGCGGGTCGCGGACCAGCTGCGTCGTGGCCGGTAACCGTGGCGGGCGATCGACTCCTCGACCTTGGCCCGGGTGTCGGACGAGACGTCGCGGCGGCCGTTGAGAACCTTCGAGACCGTCGGCACCGAGACGCCCACCTCCCGAGCGATCTCCGCGATCGTCGCGCGTGGCGTGTCCGTCGTCATCGTGGTCCTGCTTTCCGTCAGTACCAGGCGCTGCGCGCCCGCGGATCGTTCATCGTTGAACGCCCTTCCCCTCTGGTAACGATATAGCAACTATCGAGACGAGTGGGCGTGCCGACGCACCGAGATCCGCACGAAACCAAGGAATCCGCGCGGACAGAACGCACTTGACCGGACATGAAAACGTTGTCTACTCTCGGTCACATATCGACACCGAGGTCGATATCTTGCGACCACGACGCAGTGGTGGAGGACGACAGATGGAACGACACGCACAGTCGTGGAGCGCCACCGGAGCACCGGCGGGGGTGTCCGCGTGACCACACCGCAGAACATCGAGGCGTCCGCACCGTCCGGAGGCAGCCGGGCGACCGGTCCGCTCGACCACGGAGCGCTCGCGGTCGCCGTCTCCACGACGAGCGGCACGAGGAAGAAGGGCCGCAAGCACGACCGCACACTGCGCCAGGAGCTCCGGCGCAACTGGCAGCTCTACACGCTCGTCGTGCTCCCCATCGTCTTCCTGCTGATCTTCCGGTACATCCCGATGCTCGGGAACGTCATCGCGTTCCGCCGGTTCCGGCCGGGCGGGAGCATCTTCGGTGACGAGTGGGTCGGGCTGCGCTACGTCAACCTCTTCATCAACGACGCGAAGTTCTGGGACGTCTTCCAGAACACCGTCATCCTCGGCGCACTGAGCCTCGCCATCGTCTTCCCGATGCCGATCATCCTGGCGCTGCTCCTCAACGAGGTCCGCAAGTCGTGGTTCAAGCGGCTCGCCCAGACGATCTCGTACCTGCCCCACTTCATGTCGATCGTCATCGTCGCCGGCATGGTCCTGCAGATCTTCTCCGTGCAGGGCACGGTCAACCAGATCATCGAGGTCGTGGGCGGCGACCCGATCACCTTCATGCAGCGACCGGAGTGGTTCCGGGACATCTACATCTCGTCCGAGGCCTGGCAGACCGTCGGGTGGGGCACGATCCTCTACCTCGCCGCCCTCACCACGATCGACGCGAACCTCTACGAGGCCGCCCGGATCGACGGCGCGAACCGTCTGCAGCAGACGTGGCACATCACCCTCCCGGGGATCCGTCCCACGATGATCACCCTCCTCATCCTCAACATCGGCTCGTTCATGGCCGTCGGGTTCGAGAAGGTCCTGCTCCTGTACAACCCGCTCACCTACCCCACAGCGGACGTCATCTCGACGTACCTGTACCGCATCGGGATCGAGTCCGGGAACTTCAGCTACGCGACCGCCATCGGTCTCTTCGAGGCAATCATCGGCCTCACTCTCATCCTGTCCGCCAACGCGATCTCGCGCCGAACCGTGGGGACGAGCCTGTGGTAGCCACCGAACCGACCACGATCGCCGACAAGCTGGCTGCGCCGAGCCCGGCCGCCCGGACGGTGAAGGACACCCGCGGGTACCGCATCTTCACCGTGGCCAACACGATCTTCCTCGTCGTGGTCATGGCCGTGACCCTCTACCCGTTCGCGAACATCGTGGCGCAGTCGTTCTCGAGCGAGAGCTTCATCACCGCGGGCCAGGTGAACCTCATTCCCCGTGGGTTCAACATCGAGACGTACAAGACGGTCACGGGCGACAGCCTGTTCTGGACCAACTACAAGAACACCGTCGTCTACACCGTCGTCGCCACCGTGATCGCCATGGTCATCACGACGACCTTCGCGTACGCGATCTCGAAGAAGACCCTCCGCGGCCGGAACCTCTTCATCGGCATCGCCGTGTTCACGATGTTCTTCAACGGCGGGCTCATCCCCAACTACGTGCTCATCAACAACCTGGGCATGACGAACACCATCTGGGCGATCGTCCTCCCGAACGCGCTCAGCGTGTTCAACCTCCTCGTCATGAAGTCGTTCTTCGAGAACATGCCCGAGGAGCTCGAGGAGGCCGCGGCCATCGACGGTCTGAGCACGTACGGGACCCTCCTGCGCATCGTCCTGCCGCTGAGCAAGGCGGTCATCGCGACCATGGTCCTCTTCTACGCCGTGTCCTTCTGGAACTCCTGGTTCACGGCCTTCCTCTACCTCGACGACGCCAAGATGTACCCGGTGACCGTGTACCTGCGGAACCTCATCGCCGGGGCCACCAACGCGGCGTCCGTCGCAGGGAGCGGCAGCGACGGCCTCACGCAGGTCGCGGCCAACATCCAGTCGGTGACGATGGTCCTGACCGTCCTGCCGATCATCTGCCTCTACCCCTTCATCCAGAAGTACTTCGTGTCGGGCATCATGCTCGGCGCCGTGAAGGGCTGACCGTCCCACCCGAGGCGTTTCCCACTCACCGAGCGTTCGCGACCTGAACGACGATGTTCACCACGAAAGGCAAGGAACGATGAGGACCAACACCAGGCGGCTGCTCGCCGGTCTCACGGCCAGCACGCTGGCACTCACGCTCGCTGCATGCGGCAGCGACGACGGCGGTGGCGGCGGTGGCGGCACCGTCGACCCGTCCGAGCTCGAGGACAACATGGTCGGCGCCATGGAGGACTTCGCCGTCGGCGACACCTTCGTGGCGACCGAGCCGGTCGAGTTCTCCATGCTCTACCGCGACCACCCCAACTACCCCCTGCAGGAGGACTGGGAGTTCCTCACGCACCTCAAGGAGACCAACAAGGTCTCGTTCGCGATGACGAGCGCCCCGCTGAGCGACTACGAGCAGCGACGCAACCTGCTCGTGGGCGCCGGCGACGCTCCGCACATCATCCCGGTCACGTACCCGGGCCAGGAGTCCCAGTTCGTGGCGTCGGGCGCGCTGCTCCCCGTGAGCGACTACATCGACCACATGCCGCACTTCGCCGACAAGGTGGAGAAGTGGAAGCTCGAGCCGGAGCTCGACACCCTGCGCCAGGAGGACGGCAAGTACTACATGCTGCCGGGCATCCTCGAGCAGGTCCGCCCCGACTACACGCTGGCCGTGCGGACCGACGTGTTCGAGGCAGCAGGAGCAGACACCGCTCCCGAGACCTGGGACGACCTCGCGGACTCCTTCGCGGCGGTCAAGGAGGCCAACCCGGACGCCTACCCGTTGTCCGACCGCTTCAGCGTCCCCACCCCCCTCGGCGCGATGCTCAACGTGGCCTCCGCGTCGTACGGGACCGTCGCCGGTTGGGGCTACGGCTCCGGCGCGATCTGGGACGAGGAGGCCGGCGAGTTCGTGTACGCCGGTGCCACCGACGAGTACAAGGCGTTGGTCGAGTACTTCCGCGGCCTTGTCGAGGACGGCCTCATGGACCCCGAGAGCGTCACGCAGGACGACGACACCGCGAACGCGAAGCTCGTCTCCGGGGACTCGTTCTCGATCACCACGAACGCGCAGGAGCTCCTGCGTGCCCGTGACACGCTCGACGAGACCCTCGGCGCGGGCACCTACCAGCTCGACAAGATCCGCGTCCCCGCCGGCCCTGCCGGTGACGTCATCGGTGGCACGCGCCTCGAGAGCGGCCTCATGATCTCCGCCGATGCCGCCGAGGAGGAGAACTTCGTCGCGATGCTCCAGTTCATCGACTGGATGTACTACTCGGACGAGGGCATGGAGTTCGCCAAGTGGGGCATCGAGGGTGAGACCTTCACCCGCGACGGCGAGACCCGCGTCCTCAACCCCGACCTCACCATCCAGTCGCTCAACCCCGGTGCGCCGACCAACCTCCAGGTCGACATGGGCTACCACAACGGCGTGTTCATGCACGCGCACGGCTCCACGCAGGACCTCGTCCTGTCGATGCTCTCCGACGAGGAGCGCGAGTGGCAGGAGCTCATGGCGGACAAGGAGCAGGCACCGCTGCCCCCGTCGTACCCGATGGACGAGGTGGAGCGCGAGCAGGCCAGCCTCTACGAGACGGCGCTGCGCGACTACGTCACGCAGAACACGCTCGCATTCATCATCGGCCAGCGTGACATCTCCGAGTGGGACGCCTACGTGGCCGAGCTCGAGGGCCAGAACCTCACGGCCTTCATGGACATCGTCAACACCGCGCAGCAGCGCTACGAGGAAGAGAACGGCTGACCGAGCCAGCCCCGACGGCCGGTAGTGCCACGTACCGTGGCGCTACCGGCCGTGCTCGTCCCACGCCACCACGCCCGTCCCCGAGGAGTCCCGTGTCCGTCGTCGTCCCCACCCAACCGATCGGCGTCCTGTCCGACGCCTGGCGCGAGTGCGTCGGCACGGGACGGATGAACCTCGCCCTGCGCCGCGACTACGTCGAGTCGCTCGCCCTGACGCAACGGGAGATCGGCTTCCGGTACGTCCGTGGGCACGGCCTGCTCAGCGACGACATGGGGATCCACCGGCCCTACGAGCTCGACGGGCGACGCCACGTCCACCACAGCTTCACGTACGCCGACCAGGTGGTCGACACCTACCTCCAGCACGGCATCCGCCCGTTCGTCGAGCTCGGTTTCATGCCCAGCGGTCTCGCGTCCGGCGACCAGACGGTCTTCTGGTGGAAGGGCAACGTCACGCCGCCCGCCTCGTACCCCGAGTGGGCCGAGCTCGTCCAGGCGACCCTGCGCAACCTCATCGACCGCTACGGCCTGGACGAGGTGCGGCAGTGGCCCGTCGAGGTGTGGAACGAGCCCAACCTCCCGACCTTCTGGCAGGGCGCCGACCAGGCCGAGTACCTGCGGCTGTACGAGGTGACCGCGCGCGCGGTCAAGGACGTCGACGCATCCCTCCAGGTGGGTGGCCCCGCGATCTCCCCCGGCTCCGACGAGTGGTGGGCGCCGTTCGCCGAGTTCGTCACGGGCCGTGACGTGCCCTGCGACTTCGTCAGCCGCCACGCCTACACCACCGGGCCCGCCCAGCACGTGCCCTTCGGCACCTACCAGGACATGCGTCCCCCGCAGGACCTCCTCGACCAGTTCGCGGCGCCCCGCGCACACCTGGCCGGGACGGGCCTCGAGACGCTCCCCGTGCACATCACCGAGTTCAACACCTCCTACCGCCCCGACAACCCGGTGCACGACACCGCGTACAACGCCGCGTACCTCGCGCCGGTCCTCGCCGCGGGCGGAGATCTCGTCGACTCCTTCTCCTACTGGACGTTCAGCGACGTGTTCGAGGAGGAGAACATCCCGGCCGCCCTCTTCCATGGCGGCTTCGGGCTCCTCACCCACCGCGGGATCCGCAAGCCCACGTACCACCTGTACTCGTTCATGGCCCGCATGGGCCGGCACGTGCTCGCCCGTGGCGAGGACCACCTCGTCACCCGGCACGACGACGGCCGGGTCACCGTGCTCGCCTGGCAGCCGGTCGACGGCTCCTACGTCACCAGCGAGGACTCCCGCCGCGTGCAGCTCTCCGTCCCGCTCGCGGGCGGCGCGCAGGCGTTCGTCGCGCGGCAGCGCGTCAACGAGTCGCAGGGCAACGCGTGGACGGCGTGGCAGGAGCTCGGGCGTCCCCGCAGCCCGCGGTCCCGGCAGCTCGACCTGCTCGACGAGGCCTCCCGGCCCGGGGTCGAGCACACGAGCGTCCCCGTGGTCGACGGACGCGTGTCCCTCGACCTGCACCTCGCCCGGCACGAGGTGACCCTCGTCGAGATCGAGGGTGTGCGGGACGAGACGCCCGCGTGGCTCGACGACGCCCGCATCCCCGGGTACGCCCGCGGGGCCGGGAGCCCGCAGCCGTGAACCGTCGTTCCCCCGAGGCCGGGGGCCCCCTGGGTCGCGCGGCCAACGTCATGTACTGGTTCTTCGCGATCGAGGTCATGTTCGTGCTGTCGACGCTGCCCGGGCTCGTCGTCGCGGTGCTCCTCGAGCAGCACGCGAGCAACATCCCGCTGTACGCCCTCGCGGCCGTGCCGCTCGGGCCCGCCCTCGCCGCCGCCGTGTTCGCGTGGCGGGTGTTCCTCCGCGAGCTCGACCCGTCACCGGTCGCCCAGTTCTGGCGCGGCTACCGGCTCGGCTGGCGCGAGGCGCTGCAGGTGTGGGTCCCGGCGCTCGTCGCGCTCACGGTGCTGGGGACCAATCTCGCCCACCAGGACGCCGTCGGGCTGCCGCCCGCCGTCGCGCTCCTCCAGGTGATCCTCGGCGCCGGGGTGGTCCTGTGGGCCGTGCGGACCGTGAGCCTGCGTGCCGCGTTCACCTTCCGCTGGCGCGACGCGGCGCGGTTGGGCCTGCACTCGTTGACCGCCCGACCGCTCGTCACGCTGGGACTGGTGTCGCTCCTCGTCCTCACCGTGGGCATCGTCGCGGTGACGTTCGACGCCGTCGCCGTCCTCCTGGCCTCCGTCCTCACCTTCCTGCTCGTCCGCAACGAGCAGCCCGTCCTCTCCGACGTCCAGGAGCGTTTCGTGGCTCCGTGAAAGACTCGACCCGGAGCACCGCAGAACCCCAGCGGGTCGCGGGCGCCCCCACACCCCACCCGATACACGTAACGACGAGGTTGCACATGACGATCGCTGACCACACACCGCTCAACACCACGCTGTCCCCCGAGGGCGAGGCACGAGTCCGCGCCCTCATGGGTGAGATGACGCTCGAGGAGAAGCTCGCGCAGCTCGTCGGCCTCTGGGAGGGGCGCGGGGGCAGCGGCGAGGGCGGTGACGTCGCGCCGATGCAGGACGCCATGCAGGCCGAGATCGACGAGCTCGAGGGCTACGCGACGCACGGCCTCGGCCAGCTGACCCGCGTGTTCGGCACCGTTCCCGTCGAGCCGGTCGACCAGGCGAAGGCGCTCGCCCGCAAGCAGCTGTGGCTGCAGAACAACACCCGCCTCGGCATCCCCGCACTGGTGCACGAGGAGTGCCTCACCGGCCTCGCCGCGTGGAAGGCCACGACGTTCCCGGCGCCGCCGTCGTGGGGCGCGAGCTTCCACCCCGAGCTCGTCGAGGAGATGGGCCGGGCGATCGGCGACTCCATGCGCGTCCTCGGCGTCCACCAGGGCCTCGCGCCCGTGCTCGACATCATCCGCGACGCCCGCTGGGGCCGGGTCGAGGAGTGCATCTCCGAGGACCCGTACCTCGTGGGGACCGTCGCGACCGCGTACATCCAGGGTGTCCAGAGCGCTGGGGTCGCGGCGACCCTCAAGCACTTCGTCGGGTACTCCAACTCCCGCGCGGGTCGCAACCTCGCGCCCGTGCACGCCGGTGCCCGCGAGATCGCGGACGTCTTCCTCCCGCCGTTCGAGATGGCCGTGCTCGACGGTGGTGTCGACTCGGTGATGAACTCCTACGCGGAGATCGACGGCATCCCCGTCGCCGCGGACCGTGAGCTCCTCACGACGCTGCTGCGTGAGCGCTGGGGCTTCACCGGGACCGTCGTCGCCGACTACTTCTCGGTGGCGTTCCTGCACACCCTGCACGGCACCGCCGGCGACCTCGGCGAGGCGGCGGCGCAGGCCCTCGCCGCCGGGATCGACGTCGAGCTGCCCACCGGCACCGCGTACCTCGAGCCGCTCGCGGAGCTCATCCGGGCCGGTGCGTTCGACGAGGCCCTCGTCGACCGGTCGCTGTTCCGGGTGCTCGCCCAGAAGGAGCGCCTGGGGCTGCTCGACGCGACGTTCGACCCGGACGCCATCGGAGAGATCGATCTCGACCCGCAGGCCCACCGCGACCTCGCCGCGCGCATCGCGGAGGAGTCCGTCATCCTCCTGACGAACGACGGGACGCTGCCGCTGGCTGGCGCGTCGGCCGGCACCGGGACGCCGAAGGTGGCCCTCGTCGGGCCGAACGCCGACGCGACCGCCGCCCTGTTCGGCTGCTACAGCTTCGCCCAGCACGTCCTGCCGCAGCACCCGTCGTTCGACCTCGGCCTCGACGTCGAGTCGGTGCGCACCGCGCTCACGCGCGAGCTGGGCGGCGCCGAGCTCGCGTACGCCCAGGGCTGCGAGATCCTCAGCGACGACACGAGCGGGATCGCCGCTGCCGTCGACGCGGCCGCGGACTCCGACGTCGTCGTCGCCGTCGTCGGTGACTTCTCCGGCCTCTTCGGCCGCGGGACCTCGGGCGAGGGCTGCGACGCGGACTCCCTCGAGCTGCCGGGCGCGCAGCGCCAGCTCGTCGAGGCGCTGCTGGAGACCGGCAAGCCGGTCGTGCTCGTGCTCCTCACCGGCCGCCCGTACGCGGTCGACTGGGCGGTCGAGCGCTGCGCGGCCGTCGTGCAGTCGTTCTTCCCGGGCCAGGAAGGCTCGCAGGCGGTCGCCGCCGTGCTCAGCGGCCGCATCAACCCGTCGGGCCACCTGCCCATGACGATGCCGCGCTCCGTCGGCGCGCAGCCGTACAGCTACCTGCGCCCGAAGCTCGGCGGTGCGAGCTCGGTGAGCAACCTCGACACCGCGCCCGTCCTGCCGTTCGGCCACGGCCTCTCGTACACGACGTTCGAGTACAGCGACCTGCGGTTCGCCTCGACGACCGTGCCCACCGACGGTGCGATCACCGCGACGGTGACCGTCCGCAACACCGGTGACCGTGACGGCGCCGACGTCGTGCAGCTCTACGGCCAGGACCCGGTCGCGTCGATCACGCGGCCCGTCGTGCAGCTGCTCGGGTACGCCCGGGTGGAGCTCGCCGCGGGTGAGAGCGTCGAGGTGACGTTCGACGTCCCCACGACGCGTCTGGCGTTCAGCGACCGCCGGATGGTGCGCGTCGTCGAGCCCGGCGAGATCCTCGTCTCCGTGGGCGCCTCCTGCGAGGACCTGTCGCTCACGCAGTCCGTCCAGCTCGAGGGCGCGGTGCACGACGTCACGACGGCCGACCGCCGCGTCGTCGACGTGACGGTCGCCCGCGAGGCTGCGCTCGAGGGCGCAACCACCGCCTGACGCACCAGCCACGGGACGACGACGCCCGCACCGCCCCACGGGGTGGTGCGGGCGTCGTCGTCCCGGCTCAGGTCGCCGGGATCACCACTCCTGCGGCCGTCCCTCGTGCTGGGCCATGAGCTGCCAGAGGGTCCCGCCGTCGACGGCCTCCCGGAGGATGTCCGCGTGCCCGGCGTGCCGTGCGAGCTCCTCGACGAGGTGGAACCACACCCAGCGCACCGACCACGCGTCGACGTCGGTCGGGTTCCAGGGCGCGGGCGGGACGGGGACGGGCGTGTCGAGGTCGCAGGTCGCGACCGCTGCCTGCACGCGGGCGCAGACGTCGTCGAACGCCTCGAGGGCAGCGGCGAGGTTCGCATCGTCGGGCCACGTGAAGGCCGCCTCGTACGCGGCCTGCCCCTCCGCGGCGTCCACGACCCGGCGGCCCGGTGCGGCGAGGGCGTCACCGAGCCAGTCCTCCTGCACCCGGGTCACGTGGGTGACCAGGGCACCCAACGACAGGGCGCTGGGGGTGGGCCGCAGACCGGCCTGCTCGTTGGTGAGGCCGTGCACGACGATGCGGAACGCGTCCTGCTGCTGGTGGAGGAAGGCCGCGAGCGCGGAGCGTTCGTCGTGCACGGGCGGAGCGTGTCCGGGCATGGTGGGCCCTCTCGGTCGGTGGGTCAGTCCTGGTGGAGGTAGAGGTCGCGCAGGAGGGCGACCTCGGCGCCGTGGTGGATGAGCTCGCGGGTGATGTGCAGGACGAGGGCCGCCCGGGGTTCCTCGGCGAACCCGCCCTCGGCGGGTCCGCACGGGAGCAGGACCCCGTCGTCGCCCCACGCACGGACGCCCGCGATCCAGTGCGCGTACTCCTCGTCGAGCTGGGCGAGCGCGCCGTCGGCCGTCGCGGCGTAGTCGAACTCCAGGTAGTCCGTGGGTGTCCGGCCGTGGTGGGCCGCGTTGCGGAGGGCGAGGACACCGACGATGACGTGCGCGAGCCGCCACGCGATGGTCGTGAAGGGGGCGGGCTCGGGCTCGGGCATCGCGAAGTCGATCGTCATGTCACCTGCGCCGCCCTGGACGGGCGCGGAGCCGGTGCCGCGCGGGCGGATGCTCCAGCCGGGGACGGGCTCCCACAGGTACTCCTCGTCGGTGAGGCCCTCGAGGCGGGGGCGCAGCTGGGTGCGCCAGTGCCAGTCGATCTGCTCGACGAGCTGGTCGTTCCATCGGATCTCGTGTGTCGTGGTCATAGGACGAGCGTCGCCGGGAAACAGGACAGTTCCCGTCCGCTAGGTGTGCGAGCATCGCTCCATGTCCGTGACCGCGCACCGGCTCCTGCGTCTCCTCAGCCTGCTCCAGTCCCGCACGGTGTGGACCGGACCCCAGCTCGCGGCCGAGCTCGACGTCACCACGCGCAGCATCCGGCGCGACGTCACGCGCCTGCGGGACCTCGGGTACCCCGTCGAAGCGATGCAGGGCACGGACGGCGGCTACCGGCTGGGCGCCGGCAAGGCTCTCCCGCCCCTGCTGCTCGACGACGACGAGGCCGTCGCCGTCGCCATCTCCCTGCGACTGGCGTCCGCCAGCCCTGTGACGAGCGCGAGCGAGGCCGCGTTGCGGACCCTCGCGAAGCTCGACCAGGTCATGCCGCCCCGCCTGCGGTCCGAGGTCGCCGCCATCCTCGGTGCCACCTCGATGGTCCCGGGCAGCGGGGCGGACGTCGACGGGGACGTCCTGCTGCGTCTCGCGCGCGCCCGGCGCGACCTCCTGCGGGTGTGGTTCGGCTACACGGCCGGTGACGGATCGCGCTCCGAGCGCAGCGTGGAGCCGTACCGGCTGGTGGCCACCGGACGCCGCTGGTACCTCATGGCGTGGGACCTCGACCGCGAGGACTGGCGAACGTTCCGCCTCGACAGGATGGGCGCCGTCGAGCCCACGACGTGGCGCTTCCGGCTCCGGGAGCACCCCGACCCCGTCGCTTTCGTCCAGCGCGCGATCACGACCACTCCCTACCGCTTCGTCGCGCGCGTCCTCTTCCACGCGAGTGCGTCCGCCGTCCAGGAGCGCGTCCCGGCGAGCGTCGGTGTCGTCGAACCCGGCGCGGACGGGACGTGCGTGCTCGTGGTGGGCGGCGACGATCTCGACCTCGTGGCACTCCACCTGGGGACCGTCGGCTACGACTTCGAGGTCCACGAACCGCAGGAGCTGCGCGACGCCGTCGCCCGCCTCGGCGCGCGCATGACGGCTGCCGGGCGTCCGCCCGAACCGCGGCGCCCGTCGGAGCCCCCGGGCTAGGGTCGGAGCATGCAGTCATGGACCGAGCATGTGATCTGGTGGCACGTCTACCCCCTCGGGTTCGTCGGGGCGGACACGACGGGCGCGGACCGCTCCCCCGCCCACCGGCTCGGGCACCTCGAGGCGTGGCTCGACCACGTCGTCGCGCTCGGCGCCAACGGCATCGCGCTCGGCCCCGTCTTCGACTCCAGCACGCACGGGTACGACACGATCGACTACCTCCGCGTCGACCCGCGGCTCGGCGACGAGGCCGACCTCGTCCACCTCGTCGACGCGGCGCACGAGCGGGGCATCCGCGTGCTCCTCGACGGTGTGTTCAACCACGTCGGCCGCGCCTTCGCGCCCCTGCAGGCCGCGCTCGCCGACCCGGCCGCACCGGAGAACGCCCTCTTCCGGCACGACGCGTCCGGCGCCCTCGAGGTGTTCGAGGGGCACGACGCGCTCGTCGCGCTCGACCACGCCAACCCGGCCGTCGCCGAGCTCGTCGTGGCCGTCATGACGTACTGGCTCGAGCGCGGGGTCGACGGGTGGCGGCTCGACGCCGCCTACTCCGTCCCCGTCGGGTTCTGGGCACCTGTCCTCGCGCGGGTGCGAGAGCAGTTCCCCGACGTCTACGTCCTCGGCGAGGTGCTGCACGGCGACTACGCCGCGTTCGTCACCCAAGGGACGCTCGACTCCGTGACCCAGTACGAGCTGTGGAAGTCGATCTGGAGCTCGATCTCCTCCGCCAACTTCTTCGAGCTCGACTGGACGCTGACCCGGCACAACACCTTCCTCGAGACGTTCGTGCCGTACACGTTCGTCGGGAACCACGACGTCACGCGCATCGCCAGCCAGATCCCCGACCCGCGGCACCGTCCGCACGCGGTCGTGCTGCTGTTCCTCCTCGGCGGGACGCCGTCCGTCTACTACGGCGACGAGCTCGGCATGCTCGGCGTCAAGGAGGAGCGGGCGGGCGGCGACGACGCCGTGCGGCCCGCCTTCCCCGCGAGCCCCGACGACCTCCACCTCTCGGCCGACGCCGCCGCGACGCTCGCCCTGCACCGCGAGCTCATCGCGGTGCGCCGCCGCCACCCGTGGCTGCACACCGCGACGAGCCGCAGCACGACGCTCACGAACACGAGCTACGTCATCGAGGTGAGCGACGGCGAGCACCGCGTCGTCGTCGCACTGTCGATCGGGGACGAGGGCGTCGTGGTCGATGCGAGCAGCTCCGGGCGTCGACCCTCGGAGCTGCTCGCTGGTTCAGCGCGGCGCGACGGGGACCGCTGGACGGTGCCCGCCCACGGCTGGGCCGTCCTGGCCTGACGTCCAGCGGCGCCACGCGACGACGACGACGAGCGGCCACAGCGCCTCGGCGCCTGCGACGCCCCGCTCCCACAGCCCGGTCAGCCGGCCGTCGGTGGGCGTGACGTGCGCGAGCTCGAGGGCGAACACGCCCAGGAGGCCGGCGAGCACCACGGTCGCACCGACCGCGACGACGGGACGGGACGTGACCGGACCGCTCCGCTCCCCCGGCTCCCGGCGCCACGACAGGGCCGGCCAGAGCGCGAGCGCGCCGAACCCGACCGCTGCCGCGATCCAGTGCGGCTGCGGGTAGGCGTCGCTCGGGAGCGCCGCGACCGCGAGCGTCGCGACACCACCGACGGCGTGCACCACCCGGGCCGCCCTCGGGAGCGGCCGCAGGCCGGCCGCCGTGACGACGTGCGCCACACCGGTGAGCGCGAGCCCCGCGCCCATGATCCACGGAGCCCGCACGCCCGACGTGGCCAGGGCGCTGATCGTCTGTGTCGTCGCGTCGAACGACGGCTGCTGAGCGGCGGCGAGCGTCCACCCGCCGATCATCGCGACCGGCGCGGCGACCGCGGACGCCACCGCCCACCACGGGATGATGCGGCGTCCAGCCACCGACGCCGCCTCTCCTCAGGTGATGGCCAGCTCGTGCGCGGCCGACGTCATCCTCGCCCGGAACCCGCGACCGCGCCCGGCAGGGAACCCGCCAGCGCGCCGATGATGGCGTCGACCTGGGTCTTCGCGTCACCGAACAGCATCGCGGTGTTGTCCCGGAAGAACAGCGGGTTCTGCACCCCGGCGTACCCGGTGGCCATGGACCGCTTGAAGACGACGACCTGCTTGGCCTTCCACACCTCGAGGACAGGCATCCCGGCGATGGGCGAGCCCGGGTCGTCGAGGGCCGCCGGGTTGACCGTGTCGTTGGCCCCGATGACGAGGACGACGTCGGTCGACGCGAGGTCCTCGTTGATCTCGTCCATCTCCAGGACGATGTCGTACGGCACCCTCGCCTCCGCCAGCAGCACGTTCATGTGCCCCGGGAGCCGCCCGGCGACCGGGTGCACACCGAAGCGCACCTGCACGCCGGCGTCGCGCAACCGCGACACGAGGTCGGCGACGGGGTACTGCGCCTTGGCCACGGCCATGCCGTAGCCGGGCGTGATGACGACCGACCGCGCCTCGCTGAGCATCTCCGCGACGTCGTGCGCGGTGACCTCGTGGTGCGTGCCCTCGACCGCGGCCGAGGCGACGACCGTGCCGCCCTCCGCACCGAAGCCCCCGAGGATGACGCTGATGAACGAGCGGTTCATCGCCCGGCACATGATGTAGGAGAGGATCGCACCGGAGGACCCCACGAGGGCGCCGACGATGATGAGCAGGTTGTTGTCGAGCATGAACCCGGCCGCCGCCGCAGCCCAGCCGGAGTACGAGTTGAGCATCGAGACGACGACGGGCATGTCCCCGCCGCCGATCGACGCCACGAGGTGCCAGCCCAGCAGCAGCGCGACGACCGTCATGAGCAGCAGGGGCGGGAGCGACGGCTCGGCGAGGAACCATGCCATGAGCCCTGCGGACACGAGGACGGCGGCCAGGTTGAGGGCGTTGCGCGCCGGGAGCATGAGCGGGTTGGAGGACATCCGTCCGGAGAGCTTCGCGAACGCGACGACGGAGCCCGTGAGCGTCACCGCACCGATGAGCACGCCGAGGAACACCTCGACGAGGTGGACGGTGTCGGTGTGCTCGCCCGGCCCGCTGCCGGTGACGAAGGAGTTGATGCCCACGACCATCGCCGCGAGCCCGACGAAGCTGTGCAGGAGCGCGATCATCTCCGGCATCTGCGTCATCTCCACGCGGCGCGCCTGCCACGTGCCGACGACGAGCCCGATGATGAGGGCGAGGGCGATGAGCAGCAGGGTGACGATCGCGGACCGCTCCGCACGCTCGACGGCGAGGACGACGGTGGCGACGAGCGCGAGGCCCATGCCCGCCATGCCGAGGAGGTTGCCGCGCCGGGCGGTGCGCTGCGCGGAGAGCCCCGCGAGGCTGAGGACGAAGAGCAGGGCGGCGATGAGGTAGGCCGCCTGGACCAGGGAGGTGAGCACAGCGATCACGCCTTCCGGAACATGCCGAGCATGCGGTACGCGACGACGAACCC
This sequence comes from Sanguibacter sp. Z41_6, assembly GCF_059621145.1. Lineage (NCBI taxonomy): Bacteria > Bacillati > Actinomycetota > Actinomycetes > Micrococcales > Sanguibacteraceae > Sanguibacter > Sanguibacter sp. Z41_6. The sequence goes on along the minus strand of NZ_JCAQIF010000001.1, from coordinate 830,907 downwards.
GCCGAAGATGTTGATGGACGCGACGCTCGCCGCGAGGACCGCCAGCGTGGTGACGACCCAGCTGGAGTCACCGATCTGCAGCAGGGCGCCGACGAGGATGATCCCGGAGATCGCGTTCGTCTGGGCCATGAGCGGGGTGTGCAGGGAGTGGCTGACGTTGGAGATGACGTAGTACCCCACGACGACCGCGAGCGTGAACACGGTGAAGTGCCCGAGGAACACCGGCGGGGAGTACGTGATGGCCAGGGCGACGAGCACCGCACCGAGGGCGTAGAGGACGCCCCGGCGCTGGCCGCGACGTCGTGCCACCTCCGCGGCCTCAGCCTCCTGGCGGGCGCGGGTCGCGGCGTCGACCACCGGTGCGGCGGCCGCGGCCGCGGGCGCGGCCGAGACCTGCACCGGGGGCGGGGGCCAGAGCACGTCCCCCGCGTGCACGACCGTCATGCCCCGCTGGACGGGGTCGTCGAGGTCGAGCACGAGGACGCCGTCCTTGCCCGGGGTGAGCAGCGTGAGGAGGTTGACGATGTTCGTCCCGAACAGCCCGGCCGTGTGCCGGGGCATCCGGCCCGGGAGGTCCGTGTACCCCAGGACGACGACCCCGTTGTCGGAGACGACCTTCTTGCCCGGGACGGTGAGCTCGCAGTTGCCGCCGCCGGACGCCGCGAGGTCGACGACGACGCTCCCGGGGTGCATCGCGGCGACCATGTCGGCGGTGATGGTCACGGGCGCCTGCCCGCGGACGAGCGCCGTGGTGATGACGATGTCCGCACGCGCGGTCTCTGTCGCGTACATCTGCGCCGTGAGGCGTTCCTGCTCGGCCGTGAGCTCGCTCGCGTACCCGTCGGCGCTGACCTCCTGCTGCCCGGCGTCGGCCCGGACGAAGACTCCGCCCATCGACTCGATCTGCTCGCCGACCTCGGGCCGCACGTCGAACGCCCGGACGGCCGCGCCCAGGCTGCCGGCCGCACCGATCGCCGCGAGACCGGCGACACCAGCACCGATGACGAACACGGTGGCGGGCGCGGTCTTGCCCGCTGCGGTGACCTGCCCGGGGAACATGCCGCCGTACTCCTCGGCGGCCTCGATGACGGCGCGGTACCCCGCGATGTTGGACAGGGTGCTCAGGACGTCCAGCGACTGGGCGCGGGTGATCCGCGGCACGGCGTCGAGGGCCAGTGCCGTCACGCCGCGCTCCCGCAGCGTGTCGAGGAGCGCCGGGTGCGTCGCCGGGCTCATCATCGCGGCGACGACGGCGCCCGGGGCGAGCATCGCGACCTCATGGTTCGACGGTGCGTTGACCGCGGTGACGACGTCCGCGCCCCAGGCGTCGGCTGCCGTGCCGATCGTGGCGCCGGACGCGACGTACGCGTCGTCGGGGAAGCTCGCCGCGGCGCCCGCCCCGGTCTCGACGACGACGTCGTACCCGAGCTTCACGAGCCGTGCCACGGTGCTGGGTGTCCCCGCCACGAGGTTCTCCCCGTCGCGACTCTCCCGCGGTATCCCGATCCTCAACGTCGTCACCTCTCCCCGAACGAACACTGGTCCGTGCTGTGGCAGCGCGGCTGCGCGTGCCCACCCCAGCACCCTCCCACGGCACGCCCGTCGCCGGCTGGGTCAGGAGTCCCGGTCGGGTGGCCGGTTCCCCGCGCGACACCTCGGCAGAAGTGATTTACGCTTCAAGTATCCAGCGGGGCGGGTGGCGCACCGCAGACACACGGAGGACCCATGACCAGGATCGCGATCGTCACGAGCAGCATCCGTCCGGGCCGACAGAGCCGTACCGTCGCCGACTGGGTGGCATCCATCGCCGCCCAGCGCGACGACGCCGAGTTCGAGGTCGTCGACATCGCCGACTTCGACCTGCCCCTCTGGGACGAGGAGACACCGCCGTCGTTCGGCAAGGGCGTCAAGCCGCACACCCGCGCGTGGTCCGAGGCGATGGAAGGCTTCGACGGGTATGTCTTCGTCGTCTGCGAGTACAACCACTCCGTCTCGGGCGCCCTGAAGAACGCCCTCGACTACCTCTACGTCGAGCTCAACAACAAGGCTGCCGGGTTCGTCAGCTACGGGTCGGCGGGCGGCGCACGCGCCGTCGAGCACCTGCGAGGCATCCTCTCCGAGCAGCAGGTCGCGCACGTGCGCAACGTCGTCCTCATGCCCCTGTTCTCGGACTTCACCAACTACACGCAGTTCACGCCGTCCGAGCCGACGACGCAGTCCGTCACGCCGATGCTCGACCAGCTCGTCGTGTGGACGCGCGCCATGGAGGCCGTCCGCGCCGGGACGTTCGCGGCGCCGTCGGCCTCCGCGGGGGCCTGAGGGGTCAGTAGATGGTGCGGCCGTGCGCGTCGGGGATGCCGGACTTGCGGAAGAAGTAGGTGTTCACCTGGTCGCGCCACTCCGTGGCGCTGCGCAGCTGCTCCGCGAGCCGCTCCTGCAACCGCTCGAACGTCGCGTCCGGCACACCTCCCTTGAGCGTCGTGACCGCCTCGGCCATCTCCTGCACACGCTCGACCCCGGCGAAGTGGGTGTCGTAGATGTGCTGGACCACCGTGGCGCCGGAGTGCAGCACGTGGGTGTACGGGACGTGGTGGAAGAACAGCAGGAGCTCGTCCGGGCACGTGTCCACCGGCTCGTAGATGTCGCGCCACGGCGGCGGGTACTGCCCGGTGTACCCCGTCCCGGTGGCGCGCGTGCGGTCCACGCCGATCCCGTCCCGGTCGGCGAAGTGGTACGTACCCCACGGCGAGTACTCGTACCCGTCGACGGACGGCCCGTAGTGGTGGTTGGGCTGCACCATGAAGCACACGCCGAGGGGCGCGGTGTACTGCTCGTACGTCTGCCACGAGTCGTCCATGACCGCGTGCAGCGTCGCGCGGACCTCGGGGTCGTCGCCGAACGTCATGCCGATCCACTCGTCGAGGATGACGAGGGGGTCGCACGTCGCGTCCCACGCGAGCCTGCCGAACGCGAAGAGGTTGGCCTGAGCGAGCGGGTGCCCGGTCCAGAACTCGTCGTCACCGACGTTGGAGACAGCCGTGATGCCGCCGCGGGGTCCCCCACCGACGCGGCCCCGGCCGCCGACGACGTCCGCGACGCTCCGCTCGTCCCCCCACAGCCGGAAGTCGAGGATCTCGCTCCACTGGGTACCGAGGTAGCACACGTGCTTCTGCTGCCCCGTGTACTCCTGCGTGACCTGCAGCTCGACCGCGAGGCGGGTGCTGCCCATGGCCGCAAGGACCGGGGAGACCGGCTCGCGCACCTGGAAGTCGAGAGGACCGTACTTCACCTGCAGCACGACGTTGTCGTCGAACGTCCCGTCGAGGGGCGCGAAGTGGTCGTACGCCGCCCGGGCGCGGTCGGTGGACCGGTCCCGCCAGTCCTGCGTGTGGTTGTAGACGAACGCGCGCCAGAACACCGTGCCGCCGTGGGGCTCCAGCGCCCGCGCGAGCATGTTCGCGCCGTCGGCGTGGTCCCGGCCGTACGCGAACGGCCCGGGCCGCCCTTCGGAGTCCGCCTTGACGACGAAGCCCCCGAAGTCGGGGATCACCTCGTAGACGCGGGCCACGGCGTCGGCCCACCATGCCCGGACACGCTCGTCGAGCGGGTCCGACGTCTCCATGCCGGACAGGGTGATGGGGGCAGCGAAGTCGACGCTGAGGTACACCCGGATCCCCCGGGCGCGGAAGATCTCCGCGATGCGGGCGACGTCGGGCAGGTGACGCGTGAGGAGCTCCGCCTCGCGGGGGTGGACGTTGACGTTGTTGAGCCCGACGGCGTTGATGCCGATGCTCGCGAGCGCCCTCGCGTACTGCTCCACCCGGCTGAGGTCCTCGCGGACGCGACCGTCGGCATAGAAGATCGACGCCCCCGCGTACCCACGCTCGACGGGCCCCATGGGGGTGTCGGCCGCGATGTTGTCCCAGTGGTCGAGCATGCGCAGCTCCTGGGCCGGCTCATGGAGCTCGACGTGGCTGTCCGTGGTCGTGAACGCCGCCTCGCCCTGGCGGACGATGTGGTGCAGACCGTAGAGGAGGCCCGCGCCGTCGCCGGCGAGCACGACCGTCACGCCACGATGGCGCAGCACGAGGAAGCCGTCCGGCACGGGTGCGCGCTCTGCCGCGTCCTGCTGCGCGCACAGCATCGACGCGGTCGTCGCGTCGGGGTCGTCGTCCGGCAGCGCGCTGTGCCAGGCGCCGACCTCGCCGAGGGTGGCGAGGACGAGGTCCACGTCGGCACCCTCGCCGACCACGGCCCCCCCGTGCGTGCGCGTCGCGTCGTCCACGTCCTGGCGGACCGCTCGGGCGATCGCGGTGTCCGGGGCGAGGATCTGGATGCGTCGTGAACCGACTGCGGCCCAGGCCGTGGGCCCGAGCCAGAGCTGGTCAGCAGCTGACGTCTGCGTCATAACGGTCGGACCTCGCATCGTTGGGAGAGGTGCGTGCTCGCCGGCGTCGGGCCGGCTGGAAGTTCGCGGAACGGACGACGGTACGTTCGACACCCTCATCAGTGCAATCGGTACGAAGAGGATAGGTTTACGTACGGCCGTTGGTCAAAATATACTCGCGGGACCCCGCGCACTCATGGGACCCGCGCCCGGCGACGTTGCCGCGCACGGTCCGACGACGCTCCTGCCCACGCCCCAAGGACGGTGCCCGCATGGCCTTCTTCGACCTTCCCCTCTCCGAGCTCGAGCACTACCGCCCGGACGTCGCGGAACCCGCTGACCTCGACGCTTTCTGGGAGAAGATCCTCGGGCGGGCGCGCGCCGTGGAGCAGAGCGTGAGCGCCGAACGCGTCGCCAGCGACCTGCGTCTCGTCGAGATCTGGGACGTGACGTTCCCCGGGCACGACGGAGAACCGGTCCGCGGGTGGTACACCCGCCCGGCCGGAGCCGGTGACACCCCCCTGCCCGCCGTCGTCGAGTACCTGGGCTACGGCCGCGGCCGTGGCCTCCCGGGCGAGCGCCTCACCTGGGCGAACGCCGGGTACGCGCACCTGCTCATGGACTCCCGCGGCCAGGGCAGCGCCGGATCCCCCGGCGCCACGGCCGACCCCGTCGGGTCCGGCCCGGCCACCCCCGGCATGGTCACGCGCGGCATCGCCGACCCCGAGACGTACTACTTCACGCGCCTCATCACCGATGCCGTGCGCGCGGTCGACGCCGTCCGGGCACTCCCCGGGGTCGACCCGGCGCGGGTCACCGTGACCGGCAACAGCCAGGGCGGGGGGCTGGCGCTCGCCGTCGCCGGACTCGTCCCCGACCTGCTCGCCGTCATGCCGAACGTCCCGTTCATGTGCCACCTCGAACGGGCCGTGGGGCTCACGGGCCAGGACCCGTACAACGAGGTGCTGCGCTACCTCGCCGTCCACCGCGACGCGGAGGAGCAGGTCTTCCGCACCCTGTCCTACGTCGACGGCGTCAACCTCGCGAAGCGTGCGCAGGCTGCCGCCCTGTTCTCCACCGGTCTGCAGGACACCATCTGCCCGCCGTCGACCGTCTTCGCGGCGTACAACCACTACGCGAGCGCCACGGGCGGCACGCCGGACCGGGAGATCAACGTCTACAAGTACAACCACCACGAGGGAGGCGAGGCGCAGCAGGTCCTCGCACAGCTCGCGTGGCTCGCGCCGCGAAGCGGCGTCTAGGGGTCCGGAGGTGAGCGCGCAACGACTGGCGAGCAGCATCCACGAGGCACAGCCGAAGATGTGGCGGGCGCTCGAGGTGGCGGCGCTCGAGCCGCACCCGTCGGTGCTCGTGCACCTCGACCCCAAGGGTCCGCATGCCCGGGCCCACCGGCGGCGCAGCCTCGTGTGGATGATCCCGGTCCTGCTCGTCGCCGCCGTCGTCTACGGTGCACCGGTCTGGGGGTTCACCACACTCATCGGGGACCGGTACGGACGGGCCGACCCCGACCCCGCCGTGACGATCCCCGTCGCCGGGGTGTGCTTCGCGGTCACGCTCCTGGTCGTCGTCGGGCACATGGTGAGCTGGCACCGCCGAGGGCGGCCCCGGGACACCGTGGCCGAGACCGTCGGCATCGTGGCCTTCGTGCTCGGCGGCATGAGCGCTGTGGCCGCCCTGCGCCGGGGGGTGGACGTGACGCCTCCGGGCTGGTCGGTCTGGATCGGGGTGATGGTCGCCGCCTCGATCGCCGGAGGGGTCCTGTGGCGCCTGGTCATGAGGCCCCGGAAGCGCGCGCCGGGCCAGGACGGGCGGGCGCGCAACGCCCCTCTCGCGCGGGTGCGGGACGAGGTCGCCCGGCTCACCCCGGCCGACCGCGACGCGGTGCAGCGAGACCTCCACGGCGCGCTACGCGACCTCGCCGCGCGGGACGTCATCCGCGAGAAGGACCTCAACTGGGCGTTGCGCGCCGAGGTGGGGACGCTGGCGATGCACATGTCGCAGAAGCGCCGCACGGTGTGACCGGCCCGAGAGAGCAGCGGGCCGCTGCCTGAGGGCCCTGCTGCTCCGGGAGGCATGGTCTGCGGTTCGGCCCGGGCAAAACGCCCGTGAGTGGCGGTACTGTCACCGGTGATGCCAGCCTCGACACCGAGATACCTCCTGGGTTTCCCAGCACTGCCGCCACGCCCGTCGGTGGATCCGGACCTGCGCGCCCCCGTGCCGATCCGGCATCGTGTGCGCTCCACGGTCGTCCTCCTCACGCTGGGCATCACGCTCGGCGTCACAGCGATCCGTACGGACCGTGGGTGGTCGCTCTGGCTCATCGCGCTGCTGCTCGTCGGCGCATCGGTGGCCACCGCGGTCGGGCTGAGGTCGCGTCGGCAGCAGCTCACCTTCCTCGCCGTGTCAGGGGCCGTGCTCATCACCGGCATCGCGAGCGTCCACGAGGGACCGTTGCGGTCGACGGGCGGCTGGGAGCCGCCCGAGGACAGCAGGGTCGCTGGCGGGTTCGGGACTGTCCTCGTCGTCAGGGAGGACGGCGCCCTGGTCGGGCGCGACGTCGATACCGGCGCCGTCCTCTGGACCGTGCCGAACCCCGGCGGCCCGACGCTGGTCGTCGGAGACGCCATCTACATCCGCGGGGCCGGGGACGACCCCGGAGCGCGCGCGTCGGTCCTCGACGTCGCCACGGGTCAGACACTCGTCGAGACGAAGGGCGGGAGGAACGACCAGCTCGTCGTGGCCGGCGATGCGGTGGCGTTCCTCAGCCTCGAGCAGGTCGAAGCATGGGACATCCGGACGGGTGAGCTGCTCTGGACCGGTCCGCCGGTGTGCGCCTACCCGGAGGCCGAACGGGACAAGCGCGACCGGTGGATCCGGACCCCTGGGGCCGTGCTCCAGGCGCCCAAGGATCAGTGCTGGGAGATCGACGGCATCCTCGACATCACGACGGGGGTGGCGCGCACGTCAGACCGCCTCGGCGTCAGCTCGATCGTCGCGGACACGCACGTCGTCGTACCGCACGGTAGCCGAGGGACGTTCCTCGGGTACCCGATCACGGACGGAGACGTCTGGCAGACCACCGTCCGGGGCCCGGTCAGCTTCTCGGCTCCTGAGTACGCGTTCGGCGTCATCCGGGTCTTCGCGGACGACCGCGTCGTCCACCTGGACGCCTCCACCGGCGAGATGCGTGACGTCCCCCTCCCCGACGACTTCTCGTACTTCGGGTACGCCGAGTCGGAGGCGAGCGTGGCCGGCTCTCGTCACGTGCTCATCGAGAACACGGGGGACATCGCGATGTTCGACACGATCACCGGGGTCGTGATCGACGTCCCCGACCACGACTTCAACTACTGGCGCGTGAGCGCTGCCGGTGATCGGACCGCGGTCACCGGCCGCGTCCCGGATGCCGTGGGACATTCCCGTTCCGTCTCCGTCGTCGTGGACGGTGACACCACAACGTTCCTCGAGGTGTGGAGCGACGAGGGCGACGGGTACCTCGCCGGGGACGCCTTCATCACCGGGGACAACCGGGTCATCCCCCTCCCATGACGCCCGGAGGTCGCATGCGCTGGCCCGAACCCCAGCAGATCCGGCCCGACGTCGTCGCGACCTACGCCGCCTCAGCCGAGCGCCAGCTGGCCCTCTACCGGCGCACGCTGCGCGTCGTCATCCTCTCGCAGGTCTTCGGCGGGGCCGGCCTCGCCGCCGGGGTGACGGTCGGGGCGCTGCTCGCCCAGGACATGCTCGACAGCGACGGGCTCGCCGGGCTGCCCACCGCCCTGTTCACGCTCGGATCGGCCGCGACCGCATTCCTCGTGGGCCGCACGTCGCAGCGCCGCGGTCGCCGGGCGGGGCTCACCGGTGGGTTTGTCGCCGGTGGTGTGGGGGCGCTCGGCGTCGTCGCGGCTGCGGTGACCGGGAACCTCGTGCTGCTGTTCGCGTCCCTGCTCGTCTACGGCGCCGGGACGGCGACGAACCTCCAGGCCCGCTACGCGGGGACCGACCTCGCGACACCGGAGCGACGCGCGACGTCCGTGAGCCTGGCGATGGTGTCCACGACGCTCGGCGCCGTCGCGGGGCCCAACCTCGTCACCCCGATGGGCGACGCCGCCGCGGCGATCGGCATCCCCGCCCTCGCGGGGCCGTTCCTCCTCGCCGCCGTCGCCTACCTGGCGGCCGGGGCCGTCCTGCTCGTCCTGCTGCGCCCGGACCCCTTCCTGCTGGCGCGGGCGATCGCCGCGCAGGACTCGTCGCCGGCGCCCACGTCGGAGCACGACTCGTCCTCGGAGCCATCGGCTCCCGTGGACGACCGGCCCGTCGGCGTCGACCGGGGCGTCGTCGTCGGCGCGACGGTCATGGTCCTCACCCAGATCGCGATGGTGGCGATCATGACCATGACCCCGGTCCACATGCGGGCGCACGGCCACGGGCTGAGCGAGGTCGGCGTCGTGATCTCCGTGCACGTGGGCGCGATGTTCCTCCCCTCGCTCGTGACCGGCATGCTCGTGGACCGGCTCGGCCGGACGGTCATGTCGGTGGCCTCGGGTGTCACGCTGCTGGCCGCCGGGATCGTCGCGGCGACCGCCCCCGAGCACTCGATGGTCCAGCTCATGATCGCCCTGGCGCTGCTCGGGCTCGGATGGAACGTCGGGCTCATCAGCGGCACGGCGCTCGTCGTCGACGCCACCCCGCTGAGCACCCGCGCCCGCACCCAGGGAAACCTCGACGTCCTCGTCGCCCTGGCCGGAGCAGGCGGCGGTGTCATGTCCGGTGTCGTCATGGCCGGCACGAGCTACGCGGCCCTGTCCCTCGCCGGTGGGGTCCTCTCGCTCCTGCTCATCCCGGTCGTGCTGTGGTCCCGCGGTGGACCCCGGCTCGCCGGTGGGGCAGGATCCACCTCGTGACCAGCACCGTCTCCCCCCACGACGTCATCGAGACCCTCCCCGGCAACGGCGCCGCCCGCTCCGTGGTCCTCACGTTCGACGACGGCCCCAACCCCCCGCACACCGTCGAGCTCCTCGACCTCCTTGCTCGCGAGAAGGTGCCCGCCGTCTTCTTCCTCGTCGGCCAGCAGGCCGAGGCGCACCCCGAGATCGTGCGGCGCATCGTGGCCGACGGGCACACCCTGGGGAACCACTCATGGCAGCACGACGACCTCGAGGACTGGGAACCGGACGCGGTGCGCGCCGACCTCGCGCGGACGCACGCCGCGATCCGCGCGGCCGTCCCCGACGCGCAGGTCCCGTTCTTCCGCGCACCGTTCGGCCACTGGGGCCGCACCATCGGCGTGGCCGCCGAGATGGGCATGCGGTCGGTGGGGTGGCAGCTCGCTGTGGAGGACTGGGAGCCACCGGGCGTCGACGAGCTGCTCCGCCGCCTGCTCACGGTCGAGCCCGGCGGCGTCATCCTCCTGCACGACGGCGGAGGTGACCGCAGCCAGACCGTCGCGGCCGTCGCGCAGCTCATCCCCCGCCTGCGCGCCGACGGGTGGACCTTCACGGTCCTCGCGTAGCTGTCAGGCCCGTTCGACAGAGGCGGGCGGGTCCTACGCTGCAGGTGATGACTGACTACGACGCGCGCCTCGTCGAGCTCTACGACGAGGACAACCCGGACGGACCCGATCACGACTACTTCCGTGCTCTCGCGGACGAGATCGATGCGCGCTCGATCCTCGACATCGGCTGCGGGACCGGCATCCTCACGGTGACCTTCGCTCGCCCCGGCCGCACGGTCGTGGGCATCGATCCGTCGCCCAGCATGCTCGCTCGTGCCACCGGCCGCCCGGGCGGCTCGGACGTGCAGTGGATCCTCGGGGACAGCCGCGATGCACCCCCGGGGCCGTTCGACTACGCCGTCATGACGGGCAACGTCGCCCAGCACATCTCCTCCGACGACGCCTGGGAGCGCACGCTGCGCGACGTCCGCGCCGCACTCCGGGACGGAGGAGTCTTCGCGTTCGAGAGCCGCAACCCCCGGGTGCGGGCGTGGGAGTCGTGGGCCGCGGCAGAGCCGACGACCAGACCGACGGCTCGCGGTCCGCTGCGCGAGTGGACGGAAGCCACCGAGTCCGAGCCCGGGCTCGTCGACCTCATCTTCTACAACCGCTTCGAGGACACCGGCGACGAGGTCGTCGAGGAGCTCACCCTCGCGTTCCGCGACCGCGACCTCATCGAGCAGCAGCTCAACGCTTCCGGGTTCGCGCTCGACGGCATCTGGTCCGACTGGGACCGGACGCCGTTCTCGGACGACGCACCCCTGATGGTCTTCCAGGCTCGCCGTTCGGCGTGGTGAGGTGGCCCATGTCCGCCTACGTCCGCCCCGCCCTTCCGTCGCTCGTGTTCCGCGACGCGACCGGCGCGGTGATCGACTACGGCCACCGCTGGGCCGGGTCCCCGCCCGAGGACACGTACACCGCCGCGGAACATCCCGACCGATGGGCGCCCGTCGTCACGGTCGCGGACGCGCTCGTCGCGTACCTCGTCGAGGAGTACGACGTCGTCGTCATGATCGACGGGCCTCCCGACGACGTGCCGGTCAGCACCACGGCTGGCCTCGACGTGGTGCGCCGGACCCGGCTCACGCCCTCGAGTCCCCGGGCAGCACCGCTGGAGTTCGTCGTCAACACCCACCCCGCCGTGCACATCCGGGCTGGCCTCACGCGGATGTCCGGCTTCCCGGGGTGCGGGTGCGATGCGTGCGACGACTCGCTCGAAGACGTTGTCGGAGACATGGAGTCGTTCGTGCTCGCCGCCGTCGAGGGTCGGTTCACCGAACGGTTCCGGGGCTCGACGTTGCCTGGGCTCCTCTCGGCCGTCCGCTCCTCGTTCGAGCAGCCCGACGGGAGCGGGGAGAGCGGGGAGCACTTCCTCCGCGGGATGCCCCGCCGCGACCGGAAGGCGCTGCGTCGGCGCCTCGCGCCGGTCCGCGACGGCTGGGAGCCATGGCCCCTGCGCGACCGCCAGTCCGCTCCAGCCACCCGCTGACGCGTCGTAGAACGCGCCGTGACCTCCCGCTCACGCGGGGACGATGTTCACCAGCCTCGGCGATGTGCGGTGCGATCGGAGCGGTCATGAGCACGAGCGGCTCGACGGCCTCGCGGGGCACCTCTGACAACCTCCTGGTCGCCTGCGCACTTGGTCATGATGTATATGTCTTTGATCCGGTTCGCCAGGCAGTACCCTCGGACCGGCCGCTGCCACTGCGAGCCCGCACCCTCCGGAAGGTCGACGCCATGAATCCCGCTCGGACGATGGTCGCGGTGACGCTGGCTTCGGGCCTCCTGCTCGCAGGGGTGCTCATCGAGCACGGGTTCGCGGCAGACCGTGAGCAGACGAGCGGGACTCCCGGGCCCCTGGAGCTCGCGCTGATGCTCGTCTTCCTCGTCGCGCTCGGCGCGACGCTCGTCGTCGTCGCTCGTCACCGGCGTCGTCGGGCACGCGCTCTGGCGGGATCTGCGGGCTGCATCGCCCCACGCCTGACCTCCGGAGGACCGCGTCCCGACGCCTGACCCTTCGTCCACGGCCGGAGCCGGTTCGTCGCCGTTCGCTACGCCCGACCGAGGACCTCCGCCTCGAGGTGTGGCAGGGCACCAGGCTCGAGGACGTAGCCGGTCACGTCCTCGACGGTCGCGAGAACGTCTCGCGTGACCCGGGCGACCGTCTCCCGGTCCGCGTGGTCGCGGAAGACCTCCACCGACCAGAACACCTGGTCGGTGAAGAAGGACAGGGACATGTGGCCCAGGCCGACCGCGATGGTCAGCCGGTCGTGCAGCACCACGTCACCCTCGCTGTCCTCACCCTCGTCCTGGTCGAGCTTCACCACGTGCCCCGCACGCGACAGCCGCGCCTCGATCTCGCGCGCCCACCGGCCACCTTCTTCGGTGGTGGTGGCGTCCAGCACTGCCGCGCGCTCGACTCCCTCCGGTGTGAAGTCGTACTGCCAGCGGACTCCGTACCACTCCGTGTCGCTCATGAGGCTCCTCGATCAGCACGCCAAAGTGGCCATGTCTATCACGCTGTGGCCGCCCGCTGCTCGTGCGCGAGGAGCTGCTCCTTCACCGGCAGCCCGTAGAGGTAGCCGCCGAGCGTCCCGTCGCGTCGGACGACCCGGTGGCAGGGCACGATCGGCGCGACGAGGTTCATCGCGCACGCCGACGCCGCGGCCCGGACGGCGGCCGGTCGCCCGGCAAGGGCGGCGAGCTCGGTGTACGTCACGGTCGTCCCTGCGGGGATGTGCCGGAGCGCGTCCCACGCGTCGGTGCGGAAGGGCCCGCCGGGCTGCCCGACGGGGATCGTCAGCAGCGCGTCGGCGTCGCCGTCGGCGTACGCGGCGAGGGCGTCGGCCACGGGACCCCGGGGCGCGACAGGGGCCAGACCGCGCTCGCGCAACCCTGGCGCGAGCCGCGCGAACAGGGATTCGAGGTCCCCGTACCCCGCGGCGCGCACCGTCTGGTCCTCAGGCGTCAGGACGACGTGCACGACGCCCCCGGGCAGGTGCGCGTCGAACGTCTCGAGGGGCTTCGTCGTCGTCTCTGGCAGCGCAGCCCCTCGCCCGGCCACCGAGTCACCGGTCATGCGAACACCTCCTGCGTCCACAGGTGCATGAGTGCGTATCCCCGCCATGGCTCCCAGCCTTTCGATCGCTCGAGTGCACCGTTGCTCGACGTGACCCCGAGGGCACGCTTGAGGACGAGGTCCCCGGGGAGGAACGCGTCGGGGTCGCCCAGGCACCGCAGCGCGACGTAGTCCGCGGTCCACGGGCCGATGCCCGGCAGGTCGAGCAGGTCACGTCGGACGGCGGCGCGATCGGACCCCGGTTCGAGGGTGAGACCGTCGACGATCGCGCGGGCGAGTGCCTGCAACGCCCGCCCACGTGCGGCCGTGATGCCCACCGCGGACCGCAGCTCCTCGGGGTGGGCGTCGGCCACGGCGTCCGCGGTCGGGAACTGCGTGAGCCCGTCCGGCGCGGGCAGCCCGAGGTGCGCCACGAGCCGCCCGGCGAACGTCCGCGCCGCCCGGAGGGACACCTGCTGGCCGAGCACCGCGCACAGCGCCGTCTCGGTGCCGCTGATCGCACCCGGCAGGCGCAGCCCCGGCCGCGCCGCGACGAGGGGCGCGAGGAGCGGGTCCGCAGCCAGCGCCTCGTCGACGAGGCGCGGGTCGGCGTCGAGGTCGAGCCAGCGCCGTACGCGGGCGACGACGCCCATGAGGTCCGCGAGGTCCGCGAGCCTCAGCCGCGCGACGACGTGGTGCCCGTCCCCCCACTCGATGGTGACGACCGCTGGTCCGTGCTCGCCGGGGACGACGCGCGTGTGCGTCCCGGTGGCCCCGTCGATCCGGTCCACACCGTCGACCGCGTGCGCCGCGAGGTAGCGTCGCAGAGGGGCGGCAGCCAACGGCGGCCGGTAGCGCAGCTGGAGCACGACGGCGGGCCCGGCCTCCCCAGCAGACCGCCGGAACGCGGACGGCGGGGTCCCGTACTCGGCGAGCATGACGTCGTTGAACTGCCGGACGCTGCCGAATCCTGCGGCGAACGCGACGTCAGCGAGCGGCAGGGGTGTCTGCTCGACGAGCAGCCGGGCGGTCTGGGCGCGGCGGGTCCGGTTGAGCTGCTGGGGAGTCGCGCCGACCTCCGCGACGAGCACCCGGTGCAGGTGCCGCTCGCTCACCGCGAGGCGCCTCGCGAGGCCCGCCACCCCGACCTGGTCGACCACCCCGTCGCGGATGAGCAGCACCGCCCGCGCGGTGAGGTCGACGCGGGCGTCCCAGTCGCGCGACCCCGGCAGCGTGTCCGGCCGGCACCGCTTGCACGCCCGGAACCCGCTGGCGACGGCGGCCGCGGCCGTCGGGAAGAACACGCAGTTGCGCCGCAACGGCGTGCGCGCCGGGCACGACGGGCGGCAGTAGATCCCCGTCGTGACGACCCCGAGGTACATCCGTCCGTCCCAGCGCTCGTCCCGGCCCGCGGCAGCGCGGTAGCAGGCGTCGGCGTCGAGAAGGTCAGCGATGGGCACACCCTCATCATGCGCGACGTCCGAGGGGGCGTCTGGCGGGAATCGGACCACGCGGTGGATCACCAGAGCGCAGGTGTGCGCACGGCGCTACGGTGAGAGATGACCTGCATCGTTACGATCGAAAGGGCGTCCTCATGGATCAGTCGACCCACAACGACAGGCGCCCCGACGACGCGGCCAACCCGAAGGGGCCCGAGGGTCTGCCCCTGGGGATGACACCTGGTCACAACACCAACCCGGTGACGCCCGGTCGTGGCCCCCTGGCGCACGGGTCCTCCTCCCGCCCCGGGCGGCTGCTCCTCTACGGCACCGTCCCCGTGCTCGTGGCCGGGGCGGTCGTCTGGGTCACCCTCGTCCGCTGAGGGCGACCCAGACGTCAGACGCAGTCGATCGAACGCGCGTCACACAACGGCCGGCGCCTCGTCCTCGTACCGGGGGAACAGGCGCGAGAGCACGTCGGAGAGCGTGATGACCCCGACGAACGCCGATCCGGTCGACACGATCGCGAGGTGGTTGCGCGTCTCGCGCATCGACGCCAACGCCGTGTACACGGGCGTCTGGGGCGCGAACGAGATCACCGGCCGCATGAACTCGGCCGCCGAGCGGTCGTCGCCCTGGCCGAGGGTGTCCCGCACGTGCACGACGCCCTCGATGGTCTCGGGCGTCCCGACGAGGATCCGCAGGTGCCCCGAGCTGCGGGCGGCCTCCTGGAGGTCGGCCACCGACGCGCGGGGCCCCACGGTGGTGGCGCTGCCACCGTCCGTGACAAGGTCCACAACCGTGAGCCGCTGGAGCTCGAGCGCCCCGGCGAGCTGCGCCGAGTAGCTCGCCTCGAGGGCCCCGACGTTGGCCGAGTGCTCGACGAGGTGGCGCAGGTCGTCGGGCGTCTGACCCGTGGCCACCTGCTCGGCCGGCTCGACGCCCACCTTCGTCAGGCACCAGTTCGCCATCTCGTTGAGGGCGACGAGCAGCGGCCGGGTGAGGAACATGAACCCCCGCATGGGGATCGCCAGGAGCGTCGCGGACGTCTCCGGGTGAGCGATCGCCCACGACTTCGGCGCCATCTCCCCGACGACGAGGTGGAGGAAGGTGACGATGACGAGCGCGAGGACGAACCCCGCGACGTCCGCGATCCACAACGGCGCTCCCCAGCTCTCGAAGACCGGGGTCAGCCAGTGGTGCACGGCCGGCTTGGTGATCGCCCCGAGCGCGAGGGTGCAGGCGGTGATGCCGAGCTGGGACCCGGCGAGCAGCACGGTGAGCTCGGTGGAGCTGCGCAGCGCGGCGCGTGCGGAGCGGCTCGTCGCCGCGGCATCCTCGAGGCGGTGCCGCTTGGCGGCGAGGAGAGCGAACTCGATCGCGACGAAGAAGGCGCTCAGCGCGATGAGGGCAGTCGTGATGAGGACGATGACCCAGGGGTTGCTCATCGGTCGACCTCCGTCGTCCGGCGTGCTGCGACCGGCGCCGTGCCTGACGTGCTGTCGACCTCCGGCGGACCGTCCGGGCCGGGCGGCTCCGCGGGGACACGCACGCGCACGAGCGACGGCACGTGCCTGTCGAGCTCGAGCACGTCGACCGCCATCCAGACGACCTCCGGCTCACCGGACCGTGCGAGCTCCGCGAGGTCCAGCGGCAGCTCGACGCGCACGGTCGTGCCGGCGGGCGGCAAGGACCCGTGGATGGCGATCGCGAGCCCGGCGATCGTCTCGTAGTCCCCCCGCGGCAGGTCGTGGTCGACGGCGCGCTCCACCTCGTCGATGTGCACGTCCCCCGCCATGACCCAGGTGCCGTCGTCGTCCCGCGGGACGATCGCCGGCTCCTCGGGGTCGTGCTCGTCCGTGATCTCCCCGACGAGCTCCTCAGCGAGGTCCTCCGCCGTGAGCACGCCGGCGAACCCGCCGTACTCGTCGATGACGCACGCGAGCTGGTTGCGCGTCGAGGTGAGCTCGCGCAGCGCGACGGGCAGCGTCATCGACGTCGGGAGGATGAGGGCGGGACGCATGAACGTCACCGCCGCGGCGTCGTCGTCCCAGTCCCCGCGGAGCACGTCGTCGAGGTGCACGACGCCGAGCACCTGGTCGTCGGCGCTGAGCACCGGGTAGCGGGAGTGGCCGGTGACCATCCGCTCGCGGACGTTCGCGAGCGTCGTCTCCGCGTGCAGCACGTCGACCCGTGCGCGCGGGATCATCGCGTGCTCGGCGTCCTGCTCGGGGAAGTCGAGGATCCGGTCGAGGAGGACGGACAGCTCCTCCGGGAGGTCCCCGCTGACGCGGGACTCGGCGACGATGTGCTCGAGGTCGCGGGCCGTCGCGGAGTGCTCGACGTCATGCACCGGCTCGATCTTCAGGACGCGCAGCAGGAGGTTCGACGCCTGGTCGAACACGCGGATGAGCCACCCGAACACGGCGAGGTAGATCGTCGTGGAGCGGGCGAGCCACACTGCCACCGGCTCCGGGCGGGCGATGGCGAGGTTCTTGGGGAACAGCTCGCCGAAGAGCATCTGGACGAACGTCGACAGGACGAGCGCCAGGACGGTCCCCACGGCGATCCCGACGCCGGTCGGTACGCCGACCCCGCCGAGTCCCTCGCCGAGCGACTCGCCGACAAGGGGCTCCGCGACGTACCCGACGAGCAGCCCGGTGACGGTGATGCCGAGCTGGGCGCCGGACAGCATGAACGACGTCCGCTTCGTCACAGCGAGCGCACGCTGCGCCGCCGGGTCACCCGATGCGGCGCGCGCCCCCAGCCGTGACCGGTCGACCGCCATGTAGGCGAACTCCTGGGCGACGAAGTACCCGGTGAGCGCAGTGATGAGGACGATGACGATGACTCCGAGGAGCAGTGTCAGGATCCACATGGACGTTTCCACCCCCTCGTGTCGGTGAACGGCACTCGGGGGTTCGTACTGTCTGCGTCCATCATCTCTCTCAGGTCGTGTGGTCGATCAGTGTCTCAACGCGCGCCCCGCCCGGTCAGTTCCCACGCGCCGTCCGGGCACGGGGTCGTCGCCGAGCTACGCGAGGTGCGACGGCACGCCCGAGGTCGGGCCCGCCTCGGGGGGCCGTGGCTCGTCCTCGGGGAAGGCCCGCAGGAGCAGGAGCGCGACGTCGTCCGCCCCGGCCGTCGGGGACATCGTCAGCAGGACGTGGTCGCTCAGCTCGTCGAGGGTGCGCTCGTGCCCGCCGCGCAGCGCCTCGACGAGGTTGGCGATGCTCTCCGACATGGGGATCCCGCGTCGCTCGAGCAGCCCGTCGGTGTAGAGGAACAGGGTGTCGTTGCCCTCGAGCTCCACGACGTGGTCGTGGCGGACCGCGTCGCGCACGACACCGAGGAGCAGGTCGTTGACCGGGTCGAGCATCTCGATGTCGCCGGACGCCCGGATGAGCACGGGGTAGGGGTGCCCGGCGTTGGACCACCGCAGGGTCCGTGCGCCGCTCGCCTCCTGGGCCGGAACCTGCTCGACGCGGGCGAGGATGACGGTCGCTGTCGCGCCGTCCCCGAGGGCGAGCCCGGTGATCGCGTCGTCGACCTCGGTGAGGACCTGCGCGGGCGTGCCGCCGGTGATGTACGCGCCGGCACGCACGAGTCCGCGGAGCTGCCCCATCATGGCGGCCGCGCGGTGATCGTGGCCGGTGACGTCCCCGACGACGATGGTCGTCGCGCCGTCCTTGGTGAGAAAGGCGTCGTACCAGTCGCCACCGATCTGGAGGTCCTTGCCGGCGGGGCGGTACCGCACGACGACCTGCAGGTGGTCGGCCTCGGGCGGTGGGGTCATGACGGCCTGCTGCAGCGTGAGGGACGCCTCACGCGCCCGCTGGGCCCCGAGCCCGTTGATCTCGGCCTGCGCGCGGTGGTAGTCGAGCTCCGCGCGTCGGGCTACGAGCGACCGGACAGCTCCGCTGACGGCTGAGGAGATGAGCAGCACGAACGTCCGGCTGGACTCGTCGAGCGGGCGTCCCGGCGCGGCCTCCACGACGAGGCTCCCCGCCGGGACGTCGTCGTCGGCGCTCGCCAGCGGCGCGAGGCAGACCTGGCCGCTGATGCTCACCCTCCCCTCCCGGCACGCCTGCTCGACGAGCCGCACGTCGAGGCGGGAGGCCAGGCCCGGCGGGTTCGAGGCGACCGGCGCGCAGACGTCGCCGTCGAACAGGTATGCGGCGCACCCGGTGATGTCCGGGGACCCGGCGAGGAAGTCCGCGACCGCCGTGAGCAGCTCCTCCACGTCGTGGTGGCCGTTCATCACGGCGTGCAGGGCGTCGACCGTCTCGAGGCGACGCCGGGCGACCACCTGGTCGGTCGTCTCGGTCGCGATGTCGAGGACCCCGGCGATGCGTCCCGTGCTGTCCGCGAGCGGGCTGTAGGAGAAGGTGAAGTACGTCTCCTCGTCGTAGCCAGAGCGGTTGAGGACGAGCATCTCGTCGACGGTCCATGTCGCCGTCCCGGTGGTCATCACCTGCTCGAAGAGCGGTCCGACGATGTCCCACACCTCCGACCACACGTCCCGGACGGGCATGCCGAGGGCCCTGTCCCGCTTGGTGGTGCCGAGCATCTCGCGGTAGGCGTCGTTGTAGATCATCGTCAGGTCCGGACCCCAGGTGACGAGCATGGGGAACCGGGTGCTCAGGCACAGGCGGACGGCCTGCCGCAACGACTCGTCCCACTCGGAGAGGGGCCCGAGCGGGGTCGTCTCCCAGGGGAACGCCAGGACGGAAGCACCCATGTCGCTGCTCGTCGCTGTCGGGGCGAACCACTCGGAATCCATGGCGTCACAGTAGTGGAGCACGCTCTCGCGCCATGCATGCCTGCTGCGCGGTCGTACGTCCGTGAGAACACCCGAGCCGGGGGCGCGGCGAGGCCATCAGGTGACGCCGTCGGGCGGGGCCGCGAGTGCCATGTCACGATGGGGGTCCAGCCGCACACAGGAGGAGAGGATCGTGGGTTCGATCTCCGTCGCTCGTCCCCCTTTCCAGGGCGACGACCTCGGGTCCTGGCCCCTCCACAGCGCCGCTGACCTCTCCCCCGTGCGGCGCGAGATCACCCGCCTCATCACCGAGCGCGACGGCCCTGCCTCGGACACTGAGGCCGTCCAGCACATCATCCTCGTCGCCAGCGAGCTGGCCACGAACGCGCTGCGTCACGCGATCCCGCCAGCGCGCGTGACCCTGCGCGCCACCGAGACCGAGTACCTCCTCGAGGTGACGGACTCCTGCCTCGAGGCCGATCCCGTCGTCGCCTGCGGACGCGGCCTCGGCGAGGGTGGGTTCGGTCTTGTCCTCGCCCAGCGTCTCGCGACGGCGGTCGGCTGGTTCTCGGACGGCACGCACAAGCACATCTGGGCGACGTTCAGGCGGTCCGGTTGCTGGAGCGCCACCGGCTGAGAGCGCGTGCGCCCCGCTCGTCCTGGAAGGTCGCGAGCGCGGCCCCGAGCACCCCGGCACGCGCGCCGAGGCCAGCCGTGACGATGGGCGGGACGGTCGCGACGCGGGCGGTCTCGAGGAGCCGCGCGCGCACCGGGTCGACGAGGACCGCACCCGCGGCCGCGAGACCCCCGCCGAGCACGATGCGCGACGGCGAGAGCAGCGTGACGGCCCCGAGCAGTCCGTGCGCGAGGGCGTCGAGCGCGTCCGACCACACCGCGTCCGCGCGGGGGTCCGTCCCGAGGGCCGCGACCACGTCGAGAGACGTCGCGCCCGGGCGTCCGGTCGCTGCGGCGTAGGCGCGGCCGATCGCCCGCGCCGACGCGTACACCTCGAGGCAGCCCCGCTGTCCGCACGCGCACAGCGGCCCCGCGGGGTCGAGCGGCACGTGACCGATCTCCCCCGCCTGGTGCATGCCACCGCGGACCGGACGACCGCCGACGACGATCGTCGCAGCGATGCCCGTGCCGATGAAGACCGCGAGAAGGTCGTCAACTCCCCGCCCCGCCCCGAGCGCGTGCTCGGCGAGGCCCGCGACAGAGGCGTCGTGGTGCACGAGCACGGGCAGTCCCAGGCGGGCGCCGAGCAGCTCGCCGACGGGCTCGTCCGCCCACCCGAGGTTCCCCGCGAGCCGCACCACCCCGCGGGCCGGGTCGACGATCCCCGGCACGCCGAGACCCACGGCCGTCACCCGTGCCCGGTCGGCGGCCGGCAGCTCGGCGAGGAGCGCACGGCACGTCTGCTCGATGACGCGCAGGGTCGCAGGTCCGTCGTGCTCGGGTGTGGGTGCGTGGTGCCGTGCGAGGGGCGCCCCGAGGTGCTCGTCGAGCACCTCGCCCCGCGTGTTCGTCCCGCCGACGTCGAGCGCCAGGACGAGCGGACCCGACGAGGGGACGATCCTCGCCGCCGACAGGCCGGCGCCCGACGACCCGCCAACGCTCGACGACCCGCCGGCGCTGGACGACAGACCAGCGCTCACAGCTCCTGCCAGGCTGGCTTGTGCGCGTAGGCGCGCCGGTAGTACGCGCTGTGGCGCAGCCCGGCGGCGGCCTCCTCGTCGAGCAGCACGGTGACGTGCGGGTGGAGCTGGAGCACGGAGGCGGGGCAGGACGCGCTCACCGGGCCCTCGACCATCCCTGTCACGGCTGTGGTCTTCGCGCTGCCCGTCGCGACGAGCACGAGGTGCCGGGCCTCGCCGATGGTCGCCAGGCCCTGGGTGAGGGCGTGCTGCGGGACGTCGTCGACGGACGGGAAGAACCGGGCGTTGTCCTCGCGGGTGCGGTCGGTGAGGCTCTTCACCCGGGTCCGCGACGCGAGCGACGACCCGGGCTCGTTGAACGCGACATGCCCGTCGGCACCGATCCCGAGGAGCTGGACGTCGACGCCACCGGCCGCGCGGATCTCGGCCTCGTAGCGGACGCCGGCCGTCGCGACGTCGGGGCCGGAGCCGTCCGGCCCGAGCACGACGGGGAGGTCGATCCGGCCGGTCAGGTCACGCTGGATGACCTCCCGGTAGGACTGGGGATGGCCGGCGGGCAGGCCGACGTACTCGTCGAGCAGGAACGCCCGGGCGTGCCGGAACGTCAGCCCCTCCTCCTCGTGCCGACGCACGAGCTCCGCGTAGACCGGCAGCGGCGAGGAGCCGGTCGCGAGCCCCAGGACGGGCCGGGCGAGCACGGAGAGCGCGCGCTCGACGATGTCGGCGGCGAGCACGGCCAGCTCGTCGACCGGCCGGATGACGACCTCCATGGGTGGGACCTCCTCGGTGGTGCGGTGCGCAGAGCGTGCACCTCCATCATCCTTTGACGGCACCCGCCACGAGCCCGGAGGTCATCCGGTTCTGGACGAGGACGAAGAAGATGATGACCGGCGCGGCGACGAGCACGGCCCCGGCCATGACGCCCGGCCAGTCGATCGCGGCGTTCGACTGCGTCGTCAGGCCCCGCAGCCACAGGGGCACCGTCCGGTTGGACGGGCTCATGACGACCGTGGCGAGCGTGAACTCGTTCCACGCCTGGAGGAACGCGTACACGCCCGAGGCGACGAGGCCGGGAGCGAGCAGGGGGAAGGTCACCGCGAAGAACGCACGCGTGCGGCTGCACCCGTCGATCATCGCGGCCTGCTCGAGCTCCACGGGGATGCCCTGGACGAACCCGCGGAGCATCCACACCGTGAACGGCAGGACCGCCGCGACGTAGAGCAACGAGAGGCCGGCGACCGAGTTGAGCAGGGACCAGCCCTCGAGCATCCGGAACTGGCTGATGAACATGGCCTCCGCCGGGATCATCTGGACGACGAGCACGGTGAGGACGAAGCCCTTGCGGCCGCCGAACCGGAACCGGCTCACCGCGAGCGCGGCGAGGAACGCGACGACGAGGGCGACGGCCACGACGAGGAGCGTCACGACGATGCTCAGCCGCATGGACGCGAAGAAGCTCGCGTCGAGCACGCGGCCGAACGCGGAGAGGTCACCGCCGAACGGCACGAACGTCGGGGTGGCCGCCCGCACCTGCTCGGGCGTGCCGAACGCCGACGTGAACATCCAGTAGACGGGGAACACCCACACGAGGGCGAGCAGCACCCCGAGGGTGTTGAGCAGTGGCGCCGAGCGCCTGCGGGTGGGGCGTCGCGCGGTGGCCATCAGTCCTCCTCCGCGGCGAGCCTGCGCACGTACCCGGCCGTGAGGACGAGCGTGAGCAGGAGCATGAACATCGCGACGGCCGAGGCCATGCCGTAGCTGGACTGCCCGATGCCCAGTCCGTAGATGTAGGTGCCGAGGAGGTCCGTCTCGCTCTTGAGGCCGCCCGCGCCCTGGAGGTAGTAGATCTGCGTGAAGACGCGAAGGTCCCAGATGATCTGCAGCAGTCCCACGACCCACAGGACCGGGGCGATCGTGGGGACGACGATGCTCCGGAACCGCTGCCACGCACCGGCACCGTCGAGCTGGGCCGCCTCGATGACCTCGTCCGGGACCTGGGTGAGGGCGGCGTAGACCGAGAAGGCGACGAACGGCACGCTCATCCACACGACGATGACCGTCGCGACGAGGTAGAAGGACAAGGGCTCGAGGAGCCAGGAGTGCCCGGCGAACCCCTCGAACCCGACCTGGACCAGCACCCAGTTGATGACCCCGTACTGGGTGTCGAACAGCCACTGCCACACGGTCATGGCGGCGATGACGGGCATCGCCCAGGCGAGCAGGAGGCTCGTCTGCAGGGCGAGCCGAACGGGTCCGGCGAGGCGGGTCATGAGGGTCGCGACCGCCGTCCCGATCGCCATGGTCAGTGCCGCGTTGACGGCGCAGAAGGCGATCGACCGGCCGACGACGCCCCAGAGGGTGGCGTCCGTGAGGAGCTCGCGGTAGTTGGCGAGGCCCACCCACCGGGGTTCGGCGGTGCCGAGCTGCTGCGCGAGGCCGAACTCCTGGAAGGACATCCCGACCTGGCGGACGAGCGGGTACCCGAGGGCGAGCAGCAGCACGACGGCGACGGGCGCCAGCAGGAGGTAGGGCGTGGCGCGCCGCCCGAACCGGTGCCGTCGCCGGGCTCCCGCCGACGGCACCGGGCTGCGCGCCACCGTCGTGCGGGTACCCGTGGTCACGCTCAGTTGAGCGCCTCCTCGAGCCGGGCGTCGGCGGCCTCGGCCGCCGTCGCGACGTCCTCGCCCTGGGCGATCTGGGCGAAGAACTCCTCCATGATCCGGTCCGTCTCGACCGCTGCCCACTGCTCCGCCGCGGGCGTGAGCTTCGCGTTCTCGGCCGCCGCGAGCGCTGCGACGGCGAACTCGTCGTCGCCCATGAGGTCGTTGAACGTCGAGTTCGCGGGGCCGAGGCCCGCCTCGGCGAGCATCGTCTGGTACTCGTCGGAGTAGATGAGGGTCATGAGCTCGAGGGCGAGGTCCTGGTCGGGCGACGCCTGTGAGATCGCGAGGTTGGAGCCGCCCGCGAACACGGGGGCCGCACCGCCGTCGACGCCGGGCAGCGCGAGGGCGCCGACGTTCTCGGCGAGCTCGTCCGTGATCGACCCGCGGGCCCAGCCAGGTGCCATGAACATCGCGGCGTCGCCGTTGTTGAAGGCCGTCCACGGCTCGGCGTCCTCGCCGTCCTTCGGGGCCTTCGACGCGGCGGTGTAGAGCTCCTGGACCTGGGTGAGGCCCTCGATGCTCTCGGGGCTCGACAGCTGCCCCACCCACTCGTCGCCCTCCTTGACGGCGATGTCCCCGCCGTTGGCGAACACCCAGCTGATGCCGTTGCGCCAGTCCTGACCGGGGAGCCAGAACCCCGACGTCGTGCCGGTCGTCAGGGCAGCGGCGGCGTCGTTGAACTCCGCGAGCGTCGTGGGGACGGCGATGCCGGCCTCCTCGAGGAGGTCTGTGCGGTAGAAGACGTACCGGGAGCCCCAGTAGTAGGGCACGGCGAACACCTGGTCGCCGACGCTGCCGGCCTCGATGAACCCCTCGGGTCCGAGGGCGTCCCCGCCGAGCTCGTCGAGGTGCTCGGTGAGGTCGGTGAACGCGCCGACGGTCGTGAAGGTCGGGGACTGCGTGTTGCCGATCTCGACGACGTCCGGCGTCTCGTCGGGGTTGCCGAGCGACGTCTGCAGGCGGGGCAGGAGCTCGCCCCAGTCGATCCGCTCGACCGTGAGCGTCGCGTCGGTGGCGTCCTCGAAGGCGGTGGTGAGCCAGTCCGTGGCCTCGACGGGGGTGTCCTCGCCCGCGAGCCACAGGGTGATCTCGGTCCCCGGGGCGGAGTCGTCGGTGCTGGTGTCGTCGGTGGTGGTGGAGCCGCCGTTGCTGCAGGCGGTGAGGGCGAGCGCTGCCGCGAGGGTGAGCGCCGCGTACCGGGTGTGGGTCGCCATTGATCTGTCCTTCCGAGGTGGCCCTGGGGCCGGGAGGTCATGACAGGCCGAGCTCGCCGTCGAGCACGTGAGCGGCGGCGCCGACGAGGACGCCGTCGTGACCGAGGGCGGACATGCGCAGCTGCACACGCTCGTCCCCGAACGGTCGGGTGAGAGACAGGACGGCCGCCTCGGCGGCCTGACGCAGGGGGCCGTCGAGGAGCTCCTCCGGCCCGGAGAGCACGACGTCGCGCAGGCCCAGCGCCTGGGTGATCGGCGCGAGGATCTGCCCGAGGCGCTGCCCGACGGCGGCGAGCGCGTCGGCCGCCTCGGCCGCGCCGAGCCCGTCGACGCGTGCGCGCAGTCGCGGGACGGCGAGGATCGTCTCGAGGCAGCCGGTCCGGCCGCACGAGCACTCGAACCCGTCCGGCTCGACCGCGACGTGCCCGATCTCCCCCGCTGCGCCCGAAGGGCCCCGCAGGAGAGCGCCGTCGAGGAGGATGCCGGCACCGACGCCGTGCCCGACCTCGACGAGGAGCAGGCCCGACCCGCTGCCGTGACCGAAGGTGTCCTCGGCAAGCGCGGCGGTGTCGGCGTCGTTGGCGACGTAGACGGGGTAACCGAGGTCCTCCTCGAGGCGGGTCTGCAGGTCGAGGTCGGTCCAGCCGAGGTTGGGGGCACGGCGCACGACGCCGTCGGGGCTCACCACCCCGGGTGTGCCGACGCCGACGCCGAGGACGCGGCTCGTGGAGGTCTTCACCAGGCGCCGGGCGAGCGTGACGACCTTGGCGACGGCGTCCTCCCCCGTCGCGCCGTCGAGCGCGACCTGGGAGGTCTTCACGGTGGTGCCCGCGAGGTCGACGAGCGCGCCGCGCAGGAGGGTGTCGTCGGAGAGGTCGAGGCACACGACGTTCGCGCCTGCGGCGTTGACGCCGACGAGGGTGGCGGGCTTGCCCATGTGGGTGCCGGGCCGGACGCCGAGCTCGTGCACGAGGTCGTCGGCGATGAGGTCGGTGACGACGTCGGAGACGGTCACCCGGGCCAGGCCGGTCGCGCGGGCGAGGTCGGCGCGACTCACGGCGCCGTCGTCGAACAGGTGCTGCAGCACGAGCGCGCGGTGGTGCACGCGGGCGTCGGCCGGGCGCATGGTCGTCGCTGCGGAGCGGTTGCGCGAGGTCGCCCGGCGTGGGTCCGACGGCGTTGTCCGGGTGGGCATAAAGTAAGTACACCTTACGTACTAAGTTGGGGTCAATAGACTGCGGGCACCCACCTCGAGGAGACCGATGACGACTCCACGGCCAGCCGCTCCGACCGACCTGCCCGGGCCGCTCCCGCACGCCCCGCTGCTGCCCGCGCCGCGCGAGGTCCACACGTCCGGGAGGCCGGGTGCCGCGCTCGTCCCCGGGCAGCTCGACGCGCTCGCCGACGCCCTGCGTGGGTGGGCGCCGCGTGCGGCAGACCTCGCCGAGCGCCTGGCCGTGCGGGCCGCAGCAGGGACGGGACCCGGGGCACGCGAGACCCACGAGAGCGACGCAGCCACCCTCGTGCCCGTGAGTGCCGGGCTCGAACCCACCCTCCCCGCGGAGGGCTACACGCTCACCCTCGGTGACCGATGGACGCTGCACGCGGGTGACGAGGCCGGCGCGTACTGGGCCGTCCAGACGCTCGGTCAGGCCGTGCGCGACGGCGTCGTGCCAGAGCTCACGTGCACGGACAGCCCCCGCTTCCCGGTACGCGGCGTCATGGTCGACGTCGCCCGGCACTTCTTCGACGTCGCGGCCCTCGAGCGGCTCATCGACCTCGCGTCCGCGTACCGGTTCAACCGGTTCCACCTGCACCTGTCCGACGACCAGGGGTGGCGGCTGGAGATCGAGGGGTGGCCGCGCCTCACGGACGTCGGCGCCGCGAACGACGTCGACGGCGGTCCCGGCGGGTTCCTCACCCTTGCCGACTACGCGCACCTGCAGGAGTACGCAGCGCAGCGGCACGTGGTCGTCGTCCCCGAGATCGACCTGCCCGGCCACACGCACGCCGCCCAGGTCGCCTACCCGCAGATCAGCCCCGACGGCCAGGAGCGGGAGCACTACCGGGGCATCGACGTGGGCTTCAGCTCCGTGCACCTCGAGTCGGACGCCGCGTGGGAGTTCGTCGAGGACATGCTCACCCAGCTCGCCCGGCACACGCGCGGCGAGCACGTGCACCTCGGCGGCGACGAGGCACTCACCCTCGCGCGGCCGGAGTACGTCGCGTTCGTCGAGCGCGTCGGTGCGCTCGTCGAGCGGCTCGGCAAGTCGCTCGTGCTCTGGCAGGAGGCGGCCGGCGCCGATCTCCCGGCCGGCACCCAGCTGCAGTACTGGACCTCGCACATCGACACCGAGCACCTCACGGGCGTGGCGCGCGACCACGACGTGAACTTCATCGCCTCCCCCGCGACACGCGCCTACCTCGACCAGAAGTACGACGAGGACTTCCCGCTCGGCCTCACGTGGGCCGCGACGATCGGGCTGCGCGACGCCTACGGCTGGGACCCCGTGGCCGAGCTGCCGGGCATCCCCGAGACGTCGATCGTCGGCGTCGAGGCGTGCCTGTGGACCGAGACCCTGCGCACCGAGGACGAGCTCACGACGATGCTCCTGCCACGGTTGCCCGCGGTGGCCGAGGTCGCCTGGGGGTCCGCGCCGGACTGGGAGCGGTTCGTCGCAGCGCTCGCCCACCACGCGCGATGGTGGGAGAAGGACGGGACCGTCTTCCACCGCACCGAGGGCCTGGGCTGACACCGGCGCCTGGTGCCCGTGTCCGGCTAGGTGGCCCCGCGCCGGGTGAAGACCAGATGGACGACGCCGGACGGGGACGGCGTCGCCTCGATGTCGAAGCGCTGCTCGAGTCCTTCGAGCCCGTCCCAGAGGCGCTCGCCCCCGCCGAGGAGGACGGGCACGACGACGACGTGCATCGCGTCGACGAGGTCGGCCTCGAGGAACTGCCGGACCGTGCTCACGCCGCCACCGATCCGCACGTCGAGGCCGTCGGCGAGCTCCCGGGCCCGCTCGAGCGCTGCGTCGGGGTCGGCATCGACGAAGTGGAAGGTCGTCCCGCCGTCCATCTCGAGGGTCGGCCGGGGGTGGTGGGTGAGGACGACGACGGGGGTGTGGAACACGGGGGTGCCACCCCACCACCCCTTCCACTCCTCGTCCTCCCACGGGCCGCGCTGGGGACCGAACTTGTTGCGCCCCATGATCTCCGCGCCGATGCCGGGCGACCACCTGCTGGCGAACGCGTCGTCGACGCCCGTGGATCCCGGTGAGTCCCCGTGGAATCCCATCTCGCGGAACGTCTGCGTCTCCAGGGCCCACTCCATCAGCCGGGAGCCCGCATGGCCGAACGGGGCGTCGAGCCGCTGCCCCTCGCCCGTGCCGTAGCCGTCGAGGGAGACAGAGAAGTTGTGCACGCGGACGAGGGACATGGCATCTCCTGAACGAGGTGTCTTTTGTCCCACTTTACGGCTGTCGTGCCGGTGCGGGCGAGGGCTGGCGCGACGTCCCCGTCGCGCCGCCGCTCGTCCCTCGGGCGACTGCTACTCCGGGGCGTCGAGCTGCTCGCGGAGGGCATCGATACCGTGCATCTCGACCGGGGCGCCGAGCAGCCGGGCGTTCGCCTCACGCACCTGCGACCAGCGGTCGCGGGTCATCCGGTACCGGACCTGGGTGCTCGCTCGTCCCTCGCTCACGACCCGCGCGAGGCCGTCGGGCTCGTATCCCACCCGGCGTGAGACGGCGTTCGACGCCGCGTTGTCGTCGAACGCCACCGACGTCACATGATCGGCCCCGAGACCCTCGAACCACAGGTGGAGCATGAGCGCCCGCATCCGGGTCCCGATGCCCCGACCCTGGTGCTCCCGGCCGAGCCAGGAGCCCGTCTCGACCTCGCGCAGCACCTGCCACTGCCGGCCGGACGCGCTCTGGATGCCGACGGGGACGCCAGCGGACAGCACCGCGAGCTCCAGCACCACGTCCTGCGGGCCGATGCGCGGTCGCGCTGCCCACTGGTAGTCCAGGACGCGCTGCGCGACCTCCCGCGCCGAGCCCCGGGTCCACGGGAAGGTGAACGGCATCGCGTCGTCGGCGTGCACCCCGCGACCGGCGAGGTCCGCGAGCGCGACGAGCAGGTCGTCGTCGATCCACCGCATCTCGAGGTCACCGGAGCGCACCCGGACGCCCGATGCTGGCCAGAGGTCCACGAGCCGTGAGGTCATGCGCCCGAGTCTGGCCGTGCCCCGAGGAGCTTGTCCAGCAACGCGGTGAGCTGTGCACGTTCCGTCGCGTCGAGCTTCGCCGTCACGGTCGCGCCGGACGCGACGCGCCCGGCGACCTGGGACCGCAGGCGCACGCCCTCGTCGGTGAGGCGCAGGAGCTTGACCCGTCGGTCCTCGCCCTCCACCCGCTCCACGAGCCCTGCGGCCCCGAGCCGGTCGGCGATGCCCGTGACGTTGGACGCGTCGCAGGCGAGGCGCTCGGCGAGGCCGCTCATGGACAGGGGTACCTCGAGCTGCAGGAGCACGCGCGCCTGGAGGTGCGTGAGCCCGAGCTCCCCCACGACGGCGCGGAAGTCCGCCCGAGCGAGGTCGGCGACGTCGTAGAGCCGCATGGTCAGCGCCTGCGCCTCGGCGAGCGTCGGGGCAGCAGGCCGGGAGGTCATGCATCCAGCCTACCGGGATGCTTGACCACATCAAGCATCAGGAGGACGCTGGGGAAACTTGAGGTGCTCAACCATCCAGGAGGTCCACGATGACCGCGTCACCGTCCACCCGCACCACGTCCCCCACACCCATCGCCCGCGCCGAGGTCCTCAGCCTCGGCGCCGCCACCGCCGTGACCGCGACCGTCGCCAACCTCCTCGTGCTGCTCGGCGGGAGGTTCGCCGGGGCCGACATGGTCGTCGGGCCACCGGACCCGGCCACCGTCGGTGTGCTGCCCGTCGTCGGCGCCACGCTCGTCGGCGTGCTCGTCGGCACCCTCGTCCTGCTCACGGTGCGCGCCCGCGGCCCGCGCACGTGGTCGGCCCTCGCCGTCGTGGGCCTCGTCGTCGGCCTCGCCACCGCCCCGGCGCCGTTCGCCATGGAGGCCGGGACGACGACACGGGTGACGCTCGCGACGATGCACGTGGTGACCGGCCTCGTGTGGTTCCTCGCGGTCCGCCGCACGAGCCGCACCTGATGCCGGGGCGGCCACCCCGCTCCTACGCCTCGAAGAGGTAACCCATCCCGGGGTGCGTGATGATGTGCCGCGGCGCGGACGGGTCGCGCTCGAGCTTGCGGCGCAGCTGCGCGGTGTACACCCGCAGGTAGTTCGTCTCCGAGGAGTACCCCGGCCCCCACACCTCCCGCAGGAGCTGGGCGTGCCCGACCATCCTGCCCCGGTTGCGCACGAGGACCTCGAGCAGCCCCCACTCCGTGGGGCTCAGGCGCACGTCACCGCCCTCGCGCTGCACCCGGCGCCGCGCGAGGTCGATGCGCAGGTCACCCGCCTCGACCACCGGCTCCGCGGGCGTCGTGCCGTCGACGGGCGCGGCGCGGCGCACGGCAGCGCGCAACCGGGCGAGGAGCTCGTTCATCGCGAACGGCTTCGTCACGTAGTCGTCCGCGCCCGCGTCGAGCGCGTCCACCTTGTCGTCGCCCAGCTGCCGCGCCGAGAGCACGACGATCGGCACGGCGCTCCACCCCCGGATTCCCGCGATCACCTCGAGTCCGCCGAGGTCCGGCAGGCCGAGGTCGAGGACGACGACGTCGGGGCGCAACCGGGCAGCGGCGTCGAGCGCGGCCACCCCGTCCGACGCGGTCGACACGTCCCAGCCGTGCGCGCGCAGGTTGATCGTCAGGGCCCGCACGAGCCCCGCGTCGTCGTCGACGACGAGCACCCGGTTGCCCAGGCTGCCCGGCGACGTGGCGCCCTGTCCGTGGCCGCTCGTCATCGGGCCTCCTCGGCACCGGGCACCGGCGCGGCGCTCGGGACGGCAGGGACGGTCGGGACGGTCGGGATGGTGACCACCATGGTGAGCCCTCCTCCCGGCGTGTCGTCGGCTGTCACAGTAGCCCCGACGGCCCGGGCGAGTCCGTGGGCGACGGCGAGACCCAGCCCCAGACCGCCCGCGGAGGTGTCCCCGAGCCGCTGGAACGGCTCGAACGCCCGGTCGCGGTCCCCCGCGGCGAGCCCCGGCCCGCGGTCGACGACACGCAGCTCGACCTCCCCGGCGCGGTGCGAGGCCGTGATCCGCACGGGCGACCCGGCCGGCGAGAAGCGCACCGCGTTCGACGTGAGGTTCGCGAGGACCCGCTCCAGCAGGCCGGCGTCGGTGAGGACGAGCGGGAGGTTGTCCGGGACGTCGAGGACCACCTCGTCCGGGGCGAGCTGCTCGACGGCGAGGGGCACGATCTCGTCGATCGACCGCGGCGCGAGGACCGGCCGCACGCTGCCCGTCTGGATCCGGGAGAGGTCGAGGAGGTTGTCGATGAGGCGCTCGAGCCGGGTCGTCGACTCGGCGATGGTCTGCTGCAGCGCCGCCCGGTCGTCGTCGGACAGGCGCGCGTGCGGGGAGCCGAGCCCGTCGATCGACGCACGGATGGAGGCCAGCGGGGTGCGCAGGTCGTGCGAGACGGCCGCGAGCAGCGCGGTCTGGGTCGCTTCCGCCTGCTCGAGCACCGCGGCCTGGGCGGCCTTGTCACGCAACCGCCGGTACTCCAGCACCACCCCGGCCTGCGCGGCGAACGCCTCGAGCACCTGCCGGTCGCTCGCCGGCAGCACACGGCCGAGCAGCACGACGCGGCGGGTGTCGCTGATGGCGAGCACCGTCGTCGTGGGAGTCCCCGCACCTGCCCGCACGTCCCGGGCGCTGCGCGCGACGAGCCGCCACGGGGCGTCGTTGGCGTCCTGGTCGTCCCGCTCCTCCAGGCGCACCTCGGGGATCGCGAACGTCTTGGCGAGCCGGGAGACCACGGCCTCGGCCGTGTCCTCGCCCGAGAGCACCGAGCGGGAGAGCCCCGCGAGCGTCGTCGCCTCCGCCCGGGCGCGGTACGCCTGGGCGGTGCGGCGGGCCGCGAGGTCGACGACGGACGCGACCGCTCCGGCGACGAGGACGAACACGACGAGCGCGAGGACGTTCTCCGGGTCGGCGACGGTGAGCCGCCCGGTCGGGGCCGTGAAGAACCAGTTGAGGCAGAGGAAGGACGCGAGCGCGGCGAGCATCGCGGGCCACAGGCCGCCGACGAGCGCGACGGACACCGCGCCGACGAGGAAGAGCATGAGCCCTGTCGCGAACGAGACCTCGTCCGCGACGCGGAGCGCGGCGGTCAGCGCCAGGGGGACGAGGAGCGCGAGGAGCCATCCACCGACGTGGCGCGTGCGGGACAGCGGCGACCACCGCCCGCGGAGCCGGACCCCGGCGCGGGCCCGCTCGTGGGTGACGAGGTGGACGTCGATCGAGCCGGCGAGCTGGGCGATCTGCGCGCCCGTGGACCCGAGGACGGCCTCCCGGAGCCGGGAGTGCCGCGAGACGCCGACGACGATCATGGTCGCGTTGACCCCGTGCGCGAAGTCGACGACCGCTGACGGCACGTCCTCCCCCACGACGGTGTGCAGCGTCCCACCGAGGGCCTCGACGAGCTCCCGGTCCGCCGCGATGGCCGCCGGTGCGGCGCTGGGGAGCCCGTCCGTCGCGAGCACGTGCACGGCGAGCAGCTCCGAGCCCGCCGCGCGACGGGCGATGCGGGCACCGCGCCGCAGGAGGGTCTGGCCCTCCGGACCGCCGGTCACTGCGACGACGATCCGTTCCCGGGCGGGCCACGTCGCGCCGATCTCGTGGTCCGTGCGGTACCGGGTGAGGGCGTCGTCGACGCTGTCCGCGACCCACAGCAGGGCGAGCTCCCGCAGCGCGGTGAGGTTGCCGACCCGGAAGTACGAGGACAGCGACGCGTCGATCTGCTCGGCGCGGTAGACGTTCCCGTGGGCCAGGCGGCGGCGCAGGGCGTCCGGGGAGAGGTCCACGAGCTGGACCTGCGCGGCCGACCGCACGACGTGGTCCGGGACGGTCTCCCGCTGGCGCACCCCCGTGATGGTCTCGACGTCGGCGCTGAGCGACTCCAGGTGCTGGATGTTCACCGTGGTGACGACGTCGATGCCGGCCGCGAGCAGCTCCTGGACGTCCTGCCACCGCTTGGGGTGCGCGCCACCCGGCGCGTTGGTGTGCGCCAGCTCGTCGACGAGCGCGACCTCGGGCGCCCGCGCGAGGACGGCGGCGAGGTCCATCTCCTCCAGGACGGTGCCCCGGTACGCCACGCTCGCCCGGGGCACCACCTCGAGGTCCCGCAGCTGCGCGGCGGTCGCCGGACGCCCGTGGGTCTCGACGAGGGCGACGACGACGTCCGTCCCGCGCGCCCGGCGCCGGTGCGCCTCGTCGAGCATCGCGAACGTCTTGCCGACGCCGGGTGCGGCGCCCAGGTACACGGTCAACCGTCCCCGGCGCCCCTCAGGCATGGTTCACCCCCCGCAGCGGACCCATGGTCACAGCAGCGTCCCGGCTCACGGCAGCATCAGCGTCACGGCGCCATCATGCCCACAGCGACGTTGAGCTCGAGCACGTTGACACGCGGCTCCCCGAGGATCCCGAGGTCGCGGCCGCTCGTGTGGGCCGCGACGAGCTCGCGGACGTCGGCCTCCGGCAGGTCGCGGGCCCGGGCCACCCGCGCCACCTGGGTCGCGGCGTTCGCGGGCGAGATGTGCGGGTCGAGACCGGAGGCGGAGGCGGTGAGCGCGTCCGGGGGCACGTCCTGCGCCGGGACGCCGGTGTCGACGACGGCCTCGCGGCGCTCGTCGATCATGGCGACGAGGTCCGGGGAGAGCGGGCCGAGGTTCGAGCCTGCCGAGGCGAGGGTGTCGTACCCGTCGCCGGCCATCGAGGGCCGGGGGTGGAACCACTCGTCGCCCGTGAAGGACTGGCCGACGAGCGCGGAGCCGATCACGGCGCCGCCGGTCTCGTCGGGCGAGGTGGCCCGCGAACCGTCGGCCCGCAGGAGCGAGCCGTTCGCCTGCCAGGGCAGGGCGAGCTGGGCGACGGCCGTGACCGTCAGCGGGTAGGCCAGGCCGAGCAGCACCGTGAGGACGCCCAGCACGCGCAGGCCGGCGAGGGTCTGCCGGACGAGCGAGAGTCCCGTGAGGCGCCCGCGGACGTCGGGGCGGGTCGAGGTGGTGGTCATGTCAGCCGATCCCGGGGATGAGTGAGACGAACAGGTCGATGATCTTGATGCCGAGGAACGGGGCGACGAGGCCCCCGAGCCCGTAGACGAGCAGGTTGCGTCGGAGCATCACGGACGCCGCGACAGGCCGGTACGCGACCCCCCGCAGGGCGAGCGGGATGAGCACGACGATGATGAGGGCGTTGAAGATGACCGCGGAGAGGATCGCCGACTCCGGGCTCTCCAGCCCCATGACGTTGAGCACCCCGAGCTGGGGGAAGACCACCATGAACATCGCCGGGAGGATGGCGAAGTACTTGGCGACGTCGTTGGCGATCGAGAACGTCGTGAGCGAGCCACGGGTGATGAGCAGCTGCTTGCCCACCCGGACGATGTCGATGAGCTTCGTGGGGTCCGAGTCGAGGTCGACCATGTTCCCGGCCTCCTTGGCGGCCGAGGTCCCCGTGTTCATCGCGACGCCGACGTCCGCCTGGGCCAGCGCGGGGGCGTCGTTGGTGCCGTCCCCGGCCATCGCGACGAGACGGCCACCGGACTGCTCACGCCGGATGTACGCGAGCTTGTCCTCCGGGGTGGCCTCCGCGAGGACGTCGTCGATCCCGGCCTCCGCGGCGATCGCGCGGGCCGTGATCGCGTTGTCGCCGGTGACCATGACCGTGCGGATGCCCATGGCACGCAGCTCGTCGAACCTCTCCCGCAGCCCCTCCTTGACGACGTCCTTGAGGTGGACCACCCCGAGGACGCGTGCCGGGTCGTCGCCGACCTGGCGGGCGACGACGAGCGGGGTGCCACCGCTCGCGCTCACGGCGTCGACGAGCGCCTGCACCTCGTCCGGCGTGGTGCCCCCGGTGGAGGAGACCCAGGCGCGCACCGCGGACGCGGCGCCCTTGCGGATGCGGACCGTCCTCGGCTCCGCCGCGTCGGCCGCGAGGTCGATGCCGCTCATCCGGGTGGAGGCGCTGAAGGCGACGAGCTCACCACGGGGGACGGCCCCGTCGTCGGCGAGCGACCCGGGCGAACGGGAGTCGACGAGCAGGACGATGCTGCGTCCCTCGGGGGTGTCGTCGGCGAGCGACGCCAGACGGGCCGCCCCGGCGAGCTCGTCCGTGGTGGCTCCGGGCGCGGCGGCGAGGTCGGTGGCCTGCCGGTTGCCGTAGGTGATGGTCCCCGTCTTGTCGAGCAGCAGCACGTCCACGTCGCCCGCCGCCTCGACCGCACGACCGGACATCGCCAGCACGTTGCGCTGCACGAGCCGGTCCATGCCGGCGATCCCGATGGCGGAGAGCAGGGCCCCGATGGTCGTCGGGATGAGGCACACGAGGAGCGCCGTGAGGACGATGAGCGACTGGCGCGAGCCGGAGTACACGGCGAACGGCTGGAGCGTGACGACGGCGAGGAGGAACACGACCGTCAGGGACGTGAGCAGGATGTTCAGCGCGATCTCGTTGGGCGTGCGCTGGCGGGAGGACCCCTCGACGAGCGCGATCATCGTGTCGACGAACGTCGACCCGGCGGGCGCCGTGATCCGGACGACGATCGTGTCGGACAGCACCGTGGTGCCACCGGTCACCGCGCACCGGTCACCGCCGGACTCCCGGATGACCGGCGCGGACTCGCCCGTGATGGCCGACTCGTCCACGGAGGCCGCTCCCTCGACGACGTCCCCGTCGCCGGGGATGGTCTCCCCGGCTCGGACGACGACGAGGTCACCGACCCGCAGCTCGGACGACGGCACGGCCTCCGAGGGCAGGTCAGCGAGCCGCTGACCCCGCGCCCCGTGCGCCTGGTCGGCGGAGACGCGACGAGCGGTGGTCTGCTGCTGGGTGGCGCGCAGGCTCGACGCCTGGGCCCGGCCCCTGCTCTCGGCGACGGACTCGGCGAGCGTCGCGAACAGCAGGGTCGCCCACAGCCACACGACGATCGACACGGCGAACACGGACGGGTCGAGGACGGCGAGCACCGTGGTGAGCACCGCCCCCACCTCGACGACGAGCATGACGGGGGAGGCAGCGAGCGCCCGTGGGTCGAGCTTGCGGACGGCGCCGGGCAGCGCGGCCCGCAGGCTCGTCCACGTGAGGGTGCTCGTGGACTGCCGCGGCAGCGGCAGCGGTGGTGCGTCGGGAGGGTTGAGCGTCGATGCGGTCATGACAGGGACTCCACGATCGGGCCGAGGGACAGGACGGGGATGAAGGTGAGACCCACGACGACGAGCGTGACGCTCGCGAGGAGCCCGACGAACACGGGCTGGTGGGTCGCGAGCGTGCCGGCGGTCGGCGGCACGCTCGTCTGGGAGGCCAGGCGTCCGGCGAGAGCGAGGACGAGGACGATGGGGATGAAGCGTCCCGCGAGCATCGCGACCCCGAGCAGGGTGTTGTAGAACGGGGTGGCCGTGGTCAGCCCGGCGAACGCCGACCCGTTGTTGTTGCTCGCGGACGCCAGCGCGTAGAGCACCTCGGACAGCCCGTGGGGCCCGGCCTCCTGGATGCCCGCCTGGCCCGCGGGGAGCGCGACGGCGAGGGCCGTCCCGGCGAGGACGAGCGCCGGCATCGTGAGGATGTACAGCGCGACGAGCGTCATCTCCTGGCGCCCGATCTTCTTGCCGAGGTACTCGGGCGTCCGTCCGACCATGAGCCCGGCGACGAACACCGCGACGATGGCGAGGACGAGCATCCCGTAGAGACCGCTGCCCACGCCGCCGGGGGCGACCTCCCCGAGGAGCATGTTGAACAGGACGAGCCCGCCACCGGGTGCGGTGAAGGAGTCGTGCATCGCGTTGACCGCACCCGTGGACGTCCCGGTCGTGGCCGCACCGAACAGCGCGGAGCCCGCGGTGCCGAAGCGGACCTCCTTGCCCTCCATCGCGGCGCCCGCCGCCTGTGCGGCGAGCCCCGGTCCGCTCATCTCGGCCCACGTGAGGAGCGCGAGGGAGCCGATCCACAGCGTCGACATCACGGCGAGGACGGCCCAGCCCTGGCGGGTGTCGCGGACCATGAGGCCGAAGGCCCTCGGCAGCGCGGAGGGGATGAGGAGGATGAGGAAGATCTCCAGGAGGTTGCTCAG
Organism: Sanguibacter sp. Z41_6; assembly: GCF_059621145.1. Classification (NCBI taxonomy): domain Bacteria; kingdom Bacillati; phylum Actinomycetota; class Actinomycetes; order Micrococcales; family Sanguibacteraceae; genus Sanguibacter; species Sanguibacter sp. Z41_6. The sequence continues at coordinate 793,937 of NZ_JCAQIF010000001.1, read as the reverse complement.
CGGGCTCGGGTTCTCCAGGGGGTGCGCGGAGTTGGCGTTGAAGAACCCGCCGCCGTTGGTGCCGAGCTCCTTGATGGCCTCCTGGGAGGCGACCGGTCCGCCGAGGACGCTCTGGGTGCCCCCGGTGAGGGTCTGTGCGGCGGTGTGGCCGTCGAGGTTCTGGATGACGCCGGTCGCGACGAGCGCGAGCGCGGCGAGGAAGGCCAGCGGCAGGAGCACCCGGACGCAGGTCCGTGTGAGGTCCGACCAGAAGTTCCCGATCCGGGCGTCCGTGCCAGCACGCTGGAAGCCGCGCACGAGCGCGATCGCCACCGCGATGCCGACGGCGGCGGACACGAAGTTCTGCACGGCGAGGCCGGCCATCTGCAGCAGGTGCCCTGCGGCGCTCTCACCGGAGTACCACTGCCAGTTGGTGTTCGTCACGAACGAGACGGCCGTGTTCCAGGCCCCGGCGGGGTCGAACGGCGCCATCCCGAGGTCGAGGGGCAGCAGGTGCTGCAGCCGGCCCAGCCCGTAGAGGACGAGCAGGGACGCGAGCGAGAAACCCAGCAGCGAGAACGCGTAGGAGGTGGACCGCTGCTCGGCGTCGGGGTCCACCCGCATGAGGCGGTAGCCGAGACGTTCCACGCGCAGGTGCGTTCCGGACGTGTAGACGTGGGCCAGGTAGGCGCCCAGGGGCCGGTGGACGAGGGCGAGCAGGACGAGGAGCAGGGCGATCTGCGCGACCGCCGCAGCGACCGGGCTCATCGGTCACCCCCGCGGTCGGGGCGCAGCAGCGCCCGGACGAGGTAGCCGAGCAGGACGGCGGCGAGGACGAGGCCCACCCAGTCCTCGCCGCTCACGACCGGTCCTGTCGGCGGTCGGTGCGGGCGAGGACCCGCATGCTGGCTGCGAGGGCGGCGAAGCTCGCCACGGTACACACGATGAAGGCCGCGTCGGCCATAGGAGTGATGCCTTCGAACGTCGGTCGGACGTCACTGGACGCCGGCGCACCACGGGCGGGGCGCAGACCTGTTCTATGCCCGCTCCACGCCCCTGCCGACCTCTCTTGACGCGACCTTGACGCCGGCACCGCAGCCTTGACGCACCTCTGACGCCGCGGCACTGGCCCGCCCAGGAGAGGAGCTGTGGGGCTGCCGCCGGTTCGCCGTCAAGGTTGCGTCAAAGTTTGCGTGGGGAGCCACGGATCCCCGTCCTGCGCCCCGTCCGAGCGCTAGCGTGACTCGCGCCTCTCCGCCGGAGCGGGCACGTCCTCTGGAGCCTGCTCACCATGCACGGTCTCGTGCCACCACTCACGCTGCTGCGGCGGCCCACCCGGCCGATCCCGAGAGGCAGCGCCCGCGTCGCCTCGCCGCGCAGCTCGCACCCGGGCCGCCGCCGTCGGCCCGGGCAGCTCGTCGCGGCCGGGTTCCTCGCCGCCATCGGCGTCGGCACGGCCTTCCTGCTCCTGCCGGTCGCGAGCGCGGAGCGGGGCGCGACCGTGCTCGAGGCCCTGTTCACCGCGACGTCGGCCGTGTGCGTCACCGGGCTGATCGTCGTCGACACGGCGACGCACTGGAGCGCGTTCGGGCAGGTCGTCGTCCTCGTGCTCATCCAGGTGGGCGGGTTCGGCATCATGACGCTCGCGTCCCTGCTCGGGCTCCTGATCTCCCGGCGGCTCGGGATCAGCACCCGGCTCGTCAGCGCCTCCGCGACGCGCACCGTCGGCCTCGGCGACGTCCGGTTCGCGCTCCTGGGCATCGGCGCAGTGACCGTCGTCGTCGAGGCGGGGACGGCCCTCGTGCTCACCGGTCGGTTCGCCGGCGAGTACGGGGAACCGCTCGGCAGGGCCGTCTGGCTCGGCGTCTTCCACTCCGTCTCCGCGTTCAACAACGCCGGGTTCGCCCTCTACCCGGACAACCTCGTGGGCTTCGCGACCGATGCGTGGATCAGCCTGCCGATCATCGCCGCCGTCGTCATCGGCGGAATCGGGTTCCCCGTCCTGCTCGAGGTCTGGCGCACACCCCGGCGGCCCCGCCGGTGGAGCCTGCACACGAAGATCACCCTGACGATGACGGCGGTGTTCCTCGTCGGGGGCGGCGCGTTCGTCACCGTCGCGGAATGGGCGAACCCCGGGACGCTGGGCCCGATGAGCGTGCCCGGGAAGCTGCTCGCCGGGTTCTTCCAGGGGGCGATGCCGCGCACGGCGGGCTTCAACAGCGTGGACATCGCCGCCATGAACAACGGCACGTGGCTGGGGTCGGACATCCTCATGTTCGTCGGCGGGGGGAGCGGTGGCACGGCCGGAGGCATCAAGATCACGACCTTCACGGTGCTGCTCGTCGTCATCTGGGCGGAGCTGCGGGGCGACCCGGACGCCGTGGTCTTCGACCGCCGCATCGCGCCCACCGCCCAGCGGCAAGCCCTCGCCGTGGCGCTCCTGGGGGTGGCGGCCGTAGCGCTCCCGACGATCCTCCTCACGATGACGTCGCCGTTCACCTCGGACGAGGTGCTCTACGAGGTCGTCTCGGCGTTCGCCACCGTCGGGCTGTCGACCGGGATCACCGCCAGCCTGGACGGCTGGCAGCAGCTGGTGCTCTGCGCACTGATGTTCATCGGACGGCTCGGTCCCGTGGCACTCGGCACCTCCCTCGCCCTGCGGGACAAGCAGCGGCTCATCCGGTTGCCGGAGAGCGCGCCGATCGTCGGGTGAGCGCAGTGCAGTGAGGTGCAGCGAGGTGGCACGGGCGCTCGGGATCAGGCACGGTCGAGACGCGCGACGCTCGGCCGTCGCAGGCCCTGCGCCTGCATCGCGACCGCGGCGAGGCGTTGCACTGCCCAGAGGCTAAGGACGTTGTCCAGAGCATCCGCTCTTGTGCTCACAGCCGGGAAACCGGCCGGTTCTGGGCCGCGTCAGCAGCCGCAGTGGCTGCCACGGCGACCATCGCCATGGCGATGACAGCGGACATCCAGCCGAGCACCCGAGGTCCCGCGTCACCCACGCCGCTTCCCATCGCCGCGATGATGCTCAGACCAGCGACCCCGAAGAGCCACGACATCACCAGCACCGAGACCCGGGGCACCATCGCGACCACAGCCAACGCCAGCACGGAAAGACCGAGACCACCCATATGCACCGGCGCAAACCGCTCGTCCAGTGTTCCATCGCCCGCATACGCCCGGGCGCCACTCGTCGAACTCAGCGCGATCGCGGCGAGGGCCGCCGGTCGGCGTCCTCGTTCAGCACACGTGGTCAAAGACATGGCGAACCCTTCATGCAGCTACACGTCGGCGAGGAGCATCGCCGGTGCCAATCGGGGAAAAGACGCTCCAGCGGGCATCCCGGACAACGAACGTTCCCACTACAGCCAGACCTGCGGCAAGGATGAGGGACCAATTTTCGACTCGAACTACCGCGTGGGCTCCGGGACGGTCAGCGGGTGTGCCGTCGAGCGCCCTCCGCGCCGACCGCCACCCAGAAGCCCAGCTGGTCGTCGGCGGCGACCCCCTCCGGGGAGACGGTGATCCACCCCCGGCCCATCGGTCGCTCGGCCCCCATGACGGCCGCCCTGGCACCGGGGACGACGACGAGCTCGTCGTACCGGGACGGGTCGCACCGCACGAGCAGGTCGCCGGACGGACCGGCCGCGACGACCATCGCGTCGTCGACCATGAACGACAACCCGCCGAACATCTTCACCTCACGCAGCGTGCGGGCGGCTGGCAGGACCGCTCGCACGCGCTCGGCCAACGCGTCTTGCTCTGCGGTCATGTCTCGCTCCGTCCTGTGCGGTCGCGCTCTGGTTCTCGTGACCCTACGGCTCCCCGGGTTCGCCCGGCATCGCCGGTTCCGGACCCCCGTCAGCCTCCATCCGGGCGAGGGCCGCCCGCACACGCTCGGCGCGTGCGGTGGCACTCGGAGCGGTGAGGACCCGGTGGATGATCGCGTACCTGTCTGACCGGGAGAGGCTGGCAAACCGCGCGACCGCAACAGCAGACGTGTCGAGCGCCCGCTGGAGGTCCTCCGGCGCCTCGGCCGATGCCGGCCCGGGGTACGCCCGGTCCCAGCGCCCGTCGGCCTTCGCCCGGTCGACCTCCGCGAGCCCGCGGGGACGCATCCGCCCGGACTCGACGAGCTCAGCCACGAAGCCCACGTTGCGCTGCGACCAGATGGACGACGCCCGGCGGGGCGTGAAGCGCTGCAGGAACGTCGTGGCATCGCGGGCGTTGCGGCGCCCGTCGATCCACCCGCTGCACAGCGCCTCCTCCAGCGCCTCGGCATAGGTGAGCGACGTCGGCTCGGTGACGCCCTTCTTCGCGAGGACGAGGCTCACACCGTCCGACGAGTGCTCGTGGGCGTCGAGCCAGGCGCGCCACGCACGGACGTCGGGCACGACGAGGAGGTCGGACGGCTGCGCGTTCTCCATAGGACGAGCCTCCCACCCCGGGCGGTCAGGGGCTGTCCGCTGGCCCGCTGTGCAAAGATCCTCCCCGTGAGCGCCCCCTCCAGCGCCGGCGCCGCACCCCTCCCCGCCGAGCCTCCCGCCGCCGAGCCACCCGCGGTCGTCCGCACCGCCTGGTACGACGTCGCAAAAGCCCTGGCGATCGTCCTCGTCGTGCTCCACCACGCGTGCACGGCGACGACCGCATACCTCGTGCCCGGCCGCGACGACGTCGCCCTCACGGTGATCACAGGGTTCTCCTCGGCACTCCTCCCCGTCCGGATGCCCCTGTTCTTCCTCGTCTCCGGGCTGCTCGCGGCACGTGCGCTCAGCCGCCCCTGGGGCGCGGTCCTGCGACCACGCGTCGCGCACCTGCTGTGGCCGTTCCTCCTGTGGAGCGTCCCGCTCGCTCTCGTCGTCGCCCTCGCCCGGGAGCCCTCCCGGCCCTGGGCGGGCTTCCTCGCGATCCTCGCGGACGCCGCCGCGCTCGGCGGCGGCTACTGGTACCTCCCGGCGCTCGTCGTGTTCTTCGTCGCCGCCCGGCTCATGCGCGCGCGCTGCTCCTGGGCCCTCGCCGTGACCCTCGCTGCGCTCCTCGCCGCGCCGTTCCTCACGGCCTGGGGAGACGGGCACCTCCCCGGGCCCGTGGCGACGACCGGTGCGCGCTGGTCGCTCACGGCCTTCTGGTTCATGGCCGGGTGCTTCGGCGGTGCGGTCGTCGAGCGCGTCGCCCGGCTCCCCCGGCGGGCGACCGTCACCCTCGGAGGCTGGGCCTTCGTGGGTGGCACGCTCCTGCTCGGCAGCGACGCGGCGGGGTCCGTCTGGCGCCCCGTCCTCACCGTCGTCGGGCTCGTGACGATGATCGTCCTCAGCGTCGGCCTCAGCGCCGGCTGCGCCGGGGTGGCCCGGTACGTCGCCGCCCGGACCCTGCCCGTGTACCTCGTCCACCCGGTGCTCATCCACCTCGTCGTCCTCGCGGTGCACCTCGCCCCCGACGGGCTCCTCGCGGACCCGGTCGCCGGGTTCGTCGTCGTCCTGACGGTCCCGGCGCTCGCCGTCCTCGGCGTCGCGCTGCCGCTGCGGCTCGCGGACACGGTGCTGCGTCGGGCGCCGTGGCTCCTCGTCCCGCCCCGGCGCACGGTGTTGTCGCCCGCGGTATCGAACTGACGCCGGAGCCGTCAGAGACGTCGGCCGCCGCCGGTCACCCTCGCACGAACCCGTCCTGCAGGCGGCCTCCGACCGTCTCGAGCTCGGCCCGCACCGCGTCCGCGAAGGCGTGGGCGTCGTCGGCGAGGAAGGCGGTCGCGAGCCGCTCGGCCCGCACGGGATTCCACTCGCGCAGCCGACGGGCCTGGTACTTCCCGGCTCCGATCCATCGGTGGTCGCTGAGCAGCAGCAGGGTCGTGATCTTCTCGAGGAGGACGCCGGCCACGATGCGCTGTTCGAGGGGGTCGGTGGCGTCGACGAGGTCGTCGAGCAGGTCGGTGACGACGTACCGCAGCATGTCCAGGTCGTGTGCGGCCGGCGTGGGACCGGCGTCGATGACCGGCTGCCACGTGGCGCGCAGCGCGTCGAGCTCGGTACCGCCCCGGATCGCGACGCCCTCGAGGAGCATGTGGACGATGACGGGACGGAACTGCGCGACGCGGGACCGCGCCCACTCCTCGAACCCCGCGGGCGTGTACGCGAACACCTCGAACACCTCGCCGTCGAACGCGTGCGTCTCCGCTCGGCTGTCGGCCGCCGGCTCGAACATCGTCTCGGGGCCGACGATGAGCAGGTCGATGTCGCTCGTCGCCGTCCGGGTGCCGCGCGACGTGCTGCCGGCGAGGACCACGGTGGTGGCCTGCGGGTACTGCTTCTCGACGAACCGGCGGGCGACCGACAGGTGATCCATGCGTCGATGCTAGTGAACACGCTGCCAGCTGCGCCCCCGGCTCTTCGGCCACCTCTGGCGCCCGCGGCGACGCACGGTCTAACGTGAACTGGTGCCAGCCACCGCCCGAGAGGTCAGGACGCTCCTCGCGCGCGCCTACCAGGACGACCCCCTCATGGCATGGATCTTCCCGGACGCCGACCTCCGACCCCACGCGACGTCGGCATGGCTCGGCCTGTTCGCGGAGGAGTACCTCGAGCACCATCACGTCGACGTGCTCCGCACGGACGGGCAGCTCGCAGCCGCCGCTGCATGGCGTCTGCCCGGGGACCCGGTCGCCGTCCCAGCGCTCCCGAGCACCTCCGGCCTGCTCGCCGCGCTCGTCGGGCCGGAGCGCGCGCGGCACGTCGGGCAGGCCCTGTCGGGCCTTCGCCGCTTCACGCCGGACGAGCCCCACGCCTATCTCAACCTCCTCGCCGTAGACCCCGACCGTCAGCGCAGTGGCCTGGGCAGGAGCGTCCTGGCGCCCGGGTTCGCTCGCGCTGCGGCCACCGGGCTCGCCGTCCACCTCGAGACCGCTGACCCCGGGGCCGCACTCTTCTACGACGCGCTCGGTCTCACACGTCAGGGGCGGCTCGTCGTCACGGACGGGGGCCCGACGTTCGAGATCTTCGGAGGAACGGTCCCCGGCTCGGTCGGTCCGTCGGGGAACGCCACCGTCACCTGACGCCCCGCGGGCACCGCGACCCGCACCGTCGTGGCGCCCGACCGCACGGCGACCACCGTGTCGCGCACGGCACCGAGGGTCACGCGTTCTGGTCGCCCCGCCGCCCAGTCCACATCCACGGTCAACCCGCCCCGTGTGCGCAGGCCCCTGACCGAACCGTCAGGCCACGGGCACGCCGGGAGGACGTGGACCTCGCGGACGCCGTCGGGACCCACGCGGTGGGCCTGCACGAGCGCCTCGGCGATCGCTGCGGTGATACCGAAGTTCCCGTCGATCTGGAACGGCGGGTGGGCGCAGAGCATCGTCCGGTGGGCGCCACCCACCTCTCCGGGGGCGACGGCGTCCGGCCCGGACTCCCCGAGTGCCCCGGGCGGTGCGTCGACGGGGTGGAGGGCCGCCCGGACGCTCCGAGCGACACCGTCGGCGTCCTGGAGGCGCGCCCACAGCGCGGTGCGCCACGCGAGCGACCAGCCCGTCGAGTGCGGGCCGCGCTCGACGAGCGTCCGGGCGGCGGCGGCAGCGAGCTCCGGTGCGGTGGCCGGGTCGATCGTCGTGCCCGGGAACACCCCGTAGAGGTGCGACTGGTGCCGGTGCCCGGGTTCCGCGTCGGCGACGTCCGTCGACCACTCCGCGAGCCGCCCGTCGGGGGCGACCCGCTCGGCGGGCAGGCGCTCGAGAGCCGCCACGGCGGCGGCGGCCACCTCGTCGTCCCCCGGTCGGGCGTAACCCTCCCGGGTGGCGACCGGCGCGAGGTCCCGGACCTGCGCGAGGAGCCCGCGGACGATCGCGAGGTCCGCGGTGGTGCTCTCGTCGAGTGCCGCGCGCGTGCCGTCGGGCAGGAGGTAGGTATTCTCCGGGCTCGTCGAGGGCGACGTGCCGAGGGTGCCGTCGCCGCGCTCGACGAGCCAGGCGAGCACGAACCTCGCCGCCTCGACGACCACCGGCCACCCGTCCGCGAGGACCGAGGTGTCCCCCGTGACGTCGACGTGGTCCCCGACGTGCTGGGACAGCCACGCGCCGGCCATGGGCCAGAACGACCACGACGGTTCCTCGTTCCCGTCGCCGGTCGGGAGGCAGAAGCCCCAGGGGTCGGCGTTGTGGTGTGCCGTCCAGCCCGGCAGCCCGTAGAGCTCGCGGGCCGCCACGGCGCCGCGGCGCGCGAGGACCGGCAGGAACGCCAGGAGCGGCTCGTGGCACTCCGCGAGACCGGTGACGAGCGCCGGCCAGTAGTTCATCTCCGTGTTGATGTTCAGCGTGTAGTTCGCGTGCCACGGCGGGTCGAGCCGCTCGTTCCAGATGCCCTGGAGGTTCGAGGGCAGGCCGCCGGGGCGCGACGACGCGACGAGGAGATAGCGCCCGACGTCGAACGCCAGGGCGGCGAGGTCCGCATCGTCCTCGCCCCGCGCGACCGCCTCGAGACGCTCCTGCGTGATGCCCGGACGGGGTGCGCCGAGGTCCAGCGTGACCCGGCCCATGAGCTCCCGGTGGTCAGCGACGTGGCGTTCCCTCAGGTGAAGCGCGAGGCGTCCCGCGTCCGGCACGCCGTCACCCGGGACAGCAGAGCGCAAGGTGCCGAACACCGCGTCCTGCAGGACTCCGACGTCACCGTGGAGCGCCGTCACGCCCCGCGTGTGGTCGGTCGCGGTCGTGAGGAGCACGACCGTCCTCGTCGCTCCGGTGACGCGCACCTCGCCGTCCACGGTGGCGACGTCGCCGTCGCTGACGACCGTCGTCCCCACCACGGCGAGCACGCCCGCGCCCTCGTACCGCACGGGTTGCGTCGAGCCCGGGGGCCACGACGGCGTCGAGTGGGTGGGCATCTGCACGACGGCGAGGACCACGTCGCCCGTGTGGTCCGCGGCCGCCGGTGCTGCTACCCACGGGTGCGGTGATGCGAGCCGGACCGTGAGGTCCGCCGGGACCGACGTGCGCCGCTCGACGACGAGGACGTCGTCGGGGTGGCTCACGAGGACGTCCTGCTCGTGGCGCACGCCGTCGTCCGAGACCCACGCGTGGTGCGCGACGCCGTCGCGCAGGTCGAGCGTCCGTGCGTAGCCGGAGACCGCGCCCGGCGTGCTGCTGAGAACGAGGTCGACGAGCGGCTGGTACGCCTCGGGGTTGCCGCTCTGCACGGCCCGGACGTGGTCCTCCGCGGCGGCGACGTCCCCGGCGGCGAGCGCCGCCCGCGCAGCTGCGACCCGCCCGGGTCCGCCGCCCGGCCCGGCGAGCGGCGCGACGTCACCGCGGCCCGGTCCACCGGTCCAGCACGTCTCGTCGTTCACCTGGATGCGCTCACTGCCGGTGTGGCCGAACACCATCGCGCCGATCCGGCCGTTGCCCACGGGCAGTGCGTCCGTCCACTGCCGGGCGGATGCGTCGAGCCTGACCAGCCGGTGCGGCGTCCCGACGCCGTCGTCGATGCTCACGTGCCCCATGCCTGCACAACCACCTCTCGCGCGCGGCCACCGCGAGCGCACCGTCGCGCTCGCCGGACGGTGGCCGGGCCGAGGTCAGTCTGGTGCAGAGCACTCCCCCGGCCATGATCTCCGGTCCGGCGTGTCGAGAGGACATGGTGAGCCCGAGCCGTCCACGGACGTGGTCGACTGTTCGGCTTCCACCCTGGAGTGCGGCGGCGTCTCGTGACAGGCGGGCTTCGTGCAGCTAGCCGCGTCCGGCTGCACCGCTGAGCCGTTGGTACTCCCTCACCGATGCGACCGGAGGCAGCAGCCGCGCGCCGCGATGCCCAGGCACACGCCGCCGAGCCACTTGTCCTGCGTGATGCGTGCCCAGAACAGGCCACGCTGCGGGGACGGCTGCGGATGGCCGGTGTGGTCGGGAGTGATCGCCCCGGCGTGATCGAGGATCGTCAGCATCTGGCGCTCGTCCACGACGGTGTCCGGGGTGGCGTAGAGCGGTTCGAGGTGGTCGCCGAGCGAGGCTTCGAGGGACCCGCCGCCGGTCAGCGCGACGCGCGCCTGCTCGTCTTGTCCTCGTACATCGCCGCGTCCGCAGCAGCGAGTGCCTCCGCGGGGGTCGTCGGTCCGCTGAACGACACGACGCCGACGCTCGCGTGGACGTCGTGGGTGCCCGACCCTCCGACGATCGTCGTGCGGGCCGCACGCCGGAGCCGGTTGGTCCACACCGCGAGCGCCGCCGGGCCGGCGGGCAGCACGGCGGCGACGACGAACTCGTCGCCGCCCAGGCGCCCGTGCAGGTCCCCCACCCGGCCGACCATGAGGAGCGCTCCGGCGAACTGGCGCAGGGCGTCGTCCCCCGCGGCGTGGCCGAGCGTGTCGTTCACCTGCTTGAACCCGTCGAGGTCGCAGAACCCGACCGCGATCTGATCGAGGCCCGGGCGGACGTCGGCCGACGCGAGGACGAGCCAGCGCTCGATGCCGCGCCGGTTGAACAGCCCCGTCAGCGGGTCCCGCAGCGCGAGGTCGTCGAGCTCCGAGAGGCGGGACTCGAGGTCGGCGGCACGCTGCTGCTCGGCCGCCGCGCTGGCCTGGGCGGCGATCTGCTGACCGATGAGCACGGCGAACATCTGCATCGTCGCGAGGTTGCGGGGGTCGACCTCCACGGTGCTGCCGCTCGCGCCGCACAGCGTGCCGATGACGGTCGAGTCCGCATCCATCACCGGGACGCTCACATAGGTGCGGATCCCGAGCGCCTGCGCCGCGGCGGAGTCTCCCCAGACCGACGGGACGTCCGTCGTGCACGCCCGGCCCTCCTCCAGCGAGCGCCGGCACAGCGTGTCCGACCAGTCGAAGGCCGCGTCCTCCGGGATCGTCATCTCGGCCGTGTTCAGCGCGTAGAGGATCCGTTGCTCGTCCGCCTCCCAGTCGACCGCGGTGAGGTACGTCGAGTCGAGACCGGTCGCAGCCTGCAGCATCTCCAGCAGGGGGCGGGTGAGACCTTCGAGGGTCCCGCTCTCCGCGACCGCACCGGCGACGCGCTCGAGCTCGCTCGCGCCCGGCGCCGTCTGGAGTTCGGTCGACGCGGGGCGCAGGAGCGCGCTGACGTACTCGGCGACGGTCTGCAGGGTCGCGACGACCCTGTCCTCGATCACCGAGACGGCTGACGACGACGCGCAGCACAACGTCCCGACGACGGCACCGTCGACGAGCAGCGGCACGCCGGCGTACGCACCGACGTCGAACAGCGCCGCGTGGGGGTGCGCCGCGAGCCCGGCGTCCGCCCGCACGTCGGCGACGACCGGGCCGGCACTGCCGGTGATGAACTGGTGGCAGAGCGTCTGCTCGACGGGGTGGCTCGTGCCCACGGGCACGGGAGTCACCCCGGGCGCGTGCGCGACGTGCGTGATGACGCGCTCCCCCGCGTCGAGCTCGCCGACGAAAGCGACCTCCATGCCGAGCTCCTCGAGCAGCAGCCCCAGGGCCCGCTCGATGCGGGCGGACGACGGGCCGGAAGCCTCTCCCAGGACGGATCGCAGGACAGGGCGTGTCGGGCTCGGCACGTTCATGCCCCGATCATCTCATCACCGGGCCGCGCACCCCCGGCCGAACAGCGAGGCCGCCTGCAGGAGGTCATGAGCGACGGCCTCGGGCCGCTCCGTCGCCGCGAAGTGTCCGCCCCGCTCGTGCGTGGTCCACTGCACGACGTCGTAGAACCGGCGGGCCAGCGCCTCCGGTGGCACCCCGATGTCCCTCGGGAAGATCGAGAACGCGGCGCGGGGCTTCTCCGCCACAGCGCCCCACCGCTGTTCACCCTCGGCCGCTCCCGCGGGGGCGTCCTGGGACCAGTCGGTGGCACCTTCGTCCGCGCCCCACCCGGACTCGTCCCAGTCGGTCTGGTCGTCGGCGTACAGCCTGAGCCCCGACCACGCGGTTCCGGTCAGCCAGGTCAGCGCCGTGAGCCCGACGACGTCCTCGGGGTCGACGTCATCGCTGAGCGCGTCGAACTTGTCAGCGATCCAGGCCAGGAGCCCCACGGGCGAGTCGGTGAGACCGTAGGCGAGGGTGAGCGGTTCGGCGGACTGGACCGTGAAGTAGACGGCCTTCTCCATCCACGCGTCCGAGGCCTCGTAGAAGGCGCGCTCCTCGGCGTCGAGCGAGTCCCGGTCGACGAGGAACTGCTTCGGGAACGGGATGTCCGTCAGGTGGAGACCGGCGACCTCGTCGGGGTGCGACGTCGCGATCTCGTCCGCGACGATGCTGCCGAAGTCCCCGCCGTGGAGCACGTAGCGTGTGAGACCCAGCTCGACCAGCGCCGCGTGGACGCGCTCCCTGGCGGTTCCCACGGTCAGGGGTTCGTCGGGTTGCCCGGAGAAGGCGAAGCCGGGCAGGGACGGCACGATGACGTCGTGACCGGCCTGCGTGAGCAGAGGGATGAGCTTGCGGTAGCGCAGGAACGTGTCGGGCCATCCGTGCAGCAGGACGATCGGCAGTCCCGTGGGGTGCTCAGCCCGGGCGCGCACGAGGTGCAGCGGGTAGTCGCCGTCGTCGTGGACGAGGTGCTCGAGCTGGTCCAGCGACGCGGCGAAGTCGCTCCACCGGAACGTCTCACGCCAGTAGGTGACGAGCTCGCGCACGCGGTCCACGGCGATGCCGTGGCCGTCGAGACCGGCGGGGACGTTGGGCCAGAGCGTGGTCGCCAGCCGCTCCCCGAGGAGGGTGATGCGAGCGGGATCGATGCGGATGTGGAACGGGGAGAGAGGCACGGTGAACTCCTTCGGTGTGCCCCCAGTGTCTCGGGTGGCCCTCGCTCCGGTCTTGAACGATGTGGCCACCCGGACCTACAGCCCGGAGAGGATCTCCCGCGGCGTCCGGCCCACCAGGGCGCGGAGAGAGCGGGTGAGGTGCGCCTGGTCGCTGTACCCGGCCCGCTCCACGACCTCACCGATACCCGTCCCGTCGCTGAGCATCGTGAACGCGGCGCGGGCGCGGGCCATGCCGGCGATCTGCTGACGGTTGAGCCCGGTGACCTGGAGCACCTGCCGGCGCAGGGTCCGGCCACCCTGCGGTCCACTCCCGGAGAGCGCGAGCGCCACCGCCGGTTCTGTCGACAGCACGCCCCCCGCGACGAGGTCGTCGACGAGCTCCCCGAGGTGGTGCTCGTCCGGGATCGGATGATCGCGCTCTCCCAGCCGGAACGTCAGCGGGGTCGACGGAAGGACCTGCACTTGCTCGAACGAGGACTTCGGGAGAGCGCGCAGGAACACGTGCGCCTGCAGCTCGACGCCCCAGAACCGGTCACCGGCCAGCATCTCGAAGCGCTGAGGGTGCGCGGCGGGACCGACGAGCTCGACGCGCACGCCGTTCGCCGTCGAGCCGAACCCGAGCCCCCAGAACTCCGTCGCCGGTTGGGTCCACCAGCCGCCCGTCGTCGTCTCGACCGACCAGGCGCACCGGACCTCGGCCTGAGGCAGCTCCCACTCCCGGTACATGGCCCCATTCTCGTCGAGTCCTCGTGCGCGTCGCCGAGACTCCGGCAGCACCCGACGTGCACCATCGGCGTCGCGTCAGTCGACGCTCCAGCCGGCCCGCGGCGTCTGCGGGAGGAGCTTCGCGAGGTCCGCCAGGACGGTGAGCCGGGCCTCGATCTCGGAGAGGCTCGCTCCGCCCTTCGCCCACCCGAGGAGGTCGGTGTGGTCGACGCGGATCCCGATGGTCCGCGCGTCGTCCCGCATGAGCCGCTCGACGACGGACGACGAGAGCAGTCGCGGCACGTCCGCGGGGTTCAGTGAGGACACGGTCCAGGCGGCGTCGAAGGCGGCGTTGCCGATGGTGATGTCGCCCCGGCCGGCGCGGGCGCGGATCTTGTCGCCCAGCCCGGCGGGCGTGAGCGTGAGGTCGCCGAGGCCTGCGGGCACGGTGAGGGTCACGACGTGCCGCGTGGTCGTCGTGCGGTTGTCCCGGGACGTCGAGGTGTCGTTGCGGTTCGACTTCACCTCGGTGATGTGCCGGAACGCGGCGGCCGGACGGCTGTCCCACTGGCCCGTGAGGACCTCCTCGGCGCGTTCGACGAGCGCGTCCTCGTCGAACGGTGGGCCCTCCCAGCGCGAGTCGTAGGTCGGGTCCTTCTCGGCGAACGTCCAGCCGCGGGACGTCGCCCACACCCGGGCCGCCTCGCGCCGTCGCTTGCGCACGAGCACCGACGCGAGGACCGCGACGACGACGAGCGGGACGATCACCCCGAAGAACAGGACGGCCGGACGGTTCGCGATCTCCGAGATGAGCTCCGTCACCGACTGGGCGTGCAGCTGGGTCAGGGGTTGGGCAAGCGACGTCGGGTGCATGTGTTCCTCGCGTGGGGGTGGTCGCGCCGTTCGCGGCGCAGCGGTCCGACCCTACGGTGCGTCAGAGGTCCTTGCGCTGGAACGACAGCGCGGCGAGTCCGAGGACGACCGCCACCCACAGGACAGCCCACGCGAGGTAGGCGGGAGCGAGGGAGTCGGCGCTGAGGAACGGGAACGCCACGGCATCGGGCCCACCGAAGGCGATGAGCGCCGTCGGGTCCTGGAACGCGTGCATCGCGCCACGCCACAGCCCGTCGGTCGGCAGGAGCACGCGGGACACCGTGCCGACCCGCTCGACGGACTCGTTGCCGAGGGACGCACCGATGCCGCCGACGACACCGGCGATCCACGTCGCACCGAACAGCCCGACGGCCACGACCCCCGACGCCATCGGCGAGATGAGCGTCGAGAGCAGCAGGGCGAGCGTGAGCAGCACGACCGTCTGCGCGGCCAGGAGCGCGAGCGCGGCCACCGGGTCAGGTGGCCAGTAGTCGACGGTCGCGAGGACGACGAGACACTGCGCGAGCCCGGCGAGCACCGCGAACACGGTGCCGAACGCGACGAGCCCGAGCCACTTGCCGAGGAGCACCGCGGGGCGGCGGACGGGCCGGGCGAGCATGGCGAGGGCGATGCCGGACTCGGTCTCCCCGGCGAGCGTCGGGCCGGCGAGGAACGCGGTGCCGAGCGCGGCAATGAGGCTGAACCCGAACATCACGAGGTTGAGGACGATCGACGCGGTGAGCCGCGCCTGGCCGCTCGTCAGCCCACCGGACTCGGCCGCGAGCCGCGAGAAGCCCCACGCGCTCAGTGCGAGGAGCAGGACGGTGAGGCCGAGGACGGCGAGGATGACCTTGCGCCTGGACGCCTCGCGGACGGTGAGGGCCGCGATGGTCAGGGCGGTGCGGACGGTGCTCATCGGTGGCCTCCCGCGTCGGGGCGTCCGTCGGTCGCGCCCGCGGGCGCTGCGGTGCCGGACGCCCCGGCGTCCTGCGGATGGCCCGCGCGCAGGATGCCGAGGAGCCGTTCCTCGAGGCTGATCCGTCCCGGCTCCACGGCGTGCACCTGGGCGCCGAGCGTCACGAGGTCCCGCACGAGGGCGGGCACGGCGGCCTCGTCGTCGTCGAGCCCGAGCATGACGGTCCACCACTCCCCCGCGTGCTCCGTGACGCCGGTCGCGGTGAGGCGCGCCTCAGCGTCGGGCGTGAGGCCGGTGAGGTGCAGCCGCACCTCGCGCTGGCCGAGCAGCTCGGCGAGCGTGCCGGACGCGGCGACCCGGCCCTGGTCGAGGATGACGACCCGGTCGCACACCCGCTCGACCTCGCCGATGAGGTGGGAGTTGAGGAGCACGGCGACCCCGCGGGAGCGCAGCTCGAGGACGATGTCCCGCACGTCGGCCCGCCCCAGGGGGTCGAGGGCGCTCGTCGGCTCGTCGAGGATGACGAGCTCAGGACGGGCGACGAGCGCCACGGCGAGGCCGAGTCGCTGCTGCATCCCCTTGGAGAACCCGCCCAGGCGGTCCCCGGTGCGCGCACCGAGCCCGACGAGCCCGAGCGTCGCCTGCTGCTCCGCGACCGGGACGTCGATCCCCGCGAGGCGGACGTGGAGCGCAAGGAGCTCGGTGGCGGTGAGCCACGGCTGGTAGCGGAAGAGCTCGGGAAGGTAGCCGACGCGGGCGCGGGCGGCGGGCTCCGACGTCGGGCGCCCGAGGAGCATGGCGTCGCCGCCGTCGGGCCGCACGAGCCCGAGGAGCATCTTGATGACGGTCGTCTTGCCGGCCCCGTTGGGCCCGAGCAGCCCGACGATCTGGCCGCGGCCGACCTCGAGGGAGACGTCGTGCACCGCGTGCCGCTTGCCGTACTGCTTGCGCAGCCCGGAGCACCAGATCGCGGGCGACGGTGGGAGGCTCGCGACGACCTCGGCCATCAGCCGAGGGTCCGCGCCACGGTGAGGAGCTCGTCGGTGCTGAGGGGCCCGCCGACGACCGTGACGACGCCGTCCTCGACCCAGACGACGGCGGCCAGCGACGCCTCGGGAACCTCGAGGACGGTGGCTGTCACGTCCCCGACGGTCGCGCTCGAGGTGGTGACGCGGTCTGCCGGGACCGGCAGCGGGAGGGTGGTGCCGTCCTCGCTGAAGGTGCGCAGCTGCGCGGCGACGTCCTCCGGGACCCCCGGGAGGGACAGCAGGTAGTCGCGGGCGGTCGCGAAGTCCACGCCGGACGACGACGCCGTGGGCGCGACGGCCCGCCCGACGACGAGCGACGGCATGCCCTGCTCCTGCGACCACGTCTGGACGACGCCCGGGCCGCCGGTCACCTGCACCTGGCTGCCGTCGAGGCCCGCGGGCGGTGCGGGGAGCGTCGTCCCGGCTGCTGCGGCGGCGTCGGCCGCGCGGTCCGCCGAGAACGTGAAGGTCGCGGTGGCCTCGTCGCCGACGAGGTAGGTCGGCGACCCCGTGACGCCCTGCGGGAGGGCGGCGAAGGTGGGCACGTCGAGGCCCGTCTCCGCCGCGGCGGTCGCGGCGTCGGGCACGGTGCGCGGCTCGTCACCACCGACGACCGTGACGTCACCGAAGGCGCTGAGGTCAGGGAGGGTGACGAGGTCCGCGGGGTCGAACGCCACGGGCGCGACCTGCTCGGTGCGGAAGACGGGCAGCCAGTCGTTGGCGGCCGCCGCGCCGGCACCGGCGACGACGCCGACCGCGAGCACGGCCGCGACCGCTGGGTGGCGCAGCACGCGACGGAGTGCCCGAGCAGCGCGTGCGGCATCGAGCGGTGCATCGAGACGCCCGAGGCAGCGGGAGCAGCCGGAGACGTGATCCCGGTCGGAGTCGGCCACGCGCGCAGGCTCGGCCGTGAGGTCGTGGAGCACGCGGTCAGAGGGATGGCGCATGACGATCTGCTCCTTGCGTCGGCAAAGCCTAGATACTGAGTCTCACCCCGGAGCTACCGATTGCCAAGGGGGGGCCTCGAGTCTGCGCCGAGGGTGTCGGTCGCCCACTCCCCCAAATGCTCGAGCAGGGGGAGGAGACGCTGACCGCCCGGGGTGAGGGCGTAGCGGACCGCGACGGGCGGGCCGGCGTCGACCTCCCGCGAGAGCAGCATGGCGTCGGTGAGCTCGGACAGGCGGTCGGAGAGGACCGCGTCGCTGATGCCGCCAACCGCGCGGCGCACCCCGGCGAAGGACAACGGCCCAGGACCGAGCGCCTTGATGATCACGGCGTTCCAGCGCTTGCCGAGGATGGTGAAGGCGAGGCTGATCGCGTCACATGCGCCCTCGCCGACCTCGTCGAGCAGGAGTGGCTGGCCGCCCACCCCGATTCGACGGTCGTGCGCCGCGACCTCGCCGCCGACCCGCTCCCCGCCACCGCATGGCAGGACGCCGTCCTCGCCGGGTTCACGCCGGAGGACCACCGCTCGGATGCACAGCAGGCGGCCGTCGCCCTCGCCGCCACCCTCGCCGACGAGGTCATCGCCGCCGACGCCCTGCTCCTCGCCATCCCCCTGTACAACTTCGGTCCGTCGCAGCACGCCAAGCTCTGGTTCGACCTCCTCGCCACGGACAGCCGCCTCGGCCCGGGCAGCACCGCACTCCAGGGTGTCCCCGCGACCCTCGTCACCAGCCAGGGCGGCAACTACGCCCCCGGCACCCCGCGCGAGGGCTGGGACCACTCGACCCCGTGGCTCCGCCGCATCCTCGCGGACGTGCTGGGTCTCGACCTGCGCGTCGTCGAGCGCCCCTTCACCCTCGTCGGGGTGAACCCCGCCCTGGACGCCTTCACGGACGTCGCCGCGGCGCTCAAGGAGAAGGCGGAGGCCGGCGCTCGTCGTGCCGGGCAGGAGATCGCAGCGCTGCGCGGGGCGCGGACCCGGGCCTGACGACCCCTGCCGAGCTCCTCATGATCCTCACGCAGGACGCGGAGCGCGCCCACCTGCAGCACGGCTGAGGAGGGCGCGGGGTTCCCCGGGGCCGGGGAGGTGCGTCACCCTGTGCGGATGGATACCTGGCTACCGCTCGTCGCCGGCGTGGGGTCCGCCGCCGTCGGCGGCTTCTACGTCGCGTTCTCGGCCGTCGTCATGCCGGCGTTGCGCCGTCGGCCCCCGCAGGACGCGATCGCGACGATGGTGGCGATCAACGAGCGAGCCGTGGGACCGGTGTTCATGCTCCTGTTCTTCGGCACCGCGGCAGCCTCGGCGACCGCACTCGTCCTCGCTCTCACGGACGACCTCTCGGCGTGGGCTGCGGCAGGAGGGGCGGGATACCTCGCGGGCTGGGCCCTGACCATGGCGGTCAACGTCCCCCTCAACACCCGGCTGGCCGCAGCCCCGGGTGCGGACGCACCGGGACGCGCCGCTCATGCGGAGGACCTCTGGCGCAGCTACGACCGGCCCTGGACGACGGCGAACCACGCCCGCGCCCTGCTCTCCCTCGCGGGCGCCGTCCTCCTACTCCTCCACACGTCCGCCGGCTGAGCGGAGACCACCACCGTGGCCATGCCGACGTCGCGCACGGACTCGCCCGGGGCGACGACCCGCGCGCCAGGGCCGACGTCGTGGCCGAGTCCGTCGACTTCTTCCTCCGGGCCTCGATGCTTTTCAGCTCTCCGGCGGGCACCTCGAGGAGCGCGTCGGCGTCGTCTGGGGAAACCCACCGTGGGCACCGGTTCTCATCGTCTGTGGTGCACGGGACGAGGGTCTCGACGGCGAGCACCTGGCCGTCGCTTACCGCCAGGCGTTCACGCGCGTCCGTGGTGTGGCTCTCACGCGCGTTCCCAGCGGAAGAGCAATGACGCGAGGGCGCCGAAGACGACGGTCATGGCGATGAGGATTCCGGTGGGCAGGAGCATGGTGGACCACGCCTCGCCTTGCCAGAGTCCTTGGATGAGGTCGGCGACGTGTCGGACCGGGGAGAAGTTCATGATCGTCTGCACACCCTCGGGCATGGTCGCGAGCGGGATGAAGGCGCCGGAGGACATCATGAGCAGCAGCATGAGGACGTTCCCGATGCCGGTGGCTGCGCCCGCTGACGGGTAGATCCCGGCGAGGGCGTAGCCGAGCGCGAGGAACGCCACCAGTCCCAGTGCTGCGGCCGCCAGCACGGCGACGAGGTTGCCCGACGGTGTGACACCGAAGACGAGCCATCCCACGGCGAGTGCGGCGATCATGCCCGTCATGCCGACCGCGAAGTTCACGGTCAGGTCTGCGGCGACGAACGTCGACGGGCGCAGTGGGGTGAGGCGCAGCCGGCGCAGCGCGCCGCTCTCGCGCAGGCTGAGCTGACCCGCGGGAACGAGCAGGACGCCGGTGATCGCCAGGACCAGAGAGGGGAAGGCCGGGAGAGTGGCCTCGATGAAGCTGCGTCCGCCGAAGACCGGGTCGGGGCCGCGGTCGAAGATCAGCCCCAGGATGAGCACGAGGAGCGGCGCGAAGAGGAACGAGAAGAAGAACCCGACCGGTTCGCGGACCTGGGACCGGAACAGGGTGGCGGTGAGCTGTCGGTAGCCGGTCATGCGGGCTCCGTGATGCGCATCTCGCGGCCGGTCAGGTTCAAGAACACGTCCTCCAGTCCAGGTGAGGTGGTGCGCACATCGGCGACGCGCACACCGCGATCGGCCAGCACCGGGAGCACCTCCTGGAGGAAGCCCCCGGTGCCATGCACGGTGAGGTGCAGCCCGTCGGAGTGCACGCTGGTCACGGCGTCGATCTCTTCCAGGTCGAGCGGTTCGGGTGCCGGCTGGCTGAGGGTCAGGCGTGCGGAAGACTCACCGGCGTGGTCGCGGATGAGCGCGGGGACGGTGTCCAGCGCGATCAGTCGGCCGTGGTCGATGATCCCGACCCGGTCACACAGGTGCTCGGCTTCCTCCATGTAGTGGGTGGTGAGGACCACGGTCGTGCCGCGGTCTCGGATGTCCTTCACCACGTCCCACATCGCCAGGCGTGCCTGCGGATCCAGCGCGGTGGTCAGCTCGTCGAGGAACACCACCTCGGGCCGGTGCAGCAGGGCCAGAGCGATGAAGACACGCTGCCGCTCGCCACCGGAGAGGCGATCGACCCTGGTCTTCTGCTTGCCTGCGATGCCCAGCGTGCCGAGCAGCTCCTCCCACGGAGCCGGATCGTCGTACAAGGCGGAGAACAGTCGCATCGCGTCTGCCACGGTGATACGCGGCAGCAACGCCGCGCTCTGCAGCTGCACACCGGTGCGAAACGTGAGCTCGTGCTGATCGGTGATCGGGTGGAGACCGAGCACGCTGATGCTGCCCGACGTCGGCTCGTCCAGTCCCTCGATGCAGTTCAGCAGCGTGGTCTTGCCGGCGCCGTTCGGGCCGATGATCCCGAGAATCTCCCCTTCCGTGACCTGGAAGGAGACATCATCGACAGCCACGACGTCTCCGAACCGACGCGTCACCGCCTCACACACCACCACACTCACGACTGATGGCCCCCACGTCCGGTGTCGTCTCCGGTGGCGCTCGGCGACCCCGGACGCGGAGGCATCGCCTGGGCGATGAAGCGGTCGAAGACGTCCTGCCGCACGATCGACATGCCCTGCTCGGCATCGGCAAGCAGCAACAGCGTGTCGCCCGGTTTGATGCCGAACAGATCACGGGCGCCCTTCGGGATGACGATCTGCCCCTTCTCACCCACCTTGACCGTGCTGGCGAACTTCCCCGGCGGTCCAGGGGGAAGATCCTCAACGTCCACGTCGCCTCCCATCGGTCATACTTTTCCCACAAGTATGACCGATGGTGGGTCGGGCTCCGCCGGGGAACCCTCGAGGCAGCTCCCCGGCTGACCTCCGGTCGCCGGTCGCGGAGTCAGCCCCGCGGGCCCCCGCCACCCGGCGGGGTCCCGTCGACGAGCCACCCCTCGCGGTAGACCTCGCGCACCGCGCCCTGCGCGTCGAGGACGACGACGTCCCCGCGCGCCCCGTCCGCGAGGTGCCCGACGTCGCTGCGTCCGAGCACCGCAGCCGGCGTGCTCGTCACCGCAGCGAGCGCGACCTCGAACGGCACTCCCGCGACGTCCGTCGCGTACCGGAGCGCGGCGTCGAGCGTCAACGTGCTGCCCGCGATCGCCCCGCCGTCCCGCAGCCGGGCCACCCGGCCGACGACGTCGACGACGAGCCCGCCGAGCGTGTACTCGCCGTCAGGCATCGCCGCAGCGGCGATCGCGTCCGTGACGAGCGCGACCCGGCCGGGACCGGCCGAGCGCACGGCGTGCGCGAGCGTCAGCGGGTGCAGGTGGACGCCGTCGGCGATGACCTCGACGACGACGCGCGGGTCCTCGAGCAGCGCGAGGACCGGCCCCGGCGCGCGGTGGTGGACGGGCGGCATCGCGTTGAACAGGTGCGTCGCGAGCCGGGCCCCGGCGTCGACGGCAGCGGTCGCCATCGTGGCGTCGGCACCCGTGTGCCCGACGGCCGCCACGGCTCCGTGCCCCACGACGCGGCGCACCGCGTCGAGGCCGCCCGGCAGCTCGGGCGCCAGTGTCACCACCCGCACGACGCCGGAGGACAGCGCGGTGTCGATGTCCGTGGGGTCCGGGTCGACGAGGAACCGGGGGTCGTGCGCGCCACGGTGGTGCGGGCTGAGCCACGGGCCCTCGAGGTGCACCCCCGCCAGCTCGCCGTCCGCGACGAGGTCGGCGAGGCCCGCGACAGCGGTGCGCAGCACGGGTACCGGCGCCGTCGTGAGGCTGCCGACGAGCGTCGTCGTGCCGTGAGCACGGTGCAGCCGGACGGCACGCAGGACGTCCTCCTCGGCGGCGAGGTCCGCGAAGCTTCCCCCTGCGCCGCCGTGGCAGTGCAGGTCGACGAACCCCGGGACGACACGGTGCCCGCGGGCGTCCCGCCGCGGCAACCCCGCCCACCGCTCCGGCACCTGACCGCTGCCCGAGCCCGCGACACGTCCACCGACGAGCGCGAGCCACCCGTCGGCGAGCACGTGGCTGCCCGTGTGGACCTCACCGCCGAGAAGGACGAGGTCGCCCCCGCGCGCCGCGAGCGGCCCCCCGGTCATCGCGCCAACCCGTCCTGTGCCGCCGCGAGCACCTGGGAGCGGGCGAACGCGCGGGCACGCTCGACCCGCGCGTCGAGCCCGTCGGCGCACCCGGCAGGCAACGCGTCCACCGGCCACCACGCCACGTCGGTGCTCTCCGGGCTCACCGCCACCGGGTCAGCCGGGTCTGCCACGACGACGAACCCGACGTCGATGTGCCAGGCGCACGCGCCGAAGCCGCCGCCGAGGGCGTGCCGGTCGATGTCGGCGGGGGCCCGCGACGGCACGGCGAACCGCTCGAGGCCCGTCTCCTCCCGCAGCTCCCGGAGCGCCCCAGCGAGGAGGCTGTCGTCCTCCGGGTCGGTGTGCCCACCGGGCTGCACCCAGAAGCGTCCTTTGCGGTGGTAGCACAGGAGGGTGCTCGTCAGTCCGGCGTCGAAGACGATCGTGCTGCCGGTGAGGTGCTCGGGGATGGTCCGCGAGAGGGCGGCGGCCCCGTGCTCGACGAGGTGCGCGATCGCCCGGGCCCGCGCCCGCTCCTGCTCCGCGGTCGCCGGCTCGAGGGTGCGGAGCGTGTCCAGCACGTGTGCCGGAGCGTCGGACGAGGAGGGCCGTGGACTCGTGAGGACCATGACCCCAGCCAACCACGAGAGCTCGCGGAGCAGGAGGAGCAGCCGTCCGCCCACGTGTGGACCACCGCCCGTGTCCACCGCACCTGCGTGCGAACCAGCCATCATCGGTGGCGCCGGGCACAGTAGGGGGATGAACGTTCCCACCACCGCAGCGACCCGGACCTCCGTTGACGAGCCCGCCCCGCAGCTCCCGCCCGGCACGACCGGGAGGTGCTTCGGCGACGGCATCCCGCTCTACGAGGAGTACCACGACACCGAGTGGGGCGTGCCCGTGCACGGCGAGGCGGAACTGTTCGAGCGACTCGCCCTCGAGGGCTTCCAGTCCGGGCTCTCCTGGCTCACGGTGCTGCGCAAGCGCCCCGCGTTCCGCGACCGCTTCACCGGGTTCGACCCGGAGGTCGTCGCCCGCTTCACCGACGCCGACGTCGCACGGCTCCTCGAGGACACCGCAATCATCCGCAACCGCGCGAAGATCCTCGCCGTGGTCCGCAACGCCCGGGCGGTCGTCGCCCTGCACGACGCGGGCCAGACCCTCGACGAGATCATCTGGTCCGCCGCTCCCGACGCGACCGCGCGGGAACGACCGCGACTGCCCTCCGACGTCCCCGCGTCCACGCCCGGGTCGAAGGCGCTGGCGAAGACGCTCAAGTCGCACGGCTTCGCGTTCGTCGGCCCGACGACGGCCTACGCGACGATGCAGGCGTGCGGGATCGTCGACGACCACCTCGTCACCTGCCCCGTCGTGCTGTTGCGCGAGCAGGTGAGCGCGGGACGGACGGCCCCTGCTACGCCATCCCGTTGAGGAGCAGGTCCCACAGTCCGTCGGTGAGGTTCTCGAGGCTCTGCCGCTCGTCGAGGTCCTCCGACACCTGCTGCACCCCGAACCATGCCGCGACGGACAGGTGGGCCACACGCGGGATGTCGAGGTCCTTGCGGATCTCGCCGGCCTCGGCGGCGCGCTCGAGGAACATCTGGGACGTCTGGATCCAGGCGATGAAGGGACGCGGCAGCTCGACGTCGATCGCGGCCCGGTCGCGGACCAGACGCACGGCCGCGCGGATGTGGATGTCGTCGCGGTAGGCGATCGCCACCTGGCCCGTCAGCCAGCGGATCGCCTCGAGGGAACCCCGTCCGCGCGCCTCCGCCTCGCGGACGAGCGGCTCCCAGGCGCCGTGGTAGTTGTCGACGATCGACTTCGCGATGTCACCCTTGGACTGATAGTGGAAGTACAGGGCTCCCTTGGTCAGTCCCAGGCGCTCCGCGATGACGGACAGGGAGGCACCGACGTAGCCGTGCGCCTCGAACTCCTCCGCGGCCACCTCGAGGATGGCAGCCCTCGTGGCTGCCCGCTGGTCGCTTCGTCGTGACACGCACTGCTCCCCGGGGGTTGGTCGAATTACGAGCCGGTCGTACCATTCACCCCATGACTGAGGAAGATCCATACGGGCGGAATATGCACGAGCCTACCTTTTCCCGCCCGGTGGACCGGGCGATGGTGCACCGACGCGCCGCTGCGGAAGTCTTTCTCACAGGCGCGGACCAGCGCGGTCCGCATGCCTGGATGTTCGACGTCCAGATCCCGCGTGGGCACGTCATGCTCCCGCCGCGAGCCACCGAGCTCCCCCTGACACTCTCCGTCGAGGCGATCCGGCAGATGGGACTCTATATGGGCCACGCGGGGTATGGCATCCCCCGGGACTGGGCTTTCACCCTCCAGGGAGCGACATTCGCGTGGTCGGGGGACGGAGCGGTGCAGTTCCCCGAGTTCGCGCCGATCGAGCTCACCGCCCTCGTCACGGTGACGGACAAGCTCATGCGCAAGGGCGTCGTCAGCGGCCTGTCCGCGACGATCGAGTTCTACCTCGACGGTGAGACCGTCGCGCACGGCACGGGCGAGCTCCGCTGCATCAGCCCCGTCCACTACAAGGCGTTCCGGCGCCGAGCACCGCGGCCTGAGGACGTGCCCCGCCGCTACGACGACGCACCGGTCCGCGACCTGCGCCCCGTGGCCGGCGGCTACGAGGCCACCATCGGTTACAGCCACGCCAACCCCTTCTTCTTCGACCACCCCGTCGATCACCTGCCCGGCATGCTCCTGCTGCACTCCACGACGCACATGTTCGGGGTCGCACTGCCCGGCTCCGAGATCATGGGCGTCGACTTCACGTGCGCTGCGTTCCCCGAGTTCGAGCCGGCGCTCGAGCTCCGCGTCGCTGTCGACGAGCTGGAGCACCGCGTCGTCGTGACATTCCTGCAGGGCAGCACGCCCATCGCGACGAGCGTGGCCACCGGTCGGGCCCGGGACGGGGTCCGGACCTCGGAGCAGCAGCCGCTCGGCGCGCACGCATGAGCGGTGCACCCCGCGTCGTCGTCGTCGGCGGTACCGGCTTCATCGGGTCCCACATCGTCCGCGCGCTCGCTGCGGACGGCGTCGCGGCCGTCACCTCGACGACACGACGCGCGGGCGCGCCCGTGCAGCCCGGGGTGCGGACGGTGCTCGCTGACCTCGCCGACCCGTCCACCCTCCTCGCTGCGGTCGAGGGCGCCGACGTGGTCGTGCATGCGGCGTCCTACGTGGGACGTGACGCCGCGGTGAGCGAGATGACGAACGTCGCGGGCACCGCGGCCCTCCTCGCCGCCGCCCGGCAGGGCGGGGTGCAGCGCACCGTCTACGTGTCGACGACCTCCGTGTACGGCACCGGCCCGCACCGCGGGATCGCCGAGGACGAGGTGGCGACCCACCCGGAGTCGGTCGCGAGCACGCACCGGCTCGCGGCGGAGCGGCTCGTGCTCGAGGCCGGCGGGACGGTCCTGCGCCCCAACCTCGTCTACGGCTCCGGGGACAGGTGGTTCGTGCCCGCCCTCGCTGCCGTCACCGCCCGGCTCGGCGCGACGCTCGAGGACGCCGCTGCCCGCATCTCCGTGATCGACGTCGAGGACCTCGCGCGCATCGTGGCGACCTTGAGCACGAGCACGGCGGCCGCCGCAGCCCTCTCGTCGTCGGGCACGGTCCTGCACGCGAGCGCTCCGGAACCCGTCGCCGTGCGGTCGATCATCGACTCCCTCGTCGCCGACCTCGGCCTCCCCGCCCCCGGGCGGAACCTCACCGCGGCCGAGGCGCGCGCCGTCCTGCCCACGGAGCAGGTCAGCGACCACCAGCTCGCCCTGCTCACGCAGGACCACTGGTACGACGCGGACCTCGTGTGGTCCCTCGTCGGCACGCCCCCGACCGAGGCGTTCCGGCTCACCGAGGCCCACCGACGCTGGTACGCCGCGGCGCTGAGCTGAGACCTGCGGCCAGGCCCTGCTCGGCCGTGGGCGCCGCGCGCGTCCGCACGTGTCCCGGGGCCTGAGCCCGCAGGTGGCAGGATGCTCGCCATGACCATCAGCCAGACGCTCGGCGAGGGCGAGCACGTCGTCCTCAACCTGCGCACGCACGCCAAAGCCCTGTTCCGTCCGGCTCTCGTGCTCGTGCTCGCCGTCGCGGCCGTGCTCGCGGCGCTGCTCCTCATCCCGGACAGCGACGCGCAGGGCTGGCTCCAGCTCGCCGTCGGCATCCTCGCGCTCGTCGCCGTCCTCGGCTGGGCGCTCGTGCCGTTCCTGCGGTGGGTGACCTCCCGCTACACCCTCACCAACCGTCGCCTCATCACCCGCAGCGGCATCCTCACGCGTACCGGCCGGGACATCCCGCTCTACCGCATCAACGACGTCACGTACGAGAAGGGGCTGCTCGACCGCATCCTCGGGTGCGGCACGCTCGTCATCTCCGACGCGACCGACAAGGCCGGTGTCGTGCTCCACGACATCCCGAACATCGAGCGCGTCCACGTCCAGCTCGCCGACCTGCTCTTCGCCGCCGACGACGGCACGGACGACGGTGAGCGCCCGCCGGGTGAGCCGCGCCGCGTGAGGCGCTGAGCGCGGCAGCCCGCCCCCGTCGTCGCTAGTGTTGCCCGGTGATCACCGCCGAGGCCCTCAGACCGCGGACCAGCACCATCCTCGTCGCGGACGGGCTCCGGGCGGCCGGGGCGGTGAGCATCGTCGTCGCTGGCGTGTGGCTCGGGTTCGTCGGGGTCGCACTCTTCGCGCTCGTCCTCCTCGGCCTCGTCGTGCCGCGGGCCGTGGGGCTGCCCGGTCCGCTCGACCTGTCGAACGGCGTCGTCCTGCTCGCTGCGGGGTGGATCAGCGCCTTCGACCTGTACACGTCGGTCGGCTGGCTGGACCTCGCCGTGCACCTCGTCGCGAACGGCGTGCTCGCCGTGCTCCTCTACGAGCTGCTCGCCGCGGTCGGGGCGGTACCGCCGGCGCCGGGCCGGGCCGCGCCGGGTCCGGCCGCGCCGCCCGGCAGCACTGTCCTCCGGCGGCCGCGGCTCGGCATCGCCGTGACGACGACCGCGATCGGCATGCTGCTCGCCGTCCTGTGGGAGTTCGGCGAGTGGGCCGGCCACACCTTCGTCGAGGACACGATCAGCGTCGGGTACCAGGACACGCTCGGAGACCTCGCAGCCGGCGGGCTGGGCTCCCTGCTCGCGGGCATCCTGCTCGCACGGGCGCCCCGCCGGTGAGCCTGCGGCTGTCCGTCGTCATCCCGTGCAAGGACGATGCGGAGCTCCTCGCCCGCTGCCTCGAGGCCCTGGCGCGCCAGACGCACCTCGCGGACGAGATCGTCGTCGTCGACAACGCGTCGTCGGACGACAGCGCGGACGTGGCACGGGCTGCAGGCGCTCGCGTCGTCGTCGAGCCCGCCCCCGGGATCCCCGCCGCCGCGTCCGCGGGGTACGACGCCGCGACCGGTGACGTCATCGCCCGGTGCGACGCGGACACGCTGCCGCCGGTCGACTGGTTGGAGCGGGTGCACGCGGCGTTCGTCGACGACCCGCGCCTCGGTGCGCTCACCGGGGCGGGGACGTTCTACGACCTCCCTGGCCTGCGCGGGGTCGCAGCGCGGACCTTCTACATGCGCGGGTACTACTGGGGCATGCACGCCGCCCTCGCCGGGGTGCCGCTGTGGGGATCCAACATGGCGCTGCGCCGGCAGACGTGGGCGCAGGTGAGCGACCAGGTGCACCGCGACGACCCGCTCGTGCACGACGACACCGACCTGAGCTTCCAGCTCCACCCGTCTGTCCGCGTGCGGTACGACCGCGACCTCGTCGTCGGGGTCTCGGGGCGGACCTTCGCCTCCCCCGGGAGCCTGGCACGGCGTTTCCGCTGGGCGTTCCGCACCCTTGCCGTGAACTGGCGGGTCGCCCCGCCGTGGACCCGATGGTCCCGCCGCCTCGCGTCCCAGGACCGACCCACCTGACGTCTCAGCGGATGGACAGTCCTGGACCAGCTGGTGGATGCCGACCTACAGTGGCGACAACCATCCAGAGCGGTCGAGAGTCCTGGCTCGTCGACGCCGCAGCAACCCCCCACAATGGAAGCCTCCTGAGGGTGCGGGTGCTAACGCCAGGTCCGATGGAGATCACCCATGACGGCTTCCGCAGCAGTACCCCCGGCGCACCGCGGTGCGCCCCACGAACGACCCCGGGTCGAGCGACCCACCGTGTCGTTCGAGATCATGCCCCCGCGCAACCCCGACGCGGCACCGAAGTTCTGGGCCACGGCCGAGCGCCTCGTCTCTGCGCGCCCCGACTTCATCTCCGTCACCTACGGCGCCGCCGGCGGTGACCGGGCCACGGCGCGCGCCGTGGTGAGCCGACTCATCCGCGAGACTCCCGTGCTGCCCATCGCACACCTCACGTGCGTGGGGGCGTCCCGGGACAACGTGGCCGAGGTCATCGACGAGTTCCTCGCCGAGGGCGTGCGCAGCTTCCTCGCGCTCCGGGGAGACCCCCCGCGCGACCAGCCCGACTGGCGCCCCAGCCCCGACGGCGTCAACTCCTCGGACGAGCTCGTCGCGCTGCTGCGCGAGGTCGAGGCCTCGCGCTGCGCCGCGGACCCCTCCACCGCGCTGCGGTCCGCCGCGCAGCCGCTGACCATCGCCGTCGCGGCGTTCCCCGGGGGGAACCTCGCCGCAGGGACGAGCCGCGAGCAGGAGGTCCAGCGGCTGCTCGAGAAGCAGCGGGCAGGCGCCGACTTCGCGATGACCCAGCTCTTCTACGAGCCGAGCACGTACATCGACTTCGTGGACGCCGCCCGCAGCGCGGGCGTCACGCTCCCGATCCTCGCGGGGATCCTGCCCATGACCGACCCAGCGCGGCTCGCCCGTGTCGAGACCCTCACCGGCGTCCCCGCCCCGGCAGCCGTCGTCCGCGACCTCGAGAAGGTCAGCGACCCGGCACGCCGCCACACTCTCGGCATCCGCGCCACCGTGGACCTCGCGGACGCCGTCCTCGCAGCCGGAGCCCCGGGCCTGCACATCTACACGTTCAACAAGCACGAAGCCGCACTAGACCTGCTCGAGGGCGTACACCTCGGCGGCGGGCACAGCACCGGAGACGCCTCCGGTGCCGGCTCGGACCTGGCCAGCGGGCCGTGGGTCGGCGCATCCATAGCAGCACTCCACCCGCCTGCGACCCCGGTCGCCGCGCAGAACTCCTAGGGATGACCCCATGACGCACCACGAGCACACCCATGCCCAGAACCGGACGACAAGCCGGACACAACCGACCATTCCCGCCCCGTTCCCGGCGGCAACCATCCTCGGCTACCCGAGGATCGGCCCGCGCCGCGAGCTGAAGAAGGCCGTCGAGGCCTTCTGGGCCGGACGCACCGACGTCGACACCCTCGAGGCGACCGCCGCGGCCCTGCGCAAGCGGACCCGGGACCGCCTCGTCGAGCTCGGCCTGCCCGCCGCAGGAGGCGCCGTCCCCGGCTCGTTCTCCTTCTACGACCAGGTGCTCGACGCCGCCACGACCGTCGGCGCCGTCCCCGCGCGGTTCGCAGGGCTCGCCGACGCCGACGGCCGGCTCGACCTCGCCGGCTACTTCACCGTCGCGCGCGGCGCCGGGGACGACGCTCCCCTCGAGATGACGAAGTGGTTCGACACGAACTACCACTACCTCGTCCCCGAGATCGGCCCGGACACGACGTTCCGGTACGCCAGCGACCGGATCGTCGCCGAGTTCACCGAGGCTCTCGCCGACGGCGTGAGCACCCGTCCCGTGATCGTCGGACCGGTGACGTTCCTCCTCCTGAGCAAGGCGGCCGACGACGCACCCGCCGGGTTCCGGCCGCTGTCGCGGCTCGCCGACCTGCTCCCGGTCTACGCCGAGCTGCTCCGCGCGCTCGCCGCGGCCGGTGCGCAGTGGGTGCAGCTCGACGAGCCGGGCCTCGTCACGGACACGATCGACGTGCCGCTCGTCGACGCCCAGCGCGCCCTCGCCGAGGCCTACCGTGTGCTGGGGACCGGGCTGGCACGCCCCGAGCGACCCGCGCTCCTCGTCGCCGCGCCGTACGGGGACCTCCTGGACGCGCTGCCCATCCTCGCCGCGAGCGACGTCGACGCCCTCGCGGTCGACCTCGTGAAGGGCGCAGCACCCACCGCGCCCGTCCAGGGCCTCGAGACCAAGACCCTCGTCGCCGGAGTGGTCGACGGTCACAACATCTGGCGGGCCGACCTGTCCGCGAGGCTCGAGGTGCTCGAACGCCTCGAAGGACTCGGGGCGGGCGCCGTGAGCGTGGGCACCTCGACGTCCCTCCAGCACGTCCCGCACGACGTCGAGGACGAGCCCGCGCTCGACCCGACGCTCGCGTCCTGGCTCGCGTTCGCCGACCAGAAGGTCGCCGAGGTCGTCACCCTCGCCGAGGGCCTCGCCGAGGGACGCGAGGCGATCCACGCCGAGCTCCTCGCCGCCTCCGACGCCCTCGCGTCGCGGGCGCGGGCGACCGGCGTCCTCGTCCCGGCCGTGCGGGAGCGCACCGCAGCCCTGCAGGACGGTGACTTCCACCGGGGTCCGGCGCACGAACGGCGCGCCGCGCAGACGGAACGCCTCGCCCTGCCCCTGCTGCCCACCACGACGATCGGGTCGTTCCCGCAGACCGCCGAGATCCGCCGCGCCCGCGCCGCTCATGCCCGCGGAGAGCTCTCGCTCGAGGCGTACGAGGAGCAGATGCGCGGCGAGATCCGCCGGGTCGTCGACCTCCAGGAGCGCATCGGTCTCGACGTCCTCGTGCACGGCGAGGCCGAGCGCAACGACATGGTCCAGTACTTCGCGGAGCTGCTCGACGGGTTCGCGGTGACCCGCAACGGCTGGGTGCAGTCGTACGGGTCACGCTGCACGCGCCCGTCGATCCTCTGGGGCGACGTCTCCCGGCCGGCACCCATGACCGTCGGCTGGGCGCAGTACGCGCAGTCGCTCACGAGCAAGCCCGTCAAGGGCATGCTCACGGGCCCGGTGACGATCATGGCGTGGTCGTTCGTGCGGGACGACGTGCCGCTGGCGGAGACGGCCCACCAGATCGGTCTGGCGCTCCGGGACGAGGTCGCGGACCTCGAAGCCGCCGGCATCGCGATCATCCAGGTCGACGAACCGGCACTGCGCGAGCTGCTGCCCCTGCGGACCGTGGACCAGGCGCAGTACCTCAGCTGGTCCGTCGGGTCGTTCACGCTCGCGACCGCGGGCGTGCGCCCGGACACGCAGATCCACACGCACCTGTGCTACTCGGAGTTCGGCGAGGTCATCGGGGCGATCGACGCCCTCGACGCCGACGTCACCTCGATCGAGGCGGCGCGATCACGGATGGAGATCCTGCCCGATCTAGCCGCGTCCGGGTTCGCACGCGGTGTGGGGCCGGGCGTCTACGACATCCATTCCCCGCGCGTGCCGTCGCTGGAGGAGGTCACCGAGCTGCTCGAGCTCGCCGTGAAGTCGGTGGACCCGGCCCTGCTGTGGGTCAACCCCGACTGCGGCCTCAAGACGCGAGGCTACGCCGAGACCACGCCGTCCCTCGAGCACCTCGTCGCCGCTGCCGCGACCGTGCGGACACGCCTCGGCTGAGCCACACCGCGGCGTCGGGCTGGCTCCGGCCGGCCCGGCGTCGCAGCCAGGCGATCCCCAGCACGCCGAGAAGTCCTGTGCGGACCACTGGCTGCGCGGCGGTGACCTTGACGAGTCGCGCGCTGCTCGTGAGCACTCCCTGTCGCTGCAGCACCCGGCCCGCCAGGGCCGTCGGACGACGCACCCCGGGGGCCGTCCGCACGGGTACCCGACGTGCGAGGGACGGGACGTGGGCGGCCATCAGAGCCCCGCCCCCGTGAGCGTCTTCGCCATGAGCACAGCCGGCCCGTGCACCGAGCGCACGTTCTCGAGGCTCACCCAGCCGCTCTTCGTGTAGAGCCGTTCATGGTGCTCGGTGATGAGGTGCAGACGTTCGTGGCCCCGCGCGACGGCAGCAGCCTCGATGGCCTCGCTCAGCCGGACGGACAAGCCGAGACCGCGGTGCTCCGGGTGGACGAACAACGCGGAGAGCCACGGCGTGAGATCAGGGCGGCGGGGGTAGTCGGACGGCCACAGGCTCGCCATGCCCACCGCCTTGCCGTGCCTGACCGCGACGACGGTCTCGTAGGCGTCGTCGTGCAACGGCAAGGTGTAGGTGTTGAGCGCCCGCTGCAGCGTGCTGCCGCTCTGGCTGCCCCAGTTGCCGAAGCCCCAGGCGGCGCAGACCTCGACGAGCTCAGGTCGCTCGGCGATCCGGATGAGGTCGACGCCCGTCCCGACGTCGTACCGGCTCATCGTGGCCAACATGCCGGGCTCCAGTGTGCAGCGCCTGCTGATCCGCTCATGCTGACCTCCGTCGGTCCTGGTGCGCCGCGAGATTTCAACCGGGTGAAATATGGCGCTCAACTTTCCTGCCGGAAGGTTAGCGCTTAACATCCGCCGCGGGAAGGGGTCCGGGAGCGTCTGTGCTGACCGCATGCGGTTTCCACAGCGCGCCTCACGCTCTGCAGGACCGTCGGGCACAGCGGGACTAGGGTGGAAAGATGCGCGACGCAGCGAGAGACGCCACACCCGGAGGACGACCAGGGCAGGACATCAAGGTCACGTTGTCCAGCGCGTCGGTGTACCCGCGCAAGGTCGGCTACGCGTTCGAGCTCGCCGCCGAGCTCGGCTTCGACGGCATCGAGGTCATGGTGTGGTCCGACCCCACGACGCAGGACGACAACGCGCTCGCGCAGCTCGCCGCCGACCACGGCGTCGAGATCCGCAGCATCCACGCCCCCACGCTCCTCGTCAGTCAGAAGGTCTGGGGCAGCAAGCCCGGTCCCAAGCTCGCCAAGGCCGTCGACATGGCCGGTGCCCTCGGCGCGGGCACCGTCGTCGTGCACCCCCCGTTCTCGTGGCAGCGCAAGTACTCGCGCCGGTTCGTCGAGCAGGTGCAGGACCTCACCGAGGAGTCCGGGCTCACCATCGCGGTCGAGAACATGTACCCGTGGCGCAGCAAGCGCCGTGACTACGGTGCGTACCTGCCGGGCTGGGACCCCACGGAGCACGCGTACGACGCCGTGACACTCGACCTGTCGCACGCCGCCACCGCACGCCAGGACAGCCTCGAGATGGCCAAGGGCTTCGGTGACCGGCTGCGCCACGTGCACCTGGCCGACGGGTCGGGCTCCGGCAAGGACGAGCACCTCGTCCCCGGCCGGGGCAACCAGCCCTGTGCCGAGCTGCTGTGCCACCTCGTCGAGACCGGGTGGACGGGCGACGTCGCGATCGAGATCGGCACCCGCAAGGCCCGAACGGCTGCCGAGCGCCGGTCCGACGTCCAGACGTCGCTCGCGTTCGCCCGCACGTACCTCACGCCCGGAGAGCACCCCGACTTCGTCGTGCCGCCGTCGCACCACCGACCCGACGACGCCTGGTGAGCCGGAGCCCGCACATCTCATGAACACCGCGGTCGTGCCGATGGTGACAGCGACAGGGACAGCCAGCAGCAGGGAGGGGCCAGTGGCCGACAGCGGGTCCACCCGTCCCGCTGACGCACCCGAGGGCGAGGACGCCGCGCGGTGCGTCCATCCCACCGTGCTCACCTACGCACGCAGCACGACGGGCCACTACTTCGGCGAGATGCTCGCCGGCATCAATCGTGAGGTCGCGGCGTCGGGCGGTCGGCTCATCGTCCTGCAGACGCTCGACCTCGAGGACTCCGACGACTTCATGGTCGGTCTCCCCGAGTTCGACCTCCCGCTGGCCGTCGACCACGTCGACGGTGCGGTCGCGATGGTCCTCGCCGCGGACGCTCCCGTCCTGCAGCGGCTGCGCGACGCCGGCAAGCCGACGATCCTCACCCACGCGGTCGAGGGGTTCGACGCACCCGTCGTCCTGCCCGGGAACCTCGCCAGCGCGCGCGCCGCTGTGGAGCACCTCATCGCGCACGGGCACCGGCAGATCGGGTTCGTCGGCGAACTCAGCCAGACGGACCGTCGCGAACGGTACGACATGTATGTCGAGGTGCTCGCCGAGCACGGCATCGCGCCCCGCTCGGAGTTCTTCCTCGCCACCGAGGACGCCATCGAGACGGGCGGATACCTCGCGGGCCTCGAGGTCGCACGCGCCGTGGAGCGGCCCACCGCGATCGTCGCGGCGACGGACCGCAACGCCATCGGGCTGCTGGCAGCGCTCGCCGACGAGGGCGTCGGGGTGCCCGACGAGGTCGCGGTCATCGGCTTCGACAACACCGAAGCGGGCGCCTTCGCCGTCCCCTCGCTGACGAGCGTCGACCTGTCCTTCAGCGAGGTCGGAGCGCTGGCCGGCCGTCTGCTCCTCCGGTCGATCGCAGGCGACCCCCCGCCGGCGTGCGTGCACCGCCCGGACGGTGACGTCGTCATGGCCTGGCGTGGCTCCTGCGGGTGCACGGCCGACGGGATGATCGGCGGCGAGCGCTCCGCTCCGGCCGACGTGCCTGACACCTCCGAGACAGCCGTGCTGCGGAGCGAGCTTCGAACGATGCTCGCGGACACGCTCCTGTACTCCAGCAAGATCTCCGACCACGAGGCCGCGGTCCTCGAGGCGGACGCGGTGCTCACACGGCTGACGAGCTCGGCGGAGTCGACGCCGCGCGAGGTGCGGTCCCTGCTGACCATCCTCACCGGGCTCCGCTCGCGGCCCGAGCGCCTCCACCGCATCGGCGACAGGATCTTCGACTACATCCGCGGTGCAGGGCCGGACACCCGCATCTCGGAGCTCAACGCCGGCCTGTGGCAGCTGCGCGCCGGCGCGTACCTCAAGCGCAGCACCCACCAGGACACGATGATGAACGAGCAGTTCCGGGTCGCCACCGGGCTGCTGCACACCTCTGCGGTCGACCCTTACAGCCTCGCGTGGCTCACGGGGACCAGCGTGCGCGCCGCCGTGCTCGCTCTGTGGACGGGCGAGGCGAGCGATGGTCAGCTCGTCATCGCCGGGGCGTACGACCCGACGGCTGGCGACGCCCCCGGCCCTGCCAGCACGGTCCCCGTCACGCAGTTCCCGCCGTCAGAGCTCCTCGACCGCGTGCGGCCCGAGCAGCGCGAGGCGTGCTTCGTCGTGCCCGTCCAGGACGTCGACCGGCACTGGGGCCTGCTGGCCGTCGTGGGCGAGATCGACACGACGTCCTCGCGGGACATGTACCTGCACTGGGCGACCCTCCTCGCCTCCGCGCTCGCCGAGACCGAGCTCCGACGTGAGAAGCAGATCAGCGACGAGCGCTACGCCCACGCCGCGCGGGCTGCGAACGACGGCCTGTGGGAGATCGACACCGCATCCGGCAACATGTTCGCCTCCGGGCGGCTGTGCGAGATCCTCGGCATCCCCGCGGACACCGAGCTCGACGTCGAGGCATGGCTCGGGCGCGTGCATCCCGCGGACCTGCCCGCCGCCCGCGCCGTGCTCGACCGCGCCAAAGCCACACCGGAGGTGCCGACGGAGAGCGAGTTCCGGATCCGTCGCGGCGCCGGGTGGGCATGGGTGGCGAACCGCGCGCTCGGCGTCGCGGGACCCTCGGGTGCCGTCGAGCGTCTCGTCGGGTCCGCCTCGGACATCAGCTCCCGCAAGGAGCTCGAGGAACAGCTGCGACGCGGGGCGCTGCACGACGCCGTCACCGGCCTGGGCAACAGGCGTCTGTTCCTCGAGCACCTGCGGGCCGTGCTCAGCATCACGGGCCGCGCCCGCTCGTCGAGCTTCGCGGTGATCTTCCTCGACCTCGACGGGTTCAAGCTCGTCAACGACTCCCTCGGACACCTCGCGGGGGACGAGCTCCTCGGCGTCGTCGCACAACGCCTGCGCTCCGAGCTGCGTCCGGTCGACACGGCCGCCCGGTTCGGGGGTGACGAGTTCGCCGTCCTCCTGTGCGACCCCGCCCCGGCCGAGGTGCTCACGGTCGTGCGCCGGCTGCAGGACCGCATCGCGACGCCCGTCGTGCTCGGCGACCAGGAGGTCTCGGTCACCGCGAGCGTCGGCATCGCGATGTCGGCGACGGGCTACACCCAGCCCGAGGACGTGCTCCGGGATGCCGACATCGCGATGTACGAAGCGAAGCGGGCCGAGCGCGGCTCGGCCCTCGTCTTCGACCCGGGCATGCACTCACGCGCCACGGAGCGCCTCCGGCTGCGGGCCGAGCTCCGGACCGCCCTGGCCGAGGAGCAGTTCGTGCTCCACTACCAGCCGGTCGTGCCTCTCGATGGTTCCGGTCTCGCCCACTTCGAAGCGCTCGTCCGGTGGCAGCATCCCCGCCGCGGGCTCCTCGGGCCCGGCGAGTTCCTCCCGGCGATGGAGGACAGCTCGAGCATCATCACGCTCGGACGCCGCATCCTCGAGCAGGCATGCCGCCAGATCGCGCAGTGGAACACCCAGGGCCGCCGCGCCGCGGTGTCCGTGAACGTCTCGCACCAGGAGTTCTGGGCGCCCGACCTCGTCGCCGTCGTCCGCGACGCCCTCACCACGCACGGCATCCCGCCCGACCAGCTCGTCCTCGAGATCACCGAGACCGTCGTCATGCTCGACGCAGCGGCCGCCACGGAGGTCATGACGGCGTTGCACGCCCTCGGCGTGCGGTTGCACATCGACGACTTCGGCACCGGGCAGTCCTCCCTGCACGCGCTGCGCACGTTCCCTGTCGACGCGCTGAAGATCGACGGTTCGTTCGTCCGGGAGCTCGGGATCGTGGGGCAGACCACCGAGCTCGTGCGGATCATCGTCGAGATCGGTCGCGTCCTCGGCCTCGACGTCATCGCCGAGTGCGTCGAGACCCAGGAGCAGGCGGACGGACTGCGGGCCATGAACTGCGCCTACGCGCAGGGCTGGCTGTACGCCAAGGCCCTGCCGGGCCCGGAGGCCGGCGAGCTCATCGGTTCCCCGCTCGGTGCGACGCGCAGCGCCGCACCACTCACGTAGCACCCCGAGGTGCCGATAGGCAGGCAGAGACCGTGCGTCACAGGAGTCGGAAGGACCATACGCAGTGCCACGCCCCCTGACAGTGCTCGCCCTCAGCCGGAACACGGGCGGGTTCTACCACGGTGAGCTCCTCGCCGGCCTGACGCGCGAGATCAGCGACGCCGGTGGACGGGTCATCGTCGTGCAGACCGCGGACCCGGGGACGGACACCTGGGACAACGTCACGTCCCCCGACTTCGACCTCCCTGTCGCCTGGGACCAGATCGACGGCGTCGTCGTCGTCGCTCTCGGTGTCGGCGCCTCGTACCTGCGCGCGCTCCAGGCCCTCGGCAAGCCCCTCGTCCTCGCCGACCAGGAGGTCGACGGGATCGTCGCTGCGACGTCGATGCCGGACAACGTCGGTGGGGTCACCGCCGCGGTCGAGCACCTCGTCGCGCACGGGCACCGCCGGATCGGGTTCGTCGGCAACCTCGACCAGCTCGACTTCCGCGAGCGCTACGCCGCGTACCAGGAGGTGCTGACCGCGCACGGCCTCCCCGTCGACGACTCGCTGTTCTACCTCGCGGAGAGCTACTCGGAACGGTCCGGTGCCCTCGCGGGCGAGGAGATGCTCGCCCGCGGCGACCTGCCCAGCGCCGTCATGGCAGCCACCGACGGCAACGCCATCGGCCTCATGCGTGTCCTCACCGACGCAGGCGTCGCCGTGCCGCACGACGTCGCGGTCATGGGGTTCGACAACACGATCGAGGGTGCCGTCGGCGGTCCGAGCCTGTCGAGCGTCGGGCAGCACTTCGACGAGGTGGGGGCACTCGCGGGCAGGCTCGTCGTCTCCGCGCTCAAGGGCTACCCGCCCGCACCCGTGCACCACGTCGCGCGCGCCGCCGTCGTCAACGTCCGGAGCTCGTGCGGGTGCCGGGTGGACCTCATGGACACCCGGGCGGTCTCCACGAACGCGACCGAGGTCCGGGTGGACCTGCGCGCGGAGCTCGCGTCGATCCTCCGGGTGCTCATCAGCCGGTACGAGCGCGCGGGCGGCCCTCCCCCGGACGTCCGCGCGGCGGTCGTCGAGATCGAGCGGCTCGTCCTGTCCGCGGAGGACCTCACCCTCTCCGACGTCCGCGACCTCGTGGCGATGCTGCGCCGGGTCGCGCGGGACGAGGACACCCTGAACCGGGTCGCGTCGGCCCTGGGCGAGTATGTGCAGCGCCTCGTCGAGCATGCCGGGGACGCGTCCGTCGGGGTCTCGGCGCTCTCGGCGTCCCGGGTGGACGCGGCCCTGTGGCAGCTGCAGATGCGCGCGTACGTCGAGCGGACGGCGCACCTCGCCGCGACCGTTCTCGAGCAGCACCGGATCGCCACCGACCTCATCACCTCCCAGGCGACCCACCCCGAGCGCCTCGGCTGGCTCGAGCGCTCCGACCTGCGGTGCGCCGCGCTCGGCATGTGGGAACGTGGCCCCGCCGCTGGCATCCTGCGGATCACCGGCGTCCATGACCCGCGCGGGATCCTCGACATGCGCCCCGGGGGCACCGTGCACGTGCGCGACTTCCCACCGCGCGCCTTCGTGGACGCCACCGCCGGACGGGCCGGAGAGGTCACCCTCGTCGTCCCCGTGCGCAGCGGGGAGAAGGACTGGGGCGTCCTCGCCGTGATCGTGCCCATCGACACCGTCGCGAGCCACGAGACGTACCTGCACTGGGCGGGCCTGCTGAGCTCGGCGTTCGAGGAGCGTGAGCTCCAGCGCAGCGTGCGGGTCAGCGAGGAGCGCTACGCGATGGCGGCGCAGGCCTCGAGGGACGGCCTGTGGGAGCTCGACATCGCCAGCCGGGAGATGTACGTCTCCGGGCGGTGCCGTGAGCTGCTCGGGCTCCGCGCCGAGGAGCAGATCGAGCTCGACCGCTGGACCGCCGCCGTGCACCCGGACGACCGGGAGCGCGTCGCGGCCGCGATGGGCACCGCGCTGCAGGACGGCGAGCCCATCGAGTGCGAGTACCGGGTCCGCCGGTCCGACGGCACGTGGCGCTGGGTCCTCAGCCGCGGACTGGGCCCGACGGACGCCCTGGGTCGCGTCACCCGCCTCGTCGGGTCGCTCGCGGACATCCACCCGCGCAAGGAGCTCGAGGAGCAGCTGCGCAGGGGCGCCCTCTTCGACACGGTCACGGGGTTGCCCAACCGGCGCCTGTTCCTCGACCGCCTGTCGGTCGCGGTGGCGCAGCCGAGCCGTCGGCCCGGTGCCGAGTACGCGGTGATCTTCCTCGACCTCGACGGGTTCAAGCTCGTCAACGACTCCCTCGGCCACCTCGTGGGTGATGAGCTGCTCGTCGTGGTCGCCGAGCGGCTCCGCGCCCAGCTGCGGCCGGTGGACACCGCCGCCCGGTTCGGCGGTGACGAGTTCGCCGTGCTGCTCACCGACCCGCTGCCGGACGAGCTCCTGAGCATCACGCGTCGCATCCAGGCGAGCATCGCCGACCCCGTGCTCCTCGCGGGGCACGACGTCACGGTCACCGCGAGCGCGGGCATCGCGACGTCGCAGTCCGGGTACACGGACCCTGAGGACGTGCTGCGGGACGCCGACATCGCGATGTACGAGGCGAAGGTCGCCGAGCGCGGCTCCGCGTCGATGTTCGACGCCGAGATGCACGTCCGGGCGAGCCGACGGCTGCGCGCCCGCGGGGAGGTGCGCACAGCGCTGGCGGAGCGCCAGTTCGTCGTGCACTACCAACCGATCGTGCCGCTCGACGGGACGCCGCTCGTGCACTTCGAGGCCCTCGTCCGCTGGGAGCATCCCACGCGGGGTCTCCTGGGCCCGGTGGAGTTCCTGCCCGCGATGGAGGAGGACGGCTCGATCGTCGCCCTGGGACGGTGGGTGCTCGACGAGGTGTGCCGACAGATCGCCGAGTGGCGTGCCTCCTTGCTGCACCAGGCGATCGTGTCCGTGAACGTCTCGCACCACGAGTTCTGGGCCGAAGGTCTCACCGACGCCGTCCGGGGGGCGCTCGAACGGCACCAGGTCCCGGTCACGGACGTCGTCCTGGAGATCACCGAGTCGGTGATCATGACGGACCTCGACCGTGCCCGCGCCGTCATGGACGAGCTCCACGACATGGGGCTGCTGCTGCACATCGACGACTTCGGCACCGGTCAGTCGTCCTTGCACGCGCTGCGGAGCTTCCCGGTGGACGCGTTGAAGATCGACGGGTCGTTCATCCGCGAGCTCGGGTCCGTGGAGGAGACCACGGAGCTCGTGCGGATCATCGTCGAGATCGGCCGTGTGCTCGGGCTCGACGTCGTCGCCGAGTGCGTGGAGACGCCCGACCAGGCGACCCGGCTGCGCGAGATGGGCTGCGACAACGCCCAGGGGTGGCTGTACGCGCGGGCGCTGCCGGGGGCGGAGGCCGGGTCCCTCGTCGGGCGCCCGTTGCCGATGATGACGATGCAGTCCCCCTGACGGGGGATAATCGAACCCGTGCCTGCTGAGCCTGCCCCCTCCGTGATCGACCCGTCCGACCTCGCGACCGTCCTGCGCGTCCTCGACCAGGTCAACGACCTCGACCCCGAGCACCCGGACAAGGTCGCGATGCAGCGAGCGACCGCGAAGCTCTACAAGACCGTGAAGAAGCAGCGGCGCGATGCCGCGAAGGACGCGATCCGCAGCGCGGACAACGCGGTCATCGCCGCGACCGCGACGGGCGCCCCGACGCGGATCGACGACGAGACGCAGGGCCTCGAGCTCGTCCCCGCGGCGCAGGGCACCAGCGCCGGACGCCTCCTGAAGTCGCAGGCCTGCTACGTGTGCAAGCAGCAGTACAACGACGTCGACGTCTTCTACCACCAGCTCTGCCCGGACTGCGCGGCGCTCAACCGTGCCCGGCGTGACGCGCGGACCGACCTCACGGGCAAGCGGGCCCTGCTCACCGGCGGGCGCGCGAAGATCGGCATGTACATCGCGCTGCGTCTCCTGCGCGACGGCGCGCACACGACCATCACGACGCGGTTCCCCAACGACGCGATCCGTCGCTTCACCGCGATGGAGGACAGCGCCGACTGGATCCACCGCCTGCGCATCATCGGCATCGACCTGCGCGACCCGGCCCAGGTGGTCGCTCTCGCTGACGACGTGGCCGCGCAGGGTCCGCTCGACATCCTCATCAACAACGCCGCGCAGACGGTGCGCCGCTCCCCCGGCGCGTACGCGCCGCTCGCAGCAGCCGAGGACGCTCCTCTCCCGGCCGGTTACCTGCCGGAGGTCACGACGTTCGGCCGCAGCCACGACACGCACCCTGCCTCGCTCGAGGGCACGGTGCCGGCGGAGGCGACGGCGCACGCCCACGCCTCGGTGACGACGGCGGACCTGTTGACGAAGCTGGCGCTCACGGCCGGGTCGGCCTCGCTCGAGCGCGTCGAGAACGCGACCGCGATCGACGCTGCGGGCCTCGTGCCTGACCTCGTCCACACGAACTCCTGGGTGCAGAACGTCGAGGACGTCGACCCTCTCGAGCTCCTCGAGGTCCAGCTGTGCAACAGCACCGCGCCGTTCATCCTCATCAGCCGGCTGCGGGCGTCGATGGCGTCCTCGCCCTCGCCCCGCAGGTACATCGTCAACGTCTCCGCGATGGAGGGGCAGTTCAGCCGCGGCTACAAGGGTCCGGGCCACCCGCACACGAACATGGCGAAGGCCGCGGTGAACATGCTCACGCGGACGAGCGCACGGGAGATGTTCGAGACGGACAACATCCTCATGACGAGTGTCGACACGGGGTGGATCACGGACGAGCGGCCCCACACGACGAAGGTGCGCCTCGCGCAGGAGGGGTTCCACGCGCCCCTCGACCTCGTCGACGGCGCGGCGCGGGTCTACGACCCGATCGTCCGCGGGGAGCTGGGCGAGGACGTGTTCGGCTGCTTCCTCAAGGACTACCAGCCCTCCGCCTGGTAGGCGGTCGCCGCGCGCGTCCGCCCGGGCTGGTCAGCCTGTCGCGCGCTGCGGGGTGAGGATCCCGGCAAGGTGGTCGACGATCCGGACGTCGCCGTCGAGCCACGGCACGTCGAACAGCTCGCTGTGGTCGAGCCACTGCAGGGCGTCGTGCTCGACGAGCGGCCGCGGGACCCCGTCGGTGACGCGGGCGAGCCACAGCCGCATGACGTGGCGGTCGGTGATGATCCATCCGCCGGCGTCGGGTCCGACGATCTCGTCACCGAGCTCGACGTCGATGCCGAGCTCCTCGCGGAGCTCGCGGTGGAGGCCGGCCTCTGGCGTCTCGCCTGCGTCGACCTTGCCCCCGGGGAACTCCCAGCGCCCCACGAGGTGCTCCGGGCGTGAGCGGCGCGCGGCGAGGAGACGACCGGGGGTGCGGAGATCGTCGACGATCGCCGCTGCGACGACGAGGACGGGTTGTTTCATACCGGAAGTGTCTCAGGTG
Source organism: Sanguibacter sp. Z41_6 (assembly GCF_059621145.1). NCBI lineage: Bacteria > Bacillati > Actinomycetota > Actinomycetes > Micrococcales > Sanguibacteraceae > Sanguibacter > Sanguibacter sp. Z41_6. Next base: position 751,293 of record NZ_JCAQIF010000001.1, on the reverse strand, counting down.
AAGGTGTCGCGCACGTGTCGTACGGTCCCGGCATCCGCGTCGTTGCGGATGACCGGACGTGCCGGTCGTGCATCGTGCTCGTGCTACGTGGCTGTGCTCAGCTGTCGCCCTTGTACAGTCCGGCCTCGCGGGCCCACTCCACGGCCTCGGCACGGGTGGAGACGCCCAGCTTGCGGTAGACGCTGCGCACCTGCGACTTCACGGTGTTGCGGGTGACGAACAGCTTGGATGCGATCTGCTCCAGGGTGACCTCTTCGCTGAGGTTCGACAGGACGACGCGCTCCCGTCGGGTGAGCGAGCCGTTCGACGCCTTCGCCGCTCCAGACAACTCCATCGTGGTCATGGTTCCTCCAACGTTCTCCCGGCGGCCCAGTTGCTCTGGATCACGTAACCGGTTCATCTGCTATATGGAGAGAGTCGGTTCTCCTGCGTCTATGACGCCGGTTCACCCGGAACTTTCAGTTTTTCCGTCCTGCGTGGAAAGCACATGAGGTCCTGCCCCGTTGCCGGCCTCCTGTCCCGGACTTCAGGATAGGGAACATTGCGGTCGGCGTCTCTCGAACGGGACGCCCGACTCATCGTCAGACTCCTCCCAGGTCATGAGGAATTCACCCGCGTCGTGACCGTACCGTTACGATCCGAACCGTTCCGCATACTCGTCGGCTGTGAGCACGGGCCCCGTGCTCTCGACGGCGACCTTGAGCAACCACCCCTCGCCGTAGGGGTCGGAGTTGACGAGCTCCGGGCTGGCGACCGCGGCCTCGTTGACCTCGACGACCGTGCCGGTGACCGGTGAGTACAGCTCCGAGACCGACTTCGTCGACTCGATCTCACCGACGACGGCGCCCGCGACCACGGCGGTGCCCACGGCTGGGAGCTCGAGGTAGACGATGTCACCCAGGGCGTCCTGCGCGGTCCACGTGATGCCGATCGTCGCGGGCTCGGTGCTCGTGAGCCACTCGTGCTCGGCGGTGTACGTGAGGTCGGCGGGGAAGTTCGTCATGGCAGGTTCTCCTCGGGTCGTGCGTTCAGACTAGGCGGTGGCGGGCTTGCGGTAGAACGGCACGGCGACGACCTCGGCCTCCTCGGCACGGCCGCGCACGTCGACCGCGAGGCGCGTCCCGACGGCCGAGACCTCGGGGGTCACGTACGCGAGCGCGACGGGGTACCCGAGCGTGGGCGACGGCGCTCCGGACGTCACGTGCCCGACGACCGGCTTCGTCGCGTCCATGAGCACCGGGTGGCCGGCGCGCGCGGGGCGCCGCCCGAGGACGCGCAGCCCGACGAGCACCCGGGCGGGCGGGGAGCCCTTGCGAGCCTGCAGCGCAGCGCGGCCGACGAAGTCGACGGGCTCACCGTCCGGGCCCGTCTTGTCGAGCCGGACGACCCGTCCGAGGCCGGCCTCGTAGGGGGTGGTCGTGCGGTCGAGCTCGTGGCCGTAGAGCGGCATCCCGGCTTCGAGGCGCAGGCTGTCGCGCGCGGCGAGGCCCGCCGGCACGAGCCCGTCCGGCGCCCCGGCCTCCAGCAGCGCGCGCCACAGCGCGGGTGCGTCAGCGACGTCGACGAAGATCTCGAAACCGTCCTCGCCCGTGTACCCGGTCCGGGCCACCTGGGTGGGCGCTCCCGCGACGACCGCGGGCGTGATCGCGTAGTACTTCAACGACCGGACGGACTGCGCGTCCTGCGCGCCGACGAGGCGGACGAGGATCTCCTGCGCCCGCGGCCCCTGGACCGCGACGAGCGCGGTGGCGTCGGACGTCGAGGTGACGTCGGCGTCGAACCCCTCGGCGCGGGCGGTGAGCTCCGCGAGGACGATGTCGGCGTTCCCCGCGTTGGCGACGACGAGGTACTCGGTGTCGGCCAGGCGGTAGACGACGAGGTCGTCGAGCACGGACCCGTCCTCGGCACAGAGCATCGTGTACCGCGCCCGGCCGACCTCGAGCACGCTCAGCCACCCGACGAGCGCGTGGTCGAGCGCGGCACCGGCCTCGGGTCCGGTCACCGTGATCTCGCCCATGTGGGAGAGGTCGAACAGGCCGGCGGCCGTGCGGACCGCGGTGTGCTCCGCGATGTCGCTGCCGTAGCGCAGGGGCATGAGCCAGCCACCGAAGCCGGTGAGGCTCGCCCCGAGCGCGACGTGCTCGTCGTGCAGGGGGCTGCGGCGGTCGGGCGCCGGGGCGTCCTGGCCGGCGGGCTCCGGGGTCTGGGTGGGCTGCATCAGGACTCCTCGGTGGACTGGGGTGCGACGGCGGCGACGGGTGCGGACCGTGGCGCGGGGACGTCGTCCGCGTACGCCTCGATCGGGGGGCACGAGCAGACGAGGTTGCGGTCACCGCGGGCGCCGTCGATGCGGCGGACGGGCGGCCAGTACTTCCCGGCTCGCAGGGACGCCACGGGGTAGGCGGCGGTCTCCCGCCCGTACGGCTTGTCCCAGGAGTCGCTCGTCACGCTCACCGCGGTGTGCGGTGCGTTGCGGAGCGGGGACTCACCGAGCGACCACGTGCCGTCGGCGACGGCGTCGATCTCCGCGCGGATGGCGAGCATCGCGTCGATGAAGCGGTCGATCTCCCCGAGGTCCTCGGACTCCGTCGGCTCGACCATGAGCGTCCCCGGGACGGGGAACGACAGGGTCGGCGCGTGGAACCCGTAGTCCATGAGGCGCTTGGCCACGTCCTCGGCGGTGACACCGGTCTGCGCCGTGAGGGGGCGCAGGTCGAGGATGCACTCGTGCGCGACGAGCCCGCCCGGTCCGGTGTAGAGGACGGGAAAGGCGTCGCGCAGGCGCGCCGCGAGGTAGTTCGCGGAGACGACGGCGATCTCCGTGGCCAGGCGCAGACCGTCCGGCCCCATGAGGGACACGTAGGCGTACGGGATGGGCAGGATGCCCGCGGACCCGAAGGGCGCGGCCGAGACGGGCGTCGCAGCTGCGGGGTCGCGCGGGTCGCCGGGGAGGAACGGGACGAGGTGCTCAGCGACCCCGATCGGCCCGACTCCGGGGCCGCCACCGCCGTGCGGGATGCAGAACGTCTTGTGCAGGTTGAGGTGCGACACGTCGCCGCCGAACTGCCCGGGCTTGGCGAGCCCGACGAGCGCGTTGAGGTTCGCGCCGTCGATGTACACCTGGCCGCCCGCGGCGTGCACGAGGTCGCACACCTCGCGGACGTGCTCCTCGTACACGCCGTGCGTCGAGGGGTAGGTGATCATGATCGCCGCGACCTGCGGGCCGTGCTGCTCGAGCTTCGCCCGGAGGTCGTCGAGCAGGATCTCGCCGTCGTCGGCCGTCCTGACGACGACGACGCTCATGCCCGCCATCGCTGCCGAGGCGGCGTTGGTGCCGTGAGCGGAGGCGGGGATGAGGCAGACGGTGCGGGCGTCGTCGCCGCGGGACCGGTGATAGTTGCGGATCGCGAGCAGACCCGCGAACTCCCCCTGGGACCCGGCGTTGGGCTGCACGGACACCGCGGCGTAGCCGGTGATCTCCGCGAGCTGCGCCTCGAGGGTGCTGATGAGCTCGGTGTACCCGGCCGCCTGCTCCCGCGGGACGAAGGGGTGCAGCCCCGCGAACTCCGGCCACGAGATGGGTTCCATCTGGACGGCAGCGTTGAGCTTCATGGTGCACGAGCCCAGCGGGATCATCGTGCGGTCGAGCGCGAGGTCCTTGTCGCTGAGCGCGCGGAGGTACCGCATCATCTGCGTCTCGCTGCGGTGCACGTGGAACACCGGGTGCTCCATGTATGAGGAGCTGCGGAGGAACGCCGGTGGGATGTCGGCGCGGGGCGCGGCATGCGGGGACCCCGGCCCGCCCGCGGCTCCTTCGTCGCCGATGCCCGAGCCGAGCCCTGCCGGGCTCCCCGCACTCCGCGCTGCTGCGACCAGGACCTGACGGAGCTGTTCCACGTGGAACGTCGTGGTCGTCTCGTCGCAGGCGATCTGGATGTGGTCGTCGTCCGGGGCGTAGATGTTGATGCCGGCGTCGTCGGCTGCGACCGTCAGGGCCGTTGCCGAGCCGGGAGCGTGGATGCGGACGGTGTCGAAGAAGACCTCGTGCTCCACCTCGTAGCCGGCGTCCGCGGCTGCCTGCGCGACCGCCGTGGCGTGGGCGTGGACCCGGGTGGCGATCGCGCGCAGCCCGTCCGGGCCGTGGTAGACGGCGTACATCGAGGCGACGATGGCAAGGAGGGCCTGGGCCGTGCAGATGTTGCTCGTCGCCTTCTCGCGGCGGATGTGCTGCTCGCGGGTCTGCAGCGCCAGGCGGTAGGCGGGGGCGCCGTCGGCGTCGACGCTCACGCCCACGAGGCGGCCGGGGAGCATGCGCTCGATCCCCTTGCGCACGGACATGAACGCGGCGTGCGGGCCACCGTAGAACAGCGGGACACCGAAGCGCTGGGCGGAGCCGACGGCGATGTCCGCACCCGCGTCGCCGGGCGCGGTCAGAAGGGTGAGGGCGAGCAGGTCGGTCGCGACCGTGACGAGAGCGCCCGCCGCCTTCGCGTCCGCGACGAGCGTCGTGAGGTCACGGGCGCGGCCGCTCGCGCCGAGCTGCTGGACGACGAGCCCGACGACGTCGGCCCCTGCCAGACCGGCGGCGTCGAGCGCGGCGCGCGTGCCGGCCTCGAACCCGTCCGTGAGGTCGGCGACGACGACGGGGAGGCCGATCGCCTCCGCGCGGCCCTTCGTCACCGAGAGCGACTGGGGAAAGAGGTCGGCGTCGAGCACGACGACGCCGGGACCCGCCGTGGCCGGGCGCTTGGCCGCGCGCCACATGAGCGCCACGGCCTCGGCGACGGCCGTCGCCTCGTCGAGCAGGGAGGCGTTGGCGACCTCGAGGCCGGTGAGGTCGCTCACCATCGTCTGGAAGTTGAGGAGCGCCTCGAGGCGACCCTGCGAGATCTCCGGCTGGTACGGCGTGTAGGCGGTGTACCAGGCGGGGTTCTCGAGGACGCCGCGGCGGATGACGGCCGGCGTGATCGTGTCGTAGTAGCCGAGGCCGATCATCTGGGTGCGGGGCTGGTTCTTCGCGGCGAGGCCACGCAGGTCAGCGAGGACCTCCGCCTCGGTCCGCGCGGCCGGGAGGTCGAGCGCACCGTCGAGCCGGATGGACGCGGGGACCGCCGCGTCGATGAGCGCGTCGACCGAGTCGTACCCGAGGTGCGCGAGCATCGTCGCGACCTCGTCCGGGCGGCCGACCTCACCGTCGCCGGGGCCGATGTGCCGGTGGACGAACACGTCGCCCGGGTGGGTCTGAGCGGGCTGGGTCACGAGGGCTCCTGGGATCGGGGACGGCGGAGCCGTCCCACGGGCGGTGGGACCCTCCCCGCTCTGTCCTCAGACGCGGCCCCGGGCAGGGGCCGTGACGCTCGTCAGTGTCGACCTGAGAGTTTGGCCCGCGCCTCGTGCGCACGGGCTTGCCCCTTCGGTGAGGCGCGCAGCGACCACGAGGGGCTGCGCGCCTGCTGTTCAGAGTTGCCTCGCCGTGGCGGTACGTGGGCCTGAGAGTTTCCCGGGGAGGGTTTGCTCCTTCGGCGCCTGACGTGTGCGGGAAGCGGGGTCAGGGCTCTCCCGCCGCGGTTCGAGCAGCGCGATATGTGGTTAGGGGGTCAGCGTACCGGGGGGACCCGCCACGTGGAACGCCTGGTCACGCGTCGTCCTGCGCGACCTCCGGGTCAAGGACGTCGTCCCCCGTCGCGAGGCGCCGCCGCACGAGCTGTGACTCGACGACGATGAGCGCGGCAACGCCCGCGACGCCCGCGAGGAAGAGCAGGACGACGGGCAGCACGTCACCGTCGGGGGCCTGCACCCCGCCGTCCTCGGTCTGCCACGGCCACAGCGCGCGCAAGGAACCGACCATGAGACCGGTCATGATCGTCAGGGTGAGGCGACGCCGGTGCTCGAGCAGCCACTGCAGCCCGGAGACGAAGATGCTCAGGCCGACGATGGCGCCGAGCACGAACACGCCGAGGTACGCGAGGTCGCGGTCGTTCACGGCGGCGAGCGTCGGCTCGTACATGCCGACCGTGAGCAGGATGAACGACCCGGACACGCCGGGCAGCACGAGCGCGCACACGGCGACGGCCGCGGCGAGGGCGACGAGCCAGCGTGCCGGCTCGATGGGGCTGATCGCGGGGATGCTCGTGAGGAGGAACGCCGCGAGCGCCGCGAGCGCGGCGACCGCATAGTCCCGTGCGGCCCACCGCCCACCGATCATCCGGGCGGGCACGATGATCGACGCAGCGATGAGGCCGGCGAACACCGCACGCGTCTCGACCGGGTGGGACTCGATGAGGGGGCCGAGGAGGGCGGACGCCACGATGATGGCCAGGAGCATCCCGATGCCGGCCGGCAGCACGATGCTCCAGCGGACGTCCCGAAGGTGGGCACGTGCCCGGTCTGTGCCGCGGCCCTGGGTGACATCGATCGCTCCACGGACCACCCCACGCACGAGGCTCCCTGCCGACTCGATGAGGTCGTCGTAGATGCCCACGATGAGCGCGACGGTACCGCCGCTCACTCCCGGGATGATCTCGACGGTCCCGATGAGGGCGCCTCGGCCGAAGTCGATGGTCGGGCGGAGCAGGTTCACAGGGGCGGTTCCTCTCGACGGCACAGGGTCCAGACGGCATGACTTTCAGGCAGCTCGCGCGGCCTGAGGAAAGGTGATGCGTCCAGCCTGACATACCGCCGGGGCACGTCGGGAGCCCGCGGGCGGGGTCCGATGACGAGTCGGACGGATCACCCGACTCGTCGTCAGGCTCTGCGGGACAGGCCGCCCTGCCACGCGACGATCCGGTCCACCGCTTCCGCGACGGTCTCCGGCGCCGCGGCGAACGACAGCCGCACCCAGTCGCGCCCGTGCACGGTGTCGAAGTCGGTGCCCGGGGTGAGAGCCACGCCGGTCTCGGCGAGCACTCGCTCGCACCACGTCACGGAGTCGATGCCGGAGGCGGCGATGTTCGCGTAGATGTAGAACGCGCCGTCGGCGGGCGCGACGGTCTCCCAGCCGAGGTCGTCCAACCGGTCGAGGACGAGCTGCCGGGAGACGGCGTACTGCTCGACGTTCTGCCGGGCCGCCGCGTAACCCTCGTCGCTGAAAGCAGCCACTCCGGCGTGCTGGGCGAGGGCCGGCGGGCACAGCGACACGTTGCTCGCGAGCGCATCGACGGGCCCGACGAGGTCCGGCGGCAGGAGCAGCCACCCGAGCCGCCAGCCGGTCATCGCCCAGTACTTCGAGAACGAGTTGACGACGACGTGCCCGCCAGCGAGCGAGGACGCGACGGTCGCGACCTGGGGTGCGGTGGCGGCCTCACCGGGTCCCGCCACCTCGTCGCCGTAGGTGATGCCGTGGTAGATCTCGTCGCTGATGAGGCGGACGTCGTACTCCGTGCACCAGGCGGCGAGCGCCGCGAGGTCGTCCGCGGGGATCATCGTGCCCGTCGGGTTGGCAGGGCTGGCGACGACGACGCCGTCGAGCCCGCCCTCGTAGTACGCCTGCTGGAGCTGGGAGATGGTCGGCTGGTAGCGGGTCTCGGGGCCGCAGTCGAGCTCGACGACCTCGCACCCGAGCGACGTGAGGATGTTCCGGTACGCGGGGTAGCCGGGGCGGGCGAGGGCGACGCGGTCGCCGACGTCGAACGCGGCGAGGAACGCGAGCATGAACCCGCCGGACGACCCGGTGGTGACGGCAACCTGCGCGGGCGACACCTCGACGTCGTACCAGCGGCCGTAGTGGTCGGCGATGGCCTGCCGGAGCGCCGGGGCGCCCATCGCCTCCGTGTACCCGAGGTCCCCCGCGGTGAGCAGGTCGATCGCGCGGTGCCGCACGGCCTCCGACGCTCCCGTGGAGGGCTCCCCCGCGCAGAGGTTGAGCACCGACTCCCCTGCCGCGCGTCGGGCGTTGGCGGCGGCGAGGATCTCCATGACGGCGAACGCGGGGACCTGGGCGCGGCGCGAGATCTTCATCCCGTCATCCTCCCAGCGACCTCGCCGGCCCGGAGCCGCGCCGTCGCCCGGACGTCGATCGAGACGTGCCTGATCGTGCCGTCGACACCTCCGCCGTCAAGAGCGAGGAGCGAAAGCAGCTCGAGGATGGCAACGAACGGCATGAGCAGGAGGCGCGCGACCATCACCCAGGCTGCGCGCCACACGCCGGGGACCGAGCCGTCCGCGACCCTCAACGTGCACAGGCCGGTCAGTCGTTGCCCGACAGACCGTCGGTGACCGGTCGCCATGCCGTACACGACGAGGGTCAGGGGGAGGCACAGGACGGGCAGCGCGCCCGCTGTCTCGGGGCCCGTCACCCCCACGAAGGCCACCATGATGGGGATGGCGACCACCCAGACGAGGAGGGTGTCGACGAGCCACGCGACGGTGAGCCTCCCCCAGGGCGCCTCGACGGCTACCTGGCCGTCGGCGAAGTGGACGAGCGATGGTTCGCTCGTCGTGGATCGTGTCCGTGCCATCGCCCTCGCTCCTCGTCTCCGCGCCGTCCCGACGGTGTGCGCTCAGCGTAGTGACACGACGACCGGACGGGCAGCCGCTCGCGCCAGGGCCTCGCGGGTCGGCCGTCAGGCGAGGGAGAGGAAGAGCTTCTCGAGCTTGGCGACGTCGAGCGACGGCGTCTCGGCGCCGGGCTCCGCGACGAGGCACTGGCGCATCCCGGAGGCGATCATGGCGAACCCGGCGCGGTCGAGGGCCCGGGAGACGGCGGAGAGCTGGGTGACGATGTCCTCGCAGTCCTTGCCCTCGTCGAGCATCCGGATGACCCCGGCCAGCTGGCCCTGTGCACGCTTGAGGCGGTTGCTCACCTTGATCATCTCGTCGCGGTCGAGTTCCACGGGGTCCTCCTCGGTTGGGCCGGGCTCATGCTACGGGGCGTAGCCGTCCGACGCGGGTCGTTCAGGCGGCGCGGACGCTCGTCAGGGCAGCACGCAGGCGCTTGGTGGCGTCCTCGGTGACGGCCCGCAGGGCGGGGTTGTCCGTGAGGACGACCATCGCGGAGGGGTCGAGGGCCTCGACCACCGTCTGCCCGTCGTCACCGTCACGGACGACGACGTTGCACGGCAGGAGCAGCCCGATGCTCGGTTCCCGCTGCAGCGCCTGGTGCGCCAGCACGGGGTTGCAGGCGCCGAGCACCACCTGGCGGGGGACGTCGACGTCGAGGGCGTTCTTCAGGGTCGCGCCGAGGTCGAGCTCGGTGACGATGCCGAAGCCGTTCTCGGCCAGGGCCCGCCGGACGGCGGCGAGGGCCGTGGGGTGGTCGAGGTGGGTGGTGATGGTCAGGGCGTAGGTCATGACGTGTCCCTCGGGGTCACCGACGCCGGTGGGCGTCGTGGTGGTCAGTGGCATGTGCACTGCTGGTCCTCGGGCACGGTCGCCATGACGTCGTCGACGTGCATGCCGCAGCCGGTCCAGGTGACCTTGCCGCAGGTGGTGCAACGGATGGGACTGCACATGGTGGTTCTCCTTCTGGTGGTGTCGCGCGGCCGGGGCCCGGCCGCGGTCGATCAGGTATCGATCAGTGGCGCGCGGCGCCGTCGGCGTGCTGGCGGGCGTCGAGCTCGGGGTGGGCGAGCTCCGGGTGGGCGGTCGTCAGGCTGATCCAGCCGCCGGAGAGGTTGCGGGCGTCGAGGCCTGCTGCGAGCAGGACGCGGGTGGCGATGTAGGACCGCACACCGCTGGCGCAGTGCACGCTCACCGGTCGTCCTGCGGCGGCCGCGCGGACCTCCTCGACGCGCTCCCGCAGCTCGGTGTGGGGGATGTTGAGCGACTCGTCGAGGTGGCCCTGCTCGTACTCCGCCCGGGAGCGGACGTCGAGGACGAGGGTGCTGCGGCGGACCTCGTCGAGGTCGCCGGGGTGCCACTGGGGCAGGGTGCCGTCGAGGACGTTCTGGGCGACGAAGCCGAGCATGTTCACGGGGTCCTTCGCCGAGCCGTAGGGCGGGGCGTAGGCGAGCTCGAGCTCGGCGAGGTCGTCGGCGGTCATCCCGGCGCGCAGCGCGGTGGCGAGGACGTCGATCCGCTTGTCGACCCCGTCACGCCCCACCGCGTGGGCGCCGAGGAGCCGGCCGTCGCGGGCGAACGTCGCGAGGATGTGCACCTGCTCCGCCCCGGGGAAGTACCCGGCGTGGTGGGCGGGGTGGATGCGGACGACCTCGTGGTCGATGCCTGCTCGCTGCAGCGACGCCCTGCTCGCGCCGGTGACGGCGGCGGTCTGACCGAAGACGCGCACGATCGCGGTGCCGAGCACGGGCGCCTGCGGGGTCGTGCGGTGGCCGAGCATCGAGTCGGCCGCGCGACGGCCCTGGCGGTTGGCCGGTCCGGCGAGGGGCACCGGGGCGACCTCGCCGGTGACGGCGCGGACGACGCCGACGGCGTCCCCGACGGCCCAGATGTGCGGGTCGCTCGTGCGCTGGTCGGCGTCGACGAGGATCTCTCCGCGCGGCCCGAGGTCGAGGCCCGCGGCCCGCGCGAGGTCGCTCGCGGGGCGGACGCCGACGTTGACGACGACGAGGTCGGCGGCGATCTCGGTGCCGTCGGAGAGCGCCACGCGCACACCCCGGGCACCGTCGGGCGCGACGCGTGTCGCGGACACGGCGAGGTGCAGGCCGACGCCGTGCGCGCGCAGCTCAGTGGACAGCACGGGCGCGAGCTCGGGGTCGAGCGGCGGGAGCACGTGGTCGGCGAGCTCGACGAGGTCGACCTGCATCCCGCGGGCGACGAGCGCCTCGACGGCCTCGAGGCCGATGAAGCCGGCGCCGACGACGACGGCCCGGCGCGAGGTGTCGGTGGGCAGGCGGTCTGCGGCAGCCATGAGGGCGTCGAGGTCCGGCACGGTGCGCAGCGCGTGCACGGCAGGGTGGTCGAGGCCCTCGACGGGCGGGACGACGGGTACGGCGCCGGGGGCGAGCAGGAGGGCGTCGTAGCCGAGCTCCTCGGTCGCCTCGTGGGCCTCGACGGTGACGGTGCGGGCGGTGCGGTCGATGGCGACGACCCGGCTGCCGGTGCGGACGTCGAGCGCGAGCGCGGCCCGCAGGGTCTCCGGGGTGTGCAGCAGGAGGGACGAGCGGTCCGCGATCTCGCCGGACAGGTGGTACGGGAGTCCGCAGTTGGCGAAGGACACGTAGTCGGTCTGCTCGAGGACGGTGATCGAGGCCGACTCGTCGAGGCGGCGGGCGCGGGCGGCGGCACTCATGCCACCGGCGACGCCCCCGACGATGACGATGCGGCGCGGGGTGCTGTCAGGTGTCTGGTGCATGTCTCCAACATACCCCCGGGGGTATACCTTCGCAAGGACGTTCACGTCAGTCCACCCCCTTCCGGGCACGATATCCGGACCACCTGGACCTGCCCGCTCCCGCGGATGGTGGGCCTGGACCCACCACCCGCGGGAGCTCCTCACGCCGCGCTACCCACCGAGCGGGGCGCGCAGGGCCATCCGGGTGGGGATGGCGATCGAGGCCACGCCGAGCACCACGGTCACCCCGGCGAGGAGCAGGTACGGGACGGGCGAGATCGTCGGGAACGGCTGACCGCTCACCCCCAGGGCGATCCCCGCCAGCGGCGGGATCGCGATCGCCGTCCCGAGCACCACGGCGATACCGACGACGAGCAGCGACTCGACCGCCGTCATCCGGCGCACCTGGCGGTCCGTGGAACCGATGAGCCGCAGGAGGTCGAACTCCCGGCGCCGTTCCGCCGTGGCCATGACGAGCGTGTTGACGACCGCGAGGCCGACGTACCCGAGGATCACCAGGAGGATGAGGAGCGAGACCCAGTCCTCGCCGGCGTTGACGTCGCCCGCAGCGGCGGCGAGCTCGGCCTTGCTCTGGGACACGAGCCCCAGGTCAGCCACGGTCGCCCGGACGTCCTGCGGTGCGGACGTCGCCACGAGGAGGTACTCGGAGAGTCCGGTCGTCGTGTGCGCCCGCAGCTCCGTACCGGACATCGTCACGTCGCCGAAGCCCAGGCCCCGCTCGTAGACCGCGACGACGGTCGAGGTCGTCAGGGTGCCGTCGCCGAGGTGGAACGTGACCTCCTCGCCCTCCCGGGCCCCGAGCGAGCGCGCGGCGTCGGTGCTCAGCGCGACCGTGCCGGGCTCGCTGACCCGCGTCACGTCCCCGCTCGTGACGTCGAGGTCGAGGGTGGCCTCCATCGCCTCGGCATCGACACCCTGGACGCCGAGCTGACCGACCATCGCCTCGCCGTCGATGACGTCCGTGATCACGAGGGCCCCCGACGTCGAGATGGCGTTGACCGCGTCCACCCCCGGCAGAGCCGCGACCTCCGCGGCCATGGTGTCGGAGATCCCGGAGGCAGGTGCCGCGACCACGAGGTCGGCGACCGTGCCGTCGGCCGACTGCCGGCCCGCCTCGGCCGAGACCGTCGTCGGTGTGAACATCTGGACGGAGCCGAGCGTGATCGCCAGGGCGAGCGGCACCACTGCGGCGCTCAGGCGCCGCGTGTAGCCGCGGGCGTTCGCGTCGGCGAGGACGACGGACGCCGACCGGCTGCGCCGCAGCACCGGACCGAGGACGTGCAGCACGCGCTCGACGATCCACGGGCCGGCGAGCCCTGCGGCGATGACGAGGACGAGCGCGGAGCTGCCGACGACGAGCATGCCGCTGAGGCCGGGGAGGAACAACGGCGAGATGGATCCGCCGAGCCCGAGAGCGAAGAGCACGACGCTCGTGATGATGCGTCCGCGGCCCAGCACCGGGGTCTCGACCGCGGACTCCCGCAGGGCGTCCACGGGCTCGATCGCGGCGGGCCGGCGAGCGGCCACCGCAGCAGCACCGAGGGCCGTGAGGACGCTGAGCAGGATGGCTGCGAGAGCGGGGAACGGCGAACGGACGAGCACGAACGACTCCGGGATGATCCCGCCCTTGGCGAACTGCTCACCCAGGAACGACGCGAGCCAGTACCCGGGGACGGAACCGAGGACCGCGGCGACGACGGCCACGAGGAGCACCTCGCGGGCGATCATCCCGTGGATCTGGCCACGGGTGGTGCCGACCGCCTTGAGGAGCGCGAAGTCCCGGCGCCGCTGCGCGACGGACAGGGCGAGGGTGTTCGCGACGACGAACACCGCGATGAGCAGCGCCGTCCCGGCGAACGACGCACTGAGTGCCGTGAGCATCCCGCGAGCGCCGAACGCGCCCATGGTCTCGATGTCCCCGCGGCGGTCCCCGGTGTAGACGTCGACCCCGCTGACGGCGGCGGTGATGTCGTCCGCGAGCTGCTCGGCGTCGACGCCGTCCTGGGCGATGACACCGACCATCGCGACGTGGCCCTCGCGGGGCGACAGCTCCGCGGCGGCAGCGTCGGTGAGGAACACGGTGCGGACCGGCTCGTCGCTCTCGGCGACGCCGCGCGGACCGTCGGCCCCGCCCTCGACGGTGCCCACGACGGAGTACTGCGTCGCGGTGCCGCCATGGGCGAGGGTGAGGGTCTCCCCCGGCGTGACGCCGAACGAGTCGTCGACGACGACGTCGCCGGGCTTCTGCGGCTCGCTGCCGGCGGTGAGCGTGTACGGGGTGAGCTCCGCGGAGCTCCAGCCGTGCGCGTCGACCAGGGCGTCGGACTCCGTGGTGAGCGGGACGCTGATGTCCCCCACGGCCCGCTCGACGCCGTCGACCGCGGCGATCTCGGCGATGGTGCTCTCCGGGACGGCGACGCGCTCGGGGAAGGCCTCGGCCATGTCGCCCGGGACGGGCAGCGACTGGGGGGCGCCGACGATGACGTCGGCGCCGGCGAGGCGGTCGGGCTGGGTCCCGCCCCGGATGCCGGACTCGAGGAGCACCCCGAGGGCGGTGACGAGGAGCGAGGCGCACAGCACGGCGATGAAGACGCCGGCGAAGCCGCGGCGGTTGTGGCGGAGGGAGGACCGGGCGAGGCCCCACATGGACAGGCCGTGCTGGGTGGTCTTCTGGGTGCTCATGGTCACCACTCCCCGAGGTGCGTCATGCGGTCGGCGATGCTCTGGGCGTCGGGTGCGTCGAGCGAGCCGACGAGCTCGCCGTCGGCGAGGAACAGGACCCGGTCGGCGTAGGACGCGGCGACGGGGTCGTGGGTGACCATGACGACGGTCTGGCCCAGCTCGGTGGCGGTCTCGCGCAGCAGCTCGAGCACCTGGCGTCCGGTGCGGGAGTCGAGCGCACCTGTCGGCTCGTCGCAGAACACCGCGTCGGGCCGGTTGATGAGTGCGCGGGCGATGGCGGCCCGCTGCTGCTGGCCGCCGGACAGCTCCTGCGGGCGACGCTCGGTGAGCTCGGCGAGGCCGACGGCCCGCGTCACTGCCAGGAACCACGCCTCGTCGACCGGACGGCCGGCGAGCAGGAGCGGCAGGGTGACGTTCTGGGCGACGGTGAGGTGCGGCAGCAGGTTGTACGCCTGGAAGACGAACCCGAGGTGGTCGCGGCGGAACTGGGTGAGCGCCGTCGGCGCCAGCCCGGAGATGTCGGTGCTGCCGAGGACGATCCGTCCGCTGGTCGGCCGGTCGAGCCCTGCCGCGCAGTGCAGCAGGGTGCTCTTGCCGGACCCGGACGGCCCCATGATCGCGGTGAACGAGCCGGTGGGGATGACGAGGTCGACCCCGCGCAGCGCGACGACGGGGTTGGCGCCGGAGCCGTAGGTCTTCACGACGCCCTCGAGCTGGACGGCGAGGGTCGGTGGTGCGGTGACGGGGTCGTGGGTCTCGGTGAACATGTGCAGGTCCTCACGTCGGGAGGGTGCCGGAGGCCCCTCGTTGCTCATGACGACGACGCTACGGAGACGCGGACGCCCGAACGATGGCGCCAGCAGGCCGATCCGGGGTGGTGCCAGCACACGAGCGCATGGTGGTGCCAGCACTACCGACAGCCCGGGACGTGCCCGGCATGATGGGCACATGACTCTCCCCCCCGACCCCGACAGCTCCGCGTGGCGGGTGCGTTACCGGGCTGCGGGGTACCTTCTCGTGGAGGGTGCGTACTGGCTCGCGTCGCTCGCCCTCGGTGCTGCCGCGATACTCGTCCTGCCCTTCACGGTGTTCGGCATCGGGTGGTCGCTGGTGCCCCGCGGGGCTGCCGCCTTCGACCGGCTGGCCGGCTCGGCGCTCGAGCGCGCAGGCCGGTTCCGCGGGGTGGCTGTCTCGCCCCGCACGCCCACCCCGGGGCATCCGCGCACCGTCGACGAGCTCATCCGGATCCTCACCGAGCCGGTGACCCGCCGCGCGCTCGGCTGGCTGGGCCTGCACATCCTCTTCGCGTTCGTGCTGGCGGTGCTGGCGTTCGGCGCGCCGTTCAACGTCGTCCTCTACCTCGCCACGAGCGCCCTGTCGTGGACGGACGCCGCCGTCGTCCGGGACGTCCTGCCGTTCTCGCAGCTCGTCACCCCGCCACCCACGGGGTGGCGACCCGCGCTCCTTGCGCTGCTGCTCAGCGCGGCCTACGGCGCGCTCGCCTGGTACGTCGTGCCGTGGGCGGCGCGGCGCCTGTCCGCGAGCACCGTGCTCCTGCTGGGTCGCACCCGGACGGCCGAGCTGTCCGAGCGCGTCGAGGCGCTCTCGGTGAGCCGTGCGGCCGCGCTCGACGCGCACGGCGCCGAGCTGCGCCGCATCGAGCGCGAGCTGCACGACGGCGCGCAGAACCAGCTCGTCGGGGTCGTCATGATGCTCGGACTTGCGCGGCGGGCCCTGGAGAACGACCCCGCCGCGGCGCTGCCGTTCGTGGAGCGCGCGCAGGACGTCGCGACCCAGGCGCTGTCCGGGCTGCGTGACGTCGTGCACGACATCTACCCGCCCGTGCTCGACGAGCTCGGTCTCGGTGGCGCGGCGTCGTCGCTCACGAGCCGCGCGCCGGTGCCCTGCACGCTCGACGTCGGCGGGCTGCGCCGCGCCCCGGCCGCCGTGGAGTCCGCCGCGTACTTCATGCTCGCCGAGGTGCTCACCAATGCCGCGAAGTACGCTGCGGCGACGAGCATCGACGTCACCCTGCGCACCGAGACCGTGCGCGGCGCGGACGTCCTCGTCATCGAGGTCCTCGACGACGGCTGCGGCGGTGCGACGCTCGACGGGTCCGGCACGGGCCTGGCGGGCATCGCGCGACGTGCCGCGGCGTTCGAGGGCGCGCTGCACCTGTCCAGCCCACCCGGTGGGCCGACCCGAATACGAGTGGAGCTCCCGTGCGGATCCTGATCGCCGAGGACGACGCGCTGCTGCGCGCCGGCATGACCCTGCTGCTGCAGAGCGAGGGCTTCGAGGTCGTCGCCGCCGTCGACAACGGCGACGACCTCTACGCCGCGTTCATGACGACGGAGGCCGACGGCGCGGTGCTCGACGTCCGCATGCCGCCGACGTTCACGAGCGAGGGACTCCAGACGGCGCTGCGGCTGCGCGAGGAGAAGCCCGGGTTCCCCGTGCTCGTGCTCTCCGCGTACGTCGAGGACCGGTACGCGTCGCGGCTCCTCGCCGGCGGGTCCGAGGGCGTGGGCTACCTGCTCAAGGAGCGGGTGGGCGACGTCGGGCAGTTCGTCGACTCCCTCCGCAAGGTCGTGGGCGGCGGGACGGTCATGGACTCCGAGGTGATCTCCCAGCTGTTCAGCCGGCGTGGCACGGACGACCCCATCCGGACCCTCACGCCGCGCGAGCGCGAGGTGCTCGGGCTCGTCGCCCAGGGCATGGACAACGCCGGGATCGCGGACACGATCGTCGTGTCCGAGGCCGCCGTGAGCAAGCACATCGGCAACATCTTCAGCAAGCTCGGCCTCGCGTCGTCGGACAGCGGCCACCGGCGGGTGCTGGCGACGTTGGCGTACCTGCGGTCGTGACGACCCGACGCCGTCCTCGCCTGGTGACTTGCGGGCTTGTCGTCGGTCGCACCACCGGCCAGGAGGCCGACGTCCTCGATGCACTCCGCCGCTGACCCGGCAGGGGGGCCACTCTCGTCTAGCCGAGCCGCCCAGCTGGTGGGTGGCACGACCATGGAGGTACGACGGTGCGGACGCTGTACGTCATCACACACCCCGAGGCCACACACCACGTCGACCGGCTCGTCGGTGGTCAGTTCAACTCCGCGCTGACCGAGCGGGGCGAGGCTCACGCGCGTCTTATCGCCGCGGCCCTGGCCAGACGCATCCCGGAGGGGACCCCAACGGTCGTCCTCACCTCGGACCTCCGGCGCACCCGTCAGACGGCAGAGGGCATCGCCGATCGACTGGATGCGGACCTCACGCTCGAGCCGAGGCTGCGAGAGAAGTCGTACGGCGCCGCTGAGGGCCGACCACAGGCCTGGCTGGACAGGAGGTTCATCCCGCCACCGGTGGTCGGTGAGCGGATGCGGCACGACGAAGGGTTGCCCGGGGCCGAGACGAAATGGGACCTGGCGGCCCGGGTCTACGCGGCGATGGAGGACATCGTGCGATCACCTGCTGAGCACGCGGTCGTGGTCACCCATGGCATGGCCGCCACGTTCGTCCTGGCCGCGTGGATCGCGATGCCCCTCGAGTCTGCGGGGAAGGTGGCCTTCCACTTCACGCCCGGTGGAATCTCGACGCTCGTCGAGGACGACTTCTTCCACAATCGCACGATCTACGAGCTGGACGACATCGGCCATCTCTCGATCTGAGTGCGGGACAACCGCCGAACCATGGGCGTACCGCCTCGGGGACTATTCGGCCGACCACGCCGTGAGCCACCGTCTCCGTATCTCCTCGGCAAGGGAGTCGACGTCGCGCCCATCTGTTGCCAGCCGGTGGACGTGCGATGCAGCGCTCGTGTCGAGGTGGCGCGCGGCAGCCGCTGACCGCTGGAGGTGAGCAGCGAGGGAATCGCCGTGCTCACGTCCAGCGAGGCGCGCGTGCGCGGTCGAGTCGGCCGCGGTGAGCAGGACCGCCGTGACCTCGGTGCCGACACCCATCGCGGCTGCAAGCGCGTCAGCGTGCAGCACACTCACCGTGTTGGTGAAGATCAGGCGCTCGTAGCCCAGGGCGCGATAGTTCGACCAGACCGCGGCGAGGTTGCGCTCCGCGAGGTGGTCCTCCCACGGTGGTGGCCACGCCAGGTCGAGCGCGTCACCCTCGATGACGGCGTGGCGGACACGCTCCGCGGCGAGCTGGTCATGCAGTGCGAACGCCACTGAGGACTTGCCGACGCCGGACCTCCCGCCGATGACCAAGAGGCTGGAATGTGTGCTCATGGGACATGACGGTACCCAGCGCAACCAGTGTTGGGGGGCGCGGCTCTCGGCCCGGCAGGGCACGGGGCGCGCCGTCCGCCGCGACGCGCTATCGTGCTGTACGAACGTACAGTGCGTTCGTACAGAGGGGTGGAACGAGATGAGCAAGCACACATGGGAACTCGTCATCGGAATCGTCATGATCGTCGGGGGGCTGGTGCTGTTCACCGTCTTCGGTGACGTCGAGACCCCGGTCATCGGCCTGCGGCAGACCGGCCTGGTGCTCACCGTGCTCGGGGTCGTCGAGATCGTGGCGACCGTGTGGTCGCGGACCCGGCCCGGTCGCCCCCAGGACTGATGGCGGTCACCCACCTGCTCGACGGCGTGCTGACCGTGCTCGCGGAGCAGGGCGTCGGTGCGCTGAGCGTGCGGAGCGTCGCCGCCGCAGCGGGCGTGTCCCCCGCTCAGGTGCAGTACTACTACCGCACCAAGAGCGAGCTCGTGCGCGCCGGCTTCGACCATGCCGGCGAGCAGTTCCTCGCGGACGTCGCAGCCGCACGGCCCACCACCCTCATGGAGGTCGTGCTGCAGTGGCTCCCCCTCGACGATCGGCGCGAACGCCGCGCCCGCGTGTGGCTCGCCTACGCCGCGATCTCGGCAGTCGATGCGGATCTCGCAACGTCTGCGGCGCGGCTCGACGAGGAGCTGCGTGGCTGGTTCATCGACCAGGGCCTCTCCGACGACGCGGCCGCACAGCTCTTCGCGATGATCGACGGCGTGACCGTGCAGTGCCTCATGCTGCCCCAGGACGCCCGTCAGTCGCTCGTGGACCGCACGATCGCGCCGTTCGTCGCGCAGATCGACACCGAATAGACCGAAGGAGCCGGCTCCGCGCGAGTGCTCATATCTGATTCATGTCGCGCCGAACCGCAAATGACGCGTATATGATTCATGGATGACTCCACCTGTGGATGAATCATCCGTGACGCACCTCCGGTTCTATCGTGGGCGCACCCCGGCCTCGCTGGCGAGCGCTGTCCGGGGTGCTCGCGTCTCCACGAAGCGCACTCAGGGCGAGCTCGCCGAGGCCATCGGCTCGTCCCGACCGACCATCTCCCGCATGGAGCGCGGGCTGCCCGTGGCGACCGACACGCTCATCGACGCCCTCACGGAGTGCGGGTACGAGCTCGTGGTCGTCCCCCGCGGATCCCGGGTGCAGGTCGAGCCGCCGTCATGACCCGCACCCTGTACGTCTGGCTGCGCGGCGAGCGCCTCGGCGAGGTCGAGAAGCTCCGCACCGGCCGCCTGCGCATGCGGTTCGACCCCGCGGCGCTCGACACCTACGGCGTGGGCTCGCGGCCGCTGTCGTTGTCGCTGCCACTCACCGAGAAGCGCGTCCAGGGCGATCATCTCGAGCGGTTCCTGGACAACCTCCTGCCCGAGGGCAGCGTGCGCGGCGCACTCGAGCGCAAGCACCGGCTCGCTCCCGGTGACAGCTTCGGCCTGCTGGCTCACATCGGCGCGGAGTGCGCCGGGGCCGTCCAGCTCACGACGGATGACGTCCCGCCGGGACCCGGCCGCCTCGTCGCCCTCGCCGACGACGAGGTCGACGGCATCGTGGCCCGCCTCCCCACCCTGGACCCGCCCCCCGGGCAGGTCGTGAGCGCGTCCCTCGGCGGCGTCCAGGCCAAGGTGCTGCTCGCCCGCACCGCCACCGGGTGGGCGTGGCCCGCGGAGGGCGCCATGTCGACCCACCTCATCAAGCCAGAGCCGACCTCCGACATCGCCGTCCCGGACCTCGTCCGGTGGGAGGAGTGGACGCTCCGCCTCGCGCGGACCGCCGGACTGCCAGCCGCGCACGCCGAGCTCGCGGACTTCGACGGCCGCCTCGCGCTCGTCGTCGAACGATTCGACCGGCACGACGGCGCACGGACACACCAGGAGGACCTCACCCAGGCGCTGGGGATCGCCACGCGCGACAAGTACGAGACGACGTCGACCGAGCAGCGGCTCCGGGCCGTCGCCCGCACCGCCAGCGGTGAAGCGCTCGTCCCGGACGCACTCGTCCGTGACCTGCTCGCCCAGGTCACCCTCAACCTGCTCATCGGGAACGGGGACGCGCACTCCAAGAACTACTCCCTGACGATCAGCGACACAGCCACGTATGCGATGGCCCCGCTGTACGACGTCGCGCCTGTGTACCTCCTCGACCCGGTCTTCCAGAGCTTCGGCCATCATCTCGACGGCCAGGGACGGCTGCGCCACCTCACCGTGAGCCACCTGCGGCGCGAGGCGACCACGTGGGGACTGAGCGACGGGGACGTCTGCGCGACGATCACGTCCGTGGCGACAGGTGTGCGCTCGGCCCTGACCGCCTGCACAGGAGTGGGCATCGACGTGGACCGCGTCGCGGGTCTGATCGACGCACGCGCCGCGGAGGCCCTGCAGGTCCTGTCGTGAACCGACCGCACCAACGGCCCGTCGTCCACGAGCTGTCCTCGATGAAGGTCTGTGCGGCCACCGACGTCCACCTCCAGAACAGGGCCTCCTCGCGTTCGCACACAAGTTGGTGCAGTGACTACCAGTCGACGCGTTTGAATTGCCTACGCGTCCGGGCTGGGGCACACGGCTGACCGTGGGCTCGCCCGTGCGGGCCTCCCCCCGGAAACGATCGTTTCGGTCGCGATCTCGGTGAGGGGAGGGCCCCGTTGCACCCAGGGAGGGGTTACTCCCTGGTCGCGTAAACGCGGAACCGGCGCTGCGTCACGGCGATGGGGGCTGAGGCCTCCAGGTCCTGGAGGCGCTGAGCGTGCTCTTGCACGATGAACCCTGGAACGTCCCACGGGACAAGGCCGAGGTAGGTGACGAGCGCGATGGCATCGCTGAAGGTCATCGATCCCTCCCAGGTGTCGACCTGGTCGATCCGCATCCCCGCTTCGCGGAGGGCACTCGCGTGGATCTCCAATGTGACGTCGGGGTGCAGGTACTCGCTCCCGAACCACTCGTGGAGCTCGGGGGCGTCGAATCCATCAACTTGTTGTGTCAGGAGCCGCCCCCCAGGAACTAGGACGCGTGCAACCTCTGCCGCGTCGTAGCTCTCGTGTCGAGCCATGACCAGGTCCAGGCTCTGGTCGGGGAGATCGAGGGAGTCTCCGTCCTCCGAGTCGTACTTCAGTACGGCTACGCCCCGGGGCGCGAGGCGTGCGCGCGCTACGGGGAGGTTCGGCTGCCACCCCTCAGACGCGACGACCTGAGGCGGAAGAACACACTCGTGCGACAGCGACTCCAGCAGCGTTGACAGTCGCTCGCCCCCGCCCGTCCCCAGGTCAAGAGCCCCGACCCGGGAGACACGCAGCGCTTGCAGGCAGTCGGTCTCGTAGTCCCACCAGGGGTCATCAGCGATGAGAGCGCCGTCGAGCCGTGAGAAGTCCCAGCCGACCATCTGCGACTCGGCATGGGCAGCCTCGAGCCGTTCGAGAAAGCGCACATCGACTCCTCGTCGGTGGGGATCGGGGGCTTCGGGCTGCGTCGGCTTCTTGGTCTGGTCGTCGGTCGCCACGGTAGAAGTCTGGCACCGAGCCGGATGCGCCCCGGGGGCTAGGCGAGCGGCTTCGCGTGCGGGAGAGCTGGTATGCCGTCGACCTACTCGTGGAGTTGTGTCAGGCGTTCGCTGAGGACCCGGTCGAGCGCCGCCCGGCCCGCCGGACCCCACGCCGGCTTGCCGCCGGGCATACCGCGGTCGCCGTTCTGCCCCATCAACATCAGGAAGAGGCATTTCAGAACGGCCTGCCCGCGGGCGCGCCGAATCGTCGCGTCGTCGGCCTTGGCGTATGCGGCAAAGAAGCGCGCTGCCGCCCCCATCGGCAGCAGCACCCACGCGGCCGCTAGGTCCACCGCCGGGTCGCCAGCGAACAGGTCGCCGAAGTCCACGACGCCCGCCAGTGTCCCGTCCGCGATCACGACGTTCGCCGGATGCAAGTCACTGTGCACCCACACCGGCGGCCCCGCCCACGCGGGAGCCGCAACGGCGTCGTTCCAGATGGCCCGAAGGGCGGCGGCGTCAGAGCCGATCGAATCCGCGTCCACGGATTCGAGAAAGTAGTTGAAGCCCTGCGTGAGGTCACTCGGGTGCCCACCACGGCCCGTGTCAGGCGGTGCATCCGTGGGGGCAGCCACATGCAGCGCCCGGAGGAACGCCGCCAGGGTGTCGGTCGCGTGCTCGCTGCGTGTGATCGACCCGTGGTCCAGCGGAAGGCCCGGCACCCACGTCATGACCGTCCACATCTTGGGGAATCGCTCAGACGGAGCACCACTTCGCACCGGGACAGGGATCGGCAATGGCAAGCGCGATGCGAGCAGCGGCAGCCACCGGCGCTCATTGAGCTGGTGACCGGTGTCGGTATCCATGCGCTGGATCCGCACCGCTAGTTCGTCCCCGAGGCGCCACATCTGGTTACCCCAGCCGCCCTCCACCTCACGAAGCGGCAGCTCAGCTAGGTCCGCGTGCTGGTCTCGCAACAGATCACGGACGAGGTCCGCGGTGATCTCGGTGCTGTCCTGCAACTCCGCCATGGAGAGAAACCTACTGAGGGTGTGCCACGGGCGACCTACCGCTCAGGCTGCCGTCCGGTGCGCTGAGCGCTGCCCACCGCACGCGCTCGGAAACGATGGTTATCGGATGGGTGCAGCCTCTTCGCCGTGGGCTGGCGTCGGGTAGTCGGTCGCGAGACCGTCGGACACGAGGGGCCGGGACCACGCGACCTCCCGGCCGAGCTGGCCGGTCTCCTGGAACAGGCGCACTTGATGCGTGTTCCTGAGTGCTTCGGCGAGTTCATCTCGGTCAGCGGGCTCGAAGCCCAGGCTCTGCCAGAACGGGCCGGAGCGACGACTGAACAACCACGCTGTCTCAGCCCCCTCCTCCGCCGCTCGGTCGAGTGCGAAACGAGCCAGGATGGTGCCCCGCCCGCGCGCTCTGTGCGTCGGGCTCACGGCAACGCTGCGGATCAATACATGACCGCCGTCGGCGCTGATCTCGTACCCCGTGCTCCCGACAATCTCGCCGCGCTCGTCGCGCTCGAGCCACAACCGGACACTCGGCGCATCCAGACCGCTCAAGGTCAGATCCACCTCGCCCAAGAACGCCCTGAGCTCCTCGACATCCGCTGCCCGGCACCGATCAAGCCCCATGTCGAGCAGTAAACCATCGGGCCACTACCGGTGCTACCAGCGCCCAGAAAGCGATCATTTGCGGACGAGAGACAGCTAGATCGTCCGTGAGAGGCTGTCACGGGCTGGCCCGGTCGCCATCCCTCGGGTGGCAGGGTGGGCACGAGGACGGCAGAGCGGCCCCGCTGCATCCCTGGTGACCGGCTCCCTATTGAGCCATGACTTCACGGTTCTGTTCTCCTAAGAGTCCCTCTGTGCGCGCCCGAGGTGACCATCGAGCGGTAGCAACCGAGGCGGTAAAACAGTGAACTCATCTCAAGTCTTACTTGCGACCGCAGTGAGCGTTGTCTTTCTAGCGTGCGCGACATCCTCGGTGATTGCTGTGTGTCGATCACGGGCGATCAGCGCTGTAGTGCGTTGCACCCTGAGCATCACCGTCGTCAGCATCGTTCTTGCCTGTTGGGTGTGGACTCACGTGCCCCGCCAAGCCGAGAGTTTGAACGGCTTGGCTACCTGCATTCAGGAGCCTCTCTTCGGGATGTCGGACAGCACAGATTCAGATCCCGAGTGCATCGAGGTCAATCGGAAAGCCGTAGGCCTGAGTCTCGCCCTGGCTGCCGCTTCCTCGGCCGGGGTAGTTCTCGCAGCACGATCCGCCCAGCAGCGCCCCTCGGAACGCAATCGCTCTCACATCGCACGGTAGGCGCGAGACGACGCACCTTCCGACGCGGAGTGGGTGCCGACATCAGCGCGTCGAGCCGCGTCGTGCACCATCACACAGCGTTGATCATCCAACACGCCGCGGACCCGAAAACGATCGTTTGCGGCGCGGGCGCGCTCGGACCTCTGGAAGTGGTGCCGCTAACGCTGTCCGAAACGGGTTCGTGGCGGGCGTTTACGGCGGACTCATCGCGCAACTGCTGCTCACGAGGGCTGCGAGCTGGGCGCTGGTCAACGTGAGCGTACGAGTTCCTTGATCCACGGGTGAGCCGGGTGGGCGGTCTCCAGTGCGCTTCGAAGCCATGCCGAGGCTTCATCAGTCATAGACGCACGAGCGGCATCGAAGTCCATCTGATCCTGCGGTCGAAGTCCCGGAGCTTTGTAGAGTAGTTGGATCTCCGGGCGCAAGTAGTTCACGCCCTCCTTGGTCCAGAGGATCTCGTCGAAGGCGAGTGTGACTCTCGGGTCTCGCTTGTAGGTCCATTGGGCCGGGGTGGCGTCCATCAGGATGACGTCGTACTCCCAAGGGCTGGCGCCGTTGGCCCTTAGCCACAGATTGCTGCAGGTTTTCGGCACCAGCCTGGAGGGGTCGACAAGTGGGAGCAGGTCGCCTCGGTTTGCCGCCCACGCGTCCAGGCGGCCGAGGAGATGCGCCCGCAGCAGATGCGCATCGGAGCGAGGGATGCTCGGGTCGATGTCGCCGTGAGGGCGTGAGACGCCCGTGAATGCCTCGATGGCCCACCCGCCGGCGATCCACCATGGGCCTGCGTAGCCCTCGAAGAGTTCAACTACGTCGCCGACCGTGCGTGAATGCCACGGCCCATAGAGTCGCACGATCTCGTTGTGGTCCACAGTGAGATGCTACGGATCTTCCACTCGCGTATCGGTCGGTGGCGTTGCCTGCCGCACCCGTCGAAAACGATCGTTTGCGGTACGTGAGCGAGGCGGGGTACGGCTGTGGAGTTGATCGCTATGGTGGCGTTCTGTGATGGCTGCGAGACGTTCCAAGCGGGCGACTCCGCCGCGTGCCGGCGGCTCATTGCGAGAATCCGAACGGAGCAGCTGATGAAGGCCGCACACTGTTCGCACCGTACTTTCTAGAGGCCACCCGGATGTAGGCCCCGCTTAAGGAGTCGCATTGCTCAGTTCCGATTTCGGTCGCATCCGCTACGAGTGGCGTGGATCGTTCACCAATCAAGAAGTTAGTAGGTTGCACGCTGAGGGCTTCGAACACTGCATCCAGGACACACTGTGGGACCACCAGCTCAACAACCACAGCCTGGGCTGGGTTACCGCACGCGACGCTCACGGACTGATCGGCTTCGTCAACATCATCTGGGACGGACGTGCCCACGCCTTCGTCGAAGACACTCTCGTCGCGGTGCGTGCCCGTCGGAAGGGCGTGGGCGTCCGCCTGATCGAGGTCGCGCGTGAGCATTCCTCCGACGCGGGCTGCGAATGGCTCCACGTCGACTTTGAGGACCACCTCAAGAGCTTCTACTTCAACGCATGCGGCTTCGTCCCAACCAACGCCGGACTCATCAAGCTTCGGTGAAGGTCGGTGCGGCGCGCGTCGAGCCAAGCGCGTCCACGCTATCCACAGCGACCTGCCCTTGGAGACGATCGTTTTCGGGGAGTCAGAGCGCTCCTCGAGCAGTAGCGGACGATAGACACGACCCACCGCCGCTCATAGTCGGGTCATGCCGATGAGCTCTCCCCCCGCCATGCGCCATACCTGGTCAACCGTCCTCGCCTGCGCAGTGGCCTTGACTGTCGTGGTGACGGCCTACCTCATCGGGCGCCATACCGGACGAGGGCCCCTGGCATATCGGACGGCAGCGCGGCCCTCACTCGGTGAGGTCTCCGGCCAGCAGGCTGTGGACGACGGTGTCCCGGCGACCCGATTTGAACGTCATGTGCGAGCGCAGGACGCCTTCGCGCCGGAAGCCGCATCGCTGAGCTACCCGCTGCGAGGCGATGTTGTCGGGGCCGCAGGTCAGTTCCACGCGCGCGAGGTTCAGGGCGTCGAAGCCCCAACCCGTCAGCAGCCGAACGGCTGTGGTCGCGGCACCACGACCACGCGCCGCCGTCGTGAGCCAGTACCCGATGGACGCCCGTCGCTGCTTCAGATCGACCGCGTACAGCGACACACCGCCCCACAGCATCCCCGTGCCGCGCGCCGCCACCGCCAGCTGCAACTCCTGCCCCGCGATCCGCGAGCGCTGCTGGTCCTCCAAGAACCGCTGCGCGTCCTCGACGAGGTATGGGTCAGGGGACGGCCATGTGAACGCCAGCACCTCCGGGTCAGCGAAGGCCGCATGCAGAGCGACCGCCTCGTCGGCGAGCCACGGTCGCAACAGGACACCACCGGAGGACAAGTCCGGGTCAGGCAGCGGTAGGGCGCTCACCGCACGCAGCATAGAGCCCCGCAACCACGGGCGACCCCGCACGCACTCATCTCGCGCACGTGGTGCGGCGCCGAGGCATAGTCGGGCCGGGGTGTCCCGGCTACGGGGTGTGCAGGGCGTCCTCTGGGTGCTCCAGGCGCAGCCGGTGGCTGATCTGGCTCCCGCACTCATCGACGGACCAACGAGCTCGTCGTACTCCCTGGGCGATTGCACGACGGTCTTGGCGATGGCGGGTGGATCAGCGGGCGAGGTCGCGTCGACGGAATCCGGTGAACCCGATGAGCAGGAAGCCGATCGTGAACAGGGTGATCCACAGGAGCCCGGTGGGGTCGACGGGGGTCGCGGTGACGGTGGGGACGTGCCAGAAGGGGCTGATCCCCAGGACCCAGTCGTCCAGTCCGAAGGTTGGACCGAGGAGGGTGAGCGCGAAGGACGCCAGGACTCCGATCCAGGCGGCGAGGCTGACTGCGGGCCTGGCACCGACGACGGCGGCTGAGATGGCGACGACGGTCCACACGGCTGGGATCGTGGCGAGGGCCTGCAGGAAGGCGTCGGAGAAGGTGACGCCGATGTCGGCTCCCGAGGCCAGGGACGCGACGAGGGTGCCGGCGATCAGCAGATAGATGGTGGGTGCGCCGAGTGCGAAGAGCACGTTGCCGGCGTAGTAACGGGGGCGGGTGACGGCGGTGGCCATGACCGGCTCCACGCGATCCTCCATCTCTTCGCTGCGGACCTTGAGCATGGTCTGAACGCCGGGGATCGCGGCGATGATGCCGACCAGGCTCAGGATCGTGACGAGGAACGCGGAGATGAGCTGGGACTGCCCGGTCGCACCGGCGGCGAGGATCCGTTGGGCCGCGCTGTCGGAGCCCAGGACATCGGTGATGGAGGTCGCGAGGTATCCGAACACGATGCCCAGCAGTGCGAAGGCGATGGTCCAGGTGAGGAAGGGGCCGCGGTTGAGCCTCAGCGTCAGGCTCCAGGCGGTGCGGGCCTTGCCGCGCGCAGGTCCGGGTCCGGGCTTGATCGCTCCCTGCCCGAAGTCGCGACGCGCTTGCAGGACGAACGCGATGACCAGGGCGGCGAACGTGAATGCGACGGCAAGCAGCAAGGGCCACCAGTGGTCTCCGGTCGCTGGCCGGGTTTCGGTCATCCAGCCGAGCGGGTTGATCCACACGGTCCATTCGGGGGCCTTGACGGAGTAGGCGAATCCGCGCAGGACGAACAGGGCGCCGAGGGTGGCCACGGCGATGGAGTTCGCGGTGCGCGCGTCCGAGCCGAGCTGGGCGGTGACTGCCGCGACGCCGGTGAACATCCACCCCGTCGCGGTGAACGTGGCCCCGAGCAGCATCGAGGCTTCCCAGCCTCCCCCGCAGGCCACGGTGAGCAGGCCGGAGACCAGGCCGAGCAGGAGAGAACCGATCAAGGCCATCGCGACGCCGGTGAGCAGACGGCTGGAGCGTCCGAGCACGCCCGAGGCAAGGAGCTCGGCCTGTCCGGAGTCCTCCTGGCCCCGGGTAGCGCGGATGACGGCGAAGATCGCGCCGAGTGCGGCGAGGAAACCGCCCAGTGCCAGGGCACGCCAGGCGTTGAACCCGTCGGCGGTGGTCACGTCGAACGCGGGTCCGAAGATCAGGCCGAGGGCCGGGTTCGCGCCGACCGTGCTCGCCAGGCCCTGTCGGGCTTCCGCGGTGGGAAAGACCCAGGGATGGACGAGGACCGAGGAGGCGGACAGGACGGTCGCGATCACGATCCACGGCGCGAAGCCGCGCCCGTCGTGCTTGAGCGAGGTGCGCAGCAGCGGGAGGGTGCCGGTGAGGCTTCCGCCACCAACCCGGGGGGCAGAGGTTGCGGCCGCGGTCATCGTGTCGTTCGTGTGGCCGGTGCTGCGTCCTCGTCCTCGTACAGGCGAAGGAACAGGCTCTCCAGCGACGGGGGCTCGACGGTCAGGGACGCGAGCCCGTACCCCGTCAGGAGGGTCATGGCATCACCGATGCGGTCGGACTCGACGGTCGCGTTGAGACGGTTGCCATCGAGGCGGACGTCGTGCAGCCCGGCGAGCTTCTGCGGGTCCGGGACTCGCTCGAGGACGGCGTGCACAGCGGTGCGGGTGTCACCTCGCAGGTCAGTCAGGGTGCCGGACCGGACGATCCTCCCGTCGCGGATGATGCTGAGCCGGTCTGCAAGGGTCTCGATCTCCGCCATGATGTGGCTCGAGAGCAGCACCGTCGCGCCGCGCCCCTTGGCCTCAGCTATGACCTCTTGGAACACGTTCTCCATGAGAGGGTCCAGACCGCTGGTCGGTTCGTCGAGGATGAGCAGCTCGGCATCGGAGGCCAGGGCCGCGACGATCGCCACCTTCTGACGGTTTCCCTTGGAGTACTGCCGGCCACGCTTGGTCGGGTCGAGCTCGAATCGCTCGACAAGCTCCGTGCGACGCCTCTCGTCCAAGCCTCCACGCATGGACCCCAGCAGGTCGATAGCCTCTCCGCCTGTCATCCCCGGCCACAGCGACACGTCCCCGGGCACGTACGCGAGGCGTCTGTGCAATGCCACCACGTCGCTCCACGGGTCCTGACCCAGCAGACGCACCGTCCCGCCGTCGGCCCTGAGCAGCCCGAGCAGGACGCGGACGGTCGTGGACTTCCCGGCACCGTTGGGGCCGAGGAAGCCGTGCACCTGGCCGCGCTCGACCTGCAGGTCCACCCCTCGCAACGCCTGGAACTTCCCGTAGGACTTCGTCAGCCCGTCGATCTCGATCACTGGCTCGGCCGCGCTCATGCGTCTCTCCTTGCCTGCGGGCCACCGTCCGTGGCGCACTTCCAGGAAACTCTGCGGGTGAGGAACTCGGCAAGTGGGGAGTGGGATTTGGGTGATCACAGAGCACCGAACCGAGGCCGGCCGTCGCCCGAGCGGGCGCCCCACCGGGACACCGATCGGCCAGGAGACTCTGGCAACATGCACCGATGGCTTCCCCTCAGGTCCACACCCGCATCGCCGCCGGCCGGCGGCACTCGGTAGGGATCGATACGAGCGGACTGGTGCTGACTGCCGGGCGCGCAGGCTCAGAGGAGTTGCGCACGACTGGATGGAGCAACGTCACCGCGGTCGCAGCGGGAAGCGTGCACACCGCACCCAACACCGGGCGTTCCCACACGGTAGGACTGCGCAGAGACGGAACTGTCCTCGCGACCGGTTGGAACAACGAAGGTCAGTGCGACGTCCACGACTGGGGCGACATCGTCAGCATCGCCGCTGGCTGGCGACGCACACTTGCTGTCGTTGCCGACGGAACAGCCCGTGCGACCGGGCGTCGCAACGAAGGAGCCAACAATGTCGAAGGATGGTCCGACCTTGTAGCCCTGGCGGCCGGGGACTGGCACTCCGTCGGTCTCCGCAACGACGGCACGGTCCTGGCAACTGGGAACAACCGCAGGGGACAGTGCGAAGTCGCCGGATGGCGCGGAGTCGACGCGATCGCTGCGGGCTACCTCCACACCGCCGCCCTCACCAGACACGGGCGAGTAGTCGCAGTCGGCGATCGTTCCGCTGGCATCCAGGACGCGTGTGCGTGGCGAGACGTCATAGGCCTTGCGACCGGAAGCCGTCACACCGTGGCAGTCCTCGCTGGAGGGCGGGTGCTGGCGGCAGGTGACAACAGCCGTGGGCAGTGCGACGTCGAACACTGGCGAGGCGTGGTGGCGGTCGCGGCAGGATCAACCCACACGCTCGGCCTGCGCTCGGACGGGACGGTCCTCGCAACAGGCAACAACGACGACGGCCAGTGCGACACCGCTGGCTGGCGGCTATCACCCGACCGATAACGGTGGTCAGTGGGTGATGGTGGTCTGCGGGTACAACGTCAGCGCGAGTTGGTCGCCGACGAGCGAACAGTGGCTCTCCATCCG
Organism: Sanguibacter sp. Z41_6; assembly: GCF_059621145.1. Classification (NCBI taxonomy): domain Bacteria; kingdom Bacillati; phylum Actinomycetota; class Actinomycetes; order Micrococcales; family Sanguibacteraceae; genus Sanguibacter; species Sanguibacter sp. Z41_6. The sequence goes on along the minus strand of NZ_JCAQIF010000001.1, from coordinate 720,945 downwards.
CGGCGTTCGAGACTCAGGAGGTTGTCCAGCGCTAGTTCGTCTGCGGGCATGCCGCAAGGCTGCTCACGGACGCCGGAGGTCCGTCACGGGCGTCTGCGGCACGAAGCCGGAGGCCTTGTAGGTCGCTAGCTCCTCACACGCGGCTCACCGGCTGTGAGCAGGTGCACGGAGCCGACGAATGATCACGTGTGCGCCGTCTATCGTGGCGCCGTGAGCAACGTCCAGCTGACCGGCCACCTCATCTGCGCGACGGCGGAGGAAGCTGCCACTGTTGCGCGCTGTCTGCCTAGCCACATCGATCTGACCCGCGCGGAGGCCGGTTGTCTTGCCTTCGATGTGACTCCGACCCCGGACCCGCTCGTGTGGACGGTCTCGGAGCTCTTCGAGAGCGCGGAAGTTTTCAGGCGCCACCAGGTGCGCGTCACGGAGAGCGAGTGGGGCCGAGAGACGAGGGGCATCGAACGCGACTACGTGGTGCAGGGGCTGCCCGGCTGATCACCCAGGAGTAACGGGTTCTCCGGCTCCTGGCGCGAGCTTCCCGATCTGTTGGGTTCGTCCAGACCCGCCCGGTCAGTCGACGTGGAACATCGTCTTGGCGGTACGGCCCACCACGCTCGTCATGCCGGCATCGACGGCACCGCCGATCACTCCGCCGACAAGCGGCACCCCTTTCGCCAGTGTGACCATCGAGCGCTTCGTTCCGTACTTGGCCAGCAGCATGAAGCCGACCTTCTTGTTGATCTGGTGAACAACGGACATCGGGAGCTTCTTGATCACCTGCATCGCCAGCTTCTCCCCGACCTTGATCCCGACGGTCCGCGCGACCTGCTGGGCGTTGGAGCCGAGGGCGACGATCATCGCCACCGTCCGGACGTGCGGATCCGTGGGGTCGTAACCGCGCAGATAGGCGACTGCAGCAGCAAGCCGCGCGTTGATGACGAGCGCGCCAGCCATGTTGGCCGGGACGGTGACGGGCATAAGGACGAAGCCACCCAGCCCGGTGACGAAGCCACTGACTCCAGCGGCTTCCACCGATTCGATGATCAGCCGCTTGATCGCCTTCTCGACGTCGTCCCGATCCTCAGCGAGTACCGGGCGAGTCCGCTCGTGGTTCGGTACGTAGCGGCCGCCCTGCACCCTCGACAGCCTGTCTTCCGCCCAGGCGATCGAGCCGGCGAAAGGACCGACACCGGAATCGATGACGCTGCCGATCATCTTCACCAGCTGGGCCGACGCCTTGTCGGCAGCCGCCGTCGGAGCCCCCTCCGCTCCCGGCAGGGCAGCGTCGTGCTGAGTCGGGTCGGTCATCGCGGAACCTCTCGTAGTCCGGCATCCAACGCACTCACGGTAGGGCGCGCGGAGTCACACCCCCTACCGGCGACCCCGACCGAATTCTTCACGGTGCCCGCCCGGCAAGAACGCCCCATGTGACCGGGGCCAGGGACTAGCGGTTGTGGGTCAGGCCCGTGAGCGCGTGTGCCGCCGTATAGGTTCACAGCGTGGTCTACGACGCCCTGGCCGAGAGCCTCATACTCATCGAGTCCTGTGAGGTCACGCCGGTCGCTCGCCTGAGCCGGCGTCGCCGGCATGCCGCGGTCGCGGTCGACGTCGCCGACGACATCGCGGTCACGATGTTCGTACGCAGAAGCGTGGGGTGCACCGTCGAAGAGAGCCACGTCCTCGCTCGCCACGGGGGAGAGTGGTTCATGCTCGGCGGTGGTGGCGGCCCGGCAGCGGATGACGCACTCGACCACCGACCTGCTGAGCTCCCTGAGGGACTCCGCGGGGCGCCAGGTGTGGATCCTCGGGTGCTGGTGCTCGAAGGTTCCGGTGGGGTTCGGGATGGCCGCGCGGGGAACGTCTGGCGGCCCCACGGGCGGTGGATCAACTACGGCACGATCCGGGTCAACGCAGACGTCGCCCGGGTCGCTGTCAGCGATCGGCAGGTCGTGGTTCCGTGGCACGGGCGAGTCGCCATCGTCTGGCCCGGACGCCGGCCTCAGGAACTGGCGATCCTTGGCCACGACGGCACGCGGCTTGGACACGCCGCACTGCTGCCGTCTGACCAGCTAGGTCCCTGATAGACCAGTGACGATTGTCATCGGGGCGTGATGAGTGTGCCCTGATGAAACCTCACGCGGGGGCCGTCGCCCGCGGTGTCCCAGACGGATGCATGGCGGCTCGTCGCGCCCGGGCCGCAGATGCGATAGGTCACCAACGTCAGGGTCGGGCTCAGCTCGCTGTACTCCCACTCGTCGGTGACCGGCGCCGCCCGCTCTTCCACTCCCGCCAACAGCTCGATGATCTCGGCGCGCGTCCAACGACCGCCGTACCGATCCACCTCGACGAACTCTTCATGGAGGAGCTCGCGCAGGCGAGCGGAATCGTGCTGCACGTCCGTCGTGAGGAGCGATTCTTCGAGCGAGCGGAGGAGGGTGTGGCTCATGACGGTCAGCCCTGCGCTGCCCCTGCGGACAGCTCGGTGATCTTCTCGCGCAGCACCGGCAGGGCCATGGTCAGCCGCAGCACGTTCCGTGCCGTGCGCTGGATCTCCCCGAGGGTGATCCCGTCGGGCCGGGCGAGCGAGTCGAGGAGAGACGCCGCGGCCTCGGCGTCGAACTCGCCTGTCTCGTGGTCCACCCAGCCGCCGGGCATGAACACGTCGACCTGCGCGCGGACGCGGTACGCGTCGTCGGACAGGGCCGGGAAGTCGGGGTCGACGGACCGCTGCATCCACCAGTCGGTGATGACGGTGCCCTCGAAGCCCCACTCGTCGCGCAGGATCGCGGTGCACAGCTCGTCGTTGTAGTGCGACCACACGCCGTTGATCTTGTTGTACGACGTCATGATCGTCAGCGGCGCCGACTCGGTGACGCAGATCTGGAACCCGCGCAGGTAGATCTCTCGCAGCGCCCGCTCCGAGACGCGCGAGTCGTTGAGGTTGCGGTTGGTCTCCTGGTTGTTGGCCGCGAAGTGCTTGGGGCACGCCCCGACGCCCGCCTCCTGGACCCCACCCACGACGGCGGCGGCCATGAGGCCGGTGACGAGCGGGTCCTCGGAGAAGTACTCGAAGTTCCGCCCGCACAGCGGGTCGCGGTGGATGTTCATACCGGGGCTGAGCAGCACCTGCGTGCCCTTGCGGACCATCTCGGCGCCGTGGTGGGCGGCGAGGCGCCGCACGAGCGGGGTGTTCCACGTCGCCGCGAGCGCGGCGCCGCACGGCAGGAGCGACGCGTAGGCGGCGAGCCGGATGCCGGACGGGCCGTCCGTCGTCGTGACGGGCGGCACGCCCTTGGCGCGCAAGGACCCGGTGATGCCGCCGAGCACGCCGGCGTTGCCCTTCGCTCCGAGCGGGCTGTCCATGATGCGGTCGCCGCGGGTGAGCGCCTCGAGCTCCTCGTCCGACAGCTGCGCGACGAACGCGTCGAGCGTCGCCGTGCCCTCCGCGACGTCGGCGAGGGTGATGCCGTGGTCACCCGTCTGCTCGACCGCGGGGACGTCGCGCGCCTCGATGCGCTCCCGGCGCGAGGCCTGGCGCGTGGGGACGTCCTGCCACCCGACGACGGCGTTGCCCGCCTCGTCACGTGCGACGACCATCCGCTGGAACGGGTTCTCGACCGCCGGTGCGCACTGCTCGGTGAGCTGCTCGACGACGCGGAGCTCGTCGAGCGTGAAGGTCGCGACCTCGGCCGCCGTCCGCACATCCGTGCCGGCGAACACGGTGTAGGTCCCGGCTTCGAGGACGTAGGCGGAGCGGTGCCCGGTGACCCCCGAGTCGTCGTACGACGCCAGGGACGAGACGGGCACGGTGACGTGCACGATGTCCGTCTCGCCCGGGGCGAGCAGACGGGTCTTCGCGAAGCCTGCGAGGGAGCGTGCGGGCTTGCCCAGCGCGCCGTCGGGTGCCTGGACGTACACCTGGACGACCTCGGCGCCGAGGTGCTCGGTGCCCGTGTTGCTCACGCGCGCGGCGACGGTGATCGCCTCGGCGCTGACCTCAGCCGTCGTCGCCATGTCGAGCCGCGTGTAGCCCAGCCCGAACCCGAACGGGAAGAGGACGGCGTCCTGCGCGAAGGTCTCGAAGTAGCGGTAGCCGACGTAGATGTCCTCGGCGTACACGTTGTGGTCGAGCCCACCGAAGTTGGGGGCGCTCGGGTAGTCGGCGTAGTGCCGCGCGATGGTGTCCGTGAGTCGGCCGCCGGGCACCTGGACGCCGGTGAGCACGTCCGCGATCGCCCGCGCGCCCTCCATGCCGCCCTGCCACGCGTAGAGCACGGCGGAGATCTTCTCGCCGTACTCCTCGACCCACGCGAGGTCGACGACGTTGCCGCAGTCGAGGACGACGACGGTGCTGGAGAACTCGGCTGTCACGGCGTCGAGCAGCTCGGTCTCGGCATCCGTGAGGTAGTAGCTGCCCTTGGTCAGCTCGTTCTCGCGCGCCTCACCGGCGGCACGGCCGATGACGACGACGGCGACGTCCGCCCGTCCGGCCGCGTCGCGGACGCTCCCGCGGTCGAGGGGCATCTCCTCGAAGTAGCGCGGCCAGTTGCCCCAGTCGCCCTCGTCCGGACGGTTGTCCGCGCACCAGCGGGTGTACGTCTCGGCGAGCTCCGCGTCGACGGCCACCCGGCCGCCGTCGCGCAGCGCGTCGAGGAGGTTCCAGGAGTACGGGGCGTTGACGTCCCCGCCGGAGCCGTATCCGACCGCGAAGTAGTCGATCTGGACCCGCCCGAACAGTGCGACGGTCGCGCCCTCGCGCACGGGCAGCGTGCCGTCGTTGGTGAGCAGGACCGCCCCGTCCGCAGCGGACTCCCGGCACAGGGCCGCGAGCTCCGGCTCGACGAACGTGTCGGTGTCGACGAGGCCCGTCGAGGCCTGGGCGAGCTCCTGCTCACCGGCAGAGAGGGACGGGACGGGGGTGTCGGACGGCGTGCTCACGGGTGCGTCTCCAAGGGGGGGTCGGGGTCAGGCTCCGATCGTGCTGCGATCGACGCCGACGTGCACGTCGAGGACCGCGATCCCGGCGAGCTCGGCTGCCGGGACGGACAGGCCCCCCAGACGGTAGCGCGCCGCCGTCTCGACGCCGGTGAGGGGCGCGCCGTCGCCCAGCGCCCGCACGCCGCCGTGCCCGGGCTCCACGTGGAAACGGACCGTGCGGCGTTCCCCCGCGACGTCGAGGCTGATCGTCAGCCCGTCGTCCTCGAGCGCGAGGACGGGGTCGAAGCCCACCGCCCCGGCCTGCTCGACGATCCCGAGCGCCCCCTGCACGAGCTGCCGCAGGTAGATGCCCGGGCCGCTGGAGTACACGCGCCACCCGCCCTTGACCCCGACGGTGCCAGCGCGCAGCCGGTCGAAGTTCGCCGCGGCGTCGTAGCGGTCGGTGAACGCTGCGTCGGACGAGGAGTAGTAGCAGTTGCGCTGGCGCGGGAGGCTGTTGTCCAGTCGCTCGAACTGGCCGACGGGGCTGATGCGCAGCAGCTCGGTGACGAGCCGTTCCCGGCCGAGGGCCGCCAGGGCCTGGGTGTAGCGGATGTGGGCGTGGGTGTACATGAGCCCGACCTCGCGACCGAAGTTCGCGGCCTGCTCCGCGCGGCGGAAGAACAGCGTCTGCCCGTCGTGGAACGGGGCGGGCCGGTCCATGAGGCGCACACCGTCGGGGAAGTGCAGGTGCTCCTCGACGAGGCTCTCGTGGCGCAGCACCTGCTCGGGCGTGAAGAGCCCGGCGATGATGGACCTCGTCATGGGGATGAGCCGGTAGGACAGCCCGGTCCGGTCGTCGCTCGGGTGGAGCACGGGCCAGGGACCCTCGGGCGCGAACACGACGTACCCGGCGAGCACGTCGTCGATGACGAGACGGTCGGTGAACTGCCCCGCGATCGTCGCGGCCTCCGCGGCGAGCTCCGCAGCGAGCGCGTCGTGCGCGCTGCCGCGCAGCTGCGCGTCGAGGGTGCTGGCCGCCTGGTAGAGCAGCGCGACGGTCCAGGCGGACGCCATCTCGTGCTTCATCGAGGCCTGGGCGGGCTGGAGCGTGTCGTCCCAGTCGCCCTCGCCGTAGGACAGCAGGTCGGTGCCGGGGGCACGGTGGCTGCGGATGTGGTCGAGCGAGGCGCGCACGTGCTCCGCGATGGGCACCGCGACCGTGCCCGGGCGGCGCGCGTCGCCGTCCCAGAACGGCACCTCGACGTCGAGGATGGCGGTGTCACCGGTCGCGGTGAGGTACTCCCCGAGCGCCATGAGCGGCCAGACGACGACGTCGCCGTGCGCCTCGTCGGAGTAGCGCTCGCCGTAGGCGTCGAACATGAACCACTGCGGGAGCGTGCCGTCGGCCAGCTGGTGGGCGAAGACACGGCGGACGATCTCCCGGGCCACGTCGAAGTGGCCGAACGCGAGGTTGAGCTCGAGCGGTCCCTGGCACACGTCGCGGGTGCCCCAGGCAGCGCCGGAGTACTGCTCGAGGCCGTGCGGGACGAGGAAGTGCACGAGCGCGTTCTGCGTGAACCACGGCAGGAGCAGGTTGACCTCGGCGAGCCGGCCGTCACCCTCCACCCGCAGGTTGCGCGTGTAGTCCGCGATGTAGCTGCGGTGGCCCGCGAGCTCGGCCTCGACGTCGAGCGGGGTCCCGAGCACCGACTCGGCTGCGGCAAGGGCGGGTGCGGCGCCATCGAGGTCGCCGGTGAGCACGAGCGATGCGGACGTCGTGTGCTCGAACGCCGCGGTGGTCAGGGTGGTGCCGCGGGACCGTCCGTCGGCGAACAGCGGCGCGTCGTCCGCGAGCCGGCCCGTGGGGGTCGCGAGCACGTACGCGAGGTCCGGGCAGTGCTCGGCGACGTCGGTGCCCGGATCCGGCGTGTAGAGGAGGGCGCGGCCGTCGAGGGCGGGGGTGACGCTCCACGTCTGGTCACCAGGCTCGACGTCGGCCGTGAGGAGGACGTCGAGCAGCTGCTCCGAGTCCACCCGGACCTCGATGGCGCGGCCGTCGTGGCTCGCCGTCGTGCGGACCTCGATGCGGCCGGTGTCCGTCGCGTAGACCCAGCGGACCCCGCCCAGGTCGAGGACGAGGGCGGACGGCACACCGAGCAGCTGCCAGCCGGCACCGGTGCGGACGAGCGCCCGCACCCCCGAGGAGCGCAGCAGGTTGAGGTGGTTGCGCTGGACGGACAGCAGGCGGTTGGCGGTCGTGTTGCCGACGACGAGGTGCGAGGCGAACACCCCGTACGCGTAGGCCGTCGCAGAGAGGATGTTGTCGTTCGGCCGCACGTCGGACCCGGCCTTGAGGACGTGCCCGTGCGGGCGTTCGACCGCGAGCTCCTTGGCGCGGCTCACCACGTGGGTGGCCTCGGACGTGAAGAACGACAGCAGCCGTCCGTCGGAGTCACGTTCCGGCTGGAGGAGCCCGGGCGAGCTCTCGGCGTGCGCGCCGGCGGTGCCCAGGGCGACGAGCTCCTCGTCGGAGAGCTCGCGTCCGGCGAGCAGGGGCGCGGAGACGAGGAGCGAGCGGCCGGGCGCGGGTGCGTCGTCGCGCCGTGCCGCGGGCTCGGCGGCGAGCGTGACGGCGCGGTCCAGCAGTCCGGGGACCGCGTCGAGGGCGTCCCCGAGCTCTCCGCGGTAGTCCGCGACGACCGCGGTGACGGCGTGCACGGTCCGGGGCGCGGTGAGGTCGAGCTCGGAGCCGACGAGCGCCGGGAGGGCGAACTCGTACTGGTACACGAGGGAGTCCCAGTCCGGGACGTCGAGGCTGTGGGCGCGGCCGTCGAGCTTGCTCTCGAGCCCGTAGAACGAGAACCCGTCCGTGAGGTGGGCGCGCGCGCCCTCGACGAGGGCGGTGACCGCCAGGGGCAGGACGGGCGCGGTCGCCATGGTCTGCCGGCTCGCGACGACGGACCCTGCCCGGGCGTCGTCGACGACGTGGTGGACGAGGTACTGGCTCACGTACGGCTCGTTGTTCACGGCTGTCGCGACGGGTGCGAGGGCGAGGTCCTGCGCGACGACGACGTCGTACACCGTCCCCGCGTCCGGGGCGTCAGCCGCCTCGAGGTCCACCCGCCACACCCACAGCTCGCCGCTCGGGTCGAGGGTGAGCGTGACGCGGTAGCGCGCGCCGAGCGCCTCGCCGGACCACTGCGCACCGGCCGCGTCCGCGGTGAAGGTGCCGCTCGCGCGGCCGCCGACGAGCGGCACGCCCGCCACGGTGCGCGCACCGTCGGGCCCGGCTCCGTGGCGTCGCAGGAACACTCCGCCCACCATGGCGTCGTGCTCGCTCGGCACGTACTGGTTGACGAGCATCGACTCACCGTGCGTGATGGCACGCACGTCACCGGCGCTCGTCAGCTCGATGCGGGTCGCGCCGGCCGCGAGCACCCCCGCGGGGGCCGTCCGCTGGGCGGTGCTCCGCGCGGCGGGCAGTGACGCGGCGGGCAGTGACGCGGCCCCCGCCTCGGCGGGGTCGGTGGCGGACGGGTGGGCGGAGTGCGTGGTCACGAAGAGGTCCCTCGGGGTCGGGCGCGGAGTGCTGGTGCGGGAGAGCGGGGCGGGCGAGGTCAGACGTTGAGCGCGTTGGCGCGTGCGACGTCGCCCAGCCACGCGGCGCTCGGCCGGACGGTCCGCTCGAAGGTCGCCCGGTCGACGCCCACGAGGCCGAACGTGGGCGCGTAGGACCCCCACTCGTAGTTGTCGAGGAGGCTCCAGTACAGGAAGCCCTCGACCTGGATGCCGTCGGTGATGGCGCGGTGCATGCCTTCGAGAGCGCCCTGCATGTAGGCCACGCGCCGAGTGTCGTCGTCGGTCGCGATGCCGTTCTCGGTGACGAACACGGGCACGCCGGGAGCCATCTCGTGGGCGAGGCGGATGCCGTCCTCGAGGGCCCGCGGGTAGAACTCCCACCCGGTGAGCGTGCGCTCCGCGCCGTCGGCGATCGGCAGCGGTCCTTCGCGGCCGATCTTCGTGCGCGTGTACGCCTGCACCCCGACCCAGTCGTCGCCCTGGGCGACCTCGAGGTACCAGGCGTCGCGGTGGTAGCCGTACTCGCGGGCGATCTCCTCGCAGCCGGGCTCCGGCTGGAAGTCCTGGGTGGCGACGGTCCACCCGGTGCGGAAGTCCCCGGCCTCGGCCAGCACGGCGCGGCTCGCGCGGTGCGCCTCGAGCAACGTCTGCGCGACGTTGACGTCCGGCCGGGGCTGGCCGAACGCCTGGAGGGTCGTCCCCTGGCCGTCGCCGCCGGCCATCATCGCGACCATGTTCGGCTCGTTGATGGTGCAGACCCACTCCACGCCCTCGAGGACGGGCAGGACGCTGCGGGTGTAGAAGGCGAAGCGCTCGACGGCGTCCGGCGCGCGCCAGCCGCCCTCGGCCTCGAACCACTGCGGGATGGTGAAGTGGTGCAGCGTGATCATCGGCTCCAGGCCGAGCTCACGGGCCGTGTCGACCATGCGGCGGTAGTGGGCGAGCTCGGCCTGGGAGATGAAGCCCTTGACGGGCTCGATGCGGGCCCACTCGATCGAGAACCGGTACATGCTCAGGCCGGCGTCGACGAGGATCTGCATGTCCTCACGGAAGCGGTGGTAGCTGTCGCACGCGTCGAGGCTGGGCTCGGCGATCGTCGTGCCGTCCATGTGCTCGCGGCGCCACCAGTCGGAGAGGACGTTGTTGCCCTCGATCTGGTGGGCGGCGGTGGCGGATCCCCAACGGAATCCTTCAGGGAAGTGGAGCATGGGTGCCTCGCTAGGTCTGGGGGTCGGTGCGGTCAGGAGGGACGTGCGCGGCGCACACGGCGGCCGCGGTCCGGAAGGGGTCGAGCGGGTCGGGAAGGTCGGGCGTCGGACGGGTCAGCGTCCGGATCCGGCCCGCTGGGGCTGCGGGACGGCGTCGAGAAGCTGCACCGTGTACGGGTCCTCGGGGAACCGGAGCACCTGGGCCGTCGGCCCGGACTCCACGACGCGGCCGGCGTTGAGCACCATGATCTGGTCGGTCACGAGGCGCGCCGAGAGCAGGTCGTGGGTGATGTAGAGCATCGAGACGCCGAACGTCACACGCAGGTCGTCGAGCAGCGCGAGGACGCCCGCACGCAGTGACACGTCGAGCATCGAAACGGGCTCGTCCGCGATGATCACCTGCGGGTCGCAGGCGAGCGCGCGGGCGATGACGACACGCTGCCGCTGTCCGCCGGAGAGCTGGTGCGGGAGCTTCGCCGCGAACTGCTCGACGGGGGTCAGCCCCACGGTCTCGAGCAGCTCGAGGACCCGGGTGCGTGCCGCTGCGCCGCGCAGACCCGTGTAGTTCACGACGGGTCGCATGAGCGCGTACTCGACGGTGTGCAGCGGGTTGAGCGCGGAGTAGGGGTCCTGGAAGACCATCTGCACCTCGCGCCGCAGGTCACGCAGCCCCCGGCGGCGGAGCGTGTCGACGCGCGTCTCGCCGAAGCGGATCGTGCCCGTCGTCGGACGCTCGACGCCGGTGATGAGCTTGGCGAGGGTCGACTTCCCCGAGCCGCTCGCACCCACGAGCGCCATGGACTGGCCGGGCTCGAGCGTGAAGGAGACGTGGTCGACGGCGGTGACGGCCGCCTGGCCGCGGCGCGGCGGCGGGTAGACCTTCGAGACGTCGTCGACGACGATCGCGGTCGCCTCGGGACGCCCCGCCCGGCGGCGCGCCGGGGCGGCGAGCGGCGAGGAGGCGGGCGACGCCGGCGCCGTGACGCCTGGGCCGTCCTCGGTGCCGCCGTGCTCGGTGCCGGTCGTCTGGATCGTCGACCCACGGACGACGAGACCGGGCACCTCGACGACCTCGGCGCGCGGGTCGGCGTAGTGGCTGAGCAGCATCTGGGTGTACTCGTGCTGCGGGGACCGCAGGATGTGCCGCGACGTCGCGTCCTCGACGATGACGCCCTCACTCATGACCATGACCCGGGACGTCGACTCGAGGACGGTGCCGAGGTCGTGGCTGATGAGGAGCGCGGTGAAGTTCTCCGACTTCTGCAGGTCGCGGATCGTGCCCATGACGGCGTGCTGGACGAGGACGTCGAGCGCGGTCGTGGGCTCGTCGAAGACCATGAGCTGGGGCTCGAGCGACAGCGCGAGCGCGATGGAGACGCGTTGGCGCATGCCCCCGGAGAGCTCGCCCGGGAACCTGTCGAGGACGGTGCGGGGCAGCTCGACCTTCTCGACGAGCTCGTGCGCCCGGGCCAGCCGCCGGGCCGGCGGGACGTGGCCGTGCGCAGCGAAGATGTCACCGAAGTGCTTGCGGACGGAGCGGACGGGGTTGAGCGCGTTCATGCCCGACTGCAGCACCATCGCGAAACCACCCTGGCGTTGCCTGCGCAGCTCCTCCTCCTCCATGGTCGCGATGTCGCGGCCGTCGAAGAGGATGGCCCCCTGCGAGATCCGGGCGGGTGCCTTCGCGAGGCGGGTCACCGCGAAGCCGAGGGTCGACTTCCCGGAGCCCGACTCCCCCACGAGCCCGACGAACTCGCCGCGCTCGAGGGAGAAGGACGCGTTCTTCACCGCGAAGGTCGGCTCGGCGCCGCGCGGTTCGTAGACGACCGACAGGTCGCGGACCTCGAGGAGGCTCATCGTCCTGATCCTTCGCGTAGGCGGGGGTTGGACAGTCCGTCCACCCCGAAGTTGATGAGGGTGAGCGACGTGGCGAGCAGCGCGATGCACAGACCGGGAGCGAGGAGCAGCACCCACTGCCCGGTGAGCAGCGCGTTGGAGTTCGAGGCCCAGAAGAGCATGGAGCCCCAGCTCACCGTCGTCGTGTCGCCGATCCCGAGGAAGGACAGGCCGGACTCGGCGAGGATCGCCGCGGTCGCGGCACCGAAGAAGCTCCCGGTGATGAGGGAGGTCATGTTCGGCAGGATCTCGCGGAAGACGATGCGGGCCGCGCCGTCCCCGGAGAACTGGGCGGCCGTGATGAAGTCCCGTCCCCGGATGGACTGCGTCTGCGAGCGCAGCACGCGGGCCCCGTAGGCCCACCCCGTGATGACGACGACGAAGATGATCATCGCCGTCCCACCGTTCTGCAGGTAGGCCGCGATGACGATCATGAGCGGCAGCGCCGGGATGACGAGCACGAGGTTGACGACGAAGTTGATGACGTCGGCGAGCGGACCGCGGACGTACCCCCACGAGAGGCCGACGACGACGGCGACGAGCGTCGAGAGGAACCCGGCGACGAACCCGACGAGCACGGAGATCCGTGCGCCGAAGATCACCTGGGAGAACACGTCCTCGCCGGCGGCCGTCGTCCCGAACCAGTGCGAACCGGAGGGTCCCTGGTTGCGGCCGAAGCCGTTCTCGGTCGCGCCGTAGGGCGCGAGGAGCGGCGCGAAGACCGCAGTGAGGACGAACACGGCGAGCAGGACGACGCCGAGGCGTGCCTTCTTGTTGCTCCAGATGGTCGCCGCACCACGGGTGAGCACCCGCAGCGGGCTGGCCGGTCCGTGCGCCGCCGGGACGACGGTCGAGCCGTCGGACCCTGCCGGGGTGAGGTGGGGAGGCGTCGCGCCCGTGGGCTGGGGGAGGTTCGCTGGGACGGTCATCGGCGGGTCCTCGGGTCCAAGAGTCCGTACAAGATGTCGACGAGGAAGTTCGCCAGGAGCACGCTGACGGTGATCATGAGGAACAGGGCCTGCATGAGCGGGAAGTCCTGGTTGGTCACCGCGTTGTAGAGCAGGTAGCCGACGCCGGGGTAGTTGAACACCCGCTCGACGAGCAGGGAGCCGCCGACGACGCCGCCGAGCGCGAGGCCGAAACCGGTGAGGTTGGGCAGGATCGCGTTGCGGGCCGCGTACTTCACCGCGACGGTTCTGCTGCGCAGTCCGTTCGCCTCCGCGAAGGTCACGTAGTCCTCACCCAGGGTGTTGATCATGTTGTTGCGCATGCCGAGGATCCAGCCACCCAGGGAGGTGATGAGGATCGTCAGCGCGGGCAGCCACGCGTGCCCGATGGCGTCGGAGATGAACGCGAGGGAGAGGTTGGGGGTGGACTGGCGTCCGTACGCGCCCGAGGTGGGGAACCACCGCAGCTCGTACCCGAGGAAGAACAAGAGCAGCAGGGCCGTCCAGAAGTACGGGAACGCCGAGGTGAAGGTCCCGCCGAGGGTGGGGAGCGTGTCGAGCCACGTGCCGCGCTTCCAGGCCGCGAGGACTCCGAGGAGCGTCCCGAGCACGAAGGCGACGACGGTCACGAGACCCACCATGACGAGGGTCCAGGGCAGCGCGTTCATGACGAGCGTGGAGACGCTCTGCGGGAAGAACGTGTAGGAGACGCCGAAGTCGAGCCTGAGGACGTTCCCGAGGTACTCCACGTACTGGGACCACGCGCTGCCGGTGGGGACTCCGAGCTGCGCCTCGATGGCGGCACGGGTGGCGGGGTCGACGGGTCCGTTCTGCGCGAGCTTGGCGAGCGCTGCGTCAGCGGGCGTGCCGGGCATGAGCCGCGGCAGGAGGAAGTTCAGCGTGATGGCGGCCCATGCCGTCAGGAGCAGCAAGCCGAGCTTGCGCAGGAGATACCACACGGGAGGCTCGCCTTCAGGTGGAGGTGGGAGTTACGGCAGGGATGGGCGAGGGGAGTTGTGCGCACCACTCGCCCATCCACGACGAGTCCTGGGTCAGGACGTCTCAGCCGTCCACCTGGGTGATGGTGGTCAGTACGACGAGCGCAGCCGAGGTGTACGGCGTCGGCGTCATGTAGGGGTTGTCGGCGCTGGGCCAGCCGGTGAAGCTCTTGTCCGAGAACAGGCCCCAGAGCCCGCCGTAGTAGACGGAGATGATCGGCACGTCGTTGTACATGACCTCCTGGAGCTCGCCGGCGATCTCCTTCTGGCGGTTCTCGTCGACGGTCATGCGGAACTCCGTGAGGAGTGCGTCGACCTCGGGGTTCGAGTACCGCTGGTAGTTCGACGGCGTGGACGTGCCGACCGGCTGGTAGAAGTCGGAGCTCAGGAGGTTGTAGTACCCCTGGTAGACCGATCCGTTGCCGCTGAAGGACACCATGGCGACGTCGAAGTCACCGTTCTGCACGGCCTGGAAGTAGGCGGCCGGCTGCGGCTGGTTGATCTTCACGTCGATGCCGATGGCCGCGTACTGCTTCTGGATCTCCTGGACGGCGCGCAGCCAGTCGGTCCAGCCGTTCGGCGTCGTGATGGTCATCGTGGCCTGGGTGCCGCTGGCGTCGACGAGCTTGCCGTCGGTGAGGGTGTAGCCGGCCTCCGCGAAGGCCTCCTCGGCTGCTGTGGTGTCCTGCGTGACCATGCCCTCGTCGGGGATGGCGTCGGTGAGCCACGCCTCCTGCGTGGGGAGCAGCAGTCCCTGCTGGCCTGCGGCTCCGATGGTCCCTTCGGAGGCGTTGTCGGCGATCACCTCGCGATCGAGGGCGAGCGAGAGCCCCTTGCGGAAGCTCGGGTCGTCGTAGGGGGCCTTCGTGAGGTTCGGGGCGATGCCGATGGTGCCGCCGGCGGGGAACCAGTGCTGGTTGCCCTCCTCCGCGGCATCCCAGGTGTTCTCGACGTCGGACATGAACGAGTAGGCCCAGTCGTAGCCGTTGTTGACGATGTCGAGCTGGGTGTTGGACGCCGGGAGGACGAGCTTCTCGGCGGCGACCTTGTCGGCCTGCCAGTAGTCCTCGTTCTTGACGAGCGTGTACTGGTTCGCGTTGAACTCGTCGAGGAGATAGGGACCGGTTCCCACCGGGTCCTCGTTCGTGAACGTGACGGGGTCCTCGACCTCGGCCCAGAGGTGCTCGGGCACGATCGGGACGCCCAGCACGACGAGCGCTGCGGAGGAGTCCTCGGCCTTGAGCGTGAAGGTGACCTGCTGGCCCTCGGCGCTCACGGACTCCACGCGGGACCAGATGCCGGTCGTGTCGAGTGCGGGGAACTCCTGGAGCAGGGCGTAGGTGAAGACGACGTCGTCCACCGTGAAGTCCTCGCCGTCGCTCCAGGTCACGCCCTCGCGGATGTCCGCGACGATCGTCTTGGCGTCGGGCTGGGTGTACCCGGTCTGGAGGAAGTCGACCGAGGTCCCGTCGAGCGGGTTCACGACCATGAGCGGCTCGTGGATGATCATCGCCGTCGTGCGCTTGTCGATGGGGAACGGGTTGAAGTTCCGCACGAACGTGGGCGATCCGTTGTCGGCGGCGAGCAGAAGGGTGCTGCTCGATCCGGTCGTCTCGGACGTGTCCTCGGGCGCAGCGCAGGCGCTGAGGGCGAGGGCTGCGACGAGCCCCAGACCCAGCGCGGAGGTCAGGCGCTTGCGCGTCCGACGGGGTGCATCGGTCATGGCGGACTTCTCCTTCGTGTCTTCTTTGTCACGTCGACCGGAGCGGTGCGCATCGGTGCGTAGCGCGGCGGCGAGGCAGGCTGTCCCAGCAATGTATGCGCATACATCCACCGGATGCAACTATCTGCGTCGTGGCCGAGCCCTGTGTCCTTGCGCGGCACCGCGGGTCAGGTCAGGCAGCCACAGCTCTCGCGCAGCAGGACCGTCACCGGCAGCGTCCTCGTCTGCGGCGTCATACCCGGATCGCCCAGGCGGCGCAGCAGCGTGTCGACGGCCGCCCGCCCCAGCTCGCGCATCGGCTGGCGGACGGTCGTGATGCGGGGGCGCGACATCTCGGACGCGTCGATCCCGTCGAACCCGGTGAGGATCACGTCCTCGGGCACGCGCAGGCCGGCGTCCAGCAGGGCGTCCAGCACACCGAGGGCCGTCTGGTCGTTCGA
The DNA here is from genome assembly GCF_059621145.1 of Sanguibacter sp. Z41_6. Lineage (NCBI taxonomy): Bacteria > Bacillati > Actinomycetota > Actinomycetes > Micrococcales > Sanguibacteraceae > Sanguibacter > Sanguibacter sp. Z41_6. The sequence continues at coordinate 705,234 of NZ_JCAQIF010000001.1, read as the reverse complement.
GCAGACGACGGCACGCGGGACGGCTCCCGACTCGACGAGCCGGCGGCCCAGCCCTCGCCCCTCCCCCCGCGTGAAGTCGCCCCGCAGCACCGGCTCCCTCGGTGCGTCGAGACCGGCGGCGCGCACGGCTGCGCAGAAGCCCTCGAACCGGTCGTGGTCGTCCGGGGAGTCCGCCGGGCCACCGACGAACGCCAGGTCACGGACCCCGTGCGCGTCGATGACGTGCTCCGTCAGCGCGCGCATCCCGCCGAGGTTGTCCGCACTGATGTGGTCGTACTCGTCCCCCGCACGAGGTCCCGCGATGACGACGACGGGGATGCGGCGGGCGATGTGGGCGAGCAGGTCGTCGGGCACGGTCCGCGACAACGTCACCATCCCGTCGACGCGTCCGGCCAGGTTGTCGAAGATCGCAGTGCCACCTGCGCCGCGCGCCACCGCGATGGTCACCGCCATCCCGTGCCGCCACGCCTCGATCTCTGTGCCGAGCATGACCTCGCTGATGTACAGGTCCCCGCTCGGAGCGACCTCGTCCGGCGGGTCCAGCTGCACGTGGATGGGGCCGTCCACCGGCGCGATCGCGCCGGCTCCACCGTCCGGGCTGTCGGTCCCGTGGATGCCGTCGAAGTCGGGGAAGCACAGCCCGATCGCACCGGACCGCCGCGCCGCGAGACCGCGCGCGCTCCCGCTCGGGACGTACCCCAGGTCGAGCACGGCGGCCTGCACGCGGTCCCGCGTCGCCTGCGCGACCTCGTGCGGTCGCCGCAGCACCCGCGAGACGGTGGCGATGGACACGCCGGCGAGGTCCGCGACGTCATAGACGGTCGGAGGCTTGAGCATCAGGTCCCCCGTCTCGTCACGGCGCCGATCCTAGAGCACCTGTCCTCAGGCCCCGTCCGCGGGCGGCAGCACACCGATGTCGCGCAGCTCGCGCGTCAGGCCTGTCCCGTTGGGCGCGGCGACGAACGGCACCGGGCCCGCACCACCCGACTCGGTCTGTTCACGGGATGCCGGCAGGGGTGTCGTCGCACCGTGCGCGAACACCTGCTGCGCGGCGGACAGCTGCCGGATCGCGACAGCCCGCACCTGCTCCGGGTGCTCCTGCGCGAACTTTCCGTAGATGACCGGGTCGTGCTGCCCGTCGTCGCCGACGAGGAGCCACTGCACGTGCGGGAACTCCTCCGCGAGCCGCTCCAGGGTGCGGTTCTTGTGCTCCTGCCCGCTGCGGAACCAGCCCGTGTTCGTCGGTCCCCAGTCGGTGAGGAGCAGCGGACCCGCGGGGTACCTGTGGTGCGCGAGGAAGCGGCGCAGCGCGGGCGCGACGTTCCACGCACCCGTGGACAGGTAGAGCACGGGCATGTCCGGGTAGGCGGCCTCGATCTTCGCGTACAGCTGTGCCATGCCCGCCACGGGACGCCGCGCGTCCTCGTGCAGCACGAGGCTGTTCCACGCCGCGATGAGCGGTCGCGGCAGGGCGGTCACCATGACGGTGTCGTCGATGTCGCTGACGATGCCGAGGTGCGGCTCGTCGCTGAGCACGCGCACGGGCGCGTCGACGGCGGGGCCGCCGCGGGGGCGGACGCTCACCTCGTGCCACCCCTCCCCGAGGGAGGACGGCACGACGACGTCGACGTACCCACCGCGGTCCGCCCGGACCCGGTGGACGCGCTCCCCGACGCGGATCTCGACCTCGGCGAGCGGCAGCTGCGCGGTGAAGAAGCTGCGCCACCCGCGCACCGCCCGCAGGGCGTCGGGGCTCGTCGTCGTGGTGGTCTCGCGCTTGACGGCCGCTGGCTCCGGAGCGGAGTCCTCCGGCCGCGCCGTGGCGTCGTCCCGCTCCGTCGTGGTGCCCGGAGGGCTCTGCGGGGAGAGCATGACGCGCGCGAGGACGCGCACCCATCCGGCGCCCGCGGGGTTGCCGTCGGCCCCGGGCTCGCTGCCCGGAGCGAGCCCGTACCCGGTGTACGGCTCGACCCGTGGCTGCCAGCCGCGGCGCCGCAGGGCACTGGCGGTCGCGTGGGTGAAGCGGTCCTCCCACCTGCTCGCGCGGTGCGGACGGCTCGTGGTCGTGGGTGCCTCGGTGTCGGTGATCGGCTTATTCCTTGTGCTGGGGACGGACGTCCGACTGGTCGCCGGACTGTGCGGGACGCGGGTCCGCGGCCGCGGCGGGCGTGCCCTCCGGGTCGAGCTCGTCGGCGCGGCGCAACTGCTCGTCGAGCTCGGAGCGGGCGCCGGTCGCGTGCTCGGTGTGCTCACGCGCCTCCTGCTGCAGCTGGGCGGCGTCCGCCGCGCGGGCGTCTGCCTCGGCCTGCGCGAGGCGGGCCTGCGCGTCCACACGGGCGGCCTCGGCCTCACGGCGCTGCACCTCGACCTGCTCCTTCTCGGCACGCCGCCGGATCTCCTGCGCCTCGTGGCGCTGCTCCTCACGCTGCTTCTCCTCGCGAGCCGCCCGGGACTTCTTCGCTGCGAGCACCGCGACGACGATCACCGCCAGCACCACCACCGCGGCGATCGCCCAGACCACCTGGTCGTTGTCCATGTCGAGCCCCTCTCGTCGTGGGATGTCCAGGGACGATTCGACCGTGGGTCAGCGATGCCCGCAACCGGGACGGCGCTCAGGTCAGGCGCGAGCGGACGTGCGCGACGATGCCGTCGACGGCGGCCTCCACCTGCTCGAGGCACTCCTCGAAGTCGGTGAGATCCCCGTACCAGGGGTCCTCGACGTCGAGCCGGTGCTCGTCCTCGACGCCGTGCACGGCGGGTGCGGCCGGGTCGAACGACCGGAACATCCGCACCCGGGACACCACGTCGTCAGGCACGTCACGAGCGCCGTCGGCGAGCCGCCGCAGCGCGCGGGCGTGCTCGGCGGTCATCGCCACGACGAGGTCCCGGTCCGCGAGGTGCTCCGGGCGCGCCTGCCGCGCCCGGTGGTCGTCGAGGGCCGCGTCGGTGTACCCGGCTGCCTGCAGCACCTTCCGGGCGCGCCGGTCCATCGGGTTGCCCCGCTCCTCGGAGCTGATGCCGGTCGAGTCGACGACGACGCGGTCGTCCAAACCAGCCTCCGCGAGCCGTTCCCGCAGCACGACCTCCGCCATCGGCGAACGGCAGATGTTGCCGGTGCAGACCGTCATGATCCTGTACATCCCACGACCTCTCGTCTCGCGCTGTTCGGCCCCCGGCGTCGCGCCGACTAGCTGTGCCCCGACGGGCGGCGGCGCCGCTCGTGCACCGCGAGACCGGCGAAGGCGAGCGCTGCGCACCCCAGCACCACGGTGACCCACACCCGGCCCCCGTCCGGCCCGAACAGGCTCGGGATGGTGAGGATCGTCGCCGCGCCCGTCACCGCCGTCAGGCCGATGAGCAGCGCGATCACAGAGTCGTGGGGTGTGTGCTTCATGCGGTCGAACCTACCGACCCGGCCCTGGTCGTTCCACCTGCCCATGTCCTCACCGGGAATACAACTCACGCGAGCCGCGCTCCCCTGGGTACCGTCTACGCGCAGCACCGACCGAGGTCGGGCACGCCGACCCCCCCCAGCCGCACGAACACTGGACTCCTTGTGCCGAACGCGCCCACAGCTCCCTCGACCGCCTCCTCGTCCACGGGGACAACGCCTCCCACGGGCGATCCGCACGCACCCGACCCCCACGCGGCGCGCAACCGCCTCGTCATCGGCATCCTCATCGTCTCGGCGTTCGTCGTCATCCTCAACGAGACGATCATGAGCGTCGCGATGCCGACGCTCATGACCGACCTCTCGATCAGCGCCCCGACGGCGCAGTGGCTCACCACCGGCTTCCTGCTGACGATGGCGGTGGTCATCCCGATCACAGGGTTCCTGCTCCAGCGCTTCCACACGCGGCAGATCTTCCTGCTCGCGATGTCGCTGTTCAGCGTCGGGACGCTCCTCGCGGCCGTCGCACCAGGGTTCGTGATCCTCCTCGTCGCCCGGGTCGTCCAGGCCAGCGGCACGGCGATCATGCTCCCGCTCCTCATGACCACGGCGATGACGCTCGTCCCGGCGGCCTCCCGCGGGCGCACGATGGGGAACATCTCGATCGTCATCTCGGTCGCACCGGCGATCGGCCCGACGATCTCGGGGATCATCCTCGACGTCCTCAGCTGGCGTTTCATGTTCATCCTCGTCCTGCCCATCGCGATCGCGGCGCTCGTCCTCGGCGGCTCGAAGATCCAGAACGTCACGGAGCCGCGCAAGGTCCCGCTCGACGTGCTGTCCGTCGTCCTGTCCGCACTCGCGTTCGGCGGGCTGCTCTACGGGCTGTCTGCCGTCGGCGAGGGCGCGGCGCACGGTGCGTCGCCGTCCGTGTCCCCGCTCGTGCCCGTCGGTGTGGGCGCCGTCGCGCTCGTCCTGTTCGTGCTGCGTCAGCTGCAGCTCTCCCGCACGTCGGCCCCGCTGCTGGACCTGCGGACCTTCGGCACCCGGAACTTCACCATCCCGATCGTCATGATCGCGATCTCGAGCATCACGCTGTTCGGCAGCCTCATCGTGCTGCCCATCTACATGCAGTCGGTCCTGGGCCTCAGCACGCTGACCACCGGTCTGCTGCTGCTGCCGGGCGGGCTCATCATGGGTGTGCTCTCACCTCTCGTCGGGCGCATCTACGACCGCGTCGGCCCCACCGCGCTCCTCGTGGGCGGGTCCGTCCTCGTGAGCGGTGCGCTGTGGACGATGGCGACGACGCTGCGCGCGGACACGTCCGAGGTGATGATCCCCGTGGTGCACGTCGTCCTGAGCATCGGCCTCGCCATGACGTTCACGCCGCTGTTCAGCGCGTCGCTCGGGTCGCTGCGACCGGCGTTGTACTCCCACGGCAGTGCGATCCTCAGCACCGTCCAGCAGGTCATGGGTGGCGTCGGCACCGCGCTGTTCGTCACCCTGCTCACGACCGGCGCGGCCGACCGCATCGCCGAGGGGGCGAGCGAGGTCGAGGCGACCGCGGGCGGCGTGCAGGCCGCGTTCCTCGTCGGGGCGCTCGTCAGCCTGCTTGCCATCGCCGCGAGCGCCTTCGTCCGCAAGCCCCCGACGGTCGTGGGAGAGCCTGCACCGATGATGCACTGACTGGTGCGCTTCCCCCGCCTGTTCGGCGACTGACCACCACCCTCCCGAATGCCCCGCTACGCCACCGGGAAAAACCCTTGCCCGGCCCTGACAGCCGGGCGTAGCGTCGGGGGCACATGAGGAAGGAGGTGGTCCCAGAAATGATTTCCCCTAGGACACGTGAGGTGGCTGTCCGCTAGTCGCCAGTGCTGACCGGGCCCCAGGCCCGGACACACGCGGACGACCGGTCGACATCGTCGGATACCCGGGCCCGCACCGAGAGGTGGGCGGCAGCGAGTACCAGGCAGTCACCGGAGCCCGTGGGAGCCGTGGAATCGTCCACCACGGCGCGGTGGGAAACCACCAGCCCACGGGCTTCTCCATGCCCTCGTCGTGCTTTTACCGGACCGACTTCCCATGGAAACCACTGCGACACGGCCGGTGGCCACGCTGGTGAGCACGAGCCGGTCGTCGCCCCGACGGCAGCGGCGCGCAGGTCCCAGGAGCCCCCGAGGAGCATCATGCCCGACGTCGAGCAGACCATCGCCGAGAACATCGCCAAGTCGATCGCCGAGATCCCCCACCCGTCGCTGCCCAAGGGCAGCAACATCTACGGGTCGACGAAGATCTTCCCCGACTACCAGGCCGAGAACGGCGAGGCGTACTTCACGCTCGTGCACGGCATCGCCCACGAGTCGTCGGTGAGCTTCGTGGCGATCCTCCAGGCGACCCGCGCGCTGCGCAAGGGGTTCGAGTCGGCCATCTACTTCTACGGTCCGGGTGCCATCAACGCCGTCGACACCCGCGGGTTCCCGACCACGGGCGACAGCGCGTTCCCGGGTGAGCAGAACATCAACGACGCGCTCAAGACGTTCATCGCCGAGGGCGGCACCGTGTTCGTCTGCCGGTTCGGGCTGTCGCTGCACGGCATCCGCGAGGAGGACCTCATCGAGGGCACCATCCCGGCGCACCCGCTCGACGTCCAGGACGCCGTCATCCACTACGCCCGCAAGGGCGCGATCATCAACTCGACGTACAACCTCTGAGGAGGTCGCCATGACGCTCACGGTCGCGGCGTGCGCCGCGAACTTCGGTCGCGACCTCGACGAGAACTTCGCGACGATCACGGAGCTCGTCGGCGCCGCTCGCGCCCGTGGCGTACGGCTCCTCGCCCTCCCCGAGGCCGCGATCGGCGGCTACCTGTCCTCCCTCGGCGACCACGGGGACACGGCCCGCACCACCACGCGCTCCCTGCCGCCCGCGATCCGCCTCGACGGGCCGGAGCTCGCGCGCGTCGCCGAGATCGCGGGCGACATGGTCGTCTGCATCGGCTTCTGCGAGCTCGACGACGACGGGGAGACCCGCTACAACGCGGCAGCCGCCGTCGACGGCTCCGGGGTGCTCGGGTCCTACCGCAAGGTGCACCAGCCGCTCGGGGAGAACATGTCCTACTCCCCGGGCGACGGGTACCGGGCGTTCGACACCCCCGTCGGCCGGATCGGGCTGCAGATCTGCTACGACAAGGCGTTCCCCGAGGCCGCGCGCAGCCTCGCGCTCGACGGCGCCGAGATCATCGTGAGCATGTCCGCGTGGCCCGCGGCCCGCACGGCCACCGCCGAGAACCTCCAGGACGACCGGTGGACGTACCGGTTCAACCTCTTCGACGCCGCACGCGCCCTCGACAACCAGGTGTTCTGGCTCGCCTCCAACCAGGAGGGCACGTTCGGGTCGCTGCGGTACGTCGGCAACGCGAAGGTCGTCGACCCGGGCGGCAACGTCCTGGCGAGCACGGGCGTCGAGGGCGGCATGGCCGTCGCGGACATCGACGTCGACGCCACGTTCTCCGCGATGCGCAAGGGCATGTTCCACCTGCGCGACCGGCGGCCTCTCGCCTACGAGGCGGTCGTCGCCGACGCCGTCATCACACCCGACGCCCGGGTGCGGCGGACGGCAGCCCTCGACCCCACGGAGCTCGCTCATGCCTGAGATGCGCATGGAGATCGCGTGGCCGGACGGCGTCGTCGAGTCCTGCTACTCGCCGTCGCTCGTCCTGCACGACCACCTCGCGCCGGGCGAGGCGTACCCGGTCCCGGAGTTCCTCGACAAGGCCGCGGCCGCCCTGACCGAGGCGAGTGCTCGGGTGCGGGCGAGGTACGGGATGGAGTGCACGTCAGCGCGCCAGCAGCTCGCCGAGCTGCGGGAGAGCGCCACCCGGTACGCCCCGGACGAGAGTCGTCCCGTGCGCGTCCTGTCGATGGAACCGCCGCTCCCCCGGGAGGCGTCATGAGCACCGCGACCGCAGGAGGCGTCATGAGCACCGCGACCGCCGAGCACGTCCCCGTCCTCGTCGTCGGGGCCGGGCAGGCGGGGTTGTCCGTCGCCTGGCACCTCGAGAAGGCCGGCGTCAGGTGCGTCCTCGTCGAGCGGCACACCGCGGGCCACGAGTGGCTCTCGGGCCGCTGGGACAACTTCACGCTCGTCACCCCCAACTGGCAGTGCGTCCTGCCCGGCTACCCCTACGCCGGGAACGATCCGGACGGTTTCATGACGCGCGACGAGGTGTACGCGTGGCTGCGCGGGTACCTCGACACGTTCTCCCCGGACGTCCGCGAGAGCACCGCGGTGACGTCGGTCTGCGAGCGCGCGGGTGGCGGCTTCACCGTCACGACCACCGCGGGCGCCTTCACTGCGGACCACGTCGTCGTCGCCACCGGCGGGTACCACGTGCCCGTCGTGCCGCCCGTGTCGCACCGGATCCCCGAGACGGTCCGGCAGCTCCACTCGTACGAGTACCGCAACGCCGACCAGCTCCCGCCCGGCGCGGTCCTCGTCGTCGGGACGGGGCAGTCCGGGACGCAGATCGCGGAAGACCTGCACCTCGCGGGGCGCAAGGTGCACCTGGCCGTCGGCAACGCGCCGCGCGTCGCGCGCCGCTACCGCGGCCGGGACTGCGTCGCGTGGCTGCACGACATGGGGGTGTACGACGTCGCGGTCCAGGAGCACGCCGGCGGCCTCGCCAAGCGGGAGAACACCAACCACTACGTCACCGGACGCGACGGTGGTCGGGACCTCGACCTGCGGCGCCTCGCGAGCGAGGGCATGTCCCTCTACGGACGGCTCACGGGCGGCACGGGGAGCGCGCTGCGGTTCGCGCCGACGCTGCGTCAGTCCCTCGACCACGCCGACTCCGTGGCGGAGTCCATCAAGGACGACATCGACCGGTGGATCGCGGCCCAGGGCATCGACGCACCCACCGAGCCGCGCTACACGCCGGTGTGGGAGCCGGCCGACGAGCCGGCCGAGCTCGACCTCGCCGCCGCCGGCATCACGACCGTCCTGTGGTCCATCGGCTTCCGGGCCGACTACCGCTGGGTGGACGTCGGGGTGTTCGACGGCAGCGGTCGGCCCACCCACCGCCGCGGGATCACCTCCGTGCCGGGGTTGTCGTTCATCGGCCTGCCCTGGCTGCACACGTGGGGTTCGGGCCGGTTCGCGGCGATCGCGCGCGACGCCGAGCACCTCGCGCAGCACATCACCGCCACCCTCGGCCCGGTGGTGCCGACGGCACCGGCAGCAGCGGTGGACGCCTCGCCCGCCGCTGCGCACCCCGCGTCCCCGGTCGGTGTCCCGCTCGGCGCCCCGGCCCTCGCCTAGGCTGACCGGATGAGCCTGCTCACCCTCGGTGCCGTCGCCGGGCACTTCGGCCGAGACGTGGGCCGGACGATGGACAAGCTCGACGGCATCCTCGAGCAGGCGCGCGGCCAGGGCGTCGACCTCCTCGTCCTGCCGGGCGCGACGATCGGCGGGTATCTCATCGAGCTCGAGGACCCGTCGTCCGGCGCGGTCCCGCCACCGGTGGCGCTCGACGGCCCCGAGGTGAGCCGCCTCGTCGCGGCTGCGGGTCCGATGGTCGTGTGCGTGGGCCTCGCCGCGGCGTCGGCCACGGGATTGCCCACCAACACCGCCGTCTGCCTCTCGGGCGACGGGGTGCTCGGCGTGCAGCACAAGGTGCACCTCACGCTCGGCGAGCGGGACGTCTACGCGCCGGGCACGACGTTCGACGCGATCGACACCCCCGTCGGGCGCCTGGGCATGCTCATCGACTACGACAAGACGTTCCCCGAGGGCGCGCGGTCCCTCGCGCTCGACGGCGCCCACCTCCTCGCGTGCCTCTCGGCGTGGCCGGCGAGCGTCACGGAACGCTCCGACCGGATGCGCGCCGACCGCCAGTCGCACCTGTTCGACCTCTACGACGAGGCGCGTGCTGCGGAGAACCAGGTGGTCGTGGTCTCCGCGAACCACACGGGGACGCTCGGTGGGCTGCGGTTCCTCGGGCAGTCGAAGATCGTCGGGCCGGGCGGTCAGACGCTCGCGCGCCTGTGGGGCAAGGGCGGGCTCGTCACCGCCGAGCTCGACGTCGAGGCCGAGGTGACGCGGTCCCGGCGGACCCTGTCCCACCTCAAGGAACGCGTGCCGGTCAGCTACCGACGCTGACCATGCCGGGCCCGGCATAGAACCGCAGGTGCTCCCGCGCGGCCCGGTCCCAGCTGTGGGCCCTCGCCAGCCCGGCGCCGCGCGCAGCCGGTATGGCGGCCGGGTCGACGAGGGCGTCGTGCAGCTGCTCGCGGATTCCCGCCACGTCACCCGCGTACCGCACGGCCGAGCCGAACACCTCGCGCAGCACGGGCAGGTCCCGGGCGACGACGGGCACGCCGGCCGCGAGCGCCTCCATGGCCGCGAGCCCGAACCCTTCCTTCGTCGACACGAACCCCATGACGCGCGCCGCGGCGACGAGCGGCGCCATGTCCGCCTGGGGCACGGTGCCGAGGAGGACGGGCTCCACACCGAGCTCGGCGGCCCGGGCGTCGAAGGCCGCGCGGTAGTCGCGGTAGTCGAAGAGCGTCTCGCCGCCCGCGAGGACGAGCCGGAGCCCGGGGTGGGCGTCCCGCAGCCCGGCGTACGCGTCGAGCAGGTCGAGGGTGCCCTTGCGGGGTTCGATGCCGCCGACGGCCAGGACGTAGTCGCCGAGCCGGTCGCGCCAGCGACGAATGCCGGCCACGTCAGCCGCCGCGGCCTCGTACGGCGCGGAGTCGACGCCGTTGGGGATGACGACCGGGTCGAGGCCCCACCCGGCACGCACCTCGGCGGCGACGGCGTCGGACACGCAGATCCGGGCCACGGGCTCGACGACGGCCCGCTCGTGGCACGCGGCGAGCTCCGGCGTCGTGAAGGTGTCGAGGTGGTGGATGGTGCGCACGACGCCGCGGACCGCGTTGGCCGTGATGCAGTCCTGGGCGTGCACGACGTCGTACCCGGTGCGGTCGAACGCGGCGCGCATCGTCGCGATGGACCGCACGATGCGCGCGCCCACGTCCTCCCCGTCGCGGGCCTGGAAGTCGACGACGCGGACTCTGACGGCGGGGTCGACGTCGCGGTAGAACGTGGTGTCGCCGCCCCGGCCGAGCGTCCACACGTCGACGGCCGCGCCCGCGAGGGCGAGCGCCTCGGCGAGGGCGAGGGTGTGCACGACGCCGCCGCGGGGCTTGGTCGAGTACGTGAGGAGCGCGATCCGCGGTACGGCCGTCACGCGGTACCCAGCCCGGTGACGGTGGATGGCACCGCGCTCGTGAGGACGCCGTCGGGCCAGCGCAGGCGCACGCCGGACCCCTCCTCGAGCGTGCCGCACTCGGCGTGCGTCGTGAGGTCCGACCCCATCCGGGAGGTCCCCGGGTCGTCCGCCGTGATCATCGCGTAGCCCGGGAAGCACGTGAACCAGTCACCGGTCGAGGCGCCTGCCGGAGCGGGCACGCTCGCGACGTCGAGCACGGCGGCGCAGCCGGACGCCTCGGCGAGCATCCCGGCCGTCCCGACGAGCCCGGCCATGCTCACGTCCTTGGCAGCCGCCGGCGCGGCGCGGGCGACCATGCCCTGCAGGTGACGCAGCTCTGCGGGGGTGCGTCCGGAGGTGGAGTCCCACTGCTGCCCCGCGAAGCCGGGGCGCCAGCCCCCGCTGAGGTCCGCGGTGACCGTGAGCGCGTGACCTGCTCGTCCCCCGCCGGCGCGCACGGGGCGGCTCGTGCGTCCCAGCGCCGTCACGGCGAGGGACGCCGGGACGCCGAGCTGGGTGTGGCCGCCGATGAGCGGGACCCCCCACGCGTCCGCGGCGGCGCGCAGCCCGGACATGACGCGGGTCGCGAACGAGGCGTCGCGCGCACCGAGGGCGTCGAGCAGGGCGACGGGGGTGGCGCCCATGGCGGCGAGGTCGTTGAGGTTGACGAGCGCCGCGCACCAGCCCGCCCACTCGGGCTGGCGCTCGACCATCGAGGGGAGGATCGCGTCGCAGGCCGCGATGACGTCCGTCCCGGCGACGGGGGCGCCGTCGTCGCCGACGAACCCCGGTGGTGCGCTCCCGGGGCCGAGCAGGGCGGCGAGGTGCGCCTTGGAGGCGGTGACGAGGCGCTCCACCCGGTCGATCGGCCACGTGACGCTCACGTGCTCGACGCCGCGGAGGGTCGTCGTGCCCGTCGGCCGCCACCCGAGGCGGCGGAACAGGACCGCGGCGGTGCGCTGCACCTGGGCGTCGAACCGGAGGACGCCGCGGGACTCCGCGAGCGCGCACGCGGCGCGGACGAGTGCCGTCCCCAGGCCCGCGCCACCCCGGGCGCCGGGTGCGACGACGAGGCGGCTGCCCGCCCACCAGCCGAGGTCCCGCCCGGGGGTCATGGGCGCAAGACGCACCCCGCCGACGACGGTCCCCGTGCGGTCGCGTGCGACGAGGACGACCGTCCGCGGGTCGTCGTCGACGTCGTCGTGGTCCGTGCCGTCGAACAGGCCCTGCTCCTCGACGAACGCCGCACGGCGCAGGGCGCGGTAGGCCGCGACCTGGGCGGCATCGGCCTCCTCGACGAGCACGTCGGAGCGCGGCGCCGGCGCGGTGCGCAGCACCGGACCGGTGAGGACGGAGAGGGCCTCGACCGTCATCGTCAGGCTCCTGCGCTCTGCAGAACGCTGCAGGCACCGCACGCGGCGCACCCGGCGGACTGGTCGGCGCCGAACATCCGCGCCCGAACGAGCTCGCCGGCCACCGCGCGGGAGATGTACCCGAGGGTCTCGGCCGAGGGGGCGGGGATCTTGTCGACGTCGGTCGCGAGTGTCCCGGCCAGGGGGCGGAACGGCACGACGAACGGGTACACGCCCATCTCGATGAGCTCGCGCGCCGCGGCGACCATCTCGTCGGGGTCCTCCCCCAGCCCGACGAGCAGGTAGGTGGACACCTGGTTGCGGCCGAACACCCGTACGGCCTCCCGCCACGCGGCCCGGTACTCGTCGAGGCTCACGGCAGACTTGCCGGGCATCCATTGGCGCCGCACGACGTCGTCCATCGACTCGACGTGGATGCCGATGGACCGCGCGCCGGCGTCGTAGAGGTCCGTGATCGTCGCGAGGTCCGCGGGGGGCTCGCACTGGACCTGGATCGGCAGGTCAGGCAGCACCTCCCGGACCGCCCGGACACAGCGGGCGAGGTGCGTCGCACCGCGGTCGCGGCCGTTCGTCGTGCCCGTCGTCATGACCATCTGGCGGATCCCGTCGAGCCGGACGGCGGCCTCGGCGACCTCCGCGATCTCGTGCGGGCGTTTCACCGCGACGGTCGACCCGGCGGCGAGCGACGCCTCGATCGCGCAGAACCGGCACCGCTGGGACTCCTCGTAGCGGATGCACGTCTGGACGACCGTCGTCGCGAGGACGGTCGCGCCGTGCAGGCGGGCGATCTTCTCGTAGGGCACGCCCTCGGCGGTGACGAGGTCGTAGAACCGGGGCCGCGCCACGGGCGTGACGTCCATACCGAGGTCCGCGCCGTCGAGCAGGAGCCGGCCGTCGCGGACCTCGTAGGGGCTCGTGGGGTCGAGCGGGATCGCGCTCTGCGCGCCGTCGAGGAGGACGTGACCGTCGTCGCTCGGCCCGGCGCCCGCCTCGCGGTGAACGGGGGCGTCGACGCGGACGCCCCGCACCGCGACGTCGAGGCGGGTGTCCAGCGCGTCCGGGGTGGTGCTGCCGGTCGGGGTGGTGGACCTGGTGGTGGCCGCCGGGGGGCAGCAGCCTGACGCGGCGAGCGGGATCTCCGGGGGCCGTCGGGTGAGGGTGAGGTCGACGGTCGTCACGGTGCCTCCAGGGGATGCTCTAGCCTGTGCTCGACGGCCGCTCGCGTGCCGTGGACCGAGTCAACGCCCCGGACGTTTCGCACTGGTGCCGAACGGAATACGCGGCCGTAAAACAGGTTCGCGGGTCAACCGCCCCGGAGGCGTCGGAATAGCCCCACCGCACCCCGGGTTGCACCGTGGGTGAGTACTCAGCCTGTCAACGCCCTGTCCGTCCTCGATCTCATCCCCGTCCGCACGGACCAGACGACAGGTGACGCCCTCGCGGCGAGCACCCGGCTGGCGCAGACTGCCGACGAGCTCGGGTTCCGGCGCTACTGGGTGGCCGAGCACCACAACATGCCCGCCGTCGCCTCGACGAACCCCGCGGTGCTCATCGCACTGCTGGCCAGCGCGACGCAGCAGATCCGGCTCGGGTCCGGTGGCGTCATGCTGCCCAACCACGCGCCGCTCGTCATCGCGGAGCAGTTCGCGCTCCTCGAGGCCGCGTTCCCCGGGCGCGTCGACCTCGGCCTCGGCCGGGCACCCGGCTCGGACCCCGTGACGAGCCACATGCTGCGCTCCGGCGCCGCCCGCGGCAACGAGTCCGTCGACACCTTCCCCGACGACATCCGCGACGTCATGGAGCTCATGTCCCCCGCCGGCGTGACGCTCGACCTGCGCGGACGCCAGTACCCGTTGCGCGCGACGAGCCGCGCGACGTCGTCCCCCGAGGCGTGGCTGCTCGGGTCGTCCATGTACTCCGCGCAGCTCGCTGCGGCGCTCGGCCTGCCCTACGTCTTCGCCCACCACTTCGCCGGGCAGGGCACCCTCGAGGCGATGCAGACGTACCGGTCGTCGTTCCGCCCGTCCGAGTACCTCGACGCGCCCAAGACCTTCGCGATCATCAACGCCGTCGTCGCCGAGACCGACGAGGAGGCCCAGCGCCGGGCCCTGCCGCACACGAAGTCGATGATCCGGCTGCGCAGCGGTGGCGGGCTCGAGCCGCTCGAGCTCATCGAGGACGCCGAGCAGGAGACCGTCGGCGCCCAGCACGCCGCGATGGCCACCCAGATGCGCTCCACCTGGGCGATCGGGACCCCCGCGACAGCCGCCGCGGCTGTCCGCGAGCTCGCCGTGCTCGTCGGGACCGACGAGGTGATGATCTCCCCCGTCGCGTCCGAGCACACCGGGGGCGACCCGAAGCAGGCGACAACGCGCGAGGAGACGCTGCGGCTGCTCGCTGCGGAGCTGCTCGGCTGAGTCCGGCCGCCGCCCAGCCTCCTCACCGCCTACGCAGCCGAGCCCGCCCTGGGCGTGCTGCCGCGCGCTGCCTGCGGCATGTCGGGATGGCCAGCTCTGCTGGTCAGCCTGCGAGCTCGCGACCGAGCAGGGGTCCTCGCAACCAGCGGCGTGCCTCGTCATGGCTGCGGACGCGGATGACGACGGCATCCGGGTTCTGCTCGAGCAGTTCCGTGACGCGGATCGACGTCTTGTGGTGGGTGGTCCAGGCCCACCGCACGATGTGCTCCGGATCGGAGAAGAAGGTCCGCAACGGCGGCTCGATGTTCCCGTTCCACAACTGCTGGCGGCGCATCCGGCGCACGAGGGTGCGACGAACGACCTGGCGCATGACGATGGCTTTCGGTAGGTCCAGCCAGACCAGCAGGTCGGCGCGCTCAGCGAGGCGGGCGCGAACGGAGCTGTACTGCCACTCAGTCACCCATGCAGGCTCGGCGCTGAAGCGGTGCACGTCGTCTTCGAAGGACGGCCGTGCTGTCCAGTCCGGGCCATGGAAGAGGCCGTCGATCTCCACGTGGGGCACGTCCAACGCCGCGGCGATCTGTGCAGCCAGGGTGGTCTTCCCCGATCCGGAAGTTCCCGCGACAAGGATTCGACGGGGTTGGCCGGGAAGAGGGTCCGCGGGTCCTAACAGTGGCACGGTGGTCACGCTACCCGGGACCCGCACCGGTGGCAGCGTCGCCAGGCGCACCATGAGCGCGCTCATCGGCATGAGCGGGAGCCGAGGCATGAGTTTGTCCAGTCCCCACAACATGGGAAGGCCCGCCCAGTTTCGGTGGCGGGCTGAGCGCTCACGCCCGCAGGCTCCGGGTTCCCCACAAGTGTCCCGTCGGTGTGCTGCACCTCGTCCTCCCACGGCACGCGGTACTCGCCGGGCAGCTCCTGGGCTGAGTTGGCGGTCGCGGTGGTGGGCCGCCGCGGCGATCGACCCCACTGTTGGGCGGAGCGGGTCGCCTCACCACCCGAGGCGCGCGAAGATCTCCTCGGCGAGCGCCCCCGGCGGTCGGCCATCCGACACGATCACGTGGTCGTCGAGGTGTGCCGCATCGAGGAGCGCGTCGAGCTCGCCTCGGCGCTCGAGGTGCCACGCAAGGCCATCGACGTCGTGGACATGGCGTCCTCGCAGTCGCGCGTCGACGACATCTCCTGCCGCAACGAGCCGGACGACAGCAACGTCGCCCCCGATCGCCTGCTCAACTGCCGTGACGTCATGCCGGGACTCGACGACCCCGGCAAGCACGAGCCGTCGTGCACCTGCTGCTCGGTAGTTCGCACTCAGCGCGGACAGGTTCCGCATCGAGAGCCCGTGATGAAACCTGTCGCCCGGGGGGCTCGGCCACATCCGGCGCGTCTCGTCGAGGTCGACGACAGCGTGCGGGATCTGTCGGCGGATCAGAAGATCACTCAGCGCACCGGCCGTGGTCGTCTTGCCCACGCCGACTGATCCGTTGAGGAAGATGCTCTGCTCAGGCACCGGTCCAGCATGTCGCAACGCGCCATCGCCGACGACCCTGCGGGGATGGCGTCTGCGGCCGAGACAAGGAACACTGCCCAGTGTGACCACGCAGATTCAGACTGAGCGCCTGCTGTTGCGCGGTTGGACGCCCGAGGACCGCGACCCGTTCGCGGAGATGAACGCGGACGAGCGGGTCATGGAGCACTTCCCCGGACTGCTCGATCGACAGGGAAGCGACGCACTGGCCGACCGCGCCGACACGGTCCTCACCGAGCGGGGCTGGGGGTTGTGGGCGCTCGAGGTCACGGACGGCGAGGACCGCGGACGGTTCGCGGGTTTCACCGGCCTGTCGGTCCCCACCTGGGAAGCAGCCTTCACCCCCTGCGTGGAGATCGGTTGGCGACTGCCCTCGTGGGCGTGGGGGCGCGGTTACGCGTCCGAGGCCGCGCGAGCGGCCCTGAGATTCGCGTTCGTCGAGCTCGGACTGGACGAGGTCGTGTCGTTCACGGCCGTGTCCAACGAACGCTCGCAGGCGGTGATGCGCCGCATCGGCATGACCCGTGACCTCGACGGCGACTTCGACTACCCGACGATCCCCGTCGGCCACCCGCTGCGGCGCAGCGTGCTCTACCGACTGAGCTCGAACAGCTGGCGAGCCGCACAGGGCTCGCTGTAGACGCGCGTCCTAAGCGTTCATCGCGCACCGAGCACAGCTCACACGAGCAGTGCGAGCCGGTCGACGATGATGCCGCGGAGCGGCGCCGGCCAGGGGAACACCGGCGCCGCAACCTGCAGCTGGGCGAACCCGTGCAGGCCCACCCACAACGCGGTCGCGTCGACGAACGGGTCGGTGCTGGTCGAACGCCCGGCCGCGACGCAGTCGGCGAGGGCGCGCCGCAGGACGTCGAAGGCGCCCATGCCGAGCGTGGCGACCTCGTCGGCGATCGCCGGCGACCGGTCGAGGGCGCGGCTGGCGTCCCAGACGGCACCGAACATGACCCGGTATCGGTGGGGCTGCTCCTCGGCGAAGGAGAGGTAGGCGGCGCACACGGCCCGCAGTCGCTCCGCCGGGTCGCTGTCCTGGGGTACGTCGAGCGCCTGCTCGAGGGCGGCGAAGGCGCGCTGGGTCACTGCTAGCAGGACCGAGTCGAGGTCGGGGAAGTGTGCGTAGATCGCGGGCGCGGAGATCCCGGCCTCGCGGGCGACGGCCCGCAGCGTCACGGGCACCGAGCCGGCGTTGACGAGCCGGGTGGCCGCGTCGACGATCTCCTCGCGCAGCTGCGCACCATCGCCGCGCCGGTTGGGTGCTCGTGTCTTCGACGTCGTCATATCGATCACTTTACACCCGTTAATCGAGGAGGTAGGTTTACAGGCGTAAAGTCATTGACCCGCCACGAGAGACGAGCTGCCATGACCACCGTGACCGTTGCCCGTACCACCCCCGCCGCACCGCCTCGCGGGGCCGACCTCGCCGGTCGCGTGCTCGTCGGGCTTGCCGCCCTCGCTACCGCGGGGGCGTTCGCCCACGGGCTGCTGCTGACGAGCGCCGCCGGTTCCGACCGGCTCTTCGTCGAAGGCTGGCGGGTCTCGAGCTTCGCGATCTTCACGGGGCTGTTTGCCCTGCTCGCGCTGCGCCCCCGGCGCTCCGCGGGCGTGTGGGAGATCCTCCTCGTCGGCAAGGCGGGGTTGACGGTCTTTGCCTTCCTGGTCGGGGACGTCCCCGAGGCGTTCCAAGCCGCCGTGGTCGACCTCGTGCTCGTGGCGGTCGTCGCGTCGGCTTACGTCCTGTGCCGCGGCTGGCTGGCCTGGCGCACCCTGGCGACCGATGCGCTCCGGTGAGCAGCGCGGGGCGGCCCAGCCTCCAGCGCACCCGGGGAGATGATCGCCGTACAAGAGTTCGTCCTCGCCATCGTGCCGGTCGTCGTCCCGCCGGTTGACCCACCCGTCCCCACGCCGGCGCCCGCAATCGCGCCGCAGGGGGAGCGCTCCGCCTGCCACACAATCGACGCCGCGTGAATAGACCCAAGGCCTGGCTCGTCGGATGCGCACACCTGCGGCGAGGTCGACCAGCTGAAGGTCGGTGCTCTGATGACGAGTCGAGACTCGTGCGTAGCCGATCACCGTCCCGCTGGACGGCGTCCACCTGTCACGCAAGCCAGGTTTATGACAACGAAAGTGCCGCTATCTTGCGAGACATAGCTACGAGACACGCGGGCCGCCGTCGCCGCGCCGTTCCGTCCCGGCGTCGGCGAAATCGGCGAGACGTCTCGCAACCCTAGGGTTGCAGGACGCAGTCAAGGGCGAAAGCCGCTCGCCTACGCCTAGGGCGCGAACGGGTGCTGCGAAGGGTTGTGCAGGTATGCCTACCAAAAGGACACGCAAGCCAAACGGCAGAACACCGGCTCTTTCCGGGCCGCAGCCTCTATCGTCGCACTTGTGATGAACGGTGAGCACTCTAAATGAACACGCTGGACATGCCCGAGTTGTGGGCTGAACCGATCAAGATCGCTGGCAATGTCGTGCGCCAGTTGGTTTTG
Source organism: Sanguibacter sp. Z41_6 (assembly GCF_059621145.1). NCBI lineage: Bacteria > Bacillati > Actinomycetota > Actinomycetes > Micrococcales > Sanguibacteraceae > Sanguibacter > Sanguibacter sp. Z41_6. Next base: position 686,748 of record NZ_JCAQIF010000001.1, on the reverse strand, counting down.
CCATCGATGAAGGTCGCGGTTGAGGCCGTCGGTGGCAGCGTGACGGGGCGGTTTGGCGCGTGGCCGATTACGGCCGTGGCCGATGAGGACGGGCCGCTCGCCGTACTTGCCCGGTCGGGAGGCGCGGCAGAAGGCGTCGCGTGGACCGGCAAGACTGACCCACCCGCCCCTGAGAAGGTTCGCGCTTCCTGGGAAGGTGCGTTCCGATTCGGTGAACCCGATCAGCCTGGCGCGCTTCGGAGCCCGCAGATCGGCGCCGTTCACGCGGCCCTCGGCCACTTCTTGTCGAGCAACGAGGAGCCAGGACTGATCGTCATGCCGACGGGGACGGGCAAGACTGAGTCGATGCTCGCGATCGCGGTACACGAGCGTGTGCGCCATCTACTGGTCCTGGTCCCCACTGCAGCGCTGCGTGAGCAACTTGCCCGCAAGTTCCTCACGCTCGGGATTCTCCAGCGCGAGGGGGTCGTGGCGGACAGTGCGCTCCTGCCCGCAGTCGTTGAGCTCCAGCGCGGGGTAGCAACCAGTGAGGACGCGCTATCTCTTCTCGCGGCAGCGCAAGTCGTGGTTGCAACTCCGGACTCACTCCGCGCCTGTTCGAGCGAGGCGCAGGACGTCTTGCTTAATGGAAGCAGTCACTTGTTTGTCGACGAAGCCCATCACGCGCCCGCAGCCACGTGGCAAGCCCCAATCAGCCGCTTCCCAGGAAGACAGGTGCTGCTGTTCACTGCGACACCGCACCGACGAGACAAGCAGGGGCTGCGGGGACGGCAGATCTACCGGTATTCACTCGCGGCCGCACAGAATGCAGGCTACTACCGGCAAATCGATTACTCGGCAATCGTGAGTCTCCACGATGCTGATCGGCGCATCGCTCAAGCGGCGGTCGATCGGCTTCGGCAGGACCTTACGGCAGGGAAGGACCATCTCCTGATGGCCCGGGTCGGGTCGATTCCGAGGACCTCGGAGCTCCAGTCCCTCTATATGGATATCGCTGTCGAATTCGTGCCGGTTATTATCCACAGTCGTCTAAGCGTTAAAGCAAAGCGCCAGGCGCTCGAGGCCATACGTACGCGCAAGAGCCGCGTCATCATCTGTGTTGACATGCTCGGTGAGGGCTTTGATATGCCGCAGCTGAAGGTCGCAGCGCTGCACGACCCCCGAAAGAGTCTCAGCCCCCTCATCCAGCTCGTCGGACGCTTCACGCGTACCGCGGAAGACAGCGCTCTGGGAACCGCGTCGGTCTTCGCTGCACGAGACGCACAGAGTGCACTGTCGCCTCTGAGCGAGCTCTACCGGGAGGATGCCGACTGGAACGGCATTATGAGGGACGCCAGCGAGCGGCTCACGGCTGAGGCGGAGCGCACAGCCGATTTTGATAGGTCCTTCACCGCTTCCGGGGAGGCGATACCCACCTCGACACTGCGCCCTACTCTCAGCGCTGTTGCGTTCCGGACTCCGTCGAGCCGGTGGGACCCTTCGGTCAGCCCGAGCGTGTTCCGTGCCGCCGCGTTGGAAGTGTCGCCACTGACCGTGGGCCACGAGGGCAATGTCGCCTGGTTTATCGTCTCGCGTCTGGATGCCGTGCCCTGGTCATCGTCGGCGCAGATGGAGGACGCGACCCATGAACTCGTAGTCATGCGTTTTGACCCTGAGCGCAGGTTGCTATTCATTCACGGGTCAGAGAAGTCAAGCAAGTTTGAGGATGTGGCCGATGCAGTGTTGCAGGGACAAGCCGAGTTGCTTAAGGAGGCAACCGCGTTCCGTGTCCTCAGCGGATTAGGCTACCCGGTTCCCACGAACGTCGGTCTAGTGGACCTCATCGACGGGGACAACCGCTTCAGTATGCACACCGGCGGGGATGTCACTGCCGGACTGCGGACGCAAGACACCGGCACGAAGTCCCAGACGCATATCGCACTCAAGGGATTCGACGAGGGCGACCGTGTCGTGATCAGCGCGGCTAGATCAGGGCGGATCTGGAGCCCGCGTTCGGCGCAGAGCGTACAGGAGTGGGTCCGATGGTGCGATGTGCAAGGCGGAAAACTCTTAGATTCCAGCATCAACCCTGTCGAGGTAATCAAGGGTTTCGTGGTCCCTGAGCCACTAAAGCAAATGCCAGAGGAGATGTTGCTCGCGGTCGAGTGGCCCGCACTTGTGTACGAGAGCCTTACCGCATTGCCTGAGATCGAGGATCGCGCCGGCGTGATCTGGGACCTACTTGATTTAGACCTGGTCGCTCTTCCCTCGTCTCCGGGCGCGCCTAAGCGCTTGGCATTGCTCCGGCAAGCCCCGGACCACGATCAGCAGTGGCAAGTCGAATACGCATTAAGCGTCAAGGATAAGAGGCTGACTTTTTCGGCCGTTGAATCCGACGTGACCGTGCGTTCGACGCGCGGTGACGAGTTCCCCTTCGCGCAGTGGCTCACGGACCATCCGCCGACGCTAGTGCTGGCCGACGACGTGCTCGTGTATGAGGGGCGGCAGGTGTTGCGTGCGAAGGTCACCCCTGCCTTTGCGCGCGATCGTCTCATTGCACTTCCTTGGACGGGCGTCAACCTGAAGAAGGAGTCTCAGCGCCGGGAGAAGAGGCCCGACTCTATCCAGCACTACGTTTCCCGGTACTTGCGAGACTTGCGGACCTTCGACGTGCTGCTTGATGATGACGGCACCGGAGAGGTCGCCGACCTGGTCGGACTCCGGGTTTCCGACGGCAATCTGGTCGTGACCTTAGTGCACTGCAAGTACTCGGCGGAGTCGGCGCCAGGTGCACGGGTTGAGGACCTGTACGAAGTGTGCGGACAGTCGGTGCGGAGCATACGTCGACGCAAACGCACGGGCATTATGCTTGACCTACTGGCTCGTCGGGCGGGTCGGAAGCTCGAGCTCGGACACCAGCCCTTTGAGATCGGTGACGAGGCGGCGCTCGTCCGAATCTGCGAACTCTCCGGTCAACTTCGTCCGCAATTTGAGGTGATCATCGCCCAACCAGGGCTGGCGAAGTCAAAGGTCCGCGACGATCAGCTTCCAGTGCTAGCCGGTGTTGCCAACTATTTGCAACAGACGGCCGGCGCGCCGCTGACGGTGCTCATCTCGGACTGATGCATGCTCGCTCCTACCCAGGACTGTGGGGTCGCCCGAGAAGTTAGCCAGCGAGACGCCTCGTAACCCATGGGTTGCAAGGTATGGGGTTCAGTCCCGCCCCACCACCAACGCGTGCATCATCGTTGAAGGCGTGGATTGCGTCTCCACGGACCAGCCGTTGCGTCTTGCGAAAGAGGTCACCACGCGTCGCGCGCGCTCAGCATGCAAGTGACTTTCTGCCTGAACCGACCGCGCTGCCGCCTGTGTGCTTCTTCAGGCGAGTCAACGCAACGCAATGCCGCTCGATGCAAAGTCTTGCGCCGAGGCGTGCGCCGACGTCGACGAAGTTCGGAATCTCCGCTCCGGTCACAGTCCCCCGATTTTCCAGACGGATGAGCGACCCGTCGTCCCTTTTTTGGTTCTGCGCGATGCGCGACAGTCGCCGACTTCGTCCCGGCCACCGGCGTCGGGTCGTCGCCCTGGCCCACGACGCGCGCAGCGTCGACCGGGTCGGCATGGACCTGCTCGGGGCGCTCAGTACGTAGGTCGGCGCGATCACGCCAGGCGCGTTTCTCCACGCCCCACGTGCGGCGGGCCTCGTCGGCCTGCGCGGGGACGACCGCGGCAGTGACGACGCGGTCCGGCAGGCCGTCGCCCTCCTCGATGATCAACCCGTCGAACCCGCACACCATGGCTTCGCCCTGCGACACCCGCGAGGAGGGGGAGGGTCGGCGTCCGTCAAGAGCAGCGGTCCTCAGAGCACCGGCTGCACCCGGTTCCACGACGTGAGCGACTCGATCCGCTCACCCAGCGCGAGCAGACGGCGGTCCGAGCCCATGGCTCCCACGATCTGCATCCCGACCGGAAGCCCGCCCGGGGTGAAGCCCGCGCCGGTCACGAGGACGGGGTGCGCGGTCATCGCCAAGCGCGTCGCGAGCGACTGCCACTCGTAGTACCGCTCGAAGCGCACCTCGTCGACCTGCCACACCGACGTCTCTTCGGCGGGCGGGGCGATGACGGGAGCGGCAGGCGCGACGAGACCGTCGAATCCCTGCAACGCCGCTGCCATCCGCAGGTACAGCGCGTAGCGCGTCTGCTTCGCCGCGCCGATCTCGGTAGCGGTGAGCGCGCCGCCCTCGCGAGAGTTACGCACCATCTCTGCGCCGTACAGCTCAGGGTGCTCGGCCACGCCCGGTCCACCCCAACCGAAGAGGTCGAGCTTCTCGATCACCTGCCAGGCGGCGTCGCCCTCGCTGAGATCGAGTGGGACGTCGACGACCTCGATCCCGTGGCGCTCCAGCTCCACCCGCGCACCGTTCATCACGGCCCGGACCTCTCGTGACACCGGGACTCCTCCCAGGTCAGCGCTCCAGGCCAGCCTGACGGGTGCGTCTCCCCACTCCCCGGAGGCGATAGGCGCCGTCGCCGTCCGCCCCCACGAGCCCGGGTCGCCCACGTCCGCCCCGGACATCGCGGACAGGAGCAGCGCAGCATCACGGGAGTCCCTCGCCACGGGCCCCTGCATGGCGTGCGGCTCCCAGACGTTCCCGTGCCCCTGGCTGGGCACCAGGCCGGGGGTCGTGCGCAGCCCGACGACGTTGCAGAACCCGGTGGGCACCCGGATGCTCCCACCGGAGTCGGAGCCGTCGGAGAACGGCAGCATGCCGCTCGCGACGGCGGCTGCCCCTCCGGTGGACCCGCCCGAGTGACGTGCGAGGTCGTAGGGGTTGCGCGTGACACCGAATACCTCGTTCGCGGCGAGTGCGCCGACCCCGTACTCCGCCGTGTTGGTCTTGCCGATGACGATCGCCCCGGCGCGGCGCATGTGCGCGACGAAGGGGGCGTCATGCGCCGCGGGGGGTGCAGTGGCGAACGCCCGCGATCCCAGCGTCGTGCGTAGCCCGGCGGCGTCCGAGAGGTCCTTGACGGCGACGGGGAGGCCGTGGAGCGGACCCACTGGCTCACCTGCTGCCCGACGAGCGTCCGCGCGGTCCGCGAGAGCGACGGCGCTGGCCCGCTCGAGCTGGGAGACGACAGCGTTGACCTGCGGATTGAGCTCGTCGATGCGGTCGAGGTGAGCAGTCATCACCTCCCGTGCTGAGAGCTCCCCGGCGCGCAGGGCGCGGCTCAGGGACGTGGCGGACCAGGAGGTGAGAGGTCCCGAGGTGTCGTCGGGATGGATCGTCGTCGTCGGTGTCAGTGGCACGGGGGTGACGGTACGAACGCGGTGTTTCCGGCCGGTGACGATCCCACGACCGCCGTGGGTCGAGGGTCCTGTTCGTCCCCCGTGGGGTCGGCACCATTGGCTGGGACGGGCCGCGACCGTCCCTTGGTCGCGGCCCCCTGCAGTTCCCCTACTTCGGCTGCGCCTTCTCCCGCACCCCCGCAGGCTCCGGGTACCCCACGAGCGTCCCGTCGGTGTGCTGCACCTCGTCCTCCCACGGCACCCGGTACTCCCCCGCGACGAGGTCACGCATGTACGTGTACGGGTTGTCGGTCGCGCCGCCCTCCACGGATACGTACCCGCGGTGGCCGAGCTGGTAGATGTTGTTCTCCACGCCCCACGTGCGGCGGGCCTCGTCGGCCTGGGCCGGGACGACCGCGGCGGTGACGATGCGGTCCGGCAGGCCGTCGCCCTCCTCGATGATCGACCCGTCGAACCCGCACACCATGGCTTCGCCCTGCGACCAGATGCCGGCCTCGTCGGCCCCGGCGAGGCACACCGAGGCCGTGAACGCGAGGTTGGTGAACGCGTTGACGATGTTCGTCGCACGCCAGCTGTGCTTGATCGGGTACGTGTACCCCGCGGTGCGCAGGATGACGTTGGCCCCCCGGTACGCGGCCTCCCGGGCGACCTCGGGCAGCTGACCGTCGTGGCAGATGATGAGCCCGAGCTTGGACCCCTTGGGCCCGTCGCACACCGGGATGCCGGTGTCGCCCGGAGCCCACGGCTCGAGCGGCACCCAGGGGTGCAGCTTGCGGTAGACGAGCTGCACGGTGCCGGCGTCGTCGACGATGATCCCCGTGTTGAAGGGCGCACCGCCGGGGTTGCGCTCCATGACGGAGAAGCAGCCCCACATCGACGCCTCCGCGCAGGCGGCAGCGAGGGTCGCGACCTCGAGGCCGTCGACGTCGAGCAGCAGCTCGTCGTTCAGCCAGTTCTCGGGAGCGAGCCCGATGGTGCTGTACTCCGGGAAGACGAGGAGGTCGAGCGTCGGCATGCCGCGCTTGGCGCCGCGGACCATCCCCGCGATCCGGTCGACCGTGCTGAGCACGTCGTCGCGGGTCGCGATGTGCGGCACGGCGAACTGCACGAGGCCGAGGACGAGGGCGCCGGGCGCCGGGTTGAGACCACCGAGTCCGTTCATGCGGACACCCCGTCGAGAGCGAGGTCCGTGACGGGGTTCTTCAGCGACGCGATGAATGCCTCCGACGTCGCGACGGCCCCGAATACACCGCCCTGCATCTTGATCATCTCGAGCGCCGCGAGGTAGTTCTCGTAGACGGTCGCGCCCGTGCAGTCGGACAGCAGGAGGCACTCGTACCCGCGGTCGTTGGCGTCGCGCATCGTCGTGTGGACGCAGACGTCCGTCGTGATGCCCGTGAAGATGAGGTGCGTGATGCCACGGTTGCGCAGGATGAGGTCGAAGTCCGTGGCGTAGAACGAGCCCTTGCCGGGCTTGTCGATGATCGGCTCGCCCGGGAGGGGCGCGACCTCGGGGACGATCTCCCAGCCCGGTTCCCCACGGGTGAGGATGCGGCCGCACGGGCCGGCGTCGCCGATGCCCGCGTTGATCCGCTTGGACCGCCACAGCTTGTTGGCCGGCAGGTCCGCGAGGTCGGGGCGGTGGCCCTCACGGGTGTGGATGATGAGCAGCCCCGCTGCACGCGCCACCTCGAGCATCGCGGCGGTCGGCGCGAGGCCCGCGCGGGTGAGCTCGAGGTCGTAGCCCATGGCGTCGACGTAGCCGCCCTCGCCGCAGAAGTCGACCTGCCAGTCGATGTTCACCACGGCCGTCGTGGCCGCGGAGAAGGTGCCGTCGAACGGCCACGTGTAGGGCTCGGCGTCGACCGCGGGGAAGTGTGCGGCGCCCGGGTGCTGGTCCATGTCAGTGCTCCTTGGGTGCGGTGGAAGAGGTGGCGACGAGCGCCGGGGCTGCGGCGAGAAGGGCCTGGTCGGGACGTGGTGCGACGGGCGGGGCGACGGCTCCGGACGACGCCGCCCACGCGGCGACGACCTCGGCCGTGGTGCCGACGGCGCCGAAGATCCCGCCGGACGTCTCGACCATCCCGCGGGACGCGGCCGCGAGCGCCGGGTCCGCGGAGATGCAGGCGTCGATGACGAGGAGGACCTCGTACCCGCGGTCGTTCGCGGCCCGCATCGTCGAGTGCACCTCCGCCTCGAGGGGCGACCCCGCGAGGACGAGACGCCGGATGCGGGCCCCGGTGAGGACGAGCTCGAGGTCGGACTCGTAGAAGGCGTCCACGCCCCGCGCAGCGAGTCGGTGGGTGATGAGGTGGTACGTCGTGCGGTCGTTGCTCGGAGCGGCGTCGTCGGGCAGCGCGGACGCGCCCGCCGACTCCGGGCGGGCCCCGCCCGCGCCGCGCCGGAGCGCGACGGCGGGCAGGGTCGTGGTGACGTGGATGATCGGGGCTCCGGCCGCGGCCGCGGCCCCGACCAGGGCGGCGACGGCGTCCCGCGCCGCCCCGCCCGTGGCCGACGCCACGTCTGTTCCGCCATGCCCGCCCCGCTCGACGAGGAGCAACGCGGTGCCTGCCTCGCCGAACAGGCCGTCGTACGGCCACGGGTAGGGAGTGGTGTCGGCGACGTGCATGCTCAGCCGGCCAGGTTCCCGGTCACGCCCGCGACGAAGTAGTCCATCTGGTCGGCGTCGGCGGGGGTGAGGGTCGTGCCCTCGGGGATGACGGGCGTGACGCCGTCCTGGCCCAGGATCGGGCCGGTGAAGGGGGTCCAGCCGTCGGAGAGCTGCGCCTGGGCTGCGTCGATGAGCGCCTTCGTGTCCGGGGTCACCGACGCGCCGAGGGGCGACGGGACGAACGGGCTGTTGCCGTCCGCGGCGCCGCCGCGGAAGTTCGCGTTGTACTCGCTGCCGATGAAGTCGCCGTCGATGATCGTCTCGACGATCGACGGGTACAGGCCCGTCCAGTCCCACTGCGAGCCGGCGAGCCAGCCCTCGGGTGCGAGCTCGGACGCGTCCGCGTGGAACCCGACGCTGTAGACGCCCGCGGCCTCGGCCGCCTCGATGATCGTCTTGGTGCAGTCCTGGTGCTGGGTGAGGACATCGGCGCCCTGGCTGATGAGCGACGCTGCACGGTCGGCCTGCGTCGCGGGGTCGCACCAGCTCGTCGTGGAGACCGCGATGGTCTTCACGTCCGGGTTGACGGACTGCGCGCCGAGCGTGAAGGCGTTGATGTTGGCGAGCACCTGGGGCACGGGGTAGCCGTAGACGAAGCCGAGGACACCGGTCTCCGTCGCCGCACCGGCGGCGATCCCGGCGAGGTACACGGGCTCGTACACGGTGCCGTAGTACGTGCCGAGGTTCTCCGGCGAGGAGTCGTCGATGAGCCCGCCCTGGTGCATGACGGCCACGTCGGGGTTGGCTTCGGCGACCTGACGCGCGGCGTCGAGGTGCCCGAAGCTCGTCGCGAACAGGACGGTGGCGCCCTGGTCGACCATCGTCTGCAGGGCCTCGACGGCCTGGTCGTTCTCGGGGATGTTGTACGCCTCGAGGATCTCGAGGTCCGGGTTGGCCTCGGCGACGGCCTGGATGCCGTCGTAGACGGCCTGGTTGTAGCCGAAGTCGTCCTTGGGGCCGACGGCGATGAAGCCGATCGTCGTGGCGTCCTCACCGGGTGCGCCGTCGGACGAGGACTCGCCGGCGCTGGACTCGGTGGCGCTCGTGCAGGCGCTCAGGGCGAGGGTGAGGATCGATGCACCGGCGAGCACGGAGACGAGTCGCTGGCGGGTGGTCGGGGTGCGGCGTGCGGAGAGGGTCATGGTGATCCTTCGGTGCGTGAGGTGGGGGCTTCGGGTGGACGGGCGCCGGGGGTGGTGCGCCCGCCCGGTCAGGCCTTGGCGGTGTCGAGGACCTTGAGCAGCTCGTCGGGAGCCTTGCGGAGGGTGCGTTTGCCGAGGACGGTGAGGACGACGAGGGTCATGAGGAACGGGATGGCGTTGAGCGCGAACTGGTTGACGTCCACGCCGTTCGCCTGGAGGACCGAGGCGAGGGACAGTGCGGCGCCGAAGAGGTACGCGCCGAGGAGGACGTTCACGGGGTGCCACATCGCGAAGATCACGAGGGACACGGCGATGAACCCGCGGCCGGCGATCATGTTCTCGAACCAGCTGTTGGCGTAGGCGATGGAGATGTGCGCCCCACCGATGCCGGCGAGCGCCCCGCCGGCGACGACGGCGACGTACCGGACGGCCTTGACGGAGTAGCCGTTGACGCCGAGGGCGTCGGCCCGCTCCCCTGCGGAGCGCAGGAGCAGCCCGGCACGGGTGCGGAACATGACCCAGGCGACGAGCGGGACCACGATGTAGCCCGCGTAGACGAGCGGGTCGTGGTTGAACAGCACGGGCCCGATGAGGGGGATGTCGCCGAGGACCGGGATCTTCACGGTGGTGAAGGCGGTGATCTGGCGGCTGACGTAGTCGACGCCGAACAGCGCGGTGAGGCCGAGGGACAGGAAGAACAGCGTGAGGCCGCTCGCGTACTGGTTGGCGCCGCGGCTCACGACGAGGATCGCGTGGATGAGGGAGAGCAGCGCTCCGGCCGCGGCGCCGCCGAGGACCCCGAGCCACGGGCTGCCCGTGTGGTAGGTCACCGCGTAGCCGCCGAGCGCCCCGACGAGCATGGAGCCCTCGGTACCGAGGTTGATGACGCCGGCTCGCTCGGAGATGGTCTCGCCCAGGCCCGCGAACAGCAGGGACGTGCCGCCGCGGACGCCTCCGGAGAGGATGTCGATGATCATGCGTTGGCCTTCCGTGAGGACGTCCAGCCGAGCACCGCGACGAGGACGAGCCCCATGAGGATGTTCACGGAGGCTGCGGGCAGCCCGGACGAGATCTGGAGCGTGTTGCCGGTGATGGCGATCGCGGCGACGGCGACGGCGGAGACGAGCACCGCGAGGGGCCGGTGCCGGGCGAGCCAGCTGGCGAGGAACCCGATGTAGCCGATGTTCGCGCCGAACGTCGGGCGGAGCTTGTACTCGGCCCCCGCGAGGTGGAGGTACCCGGCGAGGCCGGCGAGGACGCCGCCGAGGACGAGCGCGGAGAGCAGGAGCGTGGTGACGGGGAGCCCTGCGCGGCGTGCCGCCTCGGGGTTGCCGCCGACGACGGTGAGGCGGAAGCCCCACGTGGTGCGGGTGAACGCGAACCAGATGACGACCGCGGCGACGACGGCGACGACGATGCCGACGTGCACGCCGGAGGTGCCGAGCAGCGGGAGCTTGGCACCGGGCCCGATCTCCGGGCTCGTCGCCTGCCCCATCGCCGCCTTGTCCCGCCAGCTGCCGAGGATGAGGAAGAGCATGAGGTACAGGGCGACGAAGTTCAGCAGGACCGTGGTGACGGCCTCGTTGACGTTGCCGAACAAGCGCAGCGCCGCGGCGATCCCGGCCCACAGGCCACCGGCGACGACGGCCGCGACGACCATGGCGGTGACGGCCACCGCGGGTGCGGCGTCGACCCCGATCCACATGCCGACCCCGGCGGCGGCGACGGCCCCGACGATGACCTGGCCCTCACCACCGACGTTGACGAGTCCCGCCCGGCCGGGCACGACGACGGCGAGCGCCGCGAGCGCGAAAGGTGTGGCGCGCACGAGGATCCGCTCGATCTGGCGGGGTTCGGTGAGCACCGACGACCAGATGGTGCCGAAGACGGCGAGCGGGTCGACGCCCTGGGTGGCGATGAAGGCGCTGAAGATGACGAGGGACGCGACGAGCGCGGTGATCCACCGTGCGGCGGTCCCTGCTGCCGACGTGAGCCGCGGGGATCCGACGACGGTGCCTTCGATGACGTCCTTGGTGCCCACGACGGTGCCGGTCATGCGGCACCACCCAGCATGAGGCGCCCGAGCGCCATCCGGTCGGCGTCGGCGGCGGGCACGACGCCCGCGACGTGGCCGTCGTGCATGACGACGATGCGGTCTGCCATGGCGATGAGCTCCTCCAGGTCCTCGGACACCATGAGCACGGCGGCTCCGGCGGCACGTTGCTCGAGCAGCACCTCCTGGGTGCGTCGGGCGTTGGCGATGTCGAGCCCGCGGCTCGGGTAGGCGGCGACGACGACGGGCGAGGAGGTGCTCAGCTCGCGGGTGAGGACGACGCGCTGGATGTTCCCGCCGGACAGGCTGGACAGCACGCGCTGCGGTGCGGCGATGTGCAGCCCGACGGCGGCGTCCGCCTCGCTCGTGCGCAGCGCGACCTTCTGCCAGTCGATGCCGACGCCCTTGCGGGGGACCTCGCGCCCGTCGAGCACCATGTGCTGCAGGACGGTGAGGCCGGGGACGACGGAGTCGGCGACGGGGTCCTCGGGGATGGCGGCGACGGCGCCGAGGCCGGCGGGCTTGCCGTCGGCGTCGACGATCTCGACGTGCCCGGAGGTCACGGGTCGGATGCCGAGGACGACCTCGCACAGCTCCTTCTGCCCGCTCCCGGCGACGCCGGCGATGCCGACGAGCTCTCCGGCGCGGACGTGGAGGTCGATGCCCTTGAGCGCCTCGTGCCCACGGTCCCCGTCGGCGCGCACGTCGGTGAGGGTGAGGAGGGTGGGGGCGTCGGGGTCCACGGGCCCGTGCTCGCGCGGCAGGGCTGCGACGGCTCGGCCGACCATGGCCTCGATGAGCTCGGGGTCGGTGTAGTCGGCGGGCGTCACGGCGTTGAGCACGACGTGCCCGCCGCGCAGGATGGTGAGCCGGTCCGCGATGGCGCGGACCTCGTTGAGCTTGTGGGTGACGATGACGACGCCGAGGCCCTCGGCCGTGAGGCGACCGACGACGTCGAACAACGACTGGACCTCCTGGGGCGCGAGGACGCTCGTCGGCTCGTCGAGGATGACGAGGCGGGCGCCGGCCATGAGCACCTTGAGGATCTCGACGCGCTGGCGCTCCCCGATGGACAGCTGGCGCACCTGGGCGCGGGGGTCGACGTCCAGGCCGTAGGAACGGCTCGCCTCCTCGATGCGGGCGACGAGGCGGTCCATCCGGAGCCGGAACCCGGTCGGCAGCGAGAGGGCGACGTTCTCGGCGACGGTGAGCGCGGGCACGAGGCGCAGGTCCTGGAAGACCATCCCGATGCCGAGCGCCCGCGCGTGGGCCGGGTTTCCGGGGGTGACGGGCTGGCCGTCGACGAACATGCGGCCGGCGTCGGGCTCGTACACCCCGAAGATCATCTTCAGCAGGGTGCTCTTGCCGGCGCCGTTCTCACCGGCGAGGGCGTGCACCTCGCCGTGCAGGACGGTGAGGTCGACGTCCGTGTTGGCGTGGACGTCACCGAACGACTTGGTGAACCCGACGACGTCGAGCAGTGCCTGCGTCTCGCCGATGCGACTCGGCGACCGTACGTCTGGTGACGCCTTCATCCTGCACCCCCGGCTGTATACACAGGTGTATGTGTCGTTGTATCCACGACGACGACAGTAGGGAGACGGCGTTTCCCCTGAACCGTCGCCCGGTAACGAGGGCGTTTCTTATCGGCGCCCAATGTTTCGATCATGTTGAGCAGCCGGACATTCCCGGTCAGGACGGCACGTCCTCGCTGGTCAGGGGCATATGGTGCTCCGATGACCCCTCTCGACGAGGCCCTCTCAGGGCTGCCCACGACCGGGCTCCCGCCGGTCCTGCTCGTGCACGGCGCGGGCACCACGTCACGCATCTGGGACGCGGTGCGCGCGGCGCTGGCGACCCTCGCCCCGGGGCTCACCGTGCACGCACCGGACCGCCGGTCGAGCGGGGACCTCGCCGAGGAGGTCGCCGACCTCGCTCCCCTCGCCGAGGGAGCGCTCGTCGTCGGGGTGAGCGGCGGCGCGACGCTCGGCCTCGCCATCGCGGCGAGCGACGTCCGGCTCGCCGGCGCGATCCTCCACGAGCCCGCCGTCGGCAGCCTCCTGCCCGGGCTGCTGGGGCCCGTGGCCGCCGCGTACGCCGAGGGTGGGGTGGCCGGGTTCGGTCGGACGCTCTACGGGCCGCTGTGGTCACCCGAGATGGCACCCGCCGACACCGACGCCGTCGGGCGGGACCTCGCGATGTTCCGGGCGTTCGAGCCGGCTGCGCCGACGGAGGGGCAGGGCCGGGTACTCGTCACCGTGGGGTCACAGTCCCCGCCCGCCCGGTACGACGCGGCGCGGGTGCTCGAGGAGACTTTCGGGATCCCTCACCACGTGATCGACGGGTGCGCGCACCTCGTCCAGCACGAGGCTCCGGCGGAGCTTGCGGCCCTCGTGGCTCACACCATGGCGACGCACAGCGCGAGCACGACCAGCACGGCCACCTAGGTCTCCATCGTCGGGATCATCGTCCCGACCCACCTACCTCTGGCCGTCGGACCCGTGCGTGGTCGAGCGGTTCGTCGTGCCACCGTGCCATTCGAGCAGCAGGAGGGCTGCGTCGTCCTGCACGACGTTCTCGATGGTCTCGAGGAATGCACTCGAGATGTCCTGTGCCACGTTGCGGGGGTGCTGGTCAGCGGTGTCCCGCAGGGCACCGGAGAGGTCGAAGTTGGCGGCACTGCGCTCGAACATGCCGTCCGTCATCAGCAGCAGGCGGTCTCCCGGCGAGAGCTCGATCTCCTGCACCGCGTACTCGTGCTCCCGCAGACCGAACACGGGGTTGTCGGCCGTCGCGACGCGGGTGACGTGCCCGTCGTGGAGGAGGAGGGCGCCGGGGTGCCCGGCGTTGATGATCCGCGCGAGGGTGCGCTCCTCGCCCTCGCCGTCGCTCTCCGCGCCCGCGGACGGGAGGTCGATCTCCAGGAGCATGCCGGTGACGAGATTCCCCCGGTCGTCCGTGCCGAGCAGTGCCGCGTTGGCAGCGTCGGCCTGCTCGACCAAGGACTTCCCCGCGCGCCGGGCATGACGCAGCGCGTTGACGGTCAGCGTCGACAGCAGGGCGGCGCGCAGGTCGTGCCCCACCGCGTCGGTGAGCGAGGCTGTGAGGCGCTCCGCGGACGCCACGTAGTCGAAGGTGTCGCCCGCTGCGCTGGCCGACGGCTCGAGCCAACCGGCGATCGTGAAGGAGCCGCCCTCGCACACGTAGCCGAGCGGCAGCAGCCGCCGCTGGATCTCGCGGGGCAGCGTGAACTCCGCGGACCGCATCGCCGTCTCGTACGTGTCCGTGTGGCGCTGGTTGGCGACCATGACGTACCCGAGGGCGTGCGCGACCGTCGCCAGCTGCTGCGCTTCCTCGGGATCAAGCTCGGCGCCCTGGCCATCGTCGGAATCGGTCCTGGACCCGCGGTCGGGCATCTGCACGGCCAGCACCCCGAGGGCGTCACCCCGCACCGTGACCGGCGCGTACACCCGCCCCCCGCCGACGGACACCGTCTGCTGCTCACGCCAGGCGCGGCCCGGGTCGGAGTCGGACAGCGTGAATCGGGCCTTCGGGTCGGCGTGGTCGATGAGCGCGTTGCCCGCCGCGTCGGCGATGAGGAACGTGGCCGACTCGACGCCCAACGACCGGCGCAGCGCATCGACGGCGGCGGACAGGGCGTTGGCCGGCGACACGTTCTCAGCAGCCGTGAGCAGGGCACCGACATCGACAGCGGGGGTAGCTGGCATCACCGCAGCATGGCATAGCGGCATGGACGTCGCACCGCGGCATCGATCCACAGGTTGATTGGGAAGCGCCCCAGGCTGGTGCACCGGAGACGTGCGGGCGGTGCGCACCCCGTCAGCGGTGGCGGGCCCCCCGGAACGGTGTCACTGTTGCCGACGGCACGCTCAAGAAAAGTGGTGGGCCACCCCCACACACACAACGGAGCACCCTTTCATGAGCGCAACGAACACCCGCCCGGCGACGCACGACACCCTCCGCGCACGGAGCACCGGCCTCGCGGTCGCCGCGGCCGGCATCATCGTCTTCAACGTCTCGCCCCTGCTCAACTGGGTCAACCCGGAAGACGGCGCCGACCCGCGCACCGGTTACGAGACCGACTCCCTCATCCCCTTCATCGCCTACCTCGGGCTCGGCCTGCTCGTCGCGATGGTCTACGCCGGCAAGCGCGCCCGTCGTGGCCAGCACCGCGGCCTGACGCTCGTCTCCGGGGCGGTCGGCATCGCCGCCACCATCCAGTGCCTCGCCTTCGGCCTCAACCCGATGGGCGGCCTCGAGCGCGGCGACGACCTCGCGACGGACATCGGCGTCTGGGTCGGCCTCATCGGCGCGATCGTCTGGACCATCGGTTCCTTCATGTTCGCCAAGGAGACCGAGGGCGACGACGAGCACCACACCACCACGACGCGCTGATCCCCGCACGGGACACCTGCCCGGCGTCCCGCAGCGTGACCTGAGCGACGACCATCGCGCACGACGATGCCCGCCCTCCTCTCGCGGAGGGCGGGCATCGTCACGTCACAGCCTCTGAGCCTGGATGCGCAGAGCGGCAGCAGCGAGGCGCGCGGGCTCGGGGCCACCGAAGACGTCGTGGAAGTCAGGGCTCGTCTCGTACATGGTGGCGACGCCGCAGATCATCGCGGCGGAGGTCTCGCGGTCGCCTGCGTGGGTGGGGGTGCCGGGGATCTCGGCGAACCAGGCCACATGCGCGGTCGCGTGCTCCTGCGCCGCCGGGGAGTCGGGGACCTCGCCGGCGGCGTGGAGCTCGGTCCAGCGGCGCAGGAGCGCCTCGGACCGCGCCTTCCAGTCACGCTGCTCGCTGAGGGTCTTCGTGTGCCACCACGTGTTCGACGCGTCGAACGCCTCGCGGCCCCACCGGCGGACGACCTCGTCCTCGTAGCGGTCGTTGAAGCCGTCGAGCATGACGTCCATCCGGGGTTCGAGACCTTCCCGGCGCATCTGCACCGTGTGCTCGACGGCTCGGATCCGACGGTCGAGAGCGTCGCGGTCCTTGGTCAGCTGCTCCAGGTGCTCGAGCAGCGCGTCGACCTCCGCGCCCGCCGAGGCGTCGAGCACCGCCGCGATCTGCGCCAGAGGCATGCCCGTGTCGCGCAGCAGGAGGATGCGCTGGAGCCGTGCGACCGCGCCCGCCCCGTAGTACCGGTAGCCGTTGGACCCGACGCGGTCGGGCTCGAGCAGGCCGATGCGGTGGTAGTGGCGCAACGCCCGGCCGCTGATCCCGGCGCGCTCGGCCACCTCGTGCACCGTCCACTCCACCGCTGCCCCCACCCCGTCGACGTGCTCGGACGTCGTCAGTGTGCCGCCTCCGCTGACAGTCCGAGCGCAGACAGGGCGACGTCGAGGATGTCGGACACCGGGGTGTGGACGCTCTGGGCTGCTGTCCTCCCGGTCGCGTCGAGGTAGGCGCGGACGAGACGGGCGCCCGCGGCGTAGCCCGCGCCCGTCGGGAGGCCGACCGGCTGGGCGCCGAACAGCTCGGCGCTGCTGTCCCCCAGCACCCATGACGCGAAGTCGGACATGCCGGTGACGCCGAGCCCGGTGGCGACCTTCGCGAGCACCGCGTCGTCGCCCCGGGTCTGGTCGCTGACGAAGTGCGTGGAACCAGCCGGCCCGTACAGCTCGGTGGCGAAGGTGTCGGCGAGGCCCTCGGAGATGACGTGCTCACCGACGGTCACCGTGGCGGGGTCCCACACGACACCCCCGGGCGAGTAGCGCAGGTTGTGGTGCAGCTCGTGGACGACGATCGCCTCTAGGCGGTCGAGGACCCGGGCGGTGGGCCACACGGTGAGGACGATGTACCCGCTGATGCCGCCGAAGCCCGACAGGCCCTGGACCTCGCTCATGAAGTGCGCGTTGGTCGGGTCACCGAGGACGAGGAGCACCCGGAGATCCGGCACGACGAGCCCGGGTGCGGCGGCGACCAGTGCGGCGGTGCCGACGTCGAGGGCGGCACCGACGCGCATCCACGCATCTGCTGCGACGAGGGCGTCGATCCCCTCACGGACCCGCTCGTCCACGTCCGCCGACGCTCCCACCGGGAACCCGAAGCCCTGCTGGTGGATGGTGGCAAGGTCGACCCCGCCGGGGATGAAGCGGTACATGCCTGCCATGGGTGCCCAGAGGTCGCGGACCTCATCGGCCCGGTCTGCGGGCTCGGCCTCGAGGACGCGTCGCATACCCGCAGCGCTGTCGATCACTGTGATGGTCATGTCGCCGATCCTCGACGTTGCCGTAGCGGCAAGGTCAAGGCCGCACCCCGGCCGAGGGATTTCGCCGGACGGCTACCGGCCGAGGAAGCGGGCGAAGATGCCGGGCTTCTTGGCTGCGGGCTCGTGCCCCGGGCAGCGCTGGGGGCCGGGGACTCCCTTCATCACCTGGTCCACGTGCTGTCCGCACCCGGCCCAGGTCGTCTTGCCGCACTGCTTGCACGTTGTTGCCCTGCACATGTGTCGCCTTCTTCCCGTGGGCGTGCCGATCGAGCACCGGCACGAGCGATAACATACCCCCGGGGGTATGTTGCGGTCCACGTGACGACGGTCATCATCGGAGGGATCGCATGAACCCCAGCCAGCCGACCCCCCTCCCGACTCATGGTCGACGAGCTGGAGAAGGTGTTCCTCACCCTCGCGTGAGGCGCGGAGGGCGATTTCTCCCAGGCGGTCATCCGCGCTAGATTGCCACGATGTGTCCCATTGCGGTCACGGTCAGCATCCCCGTCCGCGGCCGCGCCACAGCAGCGTCGTGCTGCCGGTCGGCACTCGGGTTGAGGGCGCCGGATCAGGCACCACTCGACGGACGTGGCGGTGAACGTGTCGTGGTGTGGCTAAGCGATGATCAGCGTCGCGATCATCATCAGTGCCGGCATCGACGACGTCACCCCGATCGCCGCAACACGAGAAGAGGACCAGATCATGGCTGACGAAGGAACCGAACGGACTCCCTTCTCGCGCCCTGGCTTCGTTGTCGCAGCAGTCGTCCTGGCGGCGTTTGTGGTCGGGATGATCGTCGCCGTGACCGTCGCCATGGGAGACGACGACTCCAGCGAGCCAGTCGGGTCGGCCAGTGCTAGCGAGAGCGCAACCGCCGAGCCGTCCGCGGACGGGGCTGACGCAAGCGTGTGCGGACTCGACGGTGAGGTGCTGAGCGGCACGCTCACGACCTCACCTGACGCTGAATGGCAGTACCAGGGAACGACGGCCTACCCGACCTCACCTGAGTTCGGCCCGGCAGAGACCACCGCGAGCGGTGTACGGACGTGCTTCCAGCGCTCTCCGACCGGAGCCCTCTTCATGGCAGCGAACGCGTTGACTCAAGCTTCCGACCCGGCAACAGCAGTGGAGTGGGCTGAATACGTCCTCGCGGACGGGCAGTACTACGACCAGCTACAGGCCGAACTGGGCACTCCGGAGGGAAGCGAGGGACGCGTGGGCCTCGCGGGTTTCCGTGTCCTCAACTATGACGGCGACACCGCCCGCATCGATCTCGCCCTAACCACTGCAAGTAGTACTGGCCAGGCGGTTTATGTCTCAGGTGTCTACGAGTTGGTGTGGCAGGACGGTGACTGGAAGGTCAGCACCGACGTGGCCGAGCCCCTCAATGTTGCTCTTATCCCGAATTTGAGCGGCTACGTTTCCTGGGGAGAGTGATTCTGAGTGTGCGTCGTGGTCAACCAGGAATGCTGGCGAGAGTCCTCCCGACTCATGGTCGACGAGCTGGAGAAGTTGTTCCTCACCCTCGCGTGAGGCGCGGACGGCCCCTTCTTCTCGCGAGCGGCCGGCGGCGCTAGATTGCCACGATGAAGCCCTTAGCGGTCACAGTCGGCATCCCCGTTCGCAACCTCGCCGCGGCAACGTCGTGGTACCGGTCAGCGCTCGGGTTGAGTGCACCTGACCTCGAGCCGCTCGACGGGCTCGTCGAGTTCAACCTCGGTCGCTTCTGGCTCCAGCTCGCCCTCTCGCCCGAGACCGCCGGCAACGACGGGATCTCCGTCAACATCAGCGTCGATGATGCATCCGCGGAGCGCGCGCGGCTCGTCGACCTCGGCCTCGAGGTGACCGAGATGCAGAGGTATGACGGGGTCGTCGAGTTCTTCGAGCTCGTCGATCCCGACGGCAACAAGATCGGCTTCGTCACCGAGATCGGCTGACCGGGTGTTAAAAGTGGCGGGCTTGGCTCAGCCAGGACCAGGCGTCTGTTCCGAGCCATCACCAACTCGGAGCCTGCCCAATCACAGGTGACATTCTCTTCGAAACTCAAAAAGGTCAGCAATGGCAGAGCGCCCAAAGTTGTCGCACTCGCCATCGCCCTCAGGGACAGCCCGGAAGAAGGCTTGGCTAGAATCGAGGGATGACCATGGGGGATCGACGAACAAGGGCAGCAGCCTCCGCGGCACTCATCGCGCAGACAGTCGTCCTCTTCCGTTCGACCGCAGCCGATAATCGCCCGCTCGCGGTATCCGGGTGAAGTGATGGCAGCGCCCAGTGGACAACGTGGCTCGGCGATTGCGGGTCTGGTGGTCGGTCTCGGACTAGCGGTCGCTGGCTGGTTCGCCATCGGACCCGATCACCTCGTCTACGCGGTCGTTGTCCAGTGCGCCTTTCTCTTCATGGCGCTCCTGGCGGGTCCTGCACTGGTGGATGTTGCCCGCGACCGCTACCGGGTCAGACCATTCGAGCCACGGATCTACACGCTGCTGGGAGCGGAGGCACTCCGACGTTTACTCGGCCTCGTCGGCTGGAACAGGGTAATCAAACAGATGCGTCGAACAGAGCAAGGAGCGTCAGGGACAGACGGGTTGCTTAGAGGGACCGAGCTGTCCGAAACCGGTCACCTTCTCGGCTTCTCCGCTACCGCAGTACTGGCCATCATTGCCGCGGCTACATCACACCCTCGAGGCGCTGCACAGATTCTGTTTCTCGGGATAATCCTTCATGTGTATCCCGTCATGATCCAGCGCATCGTCCGCTTCAGAATCGCCAGCCATCGAACCAACATCACTGGAAGCGGCCGCTGAGGGATTTATCCCTACGCGAACCGTCCTGAAGTCACCGCGCTCGAGCTGAAGGCCGCGGCTGAGGCGGTCTGGCCCGCCATGGCCGTCGCGGGCGTACGAGTTCCACCGTCCGAGGATCCGTTCTGCACCATCCGCCTCGCCCACGTAGAGACGACCAGTACTGGCGTCAGCGATGAGGTAGATCCCCTGGACCGCGCCCAGCGCTGTACGCCATGCCGAATGGGTCGGCGATCTCCATCACCGGAAATTCGGCGGCGCTTGTTCCGCTTTTTTGGCGCAGCACCACCACCCGTCGCGGGTCGAAGTTCGCAGCCTGAACGATGTGGCTCAGGAGAATGCGTCCGTCAGGAGATGGCGCGACTGTCCTGCTCGTCGATGTCAGACGTCACGCGTCCTGCTCGCCGCCGTACTCGACGATGAGAGCGTCGAACCCGCTCCCCGGGCTCACCCGTCCTCGGCCAGCCGCTGGAACAGGAGGTGGTCCTGCCACGCACCAGCGATCTTCAGATAGCGGGGGGCGAGTCCGTACTCGTCGAAGCCGTTCCGCCGCAGGACCGCTTGGGACGCGACGTTGTTGAGGAGCGTCTCTCCTTGCACGCGGTGCAGGTGGAGCTCGGAGAAGGCGTGCTCGAGCGCGGCGGCGACGGCCTGGGTCGCGAGACCCTGACCGGTCCGCTCCTCCGCCAGCCAGTAGCTCATGCTGCACGACTGGAACGCACCCCTCACCACACCGCTGAGCGTCAGTCGTCCAGCGACAGCGCCCTCGTCGTCGAGGATGACGAACGGCACCGCTTCCCCTGCCGCATGACGGGCCAGCGCCGCCTCGATGTCCGCGGCCTGCCCGCCGACAGTGAAGTACTCCTCGCCGCGCACCGGCTCCCACGGGGCCAGAAATGTGCGATTGCGCTCCTGCAGGCGCGCGAGGTCAGCGGCGTCGGCGCGGGTGATCCGACGGATGCGGGGCATTCTCCTAGTTTTGCAGGCACCCCGACCAGCACCGACCACCGCTGGACCCGCTCATGTCCCGACTCCCGGACGAGAAGAGCTAGCTCACCTGGCTCAACCTCTCCACTCCCTCCCTTGATATGCAAGCGGGAACTTGCCTATTCTGGGCGGGTGGCGGACGTCTACCGAGCGATCAGTGACGAGACACGACGCGCACTGCTCGACGAGCTCCTCGAGCGCGACGAGCAGACACTGTTCGAGCTCCGCTCGAAGCTCGCGATGAAGCACGACCTGACGCCCTCGCGGCAGGCCGTCTCGCAGCATCTCGACGTGCTGGAACAGGCCGGCCTGGTGCGCACCGAACGCCGCGGCCGGTACAAGCTCCACACCATCGACACGACACCGCTGTCGGAGATCTCGACCCGATGGCCCCCGAGAGAGGCGAGACCATGAAGCTCCAGACCGTGAGCATCTTCGTCGACGACCAGCAGCGTGCCCTCGACTTCTACACGTCCCGGCTGGGCTTCGTCGTCAATGACGACGTCCCGCTGGGCGAGCACCGGTGGCTCACCGTCGTCGACCCCGAGCGCCCCGACGGAACGCAGATCTCGCTCGAACCGAAGGGGCACCCCGCGGTCGTCCCGTTCACCGACGCCCTCGTCGGCGACGGCATCCCGTTCTGCGTCCTCGGCGTCGACGACGTGCAGGCCGAGTACGACCGCCTCGTCGCGCTGGGCGAGACCTTCACCCAGCCCCCCACCCCCATGGGCCCGGTCATCACCGCCGTGCTCGACGACACGTGCGGCAACCTCCTGCAACTCGCCCAGTGGGTCGGGTGAGCCGAGGTGCGGTGAGGACCAGGACGACGGCGACCCCGACGACGAGCGCGGGAGGGTGAGTGGACGAGTGCTCCATGGCGATCGAGCCCCTTGCCTGAGGGCGCCGCGAACGGACGCCGATCGGGTGTGCCGCCGGGATGAGGCGAGGGGAGCCCTACGGACGAATCGCGCATCAGGCAGTACCCCGGGGTGATCCTCTAGGTGCCAGCTGCCGGACTGTGTGCTGTCGGACGCACCAGCGCGGCGGTGAGCGCCTCGGCGTCGTCCTGCCATCCCGGCCACCCGCAGGACGCACCGATCCCGTGCAACGCCATCATCACGGCACCCGACGTCAGACCGTCATCGACCTCACCGCCCCGGACGGCTGCGGCCACGAGGTCGGCGACCGCCGCTTCGAGCGCTCGCCCCCCGTCGGCCTGCGTGTCGGCCTGCGGCCACACGAGCGCGCCAAGCGTCCGCGCGAACGCCGGCTGTGCGGCCACCCGGCGCACGAAGTCACGCAGGAACGCCGCGAGGGCCTCACGCGGCGGAAGCTCGCTCAGGAGATGTCGGGCGTGCTCGCACAGCGCCTCGACCTCGTCGGCGTAGACCGCGGCCGCGAGCGCGTCGCGGGTCGGGAAGTGACGGTAGAGCGTTCCCACACCGACGCCGGCGAGGGACGCGAAGTCGTCGAAGCGGCGGTCGATCTCGCCGCGCTCGAAGGCGGCGCGTGCTGCCGCGATGATCGCCTGGCGGTTACGGACGGCGTCGGCGCGCCGGGCTGCTGGCACGTCGCCCCCCTTCCTTGACACGGGGGAGACTACCTCCCTAGCCTCCAAGTGGAGATCATCTCCACTTGATCCCCCGTCGATACGAGGTGCTGCTCCGTGAAGATCTTCATGCTCGGTCGGGGCGCGATCGCCACGATCTACGGGTGGGCGCTGGGACAGGCGGGCCACGACGTCGAGTTCCTCGTGCGCCCGGGCCGCGCGGCCCAGTACGGCAACACCGTCGACCTCGACCTGCTCGATGCGCGACGCCGCCCCTGGGGGCAGCGCGTCGGCGGGTCGTGGCCGCTGCGCCTGCGCGAGGAGCTGGAACCGGGGCACGACATCGACCTCATCGTCGTCAGCGTCGGCCACCACCACCTGTCCGAGGCCGCCGCGTTCCTGGCACCCCGCATCGGGACCGCGACCGTGCTCGTGTTCGGGAACGTCTGGGACGAGCCGGTCGACGCCGTCGCCCCGCTCCCGGTGCACCAACTCGCATGGGGCTTCCCGCGGGCCGGCGGCGGGTTCGACGAGGACGGAGTCCTGCGCGGGGCACTCATGCGCACGGTCGTGCTCGGCACCCTCGGCACTGCTCCGACGAGCCGGGAGACCCGCGTGCGGGAGGTGTTCGCGAGCGCCGCCCTGGTCGTCTCCGAGCAACCCGACCTCCGGGGCTGGCTCTGGACCCACGTCGTCGCCGACGCCGGGATGCACTCCCAGGGCCTGCGCCTCGGGTCCCTCTCCGCCATGCTCGGCGATCGCCACAGCTTCCGGGAGGCCCTGCTCACGAGCCGTGAGCTCCTGCCCCTGCTGGCCGCCCGAGGTGTGGATCTGCGACGTCACCGCACCAGCACGGCCCTCTTCCGCGGCCCCACGCTGCTGACGGCCCCGGTGATGACGGCCCTGACCGCACGCGTCCCCCTCGCCCGCGCAAGCCTCGCGGCACACACCGACCCCCGTGCGCAGGAGCCACGCAGCGTCGTGCGGGACGTCCTGCGCGAGGCCCGGCGCCTCGGGGTGCCGACGCCCCGGCTCGACGCGGCCGCCGCGCTCTGATCGCCTTGGTCGGTGCGCGGCGAGACAAGTACGCCGCTTCGGAGGGATGAGGACGTTGGTCCCGCGGAACGCTCCACCCGGCTGAACTAGGTTCGGAGCGTGGCTCTGCCACCTGTGACGACTCCCAGCCCCCACGCGCATCCAGAGCGCGTCGTCACGCATTGACTTCCTGAAGGACGCACCCATGGCCTCTCTGTTCTCCGACTTCCAGCTCAAGGACCTCACCCTCCCCAACCGGATCGTCATGGGTCCCATGACCCGTGCCAGGGCGACCCCCGAGGGCGTCCCTACTCCGATGATGGCCGTGCACTACGCGCAGCGGGCTTCGGCCGGGCTCATCATCGCGGAAGGCACGTGGCCCGATCGCCGCGGCCAGGGCTACTTCGACATCCCGGGCATCACCACCGATGAGCAGGAGGCGGGCTGGCGCGTGGTGACCGACGCCGTTCATGCTGCGGGCGGTCGGATCTTCCTGCAGTCGGAGCACACTGGCCGCGTCGGCCACGAGCTCAACAACGGTGGGCTCCAGATGGTGTCCTCGACGGCGGCTCCCGCCGACCACAAGATCTTCACCCGCCAGGACGGTTACCGGCAGATGACCGAGAACGTCCACGCGCTCACGACGGACGAGGTCGAGGCGGTCATCGAGGACTACTACCGCGCCGCCGTCCGTACCAAGGCCGCAGGCTTCGACGGCATCGAGCTGCATGCCGCGTCCGGCTACCTGCCGCACCAGTTCCTCTCCGACGTCGCCAACGACCGGACGGACGAGTTCGGAGGGACGCCGCACAAGCGCACCGAGTTCGTGGTCCGCGTGCTGCGACGACTCATCGACGCGTGGGGGTCGAGCCACCGGATCGGCGTCAAGATCTCGCCGAACATCGTCTACAACGGGATCTCGGAGAACGAGGCAGAGGAGACGTACGCCGTACTGCTCGAGCGGCTCAACGAGCTCGACCTTGCATACGTCGGCTTCCAGACACCCGAGAGCCTGTGCAGTCTCGCGGGAGCGGACACGAACCTCGGGAGCGGCAAGATCTGGCACCGCTTCCCGTACCAGTTCGTCCGCGAGCGGTACAACGGCATCGTCATGGCGGCGGGCGACCTCACGAAGGACCTCGCGCAGGATGCGCTCGATGCCGAGAAGGCTGACCTGTTCGTGTTCGGTCGCGCCTACATGACCAACCCGGACCTGGTGGAACGGATGGAGCACGACCGTCCACTCAACCCGCTCGACATGAACGGCGCCTACGGCGGCGGCGAGGAAGGCTACAACGACTACCAGACGTGGGAGCAGCAGAACGCCCACGCCCAGGACTTGGTCGGCAGCTGACCCCGCCCTCCGTCAAGGCTCAGGCCGCAACATCGGGGGCGGTAGCGGCTTGGCGCTGGTGGCCGAAGGTCGGATTCCTGCCAAACAGATCCTCAGAGCACGCCGCATCGCATCGGCCGCCGCGTCGTCGTCGGAGGCCGACACGATCGATGCCGCGACCATGGTCGTGATGAGGTGCAGATCCCTGACTGTGACGTCCGTCCGCACGCTACCGGCGAGCGACGCAGCTGCCAACGCCTTGTCGAAGAGGGCCTCGATCCGGCGGGCCGCCTCGACGAGCACATCCTCGTGAGAATCGACCTGCCCTAGGTGCGTCACGAGGCCTGGCATATCGGCCATGTACCAACCGTTCTCCACCAGGAGGCGCTCGAGCAGATCATCGCCCTCGTACTCTGCGACGAAGACCTCGAGACGGTGCAGCCGATCTTCCAGTACTGCGGCGACGAGGACGGTTCTGTCTGGGAAATGCCGGTAAACCGTCGCCCGGCCCAGCCCAGCAAGCCGGGCCACCTGAGCGATGGAAGCGTCGGGACCGCGACGCCGGAAGGTCGAGGCCGCCGCGGCGATGATCGCCGCTCGATGGCGCACCACGTCGCCTCGGGGGGTCATGCCGGTAAGAGTATCGCTGCGCTAGCGGGCCCTGACGGGCACGAGCTAGCATCGCCCTGAAGGAAACTGAGACAACGATGCCTCACTTCAGCTCGGGTACCTGGATCTCAAGGACCGATGCAGCTCACTACGGAAGGAACCTCATGGACGAGGTCGATGTTGTGGTCGTCGGAGCAGGAACTGGGATGCTGGCCGCGTTGACCGCGGCTGAGCAAGGTCTCTCAACCCTGGTGGTTGAGAAGAGCCCCCACGTCGGAGGGTCCACCTCCCTGTCGGGGGGTGGATTCTGGGTGCCAGGCAACTCGATCCTGCGAGAGAACGGGCAGCAGGACAGTCCCGGTCGTGTTCAGACCTACTTGCGCGAGGTCACCGGCGGCGAGGTGGAAGGTGAGCGGTGGCAGACTCACATCGACCACGGCCCTGACGCGATCGACGCGCTTCGTCGGCTGACCCCACTGCGCTTCCAGTTCATGCCCGAGTACGCCGACTACTTCCCGGAGCTGCCTGGCGGGTCGGCAACAGGGCGCGCGTGCGAACCCAAGCCGTTCGACGCGCGACGGCTGGGAGCCGACCGCAAGCTCCTACGTCCACCCTCGCTCACCGCACCGTTCCCGATGCCGATCACCAGCCGCGCCTACAAGTGGCTCAACCTCGTCGCCCGTAACCCGAAAGGGCTGCTCATGGGTGCGCGGCTGGCAGGCCTCGGCATCGGAGGCATGGGATTGAAGCGCGAGTACGTAGCCGGAGGGCAGGCCCTCGCCGCAGGACTGTTGTCCGGGCTCCGCTCCGCGGGTGTCCCGATCTGGACCGAGACCACTGTGGTGGACCTGGTTGTCGAGGAAGGCACAGTCACCGGCGTGGTCGTCGAGCGCAACGGAGAGCGTACGACCGTCCGCGCCCGCCGCGGCGTGATTCTCTCGAGCGGCGGTTTCGACCACAACGCGACCATGCGCTCGGAGCACCAGTCGCCGTACATCGACGGCTCCTGGAGCTTCGGAGCAGAGACCAACACCGGGGACATGATCCAGCTGGCCGAGAGCCACGGAGCAGACCTGACCTTCATGGACGCCGCTTGGTGGTTCCCGGCGATCCCCGTCCCTGGAGCTACGCCGGGTGCACTGCTCGCCGAGCGATCGCTCCCGGGGCAGATCATCGTCAATGCCCACGGTCACCGGTTCATGAACGAGGCGATCAACTACATGTCGGCGGGCCAGATCATCACCTCGCTCCACACGCCCGAGGACCCGCACATCCCCGCCTGGCTCGTGTTCGACCAGCGGTACCGCAACAGGTATCTGTTCGGTGGCGGCCTGTTCCCGCGTCAGCCTCTGCCGCGCGAGTGGTTCGACGCGGGCATCGCGAAGAAGGCCGACTCGTTGGAAGAGCTGGGCGCAACTCTCGCGATGCCCGACCTGCCCGAGACCGTAAAGCGGTTCAATCTCCTGGCGCACTCGGGGCGCGACGACGATTTCGGCCGTGGCGACAGTGCGTACGACCGGTACTACGGGGACCCGAGCATCACGCCCAACCCCTGCTTGGGTCCGATCGACCAGGGCCCGTACTACGCCGTGCAGGTCGTCCCCGGGGACCTGGGCACGTGCGGGGGTATCCGCGCGGACCGCTTCGCGCGTGCCCTGCGGTCCGACGGCTCCGTGATCCCTGGCCTGTACGCGACCGGGAACGCGGCAGGGAACGCGTTTGGGCGCGTCTACCCTGGGCCGGGAGCAACAATCGGCCAGGGACTCACCTACGGCTACGTCGCAGCACGCCATCTGGCTGGAGCAACGGAGCAACACTGACCGATGCCATCAGGGACCTGGACCGCTAGTTTGCGGTTGAGCCTGTACCCCCTGGTCGGCAAGGCACGCTTGTAGTGGGCCTCGGCGTCGTCGACCTCGCTGGTCGGGGACGCCGGGCCGGCCACAGGCGCTACGCCGCTGCCTCCTCGTCGATCTCCGGTCCGCTCTCGGCGCTCCCGGCCGCGACGAGCACCACGAGCGCATCCCCCGCCACGACCTGTCCACCGGGTGCGACGAGCACCTCGTGCACCACCCCGTCACACGGGGCGACGACGGCCGACTCCATCTTCATCGCCTCGAGCGTCACGAGCGCCTGACCAGCCACGACGCGCGCACCCGCAACCACGTCCGTCTTCCACACGCTCGCCGCGAACGGCGCCGCGACGACGGTCCCGCCGTCGGGCACCGTGAACTCCGGAGCCGGCGCGACGGCCGCGGCGGCCTCGGCGCGGTCGAACTCCCCGGCCTCCTCCCACGCGTCACGCTCCGCGGAGAACGCCGTCGTCTGCCGCACCCGGAACTCCTCGATCGAGTCCGCGTTGTCGGCGAGGAACTGCTCGTGCTCCGCGAGGGAGAACGTCCCGTCCTCGATCTCCACGTGCCCGCGCCCGGCCGCCATGTCGGCGCGCAGGTCGAGCAGCTCCTCCGGCGACACGGGGTACCAGGAGATCCGGTCGAAGAACCGCAGCAACCACGGTGACCCGGGCTCGAACGGCGCCGCCTCGGAGTACCGGGACCACACCTGGGTGGTGCGCCCGACGAACTGGTACCCGCCCGGGCCCTCCATGCCGTAGATGCACAGGTACGCCCCGCCGATGCCGACGGCGTTCTCCGGCGTCCACGTACGCGCCGGGTTGTACTTCGTCGTCACGAGGCGGTGACGCGGGTCCAGGGGAGTGGCGACCGGTGCGCCGAGGTACACGTCGCCGAGCCCGAGGACGAGGTACTGCGCCCCGAACACGGTGTCGAAGACGTCGTCCACCGAGTCGAGCCCGTTGACGCGTCGGATGAACTCGATGTTCCACGGGCACCACGGGGCGTCCTCGCGCACGCCCGCCATGTACCGCTCGATCGCCTCCCGCGTCGCCGGGTCGTCCCACGAGAGCGGCAGGCGGACCGAACGGCTCGGCACGACGAGCTCCGACGTCGCCGGCAGGTCCGTCTCCAGCTCGCGCACGAGGCCGAGCAGGCGCGCCGTGGGCAGCACGTCCGGGTCCACCTTGATCTGCAACGACCGGATGCCGGGGGTGAGGTCGACGACGCCAGGCAGCGCCTCCGCGACGATCCGCTGGTGCAGGGCGTGCACGCGGGCCCGCAGCCCGAGGTCGAGGACCATGTCCCCGTACTCGACGAGCAGGTTGTCGTCACCCGAGCGCCGGTACGTCACCTCCGGTCCGCCCGCGCTGGCGGGCGTCCGGACGATGACGCCGTCGTCGCCGTCGCGGCCCTGCGGGGTGAGCAGCACGCCGCTCGCCCGCCGCGCGGCACCGAGCTCCCGGACCGACGGCGCGTCGGACGTCCGCACCGGCACGAACCGCACCGTGTCACCGGGGCGCAGCTGCCCGAGCTTCCACCGCTCGCCCGTCACCACGGTCACCGGGCAGACGAACCCGCCGAGGCTCGGCCCGTCCGGCCCGAGGAGGATCGGGGTGTCGCCCGTGAAGTCGAGCGCGCCCACGGAGTACGGGGTGTCGTGGATGTTCGACGGGTGCAGTCCCGCCTCCCCGCCGTCGGACCGCGTCCAGCGCGGCTTGGGGCCGATGAGCCGGACCCCGGTGCGCGCAGAGTTGAAGTGCACCTCGTAGCTCGTCGCGTAGAGGTCGTCGATGTCCTCGCGCGTGAAGAACTCGGGCGCCGCGTGCGGGCCCTCCGTCACGGCGAGCTCCCACGTCGTGGTGAGCGCGGGCCGGGCGTCGAGCGGCACGGCCCCTTGAACCGCTCCCTCGCCGTCCTGCACGACGGCGGCCCGCAGCACGTCCCCGGGGCGCAGCGCGCGCCCCGCGTGCCCGCCGAACTGCCCGAGCGTGAACGTCGACGCGCTCCCCAGGTACGGCACGACGTCGAGCCCGCCTGCGACGAGCACGTACCCGCGCAGCCCGGCACCGGTGGCCGAGCCGACGTCGAGCAGACCGCCCGCGGGGACGGTGACCGGCTCCCACAGCGGAGCAGGGACACCGTCAAGGAGGAGCTCGACGTCCGCGCCCGTGACGCACACGGTCGTCTCGTGCGTGAAGCGCAGGGCCGGGCCGCCGACGGTGAACTCCAGGCCCGGGGCGCCCTCGGCGTTGCCGAGGGCGACGTTGCCGAGGCGGAAGGAGAGGTCGTCCATCGGGCCGCTCGGCGGGACGCCCACCTTCCACAACCCTGTGCGGCCGGGCCAGTCCTGGACGGTCGTCTGCATGCCGGGGCGCTCGACGGTGATGCGGGGCTCCGGGTCACCGAGGGTGTTGAGCGTGTCGGTGGAGTGCGTGACGTCGCGGACGGTGTCGAGGGTGGCGACGGCGCGCAGCATCCCGAGGTTCGTCTCGATGCCGTCGATGCGCGTGCCAGCCAGCCCGTCGCCGAGCAGCGCGAGCGCCTCGTCGCGGGTGCCCGCGTGGGCGACGACCTTGGCGAGCAGCGGGTCGTAGTGGGTCGAGACCTCGCTGCCCGTCTCCGCCCAGGCGTCGACACGGATGCCGTCGAGCTCCGGGTAGCGCACATGGGTGAGGGTCCCGGCGCTCGGTCGGAAGCCCGTCGCCGGGTCCTCCGCGTAGACGCGGGCCTCGACGGCGTGACCGGCGAGGGGGAGTGCGTCGGGGATGCCGTCGAGCACGGTCGGCGCCGCGGGGAGCTCCTCGCCCGACGTGCCCTCGAGCGCGAGCCGCAGCATCCACTCGACGAGGTCGACGCCGGTGACGGCCTCCGTCACGGGGTGCTCCACCTGGAGCCGGGCGTTGACCTCGAGGAACGACGCCTCCTGGCGCGCAGGGTCGTAGACGAACTCCACGGTCCCGGCCGAGCGGTAGCCCACCGACGCGCACAGGGCACGCGACGCCCGGTGCAGCTCGGCGCGGAGGTCGTCCGGGAGCCCCGGCGCGGGCGCCTCCTCGAGGACCTTCTGGTGGCGGCGCTGCAACGAGCAGTCGCGGTCACCGAGGCTCACGACGCGGCCGGTGCCGTCACCGAAGACCTGCACCTCGACGTGCCGGGCGTGCTCGACGTACCGCTCCGCGAACACCCCGACGGTCGAGAAGCTCACGGACGCGAGGCGCGCCACGCGTTCGAACGAGTCCGCGAGCTCGGCCTCCGAGCGGCACACGGTCATCCCGATGCCGCCACCACCGCCGGTGGCCTTGAGCATGAGCGGGAAGCCGATGACCTCGGCCGCCGCGAGCGCCGCGTCGACGTCGGGCAGCAGGTCCGTGCCTGCGATCATCGGGACGCCCGCGGCCCGGGCGACCTCGCGGGCCGTGTGCTTCGTGCCGAAGACGCGCAGCTGGGCGGGCGTCGGGCCGACGAACGCGAGGCCCGCCGCCTCGACGGCCTCCGCGAAGGCGGCGTCCTCGGAGAGGAACCCGTAGCCCGGGTGGATCGCGCCCGCGCCGCTCGACGCCGCGGCGGCGAGGATGGCGTCGACATCGAGGTAGGACTGCTTCGCCGGGGCCGGACCGAGCAGCACGGCCTCGTCCGCGAGCCGCACGTGCGCGGCCCCGCGGTCGGCCTCGGAGAACACCGCCACGGTCCGCAGGCCCATCTCCCGGGCCGTGCGGATGACGCGGCACGCGATCTCGCCGCGGTTGGCGACGAGGACGGTGTCGAAGCGGCGCGTGGTGGTGGACGTGGCGGTCGTGGTGCTCGTGCTGGTCATGCTGCGGCCTCCGGGCGGGTGACGATCATGCGGACCGGCGTCGGGTCGAACCCGTTGCACGGGTTGTTGATCTGGGGGCAGTTGGAGACGAGGACGAGGGTGTCCTGGTCCGCCCGCAGGGCGACGCGCTTGCCCGGTGCGGACAGGCCGTCGACGATCCCGAGGGCGCCGTCCGGGTCGACGGGCACGTTCATGAACCAGTTGATGTTCGAGACGAGGTCCCGGGCACCCAGGCCCCAGCGGGACCCCTCGGCGAGGAAGTTCTCGACGCACGCGTGCTGCTCGCGGGTGTGCTGGCCGTAACGCAGGGTGTTGGACTCCTGCGAGCACGCACCGCCGATGGTGTCGTGCACCCCGACCTCGTCGGCGAGGACCGTCATGAGCGCCTCGCCGGTGTCCGCGCGCAGCACGGACCCGGTGGTGAGCACGATGGACCGTTGCCGCGTGATGGTCTCGGCCGCGGAGTACCGCACCGACGTGTCGCCGGCGGCGTAGAGGAGGCAGTCGACGGCCTGGTTGCCCTCGAGGTCGACGATCGTCAGGACGTCACCGGCACGGACGACGGCCGACCAGGGGCCGCGGGCCGCGACGAGCTCGTCGAGCACGACCTCCCCGGGAACGAGCGCGACGTCCGCCGCGGTGGGGGTGGCGCTGGGTGCCGTGGTGGTCGTCGTCATCGCTGGGTCCTCGCTCGCAGGTCGCTCTCGGTGTTGTGCAGCGCCTGGCGGTGCTCGGGTCCGAGCTCCGCACCGGCAGTGGTGCCGTCCCTCGGCAGGCGGCCGTCGCGCAGCGCCGCGAGGTCGTCCGGCGCCGACCATGCGACGACGTCGACGGCGGTCCCGGTGAACTCCTCGCGGTCGTCGAGCGGGTGCGCGGTGTTGGCGACGACGAGGACGACAGCGGTCTGCACGAGGAGGTCCACGACCCCACCCGCCCCCGCGCCCCCGATGAACCGGAGGGACCCGTCCGGCTCGACCCGGCTGCCCTTGAACAACGTCACGGACGGCGGGACGTCCCGACGGTCGAGCCCGTGCTTGAGCGCGCCCAGCGTGAGCAGCTCCCGACCGGCGGGCGCCGCCGAGTGCGCGCTGCCGCTGCCGTACCGCGCCTCGTTGCCGGCGCGCGTCGTCGTGCCGGTGAGCGCGTCGTGGTGGCCGGAGGTGTCGGCGACGACGGTCGCGAGGAGCCGCCCCGCACCGGAGAGCAGCGGGTGCCCGGTGCTCGGGTACGCCTGCCACGGCACCTTGACGGTGTCCGCGACGTTGAGGCGCTCGTGCAGGTCCCCGGCCCGGTACAGCAGCAGGTGCAGGCACGCGTCACCGACGGTGTCGACGAACCGCACGCGCGTCCCGCGGGCGAGCGTCGCCGTCGTGTAGCGGCCGAACGCCACGGACTCCGCCCACACGAGGTCGTCCGTCCCCTCGGGGGCGAGCGCAGCGAGACGGTCCGGTGCCGACGACGCCGGGACGTGGCGCATCGTCTCGGCCAGCTGGGCGTGCTGCGCGCGGGCGTGCGCCCGGGCGCCGGCGGTCGTCGCCGTCCCGGCGCCGGCCGCGGCAACGTCAGCCGTGAGTGCGGTCGCGGCGAGGTCCGCGGGTGCGGTCGTGGTCATGAGAGTGCTTCCGTGTCGAGGGCGGTGGGCGTGGTGGCACGCGCCGCGCGGGCGGCGATGCGGCGTTGGATCGGCAGGCCCGCGAGGAGCAGGACACCGACGAGCACCGGCGCGGACCACAGGAACCAGGGGTTCTCCCCGGTCGGGTCGTAGACCTCCGAGCGGGGCCACGAGAGGTTGACGATCATCGCGGCGCCGTAGAGCACGGCGAGGATGTTCACCGGGACGCCCCAGCGGCCGAGGGAGAACAGACCGTCGGGCATGGTGCGCCCGGTGCGGGCCCAGTCGCCGCGCAGCCGGTTGAGGAGCAGCGGCACGGTGACGAGCAGGTAGGCGAGGTAGATCATGACGATGCAGACGCTCGTCAGCGTGGTGAACAGCGCCGCGTTGCCGACGTTGATGGCGAGGACGACGACGGCGAGCGCCCCGACGACGATCGACGGCCACACCGGGGTGCCGCGGGTGGGGTGCACGGCCGAGAGGCGGCCCGCGGCGGGGAGCTGGCCGTCACGCGCCATCGAGTAGACGAGGCGGGAGCCGGCCGTCTGGATGGCGAGCGTGCAGACCACGACGGCGATGGCGACGTCGACGAGCAGGACCTTGCCCCAGAACGTCCCGAGCACCGCGGTGAGGACGTACGGCAGGCCTTCCGCAGCGAGGCGGCCGTCGGTGAGGCTCGGTGCGGCCATGAGAGCGGCGAGGATCATGAGACCGCCGCCGAGCCCGGAGATGAGCAGCGCGGAGAGGATGGTGCGGGGGGCGACGCGGCGCGGGTTGCGCGTCTCCTCGGACAGCTCGCCGGCCGAGTTGAAGCCCACCATGACGTACGCGGCCATGAGGCCGGAGACGAGGAACGCCCCCGTCATGCCGAGGTCGGAGCCCTGCAGCGCGCTCGTGTCCCCGACGACGTCCGGTCCCCGCCGGGCGGCGGTGAACAGGGCGAGGACGACGGCGGCGACCCCGACGAGCTCGCACGTCACCCCGATGGAGTTGATGTGGGACATGATCTTCACGCCCGCGCAGTTGATGGCCGTGGTGACCACGAGCAGGAGCGCGCCGAGCACGACGGCGTTCGACGCGCCGCTCACCGTGTTGAGGGCAGGGTCTCCGCCGACGACCTGGAACCCGGTCCACAGCTGCGGCAGAACGACCTGCAACGCGATGGCGGCCGCAGACGCCGTGATGACCTGCGCGAACGCCATGACCCAGCCCGCGTACCAGCCCGCGGTGGTCCCGCCGACGCGCCGTGCCCACTGGTACACGGCGCCGGAGAGCGGGTACCGCGCCGCGAGCTCGGCGAAGTTCAGGGCGACGAGCAGCTGCCCGCCGAGGACGAGCGGCCACGTCCAGAAGAAGGCGGGCCCACCGAAGGAGTAGCCGAACGCGAAGAGCTGGAAGATCGTCGTGAGGATCGAGACGAACGAGAACCCCGCCGCGAACGACGCGTACCGCCCGAGCTTGCGGTGCAGGGTGGGCTCGTACCCGAGGGAGGTGAGGTCGGCGTCGTCGACGTGGTCGGTGTGACCGGGTGGTGTCAC
The DNA here is from genome assembly GCF_059621145.1 of Sanguibacter sp. Z41_6. Taxonomy (NCBI): domain Bacteria; kingdom Bacillati; phylum Actinomycetota; class Actinomycetes; order Micrococcales; family Sanguibacteraceae; genus Sanguibacter; species Sanguibacter sp. Z41_6. The sequence goes on along the minus strand of NZ_JCAQIF010000001.1, from coordinate 652,225 downwards.
CACAGAAGCAGTCATCGTGTTCTCCGTAGCAGCCGGGAGCGGCTCGGCCCGAGCGGCCGGGTCACAAGTACCTTTCAGGTGACAGTTTTTATGTCCGGTGTGTACCTGGCGTGACCCCGATGTGAAATGTGGGTTTCCAACGTTTCCGGCGCGTAAACGGCCCCTCGCGCCGTGCGTTCCCCCGGTGAGAGACGGCGCTCCGCCCCTCCGATGGCAGGATGGCGGCGTGCCTCCTCCCGCGACGACACCCGGCCCCGGACGCCCCCGCCTCAAGGCCCAGACCCGTCCGGGCGCGTCCGCCCGCGAGGAGATCCTCGACGCCGCCGCCGAGCTCTTCACCACCCGCGGCTTCGCCACGACGTCCACCCGCGCCATCGCCGACGCCGTCGGCATCCGCCAGGCGTCGCTCTACCACCACTTCGCGACGAAGGACGACCTGCTCGCGGAGATGCTCGGCGGGACCGTCGGCGGGCCGCTGCGCCTCGGCCGCGCACTCCTCAAGGACCTCGCGTCGAGGTCAGAGCGCACCGGTGCTGCGGACGAGCCGACACGCACGGCGTCGGTTGGCGCCGCAGAGCCTCCGGACGAACCCGTCCCCGGCGTGGCCCACCTGCACGCCCTCGCGGCGTACGACGGGACACAACTGTGCGCACCGCGATGGAATCTCGGAGTCCTCTACCACCTGCCAGAGGCGAAGGGGGAACGGTTCCGGCCCTTCCTGGCCGACCGCGCTGCCCTACGGGAGATCTACCGCACCCTCGGACGAGCGGTGAGCGACAGGACGTCGAGCCGCCCCGTCGTGCGCGACGTCGGGGAGCTCGCGTTCCGCCTCGTCGAGTCCCTCATCAACCTCCGGGCCGACGGCGGCGCGACCCCACGCTCGCCGCTCGACGTGGCAGACGCCTGCTTGTGCCTGGTCGCCCCGGACGCCGACGTCGCGCGCGTCCGGGCCGACAGCTACCGGCTCGTGCGGGACCTGCGACCGCACCCGCAGGCCTGACACCCGGCGGGCGGTCGATGCGGCCCCACCAAGCGGACCTCCCTGACCGATACAGGTGGCCCGGGTGGTCCCGGAGAGGTCCAGAAGACGCGGAAGGCACCGACCGGGCCTCCCTGGCCTGGGCCTTCGTCCCAGACCTGTGGGGTCTCGTGACAACCCTCCCAGCCGCGGCGCCACGGACCTCCAGTTCAGCAGAGGTACACGCTAAGGATGCGCGAAGTACACGCGAGTTTCGCCCCAGGGCGCGTCGCCCTGGGAGCGGAGTGGTCCGAGCCCATCAAGCCCGCGCGTGGGCACATCGGACCTGCACCGCCATAAAGCTCGGGTTCCGGACATGGCCGCCAACGGCGTCGCCCGGCCGCGACACTTCGGGCCGGGCCTCCAGCTAGTCGAGCAGGAACGGCGCCCAGTCCTCGTGCTCACTGGACCGCCCTCCAGCGTCGGCCTCCCGCACCTTGCCGAACCGGTCACCAGGGAGGCAGCGACGGCGTGGACCGCGGAGCGGACGTGCGTCGACCCCTCGCGAGACTCCACGTCGGGCGTGCGGGAGCAAGTCGGCCTGCGGCGCGCTCGGCAGGTACTCGGCAAGCAACGTCGCCGCCGGTCGGCGGCTCGCACCGATGCCTGCCCCCCTCAACGCACCCAACCTCGAGACCCGAACGGGACCAGACCGGCGAGTCGCGTGGTCGGGCGCCAGCGATGCGCATGTCGTATCGCACTCACACCCATCCGAGCGAAATGCGGCACCCTCCCTATAGACTCCGACGATGCTTCCCCGTGCGGCCCGCGAGAGGCTGGCCCGGCCCCTCCACGAGGCATGCGGACAGGCGCCGCCCTTGAGGGCCGTCCACACGCTTCCCGTCGAAACTGGCCTGTGGCGCTGGTACTCCGACGGGCTGGTACAGCGGCTACGCGAACTCGCCGCAGAGCTCGAGCGACCTACGAGCGACGACTCTTTCGACGGACTGCGAAAACACGTCAAGGCGATGCTCACCTCCCGCAGTAGCGTGCTGTCCATCCTATTCGCCCTCAGCCCCTTCACGCCGTTCGACCGTGATGTCGCAGAACGGATTTTGCGGGCAATGGACAGTGGCCTCGCACACGCTGCTACTGCCCTTGAGGACGGCACTCAGCCGCCGCGCCCACTAGATCTTTGGCACACGTGCAACGAGTGGCCCCTCGACGTACCCGCCCACCACGATTCCTCCCTAGGTCAGCTGTTCGGTCTCGACCACGACCCGGTAGACGACCTCGGGGACCTGAAGCCCGGATGGGTTTTTGAGGCGTACAAGTACAACGCTGGAGGGCTGCTGAAACAACTGGCGCCCCACCTATCGGCGTTGGGGCTACCTTTGACGCGTGATGCCCTCGCGATGACATCAGTGATCGGTTGGGTTGCTGATGCTCCCGACCCCGTCATGGCCTACATCTCCATGGACTCCTTGAGCAACCAGCTCTCAGCCGCTTCGCCCGATCTCGCGGACCAGGTATTGGCCTACTTCCGCCAGCGCGAGCGAGGGCGGCAGCAAGCCCGCCGTCGGCTTCTGCGCACGATTAGGAGTGCAGAGACCTCAGACGACGCAGAAACGCGCGCACTCGCGACCGCCGACATCTACAGACGCATCATCGAGGGTGCTGTGCGCCAGTTCGGCTGGGCGCTGCGGTGCCTGCCGACCGGGCAGTGGTCCGCCCCACCGACGTTGACCCGGGTTCGCGACGCAATGCTGATCAGCGGGGGCCTCGCCCGACGGATCGCGGAAGATGCCGTGCTCGTGAGTATGCGGAACGGCGAAGCGCACGAGGACATTGAGTGGGACGGAGTTCACGACCGCTACCTTGTCGACGGCGCACCGATCGACCGCAACCGCGTGGTCTCTGCATCGGTGATCGCGCTCTCGTTTGACCGTGGCTGCGAAGCCGCGCTCGCTTACCACCGCGCGACCAGACTTCCCCTACAAGACGCTGCGCTCACACCCAACCCGGACGACCAGTTCAGCATGCCGGCCTGGCAGCGAGCGGAAGCGTACTTTGGCAGCAACGGCCTTCGTTTGCTCCGCAGCGAGTTCAATTCTCAGACCGCCAGAATATGGCTGCAAACCCTCGAGTTCACTCAGATCAACCCCTGCTTCCAGGCGCTTTTATCTGCGCAGCAGTTGTTACCTTCAATCGAGTCGTTTGCGATATACACCGAAGCGACTCGCGAACCGGTTATGGAAGTAACCGCTAACGGACTGTCCGTGAACGTGCCGGCGTGGACACAGGCGCTCGAAGTCTTCGACACCATGCCAATTGTGACTTTCCTGCCCGCGAACTTCGACGCACGGCGTAAGGTGGAGCCCGCATCTACGGCGTCTCGTTCCGCGGCGTGGATTGCCGCTGACGAAGTGCTTGATGCTCTGGACGGCGGACCTAATTTTCTCGACGAGCGCGGCGTCACACTCTTGGTCGACCGCCTCCGCCTCGTGGAGACTGCAGTCGAGCACTGCCTTCGCATCGTGCCAGAAGCGAATCAGACGAGATTGCGCTCGGTGCTTGCCTCCGCCCAGAAACTCCTGGACGATATTTCCGGGCTCCACACCCGACCGCTGAACATCTCTGCGATAGCGGCCCTGCAGCCCGTCTGTCATATACGTCACTTCTGGTCGGCCTGGGGGCCGGTGAAGCGGCATCCCTGTGTGCCCGAACCACCGGCGCCTGCACACGTGCACGAACGACTCCCCGGGCATCGGCAGAACCCCGGTCTGCTCCGTTTGTGAGCACAACAAGTCGTGCTTTGCTAGGCCGGCGCGCCGACTAGGTGTTGTGGGCCATGACGTTGGGCGCCGACGCCGCGTGTCGGGCGAGTCCAGGCGAGACGAGATCTACAACCGAAGACCACGGACCTACTGGGGCCCGTCCCTCTGTACGACAGCCAGGGAGCCGCGCGCGCCCTGCCCCTCCATCACCGGGCACAGATCGAGGCGTGGGCGGAGACGGATGAAAACCCTCGGTGGGCACACCACAGACCCGGAGAACCAAACTGGAGCACAAGTCGAGTCTGCATCACCCGCCGGACGCTGACTCGACACGTGGCGCCACGCCGAGGAGCCTTCGCGAACGCGCGCACCGCCCTGAACGTCGATGCGCTGCTTCTGCTGACCGCCTGCACCTCACCGGCCGTTGAGGCCCCGGGAGCCACCGCGTCGCCGACGACCACGCCGACCCCTCGCCAACGCGCGAACCCGCACCCACCGACGGGATCCGTCCACTCCGACCCCGAGGCCGGCATCGTCTGCGAGGACGTCCCGGACCTCACCGAAAACGAAGCCAAGGTCTACAACTGGATCGCCAGTTACCAGGAGGCGATCGGCAGACACCGCGCCCCTACGCGGTCAGCGGCATGTTCGCGATATTCACGACGGCAGACGGGACGTCCGACGCAAAGAAAGCCCAGCAGGACGTTCCCTAGCTCGGCAAGGTCGAACTCCTGCGCCTCGAGGGCGAGGTGGTCCATCAACCGGGAGACTGGAGCAGGCTCGGGCTGAGTCGCCGCGCACCTGCCGCGCTGCTCCTCACGGTGCCGCTTCTGTTCGCCGCGGGGCCCATCGGTATCGGAGTCCCGCGGCGTGCACGAGTCGCCGAACTGCGAGCTCGGGCTCCGTCACGCCGACGGTTAGCTTTAATGATGTAGTGGACGGCAGGACTCGACGCCCACGAGCGATGCGCAGTGACACATGATCACCCTCCTGGCGGGCCGCGGATCCGCCTGGCACGATCCCATGTGTGGTACATATCGTCCGTGATTGAAGAGTGCGTGCATAGCATGAACCCCGACTGGTGCGGCATCTGCAAGGAAGTGACCGACATCGGCTCCAGCCCGCTTGGCTCCTACGCCTTCCACGGTGGCGAGACAAAGCAGGACGTGCTCAACGGCGTCTGCGATCTGCTCGGACTCCCGCGTAGGCCCATCAACCGCGGCTCGAGCCTACCGAGCCGCGTCTTCGCAACAGCAGCGCAGCGGGCAGAGGTCCCTGCACGGTCCATGCCCGTCTGTGAGGCGATCGTGCGCAAGGCCGACCTGCCGTGGCCGGACGACTTCGACGCGAGCGACCAGGTCACCGGGAGGGTCCCCGGTTACGTTCGAGGGTTTGCAGGCCTTACGAAACGGGCTTCGCAGGTTGCTGAGATTGACGACGGAAGAGCCGTGACGTGAGCATCCAGGCGACCGCGACCGCACGTCGGCGCATCGCCATCGAGGCGATGTCGAAGCACCTCGACGGCTCGGATCCATCGTCCTCGGCTGCCCGCCTCGGTTATGAGTTGCAGCACCCTCGGCAGATGGTGGTAAGCGCTGACATCGACGGCATCGTCGCTGCCGCCATGCTCGCGTCGGTCGCGCCCCATTGGGAGATAGTCGGCTTCATCACCAGGTCGCAGACTTGGCTCGTCCATCCTTCCGTCGTGACTGGAGTCCCGGAGGACGCGGTCGCCGTGGACCTCTTCTCACTCAAGCACGACAGCATCAGCAACCACGTCGTCCGTTACGGCAGCAAGCAGTCAAGGCTCGTGGGGCTCCGGGCTGCCTTTCAGGCGTGGGATGCCGCAGTGGACGCTGCCAACATGACGCGGCTGTACGCCGTCCCCTCGATCTGGGCACAGACGGAGGGATCCTACGAGAACTCCTCGAACGCTCGATCCTCCAAGTACAAGTACCCGCTTGGCACCGCTCAGTTGGTGCTGGCGTTGCTGGAGGCAGCAGGCCATCCACCCAAGTTCTTCGACCGCCACTACCTTCCGTGGTTGGTCGCCAACTGCGATGGCGGAATCGCCACCTATACGAAGTACGCCTTCAATGCCCGTGTGTGGTGGCCGGTCATGGTCGGCGCAGTGGGGCCGGCGAGCCTCTCCGAGCAGGTCTTTCGTCTCGTCGAGAACATGCGGCCTCATGACTTCCTCAATACGGTCAACGCACTCGACCGCGAATGCCGAGCCAGTGGGATCGATCCTTGGTTGAACGACGACTGGAACCTCGCGGGAAGCTCTCCTGCGACGATTGCGCGTGCGCTCACCTGGCTCACCGAACTCACCGGCTGGAGAGACCCCGTTCGAGGCAGCATCGCCGGCCTGAGAACGTGGTCGACTCGACCCGTTAGCGACTCAGGTGAGGTTCCGCTCTCCGGAGTGAATCCCGCGGACGAACCAGCCCACGTGGCGTCGCTGACGATTGCCCGCAGCGCCATCAATGCGAACTACTACCACGGAGGCCGCACCGGCAGTCGGTTCAACTGGGCAGCCGGATGGTGAGTCGGAACCTCATGCGTCCAGTCATGCCAGGCGATCTGTAGCCCAACACTCCGCGCTTTCACGACAGAAAGGGAGTATTTCGGGCGCCGTGCGCGACCTTCCTCCCCTGGCTCGCCGGGCGCCTGCCGGAACCCGCCCTGGAAGCCGGTCAGACATCCGGCGGCCTTAGCCCCTTCGAGAGCCTCACTGTTGTGGAAGTAGAAGGCTTCGATGTATAGCGGCTCGAACGCGGCCTTCCGCATCCGGGATTTTCCGGAGTTGGACGACTTGGACTTGACGCCGCGCTCAGCTTTCCGCGAGCGGTGCCAGGCAACGAAATCCCCGTCCTCATCGGCTACGGCGACCCCACTGAGCATCAGGAATCCCAGCCCTTGGTCCGCGATGCACTCGTCCATCGCGACCTGGTCGTTAAGTGGCGCCGAGGACTGGCCTGGACGGACAGCGCCCGTCAATGGACTCCGCCACGAGTCAGTGTGCGCCTTGAGGTCCCACACATAACGCAACGAGTAATCGAACGGTGTGTTGCTGTACCGGCTCTTCGGGGGTGTCGGGTTTGGGGTAAACGCCGAGTTGAGGATCTCCCGCCCTCGCGCCTCGAAGTAGAATCCCTGCCACTCATTGTCGTTGGGTCCGCGAGTCAGGCCCTGGTCGGACATCCACTCGATACACGCTCGGCCATCCCAGACGACCCGCGTACCACCGTCGGGCTGACCCTGCGCTCTCCAGCCGTCCAGGAGAGCGGCAGCCAGCGCGCCCCCCTCAGCCTCAGGCGTGTCGAGCAGCATAGCTCTAGCAACACCAAGACGGCCGAGCCGAAGTTCCGCACCCGCGAGGATCAGGTTCAGGCCGACCAAAGAGATCGTCTCTCCGGTGGAGGCGCAGGCGTCCGACCACGGGGCGCCGAACTCGTGCGCGAGGGCCGCCCCGAGTTTCGTCTTGCTCAGGCCGGTGTCGAGGTCGGGTGCCAGTGCATTGGCGAGATTGACGAGAACGCTCTTGTGCTCCTTGCTCCCCGGCCCTAGCCACTCTGATCCCGAACTGGTGAGCTGGCTGATGCGGTTCACTGCCTCGATCTTCGAGCGCGCCGGCTCGAACGCCTCCCATCGTGCTCCTTCAAGCCCGACCGGTCGCTGTCCAGCAAGGCGGCGCAACGATCCCTCGTGGTAAGCGTTGGCGGCCCCCTCCAGCAGGGCATTGAGACCCGCCAGGTTGATCTTGTTCAGATCCTCGTAGTTCGAGCGCCACTCCACGTCGAGGGCGTCAGCGATCTGCCGGCCGACGACTGCATTGGTCCGCGCCACATCGATGTCGAGTCCAAGGGCGTCCCGTAGGGCGATGACCGCACGCTTTTCACCACGGGTGCCCCGATCCTGAGCACCCGTCAGGGAGTAGATCCGCGCGACCGCCTCCGCAGCCGTCGCGGCGGGCAGGAAGAACTGTGGCTGTTGGGAGGCGCGGGACATGCGCCTCACACTAGACGCGGTAGCGCGCCTTAACGCGGACGCTCGAAGTACCTGCAGGCTGGTGTTCAGCCAGACGCTTCGATACCAACGCTGGCGTCGCCTCGCGGGCGGCCGCTACTATCGCTGGCCCGACCCCGTCCGGGTCGGCGTTGAGGAGTCTCTCGTCGCGGAGGATGTGCTCCCGGAACACGTGCTGGACGGCACCCACCGCCACACCGTTGCCCATCTGCTTATAAGTGGCCGCAGCTGGCTGGCCCGGGAAGATGAACGTGTCCGGAAGACCCTGCAACCGAGCTGTCTCCCGGGGAGAAAGTCGACGCTCTCGATCACCGATGATCGAGGTTTGTGTGATTGCGACAAGCGCGGGCAGGTAGGTCGGTCGCTTGGCACGGATGCCGGATGGGCGGAAGTGCATGACCGTCTCCCACAAGCCCTTGGCGTCCTGAGCCTGCCACTCGAGTTTGCGGCGGCTCGCCGGGAACAGTTCCGTGTAGATTCCCCACTTCCACGCCCAAGGCAGGATCACACGCCAGTGCTTCTCGAACGCGTCATAGTTCCGCCGTAGGTGTGACCGCATCCAGTCCGGGTCCGACTTGTTGATCACCGGGCGCGTCACCTTTTCGGGTAGTTGAGGACCCTCCTCGGAGCGAGGGCTGTAGCACCTTGTCTCGGCGTCCAGCAGTGGTGGCATCGGTCGCCGCATTGCGAACTTCGCCTCAGGAAATTGCAACCAGGAGTCGGCCCAGTAGGGGAAACCCTTCAGGGACTCCCCCGTCTGCGTGCGCATGATGTGTGTGAAGTCGTCCCAGGCGTCGATCCACAGTCGCTCCGTGGGTGAGAGCTCGCACCCGGGAATGGTGTGGCTGTCGTCGAGTAGACCGGAGTCCAGCAGGTTCCATCCACCCTCCGCAGAACCGGGATCGAAAAGGGGCGCGTTGCTGTCGAAGGTTCGAGGAAACCGGTCCTTCATGGTCGCCACCGGCAACGGGCCTCTAGTTGCGACGTCCACCGAACCGTCGGCCCGGCGCGGCACACTCTGCGGGGCATAGGTGGCGGTGATGAAGACTCGCTCCCGAACCTGAGGCGTGCCGCCCAGATGAGGTGGCAGTAGGTGCGGGGAGAAGATGGCGGGCGTGCCGGAGACGTTATATCCCTCCTGACGGAGGGTCTTGATGATGACGTCCCACTCGTGCTCGTGGCGCGGCCCGACCAGGTTACGGACGTTCTCGAGGATGACGACCTTAGGGTGGTGAGCCTTGATGATGGAGGCGATGTTGAAGAACAGCGTCCCGCGCGCCTCATCCATGCCGCGCTGCGCACCGCTCTTGCTGAACGGCTGACACGGGAACCCCGCGCACAGCACGTCGTGCTCGGGCACGTTCATCAGGCCGCGGTCGGCGTCCGCGTCCTCGGTGATGTCACCGAGGGCTCGGTGACCCCAGTTGGCCTCGTAGACGTGGGCTGCCCGGGGGTCGATCTCGACTGCGTACACGCACTCACCGCCGAACGCCTTCATCACAGCGTGGAACCCGCCGATGCCCGCGAAGAGGTCGACGAACGTGAACGCGGGAGCCACTGCCATGGGTCGAATCATAGGCAGATGGGTCTGACACCCATGCCCCCGCTGCGCAGCACACGTCGGCTCGCCCGGTCGCCGGTGACGCGCTCGCCGGCGTCGTCTGCTCGGGTTGGAGACCCGCGACGTGTTGGCACCACATTCGCTCACGCCGACGTGGCCGGCCCCATGGAGATCCAGGTGTCCACGGCTAGTAACCCGGGCGTAGGGGCACGCTGTGGCTCCCGCATCGTCGTCACGGCCATGTAGCCCGGGCCCATGGCCGCGTCGACGGCCTCTTATTTGCGTCGGTCAACGCGCCACGGCGTGATCTCGCCCGCATTGGTCCGCGCGGCTCAAACGCGACCTCAACGCCCCTCGACAGCAGCCGGCCCTCTACGTGCGGGAGGCGCTCGTCGTGCAACTCGTTGATCGGGCTGATTCGTGTGTTCGCGCTCATCCGCACTTCCCACTGCCCCACTGCCCCACTGCCCAGGCTCAAGGTGCGGCCTGGCCTCCAGGAACGGCAGGGGCCACGGGGAGGGCTGCTTCTCAGTCACGAGATCCCGCCCCGGCGTTACGACGACTGGGCTCGCGGGGGCGCGGCACCGGCAGGCGTCGAGGGTGCCGGCACGCACTGCTGACGACATGACTGGCGCGTCGAGCACACGCACACATCAAGAGCCGCCGAACGCGAAGCGCGCGTTTCACGAGCCCTACGACTCCGCGAGGCAGGGGCCGCCCACGGCCGCCTGACGCACCAGGCGTCACCGAACTCCACAGAACCACAGCCAGGGTGGCACGACCATGGTGACCGGGCTGCTCGACGTGCGCCCACCGGTTCTCACCGCCAGACGCGCCGGGTAAGCAGAGGCACTAGCACGCTACCGTGCTCACCAAGTCGTCAGGGTGCCCCTGGAACCAGAAACTCCCGGCAGGATCACATCCTGCCGGGAGTTATCCGGACTGCTGGGCCTTGGTTGTTCCAAGGCCCCACTGTGCGTGAGGGGGGACTTGAACCCCCACGCCCTTGCGGGCACTGGCACCTGAAGCCAGCGCGTCTGCCATTCCGCCACTCACGCGTGACTGAGGAAGATTAGCATGCAGGGTGCGTGTTGCACGCATGCCCCTCATCACACCGTTTGGTCTATACGATGATCGTCGGGGGGCAGCAGGCCTCCACGGTCCCGGAGCAGAGCACGCAGGACGGAAGGAGGCGGCATGGGAGTTCTGGACAGGTTCGAGAAGGGCGTCGAGCGTGCCGTCAACAACACGTTCGCACGCGTGTTCCGCAGCGAGCTCAAGCCCGTGGAGCTCGCCAGCGCCCTGCGACGCGAGGTCGACGACCGCGCCGCCGTCGTGGACCGCGACCGCACGGTCGTGCCCAACGAGTTCCTCATCTACCTCTCCGTCGAGGACTTCGCGCAGGTCGAGGGGTGGGGCGCCGAGACGATCGCGGACGAGCTCGCCGCCAACGTCACCCAGCACGCAGCCTCCCAGCACTACGCCTTCGTCGGCCCCGTGACCGTGTCGTTCCTCGAGACCGAGGACCTCGAGAACAGCCGCTTCGAGGTGCACTCCTCGACGGTGCGCGGCGCGGTGGCGCCCTCGACGAGCGCCGCCCCGAGCTCCCGGCACCCGCTCGTCGACATCGACGGCCAGCGGTACCTCCTCACCGGCCCCGTCACCGTCATCGGCCGCGGCGCCGAGGCGGACATCGTCGTCGACGACCCCGGGGTGTCCCGCAGGCACCTCGAGATCCGGGTCACCCCGGACGGCGTCATCGCCACCGACCTCGGCTCGACCAACGGCTTGTTCGTCGAGGGGCACCAGGTCCCCGCGGCGACGCTGCTGGACGGCAACTCACTGACCATCGGGCGCACGCGCATCATGTTCTGGACGGGTGTCTCGGACGACCCCTCACGCGGGGAGTGGTGACCGGCGCGCCCATGAGCGAACTGACGATGACCCTGCTGCGGCTGGGCTACCTGGTCCTGTTGTGGGCGTTCGTCTTCTCGATCATCCGCGTCCTGCGTCGGGATCTCTACGGCACGCGGATCACCTCCCGCAAGAACGCCACCCGTGAAGCCGTTGCCGGCGTCCCCCACGCGTCCGGGGCAGCCCCCGCACCCAAGCCGCGCGCGAAGCCCTCGCGCCTCGTCGTCACGTCCGGCCCGCTGCGCGGCACGACCCTCCCGCTCACCACGTCGGCGATCCTCATCGGCCGCGCCCCGAGCTGCACGCTCGTCCTCGACGACGACTACTCCTCGTCCCGGCACGCCCGGATCTTCCCGTCGGGCGACCAGTGGATCCTCGAGGACCTCGGGTCCACGAACGGCACCTTCATCGGCACCCAGAAGGTCACCTCTCCGACACCCCTCTCCCCGGGTGTGCAGGTCCGGGTGGGGCAGAGCGTCGTCGAGCTGCAGAGGTAGCCGCCCGTGACCATCGCCCTGCGTTATGCCGCGCGCTCCGACGTGGGTCTCGTGCGCTCCAACAACCAGGACTCCGCGTACGCCGGCCCGCACCTGCTGCTCGTCGCGGACGGCATGGGCGGTCACGCCGGCGGGGACATCGCGTCCTCGCTCACCGTCGCGTCCCTCGCGCCGCTCGACGGCGAGGCGTTCGGCTCCCACGAGATCCTCGAGCGGCTCGGGGAAGCCATCGAGGAAGCCCGCCTGGAGCTCGTGCGCCGGTCCCGCGAGGACGCCGAGCTCGGCGGCATGGGGACCACGGTCACCGCACTCCTGCGCTCGGGCAACAAGCTCGCGATGGCACACATGGGCGACTCCCGGGCCTACGTGCTCCGGGACGGCCGGCTCAGCCAGGTGACGAAGGACCACACGTTCGTCCAGCACCTCGTCGACACGGGCAAGATCACCCCGGAGGAGGCCGAGCACCACCCGCAGCGCTCCGTCGTCATGCGGGTCCTCGGTGATTTCGACCTCGACCTCAACCCCGACCTGTCGGTCCGCGAGGCGCGCGTCGGCGACCGCTGGCTGCTGTGCTCCGACGGCCTCAGCGGGTTCGTCAGCCTCGAGACCCTCGAACGCACGCTCCACGACATCGACGACATCGACGAGTGCGCCGAGCGCCTCATCCAGCTGGCGCTGCGCGCCGGAGGCTCCGACAACATCACGTGCATCGTCGCGGACGTCCTCGACCTCGACGACCTCCCCGACGGCGCCGGCCCCTACTCGGGCGTGCAGGTCGTCGGGTCGGTCGCCGTGAGCCGGGATGCCCCGACCGTCGCCGCGGACGGTCCGGCCGCCCGCGCCGCCGCCCTCCTCGCCGACGCACGAGCCCGCGTCGAGGCCCTGGCCGACGCGACGACCGCGGAGGGCCGGCCGTCCCACGACGACGACGCGCCGGACGACCTCGCACCGATGGCGTCGGACCCTCCGGACGACGCGGACGATGAGGTCCCCGGACCCCGACCTGGCCGCCGCGCGCGCCGCCGCGCCGCACGCGCCGAGCGCGCCCGCGCACGCAAGGAGGCGGACGAGGCCAAGGCAGACGAGGAGCCCCGCCGCCGCTGGGTCCGCACCCTCCTCGTCGTCGTGCTCCTCGTCGCCCTCCTCGGCGCCGGGGGCTGGTGGGGCTACCGCTGGACACAGACGCAGTACTACGTCGGCGCGCAGGACGGGAAGGTCGCGATCTTCCGAGGCATCCCGCAGAGCGCCGGACCGCTGCACCTCTCGTCCGTCGTCGAGGTCTCGGACCTGCGCGTCAGCGAGCTCGAGGGCTTCGTCGCCCAGCAGGTCGAACGGACGTTGCGCGCCTCCTCGCTCGACGACGCCCGAGCACGCGTCGAGAACCTCGTCGAGGACGCGGAGGGCACGTCCTGATGGCGACGGTCGAGCCCAGCCGGGTCCGCGGTGGCCGCGCCAGCGAGCTCGGTCTCCTGCTCGTCGCGCTGCTCATCGGCGGCGGCGCGTACGCGCTCGTCAGCCTCTCGATGGAGGGCACCCTCCCGGCGAACTTCTACGTCCTCACCGGTGGCATGGCCGTCCTCGGACTCGGCCTCCACCTCGTCGTCCGGTGGCGCGCCCCGTACGCCGACCCGGTGCTGCTGCCCATCGCCCTCGCCCTCAACGGGCTGGGGCTCGCGATGATCCACCGCCTCGACCTCGCGGCCCAGCTCAAGGGCAACACCGCCGAGCTCGCCACGCGCCAGCTCGGCTGGACCGCCCTCGGCATGGTCGCCGCCGTCGCCGTCGTCTGGGTGCTGCGCGACCACCGGACGCTGCGCCGCTACACCTACACGGCGATGGTCGTCGGTCTCGTGCTCGTCGCGCTGCCGCTCGTCCCGGGGATCGGCACGCAGATCAACGGTGCCCGGATCTGGGTGGGGATCGGTCCGTTCTCCCTGCAGCCGGGGGAGTTCGCCAAGATCGCGTTCGCCGTGTTCTTCGCCGGATACCTCGTCACCAACCGGGACACCCTCACCCTCGCGGGCCCCAAGATCCTCGGCCTCCAGCTCCCCCGCATGAGGGACATGCTGCCGATCCTCCTCGTGTGGGGCGCCTCCCTCGTCGTCCTCGTCGCCGAACGCGACCTCGGTACGTCGCTGCTGTTCTTCGGTCTCTTCGTCGCGATGCTCTACATCGCGACGGAGCGGATCAGCTGGGTGATCATCGGTCTCACGCTGTTCGCCGGCGGGGCCCTCGCGGCCGCCCGGTACTTCAGCCACGTCCAGGGCCGCTTCAACGCCTGGCTCAACGCGATGGACCCCGACGTGTACGACCAGGCGTTCGGTGGCTCCGGGCAGCTCGTCCGCGGCCTGTTCGGGCTCGCGAACGGTGGGCTCTTCGGGACGGGCTGGGGCGACGGCCGACCCGACCTCGTCTCGTACGCCGAGTCCGACTTCATCATCACGTCCCTCGGTGAGGAGCTCGGCCTCACCGGTCTGCTCGCGATCCTCACCCTCTACCTCCTGCTCGTCGAGCGTGGCATGCGCATCGCGATCGGCACCCGTGACGGGTTCGGCAAGCTGCTCGCGGGCGGCCTCGCGTTCGTCATCGCCTGGCAGGTGTTCGTCGTCGTCGGCGGCGTCACCCGCGTCATCCCCCTCACCGGGCTCACCACGCCGTTCCTCGCCTACGGAGGATCGTCCCTCCTCGCCAACTGGATCATCGTCGCGCTGCTCGTCCGGATCTCCGACAACGCACGCCGCCCCACGCCGCTCCCGCTGCGCGGGGTGCCGGCAGCCCCGGCGCAGGACCGGCAGGACCCCGACGACGCCCCGGCCCGCCGGTACGACGAGGACGACGAGACCGAGATCGTCCGTCCCGGCGACCGCAGCCGGGGCGGATACGGTGACGGGGCCGACGAGCGCACCGAGATCATCGGGACGGTGGACCGGTGAACGTCCCCATCCGGCGCGTCGCCGTGGTCACGCTCGCGATGTTCCTCGTCCTCATGGTCGCGGCCACGTGGATCCAGTTCGTCCAGGCTCCGAGCCTCAACGCCGACGGGCGCAACGTGCGCACCCTCTACCGGGAGTACGGCACGGACCGCGGGCCCATCGTCATCGGCGGCGAGGCCGTGGCCGTCTCCACCCCGGTCGACGACGCCTTCGGGTACCAGCGCTCGTACCCCGACGGAGCGCTCTACGGGCACGTCACCGGCTACTACTCCGTCGTCTCTCCCGCGACGGGCATCGAGCGGTACGCCAACGACTACCTCAACGGCAGCTCGGACTCCCTGTGGTGGAGCCGCCTGCAGAACCTCATCTCCGGCGAGGACCCCCAGGGTTCCGCCGTCGAGCTGACGATCGTGCCCGCCATGCAGCAGGCCGCCTGGGACGCCCTCGGCGACCAGCGCGGCGCCGTCGTGGCCCTCGACCCCTCGACCGGGGCGATCCTCGCGATGGTCTCCAAGCCCAGCTATGACCCCAACCTCCTCGCCGTGCACAGCTCGAGCGAGGCGAGCGCGGCCTACTCGGCCCTCGAGGCGGACCCCGCCCACCCGCTCTACAACCGGACGATCGGCGGCGACACCTACCCGCCCGGGTCGACGTTCAAGCTCGTCACCGCCGCCGCTGCTCTCGAGACCGGCGCCGCGCAGCCCGACACCGAGATCGCGGCACCCACCGAGCTGCCCCTCCCGCAGTCGAGCTCGGTGCTCGGCAACTTCGGCGGGTCGGAGTGCTCGAGCACCGGGACGACGACCCTCGCCGACGCACTGCGGACCTCGTGCAACACGGCGTTCGGCCAGCTCGGCATCGACCTCGGTGACGACGTCCTCGCCGAGCAGGCCACCGCCTTCGGCTTCGAGACGGACCTGTCGGTCCCCATGCCCGTGACCCCCAGCCGCTTCCCGACGGGCGAGGACGGCATCAGCGAGGCCGAGACGGCGCTGGCCGCCATCGGTCAGGCGAGCGTCCGCACCACTCCGCTGCAGGTGGCGATGGTCTCCGCGGCGATCGCCAACGGGGGAGACCTCATGACCCCCTACCTCATCCAGCAGGTGCGCACCCCGGACCTCGACGTGGCGTTCCGCGCCGAGTCGTCCGTGCTCAGCACGCCGATCTCGAAGAGCACAGCGAACGCGCTGCGCGACATGATGGTCGGCGTCGTGCAGTCCGGGACGGGGACCTCCGCCCAGATCCAGGGGGTCCAGGTCGCCGGCAAGACGGGCACGGCCGAGCACGGTGCGGACAAGAGCCAGGCGCCGCACGCCTGGTTCACCGGGTTCGCCCCCGCCGACGACCCCCAGGTGGTCGTCGCCGTCGTCGTCGAGAACGGCGGGAACCTCGCCAACGAGGCCACCGGAGGTCGCGTCGCAGCACCGATCGCTCGCGCCGTGATGCAGGCGGGGATCGACCGATGAGGCCGGCAGCAGGGATCGCGCTCGGCGGCCGGTACCGCCTGGTCCGGCAGATCGCCGTCGGCGGGATGGGGGAGGTCTGGGTCGCGCACGACGAGTCGCTCGCCCGCGACGTCGCCGCGAAGGTCCTCCGCGAGGAGTTCGCCGGCAACGCCGACTTCCTCGAGCGGCTGCGCACCGAGGCCCGCAACAGCGCTGCGCTGTCCCACTCCGGGATCGCCCAGCTCTACGACTACGGGGAGCAGGAGGGCTCCGGCTACCTCGTCATGGAGCTCGTCGTCGGCGAGCCCATGTCCGACCTCCTCGAGCGCGAGCCGATCCTGCCCGTGCTGCGCCTGCTGTCCATCCTGTCCCAGACGTCTCGGGCGCTGCACGCCGCGCACGTCGCCGGGGTGGTGCACCGCGACGTCAAGCCCGGGAACATCCTGCTCGAGCGCACGGGCGAGGTGAAGATCACCGATTTCGGTGTGTCGCTCGCCGCGAACCAGGTGCCGATGACGGCCGCGGGCATGGTCATGGGCACGGCCCAGTACCTCTCCCCGGAGCAGGCCATCGGCAAGGCGGCCACAGGCGCCTCAGACCTGTACTCGCTCGGGATCGTCGCGTTCGAGTCGATCGTCGGCAACCGCCCCTTCACCGGCGCCACTCCGGTGGACATCGCCGTCGCACACGTCAACGAGCCCGTCCCTGAGCTGCCGCGATCGGTGCACCCCGGGCTCGCCGACCTCATCACAAGGATGCTCAGCAAGGACCCGCTCGACCGCCCGCGCAGCGGAGCGGTCCTCGCGCGGAGCTTCGACCTGCTCGCGGAAGAGATCGCGGCGGACCCGTGGGGCAGCGGCCTGCGTCGCGCAGGTGCGTCGTCGGGCTCCCCGCGCCGCGCGACGACCGCCTCCGAGCGCCGCGCCGTGCGGGCGCGCGCGGAGGAGATGCTCGCAGATCCCGCACGCAGCCCCGGCGCGCACCTCAAGGACGCGACCGCGACCCGGGAGCCCTCAGCCGTCACCCGCGCGGGGCAGCACGTGGAGCCACAGAACCCCGAGCTCCACCGCCACTCCAGCGAGCGGCGCGCCGCCGAGGGACGCCGCAGCACCGACGAGGACCGCCCGGCCATGCGGCCCCGGGGCGAGGCGGCCGGGCGCCGGACCGACACGCCAGCGACTCCCGTCCGGCCGACGGACCCGCCCACGCCCGTGCTGACCAAGGCGCCCGCAGGCAGGGGTGCACCGTCAACCGGAAGCCCGGTCCCGCCCCCACCACCGCCGCCACCCCCACCTCCGGCCGCGCAGTCGCACGGAACACGGGCAGCGGCCGCCGGACGCACATCCGCCGGCCGGAGCTCGACCGGGGGGAGTCCTGCTGCTAGGAGCTCGGCTGGTGGGAGCTCTGCTGGTGGGAGCTCTGCTGGTCAGCGGGCCGCCAGCCGGAACCCGGCGACTCGCGCCGACCGGAACCGCTCCTCGTCGGGTGCACGGTCCGGCGGCGCGACGCACCGCACCGCGACGCCGCACCGCACCTCCACGACGACGGGACGCCGGATCGGGTCGCTCGGCTGGCCCACCATCGCGCTCGCGCTCTTCCTCGTCGTCATCCTCCTCGCGACCCTCGTGCGAGCGATCGTCACGCGGGACGACGAGAACGCATCCGCACAGCACCCTGACAGCTCCTCCGCACAGCCATTCACCACGAGGACCGCCGTGGATGGGATGATCTACCCAGAGATGGCGCCGAACATGCTCGACGCCGCAGGACCGACAACACCTAAGGACGCGTAGTGGCTGACGACGCACCCCGTATTCTCGCGGGCCGTTACGAGGTCGGTGAGCTCATCGGCCGTGGGGGCATGGCCGAGGTTCACATCGGACACGACAACAGGCTCGGCCGTACCGTGGCGATCAAGATCCTGCGCTCGGACCTCGCACGCGACCCGTCCTTCCAGGCGCGGTTCCGCCGGGAGGCGCAGTCCGCGGCTGCGCTCAACCACCCCTCGATCGTCGCCGTCTACGACACCGGCGAGGACATGATGCAGGAGCACGGCGGCGCCATGGCGCACGTGCCCTTCATCGTCATGGAGTACGTCGAGGGGCACACCGTCCGCGAGATCCTGCGTGACGGCAACGCGGTGCCCATCGAGGAGGCCGTCGAGATCACCTCCGGGGTGCTCTCCGCGCTCGAGTACTCCCACCACGCCGGCATCGTCCACCGCGACATCAAGCCGGCGAACGTCATGCTCACCCCCACGGGTGCGGTGAAGGTCATGGACTTCGGCATCGCCCGGGCGCTGGCGGACTCCGCCGCGACCATGACGCAGACGCAGGCCGTCATCGGTACCGCGCAGTACCTCTCCCCGGAGCAGGCGCGCGGCGAGAGCGTCGACGCGCGCAGCGACCTGTACTCCACCGGGTGCCTGCTCTTCGAGCTGCTCACCGGTCGGCCGCCGTTCGTGGGGGACTCGCCCGTCTCGGTCGCGTACCAGCACGTCCGCGAGGCTCCGGTGAGTCCGAGCAGCATCGCCTCCGACGTCCCTGAGACGCTCGACCGCATCACGCTCAAGGCGCTCGCCAAGGAGCGCACGGCCCGGTACAGCAGCGCGGCGGAGTTCCGCTCCGACCTCGAGGCCGCTGTGCGGGGGACCGCGATCGCTGCCCCGTCGCTCGGCGTCGTCACCGCAGCAGCGGGGGCCGCAGGCGCTGGCACGACCCAGATCCTGGGTGCAGCCAACGGCGGACCTCCGACCCAGACGCAGATCGCTCCGGCATGGGCACCGGCCTCCGACTCGTCGAGCATCCTGCCACCTGACGAGGACGACGAGGACGACCACTCGCGGCGCAACAAGGGCCTCATCTGGGCCCTGGTAGCCATCGCTGTCATCGCGGTGGCCGCGATCGCCGCGATGCTCCTGCTGCGCGGTGATGGCGAGGAGCCCGCGATACCGACGATCGCCGTGCCGCAGCTCGCTGGCCTGACGATCGAGGAGGTGGAGGCCGCGCTGACCGACGCGGGCTTCACGACGGACCCCGACATCCTCTACGAGATGAGCGACACCGTCCCCGAGGGCCAGGCCGTCCGCAGCGAACCGAGCGCGGACAAGGAGGTTCCCGCGGACACCGAGGTGTCGGTGTGGATCTCCCAGGGACCTGACGCCAGCGCGATCCCGAACGTCGCCGGGCAGACCAGGACGGCGGCGATCGCCGCGCTGGAGGCGGCCGGCTTCAAGGTCGTCAACGGCGACCAGACGGAGGACGACCCGACCATCCCGAAGGACTCCGTGGTCCGGACGGACCCTGCGGCGGACACGGTCCACCCACGAGGCACCCAGGTGACGCTCTACGTCTCCTCCGGGATGGTGAACGTGCCTGACGTCTCCACCCTCCCGCTCGAGGAGGCCCGTGCGGCGCTCAACGCGCTCGGGCTGAACGTCAACACCGAGAAGGAGGAGAGCGACGCCCAGGAGCCCGGGACCGTGCTCCGCCAGGAACCCGCGGCAGGACGCCAGGCTCAGGGAGCCACCGTGGTGCTGTACGTCGCGGAAGCCCCGGAGATCCAGCAGGTCCCGATCCCCAACAGCCTCGTGAACGCCACCCAGGCGGATGCCGTGGCGACGCTCTCCCAGCTCGGGCTTGTCGCCAACGTCCAGCCCGGAACGGCCAACACCATGCCCGCCGGTCGCGTCGAGGCCACGGATCCCGGAGCGGGCGCCCTCGTCGACGTCGGGTCTGCCGTGACCGTCTACGTGTCGGACGGCACCAAGGCGGTTCCTGACGAGGACGAGGACGAGGGTGAGGGCACCCCACCCAGCCCGGGTGCGGGACCCGGCACGAACCCGGGGAACGGCAACGGGAACGGCCGGTCCGGCTAGCAGCCCCGTGTGATGAGCAGAGCCCCCGACGGTTGTCGTCGGGGGCTCTGCTGTGTCCGGTGCCAGGTCTCAGGACGCCGCTGGGCGGCAGATGCCGATACTGGAGGTCTCCGTGCTGGAGGTCTCCGTGCTGAGATGCCGGTGCTGGAGATGTCGGTGCTGGTGTCTCGGCGCCCGGCTCGCGGTCCTACCGGCGGATGAGCGGTGCCAGGCCCTCGGACCGCGCGACCGCATCCGTCGCCCCGCAGATCTCGAGCCAGTTCGCCAGGAGGCGGTGCCCGCCGTCGGTGAGCACCGACTCCGGGTGGAACTGCACGCCGTGCAGCGGGAGCTCGCGGTGCTGCAGGCCCATGATGATGCGCCCCGTCGGCGTCTGGACGTCTGCCGTGACCTCCAGCTCGGGCGGGACCGTGTCCGCGACGACCGCGAGAGAGTGGTACCGGGTGGCGGTGAACGGATGGGCGAGCCCCGCCAGCACCCCGCGGTCCGTGTGATCGACGGCGCTCGTCTTCCCGTGCATGAGCTCGGGGGCGTGGGTGACGGTGGCACCGAACGCCTCACCCAGCGCCTGGTGGCCGAGGCAGACGCCCAGGAGCGGTGTCGCGGTCCGCGCACAGTCCCGGATCACCTGGAGGCTCTGGCCGGCATCTGCGGGGGTCCCGGGCCCGGGGGAGACGAGGACCCCGTCGTACTGCGCCCGCTCGTCAGCGGACGGCACGGCGTCGTTGCGGACGACGACGGTCTGCGCCCCGAGCTGGTTGAGGTAGCCGACGATCGTGTAGACGAAGGAGTCGTAGTTGTCGACGACGAGGATCCGCGTCATGTCATTCCCCCACGGTCTGTTCGTTGAAGGGCATGTAGTCGGCGATCGCCGGGAAGACGATCTCGAAGCACAGGACGACGACGCCGACCGCCAGGGCGATCATGACGAGGGCACGGAACCAGAAGGGTCCGGGCAGCGCGCGCCAGAGGAGTCCGTACATCACAGTCCTTCCGCGGGGGGTTGCATCTCGGCCGGCGTACCCTGCGAGACGGGCATCCACCGCACGAGGGTTCCGTGCACGACGTACCGCTCCCGCGCCGAGAACATCGGGTGGCAGCTGGTGAGAGTGATGAAGCGTTCCGTGGGTTCGACCACGGGGTCGCCGGGGAGCGTTCCCGGGATCGCGGCGATGACCTCGACCTGGCTCGGCGTGACGACGCTCGACTCGGTCACCGCGTAGACGTACCACGTCTCCTCCGTCCGGACGATGATCGGGTCACCCGGCTGCAGGTCGGCGATGAGGTTGAACGGCTTCGCGTACGTGGTCCGGTGCGCCGCGAGCGAGAAGTTGCCGATCGCGCCCGGCAGGGCCGTCTCGGGGTAGTGCCCGGCGAACCCCGCGTCGAGGATCTTCTTCTTGCCCACGCCCTCGGCGATGTTCACGGAGTAGTCGGCACCGAAGCGCGGCACGTACATCGTCGCGAAGACGTCACCGTCGGCAGGTTGCGCGATGATCGGCGGATCCCCCTGGGGCGGGTCCTCCTCCTCGGTGACCACCTCCGTGGGCGGCGCCTCCCAGCCCAGGCTCGCCGTGACCTCGGCCTGCTTCCGGCCGGCCTGGACGTCTGTCCACCACAGCTGCCACACGAGGAAGAGAGCGACGAGCACACCGAGCGTGATGAGGAGCTCTCCGAGCACCCCGACGAGGCGCAGCCACATCGGGGGGCGCTGCTTCGTGCGGGTGCCACGACTCACTGATAGATGTCCGTTCCCTCGGGGACCTGCGCGTACGTGAGACTCGACGTCCCGGTGTAGGCGGGCATCGTCACGTCATCGATCTCGACGACCTCCCACCCGAGGCCGACCTCCTCGACGAAGTCGAGGTAGGCACCGACCGAGCGCGAGGCGTAGAGGGCGTCGACCATCTCCTGTTGATCACCGATCGCCACGACGTCGTACGGCGGGGAGTACACCCGCCCGTGCAGAGATAGTACGTTGCCCACACAGCGGAAGGCTGAGAGCGAGCTGACCCGTTGTCCCTCGAGCGTCATGGCCTCCGCGCCGCCGGCCCACAACGCGTTGATGATGCCCTCGAGGTCCTGCTGGTGCACGACGAGGTCGTCCGGCTTCCACTGCTGGGCTTGCAACCCGTCGGCGGGTGCGTCCTGCACGGTGACGCGCAGGCCTGGCCCGCGCACGGCGGTACGGCCCGTGAGGATCCCGGTGGGCACTGCCCGGTCCGGAGAGATCTGCGGCACTCCGGCGGTCGCTGCCTGCCCGAGGGTCTCGACCTCGGCCCGGAGCATCTCGACCTCGGCCAGGAGCTCGTCACCGCGGGCACTCTCCTGCTCGACGAGCTCGCGGAAGTTCTCGGGCTGCCTCTCGTCCTCACCGCCAGCGAGCCGGGCGTTGGCGGTGAACATGATGCCGGCGATGAACATCACGGAGGCGACGGAGAGTGTCGCTCTGAGTGGAGTCCTCCTGCCGTGCGACTGTCGCCCCATGTTCCCCACCGTGTGATGTGTCTGACGTGCGTCTGCCACTAGGCTAGACAAGAATACGTCCTCGCCCCATCGACAGGAGCCGGTTCCGTGCCCGAATCGAAGTCCCGCAAGAAGCCTGAGAAGGCGGCGGGGAAGACCGCGACGCCGAAGATCACGAAGACGACGACCGGCAACCCGGTGTGGCTCGTGCCGACGATGCTCACGCTGTTCATCGTGGGGATCCTGTGGGTCGTGATCTTCTACCTCACGTCCGGCGGCCTGCGGCTCCCGGTGCCGGCCATCGGGCAGTGGAACATCGCGGTCGGCTTCGCACTCATCCTCTCCGGCTTCATCCTCGCCACCCGCTGGAAGTAGCCGGTTCCGGCCGCACGGCCCGCCGGACACACGAACGCCCTGCTCGCCCCTCCGTGGAGGTGGCGAGCAGGGCGTTCGTCGTCTCGCCGCGTGAGGCTCCGCTGCGGGGTCCCGCTGAGGGGCCCCGCTGTGGGGCCCCCCTGTGGGGCACGGGCGGCAGGAGCGCCTGTGACGCAGGATCCACAGTGGATCCGCTTGTGCACAAGCTTGTCCCCAGCTGTGGATAACTACACCGGTGTGATTCTCCGTCGGTGCTGCCGTCCTGCGCAGGGTGCCCCGTGAGGCTCAGTCCTCGATGGTCACCGAGGTGATCGTGATGTCCTCGACCGGGCGGTCGCCCGGACGCGTGGGCGCGGCAGCGATCTTGTCGACGACAGCACGGCTGGCATCGTCGGCGACCTCGCCGAAGATCGTGTGCTTGCCCGTCAGCCAGGGCGTGGCCGCGACAGAGATGAAGAACTGCGACCCGTTGGTGCCCTCGGCCTCGCCCGTGACCGGGTTGCGTCGCGTCCCGGCGTTCGCCATCGCCAGGAGGTACGGCTTCGAGAAGGAGAGCTCGGGGTGGATCTCGTCGTTGAACTTGTAGCCGGGGTCGCCGGTCCCGGTCCCGAGCGGGCAGCCACCCTGGATCATGAAGCCGGAGATCACGCGGTGGAAGATCAGCCCGTCGTAGAACGGATCGTTGCGCTCAGCGCCCGTCTTGGGGTCGGTCCAGGCCTTCGTGCCGGTCGCGAGACCCGTGAAGTTCTCGACCGTCTTCGGCGTCTGGAAGGGGAACAGCTCGATACGGATGTCACCAGCGGTGGTGTGCAGGGTTGCGAACATTCCGTCATTCTTCCACGGGCACCGCCGGCCTGCGGGCCCGTACACAGACAAGATCGGTGCGGACCTGGTGCAGAAGTGGCAGAGTGGGCGCAGGTGTATGCCCCTCGAACCATGGGAGTACGGATGTCGGACGGTATGAAGAAGCTCGCGCGCGGTGCTGGAGACAAGATCGACGCCGAGAAGCTCAAGAACCAGGCGGCCGAGGTCGCCGCAGCTGTCACGGTCGGAGCGCACCACGCGGCGGACGCCGCGGGGATGCTCGCCGGCCAGGCCAAGGGCGCTGCCGTGCACGCGAAGGACTGGGGGGCGCCCAAGGTGGACGCCGTCGTCGACTGGGCCACCCCGCGCATCGAGCAGGCCTGGAACGAGACCCTCAAGGCCACCGCACCCCGCGTCGAGCGGGTAGCGGAGAAGGCCGCGCCCGTCATCGACTCCGCGCACGAGCGCTTCGTCGACGAGATCGTCCCGAAGGTCGTGGCGGCCATCAACGCTGCTGCCGAGAGGTCCGCCTCGGCGACCGTGCGCGGGGTGGAGGTCGCCGGAGCGAAGACGACCTCTGGCGCGACGCACCTGGCGAACTCCCTGGCGGCTGCCTCCCAGAAGGGTCCGCTCAAGCTCGCCGAGGCGGCCAAGCTCGCGGAGAAGCAGCACAAGAAGTCCGGCAAGGCGTGGTGGATCGTCGGCGGCGTGGCCGCCGCTGGTGGCGCGTACGTCCTGTGGAAGCGGTCGCAGCCCACGACGGACCCGTGGGCCGAGCCGTGGGAGAAGGTCGACGCGAGCGTGTTCGACGAGGCCGTCGACGACGCCAAGGGCGCCGTGGGTGACGCCGCAGAGGCCGTCGGGGAGGCCGCTGGCGCGGCCGTCGCAAAGAGCCGCGAGGTCTCCGGGAAGGTCGCCGGGTCTGTCGAGGACATCTCGGAGAAGGTCTCGGACAAGATCTCCGGCGCCAAGGCCACCGCGAAGAAGGCCACGACCCGACCGCGCACGAAGAAGTCGGACACCCCGGCGGCGACGGGCATCGACCCCGACATCGCCTCCAGCGAGAGCGTCTCGGCGGAGCTCGCCACGGACGACGTCGCGACTCCGCTCGTCGACGCACCCGCAGACATCCTCACCTCCGGCGACGCACCCAAGCACAAGGCCGACGAGGCCGTCGTCACGGAGGCTGGTGCCGTCCTCGAGTCCGACGTCGTCGGTGAGGACGTCGCCCCCGACAGCAGCGACAGCAGCGACACGAAGTAGGGCTGCTCAGCTCGTTCCAACGAAGGGTCCGGCCGCGGTGTGGTCGGGCCCTTCGTCATGTCCGGGAGGGGATCCGACCGATGATCACCTCTTCCAGGTAGTCCCACTCGTTGTGCGCCTTGACGATCACATTCATTACTTCACCTCGTTCTGGTATCCACGAACTTGCAGTTCGAACATTTCGGCGTAGCGTCCGCCGATTTCCATCAACTCCTTGTGCGTCCCCCGCTCGATGATTGTGCCCTCGTGCATAACAAGAATCTGATCGGCAGTCGAAACGGTCGAGAACCGGTGCGAGACGATCACGGTGACGGCCCCATTGTGGATCCCGAGCCGCGCACTGCGGCTCGCGTACCGTTCGAAAACAGCCTGTTCGCTCAGCGCGTCGAGGGAGGCGGTGGGCTCATCCAAGATCAGAAGGACTGGCGCTTCTCGCATCGAGGACCGTGCGATCGCAGTGCACTGCCATTGCCCCTCAGACAGCTCCACGCCGCCAAGATCTTTGCCGAGTTGAGTAAGGACGCCGCCAGGAAGGTTCGCAACTATCCCCGAGGCGCCCGCCGCCTCGATCGCGGAGGCTATCCGGTCCTCGTCATGGAAGGCCGTGAGGTCACCGACCGCGACTCCGGTGCGGTAGTCCACCTCGAATCGGCCGAAGTCCTGGAATGTTGCCGCAATGCTCTGCCGGAATCCGGCCATCGCGATGCCAGCGACATCCTCGCCGTCCACAGTGATGTGTCCTTCGTCGGGATCGTAGAAACGGCACAGCAACTTCACGAGCGTGGACTTTCCGGACCCGTATTCCCCAACGATCGCCGTAACAGTCCCTGCAGGGAAGCGTGCATCAACGTTGCTCACGGCGGGCATCGTCGTGCCCGGATATGAGTAGGTGAGTCCCTCGACGACGACGCCCTCGTCGAGCCGTGATGGCATCGGCGTCGTTCCTTCCCGTTGGTGCCGCTGCTCGGTCACGTAGTCCTGCAACCAGAGGTACGGCTCGACGTAGCGGCGGGTACCTGCCGTGTCTGTCGCGGTCGTGACAACGGCCTGGGCGCTCTGCTGAAGGGTCGCGGCGATCGTCACAGTCAGCACGAGGTCGCCGATGGTTCCCACCCCGGTTTCGACCTGCCGGACGACGAGCATGAGGGCGCAGGTCAACGCGAGGGTGAAGACTGTCCAGCCGGCGAACCGCCAGGCACCTGCGGAAAGCCTCGCCTTCACACGCTGGGACACAGCTTGATCCCACGCTTCAGCCTGCGCGCTCGCTACCCAGCGAGCGTTGCCATACAGGCGCAGTTCCTTACCGCTGGCTGGGCGGACCTGCAGGTCGAACAGATCTTGCTGTAGGCGGTAGTTCTCCGCGCTGCGCACCTCCGCCCTCGCGACCGCGGCTTGGCCGCGCGCATCTGTCCAGATCGGGACGAAGGCGAAGGCGAGCAGCGAGAGCATCCACGGACTGACCGACCCGAGCAGTGAAACGGTCACGACCAGCTTGCCGATGCCGCATGCCGTCGCCACGACACCCCAACAACCCCGCATCAATGAGCCGGCCGCACCGCGCACGACCGTCACGCGATCCAAGTAGTCCTGGCGCTCCAAGTGCTCCAGGCCATCGATACCAGCGATGGCGACGTGGATGCGCGGGTTCAGCTCCAGCCGTCCCACACGGTCCGCCACCGTGCCGACCAGATTGAACAGCATGTCGCGGGCCACCATCGTCAGTGCGAATGCAACGGCTACGCCGACGGCCAGGAGACCGGCGGCTTCCGCCCTGCCCGTGACGGTTGTGTCGACGAGGTGTCGCGTGGCAATCGCATACCCAGCCACGATGAAGACGTCCAACACGCTGACGGTCAAGGTCGCCATGGTTAAGGCCGGGGCGCCACGGAAGGACAAACCCATCAGGCTAAGCCAGAGTCGGCAGTATCGCTTCACTCGGCACCTCCGCCTGTACTAGTCAGGTCATTCTCGAAGCGTGCCGCCTGCGTGTGGAACATTTCGGCGTATCTGCCATCCAGTGCCATCAGAGCTTCATGGTTACCGGACTCGGCGATTGAACCGTGCTGCAGCAGAACGATTCGGTCGGCTCCGCGGACGGATGCAAGTCGATGAGTGATGAGCAAGCTCGCTGTCGTCCCTCGCAGGTCCGCGAGGCGCTCGTAGATCTCAGCCTCGGTGCGGACGTCGAGGTGCGCGGTTGGTTCGTCGAGGACAAGGATTCCTGCTCCGCGCTCGACCGCTAGCCATGCTCTGGCGAGCGCCACGTGCTGCCACTGGCCACCCGACAGGTCAACCCCGCCGTCCCGCGACCGGGACAGCGGCGTCCGCGAGCCGTCCGGAAGCCGGCCAATGACCCGTCCGATGCCTGTCTTACTCTCAGTCCGCTCGAAAGCCCCGCCGGAGGCATCACGCCCAAGTTGCACATTGTCTGCCAGGGAGAGCGGGTAATGGACGAAGTCCTGGAAGATCACGGCGAGGTGTGCCCGCCACGTCTCCTGGTCGAGGTCGCGCAGATCGACGCCGTTCACAAGAATGCGTCCCGACGTCGGCCGGTACAGTCCGCAGAGGAGCTTGACTAGCGTCGACTTTCCTGAGCCATTGAGGCCCACGATCGCGAGATTCTCTCC
This sequence comes from Sanguibacter sp. Z41_6, assembly GCF_059621145.1. Lineage (NCBI taxonomy): Bacteria > Bacillati > Actinomycetota > Actinomycetes > Micrococcales > Sanguibacteraceae > Sanguibacter > Sanguibacter sp. Z41_6. The sequence continues at coordinate 624,699 of NZ_JCAQIF010000001.1, read as the reverse complement.
AACCCGGACAGTCAGGTCCAGACCGTCCAGGACCAGGCGTTCGGTACCCGGATATCGGAAACTCACCCGCTCGAACGTCACTTCCGGCGTCACGCCCGAGGCTCCCGAGGAGAAGGGATCGTCCGAGCCCGCGTGCACACCGTCGGCATCGGTTGGGCTCAAGCGGTCGGCGAGCTTCGCAGTGGTCGTCAGGATCGCGTCTCCTCCGGCGATGCGGTGGGCCGCGCCGCTCGCGCCAAGCAGCCCGAACACGGCTGTGCCCGCCGTGAGGACCGCGGCCTGCGCGGCGAGCGAGCCGCTGCCGTCTGCCGCCGCGACGGTGACAAGAAGCAGTGCGGGCGCCAGTCCGGCGACAACGAGAAGCAACTGGCTCCACTCGTCGATGACCAGGCGATTGAGGTATCGCCATAGCGGCGTGTTCGCCTCGCGGATGTGGCGCTGCATCCGGTCAGTCATCCACTGCGCGAGCCCGAGGACCCGAGTCTCCTTTCCCGCTCCGGGGTCGACAGTCGCGCGACGCCAGATATCGGCGTGCATCTCGCCGGAAACCGCAGCTTGCCAGTGTGTGGTGATGACAACTGCCTGCTGGTTGCGCAGGTACCGATTGAGGGTCGCGGGTACGAGCACGACAAGTGGCAGCCACCAGTAGCTGATAGCGAGCACCACAGCCGCGCCAAGCACACCGAGCAAGTTGGCGAGCGCTCGCACCTGGCCGAGCGCACCCTGGCCGGGGGTCCGGTCAAAGCCCATGCGCGGGTCGGCCTCGACCTCTCGGAGCATCCGCTGCGTGTCGGGGTCTTCGACCAGGTCGAGGGTCGGCGCCTCAGCGACCATCATGGCGATCCGTGTCCGGTGGGCACGGTCCACCCGGCTCACGGCAAGATACTCCAACGGTCCGACGAGCGACTCTGCGAGGTAGCCGAGTAGATAGACGGCTCCAAGCCCGAGGAGAGGGAGCAGCAGGGAGAACGACAGGCCAGCTGGTCCGCCGGCTTGCGCACCGGTGGGCGACTCGACCGCGCGAACCAGGAGCCCAAGTGTGACTGCGATGCCCGAGGGCATCAGTGCCGCGACGACCAGCAGCGACACCACTGCCGTGATCAACCCTGCACGCACGTCGGACAGGAGCCGCAGTAGTCGCACGGCCCGCCGCACGTAGAGGGTCACCTTGCTGAACCTCTGAGGAGGTACCCCAGCTCCAGCCCGGTCGCCCCGTATCCACCGACAAGCACCTCGTACCATGCCCGGAATGTCGATAGTTCCCGGCCGCTCGCCAGGTGTTCGACAGGCACTCCTGTCCCGTCGATTCGCTCCAGCAAACTGGAACGCAGGCCGAGCTCGATGACCTGGGCGAGGAACATCCCATGCACCGGTTCCAGTGCCTTGGCAAGCCGCAGCTCGATGTCCTCCATAGGTGCTCCTCGTGCTTAGGTCCATCGTGGTGTCTAGGTCCGTACGTTGCTAGGACGGTCTCCGACCTAGCGACTCCCTGATAAGGCTCCCGGCCGAGCGCGACAAGGTGGTTGTCCGCGATAACGATGTCGCCAACTGCGGTGGTCGTGGGCTCGGCGACTGCGTCATACGCATCCTGCAGGACGGTAATCTCGTCTGGTGTGACCTGCTCGCCTGATCCATGGGTTGTGTCCGTCGGCAGTTCGTCACCGAAAGCCGCCGCAAGCACTGCGCGCCGCCTTTCGTCCACGCTGCGGGCGTTGAGGAAGGTCAATTCCCAGTCGATCCCCGACTCTGAAAGTCGCCGCACACGACTCGTCTCGTCGTCGATACCGAGAGCTGCCACGTGAGCCCGAACCGTTCCCGAAAGCCGCGGCGAAGTTGCCGGCCCTCGGTGACCACTCGGGAATGCAGGTCCGGAGCCACACCGAACAACGTGCGTCGGAGCCTGAGGTGGGCGCTGGACACATCGGTACTCGCTGGGACCACGCCGCACACCATGCGGTCCACCGTTGCGTCCTGGATGAGGGATCTCGCGGACGTCGAGACCGCCTCGGGTCAGCTCGGGCACGGCGACACGGCGGTAACCGAGGCTGACTACCTCGAACGGTCCGTAGAAGCCCCGGACGCAACTGCCGTGCTCGATCGTCTCGGCCCGTCCACAGTTGGCCTGGACGACTCGAACCCGCCATTCCCTAGGGCCACCCTGGCGGACTCCGCGGATGAGTAACCGTGGGACAAGTGCGGGGCTCCGGAACTGCAAACGCCCCTGACCGATTGCGGTCAGGGGCGTTTGTGCAGTTCAGAGGCAGTTTCTCTGTGGAGCCAAGGGGACTCGAACCCCTAACCCCCTGCTTGCAAAGCAGGTGCGCTACCAATTGCGCCATGGCCCCGCGTGCTGTCCCGGCACGATGCCGGGCAACCCGGGTCAGTCCACGGAGTCCGTGACCTCTGACCAGAGGTCGCGATCCGAGCTCTGCTCGCTGTACTTCCGCCAGGCGACGACAGCCGCGCCAGCAGCACACAGGACGAGCACGAGCTTCTTCACACGTTCCCCCTCGGTGGGTTCCAGCAGTGGGCCTTGGAGGACTTGAACCTCCGACCTCTTCGTTATCAGCGAAGCGCTCTAACCGCCTGAGCTAAAGGCCCCAACACGCCGGCCGTGCAGGCCCGGGGGCCGTGCCTGACGCAGCGCTTGACCTTACCCCACGGATCCGGTCGGGCTCAAACTGGCGAGCTCTCACAAATCCGTGGGCCCGCGGGCGGCACGCGGTTCCGTGCCGCCCGTGGGGACCGGAGCTGGGTCAGTCGTCGGTCATCGTCAGGTGGATCCCGCCGACCAGCGCAGCCACGATGTTGTACAGGAACGCCCCGATCGTGCCGAGCGCCGTGAAGATGACGACGTCGACGATCGCGATGATCGTCGCGACGGACACGAACCTGCTGAGCTCGACGTACTGGAGGATGTCCGGCGTCTGGCTGTCGCTCTGCAGGATCTGCACGATCATGTCGTTGACCTCGGTGAACACGTGCAGGCTGTCGAGGACGAGCCAGAAGACCACCGCGGCGACGACGAGCATGATGCCCATGGCGATGGACAGCAGGAACGAGAGCTTCATCACCGACCACGGGTCGATGCGGGAGATCGAGAGCCGGACCTTGCGGGGTGCGCCGGCAAGCTTCTTCGGCGCTGTGGTGGCCGCCGACGCCGCCGAGGAGCCCACCGGGCGTGCCGTGCGGGGAGTGCTCGTCCCCGTGCTGGTCGCAGCTCCAGAGCCGTCCCCGGCCTTCACCGACGTCGCCGTGCCCGCGGGCTCGCTCTGCGTCGCCGTGGTGGCCGTGGTCTTGACGGCCCCCGTCGTGGTCGATCCCGTCGTGGTCGATCCCGTCTTGGTCGCCCCCGTCTTCGGTGCCGCGGGACCCGACGCCGGAGCGATCGTGGGTGGCGTCCCCGTACGCTCCGGCTGGCGGACGACGGGCGTGCCGTTCGGCGGCGTCGCAGCCTCAGGCGCGTCGGAGCGCCCGGGAGCCGGCACGGGAGGCATGGTCGCCTTGCCCTTCGCCCCGTCGGCGGTGCTCACCTTCTCGGTCGTCTCACGGCTCATCGGGTCTCCTCGGGCTCTGCGGTGTCAGCTGTCTCGTTCGCCCCGGCCTCGTCGTGCGTGCCCGGGGCATCGGGGTCCTGCTCGGCGTGCTCGGTGCTGGCATCGACCGGTGGGCGTACGGCACCGGTCTCGTCAGCGGCCTCGGGGACCTCGCCCGACTCGAGCGCTGCACCGAGGTTGCGCTCCACGTTACGCGCGACGGCGATGATCTTGTCGTTCTTGTCCGGCTTGGCGAACGTCACGCCCTGCGTGGTGCGACCGGTCAGCGAGACCTCCGACACGGCAGAACGGACGATCTTGCCGCGTTCCATGATGACGAGCACCTCGTCGTCCTCCTCCGTGACGAGGGCTCCGACGAGATCCCCGCGTGCCTCGACGAGGTTGGCGACCTTGATGCCCAGTCCGCCACGGCCCTGGACCCGGTACTCGCTCACCCGGGTGCGCTTCGCGAAACCGCCCTCGGTCACGACGAAGAGGTTGGCGTCCTCCCGCACGACGTCCATGGCGAGCAGCTCGTCGTCGCCGCGGAACTTCATGCCCGTGACACCCGACGTCGCACGGCCCAGCGGGCGCATCGCCTCGTCGCTCGCCGTGAAGCGGATGGACTGGCCCTTGCGGGAGACGAGGATGAGGTCGTCCGTCGAGTCGACGAGCCGCGCGGAGACGAGCTCGTCGGACCGGCCGTCCTCGTCCTGGCGCAGGTTGATCGCGATGACGCCGCCGCTGCGGTTGGAGTCGTACTCCGACAGCCGGGTCTTCTTCACGAGCCCACGCCGGGTCGCGAGCACGAGGTACTCCGCCGCGTCGTAGTCGCGCATGTCGAGGACCTGCGCGATCTGCTCGCCCGGCTGGAACGCGAGGAGGTTGGCGACGTGCTGACCCTTCGCGTCACGGCCACCCTCGGGCAGCTCGTACGCCTTGGCCCGGTACACCCGGCCGAGGTTGGTGAAGAACAGCAGCCAGTGGTGGGTCGTCGTGACGAAGAAGTGGTCGACGATGTCGTCCTCGCGCAGCGCAGCGCCGCGGACCCCCTTGCCGCCACGCTTCTGCGCACGGTAGCTGTCGCTGCGCGTGCGCTTGACGTACCCGCCGCGGGTGATCGTCACGACGACCTCCTCCTCGGCGATGAGGTCCTCCATGGACACGTCACCGTCGAAGGGCACGATCGTTGTGCGTCGCTCGTCGCCGTACCGCGCGACGATGTCCGCGAGCTCCTCGGAGACGATCGTGCGCTGACGTTCCGGCTTGGCGAGGATGTCCTGGTACTCGAGGATCTCCCGCTCGAGCTTGTCGTGCTCGTTGATGATCTCCTGACGCTGGAGGGCAGCGAGCCGGCGCAGCTGCATGTTGAGGATCGCCGTCGCCTGGAGCTCGTCGATGTCGAGGAACTCCATGAGGCCCGTGCGAGCCTGGTCGGCGTCGGGTGAGCGGCGGATGAGCGCGATGACCTCGTCGAGGGCGTCGAGGGCCTTGAGGTACCCCCGGAAGATGTGGATCTTCGCCTCGGCCTCGCGCAGCATGTACGCCGTGCGTCGCACGATGACCTCGAGCTGGTGCACCGCCCAGTGCCGGACGAACGCGTCGATGCTCAGGGTGCGCGGCACGCCGTCGACGAGCGCGAGCATGTTCGCGCTGAAGTTGTCCTGCAGCTGCGTGTGCTTGTAGAGGTTGTTGAGCACGACCTTCGCGACGGCGTCGCGCTTGAGCACGATGACCAGGCGCTGGCCGGTCCGACCGGACGTCTCGTCGCGGATGTCCGCGATCCCCTGCATGCGGCCCTCCTTGACGAGGGTCGCGATCTTCTCCGCGAGGTTGTCGGGGTTGACCTGGTAGGGCAGCTCGGTGATGACGAGGCAGATCCGGTTCTGGATCTCCTCGACGTTGACGACCGCCCGCATCGTGATGGAACCGCGACCCGTGCGGTAGGTGTCCTCGATGCCCCGGTGACCGAGGATCGTCGCACCCGTCGGGAAGTCCGGTCCCTTGATGCGTGCCATGAGAGCCTCGAGGAGCTCCTCACGGGTCGCGTCGGGGTGGTCGAGGTACCACTGCACGCCCTCCGCCACCTCGCGGAGGTTGTGCGGCGGGATGTTCGTCGCCATGCCGACAGCGATGCCGGACGAGCCGTTGACCAGCAGGTTCGGGAACCGCGAGGGCAGGATCGACGGCTCCTGGGTGCGGCCGTCGTAGTTGTCCCGGAAGTCGACGGTGTCCTTGTCGATGTCCCGGACCATCTCCATGGCGATGGGTGCCATGCGCGTCTCGGTGTACCGGGGGGCGGCTGCAGGGTCGTTCCCGGGCGAGCCGAAGTTCCCCTGCCCGGCGGCGAGCGGGTAGCGCAGCGACCAGTCCTGCACGAGGCGCACGAGCGCGTCGTAGATCGCCGTGTCACCGTGCGGGTGGTACTTGCCCATGACGTCACCGACGACGCGGCTGCACTTGGAGAACGCCCGGTCGGGACGGTAACCACCGTCGTACATCGCGTAGATGACGCGGCGGTGCACGGGCTTGAGCCCGTCGCGCACGTCCGGAAGAGCACGCCCGACGATGACGCTCATCGCGTAGTCGAGGTACGACCGCTGCATCTCGAGCTGCAGGTCGACACGCTCGATGTTGCCGTGCTCGATCGCGGCGCCCGTCCAGGGGCGGGGGGCGGGAGTGCTGGGGTCTGGAGTCTGGTCGTCAGTCACGGTCTACCTCGTTCGATGTCCGGCGCGTCCGCCGTCGGGGGTCCTGGGGCTCGGGGAGGGAACGGGCTCGCGCCCGCTCCCGGCACTCAGATGTCCAGGAACCGCACGTCCTTGGCGTTGCGTTGGATGAAGTTGCGTCGGGACTCCACGTCCTCGCCCATGAGCACCGCGAAGATCTCGTCGGCAGCCATGGCGTCGTCGAGCGTCACCTGCAGCAGGGTGCGGTGCTCGGGGTCCATGGTCGTGTCCCACAGCTCGGAGTAGTCCATCTCGCCGAGACCCTTGTACCGCTGCACGCCGTTGTCCTTGGGAAGACGCTTGCCGGCGGCCGTGCCCACGCGGATGTACTCGTCACGCTCCCGGTCGGAGTAGACGTAGGCGTGGTCCGCGTTCGACCACTTGATCCGGTAGAGGGGCGGCTGGGCCAGGTAGACCATGCCGTGCTCGATGAGCGGGCGCATGTACCGGAAGAGCAGCGTGAGGAGCAGGGTGCAGATGTGCTGCCCGTCGACGTCGGCGTCGGCCATGAGCACGATCTTGTGGTAGCGGAGCTTGTCGATGTCGAAGTCCTCACCGATGCCCGTGCCGAAGGCGGTGATGAGGGCCTGGACCTCCTGGTTGCCCAGGGCGCGGTCGAGTCGTGCGCGCTCGACGTTGAGGATCTTTCCGCGGATGGGCAGGATCGCCTGGGTCCGGGGGTTGCGTCCGCGGACCGCGGAACCCCCTGCCGAGTCACCCTCGACGATGTAGACCTCGCACTCCTCCGGCTTGTTCGACTGGCAGTCGCGGAGCTTGCCGGGCATGCTGCCCGAGTCCAGCAGACCCTTGCGCCGGGTCGCCTCGCGCGCCTTGCGGGCGGCGAGGCGGGCCTGCGACGCCTGGATCGCCTTGCGGATGATGTCCTTCGCCTCGCCCGGGTGGGAGTCGAGCCAGTCGCCGAGCCGGTCGTTGACGACGGACTGGACGAACGTCTTGGCCTCGGTGTTGCCGAGCTTCGTCTTCGTCTGCCCCTCGAACTGGGGCTCGCCGAGCTTGATCGAGATGACGGCCGTGAGGCCCTCACGGATGTCGTCCCCCGTGAGGTTCTCGTCCTTCTCCTTGATGATGCCCTTCGCGCGGGCGTACCGGTTGATGAGCCCGGTCATCGCTGCCCGGAACCCCTCCTCGTGCGTCCCACCCTCGGTCGTCGAGATCGTGTTGGCGTAGGTGTGCACGGACTCGGAGTACGCGTTCGTCCACTGCATCGCGATCTCGAGAGAGATGCGGCGGTCGGTGTCCTCGGACTCGAACGCGATGATCTCCGGGTGGACGACCTCGACCTTCTTGGCGGAGTTGAGGTGCGCGACGTAGTCGAGGAGCCCGTGCTCGTACTTGTACGTCACCGAGCGGAACTTCTCCGGCATCGCGACGTCGTCCCCGGCAGTCGCGCCGGCGATCTCGTCGCCCGTGACCTCGTCATCAGTTCCCGTGTGCTCCGGGCGCTCGTCCGTGAGCGTGATCTGCAGGCCCTTGTTGAGGAAGGCCATCTGCTGGAAGCGGGCGCGCAGCGTCTCGAAGTCGTAGTCCGTCGTCTCGAAGATCTCGGGGTCGGCCCAGAACGTCTGCGTCGTGCCCGTCTCGTCGGTCGGATCACCCTGGCGCAGGGGCCCGTACGGCTTGCCCCCGTCGCGGAACGACTGGTTCCACGTGAAACCTTCGCGTCGCACCTCGGTCTCGACCTTGTAGGACAACGCGTTGACGACGGAGATGCCCACGCCGTGCAGACCACCGGAGACCGCGTACCCGGAGCCGCCGAACTTTCCACCGGCGTGCAGGATCGTCATGACCACCTCGACGGTGGGTCGGCCCTCGGTCGGGTGGATACCCACCGGGATGCCACGGCCGTTGTCGACGACGCGGACACCGCCGTCGGCCAGGAGGGTGACCTCGATGTGGTCGCAGTGGCCCGCGAGGGCCTCGTCCACAGAGTTGTCCACAACCTCGTAGACGAGGTGGTGGAGGCCACGCTCACCGGTGGAGCCGATGTACATGCCGGGACGCTTGCGGACTGCTTCAAGTCCTTCGAGGACGGTGATCGCGCTGGCGTCGTAGCTGTCGTCGCGGACCGCTCCGACCGAAGTCGTCGGCTCGGGAACGGCGGCGTCGTTGGATTCTGCCACGGGTGGTGGTGCTCCTCAGTCCTTCTGCAGCACACCGTGGTCCAGCCCGGGCGAGACAGGTCTCGGACCGGGCTGGAAGCTGGGGGGCTGCTTTTCTCCGATCGCGGTCAGCGATCGGAATTCCACCCCTGAGTCTACCGGAGAACAGCGAAATCTCAGGGATTCACACGAGATTTCCACAGGGCTGCCCACAGGTGGGGATCATGCTCCTGCGGGCACCCGCGACGGCACGAGACGGCCCGACCCCTCACCCGTACGTGTCCCGCACTCCGCGCCCGCGCACCGACCGCAACCCCTTGCCGAACCCCGGGCCGGCCGGGCCGAGCACCGTGATCGACTGGACGACGTCCTGACCCACCTCCTGCTCCATGAGGGCGAGCAACCGGGGCACGAGCAGCCGGATCTGCGTCGCCCACGCCGTGGAGTCCGCCCGCACGACCAGCGCGTGATCCTCGAAGGTCTCGGGTGTGCAGTGGTCCGCGATGTCCGCGCCCACGACCTCCCGCCACCGCCCGATGACGCCGCCGACCGACACCTCCTGGACCCACCCGCGCTGCTGGAGCAGGGCGGCGAGCGTCTCCGCGAAGAGCTTCGGGTCGCGCCCGTCCCTGCCCGGACCGCTGCGCGGAGGCTCGGCAAGGATGCGACGACGCTGCGCACCCGGGTAGAGACCCTTCGCCCGCGCGGCAGCACGCGCCCGGTTCAGGGCCTCACGCGCAACGTCCCCTGGTGGCGTGAGGTCGATGATCTCGCCGACGGGCCGTCCGTCGGCGACGACCGGAGACCCGTCCGAGGTCTCGCCCGCATCGTCGCGCGCGGCGTCGTCCGCCGCGTCGTCCCGGCCCCCGGATGCCGGGCGCACCGCGTCGTCAGGGTCAGTCGGCACGGCGCACCTGCCCTCCCCGCACCTCGAGGTGCGTCCCGACGAGCTGTTCCGGCACGTCCTGCGGGACGGCGGCGGTGATGAGGACCTGGCCGGCACCGGCGACGAGGTCCGCGAGCCGGGAGCGACGGCGGACGTCGAGCTCGGCGAACACGTCGTCGAGGACGAGGATTGGCTCCGTGTCCGGTCCCGACTCGGCGAACCAGAACGTCTCGTCGTCGCCCGCCACGGGAAGGTCCGGACCGTCGGTGAGCAACCGGTAGGACGCGAGACGCAGCGCGAGGGCGAAGGACCACGACTCACCGTGGCTCGCATAGCCCTTGGCAGGCAGGCCGCCGAGCGTGAGGACGAGCTCGTCCCGGTGCGGTCCGACGAGGCAGACACCACGCTCGAGCTCCTTGGCGCGGACGGCCGCCATCGCCTCGAGCAGCTGCGCCTCGACGACCGCGACGTCCGTCGGTTCCGCGTACTGCGCGATCTCGTCACCGCCCATCGCGGCGACGAGGGACGAACGGTAGGTGATTTCCGCGTGCCCCTGCCCGGCGCTCACCTGCTCGTAGGCCGTGGCGACGGGCGCCCGCAGGGCCGCGACGAGGCGCTGGCGCAGCGCGATGATCTGGGCGCCGGTCTGCGCGAGCTTCGCGTCCCAGACGTCGAGCGTCCGCAGGTCCGGGGCGGACGACGAGCGACGCGCTGCGCCAGCAGACTTGAGCAGCGCGCTGCGCTGGCGCAGGACCCGGTCGTAGTCGGACAACGTCCCGGCCATCCGTGGCACGAGGAGGACGGTCAGCTCGTCGAGGAACCGGCGACGTGCGTCGGGGTCGCCCTTGACGAGGACGAGGTCCTCGGGCGCGAAGAGCACGGTCCGCGCGACACCGAGGACGTCACGCGGCCGCTGGACAGGTGCCCGGTTGAGACGTGCACGGTTGGCCTTGCCCGGAACGAGCTCGATCTCGACGACGCTCGCCCTGTCGCCCCGCACGATCCGCGTCCGGATGACGGCTCGTGAGGCCCCGGCACGGATGAGGGCGGCGTCCGCAGCGACCCGGTGGCTGCTGAGCGTCGCGACGTACCCGATGGCCTCGACGAGGTTCGTCTTGCCCTGGCCGTTCGGGCCGACGAGTGCGTTGATGCCGGGGGTGAACTCGACGTCGACCTGCTCGTACGAGCGGAAGTCGAGGAGCGAGAGGTGCGAGACGTACATCAGACCTACGGATCTCTACCCCGCGGGGGCGTCGTGTTTCACGTGGAACAAGGTCGTCGGGCGGTCAGCCGTCGGCGGGACGGGTCGCGTGCCCACCGAACTGGTGCCGTAGCGCGGCGACCGCCTTCATCGCGGGCGACGCCCCCTGGCGGGAGGCGAACCGAGCGAAGAGCGCCGCAGAGATCACCGGGAGCGGCACCGCTGAGTCGATCGCCTCGTCGACGGTCCACCTGCCCTCACCCGAATCCTCGACCCAGTCGCTGATCTCCGCGAGAGAGGGGTCCTCCTCGAGCGCCTTGACGAGCAGGTCCAGCAACCACGACCGCACGACCGTACCCCGCGTCCACGCCTTGAGGGTCCCCGGGACGTCGAGCACGATGTCCTTGGCGTCGAGCAGCTCGTACCCCTCGGCGTACGCCTGCATGAGGCCGTACTCGATCCCGTTGTGCACCATCTTGGCGTAGTGCCCCGCCCCCACCTTCCCGGCGTGGACGAATCCCTCGTCGCGCGGGCCCTCCGGCCGCAGCGCGTCGAAGATCGGCATCGCGCGGGCGACGAGCTCGACGTCGCCGCCGACCATGAGCCCGTACCCGTTCTCGAGACCCCAGACACCGCCCGAGACCCCGACGTCGAGGTACCCGATGCCGTGCTCGGCGAGCTCCGCCGCACGGGCTGCATCCTCGACGTAGTGCGTGTTCCCGCCCTCGATGACAGTGTCACCCTCGCTGAGCAGTCCGGCGAGGTCCGTCAGGACGGCCCGGGTGATGTCCCCGGCGGGCACCATCACCCACACGAACCGCTCGCCCGCGGGGAGCTCGGCGACCAGGTCAGCGAGGGATGCGACGTCCGACACCTGCGGATCGCGGTCGTAACCGACGACCTCGATGCCGCCGGCGCGGAGGCGGGAACGCATGTTCCCGCCCATCTTCCCCAGTCCGACGAGGCCTATGCGCACGTGTGCATCTCCTTTGGCTCAGCTGGCGAAGCGGATGGGCACCAGCAGGTAGCGGTAGTGAGAGCTGTCCTCGCCGTCGAGGGACCCCTGCCCGGTGAACTCGACAGGCTTGTTGGGGTGCGTAAAGCTCAGCCGCACGAACGGTGTACCCAGCGCCCCCAACCCGTCGAGGAGGAACTGGGGGTTGAACGCCACCGAGATGTCGTCCCCGACGAGGACCGCCTCGAGGGCCTCTGATGCCTGCGCGTCGTCGCCTTGGCCTGCGTCGAGCACGACCTGGCCCTCGGAGAAGCTCATGCGGATGGCGGTGTTGCGTTCTGCGACGAGGGCGACGCGCTTCGCGGCGTCGATGAGCGGCTGCGTCGGGATGACCGCATGGATGGGGGTCTCGTCCGGGAACAGACGCCGCACGTGGGGGTAGTCGCCGTCGACGAGGAGCGACGTCGTGTGCCGGCCGCCTGCCTCGAATCCGATGATGTCGACCCCGCTCCCGGTCGACAGTGCGACGTTGACCTCGCCCGCGCCGCCGAGAGACTTCGCGACGTCCGAGAGCGTCCGGGCGCGGACGAGCGCGACCGTGGAGATGTCCGGTGACGCCGGCTTCCAGGTGAGCTCGCGGAGCGCGAGCCGGTAGCGGTCCGTGGCGAGGAGCGTGATGTTCTCCCCCTCGATCTCGACACGGACGCCCGTGAGCAGCGGCAGCGTGTCGTCCCTGCTCGCCGCGACCGTCACCTGGGCGACGGCATTCGTCAGCTCTTCACCGGTGATGGCACCCGCGATGTCGGGCATCACCGGCAGTGCCGGGTAGTCCTCGACCGGCATGGTGAGCAGGGTGAAACGGCTTGCTCCGCAGGTGACCGTGACCTTGGACCCCTCGACGACGAAGTCGACGGGACGCGCTGGCAGGGACCGCGAGATCTCTGCCAGGAGGCGACCGGACACGAGGACGGTGCCCGGCTCGGTGACCTCGGCGGGAATCTCAGAACGTGCAGAGACCTCGTAGTCGAAGCTCGACAGACCCAGGGTGCCGTCGCTCGCGGCGTCGATGCGCACGCCTGCGAGAACTGGTGCCGGAGGGCGGGTCGGGAGGGAGCGAGCTGTCCAGGTGACGGCTTCTGCGAGCACGTCGCGTTCGACCCGGAACTTCATTGCACACCCCTCCTGGGCACGCCTCGTCGGCATGCGTCAGGTGCTGACGGCCCGGAATGGGTCAGCACCACGATCGGCGTCGTCCGTAGTCCTTCCAGCGGTCGACGTGGTTGAACCCTACGCGAGTCTCTCTGTAGGTGGCGACTGCCCCGGAGGGGCAGATGTGAGGTGGCGTGGTCGGTGTCGCGCGGTGGGCGCGGCACGGCAATGAAGGCGTGTGGATGTCCTTCTGAGAGATGAGTAGTCGTTGTAGTAGCACCTGTGGAACCTGTGGATCGAGGGTGTTGCCGCAGGTCACACGCAAGGTTGGTCTGTGCGGCGACAGTCGTCGTCCCTGTGGATGACGTGTCACTTCGGTGGACGACGGGTTTTCCACCGACGGGCGTCCACCGTTCCGCCGACGTTATCCACAGGCGGAGTGGCACTGGTCCACGGCTGTCCACAGGGCTATGCACAGGTGTGAACATTCGCTGTGCAGTCACCTCCCGGCCACCTGCGGTCCACCGGGTGGCACCGCGGCCGGCTCAGCCGCGGTGCTGCTGCTTGATGCGGCTCGTGAGCTCCGTGACCTGGTTGAAGGTCGACCGGCGTTCCGCCATCTGCTCCGTGATCTTGCGGTTCGCGTGCATCACGGTCGTGTGGTCCCGTCCGCCGAACTGCTGCCCGATCTTCGGCAACGACAGATCCGTCAGCTCCCGGCACAGGTACATCGCGATCTGCCGCGCCGTGACGAGCACACGCGACCTCGAGCTGCCGCAGAGGTCGTCGATCGTCAGACCGAAGTACGCCGCGGTCTGGGCGATGACGCTGCCCGCGGTGATCTGAGAGGCGTCGTCGTCCGTGATGAGGTCCTTGAGCACGATCTCGGCCAGAGCGAGGTCGACGTGCTGCCGGTTGAGGTTGGCGAAGGCCGTGACCCGGATGAGGGCGCCCTCGAGCTCACGGATGTTCGACGAGATCTTCGAGGCGATGTACTCGAGGACGTCGTCGGGAGCAGCAAGACGCTCCCCGCTGGCCTTCTTGCGGAGGATCGCGATACGCGTCTCGAGGTCCGGGGGCTGCACGTCGGTGATGAGGCCCCACTCGAAACGGGAACGCAGCCGGTCCTCGAACCCGTTGAGCTGCTTCGGCGGAAGGTCGGAGGTGATGACCACCTGCTTGTTCGCGTTGTGCAGCGTGTTGAAGGTGTGGAAGAACTCCTCGACGGTCTGTTCCTTGCCCTGCAGGAACTGGATGTCGTCGATGAGGAGGAAGTCGACCTCGCGGTAGCGGCGCTGGAACGCACCAGCCTTCTCGTCGCGGATCGAGTTGATGAAGTCGTTCGTGAACTCCTCGGAGCTCACGTACTTCACGCGCACGCCCGGGTAGAGGTTGTACGCGTAGTGGCCGATCGCGTGCAGGAGGTGGGTCTTGCCGAGCCCCGAGTCGCCGTAGATGAACAGGGGGTTGTAGGCCTTGGCCGGGGCCTCGGCCACCGCGACCGCCGCGGCGTGGGCGAACCGGTTGGACGAGCCGATGACGAACGTCTCGAACAGGTACTTCGGGTTGAGCCGTGCCGGTTCGACCGCGCTCTTGGAGGATCCACCGGATGCCATCGACAGCGTCGCGCGCCGTCGGGTGATCTCACCCAGCTCTGCCGAGTCGTCGCGCGCCGCGAAGTCGATGGGCTCGGGAGCGGGGGCCGCGACGACCGGCGAGACGGCGGCCTCCTGGTCGAAACCGAGCTCCGGGTCGACGGTGATCGCGAAGCGGGCGTCGCGTCCGAGAGCGTTCGACAACGCCTGCACCACCTCGGCCCGGACCCGCGTCTCGAGGTAGTCCCGGGTGTGGTCGTTGGCGACGGCGATGATCACCGTGCCGTCGAAGACCCCGAGGGGCTTGGCGAGCTTGACGAAGGCGAGCTGGCGGGGCGTGATGTCCGGGCTCGCCTCGAGCTCCGCGATCGCCTGCTTCCAGATCCCGCCGATGTCGTCCTGGTTGGCCATGGTGTTCCTGGAGACTTCCTTGATCTGACCCTGCACGGGCGGTGGCGCCCATCTGCGGGGCGGGGGACGGGCTAGCGACATCCGGCGCTCGTCTGCACGGACCCGTGGAGAACCGGGTCTGCAGCGTCCCACGGGAAACTGTCGTCCACATAGTTTTCCACAACCTGTGGGCATCGGGAATCGACGGTGGCGAACCTGGGGATCCTGCGGCTCTCAGCCCGTATGGCGGCCTCTCCCGGGTGGTCGACGACCTGTTCCCCAGACGGATCGTCCACACGTGGGCGGCGATCATCCACACCTGTGGAGAACACCGTGGATCCGCGGTTTGACCGGCAGGCCCTGCGCCACGTACCGTTTCATAGCCATTCCCGTCGCTTCCGCATGCCTTCAGTGCGCAGGTCCACGACCCAGGTCGAGGTCATGTCGCAGCGTTCGTCGGAGTGGTGAACGGCACGTCCATCGAGGACGTGCTTCCCCGACGTTTTTTGGAGTACCTCGTGACTAAGCGGACTTTCCAGCCGAACAACCGGCGTCGTGCCAAGACGCACGGCTTCCGCCTGCGTATGCGCACCCGCGCCGGTCGTGCGATCCTCGCTGCCCGCCGTCGCAAGGGCCGCACCGAGCTCTCCGCCTGACCTCGGTGCTGCCTGCACCGCACCGCATGCGTCGCTCGGACGATTTCGACCGAGCGGTACGCGCCGGTGCGCGTGCCGGACGATCGACCATGGTCGTCCACCTCGCCCGCTCGTCGGACGAGGTGGACGGTCCATCGGTCGGTTTTGTCGTATCCAAGGCCGTGGGGAACGCAGTGGTGCGGAACCGGGTCAAGCGCCGGATGCGTGCGATCGTGGCCAGGCACCTCGGGGACCTGACCAGCGGGAGCCTCGTCGTCGTGCGAGCCCTTCCAGCGGCGTCCGACGCCGACTCGCACCAGCTCGAGAGCGACTATCTCGGGTGCGTGCGCAGGCTGGCTCGGCGAGAGGCCCAGCGATGAAGGTCGTCTCTCGGATCCTTCTCGCTGTGGTCCGGTCCTACCAGCGGTGGATCTCCCCGCTCTCACCACCGCGCTGCCGGTTCTACCCCTCGTGCTCGAGCTACGCGGTCACCTCGATCGAGCGGCACGGGGCGCTCCGGGGAACCTGGCTGGCCGTCCGGCGGTTAGGTAGGTGTCACCCGTGGAACCCGGGTGGGATCGACGACGTCCCGGACGTACGTCCGCACGCGGCAGGACACCGCTAACGGTCACGAGATTTCCCGCCAGGGGCCTACCCGGTGGTTCGAGCAGGACAGGCGTGCACTAGGAGCAGCAGCAATGAATTTCTTCGCGTTCCTCTACCCCATCGAGTGGGTCGTGGCGTGGATCATGTACCTGTGCCACAAGGTGTTCACGCTGCTGGGCATGTCCGACGGGGCCGGGCTCGCCTGGGTCCTGTCGATCGTCGGTCTCGTGATCATCATCCGCACGGTCATGATCCCGCTGTTCTTCAAGCAGATCCGCGCCTCCCGCGGGATGCAGATGATCCAGCCGGAGCTCCAGGCGATCCAGAAGAAGTACAAGAACAAGAAGGATCCCGCGTCTCGCGAGGCGATGAGCCGCGAGACCATGGCGCTGTACAAGAAGCACCAGACCAACCCGTTCGCCTCCTGCCTGCCGGTTCTGCTCCAGGCACCGGTGTTCTTCGCGCTGTTCCGGGTGCTCAACCGTCTCAAGGCGATCGCCGACGGCACCGCCGATCCCATCGGTCCGATCGATCAGGTCGTCGCGCGCGCCGCGGAGAGCTCGACCTTGTTCGGCGCCCCGCTCTCCTCCTCGTTCCTGCACGAGCCCACGAGCCTCACGACGAAGATCGTGGCTGGTGTGCTCATCGTCGCCATGGCGGCCACCCAGTTCCTCACCCAGCGTCAGCTGACGATGAAGAACATGCCTCAGGCGGCCCTCGAGGGCCCCATGATGCAGACGCAGAAGATCATGCTCTACATGCTCCCCGTGATCATGGGGATCTCCGGCGTGAACTTCCCCATCGGTGTGCTCATCTACTGGACGACGACGAACCTCTGGTCCATGGGCCAGCAGTTCTACACGATCCGCAGGATGCCGGCCCCCGGATCGGAGGCGGAGCGGCTGCTCAACGAGCGCAAGGCACGTCGCGCTGCGCGCAAGGGCATCGTCATCGAGGAGACCCGCCCCACCGTCATCGAGCAGCCTCGCGGGCAGCGTCAGCAGCCCAAGCGCAAGGACCGCCAGAAGCCGCGTCCGGCGACCGGTCCGACGACGACCCCGGCGGCGACCCCCACGCCGGGATCCGGGGGCAGCGAGACCGCTCCTGGGGCTGCGACCACCAGCTCTGGCGGCGGTACGACCGGGTCCGGACCGGACCTCACGAAGAAGTCAGCTCCGACCAAGCCGGGATCTGCCCCGCGGCCGGGCAAGGCGAAGCCACGCCCGAAGGGCGCGAAGGGTTCTAAGCGGTGACGACGGTTCGACCGGAACCTGCGAACTTCTTGCTGAATGGAGAGTGACGTGACTGCTTCATCTGACGCCGCCGTGGACCAGCCCGAGCCGCGTGACGAGGAGATCCTGCCCGACAAGGACAGCCTCCTCGAGGAGGAGGGGGAGGTAGCCGCTGACTACCTCGAGGAGCTCCTCGACATCGCCGACCTCGATGGTGACATCGAGATCGACATCGATCACGGGCGTGCCGCCGTCGAGGTTGTCGCGGAGGAGAAGGGTTCCCTGAGCCAGCTCGTCGGGGAGGGCGGCGAGGTGCTCGACGCGCTGCAGGAGCTCACCCGGCTCGCGGTGCAGACCAAGACCGGGGAGCGGAGCCGGCTGATGCTGGACGTCGCGGGATACCGGGCCGGGCGCAAGGTCGAGCTCACCGCCCTCGCGCTGCAGACCATCGAGACGGTCCGCAGCACCGGCGAGAAGGTCGTGCTGCCGCCGCTCAACGCCTTCGAGCGCAAGGTCGTCCACGACGTCGTGACCGATGCCGGCCTCGTGAGCGAGTCGTTCGGCGTCGACCCCAACCGGCACATCGAGGTCAGCGCAACGCCCTGAGCGATGGCGGTGGACGACCACCGTTCCACGTGAAACACGATCCGTGCCGATTTCTGAGGAGCCCGATGGACACGCTCGACCCCGACGCGGTACGCGCCTACCTCGGTGACGCGTACCCGACCCTGGCACGGTTCGCGGACGAGCTCCGTACCCAGGGCGAGGTGCGTGGGCTCATCGGACCACGTGAGCTCGACCGGATCTGGGACCGGCACATCCTCAACTCGGCGGCGGTGGTCCCCTTCCTGCCCGACAGTGGCAGCGTCATCGACGTCGGCTCCGGCGCGGGCCTGCCCGGGCTCGTCATCGCGGCCATGCGGCCCGATCTCACGGTCATCCTCATGGAACCGATGGAGAAGCGGTGCCAGTGGCTCACGGAGATGGTCGAGGTGCTCGGGCTGGAGAACGTCATCATCAAGCGCGGGCGCGCCGAGGAGTTCCACGGCGCGATGACGGTGGACGCGATCACCTCACGCGCGGTTGCCTCGTTGGACAAGCTGGCAGCCTGGTCGCTCCCCCTGCTGGACCGCGGCGGCCAGCTGGTGATCCTCAAGGGACGCAACGTGGCGCGCGAGATCGAACCAGCGCGAAAGATCTTCCGGAAGCATCGGATGTCGGAGCCGGAGATCCTTGAGGCACGCACCGTCGAGGGCGCCGAGACGACAACCGTGGTCCGCTCCACGAAGGGATAGGCGCGACCTCCGTGGCGGTCGGTCTTCTCGTGACGGTGTCGGAGCCCGTCCGTGTGATTCTCACCGTTCGGGGGATCTCCCGGTGGGGCGTGCCCCACATGACTGACAACGCCGCGTAGGGTAAGCACGGGCCGCGGAGATGACCGTCCCGCGCGGGGTCTCCCGCGGCGGATCAGACGAGCACCTCGGGTACGAGCCCCAGTGGCAGACAAGCACGTGGAGGAGACTCGAGTGGCCGTGACACCAGACCGGGAGTCCTCAGGGACCCGGCCGACGGCGACAGTCCCACGGGAGATGTGGACGCGTGGCGACCGGGTCAACGCGATCCTCAGCAGCCTGCCGGCGGTGGACGACTCGACGCCCCTGGCCGCTCAGCTCCACGAGGACACCCGCCGACGGGTGTCCCTCGACGGGCACCAGTTCGCGCGGCCCCGTGACACGCGGATCATCACGGTGGCGAACCAGAAGGGTGGCGTCGGCAAGACCACGACGACCGTCAACCTGGCGGCGAGCCTCGCGCAGGGCGGGCTCAACGTGCTCGTCATCGACAACGATCCCCAGGGCAACGCGTCGACCGCGCTCGGGATCGAGCACCGGTCGGGCACCCCGTCCGTCTACGAAGTTCTCGTGGAAGGCGCTCCTCTCGAGGAGAGCATCCAGACCTGCCCGCACTTCCCGAACCTCCTCTGCGTCCCCGCGACGATCGACCTCTCCGGAGCAGAGATCGAGCTCGTGTCGCTTGTTTCACGTGAAACACGACTGCGCAGCGCCCTCGACGCCTACCTCCAGCGCCGAGCAGCGGCCGGGGAGGAGCGGATCGACTACGTCCTCGTCGACTGCCCCCCGAGCCTCGGGCTGCTCACCCTCAACGCCTTCGTCACGGCCCGGGAGGTGCTCATCCCCATCCAGTGCGAGTACTACGCGCTCGAAGGGCTGAGCCAGCTGCTCAAGACGATCCAGCTCATCCAGGCGCACCTCAACCCGGCGCTGCACGTCTCGACGATCCTGCTCACCATGTACGACGCCCGGACGAACCTCGCGCAGCAGGTTGCTGCCGAGGTCCGGGAACACTTCCCGGAGCAGACGCTCCAGACGGCCGTGCCGAGGTCTGTGCGGGTCTCGGAGGCACCGAGCCATGGACAGAGCGTCATCTCCTATGAACCGAACTCCACCGGCGCTCTCGCGTACCGCGAGGCCGCGCGGGAGCTTGCTGAGCGTGCGGTCGTGGCATGACCGGCCCGGTCCGCTCCGAGACAACGGCCGGGCGTATGAGCAGCAGCTCAGAGATGGGAAGGTACGACCATGAGTGAGAAGCGACGCGGGTTGGGCCGGGGACTCGGTGCGCTCATCCCCACGGTGGCCGCGGGCGACCGGCCCGTCGATGTCTTCTTCCCGAACGAGCCGCGTGCACCGCGACCGGGGAGCGCGGCGGGGGTCATGGACGCTCTCGTTCCCACGAGCACAGTCGTGGACAGCGACGACATGGTCGCTGAGGGTTCCGACGCACCCGACGGTCCTGGGGCAGGCGCTGATGCTCCCTCGTCCGCGGACGCGGACCGAGGTGGCTCGGCGCCCACGCCCGGGCGGGACGAGGGCGCGGCCGACGAGTCGTCGACGACCCGAGCGGCCCGACAGACCACCGCCCGGAGGCGTACCGCGTCCGGACGCTCCGCCGCCATGTCCGGAGTGCTCAAGCCGGTGACCGAACGCCGTTCGGCGTCGGGTCCGGTTGACGGGTCCGGGCTGGCTGACGGGAGCGGGCGCGTCGCGGAGGACTCCACGCCCGTGAGTACCGGCCCGCGCGAGATCTCCTCGGTTTCACGTGAAACATACGCGGCCGCGATGGGCGACCTCTCGCCGACCGAGCTCGTCCCGGTGCCCGGCGCGACGTTTGCCGAGCTTCCGATCGACAGCATCCGCCCGAACTCCCGCCAGCCCCGTACGGTGTTCGACGAGAACGACCTCGCGGAGCTCGTCGGCTCGATCCGCGAGATCGGTGTGCTCCAGCCCATCGTCGTCCGGACAGAGCCTGACGGCGCAGGCTACGAGCTCATCATGGGTGAGCGCCGCTGGCGCGCGTCGCGGGAGGCCGGCCTCACGGTCATCCCCGCGATCGTCCGTGAGACCGACGACGCCGACCTGCTCCGGGACGCGCTCCTGGAGAACCTCCACCGCAGTGCCCTCAACCCGCTCGAGGAGGCCGCCGCCTATCGCCAGCTCCTCGACGACTTCGGGTGCACCCACGAGGAGCTGGCGTCACGCATCTCGCGTTCGCGGCCGCAGATCTCCAACACGCTGCGTCTGTTGCGGCTTCCACCGCTCGTCCAACGCCGCGTCGCGGCCGGGGTGCTCTCGGCCGGGCACGCCCGCGCGCTGCTCGGTCTCGCGGACGGCGCAGACATCGAACGCCTCGCGCAGCGCATCGTCGCAGAAGGACTGTCCGTCCGAGCCACCGAGGAGATCGTGGCGCTCGGCGGCGCGTCCTCGGAGGAGAAGCCCGTCGTCCGGCGTCCGCGTCGCGGGGGCCGGAGCCAGGCTGTCGACGAGCTCGCAGGTCGGCTCTCGGACCGGTTCGAGACCCGGGTGAAGGTCGATCTCGGCAAGACGAAAGGGAAGCTCACGGTCGAGTTCGCCTCGGTCGAGGACCTCAACCGGATCCTCGCGGTCATGGCCCCCGAAGAGGACGGGCTGTTCAAGACCCCCTGATCAGGTGGGCCTCGGTGCGAGCCGGCGCCGACGGGTTCAGGCCCGGCCGGCGGCGCGTTCGACGATGCCCTGGTAGAGCGCCGCGGGGGCACGGCCCGACGCCAGGGCCGACTGCGGCAGCAGGGAGGTCTCGGTCATCCCGGGGGCGACGTTCACCTCGAGGAAGTGCGGCGTGCCGTGCTCGTCGAGGATGAGGTCCGTCCGTGACACGTGCCGCAGGTCGAGGGCTTCGTGGGCGGCGAGGGCGAACGCGACGACGCTCGACTCCTGGGCCTCCGAGAGGCGCGCGGGGCAGAAGTACTCGGTACGGCCGGGGTTGTAGCGGGCGTCGTAGTCGTACGGACCGTCGGTGACGATCTCGACGAGCGGGAGGACGGTGAGACCGTCAGCGGTCTCGACGACCGACGCAGCGACCTCTGTGCCGACCACCGCGCGCTCGATGAGCGCCGTGTCCCCGTAGGCGAAGCAGTCGACCATCGCCCGTGGGAGGTGCGCCGCATCGGTGACGAGGGTGACGCCCAGGGCGGAGCCGCCACGGGAGGGCTTGACGACGAGAGGCAGACCGAGCCGGTCGACGACCGCGGACATGACCGTCCGTGCCCCGAGCTCCCGGAAGAGGCTCTGGGGCAGCGTGACGTACTCGGGGGTCGCGAGTCCGGCACGGGCCACGACGGACTTCGCGACCGGCTTGTCCCAGGCGATCCTGCTCGCGCGCGGCCCGGTACCGACGTAGGGCACGTCGAGCAGCTCGAGGATGTCCCGGAGCGATCCGTCCTCGCCGCTGGCGCCGTGCAGGATGGGCCAGACGACGTCGGGCTTGACCTCCCGGAGCATCGGGACGAGGTCGGCGTCGACGTCGTGCACGGTGGCCTCGGTGCCCACCGAGCGCAGCGCCTCCGCGACGCGACGTCCGGAGCGGATCGAGACGTCGCGCTCGTGGGACAGGCCTCCGGCGAGGATGACGACGCGAAGGTCAGAGGTGCTCATGCGGTATCCGGTCCAGGGTTGTCGACGTCGGTGACGTCGTCGAGGGAAGGGCTCGTCCCGAAGATCTCGACGAGCTCCTGCTCGGCGTTGACGACCGAGGCGAGGCGGCGCACACCCTCACGGATGCGCTCGGGGGTGGGGTAGCAGAAGGACAGACGCATGTGGTCAGCGCCCGTCCCGTCGGCGAAGAACGCCGTCCCGGGCACGTACGCCACACGTCCCGTGACGGCCCGCGGCAGCATCGACTTGGAGTCGAGGCCCGGTGGGAGGCGGACCCACGTGTAGAAGCCCCCGTCGGGCACTGTCCACGAGGCGTCCGGCAGGTGCTCGGCGAGCGAGGACACCATGGCGTCCCGGCGTTCGCGGTACATGACCTGGAAGGACTTGATCTGCCCCTTCCAGTCGCTCGAGGCGAGGTACGCGGAGATGGCCATCTGCGAGGCGTTGGACGGGCAGAGGATGGCGGACTCGGAGGCCAGCACGAGCTTCTCGCGCACCGCGTGCGGCGCGACGACCCACCCGACGCGGAACCCCGGGGCGAACGTCTTGGAGAACGACCCGAGGTAGAGGACCCCCTCGTCGTCCATGGACCGCAACGCGGGGACGGGGTCGCCGGAGAACCCGAGGAGCCCGTACGGGTTGTCCTCGACGACGAGCACCCCGTACCGCTTCGCGATCTCGAGGATGCGTGGTCGGCGCTCGGGGCTCAAGGTCACGCCGGCCGGGTTGTGGAACGTCGGGATCGTGTACAGCAGCTTCACGCGGCGGCCCTGCGCCACGACGGAGGCGAGCGTCGACTCGAGGGCCTCGGGTATGAGCCCGTCCTCGTCCATGGGCACGTGGACGACGTCGGCCTCGTACGAGCGGAAAACCCCGAGAGCACCGACATAGCTCGGGGCCTCGGCGATGATGACGTCACCCGGGTCGATGAAGATGCGCGTGACGAGGTCGAGGGCCTGCTGGGACCCCGTCGTCACGACGACGTCGTCCGGGTGCGCCTCGATGCCCTCGAGCCGCATGACGTCGAGGATCTGCTCACGGAGCACCTCGTGACCCTGCCCGGAGCCGTACTGCAGCGCGGAGAGGCCCTGGGTCGCCACGACGCGCTGCACCGTGTCCGCGATGGTGTCGAGCGGCAGGCCGGCGAGGTTGGGCATACCGCCCGCGAGCGACACGACCTCGGGTCGGTTGACGACGGCGAAGAGGGCACGCACCTCGGACGCCCGCATCTTGTGCGCGCGCGTTGCGTACGCACCGAACCAGGGATCGAGCCGAGTACCTGGGGTCGGGCGCGGTGAGGAAGTCACGCCCCCTAGTCTCGCACGACGCGCAGACCTGACCCCAGGGTGCTCGTCGTCAGGCCCCGGCGCCCGACCTGGTGGCGACCTCGGCGAGGATCTCGTCGATCTCCTCGCGCAGTGCGCGCTTGGGCCGCGCCCCGAGGATCGAGCGGACGAGCTCGCCGCCGGAGTAGACGTTGAGCAGCGGGATCGACACGACGCCGTACGCCGCAGTGGTCTGCGGGTTGGCCTCCGTGTCGAGCTTCGCGATCTTCAGACGTCCCTCGTACTCCGTCGAGAGCTCCTCGAGGACCGGTGCCACCATGCGGCAGGGACCGCACCACTCGGCCCAGAAGTCGACGAGGACGGGGATGTCGGCCTCGATGACCTCGGCCTTGAACGTGTCGTCCGTGACGATGTGGGTGCTCACAGTGACTCCAGTGCTTCGACGAGCTCGGACGGGGACTCCACGACGTCCACGAGGGACGCGAGGTAGTTCTGGGCGTCGATCGCGGCCGAGCAGCCGGACCCGGCCGCGGTGATGGCCTGGCGGTAGAGGTGGTCCACCGCGTCACCGCAGGCGAACACACCCTCGAGGTTCGTGCGCGTGGTGCGGCCTTCGACGCGGATGTACCCCTCGGCGTCGAGGTCCACCTGGCCCTTGACGAGCTCGGTGCGCGGGTCGTGGCCGATGGCGACGAAGAGGCCGGTCGCGTCGATGTCACGCTCCTCGCCGGTGATCGTGTCCCGCAGGCGCAGGCCCTCGACCTTGTTCTCGCCCGCGATCCCGACGACCTCGGTGTTCCACGCGAACTCGATCTTGGGGTCGCTCATCGCACGCTCAGCCATGATCTTCGAGGCCCGGAGCGCGTCGCGGCGGTGCACCATCGTCACCTTCGAGGCGAACCGGGTGAGGAACGTCGCCTCCTCCACCGCCGAGTCCCCCCCACCGACGACGACGATGTGCTGGTCGCGGAAGAAGAACCCGTCGCACGTGGCGCACCAGGAGACACCGCGGCCGGAGAGGCGCTTCTCGTCGGGCAGGCCCAGCTCCCGGTACGCGGAGCCGGTCGCGAGGATGATCGCGCGAGCGGTGTACGTGTCGCCGTTACCGGTCCGCACGGTCTTGATGGGGCCGTCCAGCTCGACCTCGGTGGCGTCGTCCCACTCGATGACGGCACCGAAGCGCTCGGCCTGCTTCTGCATGTTCTCCATGAGCTCCGGGCCGAGGATCCCGTCGGTGAACCCGGGGAAGTTCTCCACCTCGGTGGTGTTCATCAGCGCACCGCCGGCCGTGATCGACCCCGCGAGGACGAGTGGTGCGAGCCCTGCGCGCGCGGCGTACACGGCGGCCGTGTACCCGGCCGGGCCGGAGCCGATGATGATCAGCTCGTGCGTGGGTGCTGCAGTCACGGTGTCGGTCCTTCGGTCTGTCGGACGGCATCGACGATGCCGGGATGGTCTGCCCACAAGAACGCCGTCGGGTCGGACGTTGTTCCCGCGGAGCCGTCGGTCAGGACAGCGCGAGCTCGTTGATCTGCACGTAGTGCCCACCGTTGATCGCCTGGGGCAGCTCGGTGAACCACAGGACGATCGTCTGCGTCGAGACGGGCGCCGCGAACGTCAGCGTGGTGTCCGGAGCGAGAGGCCCGGACGCAAGCACCTCGCCGGCGGTGGGGTTCGCGGGATCCGTCGCGCGGACCTCGACGTTGCCGCCCGTGTTGGGGGTCGACAGGTACACGGTGGAGACGTCCGTCGCCTCCTGCAGCGTGACGGCGTACCCGAAGCCCTTCTTCAGCCCGCCGAACTGTGCCGTCTTGTACGTGCGGGACTTCCAGCCCGTCGCGCCGTCGAGGTCGAACGCACGGTCGACGAGCTCGGGGTGCTCGTTGTTGTCACCGTCCGGGGGCGGGTCGATCTGCTGACCGGACGCGATGATGGGAGGCGGCGCCACGACGGGTGGCGGGGCGTCGGGCGCAGCGTCGGGCGGGACCTCGCCGGGTTCCACCGCAGCCGGCGCGTCGACCTCCTCGACCCCGTTCTCCGTGACGAGGACCGGGCCGATGCCCCGGCCGAGGGCGGACAGCGCCCAGCTCCCGCCCGCGATGACCACCCCGAGCATGAGGACGAGGATGTAGGGCGCGGGGTTGAAACGCAGGCGCTTCACGCGTTCGACGGTCAAGGGCTCGCTGGCGGCAGGAACGGGCGCCGCGGGCCGGCCGATGTCGCTCGCGAGGGAGTCGAACGTGTCAGGTCGGTTCGTTCGTGCCTCGGACGCGCGGGCCGCCGTGTCGGTCGGGGTGAACGACGGCGGCAGTGCGCTCGTGCGGGGCGGAAGGGAAGGAGCGGCCGGTGCACCCTGTCCTGGGGCGAGCGTGGCGGGAGCGCCGGCTGCGGTGTGCGACGCGGCCCCGGCCGCACCCATGGCCACGGCAGCCCCGGCGGCACCCGTGGCACCGGCCGCGACGCCGGGCGCCCGGCCTGTCGCGGAGACGCGTGGGATCCGCCCCGTGCTCGGGCGCCGGGCGGGCCCGGCGGGCGGCGGCGTGCCGGGCTTGGAGGCACCAGGGAGGGTCGCTGCGCCGAGCGTCGTCCGCACGGACTGCCGGTTCACCCCCTGCCCGATCTGGTCCTCGATGACCTTCGGCGTGGTCTCTGCTGCTTCAGGGATGGTCGGTACCGCCTCGTCGTCCCAGGGCTGCAGCTCCTTGACGAGCTGTCCAGGTGTGTGTGGTCCGTCGTCGTGGGGTCCGAGCGTGACGACGCAGAGGGTGTCCAGGTCCCGGGGAACGTCGGGGACGACGTCCCGGGGAGCAGCGAGCGGCTCGCCCTCGGCCTGCAGCCCTGCAGGGAGGTCGAGCTCGACGTTGCGGCCCGTCAGCGGAATCCCGGCTCGCGGCAGCACGCCGGTGAGGAGGTAGTGCAGGAGCGCCACGAGGGCGACCGTGTCCGCCCGGGACGCTTCGTCACCGGTGGGGCGCCCGGCATCGGACAGCGAGAGGGTCCCGTCGATGCCGAGACCTGTGACGCGCACCGCGCCCCGGTGCACGCGCACGGACTCGGGCCGCAGCGCAAGGTGGTGGACCCCACGCCGACGGGCGGCCTCGAGGGCGAGCGCCGCGTCCCCGATGACGGCGCGTGCGGCCGCCGCGTCGAGCGGGCCGTCAGCGACGAGGTCGGTGAGGCTCGCGCCGAGGTAGGGCTCGGTGACGACGTAGCGACGACCGTGGTCCTGGAGGACGTCGAGGACGCGCGCGAGGCGTGCGTCGGAGACGAGTGCGGCCCGCCGGGCGGCGTCGAGGGTGAGCGCGGCACCGTCGCCCTCGAGGATCGTCACACGTACGGGTCGGTCGAGGATCTGGTCGATGCCGTGCCACACGCTCGCGCTGGCGAACTCGCTCGGGACGGGTTCGACGAGGAGGTACCGGGCGACGACGAGCGTGCCGCGTTCAACGCTGTCCACGAAGTCCACCCCGTTCGCTGTCCTGAGCCCGATCGGCATCGTCAACATCGTACGCGGCACGCCCCTGCCACCGACGGCCAGGCCTGTGAGGGCGATGTGAACGTCCCCGCGGCGCTGCCCGGTACTGCTCGGCGCTGCTCAGTACTGCGCGGCGCTGCTCAGCGCCGCGAGAGCTTGCGCATCACCGGCTCCGCCAGCCCGGACAGCTCCTCGACCCGCATGACCTGGAGCGCGAGGACGTAGACGGCGGTCATCGTCGAGCCGACGAGGAGGGTCACGCCGAGGGCCGTCCACCACGAGTCGCTCGCGTCGAATCCCCACACGCGCAGCACCACCCACCCGATCACCCCGGCGAGCAGGGCGGCGATGATGAGCTGGACGTGCAGCCGCACGATCCTGGGGAGGTCCAGCCCGTCGAGGCGTCTGACCATGCCCCCCACGCGCAGGAGCACGGCGACGAGGTTCGACAACGCGATCGCGGCGCCGATGCCGACGACCCACCACTGGGCGGGGAGCAGGAGCGAGGACAGCCAGGCGACGAGCATGAGGGTGACGGTCACGGGGATCTGGATGAGGAACACCGTGCGGCCGTCCTCGAACGCGAAGTACACCCACTTCATGAGGACCATCGCGCCGAGCGGCATGAGCCCGAGGGACATCGCCACCATGACGCGTGCGACGACGACGACCTCGTCGGCGCTGAGCGTGGGCACGAGGAGCTTCATGACCGGCTGCGAGAGCACGACGAACAGCGCGGTCGCGAAGACGGTGAAGACGCCGATGATCCGCAGTCCGCGCGAGACGTTCTCCCGGACCGTCGCGAGGTCCCCCCTCGCGGCGGCCGCGCTCATCCCCGTGAAGAGCGCGGTGGCCACGGAGACCGTGACGAGGGAGTGCGGGAGGAGGTAGACCATGAGGGCCTGGGTGTAGGCACCGTTCCCGGCGACCGGACCCTGGAACCCGGCGTCGAGGGCGTGCTGCGGGGCGGCGGTCGCGATCTTCGTGGTCACCCAGACGGCCAGCTGGTCGAGGAGGACCGCGGCGAACGTCCACATGCCCACGCGCCCCACGGAGCGCAGCCCGACCCCGCGGACGCCGAACCGCGGGTGCCAGCGGAAGCCCGAGCGCCACAGCGGCACGATGAGGACGAGCGCCTGGCAGACGACGCCCAACGTCGCCACGCCACCGAAGATCCCGATCTCGGTCGCGGTCCACTCCGAGACGCCGACGCGTTCGCGGGCGGGACCGAACACGAGCAGGAAGACCCCGAAGCCGATGATCGAGATGACGTTGTTGAGCGCCGGCGCCCACATGAAGGGGCCGAACTGGCTGCGGGCGTTGAGGACCTGGCCCAGGACGGAGTACAGCCCGTAGAAGAACAGCTGCGGGATGCACCAGAAGCCGAACCCGACGGCGAGGGACACCTGCTCGGGCGTCCAGCTGGAGTCGATGTAGATGCCGACCGTGACCGAGGCACCCAGCGTCATGACGAGGGTGAGCACGAGCAGGGCCGAGCCGGTGAGGGTGAGGAGCTTGTCGAGGTACTCCTGGGCGTTGGGCGACCGGTAGGCCTTCATCACCTGCGGCACGATCACGGCGTTGAGAACACCGCCCGCGATGATCGCGAAGAGGATGTTGGGCACCTTGTTCGCGATGTCGAACGCGTCCGCCGTGGCCCCCGTCGCGCCCAGGACGGCCACGAGAAGGATGTTGCGGACGAGCCCGAGCGCCCGCGAGACCGCGGTGCCCGCGGCCATCACGAGCGAGCTGCGTCCCAGCCCACCACCGGCACCGGGGGCGCTGGGGTCCGTGGGGTCGGTGGAGGCGCTCGGGTCGCCGGGGGTCACCCCGTCGGCCGGTCCGGCTGCGCTCGTCGTGCCGCGCTCGGTACTCACGTCGTCTCCGTCGATGATCGGTGCCGTCCGTGCGACACCGGTCCGGTCGCGTCGGTCGGGTCGTCGGTGGGGGTGTCGTCGGGCACCGTGAGGGTGGCGCCGTGGTCGATGAGCGCGTCGAGCTCGCCCGTCTGCTCGACGAGCTCGAGCTGGTCGACGACGGCCGCGCTCGCACGGCGGTCCGAGCGCCCACGGTGGATGGTCCGCCAGATGCCGCCGAGGAGCAGGAGCACGAGGAGACCGGCGACGACGGCCGTGCCCCGGTTCTCCCAGTCGGCGCGCACCCGCACGTCGAACGTCGAGGGCTGCGCGACGACGGTGCCGTCCAGGGCGAGGATCTCGACGCTGACGCTCACGTTGCCGCTGCCGACGGCCTCGACGGGGATGTCCACCTGGACCTCCGACCGTGGCTCGATCGTCACGGGGAGGCTGTTCTCCGTGCTCAGTCGAGGGTCGTCCGGTGACAGGTGCACGATGATCGTCACAGGCTGGTCGAGGTCGTTGCGCACGGTGCGGAAGAGGGTGCTCGCGGAGCTGATGAGGGTGAAGTCGCTGCCTCCGGCGATCGAGACCGAGGACCTCACGGCAGCTACCTCGTCGTTGATGCGGGCGATCGCGGCCGAACGCCCGGCGCGGTCGCTGCGCCACTCGACGGACGTGACGGCCGTGATGGCGTCGTCGACGGGGGCGAGGAGCGCGGTCGGGTCGGCGGCGATCTGTGCGAACGACGCGAGCTCGGCCCGCACCGCGGCGAGCTGCGCGAACGCCGTGGGGCTCAGGGCTCGGTCGTTCGACGGGTCACCGGGCAGCGGCGCGCGCGGAACCTCCACCTGGTCCGTCTCGGCGAGGGCCGAGACGGGGGCGAGGGACGCCCACGGCACGGCGGAGATCGCTCCGAGCTGGGCGCGGGCGACCTCCGCGTCCGGAGCCCAGTCGCGGGGCACCGTGAGCAGGATGTGGCGCGCGTCCGAGGGTCGTTCCCGCTGGATGACCGCGAGCTCGGCGGCCAGCCGTTGCCGTGCTCCTGCTGCGGAGTCCGTCGGTGACGTGAGCTGGGAGCTCAGCCCGCCGTCGGGGACGAGCGCGTGCACGGTGCCCTCGTCGGTCACGGTCGTCACGTTGCCCGAGGGCGTGTAGGTGAGAGCCGGGTCGGGCAGGAGGCTGTCGGGGGTGAGGATGACGGTGGTGTCCCCGAGGACGGCGGCGAGCTCGAGCACGTCGTCGTCGGGGCCGATGTCGACGGGCCAGGCGAGGTCCGTGCGCCACGCCGCCTCGTCGCCGGTCAGCGGTGTCTCGGGCGGCGGGAGGACGTCGGCCGCGGCATAGGCCGCGAGGTCCTGGTCGTAGCGGGGCAGCGCATAGACCTCGCGCCCCGCGGAGGCGGAGAGCAGCGTGTCTGCCCATCGCCCGGACTCCTCGGCGGCGGTGACGCCGGTCTGCGCCGCCCCGGCGGAGTCGTCGGTCGCCGCCGGCGCCTTCTGCGCGTCCGGCGCGGGGGTCGTGGGCAGGGCCTCGTCGTCGCTCCCGGCGTCGAGGGCCTGGTCCGACGTCCGGGCCACCTCGATGAGCGCCGGGTCGACCGCCCACGTCACACCGGGGACGTCGTGCGTGCTCTCGAGCAGCTCGGCGAGCCGGCCTGTGCCGGTGGTCTCCGCGATGAGCTCGGGCAGGGACTGCTCGGGAGCGAGGGGATCGTAGGGCGGCCCGACGACGGGGACGAGGACGCTGACGTCGACGGGGACGAGCTCGGGGTCGTCGACCGGGTACCAGACGATGTAGGTGCGGTTGATCCCCAGCCTGTCCCGGGCGCTGTACCCGTCCGTCTCGCCGCGGACGGTCACGGCGAGACCCCGCGGACCCCACGTGCTCTGGCGTGTCCCGAGCTGGAGCGCCGCCGCGGGGACCTGCAGGGTGACGAGGGTCGTCGTGCCCGGCGCGAGCGCCTGGGGCAGCTCGACGGTGTGGATCACCGAACCGGCCGGGTCGTCCGGCTGGGAGTCGGACCACCGCGCCAGGGTCGTGCGGGTGACGAACGCTGACCGTGCAAGGAGGACGTCGACGACCGGGGACTCGATGGTCGCGTCCGAGACGTTCTCCACCTCGACGACGACGGTGAGGTCCTCGCCGGGCCGGGTCACCTCGGGCGACAGGGAGACGAGCCGGACGTCGACGGGGAGGTCGGACGTCGCGTCCGGAGCGGTCGGGACCGCTGCCCGGAAGGGCGTGTCGGAGCGCGCGGGTGATGCTGGGAGGACGACGGCGAGGAGGAGGAGGACGACGAGCGCGAGGCACGCCCCGACGAGGCTCCGCCCGGCCGATCCCGCGCCGCTCCGAGCCACCCGGGCGGCTGTGTCCTGAGGTACCGCGACGCCCATCATCGCTCGCTGGGGGGGCGCCGACCTGCCTCGGGCAGGGTCATGAGATCGAACGCGACGGCCGCGAGCCGGCGCTCGTTGGGGTAGCTCAGGCGGGTGGGCATGTCCTCGAACGCGATCCAGGCGACGTCCTCCGCCTCGCTGTCCGGGTCGCCCTCGACCGTGAGGTAGCCGCTGACGGCCTCGAGGAGGAAGTGGTGGACGACCTTGTGCACGCGTCGGTCGTCGCCCGTGAACCAGTAGTCGATGACCCCGAGCCGGCGCTGGACGAGCCCGGTGATGCCGGTCTCCTCCGCGATCTCCCGGACGGCTGCCTCCTCGGCAGTCTCCTCTCCCTCGAGGTGCCCCTTCGGCAGGCACCACTCGAGGCGCCCCGCACGGTTGCGCCGTGCGATGACGGCTGCGTGGAACACACCGTCGATGACCTCGACGACGAGCCCGCCGGCGGACGTCTCCTCGACGACCGGCAGGTCGGAGGACAGCCCGGACGTGGACGTGCCGTGCCCTCCGGTCGGGCGGTGCGCGTGCGGGTCGATCCGCAGCGGGTGGCCGCCCGGAGGCGCGGGCACCCGGGACGATCCCTCGGAGCGCGCGGCAGTGGACATGCCCGCCACTTTATCTTTATCTGGCAGGCTGTGATGTTGTGCCAGATCCACACAGCGACGTCCAGCCCGAGAGCCCCCTCGAGAACCTCGCCCACCGGCCCGACCAGGGGGGCGCGCAGGACCCCGCGGTCGCCGCGCTCCGGCGTCGGGCAGCGACCGTCCTCACGCAGGTGGCGCCCGTCGCGACGGAGCTCGGAGCGCTGTTCCGTGACGCCGGCCACGAGCTCGCGCTCGTCGGCGGTCCCGTCCGCGACGCGTTCCTCGGCCGGGTGAGCGCGGACCTCGACTTCGCGACGTCGGCAGATCCCGACGCGACCCAGGCCCTGCTCGCCCGGTGGGGCGACGCGCACTGGGACATCGGCAAGGAGTTCGGCACCATCGGTGCCAAGCGGTCGGCACGCGACGGTGCGCCGGAGGTCGTCGTCGAGGTGACGACGTACCGCTCCGACGAGTACGACCCCGCGTCGCGCAAGCCGGTGGTGGCGTTCGGCGACACGCTCGCCGGTGACCTCGCCCGCCGCGACTTCACGGTCAACGCGATGGCCGTACGTCTTCCCGAGCTCGAGTTCGTCGACCCGCACGACGGGCTCGTGGACCTCGCGGCAGGCATCCTGCGGACACCGGTCGCCGCGACGCAGTCCTTCGACGACGACCCGCTACGGATGATGCGCGCCGCCCGGTTCGCCGCGCAGCTCGGCTTCACGGTGCACGACGAGGCGCGGGCGGCGATCGCGGACATGGCCCCGCGGATCGCGATCGTCTCGGCGGAGCGGGTGCGGGACGAGCTCAACAAGCTCCTCCTGGGTGCCCGGCCCCGGCTCGGTCTCGAGGTCCTCGTCGAGCTGGGCCTGGCGGACCACGTGCTGCCGGAGCTCCCGGGCATGAAGCTGGCCGTCGACGAGCACCACCGGCACAAGGACGTGTACCAGCACTCGCTCACGGTCCTCGAGCAGGCGATCGACCTGGAGACGGGGCCCGACGGGCCGGTGCCCGGCCCGGACCTCGTGCTGCGGCTCGCCGCGCTGCTCCACGACTGCGGCAAGCCCGCGACGCGCCGCTTCGAGCCCGGCGGCGCCGTGAGCTTCCACCACCACGAGGTGGTCGGAGCCAAGATGACGGCGAAGCGGCTGCGGGCGCTGCGTTACGACAAGGAGACGCTGCAGCAGGTGTCGCGGCTCGTGGAGCTGCACCTGCGGTTCCACGGCTATGGCGACGGAGCATGGACGGATTCCGCGGTGCGCCGCTACGTCACCGATGCCGGACCGTTGCTCGAGCGTCTGCACCGACTGACGCGCGCGGACTGCACCACCCGGAACAAGCGCAAGGCCCAGCGGTTGTCCTCCGCGTACGACGAGCTCGAGTCCCGCATCGCGCAGCTGCGCGAGCAGGAGGAGCTGGCATCCATCCGTCCCGGGCTCGACGGGGCGCAGATCATGGAGATCCTCGGTGTGCCGCCGGGGCCCGTGGTCGGCGAGGCGTACCGGTTCCTCCTCGAGCTCCGTCTCGACCGCGGGCCGCTCCCCGAGGACGAGGTCCGCCGGGTGCTCCTCGAGTGGTGGGCCGACCGGTCCGGCGCACCGGGGTCCGACGGTCCTTCCGCCTGAGCGTAGGAGTGCCGTGAGGATCTGGTCCGTGCACCCGCGGTACCTCGACCGTCAGGGGCTGATCGCGGCCTGGCGCGAGGCGCTGCTCGCCCAGAAGGTCATGGCTGGCGGGACCCGCGGGTACCGCCACCACCCTCAGCTCGTCCGGTTCGGGGAGCCCGCGCCGACGGTCGTCCCTGGTCCGGGCGGTGGGACGGGCCCGGTCGCGCCGGCGCTCGCCCATCCGGGCGCCCACGTCGTGGCATACCTCCACGGTCTCGCCGACGAGGCGACGGCGCGGGGTTACCGCTTCGACCGGACGAGGGTCATGGGTCCGGCGGTCGAGGTCGAGCAGCTCCCGGTCACCGAGGGTCAGCTCGAGTACGAGTGGGAGCACCTGCTGCGCAAGCTCGAGACCCGCAGCCCCGAGGTGTACGCGCGCTGGCACGACGTCGAGCAGCCGGATCCGCACCCGGTGTTCGTCGTCGTTCCGGGCCCCGTCGCTCCGTGGGAGATCGTGTAGCGCTGTTTCACGTGGAACACGCGCCGGTGCCTACCCCGGTGCGCGCGTCCGACACCAGGGTCTGGCACCCGCCTAAACGTTTCATTCCCGAAGAAAGCCCTATCGCGGGCGCCTCGCGCGTGCGAATGTGAACGTGAACATCCGCGGAGTGCGCGGTGCAGCGCCGTGCCCGGGGCGGAGAACACCTGAGCGGTCGTCGACGAGGACGACCGCGGGGCTGACTCGAAGGAGAGCAACGTGAGACGAGCAGGTGAGCGCGGAGCGGTCCGCGCACAAGGGATCCGGCGGCGGTGGGCGGCAGCGGCCGTCGCCCTCGCGACCGCGGTGTCCGGAGGGATCGTCGCCGTCGCAGCAGCGCCGGCAGCCTCCGCCGCGACCGTCGACGTCAACGCGTCGTACATCCTCGTGAACAGGGGCAGCGGCAAGGCCCTCGACGTGTACAACCTCTCGACGTCCGACGGCGCCCGCATCACGCAGTGGTCCCGCAACGACGGCGCGCAGCAGCAGTGGCAGTTCGTCGACTCCGGGGACGGGTACTACCGCCTGAAGTCGAAGCTGTCCGGCAAGGTGCTCGACGTTTCCAACTTCTCGACCGCCGACGGCGGGAGCATCGTCCAGTACACCGACCGGAACCAGACGAACCAGCAGTTCCGCCTCCAGGACGTCGCCGGAGGCTACGTCACGCTCATCAACCGGAACTCGAACAAGGCCGTCGAGGTCCAGGGTGCCTCCACCGCGGACGGCGCGAACATCGTCCAGTACTCCAGCTGGGGCGGCGCCAACCAGCAGTGGCAGCTCGTCGCCGTCGGCGGCGGGACGACGCCACCGCCCACCACGCCACCGCCGACGGGCGGTGGCACCTGCGCCCTCCCGTCGACGTACCGCTGGACGTCGACAGGCTCGTTGGCGACCCCCAGGTCCGGATGGGCCTCGCTCAAGGACTTCACCGTCGCTCCGTACAACGGCAAGCAGCTCGTCTACGCCACGACCCACGACAACGGGTCGACGTGGGGGTCCATGAACTTCGGCCTCTTCACCAACTACTCCGAGATGGCCTCGGCGAGCCAGAACGCGATGACCCAGTTCACCGCCGTCGCCCCCTCCCTGTTCTACTTCGCGCCCAAGAACATCTGGGTGATGGCCTACCAGTGGGGCGGGCCGGCGTTCTCCTACCGGACCTCCTCCGACCCGACCAACCCGAACGGATGGGGCCCGGCCCAGACGCTGTTCAACGGCACCATCACCAACTCCGGGACCGGACCGATCGACCAGGCGCTCATCGGTGACGACCAGAACATGTACCTGTTCTTCGCCGGCGACAACGGCAACATCTACCGGGCGAGCATGCCCATCGGGAACTTCCCGGGGAACTTCGGGAACACCTCGACCGTCGTCATGAGCGACACGACGAACAACCTGTTCGAGGCCGTGCAGGTGTACAAGGTCCAGGGCCAGAACCAGTACCTCATGATCGTCGAGGCCATCGGCGCCCAGGGTCGGTACTTCCGGTCCTTCACCGCCACGAGCCTCGGTGGTTCGTGGACCCCCCAGGCCGCCACCGAGTCCAACCCCTTCGCGGGGAAGGCCAACAGCGGTGCCACGTGGACCAACGACATCAGCCACGGAGAGCTGCTCCGCACGAACGCCGACCAGACGATGACGGTCGACCCGTGCAACCTCCAGCTGCTCTACCAGGGCCGGTCGCCGAGCTCCGGCGGTGACTACGGTCGCCTGCCGTACCGGCCCGGCCTGCTCACCCTGGTCCGCTGACCCGCTGACCCACAGCAGGCCATCGGCGCCGAACGTGCCCCTCGTCCCGCACCGGGACGGGGGGCACGTCCGTGCTCAGGCCGGGTGCGCGGGAGCGACAGGCCGCACGTCGACGCGCGTGAGCGTGCGGCGCCCGAGCGTCGCGACGAGGGCGAGACCCACGTAGGCCACGGCCAGGGCGCAGAACACGGCCGTCGAGGCCCCGGAGTCCGGCAGCACGAGGGCCGCGAGGCACGCTGCCCCGACGAACGCCGCGTTGTAGAGGACGTCGTAGAGCGCGAAGGCCCTGCCCCGGACCGCGTCGGGTGTGCTGCGCTGAACGATCGTGTCGACCGCGATCTTGGCGCCCTGCACCGCGAGACCGAGCGCGAGGGCGGCGCCCAGGACCGTCGTCCAGGACACGTGCACGGCCAGCACGAGCTGTGCCAGCGCCCCGAGGAGCAGGGTCGCGGTGATCCATCGAGCGGGACCGGTCCGGCGACCGACCGTCGACGTGAGGACGATGGCGAGGCCGAAACCCACACCCGAGGCACCGAGCACCCACGTGAACAGGGCGAGCCCGTCGTCGGCGCCGCTCCCTGCACCAGGCCCGGCCAACGTGTTCCGCGAGAGCAGGATGCTCGAGACGAACATCACGCCGTAGAGCAACCGGTGCAGCGCCATGAGCAGCAGCGCCAGCGCAGGGGTGCGGAGCGCGACGAGCTGGCGCACACCGTCGACGAGCTCCGACCCGAGCCCGGCGACAGCACGGCGCACGCCGGGACCGGCCGGTCGTCGGCTGGGACCCAGCTGGTCGCGCCGGAGCGCGAAGGGGAGCGCAGCGGCGACGGCGAAGAGCACGGCTGCCCCGGCGAGGGACGCGGCGTCACGCCCAGCACCGGGCGGCAGGACGAGCGCGATCACGAGTCCGAGGGCGGCTCCGGCGCCCGCGGCCGCGGCCCCGAGCGTGGGGACGAGGGAGTTGGCCGTGAGGAGGAGCCGCTCGGGCACGACGTGCGGCAACGATGCCGACAGCGCCGCGAGGAGGAACCGGTTGACCGACAGGGCGACGAGAGCGAGGACGTACACCACCGGCGTGAGGCCACCGGTGAGGATGACGGTCGCGAGCACGAGCGTCACGACGAGGCGCACGAGATTCGCGGCGACGAGCACCTGGCGTCGTCGCCACCGGTCGAGCAGCACCCCTGCCCATGGACCGACGATCGTGAAGGGCGCGAGGAGGACGGCGAACGCCACCGCGATGCTCCCGGCGGTCCCCTGGCTCTCCGGGGAGAAGAAGAACAGCGCCGCGAGCCCCACCTGGAAGGCGCCGTCGCCGCACTGGGTGGCCAGGCGCACGGCGAACAGCCACCGGAAGTCGCGGGCGCGCGCGAGTGCCGCGAGATCTCGGAGGGTGTCCACGCCAGCAGGCTAGCCGGGCACACGAACCCCGCGGACACCGAAGGACCCGGCGCGCGGGGCACCGGGTCCTTCGGTGTGCGGTCGCTGGGCGACGCTGCGGTCTAGCGGGTGAGCGGTCTAGCGACTCAGCGCTCCGCCTCGCCACGGATGAAGGCCTCGAGCTGGGCGCGCCCAGCGGTGTCCTCCATCTGCACGGGCGGGGACTTCATGAAGTACGTCGAGGCGGAGAGGATCGGGCCACCGACACCCCGGTCGAGGGCGATCTTCGCGGCGCGGACGGCGTCGATGATGATGCCGGCCGAGTTGGGCGAGTCCCAGACCTCGAGCTTGTACTCGAGGTTGAGGGGAACCTCACCGAACGCGCGGCCCTCGAGGCGGACGTACGCCCACTTGCGGTCGTCGAGCCACGCGACGTAGTCCGACGGGCCGATGTGCACGTTGCGGTCGTCCTTCTTGCCGGCGAGGGTGCCGGTGAGGTTCGACGTGACGGCCTGCGTCTTCGAGACCTTCTTGGACTCCAGGCGCTCACGCTCGAGCATGTTCTTGAAGTCCATGTTGCCGCCGACGTTGAGCTGGTACGTGCGGTCCAGCGCGACGCCGCGGTCCTCGAAGAGCTTCGCGAGCACGCGGTGCGTGATGGTGGCACCGACCTGCGACTTGATGTCGTCGCCGACGATCGGGACGCCGGCAGCCTCGAACTTCGCGGCCCACTCGGGGTCGGACGCGATGAACACGGGGAGCGCGTTGACGAACGCGACGCCCGCGTCGATGGCAGCCTGCGCGTAGAACTTGGCAGCTGCCTCCGACCCGACGGGCAGGTAGCACACGAGCACGTCAGCCTTGACGTCCTTGAGGGTCTGCACGATGTTGACGGGCTCGGCGTCGGACTCTTCGATGGTCTCGCGGTAGTACTTGCCGAGGCCGTCGAGGGTGTGACCGCGCTGCACGAGGACACCGGTGGGCGGGACGTCCGCAATCTTGATCGTGTTGTTCTCGGACGCACCGATCGCCTCGGAGAGGTCGAAGCCGACCTTCTTCGCGTCGACGTCGAACGCCGCCACGAACTCGAGGTCGGAGATGTGGTAGTCACCGAACTGCACGTGCATGAGGCCCGGCACAGTGTCGTGAGCGTCGGCGTTCCGGTAGAACTCGACGCCCTGAATGAGGGACGTGGCGCAGTTTCCGACGCCAACGATGGCGACGCGGATGGCGGTCATCCTCGCTCCTTGCTGTGTGAGTCGAGGCGGTCATCGCCGTCGACGGGGTGTGTGGTGCTGGTTGCGGGTGGTGCTGGTTGTGCGTCCGCCGTCAGGCTGGCGCCCGGGGTGACCCCCGTGGTCCGGGCACGACGACGGTCGCGCTCGGTGTTGATGAGGCCGTCGAGCCATCGAACTTCACGTTCGACCTGCTCCAGGCCATGTCGTTGCAGCTCGAGGGTGTACTCGTCGAGCTTGTCGAGGGTCCGCGCGGAGGAGTCGCGCACGGCCTCGAGGCGTTCGTTGAGCCTGCTGCGGCGACCCTCCAGGATACGGATACGCGTCTCGGCGTCGGTCTGGCCGAAGAAGGCGAACCGGACGTCGAAGCTCTCGTCCTCCCACGCCGCGGGACCGGAGGACGCGAGCACGGACTGCAGGTGCTCCTTGCCGTCGGCCGTGAGCCGGTAGACGATCCGTGCGCGCTTGCCGGACAGGGCGTGCGGCGGGGCTTCGTCGGAAGCCGTCCC
Organism: Sanguibacter sp. Z41_6; assembly: GCF_059621145.1. Taxonomy (NCBI): domain Bacteria; kingdom Bacillati; phylum Actinomycetota; class Actinomycetes; order Micrococcales; family Sanguibacteraceae; genus Sanguibacter; species Sanguibacter sp. Z41_6. The sequence continues at coordinate 586,059 of NZ_JCAQIF010000001.1, read as the reverse complement.
GACGATGAGGCCCCGCAGGGACATCGCCTTGAGGCACGGGTAGAGCGAGCCGTAGGAGAGCGCCCGGAAGGACCCGAGAACGAGGTTGAGGCGCTTGCGCAGCTCGTACCCGTGCAGCGGGGAGTCGTTGAGGAGACCGAGGACCGCCGTCTCGAGGACTGATGACTTCGACCGCATCTTCGGCACCCCCTCAGCCCTGATCAACAACTCGATGTATCGGATCGATACATCGGAAGAGTATGCCCATTGCGACGGGCGGTGCAAGGAGCGCCGGCGCGACCGTGTGTGAAGGGATCGCGGACAAGACGGTCAGGAGGGGGAAGGATCCGTGGATCTGGGCCGTTCCCCCTGCCGCATCAGGGCACGGACACCCTAGAGTGCACCCTGGGTAGGTGAGTCTTCATCGACCGCCACCCGAGTCGCAGGACCGCCGCGAGGCGCCCGCCTGCGTGACCTGTCCCCGGTAGGAAGGCCCCTCGTGGCTAGCTCGACATCTCGATCGAAGCGTCCCGCGCGCACATCATCCGCCCGCACCCGCGGCGGAGCAGCCGCCACCAAGCGACGCTTCTTCGACTACCCGCGGACCGGCAAGGGCCCGGTGCGCCGCTGGATCCCGTCGTGGCGCGTCGTCGTCGGCACGATGCTCACCGGCATCGCGCTCGTGTGCGGCGTCGTCATCGCTGCGTACGTGAGCATGGACATTCCCGAGCCGGACGAGATCGCCCGGGCCCAGGCGAGCACCGTGTACTACTCGGACGGTGTCACGGAGATGGCGACCTTCGCGGTGGAGAACCGCGTGATCATCGACAAGAGCGCCATCCCCGAGCACGTCAGCGACGCGGTCGTGGCTGCCGAGGACCGGTCGTTCTACGACAACCCCGGGATCGACCTCAAGGCGATGGGACGCGCGTTCCTCGGCAACCTCCAGGGCGGCCGGACGACCGGCGGCTCGACGATCACCCAGCAGTACGCCGAGCGCTACTACACGGGGACCACCAAGGACTACGTCGGCAAGTTCAAGGAGGCGCTCCTCGCGATCAAGCTCGACCGGTCGCAGGACAAGCCCGAGATCCTCGCCAACTACATGAACACCATCTACTTCGGCCGGGGCGCGTTCGGCATCGAGACCGCTGCGCAGAAGTACTTCGGGGTCCCCGCCTCCGAGCTCACGGTGAGCCAGGGAGCGCTGCTCGCCGGCCTCATCCCCCAGCCCACGGGGTGGGACCCCCAGAACGATCGCGAGAAGTCGGAGGAGCGCTGGAACTACGTGCTCGACGGCATGGTGCTCACCGGCGCCATCACGGCGGAACAGCGCGCGGCAGAGGTGTACCCGGAGGCGCTGCCCTACGAGAACACCAACCGCCTCGCCGGCCCGCAGGGATATCTCCTCGACATGGTGCAGCGGGAGCTGGCCGCGGACGCCGCGATCGACGAGGACGACCTCAACACGGAGGGCTACACGATCGTCACGACGATCGACAAGGGCATGCAGGACATGGCCGTCGCGTCGGTCGCCGAGATGCCGACGGACTCCGCACCGAACCTTGAGAAGGCGGTCGTCACGATCGACCCCACCACCGGTGGTCTGCTCGCCGTGTACGGGGGACCAGACTTCACGGTCAAGCAGTACAACGCCGCGACGCAGGGCCAGGCCCAGGCGGGGTCGACGTTCAAGCCGTTCGCGCTTGCCGCGGCGATCGAGGCCGACGTGCGGCTCACCGACACCTTCGACGGCAACTCTCCGAAGAAGTTCGGCGACGTCGAGGTCGGCAACTTCGGTGGGCAGGACTTCGGGGAGGTCAACCTCGAGCGGGCGACCGCGAACTCCGTGAACACGGCGTTCGTCGAGCTCAACTCCGAGATCGGTCCGGCTGCGACCCGCGCAGCAGCGGAGAAGGCGGGCATCCCGCCCGACACGACGGGCCTCGACGACACCTTGACGAACGTCCTCGGCAGCGCGTCGGTGCACCCGATCGACATGGCGAGCGCGTACGCGACCTTCGCCGCACAGGGCGTCCGCTACGACCCGCACATCCTCGCGTCGGTGACCAAGCTCGACGGGGAGGTCGTGTACCAGCCGGCGAACAAGCCCGAGCAGAGCTTCGCCGCGGAGGACGTCGCGGAGGTGGTGTACGCGATGACCAAGGTCGTCGAGTACGGGTCCGGTGACAAGGCGGCCGACCTCGACGTCCCCATCGCCGGGAAGACGGGCACGTCGTCGGACAACAGGTCGGCGTGGTTCGTCGGGTTCACCCCGCGGTACGCGACAGCCGTCGCGCTCTACCAGCCCGGCGCGGACGGCAGCGAGGAGCAGATCACCCCGTTCGGTGGGTACAAGGCCATCACCGGGAGCTCGGTCCCGCTCGACCTGTGGACGAGCTACATGGGCAAGGTGCTCGACGGCAAGGAGGTCGTCGACTTCCCCGAGCGGACGAAGAAGGCGCAGAAGCCCACGCCCACCCCGACGCCGACGCCGACCCCGACCGTCGAGCCGACGCCGGAGCCCACGGTCGAGCCGACCGTGGAGGAGGTGGCGGTGCCCGGTGGGCTGGCCGGTCGTTCAGAGGGCGAGGCTCGCTCCGCGCTCTCGGCCGCGGGCCTCAACGCGTCCGCGTCCCAGCAGTACAGCGCCACCGTGCCCGCGGGAGTCGTCATCAGCGCGAGCCCTGCCACGGGAGCCTCGGTCCCGGCCGGCTCGACGGTCGCGCTCGTCGTGTCCGCCGGACCCGACCCGGCGCTCGCGACGCCCACCCCGACCCCGACGCCCACCCCGACCCCGACGCAGCCGGCGCAGCCAGCGCCGACGCCGACCGCCCCGGCCGGCGGCCAGGGTGGGCAGGGCGGCCAGGGTGGCCAGTCGGGCGCCGGGGCGCAGCCGCCGAACCCGCGCCCCGGCGGCTGAGTCCAGCCCGTCCACGCCCCAGGGCGTGCAAGCCCCCCGGCCACGCCGTGGCCGGGGGCTTGCGCACACCAGGTATCGTTGAGCCTTGCTGCGTGCCCTCACCCTGGTCGCCTATCGGCCCGGTCGGCGCGCAGCGCGTACGCACAACCCTCCTGTCACGGAAAGACCGTGACCGCTGAGTCCGTAGGAGGTGGGTTACACACATGCGTCAGTACGAATTGATGATCATCCTCGACCCCGAGATCGAGGAGCGCACCGTCGCCCCGTCGCTCGACAAGTACCTGTCGGTCGTCACGACCGAGGGCGGGTCCGTCGACAAGGTCGACATCTGGGGCCGGCGCCGCCTGGCTTTCGAGATCAACAAGAAGACCGAGGGCATCTACGCGGTGATCAACTACACCGCCACGCCTGCGACGTCCAAGGAGCTCGACCGTCAGCTCGGCCTCAACGAGGTCGTCCTGCGGACCAAGGTCCTGCGCGCAGACGTCTGAGCACCCGCTCTCGTCTGACCTCACTTTCACGAACCCGCACTCGCAAGGAGAGCTCACATGGCTGGTGACACCATCATCACGGTGGTCGGGAACCTCACGGGGGACCCCGAACTGCGCTTCACCCCCTCCGGGGCGGCTGTAGCCAACTTCACCATCGCCTCCACTCCCCGCACGTTCGACCGCCAGAGCAACGAGTGGAAGGACGGCGACACGCTGTTCATGCGCTGCTCGATCTGGCGCGAGGCGGCGGAGAACGTGGCCGAGTCCCTCACCAAGGGAACTCGCGTCATCGCCTCCGGGCGGCTTGTGCAGCGTTCGTACGAGACCCGTGAGGGCGAGAAGCGCACTGTCGTCGAGCTGCAGGTGGAGGAGATCGGTCCTTCCCTGAAGTACGCCTCGGCCAAGGTCACCCGCGCCCAGCGCTCGGGTGGCGGTGGCGGCGGAGGTGGCAACGGCTTCGGCGCAAGTTCGGGGGCACAGGCCGACGACCCGTGGGCGACCGCAGGTCCGGCGTCGTCCGGCGGGAGCTCGTTCGCGGACGAGCCTCCGTTCTGACCCCCACCACGTAGATATTCGCTTCCTGGTCCCCGTGACCTCCGGTCACGGCCGGGCCCGGAGAAGCACCCTGTGAAGGAGCAACGCAATGGCAAAGCCCGTTGTGCGCAAGCCCAAGAAGAAGTCCAACCCGCTGAAGTCGGCGAAGATCGAGACCGTCGACTACAAGGACACCGCCCTGCTGCGCAAGTTCATCTCGGACCGCGGGAAGATCCGCGCCCGCCGGGTGACTGGCGTCAACGTCCAGGAGCAGCGTCAGATCGCACGCGCCGTCAAGAACGCGCGTGAGATGGCCCTGCTTCCCTACTCGTCCTCCGCACGCTGAGAAAGGGGATCACTCATGGCGAAGCTCATTCTGACCCACGAGGTCACCGGTCTCGGTGAACCCGGGGACGTCGTCGAGGTGAAGGACGGGTACGCCCGGAACTACCTCGTCCCCCGCAGCCTGGCCACCCCGTGGTCCAAGGGCGCCGAGACGCAGGTCTCGGCGATCCGCAAGGCTCGCAAGGCCCGTGAGATCGCAACGCTCGACGAGGCCAAGGCCACGCGCGACGCGCTGCAGTCGAAGCCCGTCACCGTCCGTGCCACGGCCGGCCCGGGTGGACGTCTCTTCGGTGCCGTGACGACCGGGGAGATCGCTGCCGCGGTCGCCGAGGTCGGCAAGGTGTCGGTCGACAAGCGCAAGATCGAGATCGCTCAGCCGATCAAGGCGGTCGGTGAGTACTCGGTGTCCATCCGTCTGCACGCCGAGGTCTCGGCGAAGATCGCGGTGAACGTCGTCGCTGCCTGATCTCTGATCAGCTGTGACCACAGGCCCGGCGCCTCCCTCAGGGGAGGTGCCGGGCCTGTGTCGTTCCTGGTGCAGTCGGGGGGTTCTCGTCAGGCGCCGGCGACCATCCACGCGGTGCCGCGCGCCCGCAGTCCGGTGGTCACGGCGCGGGCGAGCATGAAGGCGCCCGCGAAGGCGAGCCAGAGCCAGGCGAGCCCGGCCGCGCCGTCGGGGGCCCAGGCGCGCACGGCCAGCGCGACGGGCACGTAGACGACGAGCGTGACGAGTCCCACCCGGGCGAGATAGGGCCCGTCCCCGGCGCCGATGAGCACGCCGTCGAGGACGAACACGTACCCGGCGACCGGCATGAGGAGCCCTGCCACGGCCATCCCGAGGGTGATGGCGAGGCGGACCTCGTCGTCCTGGGTGAAGAGGGTCGCGAACCACCAGCCGCCGGCCGCGACGACGACGCCGAGGACGGTGCCGGCGAGGACTCCCCAGCGGAGCGTCCGGGCGAGGATGCGCCGCGTGGTCGCGGTGTCCGAGGCCCCGAGGCTGTGCCCGACGAGCGCCTGGGCGGCGATGGCGAGCGCGTCGAGGGCGAAGGCGGCGAGTCCCCACACGCTGTTGACGACCTGGTGGCCGGCGAGGGCGACGGCGCCCATCCCGGTCGCGACGAAGACGGTGACGAGGATCGCGATCCGCAGGGACACGGTCCGTACGAGGAGCGGGACGCCGGCCCGGGCGTTGCGGAGGATCCCTGTCCGGTGCGGTCGCACGGACGCACCGGCCCGGCGGGCACCACGCAGGACGACGGCGCCGAGCACCGCGCCCATCCCGAGCTGGGCGAGGCTCGTCCCGAGGCCGGAGCCCGCGACACCCATGCCCGCCCCGTGCACGAGGGCGACGCTGAGGACGGCGTTGGCCGCGGCGCCGGACGCGGCGACGACCATCGGGGTGCGGGTGTCCTGGAGCCCGCGCAGCACGCCGGTTGCGGCAAGCACGACGAGCATGCCGGGCAGTCCGGGCGCGGACCAGCGCAGGTAGGCGGTCGCATGGCGGGCGACCTCACCGTCCGCGCCGAGTGCGCCGACGGCCCACGGTGCGAGTGCGAGGAGCGCGACCGCGAGCACGACCCCGAGGCCGAGCGCCAGCCACATCCCGTCGATGCCTGCCTGCAGCGCCTCGCTCCTGCGCTGCGCGCCGAGCCGCCGAGCCACCGCTGCGGTGGTCGCGTAGGCAAGGAAGACGCACAGCCCGACGACGGTGACGAGGATCGTCGAGGCGACGGTGAGGCCGGCGAGCTCCGGGGTGCCGAGGCGCCCGACGACGATCGAGTCGACGAGGACGAAGAGCGGTTCGGCGACGAGCGCGCCGAGCGCGGGGAGGGCGAGGTGCAGGATCTTGCGGTCGAGGGCGCGGCTGGTCGCCGGGGTGTCCACAGAGTGGTCCTTCCGCTGGTCCAAGGCGTGGATGGTGAGCAAGAGCAATACTCTGTCCACAGGCTCAGCCGCGGAATTCTGCGGCCGCGGGGTGCATGTGGACTCTGGTGAACAGGTTATCCCCAGTTATCCACACCTCTTTCCACACTGTGGATGACGGCTGACCTGCCAGGCGCCCAGTTATCCCCAGAGGTGTGGAGAACCCTGTGGATAACGCGTTTGGTGGGGCCGTCACCCGGCGGTAGCGTGCCCGTGGGTCCAGATGTCGGTAGCACGGTGTACCACTGGGTCTTCACACATCTCGCGGGAATGGGACGGCATGTCGATCGACGAGCTCGAGTCGGGTTACAGCGGACAGAGCTCGGCGGCTCCGGGCTTCGACCGCACGCCTCCGCAGGACGTCGCTGCGGAGCAGAGCGTCCTCGGCGGCATGCTCATCTCGAAGGATGCCATCGCGGACGTCATCGAGCAGATCAAAGGCACCGACTTCTACCGCCCGGCGCACGAGGCCATCTACGACACGATCCTCGACCTCTACGGCCGCGGGGAGCCCGCGGACGCCATCACGGTCGTCGCGGAGCTCACCAAGCGCGGCGAGATGGGCCGCATCGGCGGGGCCCCGTACATCCACACGCTCATCTCCATGGTGCCGACGGCCGCCAACGCCGGGTACTACGCCCGCATCGTGCGGGAGCGCGCCGTGCTGCGCCGCCTCGTGCAGGCCGGGACGAGGATCGTCCAGCTCGGCTACGCGACGGACGGCGGCGACGTCGACGACATCGTCAACAACGCCCAGGCGGAGGTGTACGCCGTCACCGAGACGCGCACGAGCGAGGACTACGCCGTCCTCGGCGACGTCATCGGGGGTGCCGTCGACGAGATCGAGGCGGCCGGGCACCGCGGCGAAGGCATGGTCGGGGTGCCTACGGGATTCGCGGACCTCGACCGGCTGACAAATGGTTTGCACCCCGGCCAAATGATTGTTTTAGCTGCGCGTCCAGCAATTGGAAAATCGACGCTGGGAATCGATATAGCACGTTCTGCATCTATTAAACACGGTTTGACGTCGGTTGTCTTCTCCCTCGAGATGAGCCGCAACGAGATCACCATGCGTCTGCTCGCCGCCGAGGCCCGCATCCACCTGCAGAAGATGCGCAACGGCTCCATGGGTGAGGAGGACTGGCAGAAGCTCGCCGGGACGATGGGCCGTATCTCCGAAGCGCCGCTGTTCATCGACGACTCCCCGAACATGTCCCTCATGGAGATCCGCGCGAAGTGCCGGCGTCTCAAGCAGCGCCACGACCTCAAGCTCGTCGTCATCGACTACCTCCAGCTCATGACGTCCGGCAAGCGCGTCGAGTCCCGCCAGCAGGAGGTGTCGGAGTTCTCCCGCGCGCTCAAGCTCCTGGCCAAGGAGCTCGAGGTCCCGGTCATTGCGATCTCGCAGCTCAACCGTGGTGCTGAGCAGCGACAGGACAAGCGCCCCGCGATGTCCGACCTGCGTGAGTCGGGCTCCATCGAGCAGGACGCCGACATCGTCATCCTCCTCCACCGAGAGGACGCCTACGAGAAGGAATCGCCGCGCGCCGGCGAGGCCGACCTCATCGTCGCCAAGCACCGTAACGGGCCGACGGACGTCCTGACGGTCGCGTTCCAGGGGCACTACTCGCGGTTCGTCGACATGCAGGCCTGAGCGAGCGGTCCGTGCAGGTCCTCGTCAGGTGAGCGGAATACCGGCCCCTCGAGTCCCTGCGACCGCTCTCGCGGTCCTCGCGATCGTCTGCGTCCAGTTCGGCAACGCGTTCGCAGGTTCCTTCTTCGAGCAGCTCGGGCCGATGGGAGCCGCAGCGCTGCGGCTCGCCTTCAGCGCCAGCCTCCTGGCCATCGTCGTCCGTCCTCGGATGCGCGGTTGGGACACCCGCACATGGCGTGGAGTCGTGACGCTCGGTGTCGCTCTCGCCGGGATGAACAGCCTGATCTACCTCTCCATCGACGAGATCCCGATCGGTGTCGCGGTGACCGTGGAGCTGCTGGGGCCGCTGGCCGTCGCGGCTGCCGGGATCCGGCGCGCGGCGGACGTCCTGTGGGTCCTGCTCGCGATCGCAGGCGTCGCGCTGCTCGGCATGGAGGCCGGCGGCGACCTGTCCGTGGTGGGGCTGCTGCTCGCCGCAGGCGCCGCCGCCTTCTGGGCGCTCTACATCGTCGCGTCCGCCCGGCTCGGGCCCCGCGTGCGAGGCGTCGACGGTCTGTCTGCGGCGATGCTCGTCGCCGCGGTGATCGTCGTGCCGTTGGGTGCCGCACCCGCCGTGACCGCTACCGTCTCGGCCCCGTGGCTGCTCGCCGTCTTCGCGGGAGTGGCACTGCTGACGTCGGCGGTCCCCTACGCGCTCGAGTTCGTCGCGCTCAAGACGATGCCGTCGCGGGTGTTCGGAGTGCTGTCCAGCCTCAATCCGGCTGTCGCTGCCCTGGCGGGGCTGGTCGTGCTGCAGCAGATGCTGTCGCTCGCGCAGCTGGCCGCCGTCGCTCTCGTGACAGCAGCCAGCGTCGGTGTGGTCGCCACAGCCCGCCGAGGGACCCCCACCCCGCGTCCGGTCTCCGTGGAACCGCTCGGGTGACAGCCGTGCTGGCCGACCGGGTCGCACGTCGAGATGATGGTCAGATGACCGGCAGCAAGGACGCGACCACGGGTGACGAGCGCACCCACGACGACGGCGGCGCCGACGACGAGCGGGTCCGCCAGGAGGCGGCCCTCGACGCTCTTCACGCTGCCCTCGCACGGGCGATCGCGCGCCTCGAGGCGGCAGGGGCGAGGGACGAGGCGCTCGCAGAGCTCGTCGAGCCACGACGGGTCATGCTCGTGAGGCGTGACGCCGTCCTGCGCCCGGTGGGTCGTGCGTGGCGTCTCGGAGCGCTCATGCTCGGGCGCGACGGCACGCTGTACGCAACGGGCGCACTGGTCCGTGCGCGTGAACCAGGTGTGCGCAACCACCAGTCGCAGTCCGCCGAGGAGCGCCGTGACCTGCGCGCAGCGGCCCTGCGTGGGAAGTTCGCATCGGGCGAGACCGTCAACCACGGCTGGCGTGAGATCCCGATCGACGTGGCCTCCGTCCGTTCCGATGACGGCCCGCTCCTGTTCGGCCCCGACGGGACGATCAGGGTGCGGTGGAACGCTGCTCTCGGCGACCATGCAGCCCGGGACGTCTTGGCGTACCTCGACGAGAGGGTCGCCCTTCTCGTCGACCCGCTCGACATCCCCTGATCGCGCAGTCGTCGGAACGCTCCTGCATCGGAAAGGGAGAGTCTGACAGCCTGTCGACCCCTTGCGAGACATAGTTGTGAGACACGCCGAGCCACGCGTTTCCGTCATCGACTCCGGCGGCTGCGAGACGTCTTGCAACCCAGAGTTAAGAGACGGTGCTAGATGCGGTTTTGCCTAGATGGCTTAGCGGTACGTGGAGCCTGTTCGGCGTGTCAATGTTCGGCGGTGCGTCGGGGTAAAAGAGGCTGCTGTTCTTTGGAATCAGTTCCCAACCGGACCATTTGCCCCTCGACCGTGAACTGTCCGGTCGCCCGGAGAAGTTCTGACAGCTTTGCGTAGCCCCAGTTGCGGGAGTCAAAGTCCGATTGCCGCTTGCGCAGGAGCTGGCCCACGGAGGCGAGGTTCGCCCACCCGTCCTCTGAGGAGGCTGTGCTTACGCTGTGCCGGAGTCCTTTCATGAGACGCCTGTCGTCTTGTGGCGACGTTGTTACCGGTCGTTCCGGCGTCTGCGTTGCAGTTGCCGTTGGAGTCTCGCCGTTGACGCTGCCGAGGACCTCGAGGTAGGTGAACTGGTCACAGGCGTTGCGGAAGGAGGCCGGCGTTTTGAGCTCTCCGAATCCGTAGACGGTGATGCCCTGCTCGCGGATGCGGGAGGCCAGCCGGGTGAAGTCACTGTCCGACGAGACGATGCAGAACCCCTGGAACCGGCCCGTGTAGAGCAGGTCCATCGCATCGATGATGAGTGCGCTGTCTGTCGAATTCTTGCCCTTAGTGTGCGCGAACTGCTGCATGGGTTGGATCGCGTGTTCGCTTGCCGCGGTCTTCCAACTGTTGAGCTGGGTTGTCGTCCAGTCGCCGTAGACCCGCTTCACTGACGCCGTGCCGAACTGGGCTACCTCCGCAAGGACGGCCCCGATCCGAGACGGAGGGACGTTGTCGGCATCGACAAGGACTGCGAGCAAGTCGCTGGTCGCGTTCATCCGCACAGTCTGGCAGCCTGCCGCTAAGTCCGACTGAACCCAAGGTGGGCAGGTGAAACGCTGACGCAACACCTGAGCAGTGCGGGCGAGTCGACTCCGAGCGGTTCCGCGTTCGAGCCGGTCAGCCGTAGAGCTGTGCGGGGTCTCCTGCCAAGGCCGACTTGACGAACCGGGCGGTGTCATCGACGAGGACCTCGATGGCGTTGCTCTCGATCCCGGCGCGGCTGGCGCGTGCCACCGCGGCGGGGTTGATCTTGGGCGCATCGCTGCCGGCCATCATGTCGGTGTCCGCGGCCCCCAGGTGGACGCCCTGGACGAGGATCCCCCGTCCAGCGAGTTCGACGCGCACACCGTTGGTCATGTTCCATTCCGCCGCCTTTGCTACCGAGTAGGACCCCGAGCCGGCAGCCGTCGCGACCCAGGACAGGACGGACAGGACGTTGACGATCGCGCCCGGGCTGTGGGCGACCAGGCTGGGGGCGAAGGCCCGGATGACGTTCAACGTGCCGAACAGGTGGGTCTCGAGGTCGGTCCGGATCTCCTCGACGGGCGAGGACAGCAGGGTGGCCCCGGTGGTGATCCCAGCGTTGTTGACCAGCAGGGTGACGTCGTCGGCAGCTGCTGCCGCCTGTGCGATGGACGCCGGATCGAGGATGTCCAGGCGAAGAGGTACCACCCGGGGGTCAGAGTTCTGGATGAGCTTGGGGCGTCGGGCTGCCGCGTAGACCTTGCGAGCACCGCCGGCCAGCAGGTGCTCGACGAAGTGGTGGCCGATGCCTCGGTTGGCACCGGTCACCAGCGCGACAGCTCCGTTGATCTCCATGGTTGTCCTCCTTCTCGGCAGCGAACGCGGATGTTCACCGACCGTGCTGAGTACGCTAGGAGTTGACGTCGACGTGAAGGGCAAATCGCATGGGCGCCACCGTGAGCCGCGACGATCGAGCGGAGACGGCCTCCCTGCGCATCGGGCAGGTCGCTCGTCAGGCCGGGGTCAGTACCCGGGCGCTGCGCTACTACGAAGAACAACGTCTGCTGCAGCCTGAGCGCACTCCCAGCGGCCAGCGCATCTACCCGGCCTCGGCCGTAGCGAAGGTCCGGCTGATTCAGGAGCTCTTCACCGCCGGGCTCAGCAGCACGCTTCTGGTCACGCTGCTGCCAGCGATCGACGCGCGCCACATCACCCCCGACCTGTCCCGGCGCCTTCTCACGGAGAAGGCCCGGTTGACGTCCCAGTTCACGCAGCTGCAAGCGGCGGAGCGACGTCTCGCGGCGCTCATCGGAGTGATCGAGCACCCAGACGACGCCACATGCCCTTCCACGCTCGACGACCCATCCGCAACAGGCGTCGATCGCTCCGAGGCCCCCACCCGCCACTGCACCGTGCCTCGCGCATCCACCTAGACCGCCTCGGACCCAGCGCCCGAGAACGGAGATCGAAGCCGACCTCGAGCTTCACAACGCCACGCAAGGAATCATCCATGAATGCACACTTTGACTTGGTCATTTTCGACTGTGACGGCGTTCTCGTTGACAGCGAGGTCCTCGCTGTCGAGGTCGACAGGCGCGTCCTTGCGGAATTCGGCTGGCACCTGTCGACCGAAGAGGTTGTCGAGAAATTCATGGGGAAGTCATCCGCGAGTTTCACGGCTCACCTGGAGGAGCACCTCGGCTATCGCTTACCCCCAGACTGGGACGCCAAATACACACACTGGTTCTCCGAAGCGTTCGAATCTCACCTCAAGCCGGTTGACGGTGTCGGAGACGCCCTCGATAACATTTCCGCACGGACATGCATCGCCTCGAGCGGTAGTCATCAGAAGCTCCGGAAGACGCTAGGTCTGACGCAGTTGTACCCGCGTTTCGAGGGACGGATATTCAGCGCCACCGAGGTTGCCCAGGGGAAGCCCGCGCCAGACCTCTTCCTGCACGCAGCCGCACAGATGGGCGTACCGCCGAGCCGATGCGTCGTCATCGAAGACAGCAAGTACGGCGTGCAAGCAGCGCACGCGGCCGGCATGCACGCGTTCGGCTACGCCGGCGGCCTCACTCCGCGCGAGTGGCTCGAGGACGAAGGGGCCACCGTGTTCACCTCGATGACAGACCTCCCACAGCTCCTGCAGTCTCATGCCCCCGCCACACATACGGGAACGGCGTCGAGCTAGAGGTATCCGTCAACGCCGGCCCGTCCACCGGCTGTGGGCCTGAATCAAGGAGAGCATCCGGTGCGGATGCGACCGCCGGTGCGCACGCGGACGACCTCGCATTCACTAGTCTCATCGGTGACCTCGTGGTCCCCCGCGATCGGCGGTCAGGACCTGCGCGGGACCCTGTGACCTAACCTGTCGGCCTCTGCGACCGCTGGCTCGCCGCCGTTGTGCGATGTCTTCGCGCGTAGGAGATTGTGACCGCGGCCAGGAGTGGCGCCCAGGCGACAAGGGGGAGATAGAGGAAGCCGACCACGTTTGCTCCCTCCGCCGTCATGTCCGGGTGTGGCAGGTTCCACCACAGGAGGAGCGGGGTCCACAGGAACGCGAGGATCAGTACGCCTGTCGATGCGGTCAAGACGACGGCTGTCGCGGGAATGCGGTAGCCGCCGACGTAAGGCACCCAACGGGGAAGGACGTCACCCCACGGCTGAACGAGGCCGAGAGTGAGCAGAGCTGCCAGCTCAGTCAGCACGCTGAGTGCAACGAGCCAAAGCCAGCCCCATCCAGCGAGGTCGAGGTCTCGCAACCCCTGCTCAGTGAAACCGCCGGAGAAGCCGAAGACCAGAGACAGCCGCCAGAGTGCGGAGGGCAGCGGTGTCATCGCGGCAGCATGCGCGGCAACACGCGCCCACAGGGGAGGTGCCGCCAGTGGTGCCCCGAAGCGCGAGACGCGGTCTTCTGTCATGGCTCAACCAAGCCAGACTCAGGCTCTACATGCATCCCCCTGAGGTACACGGAGTCGTCGCAGTTGGTGGAGAGGCGCATCGACACCCGGTGAGAGCTCGTCCAGGTGACGACGCTGTTCGATCGCTTGTTCACGCGGAGGTGGGTTGCGCGGTCGCCCCGGCCGACCGGGGCAATGTGTAGAGGGCGGGGCCTCCACTCTGTCGCCGTCGCCGGGTCACTTTGCGGCGCGACGTCATGGGCCGTGGTGTGCGTGGTGCTCGCCGGTCTGCTTGTTAAATGACGTTGACCAGCCAAGGTACTGCTGGTGATGCTGTGGGTCGCCCAACCCGAGGAGGACGCCGTGACGGTGACCTGGACCCACCTGACCGCTGCCGACACGCCCGCCTGGGCCGAGCTGACCGAGGTGCTCGCGCGCCACGACGACACGGACGAGATCTACTCCGCCGACGACCTCGCTGAAGAGCTGCAGGAGCACGGGTTCGACCCGGAGCGGGACTCCTGGGCCGCGTGGGACGGCGAGACGCTCGTCGCCTACGGCCAGCTGCGGGTCAGCAGCTCGCTGACGGCCGAGGGCTGGGCGCGCGCAAACGTCGACGGAGGGGTGCACCCGGACTGGCGGGGCCGGGGCCTCGGCACGGAGCTGCTCGCCCGGATGGAACCACGAGCCCGGGAGCTGGCCGCCGAGCGGCACTCCGGCGCACCCGTGCAGCTCCGTGCCGCCGGCGGCACGGAGGGCAGCGACGCCCGCGGCCTGCTCGAGGAGCACGGCTACCGCGCGGTGCGGTGGTTCACCGACATGCGGCGCGAGCTCCCCGGAGCACCGATCGACACGGTCGACTCCCGGGCCGAGGCCCTCACGCCCGAGCTGTCCGAAGCCGTGCGGCTGGCCCACAACGACGCCTTCTCCACGCACTGGGGATCGACGGCGCAGAGCCCGCAGCAGTGGGCCGACTTCCTGGGCGCCCGGTCGTTCCGCGCCGAGGACTCGCGCGTCATCCGCGACGAGCACGGCACCGTGCTCGCCTACGCGCTCACCGGTCAGTGGGTGGACCGTGAGCTGTACGTCAGCCTCGTCGGAACACGCCAGTCGGCGCGGGGGCGCGGGCTCGCCCGCGCGGTGCTCGAGGCGGTCGTGGCGGCCGCGGCGGGATCGGGACGTTACGACAGCGTGGAGCTCACCGTCGACTCCGACCACCCCAGCGGTGCGGGTCGCCTGTACGAGTCCGTCGGCTTCACCCCGATCCGCACGACGGCGGCCTACGCGAAGATCGAGGTCGACTGACACCGCGCCCGCACCACCGCGAGGGCTTCATCTCGGTCGACGGCAGGCCCGGCGAGGCCGGTGGGGAGTCCGAGGCGAGGGGTGCGGTCCCTCAGCCCACCGCCTGACCTGCCGCACGCGCACGTCGGCAGGTCAGGCGGTGGGCAGGGCCGACCAGATCTCGTTGGGGTTGTTGTCGCAGGTACCCCAGGTGAGCGTGGTCGTGCGGAAGTCCTCGATGCAGCCGATGCCCCAGTCGAGCTGGTGGATGCGGCCGTCGCTGGTGAAGCCCCAGCGCACCAGCAGGCCGCTGTCGCAGTCCGTGACGAAGATGCCGGAGGTGCTCCCTGTGGCCAGGCATCGGCCGTCCGGGGTGCGGATGGTGTCGTCGGCCGCCGAGTAGACCCAGCGCTGCGTGGCCGAGCCGTTGCACTTCGTGGTGAACGCCGCTACCGGCCGCTCGGGGTGCTCCCGGCGGTCGACGCACAGTCCGGTGGCCTCGTTGCGCAGCTCTGCGCCGGGCGTCGCGGCCTGCGCGGGCTGTGTCGCGCCGAACAGGCTCAGGGCCAGCAGGGCGGATGCCGCCAGGGTCGAGATCATCTTTCGCACCATCGTCGGGCTCCTTCTCACAGTGCTGAGTTGGGTCCGTCCCGCCGACGCCTCACGACGTCGGCGGTGACGTCGATTTGTGGAGATAGTGGAAATTTGCACTGTACATCGTCGTGCTCCCCGGAGCACCCCTCGGCACGGTCGATGCCCGGGTCGAGGTCCTCACCCCGGATCTGTCCGAGGCCGTGCGGCTCGCGCACAACGACGCCTTCGCCACCCACTGGGGGTCGACGGCGCAGAGCTCGCAGCAGTGGGCCGACCTCGTGGGCGCGCGGCCGTTCCGCGCGGCCGACTCTCGCGTCATGAGAGACGACGACGGCACCGTGCTCGCGTACGCGCTCACGAGCCAGTGGGTCGACCGTGAGCTGTAGGTCGGCCTGGTCGGAACGCGCCAGTCGGCGCGCGGGCGCGGTCTCGCCCGCGCGGCGCTCGTGGCGGTCGTGGCCGCCGCGGCGGAATCCGGACGAGGCCGACTGACACCGCGTCCCTACCGGATGTGGCTGATGCCGACCTTGAGGCGCTGCACCTGGTACCGCCACGGCGTGAGCCGCGGCGCCTCCAGCGTGAGGCCGGCGTCACGGGCGATCCACTCGACCACCTCGTCGGTCGTCCGCTCGTCGGTGTGCACGTGCGTGGCGTAGCGCTCCTGGGCGAGGGCGGAGACGCACCGCGGGATCTGCTGCACGGCCCAGGTCTCGCGGCGCAGGCCGGAGCGCACCGCCGTGACACGGGCGCTCAGTCGCTTGAGCAGCGTCTCCGGGCTCGCGACGAGGGCGTAGTGGCGGACGTCCACGCCGCGGTCGACAAGCCCACCGATGATCTCGTCGAAGTAGTCGTCGCGCACGATCGTCATCGGCACGAGCACCGGGCCGGCGTGTGCGGTGACGGCCTGCTCAAGGACGTCGACGACAGCGGAACGCCAGGGGGCGAGGTCCTGGAAGTCGTGGCGTGCTCCGGGCGGGAGCGTGCGGTGGAAGGCGAAGCCGAGGAGCTCGGGGTCGGCGACGTGCGCGTCGGTCAGACGACGCCGAAGCTCGAACGCGGTCTGGGTCTTCCCCGCACCAAATGCGCCGTTGATCCAGATGAGCATGGCTCGAAGCCTAGAGGACCGTCGACGGCTTTCCGCCGATCTCCCTGCCGCGGACGGTCATTGACCGCCCTTACTTAAGCGGTTAACGTCGGAACCGTCCGCGTCGATGGTGACGTCGGCGGCGCAACGACGTCAGGAGCCACCCCGTGACGACCGCACCCACCTCCCCGGCCACCGCCCAGACGGCGCAGCTCCTGCCTGCCCAGTGGATGCTGCGTGCCCTCGACGGGCCCGTACCGGCCCAGCTCGTCGGCGTGACTGTCGCCGCGACGGTACCGGGGCTCGTGCACACCGACCTGCTGGCCGCCGGTCACATCCTCGACCCGTACCTCGACCGCAACGAGCACACGGTGACGTGGATCGGCGAGACGGACTGGGAGTACTCGACGACGTTCGACTGGGCGCCCGACGGGCACACGCGGCACGACCTCGTGTTCGACGGCCTGGACACGTTCGCGACGATCGTCCTCAACGGCGTCGCGGTCGCCACGACGCGCAACCAGCACCGCACGTACCGGTTCGACGTCGGAGCGTTCCTGCGTCCGGGCTCGAACGACCTCACCGTGACGTTCGCGTCCCCGGTGCGTGAGGCCGACCGCGCGAGCCTCGAGATCGGGTACCGCGCGCACACGTACTCGCACCCCTTCAACGCCGTCCGCAAGGCGGCCTGCAACTTCGGGTGGGACTGGGGACTCGAGGCCGCGTCGTCGGGCATCTGGAAGGCGTGCCGCCTCGAGGGCTGGACCGGCGCACGTCTCGCGAGCGTCCGCCCGGTCACGGGCGTGGACGGCGAGCAGGGCACCGCGACGATCCACGTCGAGCTCGAGCGCGACGGCTCCGAGGGGGACCTCACCGTCGTCGCCAGCGTGCCGGGCGCGGCGGAGGCGAGCGTCACCCTTCCGGGCGGCGAGACCACCGCGACCGTCGACCTCACCGTCGAGCAGGTGCAGCGCTGGTGGCCCCGCGGCTACGGCGAGCAGCCCCTCTACGACCTCCGGGTCGCTCTCCTGCGTGAGGACGCCCCGCTCGCCGACCGCGAGCTCCGGGTCGGGTTCCGGTCGATCGAGGTCCGGCTGGCCCCGGACGACGACGGCACGTCCTTCGAGTTCATCGTCAACGGGGAGAGCGTGTGGATCCGTGGCGCCAACTGGATCCCCGACGACGCGTTCATCACGCGGGTCACCCGGGAGCGGCTCGCGGAACGGCTCGACCAGGCGGAGTTCGCCAACATGAACCTCCTGCGCATCTGGGGCGGCGGGTACTACGAGTCGGACGACTTCTACGAGCTGTGCGACGAGCGCGGCATCCTCGTGTGGCAGGACTTCCTGTTCGCCTGCGCCGCCTACGCGGAGGAGGAGCCCCTGTGGTCCGAGGTGGAGGCCGAGGCGCGCGACAACATCACGCGCATCATGTCCCACCCCAGCCTGGCCCTGTGGAACGGGAACAACGAGAACATCTGGGGCTACGAGGAGTGGGGCTGGGCCAAGCGCCTGCGCGAGCGCACCTGGGGGCTGGGGTACTACCTCGACCTCCTGCCGCGGCTCGTCGCCGAGCTCGACCCGACGCGCTCCTACACGCCGGGCAGCCCCTGGTCCGGCGACCCGGAGAGGTTCGCCAACGACGTCGACCACGGGTCGGTCCACCTGTGGGAGCTGTGGAACCGGGTCGACTACCCCGCCTACCGTGACGTCCACCCCAGGTTCGTCGCCGAGTTCGGGTGGCAGGGACCCCCGACCTGGTCGACGATCACGGAGTCGATCTCCGACGACCCGCTCACCCCGGAGTCGCCCGGGATGATCCACCACCAGAAGGCGGTGGACGGCAACGACAAGCTCACCGACGGCCTCGTGGCGCACCTGCCGCTCCCGGACGAGATGGAGGACTGGCACTGGGCGATGTCCGTGAACCAGGCGCTCGCCATGACGGTCGCGATCGAGCACATGCGGTCCGAGTCGCCGCGCTGCATGGGGGCCGTCGTCTGGCAGCTCAACGACTGCTGGCCCGTGGTCTCGTGGGCGGCCGTCGACGGTTACGGACGCCCCAAGCCGTTGCTCTACGCCCTCAAGCACGCGTACGAGGACAGGCTGCTCACGGTCCAGCCGCGCGACGGTGGCCTCGCCGCGATCGCCGTCAACGACTCGCCTGCCGGCTGGGACGAGCTCACCGTGGCCCGACGGGTGCGGTTCGACGGCACTGTGCTCGCCGAGCACAGCTGGCAGGACACCCTGGACAGCCGGTCGACGCACGCCACCGCGCTGCCGGGGTCGGTCGCGGTCGCGGAGAACGCGGGCGACGAGCTCGTCGTCGTGCAGTCGGGCGAGCAGCGTGCCTTCTGGTTCTTCGCGGAGCACCGGGACTCGGCGCTCCCCGCGGCCGACCTCACGGTCGTCGCGACGCGGTCGGCGACGGGATACGACGTCATGGTGCGCGCGGGTTCGCTCGTGCGCGAGCTCAGCCTGCTCGTCGACAAGATCGACCCCGCGGCGCTGGTCGACGACATGCTCGTCACCCTGCTGCCGGGCGAGGAGGTGACCTTCCGTGTGACGACGGACGTGACGGTCCCGCTCGACCGCTTCGAGCAGCCCGACGTCCTGCGGACCGCCAACCAGCTCGTGAGGGACTGGACCTAGGAGGCCGGGCAGGGGGGCACCGCGCGCCCCTGGCCGACACTCATCGAGACGCAGCGCCTGTTGAAGGAGACGCATGACCAGCACGCCCGACCTGCTCACCGATGACGACCGGCTCGCCCGCGAGCTGCTGCGGCTGCTCGAGTTCGGTCGTGAGCTGCCCGTCCCCGGAGGAGGTGCCGCGTGGCTCGACGACGACGGCCACCCGCGCACGTCCGAGCCCGTGCAGACGTGGATCACCGCGCGCACGACGCACGTCTACGCGCTGGCGACGATGCTCGGCGTGCCCGGCGCCCGGTCGACCGCCGTCGCGGCCCTCGCGGGACTCACCGGCCCCCTGCGCGACGACGAGCACGGCGGGTGGTTCGCCGACGCCGGGCCAGGGACGCTCGACGGCACGAAGAGCTGCTACGAGCACGCGTTCGTCGTGCTCGCCGCCTCGACGGCGACCCTCGCTGGTCTCCCCGGTGCGCGCGAGCTCCTCGACGACGCGCTCGGCGTGCTGCTCCACCGGTTCTGGGACGACGAGGCCGGGATGTGCGTCGACGCGTGGGACCGCGGCTTCACGAGCGTCGAGCCCTATCGCGGCGTGAACGGCAACATGCACGCCGTCGAGGCGATGCTCGCCGCCAACGACGTGACCGGCGACGACGCCTGGCTCGACCGTGCTGCACGCATCTCGGCGAACGTCGTCGGGCACGCCGGCACCAACGGGTGGCGCATCCCGGAGCACTACGACGCGGCCTGGCGTCCTCAGCTGGAGTACAACGCCGACAAGCCGGGTGACAAGTTCAAGCCGTACGGCGCCACCATCGGGCACGGCCTGGAGTGGGCACGCCTGCTCCTGCACGTCGAGGCCGCCGGAGGGGACGTGCCGGGCGGCGCCCTGCCTGCGGCGACGAGCCTCTACGACAGGGCGGTCGCGGACGGGTGGGCTGTCGACGGGGCGCCCGGCTTCGTCTACACGACCGACTGGTCCGGCGCACCCATCGTGCGTGACCGCATGCACTGGGTCGTCGCGGAGGCGACCGCGGCCGCGGCGGTCCTCCATCGACGCACCGACGAGGCGCGCTTCGCCGACGACTACGGCCGGTGGTGGGCCTACGCCGAGGAGCACGTCCTCGACCGCGAGCGGGGTTCGTGGCACCACCAGCTCGACGCGGCGAACCGGCCGACCTCGACCGTGTGGCCGGGCAAGGCGGACCTCTACCACGCCGTCCAGGCCGTGCTCGTGCCGCGGCTGCCGCTCGCGCCGGCCATCGGCCGCGCCGTCGCCGACGGGCTCCTCGCATGACCGTGTCCGACGATCAGCAGGACGGTGCTGGGTCCGACGCTGACACGGACGACTCCGTCCCGTCGGCCACCTCGGGGACCGGTACGACGGAGGTCGCCCGGGGCCGCAGGGCCCGGGTGACGATCGCGGACGTGGCTGCGCTCGCGGGCGTGTCCACCGGGGCGGTCTCGTACGCGCTCAACGGCCGGCCGGGTGTCTCGGCCGCCACGCGTGACCGTGTCCTGGAGGCTGCGCACACCCTCGGCTGGACGCCCAACGTCGCGGCGCGCCGCCTCGCGGGAGCGCGCAACGAGACGATCGGGCTCGTCCTCGTCGCGGAGACGGCACGGATGCTCGGGACCTCGTCCTACTTCATGGAGTTCATCGGCGGCATCGAGCGGACCCTGTTCGAGCACGGCTACGGGCTGCTGCTCCAGGTCGTGCCGGACGTCGAGGAGGAGCTCGCCGTGTACTCGCGGTGGGCGGGTGCCGGGCGGGTCGACGGCATCGTGCTCATGGACCTGCGGATGTCCGACCCGCGGGTCACGCTCGTCGAGTCCCTGGGGCTGCCGGCCATGGTTGCCGGGCCGCCCGAGGCGGCGGGTTCCCTCGGCTGCGTCTGGACCGACGACGGGCCGGCGATGGAGGAGGCGGTGGGGTACCTCGTCGGCCTCGGTCATCGCAGGATCGCCCGCATCGCCGGCACACCCGGGCTGTCCCACGTCGAGATCCGCAACGAGGCGTTCGCGCGGGCGACCGAGCGGGCCGGGATCACCGGGATCAGGCGCGACGCGAGCTTCGACCTCGAGGACGGCTCGCTGGCCACCCGGAGCGTGCTCAGCTCGGCCGACCGGCCCACCGCGCTGCTCTACGACGACTCCTCCATCGCCATCGCGAGCCTGCCCATCGCGAGCGAGCTCGGGCTGCGCGTCCCCGAGGACGTGAGCATCCTCGCGTGGGACGACTCGGCGATGTGCAAGCTCGTGATGCCGGCGGTGTCCGCCATGAGCCACGACGTCGGCTCCTACGGCGCGCACGTCGCGCGGCGGCTCTTCGACGTCATGGGCGGCGAGCAGCCCGTCGCGGCCCTCGAGGCCGTTCCGTCGCTGCAGGTCCGTGGCACGACGGCGGCCCCGGCCCACGCGGCGCAGGGTCACTGACGGGTGCGCCTCGCCGACCCGGAGCGGCACACGTAGGGTCGCCGTCATGAGACGTGCGGCGTTGCGCTCCAGGTGGGCGCGCTGGAAGGCGCAGGGCACCCTCGTCGACCATGCCGAGGCGCTCGCCGTCCGCCGTCCTGTGAAGCTCGGCCAGTACAACCTCGCCCATGTCGCCGCGCGCGGCTGGCGTCGCATGATCGACGTGCGCGTCACGGGCCTCGCCGCCGAGATGACCTATTACGCGATCATCTCGCTGCTGCCCCTTCTCACCGCTCTCGGCGCCACGCTCGGGTTCCTCGAGCGCGTCCTCGGCGCCGATCAGGTGACCCGGCTCGAGACGACCGTCGTCGACTCTCTCGCGGGCGTGTTCGAGAAGCAGGTGACGGACGAGGTCGTCAGGCCTCTCGTCGAGGGGCTCCTCCGGGAGGAGCGCTCCGGGATCGCTTTTGGCAGCCTCGCGGTGGCCCTGTGGCTCGCGAGCCGCATGTTCCGGGCGGCGATCCGGGCGCTCGACGACGCGTACCAGGTGCCGGAGCGGCGGGGTCTCGGTGCTCAGCTGGTCCTGGGCCTCGGTCTGTCCTTCGGTGCGGTCGTCACGCTCGCGGCGCTGCTGTCCATGGTCGTCGTCGGCCCGTTGCTGGGTGGCGGCCGGCAGATCGCCTCCTGGATCGGTCAGGGGGAGACCTTCGAGGTCGTGTGGACGCTGGCCCGGTGGCCCGTCATCGGCCTCGTGTGCGTCGGGTCCCTCGTGCTGCTCTACCGCCACGGTCCCAACGTCGTCACCACGTGGCGGGCAGGCCTTCCGGGGGCGGTCCTCGGGACGGTCGGGCTCGTCGGTGTGGCGTTCGCGCTCCAGGCGTACCTCGGCCTCGCCGGGCCGGCGGTGCCCGAGCTCGGGCGCCCGGGAGAAGCGGTGACGGTGGCCGCCCAGACGCTCGGCGCGGCGCTCGCTGTCATCCTCTGGTTGTGGCTGAGCAGCATCGTCGTGCTCGCCGGTGGTGTCGTCAACGCTGAGCTCGCGCACGCCCGCGAGGGGTCCGAGGTCACCGAGGGTCCGGCGGACGCGGTCAGGTCGCGTCGTGCTCCGTCGCGACCCATGACTCGGACTGCGTGAGCCGGAACAGGTAGACCAGGGGCGGGACGACGATGATCCCGGCGAGCACGGCGACGAGGAGCAGCGCGCGGAGGGTGGCCGGTGCTCCGGCGGCGTCGTCGATCGTCATCTGGTCGACGAGCATCCACGGGTACTGGCCGGCGGCCCACCCGCCGATGACCGCGGCGACCGCGACGACGGCGGCGACCCGCGCCGCGGCCAGGCGTCGTCGGAGCAGCAGCACGAGGGCACCGAAGCCGCCGAGGAGCGCGAGGATGATGAGTGGGGCCGCTCGCCCGGTGAGCCCGTCTGCCAGTGTCGGCGCGTCCTGCGAGACCGGGTAGAGCGCGCCGACGACGAGCACGCCCGTGATGATCCCCACGACGACGGTGCGCCGCCGCAGCTGCTCGGTGAGCAGCGCCCACCCCGCACGCTCCGAGTCCGCGGTGAGGAACGTCCCCGCGAGGAACACGCTCGTGCTGACGGCGAGCACGCCGCAGATGAGGGGGGTGGGAGCCACCCAGGACGACACGAGGTCTCCCCGTCCCCCGGCCGGGACGCGCCCGGAGGCGATGGCGCCCGCGATGGTGCCGAGGAAGAACGGCGCGATGAGCGAGGAGGCCGCGAACACGGTGCCGAACAGGCGTGCCTGGGAGAGCGTGGCGGAGTACTTGCGGAACGCGAAGCTCGCGCCGCGCAGCACGATGCCGAGCAGCGCCAGCAGAAGGGGGAACGCCAGGGTCGTCATCACGGCGGTGAAGGCCCGCGGGAACGCTGTCCAGGACATGACGAGCACGTAGATGAGCCACACGTGGTTCGCCTCCCACACGGGCCCGATGCTGTGGTCGACGAGGGTGCGCAGCCGTGCCCCGCGCCGGGGACCGCCGGCGGTGAGGTCGTAGAACCCTGCGCCGAAGTCCGCCCCGCCGAACAGGGCGTAGGCCATGATGCCGACGAGCAGGGCGCCGGCGACGATGTCCGCGACCGTCATCGTCCGTCCTCCTCCGCTGCGTCGACGGTCCTGTCCTGCGGTCCGTAGGGGCTGGGCAGGTCCTCCTCGCCGGCGCGCCAGCGGCGCGCCATCGACCTCAGCACGGCGACAGCACCGATCGTCAGGCCCGTGTACAGCACGATGCTGGCACCGAGCACGAACGGCACCCACGGGTTGTCCCCGGCGGCGTCGGCGGTCCGCAGCACGTCGTAGACGACCCACGGCTGGCGGCCCACCTCGGTCGCGACCCATCCCGCCTCGAGCGCGACGACGGCGAGCGGGCCGCAGACGGCGGCGACGCGCAGGAACCACCGGCGGTCCGTGAGGTCCCGCCGACGCCGTCGTGCGATCCAGAACACGAGGACGAGCAGGAAGAACAAGGACCCGATCCCGATCATCGTCTGGAAGGACCAGTGGGTGATGTTCACGGGTGGGAGGTCGTCGGCGGGGAACGTGTCGAGCCCGCGGACCGGTTCGGTGAACGAGCTGTGGGCGATGATCGACCCGAGCACGGGGATGTCCACCGCGCCCCGCACCTGGCCGTCGACGAGCACGCCACCCAGTCGCAGGGGGGACGGGCTCTCGGTGGTGAGTGCGAGCTCGAACGCGGCGAGCTTCGCCGGTTGCCGGTCACCGAGGCTCATGCCCAGCACGTGCCCGACGAACGGTTGGACGAGCGCAGCGACGCTCGCGAACGCGAACGGGACGGTGAAGCCGAGGCGGTGCCTGTCGTCGCGCCGGCCCCGCAGCATGCCGACGGCGTAGACGCCGGAGACGGTGAACCCGACGACCATGAAGGCGGCCACCCACATGTGTCCGAACTGCAGGAAGGAGAGCGGGGTGAGCATCGCTTCCCACGGGTTGACGTCGGTCACCTCGCCGTCGACGAGGCGGAACCCGGCGGGCTCGTTCATCCAGGCGTTGACGGAGACGACGCAGTACGTGCCCACGACGCCGGCGATCGCGATTGGCACGAGCATCATCATGTGCAGGCGCGGAGGCATCCGCCCCCAGCCGTAGAGGTAGATGCCGAGGAAGATGGCTTCGGTGAAGAAGGACAGTCCTTCGAGGGCGAAGGGCAGGCCCAGCACGTCCCCGAAAGGTCCCATGAGTCCGGGCCACAGCAGACCCATCTCGAAGCTCAGGACGGTCCCGGACACGGCGCCGATGGCGAAGAGCACGGCCGCCACCTTGGCCCACCGGCGGGCCAACGCCAGCGCGGCCGCGTCGTCCCGATAGATCCCACGCCGGTGCAGCACGAAGATCATGGCCGGGAAGGCGACCCCGAAGCACGCGAGGATGATGTGCCAGCCCAGGGACAGGGCCATCTGCTGACGCGCGGGCAGCAGACCCGCTGGTTCGGCAGCCGCCCCGAGGAGTGCGGTAATTGTCTCCATTGTCCGAAACTACGCTGTGCCCGAGAACGTGCCACCCGGGACGGTGGCCACCCAAACTCCATCCCCTCATCACCCGCTGAATCTCCCTACGTGCCCGCCTTTACCCGTAAAGTCAGCGCCATGGAGCGCACCCTGGACCCCGTAGCGCGACGACGCGCAGCCGAAGAGAACTTTCAGCTCGCCATCGAGGCCTTCACGACCGGAGACCACCAGCGGGCCGAGCGTGACTGGTTGCGCGCGCAGGAGGAGTTCAACGACGTCGGGCTCGAGGAGCGAGCGGTCGACTGCACCGTCAAGCTCGGGGTCGTCTACCGCGCCACCGGAAGGTACGACGAGGCGGAGGTCGCCTACGTCCAGGCCCGCGACTTCTACCGGTCGAAGGACATGGACCGGCTCGTCGCGAACTGCACGGCGAACCTCGGCAACGTGTACCAGGCGAGCGGTCGCCACGCCGAGGCCGAGCGGGCGTTCCGTGAGGCCCGTGACTACTTCCAGGGCAACGACCTCCACCACGAGGCCGCCACGTGCGCCGTGAACCTCGGGGACCTCTACTGGGAGGCGGACCGCGCGGGCGACGCCCAGCGCGCCTACACCTCAGCGCTCGAGTACTACGAGGCCCTCCAGCTGCACCGCCAGGTCGCCGACAGCCGGATGAACCTCGGGCTCGTCTACTGGGGGACCCAGCAGCTCGCCCAGGCGGAGTCTGCGTACGAGCAGGCCCGCGAGTACTACCAGGCGCACGGTCTGCAGCGTGAGGTCGCCAGCGCGACGGTGAGCCTCGCCGGCATCTATGCGAGCTCGCGTCGCTACGCGATCGCGGAAGAGGCGTACCTCGCGGCGCGCTCGTACTACGAGTCGCACGGACTGAGCCAGCGCGTCGCCGACTGCACCATCGGTCTCGGCCTGGTGTACCGGGAGCTCGAGCGGTACGACGAGGCCGAGGTGGCGTACGTCGACTCCCGGAACCTGTACTCGGGCCTCGGCCTCGACCGTCAGGTGGCCGACGCGTCGCTCGGTCTGGCCGGGACCTACCAGGACGCAGGACGCCCCGCCGAGGCCGAGCAGGCGTACAGCGCCGCGCTCGACGGCTACCGGGCGCTCGGCCTGCCGCGGCTGGCCGGTGACTGCCTCGTCGGGCTCGCAGACCTGTACCAGGCGACGGGGCGCACCGAGGAGGCCGACAACGCGTACGCCGGTGCCCGGGAGCAGTACGACTCCCAGGCCACGCCCACCGCGGTCTGACGTGCGGGTGCGACGCGCCCTGGCCGACGCCTTCTGGGCAGTGAGCCGGTGGCGGTACGTGAGCGAGCCCCTGCCCCCGGGCCGTGGCGGCATCCTCGTCGGGGCGCCCCACACGTCGAACTGGGACTTCGTCCTCATGCTCGCCATCTCTGCGCGAGCGGGCGTCTCGGCGCGCTACCTCGGGAAGCACACGCTCTTCAAGCGACCCTTCGGCGGTCTCATGCGGGCCCTCGGTGGGATCCCCGTGGACCGGCGCAACCCCACCGGCGTCGTCGACGAGCTCGTCGAGGCCGCACGGCGCGGTGAGGAGTTCTACCTCGTCGTCACCCCTGAGGGCACGCGCAGCGCGGGCACCCACTGGAAGTCGGGCTTCTACCGCATCGCCCTCGAGGCGGACCTGCCCATCACGCTCGGCTACGTCGACCGCACGACCATGACGGCCGGGCTCGGACTGACGTTCCACCCGACGGGCGACGTCCGGGCAGACATGGACGTCGTGCGCGCGTTCTACGCCGACAAGGCCGGGCACACCCCCGCGCGTCGCACGGAGCCGCGCCTGCGCGAGGAAGATCAGAACCCGTAGGACGCACCCACGGACTCGAGCGTCCGGTACGGCTCGTCGTCGTACCGCAGGAACAGCTCGCCGTCGCGCTGGTAGATGGCCAGGACGCGAAGCTCCGGAGAGCACCGCAGAGTCGCTCCTGAGCCGAGGGCCACCGTCACGGAGGACGGGGCGGGTACGAAGAACAGCAGGCGCCGCAGGGCGCGGACGTGACGGAGCCCCACGATGTACTGCCCCTCGCGGCCGGGCGAGACGTACGGGCGTCGCCCGGCGTCGAGCCGCACGTCCGCCCCGGTGCCGGAGCGACCGTCCGTGAGCTCCCACAGGACCCCCGTCCGGGCGAGCGGGACCCCCACGAGCACCTCGAGCGATCCGATGCCCGACTGGAGCCGGTCGAGGACGACCATCGGCGTGAGGGCATCGAGCCGGCGGGTGTCGCGGGCCAGGGGGATGCGGCGGATCGTGCGCTCGGGCTCCGGGCGCCGCAGCGAGAGGCTCGGCGTGGGCGAGGTGACCGCCGTGGCGGTGCGTCGCGGGGGCCGACGGCGCAGGTAGGGGACGGCGTCGCCCGCCATCAGAGCCGGAACCCGAAGTCCTCGGCGACGTCCGCGATGCCCCGGGCGTACCCCTGACCGATGGCGCGGAACTTCCACTCGTCGCGGCGCCGGTACAGCTCGCCGGCGAACAGCGCACTCGTCGAGCCGAGGTCCTTCGTGTCGATGGGATAGCGGATGACCTCGGTCCCGGCACGGTCGAGGACGCGCACGACACCGTCGCGCATGCTGTCGAACGTCCCGGGGTTGCGCAGGTCGGGATTGATGTAGAGCACGAAGGCGATGCGCGCGACGTTCGACGGCACGTCGGCGAGGTTCACCTCGATCTGCTCGGCGTCACCACCCGGCAGCGACCCGTCCGCGTCGTACTCGACGACGCCGTCCGGGCTGAGCATCTGGTTGAAGAACACGACGTGCTCGTCGGACAGCGCACGGCCGTCGGCCCCGCAGACGATGGCGCAGGGGACGATCTCGGTCGCGGGCCCGTTGCCCTGCACGACGGACCAGGAGAAGCCGACGGTGACGCTCAGTGCGACGGGCAGGGATCCGGAGACCGACGCGTTGGCGCCCTTGATGAGCACGGTGGGGGTCATAGCGGTGTCACTCACCCGAACTTCTCGCGGAGGAATCGCCCGTTGATCTCCAGCTGGGCGCTGTCGTGAGCGTAGACGGCGTCCATCATCGTGTGGACCCTGTCGTCGAGCAAGCTCAGCTGCTCGAGCAGGAGCGGGTCCTTGACGGCCGGGTCCGCGGGCGACGCGAGGTAGGCGTTGACCGTGGAGGGGATGTAGTCCTTGAGCATGAACTCGATGGCGAGCTGCTCGTCGATGTTCGGTGGCGCGACGAGGAGGTGCCGGGCGAGCGCGTCGAGGGTGTCGACCATCGAGAACAGCTGGATGGACGCCTGGACGGGCAGGGCGCGGCCGTAGAACCGGGTGGAACGCTCGATCCCCCGGACGAGCGGCACCATCGTCTCCGTGAAGGGCCCGGCGGGCGCGACGGGCTCGGGAGCAGTGGGCGCGACGGCGTCCTCCCGCCGGTCCCGCGACCGCCCGAACCACCGCGCCATGCCGGTGCGCCTCCTGCTGCTCGTCGCTCCGGGGTCAGCCGGTGATCTCGGTGCGCGACTGCGCGCGCTCGAGGTACGGCTTGGCGTGGGCGATCTGCCCCTCGAGGGCGGAGATCGTCACGGACATGTTCGACGCCGCCTCGGCGCGGAACGTGTCGATCGCGTCCATCGTGGCGAAGACGTCCTGGAACGCCTTCTCGAGCTTCTCGATCTCGATGGTCGACGACGCCGCCTGACGGTTGATCTCCGCCGACTGGGTCCGCAGCATCTCGGCGTTGGACGCGATGAGGTCGCTCGTCGTGCGGTTGAGAGCAGTGATCTGGTCGAGCACGAGGCGCTGGTTCGTCAGGGCCTGGGCGACGATGACGGCGGTGCGCAGCGCGGAGAGCGTCGTCGTGCGGGCACGGTCGACGCCCTTGATGAGCTCGACGTTGTTGGCGCGGACCATGTCCATCGCGAGGTACCCCTGTGCGGACACGGCGAGCTGCGTGAGGATGTCCTCCCGACGCTGGCGCACGGTGAAGAGCACGTCGGAGCGCATCGCGGACGCCTGGGCGGGGTTGGTGACGTCGAGCTCCGCGATCTTCGCCTCGACGGCGCGGTCGAGGCCGTCGAGCAGCACGGTGTACTCGGAGAGGTCGCCCATCGTCTTCCAGAGGTTGAGCTTCTCCTGCTCGATGCTCGCGTTGTCCTTGCGGAGCTCGTCCTGGCCTGCCTGCAGGGAGCGGGTGATGGCATCGAGCTGCGCCTGCGCGGACTGGTACTTGTCGAAGTACCGGGCGATCTTCTTCCCCCCGGGGATGAACCCGAGGATCTTGCGGGTCCCGGTGAGGTCCGCCCGGTTGGGCGTGAGGTCCTCGACCTGCCCGCGGAGGTCGGTGAGGGTCTTGGCGACGCGCGCCTGGGCGTCCCCGCCGCCAGAGCTGCCCTTCGCGGCGGCCAGGGCCGACGCGGGACGCTCGAGCATGCGGTTCGCGGAGCTCGCGGCGACCTGGATCTCGTCACGTCCGAGGTTGGTGATCTCGGTGATCTTGGCCTGCATCTGCGGGCTGTTGGGCGTGAGGCCGGCGAGCTCCTGCGCGTAGGCCTCGGCGGTCGCGGCGAGCTCCTTCTTGCGCGTCTCGTCGACGGGGACCATGCCACCCGCCTGCTGGGGCTCGACGACCGCGACGGGCTGCGGCGGCTGGAGGACGAGAGACGCGCTCGGCGGGGTCAGGGGCTGGGCTTCACTCATCGGTCTCTCGATTCGTCGTCGTCCGGGGTGCTACGCCCGATGGTACCGGCCCGCCCACCCGCCCGGGCGGGTGCGGCGCAGCGAGAACGCGGCCTCTCGCCGGGCGTCGCACGCTACAGCCCGGCGCTCTCGAGGAGCCGCAACCACACCTCGCTCACCGTGGGGTAGGCCGGCACGGCGTGCCACAGACGGTCGAGGGGGACCTCGCCGACGACGGCGATCGTCGCCGCGTGCAGCATCTGCGCCGCGTCCGGCCCGACGAACGTCGCACCGACGACCACGCCACGCTCGACGTCGACGACGAGCTGCGCGGTGCCCTCGTACCCGTCGGCGCTCACAGCCGCCCCGGCGACGGACCCGAGGTCGTACGTCACCGCGACGACGGGCCGGCCGGCGTCGCGCGCTGCCTGCTCGGTGAGGCCCACGCTCGCGACCTCGGGCCGGGTGAAGACGACCTGGGGGACGGCCCCGTGATCGGCGGTCGCCCGGAACCTCGACCAGTCAGCGGCCGCGCGCTCCTCGTCCCGGCTCGTGTCGTCGTCCCCGCCGAACCGGGCGGCGACGACGTCCCCGACGACTCGTGCCTCGTACTTGCCCTGGTGCGTCGTGGCCGCACGGCCCGTGACGTCACCCGCAGCGAACAGCCACCCGCCGTCCACGCCCTGCACCTCGAGGGCGTCGTCGACCTCGAGCGGTCCCGCGAGCCCGAGCTCGTCCAGCCCGAGGCCGTCGGTGGCCGGGCGCCGACCCGTCGCGACGAGGACCTCCTCGGCGAGGACCTCCGCACCGTCCGACGTCGTGAGGTGGACCCCGTCGTCGTCCCTGCGAGCCGCGGTGACCTCCGTGCCCGGGCGCACGTCGACACCCAGGGTCTCGAGCGAGCGTCGGACCGCCTCGCCGGCGAACGGCTCGAAGCCGGACAGCACCCGTTCGCCGCGCACGAGCAGCGTGACCCGGGCGCCGAGGTCGGCGTAGGCCGTCGCCATCTCGACGCCGACGACCCCGCCGCCGAGGATCGCGAGTGACTCCGGGACGTGCTGTGCGGACGTGGCGTCGCGGCTCGTCCACGGCTCGACGCCGGCGAGCCCGTCGATCGGGGGGACGACCGGCACCGACCCGGTCGCCACGACGACGGCGTGCCGCGCGACGACGGTCGTCACCCGCCCCCCGGCGTCGGTGACGGCCAGCGTGCGCGGCGCGGTGAACCGGGCGCGGCCGCGGACGAGATCGATGCCCGCGCCGTCGAGCCACTCGGCCTGGCTCGCGTCGTCCCACCCGGACGCGAAGGTGTCGCGGCGGGCGAGGACCGCGGCGCGGTCGAGCGGCCCGGTGACGGCTGACGCCGCTCCCGGCACGGCGCGGGCGGCGGCGAGCACCGCGCCCGGGCGCAGGAGCGCCTTCGACGGCATGCACGCCCAGTACGAGCACTCCCCGCCGACGAGCTCCGCCTCGATGACGGCGACGCTCAGGCCACCCCGCCCGGCGCGGTCCGCCGCGTTCTCCCCCACGGCCCCGGCACCGACGACGACCACGTCGTAGGTGAGGCGTGGCTGCTCGGTGTCCGGGTGGCTCATGACGTTCTCCTAGGCGGGCTCGGCGTCGTCGTCGGCGGGTTCGGACGGTGGGACGGCCGGATGCGTGGACGTCGCGTTCCACTCCTTGATGGCCGTCCATGCGACGGCCGCGACGGGGACGGAGAGCAGGGCGCCGACGATGCCCGCGAGGATCGTCCCGATGGTCAGGGCGAGGAGTATGACGAGCGGGTGCAGTGACAGGGCCCGGCCGATGACGACGGGGGCGAGCAGGTCACCCTCGAGCTGGTTCACCACGATGACGACGACGAGCACGATGAGCGCCGTGACCGGCCCGTTCGTCACGAGGGCGACGAGGGAGGCGAGCACGCCCGCGACCGTGGCGCCGACGAGCGGGACGAACGCGCCGAGGAAGACGATCGTCGCGAGCGGCAGGGCGAGCGGCACCCCGAGGATGAGGAGCGCCAGCCCGATGAGGATGGTGTCGACGAGCGCCACGAGCGCCGTCCCGCGGACGTAGCCACCGAGCACCCGCACGGACCGCACCCCGATGCGCTGCACGCGGTGGCGGTTGTGGGCCTCGATGGGACGGATGAGGAACTCGAAGATCGACCGGCCGTCCTTGAGCAGGAAGAAGAGGATGACGACACCGAGGAGAACTCCCGCGACCGCCTCGAACGCGGCGGTGGCGCCCGTGATGGCACCGCTCTGGAACGCGTCGCTGCCCAGGAGGTCGACCGCGGACTCGCGCGCCGAGGTGATCTGCTCGTCGGTGATACCGAGGCGCCCCTCGGTGAGGAACGTCTGCAGCTCGTCGAGCCCTTCGCTCGCGGACGTGACGAGCTCGTCCCACTCGTTGCGGATCCCGCGACCGACGAGCCACAGGGTGACGCTCAGGGCACCGATGCCCGTGAGCATCGCCGCCCATGTCGCGACGCCGCTCGGCAGCCCCTTGCGGCGCAGGAACGTCACGACGGGGCTGACGGCGGCGGCGATGACGGTCGCGATGAGCACCGGGATGACGACGAGCTTGAGCTGGACGAGGGCGATCATCGCGCAGGTGACGAGCGCGAGGAGGAGCAGCACCTGTGCGCTGCGGATCGAGGCGCGGCCGAGGGAGTCGGCCCACGGTGACGCCTTCCGCGAGGCCCCGGGCGGCGGGGTGAGGTCGTGGGGCGCAGCAGCGAGGGATGCGTGTGCTGCGCGCTCGGACGCGCTGGGCGAGGCCTTCATCCCGGCAGGGTACGTGCGGATGCGACGTGCCGCCCGGCGACGTAGCGTCGCCTCACAGCGCTGCCCCGTGCCCGGGCACGCCCAGACCCCGAGGAGCGCGCATGGCCGTCGACATGAACCTGCTGGGCGTGTACCTGAACGACCACATCACGGGCGCGACGGGCGGCGTGGGCCGCCTGCGCAACATGACCCACAACTACGAGGGGACGTCCCTCGCGGCGCCCATGGCCCGCCTGGCGCGGGAGATGGAGGACGAGCGGCAGTGGCTCCTCGCCCAGGCGGAGCGACTGGGCGTCGGTGTGCAGCGGTACAAGATCGCCGCGGCCGCCGTCGGGGAACGTCTCGCCAGGCTCAAGCCCAACGGGCGCGTCGCGAGCTCCTCGCCGCTGCGCGCCCTGCTCGAGCTCGAGCTGCTGCGGAGCGCCATCCGTGGCAAGGAGAGCGGCTGGCGGACCTTCAAGGTCTACGCCGCCGACGCAGGGTTCGACGAGGAGAAGCTCGACGCCTACATCGCCCAGGCGGAGGACCACTACGCGACGGTGGACGCGCTCCTCGCACAGGTGCGCGGGACCGCGCTCGAGGCGCAGGACGACCAGACCCCGAGCGCCTGACCCGGTCGCGCCGCTACGCGCGCGGTGGGTGGCCGGTGAGGTTCCCGGCTCCGGTCGGGTCCATCTGCGTGCGGATGACGCGGGCCGCCTCGCGCAGCTGGTGCGCCTGCTCGGGGGTGAGCGCGTCGAACAGGAGATGACGGACGTGGTCGACGTGCCCGGGGGCGCTCTGCTGGATCTTCTCGAGTCCGGCGTCGGTGAGGACGGCGTTGGTGAACCGACGGTCCTGGGTGCTCGCGTGCCGCTCGACGTACCCGGAGCGCTCGAGGCGCTTGACGACGTGCGAGAGCCGCGACAGCGACCCGCTGGTCAGGCGCGCGAGCTCACCCATGCCCAGGCTGCGCTCGGGCTGCTCGGAGAGCATGGCGAGGACCATGTACTCGTAGAAGCTGAGGTCGGCGTCGCGCTGCAGCTGCGAGTCGAGCGCGGAGGGCATCCGGATGAGGAGCTCGGAGAAGAGCAACCACGTCTCACGCTCGTCAGCGTCGAGCCAGCGGGGCTCCCCGGCGGCGGGCGTGGTGGCATAGGACATGGAGCCCACTTTACGCCTCGTCGATTGATGGTTCACGTAACGCGGGTCAGCCCTCGACCGTCGGATGGAGCACCCGCGCCGGTGAGGTCCTCGGCCGTCCACCCGGGCTCGAGCTGTGTGGTCGTCGTCGAGACCTCTCCGACCAGGTCGAAGAACCCCTCGTGGGTGCCTGTGCTCGGGTCCTCCACCGTGTCCTGCCCGTAGAGGATGACGAAGTCGACGGGGCGCCCGTCGGCCTTCTTGCGGATGACGCGGCCCAGGCGCTGCACCATCTGGCGCCGGGAGCGGCTCGCCGTCATGACGACCCCGAGGTCGACGGTCGGCAGGTCGATGCCCTCGTCGAGGAGCTTCGGGGCCGCCACGGCCTGGAGGCGCCCGTCGCGGAGCGCGTCGAGCGTGTCGAGACGCTCGGGGCGGTCCATGTCGCTGTGCAGGGCCGACGCCGGTACGCCCAGCCCGCGCAACCGGAGCGTGGCCTCCTCGGCCGTCGTCTTCGACTGCGTGAACAGGACCGCGCCCTGGCTCGCGCGGATGGCGTCGCCGAGCTGCTCGACGGCGTCGAGCTTGCCCGTGAGCTGCGCGAGCAGGGTGCGCCTGTCGCGCATGGCGGCCGTCGCGGTCCGGGCAGCGATCCCGATCCGTCCCGGGATCCCGGACAACCGCGCGAGCTCCTGCGACAGGCCGGCGCCGGCGCCACCGAGCGCCCCCGCGCCGCGGAGCGTCTTCAGCGAGCTCGAGATCGTGTGCCCGAGCTTCTCGTAGGCGGCACCCTCCTCGTCAGTGAGGGCGACAGGCGCCAGGACGAGCCGGAACGGCGCGACGACGCGCTCGCGGATCGCCCGGTCGAACCCCACGGTGAGGATGGTGCGACCGAAGTAGGGGCGGATCGCGCCGTCGACGCCGTCGTCGGACCGCTCGAGCGTCGCGGTGAGCCCGAGGCGGCGCCGGTACCCGCTGCGCAGTGCACGCTGGAACTCCGTCGCGCCATAGCGGTGGACCTCGTCCGCGACGAGGAGCGAGTCGTCCGAGAGACCACCGAGATCGGTCCTGGCGGCCGAGTTGACGACGGCGATGGTCACGTCGGACCTCGCCGGGTCGCCGCCGCTCTTCCCGCCGATGCGGGCGACGCGCAGGCCGGGAAGGAACTGGCGGAACCGCTCCGCCCACTGGTCCTGGAGGTCGATGGAGGGTACGAGCACCGTGGAACGCTGGCCGTCCCGGGCCGCGTGCGCGACGGCCTCGAGGCCCACGTGGGTCTTCCCCGTCCCGGTGACGGCCTCGACGATGCCCTCGCACCCGTTCGCGTACCAGTCCGCGATCGCTTCGCGCTGCCACTCGAGGAGGGCGAGGACCTCCGCGGGGGCCGGGCGCGCGGCGGCGCTGGGGCGCGGCGGTGGTGGCGGAGTGGTCGGCGCGGCGAGCACGAGGTCGCGGTACGTGTCGTGCTCAGCGACGAGGCGCTCCGACCGCCGGGCAGCCACCGCGCCGTCGACGGTGGCGCTGTCGGTCCCTGCGAGGGACCACCGCGGGACGGACGAGTCGTCACGCTGGAACGTCGCCGTCTCGCGGTAGAGCAGCACGTTGACGGTCGACTTCGTGGCGTCCGGATGCCCGTTGCGGCGCAGCCAGAGCGCGATCTCGCGCGCGTTGGACCCGGGCGCCTGGGTGAGGGCGAGGGCGACGGCCTCTGCCATGGTCGGCTCACCGTCGCCCGCCGGAGTGTCGCCACTGGCCCCGACGCCCCGCTCCGGGCGCGGTGGGCGTGCCGCAGCGGAGACCGGACCCCGAGCCACAGCGGGGGCAGGCGTCGTGCTCCCACGTCTGCTCGGGGGTTCGTCGACCTTCTCGGGCATGCTCGCCCCATCTTCTCTAGCTGTCACTCGTCCGACGTCGATGATTCTCCTCCACCGTCCGACCTCGTCACACGAGCGACCAGCGAGGCCGAGGGTGGAAGGGTCGCGATGGCGACATCGTGGGTCACCATGCCCGTGGTCTGGTGGTCCGCCGTGGGGCGGTGCCTCGTGACGGCGGCGTCCGCGAACCCGGCTGCAAGCGCGCCGAGCGCGTAGACGAGCAGGTCCGGGGCGTGGAACGTCGTCCCGAGCACCCAGCGCGCCGGGTCCCAGTGGTCCACGACCACCGACGCGAGTCCCACGAGCTGCGCGAGCTCGACGACCGTGCACATCCCCCAGGTGACCACGGCGACGGTGGCCGGTCGGGTCCGGGGCGCGACGAACGCCACGAGCAGGTAGACGAGGGCCGCGTACAGCGCGTCCCCGGCCACCGCGGACGCCAGGCCGTCGCCGACGGTGCGGACGACGAGCCCGAGCGCCGTCGTGACGGCCGCTGCGAGAGCGAGGGCGCGGCGTCGGGTCACCCTAGATCTTCCCACTCCGGCTCGACGCGGCCGAGCGAGCGCGAAGGGGTCAGCTACGGCTGGAGGGCGGTGTAGGTCCAGATCTGGGTTCCGTCGGGGTTGTAGTACGAGTAGGTGACCTTGAGGTCACCCGTGACACCAGCGGCTTCCATCGCTGGGAAGACGCCGGATTCGATCGCCGACTGCATCGTCGGGATGCCAGCCTCGAGCGCGGGCACCGCGGATGCGACGTCGACGGTCTCGGCGAAGACGTAGTCGAACGCGACCGTGTCCGGGTGGACCGCCGTGACCTCGGCGCTCGAGTACGTCCCCGCGTACGCCTCGAGGGCCGCAGGGAGGGCGGCGCGTTCGGCCTCGACATAGCTGTCGAGCGCCGCGTTCGCGTCCTCGTCCGCCGCGTCCTCGTCCGGCACGTCCTCGGTGCCGGGCTCCTCGGCCTCGGGCTCGGAGTCCTCCTCCGTCCCGGCCTCGTCCTCCGTCCCGGTGTCGGCGTCAGCCGTGCTGCTCGAGGTCGGCTCCGGAGCGTCGCTCGACTCCGTGCTGGTGGAGTCGCCGGAGCAACCGACGAGGGTGAGGGTGAGCAGGGTCGCAACGGCGACGCGGGGGATGCGCATGGCCCGCAGCGTAGCGGCCCCCGTCGGGGTCGTGTCCAGAGATCTTCCGCACGAACTTCTCCGGTGCTGTTCCGCTGGCGCTCGCGAGCAGCGTCGCGTCAGTAGACGAAGATCCCGAACAGCGA
Organism: Sanguibacter sp. Z41_6; assembly: GCF_059621145.1. Lineage (NCBI taxonomy): Bacteria > Bacillati > Actinomycetota > Actinomycetes > Micrococcales > Sanguibacteraceae > Sanguibacter > Sanguibacter sp. Z41_6. Next base: position 549,581 of record NZ_JCAQIF010000001.1, on the reverse strand, counting down.
CGGCACGTTGGCGTGGACGATCGCCATGAAGACGATCGCGTCGAAGAGCAGGTGGACGATGAGCACGAGGGTGAGCGACTTCGTGCGCGTGAAGATCAGGCCCTGGAGCAGGGCGAACGGGATGGTGAGCGCCGGGCCCCAGGACCGGTACCCGAGCTCCCAGAGGAACGACACGAAGATGACTGCCTGGAGCACGTTGGCCTGCCAGGCGGGGAAGTGCCGCAGCAGCAGCGTGAAGCAGATGCAGATGAAGAACAGCTCGTCCCACGTGCCGACGGCGTTGACGCCGACGAAGAACCGGGCGAGCTCGTCGGTCTCGGTGAGCGTCGGCCAGTTCTCGTACGCCCCGGACCGGATGAAGTAGAACGGCAGGATCGCCCAGCCGAGCAGCGGGACAGCGACGAGGTAGGCCTTCTCGATGCGCGGCCACTCCTTGCCGGTGCGCCACGGGAACCTGATGGCCTCGCGCCGGAACACGAACCGGTCGACGAGGAACGGCACGGCGACCGCGAGCGTCAGCGCGGTGCCGATCGCGATGAACCGCGGCCAGGAGACGTCCGCGGCCATCGACGTCGTGCTGACGATGCAGATGCCGAGACCGATGAGCGACAGGTCCTTGCCCAGGCCCCGCTCGACGAGGAACGCCACCACGAGGCTGAGGACGAGCACGACGTACCCGAGGGGGCGTAGGTGCACCCCGAACAGCAGGAACGCGGACAGGGAGACGCCTGCCGCCGGGAGGAGCTTCAGCGGTGCGCTGCGGACGACGTCGGCCGGGGGGTGGGTCGGTTGCACAGGACGAGGATCCCAGATGTCACCGGGATGTCGCTCCTGCGCTCAGGGCGAGGTGTTCCGGATGCGCGGGCGTGATGTCCGTTCCATACTGTCTGCACACCACGATCCCGGGCCAGTCCCACGGATCACGCAGGAAGGCCCCGCGCCGTCGAGGTACGGCCGGTCGAGGTCCCGCGAGAGCGGGCCACCCCGGGAGGGTGGGCAGCATGACGCTCGGTGGGGGCGAGATGCCGCCCGTCCGGCAGCACCTGGTCGACGGGGCGGGGCCTTTCCTGTGCCGTCGTCAGACGTGCGTGGCGCCGGCCGGTCAGGCGAGTGGATCCGGTCAGGCGATGGGGAACGCGATGTCCACGACCGCGTCGTCGGGACCCGCCGCGTCCCAGTCGCCGAAGTACACCTCGCGTGGCGGGCCGGCCGGCGTGACGCCCTGGGTGTTCATCCATTGCTCGACGGCGGCGTACGCGTCGAGGATCTCGGGGAACGCGACCTGGCTCTTCGTGATCCTCGCGAAGGCCTCACGGTGCGCCGGTTCGTCGCGGGTCACCCACCCGGCGCCCACCGCGTCGGGGACCGGCGTGCACGCCTCGACGAGACCCGCCTGCTCAGCCGTGACCATTCCGTGGTAGACGACGAAGGGCGGCGCGTCGCTGCGGACGGCCTCTTCCACGACGGCTTCTTCGACGAGGGCCGCGTGCTGGCGGCCGAGCGTCTGGCCGATCCACAGTGGCAGGGCGTCGGCGAGCATCGTTCCCTGCTCGGTGAGCACGCGCTGGCCCGGCACGTCCCGGACGGTGATCTCGAACATCGCGGTTCCTCCTGGTCGTCCGCACCCCCCGGTCGTGGCCCGGCCGGGATCGCACCACGAGCGTCCTCCCCACCCCGGGGTGGTCGTCAAGCCCCCGGGCCGGTGCCGCTATGCGGCGTCGAGGTACGCCTGCAGCCCCGCGACGGCGAGCCGGTGGTCGTCGACCTGGGGCAGGCCCGAGACGACGAGGACACCGACGGGTCCCTGACCGCGCACGGCGAGCGGGAAACCGCCGCCGTGGGCGACGTGCAGCTCGGGGTCGAGGTCGGCGTACCGCTCCTCGAACGTCGTCCCGGCGTCGCGGCACTCCTGGCCGACGTACAAGGTGCTGTGCCCGAGGAGGTCGACCACGCGGCCCTTGCGGTCGATCCACGAGTCGTGGTCCGTCGTGGCGCCCGGCATCGCTGCGTGGAAGAGCTGGTGGTCACCGCTGCGGATGTCGATGGTCACGGGGAGGTGCTGCTCGCGGGCGATCCGCACGAGCGCGCTGCCGAGCTCCCACGCGTCGTCGTGCGTGAACGCCGGCAGCTGGAGCTCGTGCTCCTGGCGGGCGATCTCCTCGAGCGGGATCCAGTCGTTCATGCGTGCTCCTCGGGTCAGACGTGCGGGCAGAGCATGTCAGGTGAGGCCCGCGTCGTGCACGCAGATGGCCACCTGGACGCGGTTCTCGGCGCCGAGCTTCGCGAACAGGCGTCCGACGTGGGACTTCACGGTGGCGACGGACATGAACAGCGACGTCGCGATCTCCGCGTTGGACAGCCCCTGGCCGATCGCGATCGCGACCTCCCGCTCCCGTTCGGTGAGCGTCGCGAGGCGTGCCTGGGCGTCCTGGCTGCGCCCGCCGGAGGGGTCGTGCGTGACGGACGCGATGAGCTGGGCGGTGACGCTCGGCGAGAGCATCGGCTGGCCGGCGGCGACCGTGCGGACCCCGGAGACGAGCTGCTCCGGAGGGGTGTCCTTGAGCAGGAACCCGGCGGCGCCGATGCGCAGCGCGGAGAGGACGAGGTCGTCGGCGTCGAACGTCGTGAGCACGATGACGCGGACGTCGGGGTGTGCGGCGAGGATGCGCTCCGTGGCGGCGAGGCCGTCGAGGCGCGGCATCCGGATGTCCATGAGCACGACGTCGGGGCGGTGCGTCGCGACGGCGGCGACACCCTGCAGCCCGTCCCCCGCCTCGGCGACGACGTCGATCCCGGAGTTCCCGCCGAGGATGAGGCGCAGCCCGGCGCGGACGAGGGCGTCGTCGTCGACGAGGACGACGCGGATCGGCGAGGGCGGGGTGCCCGGCGCGTCCCGTGTGCTCGCCGCGCCCGGCGCGTGGGGTGCGGGGCGAACCTCGTCGCGGTCCGTCTGGCGGTCGGTGCGGGTGTCGGTGTTGTCGGTCATGTCGGCCACGGCACCCAGGCTCTCACGGTGAACTGCCCTCCGACGTCAAGGCCGTGCTCCAGCTCGCCCCCGGCGAGCTTGGCGCGCTCTGCCAGCCCCTCGAGCCCGAGGCCTGACGACGGCAGCACCAGCCCGGTCGCGTCGGGCTCGGGAACGGGGTTGCGGACGCTCAGCTCGAGGCGCCCGCCGGGCCGCCCACCGATGTCGATACGCACCGGCGCCCCGGCCGCGTGCTTGCGGACGTTCGTCAGCGCCTCCTGGAGGATGCGGAACGCGCTGCGGCTCACCGTGTCCGCCAGCCCGGACAGCGCCACCTCGATCCCGGGCGCGACGGCGCACAGCACCCGGTGACCCGCCGCGCGTGTCTCCTCGACGAGGTCGGGCAGGGCGGCGAGTGTCGGCTGCGGACGGTCCGCGATGCCCGGTGCGCCCGACGGGTCGCGCAGCACACCGAGCACCTCACGGAGCTCGGTGAGGGCCAGGTGCGCGTTGTCGCGGATGATCGTCGCGGCCTCGACGGTCTGCATCCGGTCGAGGTCGTCGCGGTAGACGAGCGCGCCCGAGTGGAGTGCGACGAGGGAGATCCGGTGCGCGAGGACGTCGTGCATCTCCCGGGCGATCCGGGACCGTTCCGCCGTCCGCGCCTGCTCGGAGCGGGCAGCCTGCTCGCGCTCCGCCGTCTCCGCCCGCACCCGGAGGCTCGCCAGGGCCTCGCGGCGCCCGCCGACGTAGAAGCCGATGACCAGGCAGAAGCTGAAGCCGAGCAGGACTCCGACGAGCGGCACCCACCCGAGCCTCGACCATGGGGTGCCGAGGACGAGCTCGTAGGCGTACGCGGAGACGAGCCATACTCCGCCGACGGGCAGGAGCTCGCTCCAGCGACGCCGCGTCGCGAGGGAGATCACGGCGACGATGAGCGCACCCCCGCTCGACCCCGACAGGGCGCACATCGCGGCGATGGTGAGTGCGGTCGCGAACGGGGCCTGGCGACGGCGGGTCATGAGGATGATCGCGACGATGCCGAGCACGGCGTCGACGGGCAGCACCCATCCGGGGGCCACCCGCGTCCCGATCGTGTCGGCGACCTCCTCGGCGACCGGCGCGGACACGGAGGAGAGCAGCCCGAAGAGCCCGGCGACGACCGCGAAGATGATCCGCCAGGTCGATCCCCACCCGGTGAGCGGGGGCGGGGTGTACGTCGGGAGGGGCTGGGCGAGGCGGATGAGGCCGTCACGCATCGCCGCACCGACCGTGCGCTGAGGTACTCCAGCGGCCAGGGCGCGCGCCCGGCGCGCACCGATGAGGACGCCGGTCCCGGCGAGGGCGGCGTACGTGGGCACGGCGACGACCACGAGCTCCCACCACGGGTTGCCCGTGTGCGGACCCACGGTGTGCTCGTAGACATACCCGGCGCCGATCCACAGGACACCCACCGGGACGATCTCCGTCCAGCGGCGTCGCGTCGCGAGGGAGACGAAGGCGATGAACGTGGCGCCGCTGCTCAGCCCGGAGGCGTTCGACAGGAGTGCCAGGACGACGGCCACGGCGAGGGGCCACCTGCGCCGCTGCGTCATGAGGACGATGGCGACGATCCCCAGGGCCACATCCATCGGGAGCAGCCAGTCGGGCCGCGGGATCACCGCGCCCTGCGGATCGTAGTCGGCGACGTTCGCGGTGAAGTGCAGGCCGACGAGCCCGATGAGCAGGGCGACGAGGACGCGCCACGTCTCGCCCCAGAAGCCCGTGGGCGCTGGAGGAGCGGGAGGCGCAGGAGTCGGCACCCGCACAGCCTAGGTGCGTGGCAGCGGGCAGAGGAGGGCCGCAGGTCGCGGGAGGGCCGCCGCCTCCGCGACCAAAGTTGCAGGACACGCTACGTGAGCCGGATGTCGCAGCCCGTGTGCTGCTGCCAGGCTGGTCCCATGATCACAGTGGAACGACTCACCAAGAGGTATGGCGGCTTCACGGCCGTCGACGACGTGTCGTTCGAGGTGCAGCCCGGCCGAGTCACCGGGTTCCTCGGACCGAACGGGGCCGGCAAGTCCACGGCCCTGCGCATGGTCTGCGGGCTCACCCCGGCGACGTCGGGAAGCGCGCGGGTGTTCGGCAAACCCTTCGCCGCGCTCGCCAACCCCGGACGGCGGGTCGGTGTCCTCCTCGACGCCTCCGCGCAGCACGCGGGCCGCACCGGCCGCGAGGTGCTCGTCCTGAGCGCTCTCATGATGGGCGTCGAGCGGCGCCGCGTCGACGAGGTCCTCGAGATCGTCGGGCTCACCCCCAAGGAGGCGGGCCGGCGCGTGCGCAACTACTCCCTCGGCATGCGCCAGCGCCTGGGCATCGCCAACGCGCTGCTCGGTGACCCCCAGATGCTCGTCCTCGACGAGCCCGTCAACGGCCTCGACCCGGCGGGGATCCGCTGGATGCGCTCGTTGCTGCACGACTTCGCGGGAGCGGGCGGAACCGTCCTGCTCTCCTCGCACCTGCTGCTCGAGATGGAGGCCGTCGCCGACGACCTCATCGTCATCGGTCGCGGCACCATCGTCGCCCAGGGCAGCAAGACGGAGCTGCTGTCCGTCGCCGGGTCCGTCGTCTCGAGCACGGACGACGTCGCGCTCGCCGAGGCCCTGCGCCGCGCGGGCGTCGAGGTCTCCGCCCACCCGGGCGGCGGTCTGAGCACCTCCGCGACGCCCGAGGAGGTCGGGCGGGTGGCGCTCGACGCCCGCGTCGTCCTCACGAACCTCGGGGTGGCCAAGAGCAACGGCCTCGAACAGCTCTTCTTCGAGCTCACAGCCGAGCACGGCCGTGAGGGGGTGGCGGCATGACCACCACGACGGACCACACCCCCGGTGCGCCGAGCAAGGCCCTGCGCCCGCCCACTGCTCCCCTCGTCGGGATCCCGTTCCAGCGGCTCCTGCACGTCGAGCTGCGCAAGCAGGTCGACACCCGGGCCGGACGATGGTTGCTCGTCCTCATCGGCGCGATCACCGCGCTGGTCATGGTCGTCTTCGTCTTCAACGCGAACCCCGCGGAGATCACGTTCCAGAACCTCGCGCAGGCCGCCGCGATCCCCCAGATGCTCCTCCTGCCCGTCGTGGGGATCATGGCCACGACGAGCGAGTGGAGCCAGCGCACCGGCCTCGTGACGTTCACGCAGGAGCCGCGGCGCGGTCGTGTCGTGGCAGCGAAGATCCTCGGCGCGCTCCTCGTGGCGCTCGCGGCGGTCGCGGCGGCGCTCGTGCTCGCAGCGGTCGTCAACGTCGTCGGCTCCGTCGCACGCGACGGGAACGGCTCGTGGGCCGTCGACTGGGCGATGCTCGGCGGTTTCACGATGCTCGAGCTCCTCGTCGTTGCTCAGGGCGTCGCGTTCGGTCTCATCCTGCTCAACACACCGGCTGCGATCGTCACGTACTACGTCCTGCCGACGGCCTGGAGCATCGTCACCTCGTTGATCTCCTGGATGCGGCAGCCGGCGGAGTGGCTCAACCTCGACGGCGCCACCATGCCGTTGCTCAGCGGTTCGATGTCCGGGGAGGACTGGGCGAAGCTCGGTGTCGCGTCCGTCGTCTGGGTCCTGCTGCCCATCGCGATCGGCTGGTGGCGGGTGCACAGGGCCGAGATCAAGTAGCAGGGCCGAGATCACGTAGCCCGGTCGGGCGCGGGCGGAACGGGACGAGGTGGACATGAGGGGGCCGGGCGGCGTTCCATGTACCCCATGTCCCTCCGCACCGCGCCCGCCCGCGCGCGCACCGATGCTGCCCGCGGTGCCTCCCGCCCCCCTGCCCGGACCGTCGCGACGCTCGTCGTCCTCAGCCTCGCCGGGCTCGGCCTGACGGCCTGCGGCTCGGACACGCCGACGCCCGACGCCACGGTCGACGCCCTCGCCGCTGCCATGGCGGGCGGTGACTTCGCGGCGGTTCCCCTCGACGGCGTGTCGGGGGCGGACGCCACGGCGCACCGCGACGCCGTCGTCGAACCCCTGGACGCCACGAGCCACGAGGTGACGGCCGGCACGGTCGTCGTCGCCGAGGACGGCACGACGGCCACCGCCGAGCTCGACCACGTGTGGGAGATCGGCGGGACCCCCTGGACGTACACGACGACGGCCGACCTCGCGCTCGACGAGGAGGCCGACGAGTGGCGGGTCGCCTGGGAGCCGGACATCCTCGTCCCCGGCCTCGCGCCCGGTGAGCGGCTGCAGACGTCGCGGACCGCGGCGGACCGGGGCGACGTGCTCGGCGCGGGCGACCAGCCGATCGTCACCGAGCGCCCGGTCAAACGCGTGGGCATCGACAAGACCCGGGCCGACGCCTCGACGTGGGACAGCTCCGCGCGCGCCCTCGCGGGCCTGCTGGAGATGGACCCCGAGGCGTACGCCGGGAAGGTCGCCGCCGCGGGCGAGAAGGCGTTCGTCGAGGCCATCGTGCTGCGCGCGGAGACGGACGAGGACTGGACCGCGCTCGCGGCCGTTCCCGGCGTGCTGCTCGTCGACGACACGATCCCGCTCGCGCCGACGCGCGAGTTCGCGGCGCCGATCCTCGGCCGGGCCGGGGAGGCGACGGCAGAGATCGTCGAGGCGTCCGACGGCGCGGTCGTCGCCGGGGACGTCGTCGGGTTGTCGGGCCTGCAGCGCCAGTACGACGCCCAGCTGCGGGGGACCCCCGGCCGGGTCGTCGAGATCGTCGCGACGGACGGGAGCGTCCGGGACGCGCTGCGGCAGGAACCCGTCGCCGGTGAGCCCCTGCGCACGACGCTCGACCCCGCGATTCAGGTCACCGCGGAGACCGTGCTCGCGGCCACCACGGTGCCGAGCGCGATCGTCGCGATCCGTCCGTCGACCGGCGAGGTCCTCGCGGCTGCCAGCGGCCCCGCGGGAGGCGGGCTCTCCACGGCGACCGCAGGCATGTACGCGCCCGGCTCGACGTTCAAGGTCGTCACGGCGCTCGCCCTCATGCGCACCGGTGTCACACCGGAGTCACCGTTGAGCTGCACGCCCGAGGCCGTCGTCGACGGTCGGGCGTTCCGCAACTTCCCCGACTACCCGGCGTCCGCCCTGGGCGACGTGCCGCTGCGCACCGTCGTCGCGAACTCGTGCAACACCGCGCTCATCAACGCGAGCGGGCAGGTGACGCAGGACGCGCTGGCCGACGCCGCAGCCGCCCTGGGGCTGGGGCTCGCCCAGCAGCCCGGGCCGGAGGTGTTCACGGGCGCCGTCCCGCGGGACTCGGCAGGCACGGAGCACGCGGCCTCGATGATCGGGCAGGGCAAGGTGCAGGCGTCGCCGCTCGCGATGGCCGGGGTCGCGGCGTCGGTCGCTGCGGGGACGACGGTCCGCCCGACGTTCCTCGCGCAGGACGTCCCGGACCCGGCCGAGCCCTCCTCGTTGCCGACCGCCGCGCCCGCTCCGCTCACGGCCGACGAGGCCGCGCAGCTCCACGGGCTCATGCGCGCCGTGGTGACAGAGGGTGGCGGTGCATTCCTCGCGGACCTGCCCGGGGAGGTCGCCGCGAAGACCGGGACGGCCCAGTACGGCGACGGGACGACGAACCACGCATGGATGATCGCGACGAGGGGGGATCTCGCGGTCTCGGTGTTCGTGGAGACGGGTGAGTACGGCTCGACGACGGCCGGACCCCTTCTCGAATCGTTCTTTGTTGGCGTAGGGTAGCCCGTTTGGCCTACTTGGCCCTCCGCCCTCTTGTGTGAACCTGTCCACAGGGTGATGCTGGTCGGATGACCGACTTCCCCGTGCTCAGGCTCGACCTGTGGCGCGCGGACGCGGTCGTCCTCCACTTCTGGCTGACAAACACCGAGCTCGACCTGCTGCCGTTCGAGCATCCCGCGCAGCGCCAGGCCCTGGTGGACCTCCTCACCGAGCTCGACCAGACCGACGCGGCCGAGGCGACGGACGCGGAGATCGTCCGCGCCCACGAGCTCGTCGACCGCTCGGCACCGCTGCCCTGACCGTCGCGGTGCTCATCGCTGCGCACCGCCGCGTGGTCGGGTGTGACCGGCGTGACGCGGCAGGACGCTCGTCCGGCGATCGTGTGTCGTCGGCCCGGGATACGGTCGAAGGATGAGTGCCGAACCGACGACCAGCGCCGCCCCGACCATCTTCGACACCCTCACCCTCGACGAGCTCCGCTCACGGACGAGCGAGAAGTGGCGGGCCTACCCGCCCGACGTGCTGCCGCTGTGGGTGGCGGAGATGGACGTCCCGCAGGCGGAGCCGGTCGTCGCGGCGGTGCATGACGCGATGCGGCGCGGGGACACCGGCTACCCGGGGAGCAACGCGTACGCCGAGGCGTTCGCGGGGTTCGCGGCCGACCGCTGGGACTGGTCCCTCGACCCGTCGCGGGTGCGGATGCTCACCGACGTGATGATCGGCATCACCGACGTGCTCAAGGTCGTCACCCAGCCGCGCGACGTCGTCGTCGTCAACACGCCCGTGTACGCGCCGTTCTACTCGTTCGTCGGCGGCATCGACCGCCGTGTCGCGACGGCGGCACTCACGCCGGAGGGGCGCATCGACCTCGACGCGCTCGAGGCGGCGTTCGCCGACGGGGCGAGCGCGTACCTCCTGTGCAACCCGCACAACCCGACCGGTGTCGCGCACACGGTGGACGAGCTCACGGCGGTCGCCGCGCTCGCCCGTCGGCACGGCGTGCGGATCGTCGCGGACGAGATCCACGCGCCGATCACGTCGCCCGCGGCGGAGCGTGAGCTCGGCCGGTCCGTGTTCACGCCGATCCTCACCGTCCCGGGCGCCGAGAACGCCATCAGCCTCGTCTCCGCCTCCAAGGCATGGAACCTCGCCGGCCTCAAGGCCGCGCTCGCGATCGGGGGACCGCAGGCCACGCGCGACGTCCGGGACATCGCCGAGATCGCCGACCACGGTGCGAGCCACGTCGCGGCCATCGCCCACTCGGCAGCCCTCACCCATGCCCGGGGCTGGCTCGACGAGGTGACGACCGCCGTCGACACGAACCGGTCGCTGTTCACCGGCCTCCTCGCCGAGCACCTGCCCGACGCCGTCGTGCAGCCGGCCGACGCGACCTACCTCGCCTGGGTCGACCTCCGTGCCGTGCGGGACGCCGCAGGGCAGGGCCTGGGGGACGATCCGGCGCGGGAGCTGCTCAAGCGCGGGAGGGTCGCACTCACCTCCGGCCTGCCGTTCGGGGCCGGCGGCGAGGGGTTCGCGCGGGTCAATCTCGCCACGTCGCGGGCGATCCTCACCGAGGCCGTCGAGCGCATGGTGGCCGCGCTCGACACCCCCACGCCGCGTCGGCTCCGCAGGCGAAACGTTTAACACCAAACGGACCCATGGCATTCAAACGGACACCTGTGTGACGGTGTGGGCACCACCGCACACTCACACCGGGAGCAATCATGTCCGTCAGTGCCCGCGCGCGCAGAGTCGCCGTCGCCCTACCGTTCGCCCTCGTCGTCCCCCTGGGAGTCGCGACCCTCACGGCCGGACCCGCGGCCGCACACGGGTCGGTCACCGACCCGCCCACCCGGAACTACGGGTGTCTCGAGCGCTGGGGAGACAACCACCTCGACCCGAACATGGCGGACACGGACCCCATGTGCGCGGGCGCGTGGGAGGCCGACCCCAACGCCATGTGGAACTGGAACGGCCTCTACCGCGAGAACGTGGGCGGCAACCACGAGGCGGCCGTGCCGAACGGCCAGCTGTGCAGCGGCGGCCGCACCGAGAACGGTCGCTACAACTACATGGACACCCCGGGCGAGTGGGTGATGACCGACGTCGAGCACGAATTCACGCTGACGCTCACCGACGGCGCGAACCACGGAGCCGACTACCTGCGGATCTACGTGTCCGAGGAAGGGTTCGACCCGACCACCGAGGCTCTCGGCTGGGACGACCTCGAGCTGCTCACCGAGACCGGGTCCTACCCGACGAGCTCCCCCTACCGCGCGGACGTCGAGATCCCCGCCGACCGCAGCGGCCGAGCCGTCCTGTTCACGGTCTGGCAGGCGAGCCACCTCGACCAGCCCTACTACCTGTGCAGCGACATCAACATCGGCGGCGACGGCTCGACGGACCCGACCGATCCCACGGACCCGACGGACCCGACGGATCCCACGGACCCGACGGACCCGACGGATCCCACGGACCCGACGGATCCCACGGACCCGACCGACCCGACCGACCCCACGGACCCGACGGATCCCACGGACCCGACCGACCCCGTGCCGGGAACTGACCAGTGCGTCGCCGTCGTCCGGATCACGAACACGTGGCCGGGTGGATACCAGGGTGAGGTACGGGTGACTGCCGGTGACGCAGCCATCAGCGGCTGGAGCGCGGCGCTCTCCGGAGTGACCCCGACACAGGCGTGGGGCGGGACGCTGACCGGCACCCGCATCACCAACGCCAGCTGGAACGGTTCGTTGGCTGCGGGCGAGACGGTCACCGCAGGGTTCATCGGCAGCGGGACCCCCGGCACACCGACGGTCACCTGCGCCACCACCTGACCCACGCCGCACGCATCACCGCACGTCGCCCCGGCCCGGACCGTCCACCGACGGTCCGGGCCGGGCCGTGCGTGGTGGAATACCTGCGGGGCACGTCCGGTTGACGTACAGACCACGTGCGACAACGCACGCGCACAGAGCACAGGAGAACGCCGTGATCCAGGGGTGGATTGAGACCACGCACCACGACGACGCGCACGCGGTGCGTGCGCTGTCCGTGCCGGGCGCCGGGTGTACGCAGGGCTGTCGACCCGCCCGCTGACCCTGCTCGACCTCCTCGTCCCACCGTTCTCGAAAGGTGCACACCTGTGCCCACCACACCTTCCGCGCGTCCTTCGGACGCCAGGCCCGCAGCGTCGGGCAGCACCACCCGTCGGCGTCTGCGGATGCCCTCGTTCAGCGTCCAGATCCTCGCGTCGCTCGTCCTCGGCGTCCTGCTCGGGTGGGCCGCCCTGTCCATCGGGACCGTCGACGACGGAACGCCCGAGGGCGGCGCCAACTGGCTGACGACCACCCTCGACACCATCGGGTCGTCGTTCGTCCTGCTGCTCAAGACGATCGTCCCGCCGCTCGTGTTCACCGCGATCGTCGCGTCGATCGCCAACCTCAAGAACGTCGCCAACGGCGCGCGCCTCGCGTGGAAGACCCTCCTGTGGTTCGCCATCACGGCCCTCGTGTCCGTGTCCATCGGCATCGCGCTCGGGCTGATCTTCCGGCCGGGTGAGAACACGAGCCTCAGCGCGGCCGACGGTCAGGAGCCCGGCCGCACCGGCAGCTGGCTCGACTTCCTCGACAGCCTCCTGCCCGCGAACTTCCTCGGCCTCGGGGCGAGCACGTCCTCCGGCGACGACGGCAGCCTGAGCACCTCGGTGTCCTTCAACGTCCTGCAGATCGTCGTCATGGCGCTCGTCATCGGCATCGCCGCCCTCAAGGTCGGCAAGCAGGCCGAGCCGTTCCTCGCGTTCAACCGCTCGGCCCTGACGATCATCCAGAAGGTCCTGTGGTGGATCATCCGCCTCGCACCGCTCGGCACGCTCGGCCTCATCGGCCACGCGATCGCCGCGTACGGGTGGGACCTGCTCTCGCCGCTCGCGACGTTCGCCGTCGCCGTCTACGTCGGGCTCGCGCTCGTGCTCTTCGTCCTCTACCCCGTGCTCCTCAAGGCCAACGGGTTGAAGATCTCGAGCTACTTCCGCGGCGCGTGGCCCGCCATCCAGCTGGCATTCGTCTCCCGGTCGTCCATCGGCACGCTCCCCGTCACGCAGCGGGTGACGGAGCGGAACCTCGGGGTCCCGCGCGAGTACGCGTCGTTCGCGGTGCCGCTCGGTGCCACGACGAAGATGGACGGCTGCGCCTCGATCTACCCCGCAATCTCCGCGATCTTCATCGCGCAGATCTTCGGCATCGACCTGTCGATCACGGACTACCTGCTCATCGCGTTCGTGTCCGTCGTCGGGTCTGCCGCGACCGCCGGGCTCACGGGAGCGCTCGTCATGCTCACGCTGACGCTGTCCACCCTCGGTCTGCCGCTCGCCGGCGTGGGTCTGCTCCTCGCGATCGACCCGATCCTCGACATGGGCCGCACCGCGGTCAACGTCGCGGGCCAGGTGCTCGTGCCGACCATCGTCGCCAAGCGGGAGGGCATCCTCGACGAGGCCCAGTACCGGTCCGCGACGAGCGAGGACCTCTTCGCCGACGACGAGCCGGCCGAGGCCGTCGAGGCGGGCCCCGACGCGGGCACCCAGGACGAGAAGGACCTCGTCGTCGCCTGACGAGGTCCGATCGGCGGCACCGGGGTAGGGCTGGGTCTACCCGTCGACGGGGAGCGGAGAGCACCTCGAAGACGGGTGGCAGCCCCATCGAGCCCCGGGCCGCCGATTCCTACGGTGGACGTATGACGACGAACCACGAGTCCCACCCGTCCACCGCCCGCTCCCGCCGCACGCTGTGGTGGACGATCGGCAGCGTCGTGGCCGTTGGCTCGCTCCTCTCGGCAGGGGTGCAGCTGGCGGTCGGCGCGAGCGCCGCCGACCGGCCCACGCTCCCCGCCGCCACGGCCGCGCCGGGTGACGACCCGATCCAGGGGCGCCTCGAGGCCCTCGTGGACACCGGCCTCTACCCGGCAGCAGCCGCCGCCGTCCGTGACGCCGACGGTGAGATCAGCGAGTACGCCGCGGGCGTGAGCGACCTCGAGACGGGTGACGCAGCACCGGCCGACGGGTACGTGCGGATCGGTTCCACGACGAAGACGTACACCGCGGTGGTCGTCCTGCAGCTCGTCGACGAAGGGCTCGTCGACCTCGACGCGTCGATCGAGACGTACCTGCCCGGGCTCGTGCGGGGCGAGGGCATCGACCCGACCGCCATCACCGTCCGGGACCTGCTCCAGCAGACGAGCGGGCTCGGTGAGTACCTCGTCCCCCACATGAGCGAGGACGCGGCCGACCACCTCGCGGTCCAGCACACGTACGTGTCCCCCCGCACGCTGCTCGACTACGGAATGTCGATGGGAGCGGAGTTCCCCGCCGGTGAGCAGTGGTCGTACAGCAACACCAACTACCTCGTCGCCGGGCTCATGGTGGAGAAGGTCACCGGCCGGCCGATCGCGGAGCAGATCGAGCAGCGCATCATCGAGCCGCTCGGGCTCACCGAGACCCACTTCCCCGGCGTCGGCGACCAGTCGATGCCCGACCCCCACTCCCAGGGCTACAACGCCGGCCCGGACGACCCCTTCGTCGACGTCACCGAGTGGGACCCGTCCATGGGGTGGGCCGCGGGGCAGATGATCGCCACCCCGAGCGACATCACCCGGTTCTTCGCGGCGCTGCTCGGAGGTGAGCTCCTGGAGCCCGCGACCCTCGACGAGATGCTCCAGACGGTCCCGGCGGACTACCTCGGCGAGGGCGTCGGGTACGGCATGGGGATCTACAGCACGCCGCTGAGCTGCGGCGGCGTCGCGTGGGGCCACGGAGGGGACATCCCCGGCTACCACACGGCCACCGGCATGACCGACGACGGACGAGGCGCCGTCGTGTCGACGACGATCATCCCCGAGGGCATGGACAAGATCCTCGAGGTCGGTGCGCTCATCGACGCCGAGCTCTGCGAGACCCCCGCCGACAGCTGAACCCCACGCGCCCCACCTCCCACGACCGCGTGGCGACCTCCGTCGCCACGCGGTCGTCGCGCGTCCGCCGGTGCGCGTCCGCCGGTGCGCGTCCGACGGCTCCGACCACCTGGACCGCGCGGGGTAGGGCTGGGTCTACCCCTGAGGGGGAGCGAGGGACACCTCGAAGACGGGTGGCAGCGCCATCGAGCCGCGTGCTCGCCGTCCCTAGGTTGGAGGTATGACCACGAACCAGGAACGCACCCAGTCCCCCTTCCGCTCCCGCCGCACCCTGTGGCTGACGATCGGTGGCGTCGTGGCTGCCGGGAGCCTGCTCTCCGCAGGCATCGAGCTGGCCGTGAGCGACGACGACGACGCGGCAGCCGCCGACCAGAACACCTCCCACGTGACCGTCGGCGAGAACGACGCGGTCCAGACGTCCCTCACGGCGCTCATCGCCGACGGGAACTACCCCGCCCCCGGCGCCCTCGCGTCGGTCCGCGACGCGGACGGCACCATCCGCGACTACGTGGCCGGCGTCGGCGACCTCGAGGCCGGCACGCCGCCCCCGGTCGACGGGCACGTGCGGATCGGCTCGAACACCAAGAGCTACACCGCCGTCGTCATGATGCAGCTCGTCGAGGAGGGCCTCGTCGACCTCGACGCTCCCGTCGAGACGTACCTGCCGGGCCTCATCCACGGCGAGGGCATCGACGGCAACGCCATCACCGTCCGGAACCTCCTGCAGCACACGAGCGGTCTCGGCGAGTACGTCCTCGAGGTCATGGGCACGGACCCGGCCACCTACCTCAGCTGGCAGGACACGTACGTCGACCCCCGCACCCTCCTCGACAGCGCCCTCAAGGCACCTGTGGAGTTCGCGCCGGGCGAGGGCTGGTCGTACAGCAACAGCAACTACCTCATCGCGGGGCTCATCATCGAGGAGGTCACGGACCGCCCGGTGGACGAGGAGATCACGACGCGGATCATCGAGCCGCTCGGCCTCACCGAGACGTCGTTCCCCGGCGTCGGTGACCGGACGCTCCCCGAACCGTACGTCCACGGCTACTACGCGGACGCCGACGGCGAGCTTGTCGACGTCAGCGGCTGGGACCCGTCCATGGCGTGGGCAGCCGGCCAGATGATCTCGACGCCGAGCGACGTCAACCGCTTCTTCTCCGCGCTCGTCGGAGGCGAGCTCCTCGAGCCCGCGTCGCTCGAGGAGATGCAGACCACCGTCCCGGCGGAAGAGTTCGGCGAAGGGGTCGGGTACGGCCTCGGCCTGACGAGCACGCCGCTGAGCTGCGGCGGGGAGTACTGGGGGCACGGCGGTGACATCTTCGGGTACCACAGCGCCAACGGGGTCACCGAGGACGGTCGCGGTGCAGTCGTCGTCGCGACGCACCTGCCGGCGTCGATGGAGAACGTCGCGGCCGTCGAGGATGTCGTCGACGGGGCGATCTGCGGCGCGTCGGAGGGCTGAAGAGGCGTCACCGATCTGGAACCGGGTCGCCGGGCATAACCAGGACGGAGCGTGCGGACACCTGCACGCTCCGCCCTGTGCACGTGGCCCCGACGGGGATCGCGGTCCTAACGGACGTGGGAGCGAGAGCCTCGCCCCTAGACGGTGATGACGTCGCCGGCGGTTCTCCCGGTCAAATTGGTTCTCTATCCGGACCGCAGGTTCAGGCTCTGCCGGAACTGCAGCGCCTCGGGAATCTCCTCGAAGGACAGCACCTCGCCCGCGAGATCGCGGAGCTGTTCGAGGGCTTGGTTGGGGGTTGCGTAGAAGAACTCACGTCGTAGGTTGATGCGGTTCACGCGCACTGCCGCGAACCGGCGGTGCATCTCCCCCTCGATACCCACGGCATCCTCTGCGAAGAACAGCGCATGCACGTCGAAGCCGAACGGCACCGAGGCGTCACCAAGCTCTCGAACGCGGTCCATGGGGTCGAGGCGGCGCGTCATGCCGATCTTGATCATCTGGTCCCCGAAAGCTCCGATGTTGGAGATCACGTACACGTACCCGGCGCGCTGGTTGGCTGCGCGGTAGTCGACGTCGCTGATGGCGCGGTCGACGTCCGCCAGCTGTGCCTCGAGCCGCGCCGCCCCTTCGATGTCGCCGTTGGCTCGTAATGCGGCCAGGGCGTTGGTGTAGTGGTCCCGTTCCTTCTCGAGCCGTTGGCGCTCGCGGGCTATCTCGGCGTCGGCCTTCCGTTGTTCGCGCAATTCCTCGCGGGCGGCACGCTCGCGTTCCTTTTCCTCAGCGACCTTCGTTAGGAAGTCCGCGGTGAGAGTCAGCTCCTGGATCCGTAGGTGGTGGTAGCTGGGGGAGATGCGGATGCTCATCGACGTGCCAAGCTTGGCGATGGTCGCGGCAGTCTTGTCCAGACGCTCGACGCTGGCCGACAGACGGTACGGCTTGAGGCTGCGGACGAGGGAGTCTGCCTCTGAGTTGTAAGCGCGAAGCATGAGTTTCGAGGTTTGGCTGACCATTCGCTTTCCCTCAGCCTTGGAGCCGTTCACCGTCCAGCCGATGGCGGCTTCGACGGCTCCGCCATTGACTCTCGCCATCGACTTGATGGCCTCCCGCAGGGAAGCGAGCCGGTCCCGGTAGGCGTCAGCGTTCGCCAACGGGTGCTCGTAGTCGTAGATGCCGACCTCCTGGAGGAGCGCCGTCTCCTCCATGTCGACGACGGAGCTCTGCAGGGCCGTTTGCTCTGAACGCAGGTGGTCGATCGCCTCTTCGAGATCCCTGGCGACCTGCTCCGCCTCTCGCCGCAACCGCCACAGATGTTCCTGGATTGACGCGACCTCCTCGTCGTGGCGGCGGCCGAGGGCGACCCTTTCCTGCTCGATCTGCATCGCGTCGAGCGCACCTACGCGGCGGAGCTCGGCGCGGAGAGTCTCGGTCTCGTCGGCGAGCTGCCGAGCCTTCTTGCGCGCGCCGAAGAGCGGGATGCCAGAGCTCGACGAGGAGGGCTGGGCGAACGGCTCGGTCATGTCTGGGCTCGTCTCAGTCGATGAGGGATTCAGCGACGCGCGCAGCGTCGCGGATACGAAGTTTTGCCGGACATGAGGGCGGGCAGAGTGCGTAGCCGACGGATCGGTTCTCTCCCGGGGGGCATGTCAGTCTTCCTGTTTCTCTACGGGGTCATCGTCACGAAGGAGCGAAGAGTGAGAGGTTTGCGCGGTCTTGAGGGGAAGAGTCCGCCTGGCAACTCTGTCGAGGACGATGGCCTTGAGCCCAGCACCCACATCGCGAGCTCCCGTCGTGACCGAGACGGCCAGAGGCTGGCTGGCAAGCGCAGCATTGCCCGGGCCCGTCCTGCTCAGAGGGCGTCCTAGCGCGTGGCTGAGACGGTGGGGGACTTCGCGCCGTTCACGGATGCCGAAGAGGGTGAGATGAACCACGGCACGGTCGGCTTCAGACATGCCGAGCGCCATTTCCACGGCAGCCGCGACGTTTTACTCGTCAGTTCCGTCACGATGCGCGCCGCGTGAGGGGGGGCATGGCATCGATCCCCGTACCGGTTCCGCTCGGGAAGCCACCGGGCAGCGCCGCATAGAGCGCGGCGTCAGAATCGATGTCACGGTTACTACCTCGGGTCACCAGCCGTGGGTTGGTGGTAACCCCACTTCTCGCATCCACTCTCGACGTCGAAGATCAGCGCACCGGCGCTTGCCCGATCCTGGGGGACCGAGGCCGCCGTGCCACCCGATCGCGGCGAGTTCCTCGCAGTTCTCGACTCGAGCGTCCGGGCGAGTCCGCCTCGACATCGACCAGCGAGGGCTGTCGGGGCGCGGCCGGATCCGGCAGGGTCGGTCCATGACCGAGCCCCGGCCTCTCGACCACACGTTCACCGCTCCGATCGGCGTGGAGGTGCGCGGCGAGACGTGGGCGTGCGTCGAAGTGCCGGAGGGCGTCGAGCTCCTCGGCACCGGGCGCTCCGTCCGGGTCGACGCGACGGTCGACGGCATGCCGATGATGAACGTCGGGCTCATGCCCACCGGCGCTGGCGCACGATCACCGCCTGACACACCGCCGTTGGGATCACCGAGGACTGCCGACATCGTCGTCGGGGCGTGCCTTCCAAGACAGAACGTGCGCAGGAACGCACGCCCTGTCGCGAGAGGCACGCCCCGTCGGAAGCGCACGCGTGACTCAACCGAGGTGGACGACCTCCGACGTGCCACCGAACGACGACTTGTCGACCCGCACCATGAACCACGCGAGCGGCCCGGCGACGAGCAGCGCGAGGCCCGAGGCGAGGAACACGGTGGAGTAGCCGTCGACGAAGCCCTCGAGCGGGTTGCCGCTCTGGGAGGCGGCTGCCGCCGTCGTGTAGAGAGCCGTGAAGACGGCGATGCCGATGGATCCGCCGATCTGCTGCGTCGCGGTGAGCGCCGCGCCGGCGACACCCGCGTCGCGCGGCTCGATGCCGGAGAGGGCGACGTTCTGCATGGGGACGAACACGGTCGCGAGGCCGATGCCGAGGATGATCTGGCCGGGCAGCACGTGGACGACGTAGCTCGAGTCCACGGACACCTGGGTGAACCACAGCACCCCGACGGCCGCGAGGACCGGGCCGACGGTGAGCAGCACGCGCGGCCCCACGGCGGGCAGGAGCCGCGCGACGAAGGGCGCGGTCATCATGATCGCCGCCGTCATCGGCAGCGAGGCCAGGCCAGCGGTGAGCGGCTTCATCTCGAGGACGATCTGGAAGTACAGCGTGAGGTAGAGCAGCCCACCGAGGAGCGCGGCACCGATGACGACGGACACGATGAACGCGCCCCCGCGTGAGCGGTCGAGGATGACGCGCAGCGGCAGCAGCGGGTTGCTCGCGCGGCTCTCCCACCAGACGAACACGGCGATCGCGAGGACGCCGGCGACGAGGAAGCCGATGGTGTCGGCGCGGTCCCACCCGAGCTCTGCGCGCGAGAAGCCGTAGACGACCGACGCGAGGCCGGCGGTGATGAGGACCGCCCCGGGGATGTCGTACCGGGTGTCGCCGTCCGCGCGGCTCTCACGGACCAGCGGGATCGCGGCGCCGATCGCCAGCAGCGCGACGGGGACGTTGACGAGCAGGCACCAGTGCCAGCTGAGGTACTCGGTGAGCACCCCACCGAGGACGAGACCGATGGCGGCGCCGGACCCGGCGACCGTGCCGTAGACCGCGAACGCCTTGACGCGGTCCTTGCCGGACGGGAACGTCACGGACAGGAGTGCGAGGGCCGCGGGAGCGAGGAGCGCGGCGAACAGGCCCTGGCCCGCGCGGGCAGCGAGGAGCATCTCCGTCGTCGTCGCGAAGCCACCGACGGCCGAGGCCGCGGCGAACCCGGCCATCCCGACGACGAAGGACCGCTTGCGGCCCCAGTAGTCGGCGATCCGTCCGCCGAGCAGCAGCAGCGAGCCGAACGCGAGCGCGTAGATCGTCACGACCCAGCTGCGGTCGCCGTCGCTCATGCCGAGGTCTGCCTGGGCCGCGGGGAGCGCGATGTTCACGATCGTGGAGTCGAGCACCACCATGAGCTGGGCGAGCGCGACCACGCCGAGCAGGATCCACCTGCGCCGCGGGTGGTCCGGGGCGATCGCCGGCCCGGAGCCGTCAGGTCCGGCGTCGCCGGGCCTGCTGTCCGCCTCGGGCACGAGGGGAGTGCCCTCGTCCGGGGATCCTGCACGGGTGTCGGTGGCGTGTGTGCCCGGGGGCGTGGACGAGACGATGATGATTCTCCAAGAAGGGTGCGGCGGTGAGGCGGGCGAGACAGCACCGGCTCGGCGGCCGACCCTACAGCGCCACTGTGACAGGCACGTTTCCGCTCGATCGAGCCGACGGACGCGCGGTCACGGAACACGCGCTGCTGCGCGCTCCGACGCCAACGAGCGCGGCCGCCGGCGTATTCCGCCCCCCGCTCACCCGCTGAAATCCCCGGGCACTCCTTACACCCGGCGTGCGCCTGACGATGGGACGTCGAGCAGGCTCCCGGGCCCTGCGTGAGTGGAGGCAGGACCGATGTCCATGACGGACGCACACCACCTCAGCCCCGCCATGCCGGGTGACGGCGTGCTGCTCGACGCCGCACCGGACTGGGACACCGTCGTCGACGAGCTCGAGACGCTCCAGGACACCGACCCCCGCGCGTGCGTCGAGCTCGCAGCAGCACAGCTCGACCTCGCCGTGCTCCTCGGCGACGAGCACGCCGAGATGCGGTTGTCCTGCTGTGCGGCGTTCGCGCACCACGTGCTCGCCGAGGACTCCGAGGCGCTCGAGGCGGCGGCTCGCGCCGAGCACCTCGCCCACGAGCTGGGCGATCTCGTGGGGGAGTCTCGCGCCCTCGTCTGCAAGGGCCTCGTCCACCACGAGATCGGGGACGTCGAGGGGGCGATCGACCTGCTCGAACGGGCCCTCGTGCTCCGCCGGGAGACCGACGACGACGCCGGGACCGCGTCCGTCCTCAACAGCCTCGGCACCGTGTACCTGGGTGTGCCGCACTTCGCACCGCAGGCCGCCCGCATGCTCGTCGAGGCGCGCCGGGTCTGGCTCGAGTCGGGGGACCCCGACCACGCGTCGGTGGCCCTGACGAACCTCGCCAAGGCGTATCTCGTCACGTGCACACGGCTCGCGGTGACGAATCCGCGCGGCGCGGTCGCGGCGGCCCGCCACGCACTGGCGACCGCACGGCAGTCCGTCGACGAGGCGGACGCCGCCGGGCTCTCACGCACGAGCATCGACGCGCGGCTCGCCGTCGTCGGCGCGCTCATGCAGACCGGTGACACCGCAGCTGCCGGGGAGGTGCTCGAGGCCGCGGGCGCGATGCTCCCGGCGTTCGCGGTGGCCCGGCAGCGGATCGCGTACCACGCGCTGCGCGGCCGCTGGCTCGTCCAGGTGGGGCGGCTCGACGAGGCCGTCCTCACGATCGTCGAGGGGCTCGACCTGTGCGCGGACCTCGACCGGCCCGGAGAGCGCATCGACCTGCTCACCACGCTCGTCGACGCGCACGAGGGGCGCGGAGACCTGGCCTCGGCCCTGAGCACGATGCGGGAGGTCCACGAGCTCACCCTCCGGCAGGGAGACGCGACCGCGGACCGTCGCGCGCAGCTGCTCAGCGCACGGCTCGAGGCTGAGCAGGCCCAGCGTGTCGCGGACGCGGAGCGCGCCCGTGTGCTCGCGCTGGAGCAGCACAACGCCCGCCTGGCCCACGATGCGCACCACGACCCGCTCACCGGGCTCCCGAACCGCCGAGCGCTCGACCAGGCACTCGGGACGTGGACGCAGGACCCCATGCACCAGTTCGCGTGCGCGGTGCTCGACATCGACCACTTCAAGCGCGTCAACGACGAGTGGTCCCACCTCGTCGGCGACCAGGTCCTCTCGAGGTTCGGCGAGCTGCTGCGGGACCTCCTGCGCGCGAGCGACGTCGTCGCGCGCTACGGCGGTGAGGAGTTCGCCATCCTCCTCGACGGCTTGACGGGTGTCTCTGCTGCGGATGCGTGCGAGCGCATCCGGCGGGCGATCGCCGCCCACCCGTGGCAGGACCTCGTGCCGGGTGCGCGCATCACGGTGAGCATCGGCGTCGCGGTCCGTCGGCCCGCGGAGCCTGTGGAGGACATGATCGCGCGGGCCGACGCCGCTCTGTACAGCGTCAAGCGCAACGGGCGCGACGCCGTCCGCCTCTCCGACTGAGCGCCACGCGCCGGGTCAGCGGCCCGGCGCACGCTCCGGGGGAGCCTCCTCGGTGGGCTGCGGCCGCACGGGGACATCCTCGGGGGTGTCCGGCCGCACGGGGACGTCCTCGCGTCGGTTCGGCTCGTCGATGGGGATCGGCTCTCCGTCGAGGATCATCTGCCCGACCCGCGCCTTGGCCTCGAAGAAGTCGACGTTCCACAGCTCGGTGAGCTCCTCGACGTCGCCCGCGGTGTAGCCGGAGTCCCAGAACGCGTCGAGGGCATCCAGCTCGCGGTTCTCCGGGGTGTCCGGGCGCGGGGCGGGCTCGGGCATCTGCTGCCCGTCGAGGGCCATCTGGCCCAGCCGGGCCTTGGTCTCCGTCATGTCGACCTGCCACTCGTCGGCCAGTCGCAAGGCGTCGTCGTAGGGGTAGTCGGAGCTCCAGAACGCCTCGTACTGCTCGCGGCTGTAGTTGTCGGGCATCGCCGACCACTCGATGCCGACGCTCTGCACCACGTTCTCCACCACCCGGGCCACACCCGAGTAGGGGTTGGCGGCGGCGGCGGCACCTGCAGCGGTGACGACGAGCGCCGAGCCGACGGCTCCGGCGACGATCACGCGGCGCCCTCGCCGCACGGCGACGGTCGCCACGCCGTCTCCGACCACGCCGTCCGCGAGGCGCGCCTCGATGCGGGTGGCGACAGCCTCGGCGTCGGGCGCCGCCGTGGCGCGTGAGCGCAGCGCACGGGCGATCTGGTGCTCCAGGTCCTCGGGGTGCGGGCCGTCCCCTGGACGGGCGTGGTCGTTCATGCTGTCTCCGTCGAGGTGGTGGTCTGGCGTAGTGCGGCGAGAGCCCGGGAGGCGTGGCTGCGGACGGTCGCCCCCGAGGTCCCCATGACGGTGGCGATCTCCACGTCGTCGAGGCCCTCGTAGTAGCGCAGCACGAGCACGGTCCGTTGTCGCGGGGGGAGGGCAGCCAGCCGCTGCCACATGTCGTCGTCCTCGACGACGTGGTGGGCGTGGTCGCCCTGGGGTGCCGTGTTCGCCGCGAGGATGTCGTCCTCGACCGGTCGTATGGTGCGCTCGTGCCAGCGGCGGCGCCACGAGAGGTGCTCGTTCGTCACCATGCGCCGCAGGTAGAGGTCGGGGCGGTTCATCATGGAGATCCGCGTCCAGCGCACGTGCGCGCGCAGCAGAACCTCCTGGACGAGGTCGGCGGCCGTGTGGCCGTCGCCGGTGAGGACCGTCGCGTAGCGGAGCAGGCCGGGCAGGTGCGCGCGTACGACGTCGTCGAGAGGTGCGTTGTTCGTCGTCTCGCTGGCGGCAGCAGGGTGTGCGGCCGGACGGGACTGGCGGGCACGCCGTGCCCGGCCGAGGTCGGTGACGTGGTCCGTCGCGGGTCGGACCCGGGGGATCGCAGCACTGTCAGGGCTGAGGATGTCTGTCCACGTGCTCATCGGCGGACTCCCAGGAGGTCGTCGAGCGCGGCACGGGGGTCGTCGGCGGCGTCCACGGCCGGCGGCGGGACCGGGCGCGGGTCGAGGCAGCGGATGAGCAGGCGCTCGACGACGGCGGCCAGCGCAACGATCTCGTATCCGTCGCTGAGCCCGGGCAGGATGCGCACCTCGACCGTGTCCCGGAGGGGTCGCTTGCTGACGAGCTGCACGAGGTTGACGTCCGCGTACTTCGTCAGCCCGACCGCTCGCGCCGCCTCCTGCAGGCGCGCCCAGCCGGTCTGGTCGTCGGTGCTGCGCCACTCCTGCTCGACGAGCGCGACGAGCTCCGCGGGCAGCGGGGCCAGCCGGCGGCACGCGGGGTTGGTGCCGAGCACCGCCCAGAGGACGTCCCGCCACGAGGTGAAGAGGCGGACGAGGTTCGCGAACGCCGCCGGGTGGCGGAACGGCGCGCCGTCGACGTGCAGGTGCACGGCTGCCTCGCGGGGGACGGTGAAGCCGAGCTCGCGGGCGGGAGCGAGCACGCGCTCCAGCGTCTGCGCGTGGTCGGACGTCAGGGGTGGCGTGACGATCTCGCACGGGCGCTCACGCCCCGCGGGCAGAGGCATCGCGACGGCGATGGTCGCGCCGCTCGGGTCGTTCACCCGCGCGGCGGTGGGGTAGACCTCCGGCGTGGCGCCGAACAGCGTGGCCACGGGGTCGAGCACGGTCGCGAGCGGTGCCGCGGGGTCGGCGTGCCGGCCGACGAGCCGGAGCAGCCGCGGCTCGTCGGACAGCAGCCGGTACCAGCCGCGGTGCCCGGCGCGGGAGGGAGCAGCCCTGCCCGCGCCGGGTGCCGTGACGAGGTCGGCCTGGATGGTGATGTCGTCGACGAGCGAGGCGACCTGCTCGCCACGCTCGTCGACGACGGCGAACGCCGGGGTGAGGTGGTGGAACACCCCCACGCCCGGCACCACCGACGGTTCGCTGTCGGCGTGGAAGGTGCGCTGCACGCCCCCCATGACGCGCGCTGCGAGCTCGTCGGCGAGCACCTGCCGGTCGGACCCGGGTGGTGCCAGCAGCTCGATCTCGAAGCCGGTGCGGAGCGACAGCTCGTCCACGTCGTTGCTCTCTCTCGCCAGGAAACGTCGGTCGGTGGTGCCGGGCGGCACGGTCAGGACTGGTCGGTGGTCACGGTCTGACCGGACGGCTTCACGGGGACGTCCTGGCCGTCGATGAGCAGCTGGCCGGCACGCGCCTTGACCTCCATGACGTCGCTCGTCTCCCAGATGGCCGCGAGGGCCTCGAGGTCGTCGACACTGTACCCAGCGGACCAGAAGGCGTCGATGGCCTCGGCGTCGAACGTCGGCGCCACGGGCGTCGAGCCGGGCGCGACCGGGAGCGTCTCGCCAGCGATGAGCGCGGCACCTGCGCGGACCTTGACCTCGCCCGTGTCGATGTCCCAGATGTCGCTGAGGGCGACGACGTCCTCGTAGGTATACCCAGCGGCCCAGAGGGCGTCGTACTCCTTCTGGTGCTCGTTGACCCACGGCACGCGCTCGCCGTCCGCGGTGAGCAGCCCGGGCTCGGTGCCGAGCTCCGTCGCGGCCTCGGCACCAGGCTCGACGGTCGCCTCGGCCGTCGGCTCGGCGGCTACCGTGACGGTGGGCTCTGCGGTCGGCTCCGTCTGGGACGCGCTGCTGCCGGAGCCGTCGGCGGCCATGGCTGCACCGGCCCCGGCGAGGGAGAGGCTGGCGGCGATGACGCCCGTGACCAGCCGGCGACGGGAGCGGACCGGGGTGGTGGTCGTGGGATTCATGGGTCCTCCTGAGGTGGTTCGGATGGGCTTGCCCACTTAGAACGCCGCTCGACGGTGATCTGTGGAGGCCGACAGGCCCGCACCAGGTGAAGGTTGTGTGTTGCTGTCAGCGGCGTCTCGACCTCAGAGGTGCGAGCATCGACGCATGCACGCACACGGGACACCCGCGGACGGGCACAGCCACGGCTGGGAGGCCCGCACGCGCGGCCAGCGCCGTCGCCTCGGGATCGCCTTCGCGATCACGGCGACGATCCTCGTCGCCGAGGTGGTCGGTGCCCTGTGGACCGGGAGCCTCGCGCTCCTCGTCGACGCCGCGCACATGCTCACGGACGCGGGCGGGCTCGCGATGGCACTCGTGGCGACGTCCCTCGCGCTGCGGCCGACGACGTCCGCGCGTACTTGGGGGTTCCGGCGGGCAGAGGTCCTGGCCGCAGCGGCGCAGGCGCTCGTGCTGCTGGGTGTCGGCGTCTATGTCGTCGTCGAGGCGGTCCGGCGGCTCGTCACCCCGCCCGAGCTGCCGTCGACGGAGCTGCTCGTGTTCGGGGTGCTCGGCCTCGTGGGCAACGTCGCGGCCATCGCCGTGCTGTCCTCGGCCCGCACGGAGAGCTTCGCGATGCGCGGGGCGTTCCTCGAGGTCCTCAACGATGCCCTGGGGTCGGTCGCGGTGATCGTCGCCGCCGTCGTCATCGCGACGACCGGGTGGTCGGGCGCGGACGCCGTCGCCGCCCTGCTCATCGGCGCTCTCATCGTGCCCCGCACCGTGCGGCTGCTCCGCCAGACCGTCGACGTCCTCCTCGAGTCCACGCCGCGGGGCCTCGACCTCGACGGCGTGCGCGAGCACATCCTCGCCCTCGACCACGTGCTCTCCGTCCACGACCTGCACGCCACGCAGATCTCAGCAGACCTGCCGGTGCTCACCGCGCACGTCGTCGTCGACGACGCATGCTTCCGTGACGGTCACGTGCCACGGATCCTCGACGCCCTGCAGGAGTGCGTCGCCGAGCACTTCCCCGTGAACATCGAGCACTCGACGTTCCAGGTCGAGCCCCCGTCCCACGCGCACCACGAGCACGGGGCGCACCCCTGAGCCGTGGCGGTCGGCCCGGACCGCTCGGGCGGAACGTGCCGCTCAGAGCAGGGCCAGTCCCACGCCACCAGCGACAGCCGCGACCGTGAGCACCGCGGTCCCGGCGGCGTTGCCGAGCGCGCGCCGGACGTCGCCCGCCTGGACGAGCCGCACCGTCTCGACCATCGCCGTCGAGAAGGTCGTGCAGCCGCCGCAGAACGCGGCGACCCCCGCCACGACGCTGGCAGGCGTCGCGCCGGCGAGGCCAGCGCCGACGGCGAGTCCGAGGGCGAGCGAGCCGCCCACGTTGACGACGATCGTCGGGATGGGCCACGCGCTCGACCACCGCCTGCGGATCGCCCCGTCGACGACGAACCGGGTGGCGGCCCCGAGCCCACCGAGGACGGCGACGAGCGCGAGGGGGATCACGAGGAGCCTGCCCGCGGACCGGTGGCGGCGGGCAGGTGGGCATCAGCGTCGGCCGATCGTCGGGGGAGCTGCATGCGCGCTGCGAGGACGACCCCCGCGAAGCACGCGACGACACCACCAGCGACCGACGCGCTGAGGTAGCCGAGCGCGGTGCCGACCGCCCCGTCGGCCAGGAGGCGCTGGGTCTCGAGAGCGAGGGCGGAGAAGGTCGTGAACCCTCCGAGCAGTCCTGTCCCCAGCCCGAGGCGGACGAGGCGACGCCGGGGGGTCTCGGGCCCGATCCGGACGAGGGCCTCGAGCAGGAGCCCGAGGAGGAACGCGCCGAGGAGGTTCTCCACGAGCGTCGCCACCGGCCACCCCTGCCAGGAGGGGACGTGGTCCGTGAGGACGTACCGGGCCGACGTCCCGGCAGCGCCGCCGACACCGACGAGCAGCACCAGCTGCGGGCGCAGGTGCAGGGGCCGGGTCACGACCACAGCATCCCACCCACGTGTGCGCTGGGCGTCCCGTGTCTCGATCGCCGTGTGCCCGGTGGGACGCCTAGCGTGGGGGGATGCCCGTCACCGCGACACCACCCATCTCGCCCGGCCCGACCTCCCCAACGTCCGCCCTCGTGCTCGCGGGGGTCCTCGCTGCCGCCGGGGCGACGCACCTCGTCGCCCCCCGCGCCTACGAGGGCCTCATCCCGCACGCGCTCGGCCGACCGCGCGCCTGGGTGCTGGGCAGCGGCGTCGGTGAGCTGGCCTGCGCGGCGGCGGTCGCGCACCCCGCGACCCGCCGGGCCGGGGCGCTCGCCGCCGCGGCGCTGTTCGTCGCCGTCTTCCCCGGGAACGTCACGATGGCGGTGCGCGCCACCGCTTCCCGCCGACGGCACGCGGGCTCAGCACGCGGGCGCGGGGCCGCGCGCGAACGGATCGCCTGGGCGCGGCTCCCGCTGCAGGCCCCGCTCGTCCTGTGGGCGCTCGCGGTCGCTCGTCGAGCCGGTCAGCGCGGGGACGTGCGATGAGGGACAGGAGATGACCCGCCCCGAGCGCC
The DNA here is from genome assembly GCF_059621145.1 of Sanguibacter sp. Z41_6. Taxonomy (NCBI): domain Bacteria; kingdom Bacillati; phylum Actinomycetota; class Actinomycetes; order Micrococcales; family Sanguibacteraceae; genus Sanguibacter; species Sanguibacter sp. Z41_6. The sequence goes on along the minus strand of NZ_JCAQIF010000001.1, from coordinate 521,544 downwards.
GTCGGCACCCGGTCCCGCGGTGGGTGCGGCGCAGCGCGATCGAGGTGGTGGGCTGGGTGCTCGTCACCGCAGGAGTGGCCGCGCTGGTCCTTCCCGGACCGGGACTCCTCTTCATGGCGGCGGGTCTCGCGGTCCTGGCGTTGCAGTACGCATGGGCGGAGCGCGTGCTCCGGCCCGTCATGGACCGGGCGCACGGCCTGGCGTGGGACGGCGTGCAGACGTGGCTCCGGATCCTCTCCAGCGTCTCGGGCGCGGTCGTGCTCGTCGGGCTGGGAGTCGTGTGGGGGACAGGCCTCCCCGTGCCCGGATGGTGGCCGGTGGACGCACGCTGGTGGCTCCCGGGCGGGTGGGCGACGGGCATCACCCTTATCGTCTCGGGGATCCTCGCCCTGGCCACGATCGTCTACAGCTTCCGCCGGTACCGTGGGCGGCCCCGGCCGGACCCGCGTCCGACGCCGGATGCCGCCGAGGAGGACGACTCACCCCCCACGTGAGGGGCCCGTCCGACGCACGTCCTCCACCGTCTCCTCCTCAGGCGACCGCGGGTCGTGCTTCGGCGGCCCGGCCTGGGCCTCGAAGCCCTGGGGCCGGGGGTTCAGGGCTCGATCGAGTCGAGCTGCACGACGCCGTCGAACTCGGCGACGGGGCACTGCGCTGCGCGGTGGTACGGCATGGTCGCGTCACCCGGCCCGCCGCCTCCGGCGATCATGTCCCCGACCGCGACGGTCCCGGCCCCGGGCACGTCGACCGCGTCGAGACGGCCCTGCGTGCGTGCCGACCCGTGCGGCCACACGACCAGGGCGCCGTTCTCCGTGGTCGCGTCTGTCGAGGCCGGCACGGCCCGGAGCACGAAGCATCCCTCGACGAGGTCGAGCTTCCCCTCGATCCTCGTGTCCATGACGGCCTGCGGAACCGCTGCGGGTGTGAACACCGGTGGCGTGATCGCGATGGGTGGGGAGATGACGATGGGTGGGTCAGAGGCCACAGGTGCGTCAGAGACACCGGGCGGGGAGCTGCTCGGTCCGGTCGTCGTGCCCGGCCCGTCCGGGGTACCGCCGGAGGAGCACGCCGCCAGCGTGAGGCTGAGCATGACGAGCATGGCGCACCCGGCGGTGGTCGTCCGTGACGTCATGGCATCACCATCGGCAGAGGCTCGACGTCGGGTGCCGGATCGGTCGCGAGGCGCGCGTGCGTCTCGACGTCGAACCGTTCGTCGCCGTGCCGGAGCTTCGCTCGCTCGATCCCTTCTGCGATGAAGCCGGCCCGCGCCGCGACCCGGCACGACGCAGGATTGTTGACCCGGTGGCCCAGCTCCAGCCGGTGCAGCCCGGCGTCGAACGCCCAGTCCGCGGCGGTGCTCAGCGCGCGCGTCGCGAGGCCGAGTCCTCGGCCTGATGCGGCGAGCCAGTAGGACATCCACGCGCTGTCGTGCCGGCGCTCGATCGCCGTCGCCGCGACGTTCCCCACGGCCACTCCTCGGTGGACGATCGCCCAGCATCGTGACACCTCGCTCCCGGCGAGCGCGCGCTCGATGTAGTCACGAGCCGCGACCGCGGTCGACAGATCCGCCCCGCCGAGCTGGACCCCGAGGTCGGACGAGGTGAGGAAGGCGTCCCGCAGCGCCGGTGCGTCGGCAGCGCTCCAGGCCCGCAGGACACCCGTCACCGTGCGGCCTCCTCGGGCACGACGACGGGCGCCACCGGGGCAGGAGCCGGAGCGATCTGCGTCCCCCTGTCCATGACAGCCGCGACGCTCCGGTCCTCCGCCGTCGGAAAGGCGGTCCGGCGTCGTGCCTCGATCTGCTGGCCCCAGAGGGTGCCCGCCAGGACGAGGAGGATCCCGACGACGCCCGGGGCACCGAACGCGTCGCCGGCGAGCGTCACCCCGATGACTGCGGCCCACACCGGCTCCGTGCCGAGCAGCAGGCTCACACGCGTCGGGGACGTCTTTCGGACCGCCCACATCTGCACGAGGAACGGGAACACCGTGCAGGCCACGACGAGGTAGAGCAGCTGCGTCGTCGCGCCGCCGTCGAGGCTCTGCGCGTACTCCGGGACGGACGTGCCCCAGAGCGCCGACGCGACGAGGAACACGACGGCGCACGTCGACATCTGCACGAGTGTGAGGTGCATCGAGTCGTTCTGCGGCACCGACCGCCTGTGCATCGTCGTCACGTGCACCGCGCGCACGACGGCGGCGACGAGCACGAGCCCGTCGCCGAGCTGGAACGATCCGGCGATCCCGCCGGACAGCAGCAGCACGCCGACGACCGCGACGAGACCGGCCCCGTAGAACCACCGGCTCAGCGGGGCGCCGCCCAGCGCGGTCTCGAGGAGCGGCGTGAAGATGATCGTCAGGCTGATGATGAGTCCCGCGTTCGTGGCGCTCGTACCGGCGATGCCGAACGTCTCGAAGAGGAACACCGCGGCAAGGATGAGCCCGAGGAACGTCCCGAGCTGCAGGTCCCGGGCGTGGATCCGTGCGCGGCGTGCAGCGGCGACGAGCCCGAGGAGCGCGGCGGCGAGGACCATCCGGACGGCCAGCAGACTGAGCACCGTGTCGGCGGTGACGAGCTCCTTGCCGACCCAGTACGTCGACCCCCACGCTGCCGCGACGACGAGCAGCGTCCCGTCGACGACGAGTCGCTGCTCCGCGCCTGCCGCGACCGCCCGCCGCCGGCTGGTCACCGGCCCTCGGACTTCACGGACCTCGTCACGGTGAACTTCACGTTCTGGCCGATCATCGTCGTCGGCCCGACGGCGCGCGTCAGGTCCCGCTTGTACGTGAGGTGGGAGTTGTAGACCGTCCACATCTCGCCGCCCGGGCGCAGGACGCGACCCGCGCCGTCGAACATGCGTTGCGCGGACGCCGTGTGGACGGTGGTGCCGTTGTGGAACGGCGGGTTGCACACGACGAGGTCGGCGCTCGCGGTCGGCAGCGACGCGAGGGCGTCGTCGCGCACCGCGCGGACGTGGGCCTCGACGCCGTTGGCGCGTGCTGTCGCCGCGGCGGACGCCACGGCGGCTGCGGACGTGTCGCTCGCGACGACGTGAAGACCCTCGCGCGTGCGGGCGAGCATCGTCGCGAGGATCCCCGTCCCGCACCCGAGGTCGACGGCGTCGCGCGCATCCGGGTCCATGCGGGGCAGGAACTCGAGGAGGAACCGCGTCCCGAGGTCGAGACGGGTCCCGGCGAACACCCCGCCGTGTGCGACGACGGTGAGGTCGAGCTCGTCGAGCCGTTCCGACCGGGGGAACGCGGGTCGCTCCGGCACCGGCAGCGGCGAGCGGGCCGTGAGCACGCGCGACTTGTAGCGTCCGAGCCCGGCGCGGACGTCGCCGAACGACGCGGCGAGCACGTCGTTCATGCCGCGGCTCATGTGCTTCACGCGACCCCCGGCGTGGACGACCACTCCGGGGGAGGCGTGCCGGGCGATCGCGTCGGCCATCTCGGCGAGGGCGTCGTGGCTCTTCGGCAGGCGCAGGAGCACGACGTCGGCCCCGCCGAGGAGCTCGGCGCCGAGCAGCGCGTCGCCCGCCGCCCCGGCCGTGGCGGCCGGGGGGTCGACGCTCACGTACCCGGAGACGCCCGCACGCCGGGCGTTGTTGGCGAGGGCGCGCACGCCCGTGAGGGAGTCCTGGTGGACGCGCACGTCCCACGCGCCGAGAGTGAGCGCGCCGAGCGTGAGCGCCCCGTACTCGTCGTCGAGCACGACGACGCGGCGGTCGCTCGTGCCCGGGGCCCCCACCTCATCAGGCGCGATGTCGCCCATCGCTTCCTCGAGCAGGAGCCGGTCGACGCCGTCGAAGCCGTGCAGGTCCCGCCCCTCGGCGTCCGGGAAGCGGCTGAGGTTGTTGAGGAGCGGCGCGATGGTGTCGGGCAAGGAGGGCATGCTCCAGTGTCCCTGATCCGAGCCACGCGACACGGGAATAGCGAAAAATCGCGGATGTGCCCGTAGATTCCCTAGTGTTGTCCACGAAGCCCGGCCGTACGGCCGGCACAGTACGTCTCCTCGCACCGGTTCCGACCGTGCGGGACGGGACCGAAGAAGGGATCCACATGTCGCTCAACCGCACTGACCTCGTCTCGGCTATCGCCGGCAAGTCCGGTCTCACCAAGACCGACGCTGACGCCGCGCTCTCCGCTCTCCAGGAGGTTCTCGTCGAGTCGCTCAGCAAGGGCGAGGCCGTCAAGGTCACGGGCCTGCTCTCCGTCGAGCGCGTCGAGCGTGCTGCGCGCACCGGCCGCAACCCCCGCACCGGCGAGGAGATCTCGATCCCCGCTGGCTTCGGTGTGAAGATCAGCGCCGGCAGCCTCCTCAAGAAGGCCGTCAGCACCAAGTGATCCATCCCTGACCAGGGCGTACGCCCGGTCAGACCATGAGGGGCCCGGCCCCGAGGACACGTCCTCGGGGCCGGGCCCTTCGTGTCCCGCCGCCGAGGTGGGACCCCGCTAGGCCCCGGGTTCCGGCAGGTCGGCGCTCCTCGCGAGCAGCCGCAGCGCCGCCACGTGCTGCGCGAACGCCGCCCGCCCTGCCTTCGTCAGGCTCACCCAGGTCCGTGTCCGGGTGTTGACGGTCCCCTTGCGCACAACGGCGTAGCCCGCCGTCTCGAGGACACGCAGGTGCTTGCTCAGGACGGAGTCGCTCACGGCGAGCGCGTCGCGCACCGTCCCGAACTCCGCCTCGGTCACCTCGGCGAGCAACGAGCAGATGCGCAGGCGGACCGGTGCGTGGATGAGCTCGTCGAACCCGTCGTCGGTCATCGTCCCGTCCGGACGGCGCGCTCGACCCGCCGGTCCAGGACCGGTCCGAGGGCCACGGTGAGCAGGAACCCTGCGCCCGCCGCGACGTAGACGCCCGCGTTGTCGGTGGTCATGAACGCGATGACCAGCAGGGCGACGAGTGCCACGGCGTAGGCGACCGCGGGCACGCGGCATGCGGGGTGGGTGTAGGCGTCGAGGACGATCCGTCCGGGCCGTTGCAGCAGCAGGGGGAGGACGATCGACGCGACGATGAGCCCCGAGCCCCGGGCCATGTCCGACGTGCTCAGGGGCAGGCCGAGGAGCAGGAGGGCGACGCACACGCCGTGCGCGGGGTAGAGCCACCAGGGCGAGCGCACGAACGGGGCGAGGCTCGCCCGGCTCTCGTCGATGGCGTCCAGGGCCGCACGGGCATCAGCCGGGCTGGGGCGTCGCTTGCTGTTTTCCATATCGGAAACACTAGCCTTTCCATGATGGAAAGGCGATCGGTCGTGAGCGGCGACGTCGTTCCCGTCACACGCGTCAGAGGCGGCATCTGGCCGTTCGCAGTGCGAAGATGTTCGACGGCCCGTCGCTCGGGTCCGTAGCGAACCGTGCGTCGCTCGACGATCATCAGGACAGGCATCACACGTGACGCGCAGCACCACTCATGACCTCGGCGAGCCCGCGAGGACCACCCTCTGGACCCGGGACCTCGTCCTGGCGTGGGTCACGAACTTCGCCCTCGCCTTCGTCTTCTACCTCCTCATGACGACGATGGCGCTCTACGCCGTCGTGAGCTTCGGCGCCTCCGACACGGAGAGCGGGCTCGCAGCGAGCGTCTTCATCATCGGGGCGACCCTCGCTCGTCTCTTCGCCGGGAACCTCGCCGACCTCGTCGGGCGCCGCCGCGTCCTCCTCGTCGCGCTCGCACTCTTCCTCGTCGCCGCCGTCGGATACCTCCCGGCCGACTCGCTCGGTCTGCTCCTCGGCGTGCGGGCCGTCCACGGCATCGCCTTCGCGCTCGGCAGCACCGCGGCGATGGCCGTCGCCCAGGAGATCATCCCGCCCGCCCGTCGCGCGGAGGGCACCGGGTACTTCGCACTGAGCACGACGCTCGCCACCGCGATCGGGCCGTTCCTCGCCCTCCAGCTCGTCCGCGGCCCCGGCTACCCGGCGCTGTTCGTCGCGTCCATCGCCGCCTCCGTCCTCGCCATCGTCGCCGCGCTGTTCCTGCGGGCACCGGGCAAGCAGCTCGACCCCGAGGAGCGCGCGCGCCTGCGCCGGTTCCACCCGCGGGACATGCTGCACGCCGACGTCGTGCCCGTCGCCGCCTTCATGCTCGTCATGGGCCTCGCCTACTCCAGCGTGCTGACGTTCCTCAACGCGTTCTCCGAGGAGCGCGGGCTCGAGACGGGCGCGAGCGTGTTCTTCCTCGTCTACGCCGCCGTCCTGCTCGTCTCGCGCCTCGTCGCGGGCAAGGTGCAGGACCGCCACGGGGACAACGTCGTCGTCTACCCCGCGATCGTCGCGTTCGCGGCGGGCCTCGTCGTGCTCTCCGCAGCCCGGTCCAGCCTCGTCCTCGTCCTCGCCGGAGCGCTCCTCGGACTCGGCTTCGGCACGCTCATGGCCGCCCTGCAGTCCGTCGCGGTCGGCCGCGTGCCGGTGCGGCGCATCGGCGTCGCCATCTCGACCCACTTCTTCATGATCGACGTCGGGTTCGGGCTCGGCCCCGTGGTCCTCGGGCTGCTGCTCAGCCAGGTGGGCTTCGGGACGATGTACCTCCTCCTCGCCGGGCTCGTCGGCGTCGGTGCAGGGTTCTACCACCTCGTCCACGGACGGAGGGACACCGTTCGTCGGCGCGAGGCCGCGCTCGCGGCCACCGTGGCCGCTGGCGAGCCTGCCGCGCGGAGGTAGCCCCGGGGAGGCCCGCGCGGTCTGGGAGGATCGGGGCCGTGGCAGACGAGCAGATCGAGACCGCGCGCGACGAGACGGCGCCCGACGAGACGGCGCCCGACGAGACGGCGCCCGACGAGATTGCGCCCGACGAGACGGCGCCCGGTACGCCGGCGCCCGGCGGGCGCACGCCCGACGTCGCGGTGCACGGGCATTCCCACGGGCCGGTGCCCCGGGCCTCGCGGCAGGTGCGGCTCATCCTTGCCGCGCTGCTCGTCCCGACGCTCCTGGCGACGCTCGTCGGGCTCGTCGCGCTCTGGCCGCACGACGCCCCCGGGCGGCCGATCGACCCCACCGCGAACACCGCCGGCATGGTGTTCGGCACGGTGACCGGGCCGGCGCAGGAGAACTTCCTCGTCCCGGTGACGCTCCAGGGCACCGACGAGGAGGTCCTCGTCCAGCTCCCGCCGGAGTTCGTGGAGGCCGGGGTCGAGGTCAGTGACGAGTACAAGATCCTCCACATCCCCGCCGCCGCGGCCGCCGGTAGCGCCTACCAGTTCATGGACTACAAGCGAGACGTCCCCATCGGGATGCTCGCGCTCGTCTACGCCGTCGTCGTGCTCGCCGTCGCCCGGTGGCGCGGGCTGGCCGCCATGGCGGGGCTCGGCATCGCGTTCGCCGTCATCGTGACGTTCACGCTCCCCGCCCTCCTCGTCGGGGAGTCTGCGGTCGGGGTCGCGCTCGTCACCTCCGCGTCCGTGATGTTCGTCGTGCTGTACCTCGCGCACGGCTTCAACGCACGGACGTCGACCGCGCTGCTCGGCACCTTCCTCGGGCTGGTCATCACCGCCGTGCTGGCCGGGTGGGCGGTCGATGCCGCGAAGGTCGCGGGCCTCGCGGACGAGAACCTGCGCCTCCTGCCCGTGTACGCGCCGACGATCGACCTCACCGGCATCGCCCTGTGCGGGATCGTCCTCGCCGGGCTCGGCGTGCTCAACGACGTCACCATCACGCAGGCGTCGGCGGTGTGGGAGCTGCGGACCGTGAGCCCGCACATGGGCCGCCTCGAGCTCTTCCGGCGCGGCATGCGCATCGGCCGCGACCACATCGCATCCACCGTCTACACCGTGGCGTTCGCGTACCTCGGTGCCGCTCTGCCGATGCTGCTCGTCGTGAGCCTCGTCAACGTGAGCCTCGGCCAGACGCTCACGTCCGGGGAGATCGCCCAGGAGGTGGTGCGCACCCTCGTCGGGTCCATCGGCCTGGTCCTGGCGATCCCCATCACGACCGCCATCGCGGCGCTCGCGGTGGGTGGCGCCGGATCGTTGGGCGAGGTGCCGGTCAGCCCACGCCGGGGCCCGGCGCCGCGAACCGTCAGTGCGGTGCGGGCCCCGTCGTCCCGCGGACGACGAGGTGCGTCGGCAGGGTGAGGTGCACGGACTCGGGCTCGTCACCCGCGAGGATCTGGTGGACGAGCCGGCCGGCGGCGGACCCCTGTGCGGTCACGGGCTGGTGGACGGTCGTGAGGTCGAACATGTCCGCGAGCTCGTGGTCGTCGATGCCGACGAGCGACATCGAGTAGGGCACGGCGACGCCGGCCCGGCGCAGGGTGCGCAGGGCGCCGAACGCGACGTCGTCGGAGAATGCGACGACCGCGGTCGGCGGTTCGGGCAGGCTGAGCAGCCGGCTCATCCCCTCGGTGCCACCGGCGGACCCGAACGGTGTCCGCACGACGAGCTCGTCCCGGAGCGGGATGCCGGCGTCGTCGAGCGCCGCCCGGAACCCCTCGAAGCGTGCACCCGGGGCCGCGTACTCCAGGCGCCACGTGCCGGTGGAGTTGATCATCGCGATCCGCTCGTGACCAGCGAGGACGAGGTGCGCGGTGGCCTGCCGGGCGATGAGGGCGTCGTCGACCCGGACGTGCGGGTGGTCTCCGAGGGTGCCGCCCGCCATGACGACGGTGACGTCCATCGACTCGAGCCGGTCGCGCTCGCGCGCGCTGATGGGCATGGCGATGAGGATGACCGCGTCGACCTGGCGGCGCGCGGGGAGCTCCTCGAAGAACCGGCGGCGTTCGCGCTCGTGCTTGACCTCGTAGAGCAGCACGTCGACGTCGGAGCCGTGCAGGGCCGTGACGATGCCGTCGAGCATCGACGCGAAGAACCAGGACGCGACGTTGGGTGTCACGACGGCGACGCGGCCGCTCGAACCGCGGGCGAGGCGCGCCGCGTCGGGGGAGACGGTGTAGGACAGCTCGCGGGCGAGGTCACGGATGCGGTCCCGGGTCACGGCGGAGACGCCGGGCGCGCCGCTCAGGGCGCGGGAGACGGTCGCGATCGACACGCCGGCCCGTTCGGCGAGGTCAGCCATGTTGTACGTCGGGGTCTTCGACACGCCGCCACCCTACCGCTGCACGTAACCGTTTACGTGACGCTGCGGAATTGTGATCCCACGGGCTTGACAATGACCGCAGACAGCGGCGAAGGTCCTACGTAACCGCTTACGTTTGGTGCCGGACAGAGCTGTCCGGACGGCGGGGCTCGTCGGCAACGGACGCCGCGGGCTCAGCGGCGATCGGTCGGCGCCGCGCCGGCCGTCAGACCAGAGGAGTCCCGACGATGTCGACCCGACCACAGCCACGCCGGCTGTCCCGGATCCTGACCGCAGGGCTCGCCACCGGAGTGCTGGCCGTCACGGCCGCGTGCTCCAGCAGCGAGGCGCCCGCACCGACGCAGGATCCCAGCACCACAGGGAGCACCGAGGGCGAGGCGCCCGAGCGCGCCGACGCGGACCTCGTCATCTGGACGTCCGATGTCGCCGCCCGGGCCATCACCCCCATCGCCGAGCAGTTCGGCGAGGACAACGGCATCACCGTCGCCGTCCAGGTCATCGCCGCGGACCTCGCGGCCAACGCCATCACCGCCAACGCGGCAGGCAACGGCCCCGACATCCTCACCCTGCCCAACGACTTCCTCGGTGGCGCCCTGCAGAACGGCGCCATCACCCCGCTGTCCCTCACCCCGGACGAGCTCGCCGTCTACGACGAGGGCGCTGTCGCGTCGGTGACGCGCGACGGCCAGGTCTGGGCCCTGCCGTACGGCATGGAGAATCTCGTCCTCATCCGCAACACCCAGGCCGCTCCGGACGCCCCGGCCACCGTCGAGGACATGGTCGCCACCGGCCAGGCCGCGGTCGAGGCAGGCCTCGTCGAGCGCGCGCTGAGCCTGCCCGTCGGCCAGGAGGGCGACGCGTACCACATGTACGCCTTCTTCACCTCGGCCGGTGGCTCGTTGTTCGCCATCGACGAGGACGGTCAGTACGACCCCACGCAGGTGGGCATCGACGACGCCGGCTCCATCGCCGCCGCGGAGAAGATCGGTGCGCTCGGCGAGGCCGGCGTCCTGTCCCAGTCGATCGACGGCACCAACTCCATCGCCCAGTTCACCGAGGGCAACGCCGCGTTCCTCGTCACCGGGCCGTGGGCGCTCGCCGACGTGCGCGCCTCCGGGGTCCCCTACGACATCAGCCCCATCCCGGCGTTCGAAGGTGGCAGCCCCGCCGCACCGTTCCTCGGTGCCCAGGCCTTCTGGCAGATGTCCAAGGCCAAGAACCCCACGTTCGCGCAGGAGTTCATCACGAACACCATGAACTCCGAAGAGGCCATGGCAGCCATGTACGCCGAGGACCCCCGCCCGCCCGTGCACGCCGACGTCCTCGCGACCGTCTCAGTCGAGGACCCGGACATGGGCAAGCTCGCCGGGGCCGGGCAGAACGCCACCCTGCTGCCCGACTTCGCGTTCATGGCCGGGATCTGGCCCCCGCTCGGCCAGGCCTACGCCGCGGTCGTCGGTGGCGCCGACCCCACCTCGACGATGCAGAGCACGGCCGAGACGATCCGCGCAGCGGTCGCCGCAGGCTGACCCCCCGTGGGGCCCGGCGCGCCGTCGCCGGGCCCCACATCCACCTCCCCGCCCGCACCTCCCCGCCCGCACAGCACCTCCCCGCCCGCACAGCGCCACCGGCGCGACGTGCTCCCGAGAGCCAGGACCGCCGTGACCCAGACCCTCACACCCACGCCCGGACGTACCCCGTCCGCGGAACCCCGGCGCGTCCGGCGCCCGCGCGGCACGACCGGGGCGCTGACCGTCATCATCAAGGTGGTCAGCCTCGGCACCATCCTCGGGACCGCGGTCGCACTCACCCCCGCGCTCGTCGCCGCCGAGCAGTACGGCATCCTCGTCGCCGTCTGGGCTCTCGCCGCCGTGCTCCTCGCCACCTACGCGGGGCGCCGGGCGATCCCCGCCAAGTACCTCGTGCCCGGGTCGATCTTCCTCGTCCTGTTCATCGTGCTGCCCGTGGCCTTCACGGTGCAGTCGTCCACCACGAACTACGGCGACGGCACACGCTCGACGAAGGAGGAGACCGTCAGCCGGATCATCGGCAACTCCATCGTCCAGGCGCCCGACGCCCGCACGTACGCACTGTCGATCGCCACCACCGGCGACCCGGCCTCCGGGCCCTACACGTTCTTCCTCGTCGACCCGGAGACCGGTCAGGTCTACGCCGGGACGGAGGAAGGCCTCGAGGAGCTCGGGGACGACGAGGTCACCGTCGAGGACGGCGCGGTCACTGCCGCCGACGGCTACACGTTCCTCACGCCCCAGCAGATCAACGCCGCGTCGTCAGCGCTCGCGGAGATGACCGTCCTCACCGAGAACGGTGCCATCCAGCAACGAGGTCTGCGGGAGGCGTACGAGGGCATCACCGTCCTGCAGTACGACGAGACGCGCGACACGATCACCAACACCGAGACCGGCGTCGAGTACACGGTGCAGGAGCAGGGCGACCGCGAATACTTCGTCTCCGCGGACGGCACCCGGCTGTCGGACCAGTCGTGGAAGGCCGACGTCGGGCTCGCCAACTACGCCAAGGTGATCGACGACCCGCGGATCCTCAAGGACTTCCTGCGGATCTTCGCGTGGACCGTCGTCTTCGCGACCGGGTCCGTCGCCCTGTGCTTCGCGCTCGGTCTCGTGCTCGCCGTCATGCTCAACGACCGGCGCGTGCGCGGCCAGAAGGCCTACCGGTCCATCCTGCTGCTGCCGTACGCCATCCCGGGGTTCATCAGCATCCTCGTGTGGACAGGGTTCTACAACCAGGACTTCGGGCTCATCAACCAGCTCACCGGACTCGACATCAACTGGCTCGGCGACCCGTTCTGGGCCAAGATCGCCGTCCTCCTCACCAACCTGTGGCTCGGGTTCCCGTACATGTTCCTCGTGTGCACCGGTGCGCTGCAGTCGATCCCGGGAGAGCTCAAGGAGGCGGCGAGCATCGACGGCGCCAACGGGTGGACGGGGTTCCGCAAGATCACCCTCCCGTTGCTCCTCGTGAGCGTCGCACCCCTGCTCGTCTCGTCGTTCGCCTTCAACTTCAACAACTTCAACGTCATCGAGCTCCTCACCAAGGGCGGACCGTTCACGCCCGAGAACCCCACGGCCGGCGGGACGGACATCCTCATCAGCTACACCGTCCGGCTGGCGTTCGGCGGGGGCGGCGCGCAGTTCGGCTTCGCGTCGGCCATCGCGACGCTCCTGTTCATCCTCACCGGCGTCATCGCCGCCCTGCAGTTCCGCGCCACCCGCATGCTCGAAGAGGTGAACTGACATGGCCCAGACCCCACGCACCGCCGCGTCGACCAACGGGAGGACCACCACCTCGACGGGCGGCCGCCCCGCCGCCCGTCGGCGCCGCCGCGACGACACCCTCGTCCGCCCCACCGGACTGCGGTGGTGGCGGGAGGTCGGGTGGCGCCACGTCGGTGGCCTCGCCGCCGTCGCGTTCGCGATCATCCCGGTGCTCTACATCCTGTCCGCGTCGGTCAACCCCCTCGGCACCGTGGTGTCGACCGGGGTCATCCCGACGAGGTTCAGCCTCGTGAACTTCGAGGCCCTCTTCACGGACTCGTCGCGGCCGTTCCTCACGTGGATGCGCAACACCCTCGTGGTCTGCCTCGTCGTGACCGTCGGGCAGGTGCTGTGCAGCGCCCTGGCCGCCTACGCCTTCTCCCGGCACCGGTTCCGTGGTCGCCGGATGGGTCTGCTCACCCTCCTGCTCATCCAGATGTTCCCGCAGTTCCTCGCCGTGATCGCGCTGTTCACGATGTTCACCGCGATCGGCGAGGTCCTCCCGAGCCTGGGCATGAACACCATCCTCGGGTACTGCCTCGTGCTCATGGGTGGCGCCCTCGCCCACGTGTGGCTCATCAAGGGGTTCTTCGACACCGTCCCCAAGGAGCTCGACGAGGCCGCGATCATGGACGGCGCCGGTCACGCGACGGTGTTCTTCCGGATCATCCTGCCGCTCGTGCGGCCCATCCTCGCCGTGACCGCCCTCCTCGCGTTCGTCGGGGTGATCGGGGAGTTCCTCATGGCCTCGATCTTCCTCACCGACACCCAGGTCAAGACGCTCGCCGTGGGTCTGTACGGCATCATCGAATCAGACCGGTCGAACAACCTCGGTGTCTTCGCGGCCGGCGCGGTGCTCACTGCGCTGCCCGTGGTCCTGCTCTTCCAGTACCTGCAGCGGTTCATCGTCGGCGGGCTCACCACAGGTGCGGTGAAGGGGTAGCAGCCCCTCCCTGCAGACCGCCCCGCCCGTCCCGGCTCCCCGTCCCGCCCCGTCCCAGCTCCGGAGAACACATCCCCATGCCCAGCGCACGACGCCTGTCCACCGACCCGATCGCCCGTCCCGGGGCGGTGGTGGCCGGTGACCGCTACCGCATCACCGTCCTCACGGACGGTCTCGTCCGCCTCGAGTACTCGGACACCGGCCGCTTCGAGGACCGGGCATCGACGTTCGCGCTCAACCGTGCGCTCGACGTCCCGGACTTCACCGTCCACGACTCAGGCACGCACCTCGAGATCGTCACGTCCCGGATGCGGCTCACGTACGACAAGGGGCCGTTCACCACGAGCGGCCTGAGCGTCGCCGTCCAGGGCGGCATCAGCGCGTACCACTCGGTGTGGCGGTTCGGGCAGCCGGCCGACGACCTCGGCGGGACCGCCCGCACGCTCGACAAGGCGGACGGTGCGGTGCCGCTCGAGCCCGGGGTGGTCTCCCGCAACGGTTATGCCGTCATCGACGACTCGTCGTCGATGCTGTTCGACGACGAGGGCTGGGTCGCGCCGCGCCCCGCGGGCGGCCACGACCTCTACGTGTTCACGTACGGGCACGACTACACGGAGGCGCTCGCGGCCCTCTACGCGGTGTCGGGGCCCACGCCCGTGCTCCCGCGCTACGCGCTCGGCAACTGGTGGAGCAGGTACCACCGCTACACGGCGGACTCCTACGCGCAGCTCATCACGCGGTTCCAGGAGGAGGGCATCCCGTTCTCGGTGAGCGTCATCGACATGGACTGGCACGTCACCGACGTCCCGCGGGAGCTCGGCAGCGGGTGGACGGGCTACACGTGGAACCGCGACCTGTTCCCGGACCCGGCCGGGTTCCTCGCGTGGTTGCACGAGCGCGGTCTCCGGGTGACGCTCAACGTGCACCCCGCGGACGGCGTGCGCGCCCACGAGGACGCCTACGTGGCGATGGCACGGGCGCTCGGTCTCGACCCGGCGACGCGTGAGCCCATCTCGTTCGACGTCACGGACCGTGAGTTCCTCACGGCGTACTTCGACGTCCTGCACCGTGGTCTCGAGGCCGACGGGGTCGACTTCTGGTGGCTCGACTGGCAGTCCGGGCCGCACTCGCGGGTGGCCGGGATCGACCCGTTGTGGATGCTCAACCACTTCCACTTCCTCGACAACGCCCGCGAGGACCGCCGGGCGCTGACCTTCTCGCGCTACGCGGGACCGGGCAGCCACCGTTACCCCGTGGGGTTCTCCGGGGACACCGTGATCTCCTGGGCGAGCCTCGCGTTCCAGCCGCACTTCACCGCCACGGCGAGCAACATCGGCTACGGCTGGTGGAGCCACGACATCGGCGGGCACTTCCACGGCACCCGGGACGACGAGCTCTCGACGCGGTGGCTGCAGCTCGGTGTGTTCTCGCCGATCACGCGTCTGCACTCGGGGGCCAACCCGTTCATCACCAAGGAGCCGTGGACGTTCCCCACGGACACCCGGGAGGCGATGGTCGACATGCTGCGGCTGCGGCACCGGTTGGTGCCGTACCTGCACACCATGAACCACCGCGCAGCGGCGGGGACCCCGCTCGTGCTGCCGATGTACTACGCGGCGCCGGAGGCGCCCCAGGCGTACGAGGTCCCGAACCAGTACGCGTTCGGTTCCCAGCTGGTCGTGGCTGCGATCACCGAGCCGTGCGACCCGCGCACCCGGACCGCGCAGGTGCGGACGTGGTTGCCCGCCGGGGTGTGGGTGGACGTCCTGGCGGACCTTGTGTACGACGGCGACCGTGAGCTCACGATGCACCGTGACGTCACGGCGCTGCCGGTCCTCGCCCGGGCTGGTGCCATCGTCCCGCTCGACGGGAGCGCCGTGCCGGTGAACGACCCGGTCAGCCCCCGGCACCTCGAGGTGCTCGTCGTCGTCGGCGCGGACGGGACGTTCGAGCTCATCGAGGACGACGACACCCGCGATGGTGACCTCGCGTGCACCACCCTGACGTACGAGCAGGCGTCGGGCCGTGTCGTGGTCCGGCCCGCGTCGGGGGCAGCGCACGTCGTGCCGGCGGTCCGCTCATGGACCCTGACCTTCCCTGCGCTGGCGCACGAGGGTGAGATTCCGGTGACCGTCGACGGTCGTCCGGTGACCGGGCACGTTGCTCGGACCGGGACCCGGGTCGCCGTCACCGTCACGGACGTGCCGCGCGACAGCGAGGTCGTCGTCGAGCTCGGTGCTGAGCCCGGGCTGCACGACAACCACGTCACCGAGCGGGTCTTCGCGCTCCTCGACCGGGCGCAGATCGAGTTCGACCTCAAGACCCGGATCCTCGGGCTCGCGACCGCACCGGGGCCCGTCGCGGGGCGGTTGTCCCAGCTCGTGGCGCTCGGTCTCGAGCCCGCCCTCCTCGCCGCACTGACCGAGCAGCTCGGCGCTTCCCTGCGCACCAGGCCGGCTCCCGTGCGCCCTCTCGCGGCTGACTGACGAGGACACCCCGGGGGGCATGGCGCTTCCCCATCGCTGACCGGAGGTCAGTGATGTCAACGAAGGGAGCGCTCCCACCGCGGCCACGCGTGGGGCTAGTATTCGATCCGTCGGGGTGCAGACCTCGTCCGGGCCCCAGGGGGACCGCCGGTGCGATCCACTGGTGCCTGCGGCGGCCCGTGCAGTGCGGAGACGTCTCACCTTGTGCGGGTGAGACGTCTCCGTATCTTCCGCCCCGTGGTCGCCGGGCCGGACAGCGACCCGCTAGAGGTCGCCCTTCTTCTGCAGGTAGCGCATCGCGATCCAGCCGAGCGGGATGCGCGCCCAGTAGGTGACCACCCGGAACAGCACGACGGCAGACGTCGCGATGGGTGCGGAGACGCTGGCCGTGGTCGTGAGCCCGGTGACGAGCGCGAGCTCGATCGCTCCCAGACCACCCGGGGTGGGGGCCAACGAACCCACCGTGTTGCCGATGAGGTACACGACAGCCACGTCGATGAGGTTGACCTCCCGGCCGAACGCAGCGAGCGCGGCGTCGAACGCGAAGACGTAACCGAGGGTCATGACGGCGTTGCCGACGAGCCCGAGCGCCATCCGCCCCGGGTTTCCGAGCATCTCGGACAACCTCGGCCACAGCTGCTGGACGATCGGCTCGATCTTCGTGTGCAACCAGCGGCGGACGGCGGGCACGAGGAACGCGACGGCGGCGACGGCAGCGAGGATCGCCAGGGCCGAGAACACGGTGGCGGAGGGGAGGCTGCGCAGCGCCCCGCCGTTGTCGGTGACGACCGACAGCACCACGACGAGGATGATCGTCACGACGAGCTGGGACACCTGGACGAGCGCGACCGTCGCGACGGCGAGGGACGTGGACACGCCCCGGCGGGTGAGCATCCGCAGGTTGAGCGCCGCTGGACCGATCCCGGCGGGTGCGGCGAGGGCGACGAACGACGCGGCGGCCTGCACGAGAGTGACGCGGACGAGGGCCAGGCGCACGGGGGAGAACGCGACGAGCGTCACCGCGCCCCCCACCCACGTGAGGAGTCCGAGGGCGAACGCGACGAGGGCCCACCACGGCTGGGCCTCGGCGACCGCCCGGGCGATCTGGTCGAAGTTCACGGTGGTGACGACGACGACGACGGCGACGATCGTGATCGCGAGCGTGATGATCGTCCGGGCGCCGAAGCGCACGAGGTTGACGGGCTCGACGTCGGCCTGGGGCATCCGGGCGAGGAGCGCGGTGCGGAGCTCGGCGAACACCTCCTTGTGCCGGCCGACCTCCTCGCGGGTGCTGGCGGGCAGGGCGACGGTCTGCAGGAGCGGGCCGAGCGCCGCGATGTCCTCCTCGGGCAGGACGGCGGCGGCGGACGCGACGGCACGCTCGGCGCCGACCCGCAGGGCGAGCAGGGCGATGAGCTGTGACCGGTCGACGCGGCGGGCGAGGGTCGAGGAGGCGACGTCGCCCGACTCCCAGCCGGTGAGCCACACCTGGGGCGCGCCGTCGGGCCCGGTCCCCACGAGGAGGACGTCCGCGGTCAGGGCGCGGTGCGCGAGGCCTGCGCCGTGGGCGAGCTCGAGCTGACACCACGCGTCGCGCAGCACGGCGTCGGTGATCTGCTCGGTCGGCAGGTCCCGCAGGGGGACGGTGCCGACGGTGTGCTCCTGGATGAGGAGCATCGAGTCGCTGGCCTCCGCCATGCCGACGAGCTCCGGGGAGCGGACTCCGGCAGCGCGGGCCGCGTACGCGAGAAGGGCGGCGCGCTCGGCGACGGCGCGCAGCGAGATGGCCGACCGCCCGTCGATCCCGCGCATCCGCAGGGACCGCCACAGGCGGGTGAGGAAACCGATGACCTGGCGGTCGCCGTCGAGGACGACGACGTCGAGGCGCGGGCCGTCCTCCTGCGTGAGGGCGTAGACGCGGTTGTCGGAGTAGCGGGTGATGGCGACGGCGGACGGGTCGGTGCCGAGGTCGCGGGAGGGGTCACCGGTGGGTCCCGGGGCGTCCCCGCTCAGAGGTGCGTCCGCGACGTCCCGCACGCGCACGAGCGCCGTGGGGTGGAACCCGGCGCGCCGGACGCCGGCGACGAGGTCGTCCCCGTAGGCGCGCTCGCTCGTGACTCCCGCCGCGTAGCGGACAGCGAGCCCGGCGAGCCGTCCGAGGAGGAGGGTGAGCAGCACCCCGGCGAGGGACACCTGACCGATGACGAGGACGATGCCGAGGGACACCCACAGGAGGTTCCAGGAGAACGCGACGGTCCGGCGGCGGGTGCGGGGGCCGGCGGCGGTGAGCAGTCCGGCGATGCCGGCGACGTACCCGGGGATCGTCAGCGTGTAGACGCCGCGCAGGGGTACGGACATGCCCTGGATGAGGTCGGGGGTCGCGAAGGTCAGCAGCGCCCACTCGGTGACGGCGGAGAGCGCGAGGCCGAGCATGAGGGCGGCGATGCACTCGACGACCTGGCGACCCATGCGTCGGATCGCGATCTCGGTGAGGACGGCGACCGGCACGACGAGCGTGACGAGACCCTCGAGGAGGGCGACGGGCAGGAACAGCACGCGGGCGAGGACGGACGAGAAGTTGCGGACGTCCGCCTGCACGCCCTCGGTGGTGCCGTGCGCGTAGACGGCGAGGACGAGCACCATCGCAGCGCCGACGGCGGTGAGCACGAGCGCGAGGAGGTCGCGCGGCTGGCGGACGTGGCTCATCGGGGTGTCGATGACGAGCACGGGCTGGTCGGTGTCGTCGTTCCGGGCCGCGGCGGCCGCGTCCCGGTGCTCGTCGACGGGGTGGAAGGAGCCGACGTCGTGCGCCACCGGGGGGCGGCGAGGTGAGGTCGGCATGCTCTGAAGTCTATTCCGGGAGGATGCGCCCGGGGGAGGTTATTCGTTGCGGCGCGGTCCGGGTCTCCCTCTCCTACGCGTGCTCGGCGTGCTCGGGATCGTTGTCGAGCGCGAGGGTGGGCAGCGAGGCCGTCATGAAGGAGCCGTCGGGCCGGCGGATCCCGTCCATCGCTCGGGCGCTGGGCGAGCCGAGCAGGTGGTGCCCCTGTCCGGCGAGCGGGACGGTCACCGGGGTCCCGGACCTCACGGTCACCTCCTCGCCGCGCACGACGACCGTCGCGGTGTCCCCGACCTCGACGGTGAACACCATCTCGTGCTGGCGCAGGTCGACGCGCACCCGGGTGCGTCGCAGGGTGATGCGGAAGGTCAGCCCCGTCCAGGCGTCAGGCAGGCGTGGGTCGAACGAGAACACGCCGTTGTGGTCGCGCATGCCCCCGAAGCCCATGACGAGGGCGCTCCAGATGCCGCCCGCCGACGCCACGTGCACACCGTCGGGGGTGTTGTTGTGAAGGTTCGCGAGGTCGACGAACAGACCTTCCAGGAAGTACGGGATCGCGAGGTCCTGGTACCCGATCTCCGCGGCGATGATCGACTGCACGACGGCGGAGAGCGTCGAGTCGCCGGTCGTCAACGGGTCGTAGTAGTCGAAGTCGGCGCGCTTCTGCTCGGCCGTGAACTGGTCTCCCTGGAGCAGGAGCGCCAGCACGACGTCGGCCTGCTTGAGCACCTGGAACCGGTAGATCACCAGGGGGTGGAAGTGCAGCAGCAGCGGCTTGAGGCTGTCGGGCGTCTGCTCGAGGTCCCACCGTTCCTTCTCGAGGAACTGCGCGTCCTGGGGGTGGATGCCGAGGGTCTCGTCGTAGGGGATGTGCATGTTGTCGGCCGCGCGCGTCCACTCGAGGAGCTCGAGGTCGTCGAGGTTGAGCCGCGTGGTCATGCGTTCCCAGGCGGCGCGGTCCGTCCGCCACAGGTACTCGACGGACGCCGCCGCCGTGCGCAGGTTCGCCCGCGCCATGACGTTCGTGTAGAGGTTGTCGTTGACCACGGTGGTGTACTCGTCCGGACCGGTCACGCCGTGGATGTGGAACGTGGGATCGCCGTTGCCACGCCAGAAGCCGAGGTCGGCCCACATGCGGGCCGTCTCGACGAAGATGTCGATCGCGCCGCTGGCGAGGAACTCGACGTCGCCCGTGGCCCGCATGTACTGGGCGAGCGCGAAGGCGATGTCCGCGTCGATGTGGTACTGGGCGGTGCTGGCCGCGAAGTACGCGGACGACTCGAGACCGTTGATGGTGCGCCACGGGAACAGCGCGCCGAGCTGGTTGAGCTCCGTCGCCCGGTCCCGCGCAGCGCCGAGCATCTTCTGCCGGAAGCGCAGGGCGTTGCGGGCGACGAGGGGCGACGTGTACGTCAGCACGGGCAGGACGTAGATCTCCGTGTCCCAGAAGTAGTGTCCGCCGTACCCGCTCCCGGAGACACCCTTCGCGGCGATGCCGCTGCCGTCCGTGCGCGCCGTCGCCTGGGCGAGCTGGAAGAGGTTCCACCGGGTGGCCTGCTGGATCGCGGGGTGGGCGTGGACCTCGACGTCGGTGCGGGCCCAGTAGTCGGCCAGCCACGCGACCTGCGCGTCGAAGAGGTCCTCGACGTCGCCTGCACCCACCCGGTCGAGCGTCCGGTTGCACCGGTCGCTCAGCTCCCGCGCCGGGACACCGCGCGACGTGTGATAGCTCAGCGTCTTGACGAGCCGGATGGGCACGCCGGCGCGGCCCTGGATCGTGTAGACGTGCTTCGCGAGGTCGTTCTCGATGTGCGACGTCTCGAAGAAGCGGTTATCCGTCTGCAGGGTGTGCTGGGCCCCCGCGATGATCGTCATCTTCGAGTTGGCGCACTGGTAGCCCAGGAGGTACCGGCCGTCCGCGGCGTGCTGGAAGCGGGGCAGGAGCACGCGGTCCGCGAGGCGTTCGGCCTTGCGGGGGTCCGCGGTGGTGACGCTCGCCGGCGCCCCCGAGGTGTACTCGTCCTGGCCGTCCTGCCGGTTGAGGATCTGGCTGGAGATGACGATCGACGCGTCCGAGTCGAGCGGGGTGACCTCGTAGTCGATGACGGCGACGTGCCGGTCGACGAACGAGACCATGCGCCGCGAGCGGATGAGGATGCGCTTGCCCGACGGCGTGCGCCACTCGACCCGGCGGGACAGGACCCCGGTGGTGAAGTCGAGCCGCCGCTCGTAGCTGATGATGTCCGCCTGGGTGAGGACGAGCGGCTCGTCGTCGACGTAGAGGCGGATGACCTTGGCGTCCGGCGCGTTGACGATGGTCTGTCCGACCTTCGCGAACCCGAAGGCCTCCTCGGCGTGACGGATCTTCCAGGTCTCGTGGAACCCGTTGACGAACGTGCCGTGGGTGTGTCCGCTGCGGCCCTCCTCGACGTTGCCGCGCACCCCGAGGTAGCCGTTGGCCGTGGTGAACAGCGTCTCGGTGGTCCCGGCGTCGCTGGGGTCGATGATGGTCTCGACGAGCGCCCACTCGTCGATGGGGAAGCGGGTGCGGTCGAGGGGGTCGGACACGATCCTTCTCATGGGCTGTCCTCGATCGTTCCTGCGGGTGTCCGGTCCTGCGCGGTGAGCGCGGGGACGAGCTCGGCGAGGTCCGTGACGACACCGTCCGCACCGTCGTCGAGCAGCGCCTGGGCGCCCACGCCGCGGTCCACCCCGACGACGAGCCCGAAGTCGCCGGCCCGGCCGGCGCGGACACCGGACTGCGCGTCCTCGACGACGACGCACCGGTCGGGCGTGTGCCCGAGGAGGGCTCCGGCGTGCACGTACGTGTCGGGAGCCGGCTTCCCGGCGATCCCCTCACGTGCGGCGAGGACCCCGTCGACGACGACGTCGAACCGGTCCCGCAGGCCCGCGGCCTCCAGCACCGGCACGGCGTTGCGGGAGCTCGAGACGACGGCGACAGCGAGGCCCAGGCGGGTCACGGCGTCGAGGAGGTCGACGGACCCGGGGTACGGGGTGACACCGTCCTCGGCGAGCACGGTGGTGAAGACGGCGTTCTTGCGGTTGCCCAGGCCGCAGACGGTGTCAGCCTCCGGCGGGTCCGTCGGCAGGCCCTCGGGCAGCTCGATCCCGCGGGACGTCAGGAGTGCCCGGACCCCCTCGTACCGGGGGCGCCCGTCGATGTAGGTGAAGTAGTCGGCATCCGTGTACCCGGCGGCCCCGTGCGACTCGAGGTACGGCGTGAACAGTCGCGACCAGGCGTGCATGTGGACGTCCGCGGTCGGGGTGAGCACGCCGTCGAGGTCGAAGAGGACCGCGCTCATGGTGCGCAGGCGCTCGCCGAGGGCGGTCGCGTCGAGGGCGGTGCGGTCATCAGGCACGGTCGATGTCCTCAGATTCTCCGGGCGGGCGGGCGTTCTGGCGGCGGGCACGAGCCTACGCCCGGTCCTACGATGGACGCTCGGGGAGATGCGCCCGCCCCGCACACGGAGCTTGTCCTCACGAGGTGGACCATGGCACGCAAGACCTCCGCATCCCGCACCGACCGACGGGACGCAGAACCGCCGACGAGCATCGCCCGGGCGGTGCGTCCCACGTGGTGGCTGCCGCTCCTGCGCGGGCTCGTCCTCATCGCGCTGGGTCTGCTCCTCATGATCGAGCCGCTGTCCGAGATGGGCAGGGTGCAGTACGTCTTCGCCGCCTTCCTGCTGGCCGACGGTCTCATCGGCGCGTTCCAGGGCCTGGCCAGCCGCCAGGAGACCGGGTGGCGCTGGTGGCTCGTCCAGGGCATCACCGACGTGGTGTTCGCGGTGCTCATCGTCCTGTGGCCGTCGCTCACCCCGACGACGCTGTTCTACCTGCTCGTCGTGTGGGCTCTCGTCCTCGGGGTCCAGTCCGTCATCGGGGCCGCGACGCTCGTCCGCAACCGGGACCTCGCGTGGCCGTGGCTGCTGACGTTCGGGCTCGTGTCGACGCTGTTCGGGTTCCTCCTCGTGACCCGGTCGGGGGACATCACCGGGATGCTCGAGGTGACGACCCTCGTGTTCGCGGTCTACGCCTTCGTCACGGGGTCCATCCACCTCGTCTCGGCGTTCTCGGTGCGGTCGGTCGCGCAGGACCTCGACCGCGCACTGGCCGGGCAGAGCCCGGTGCTCGACGCGATCGTCGCGCGGCGCGAGGACAGCCAGCGGATGTCGGCGGAGCGTGCGGCGGCGAAGACGGCCGCGCGCGAGGAGCCCAAACGTCGCAAGGGCGGCGTCATCCACATCGACGACGCGCCCGAGCGCCCCCGCCTGTCAGCCGATGCCGAGGGCGCGGAGCCAGGAGTCCGGGAGGAACTGGTACCCGACGAACGCGACGACGTCGAGCACCGTGTGCGCGATGACGAGCGGTAGCACGCGCCGCCTGCCCCACCGCGACTGGTAGAACCAGGCGAACAGCACGCCCATGGCGACGTTGCCGAAGAACGGCCCGATGCCCTGGTAGAGGTGGTACGAGCCGCGGATGAGGGCGCTCGTGACGATGATCTTCACCGGACCCCAGCGCAGGTCCTCGAGGCGTTCGGTGAGGTAGGCGACGACGATGATCTCCTCGACGAGCCCGTTCTCGAGTGCCGCGAGGACGAGGACGGGGACCGCCCACCAGTAGGGGTCGAGGTTGGCGGGCTGGACGTCGACCGTGATGCCCATCGCCCGGCCGGCGACGTAGAACGCGAGACCCGGGATACCGACGACGGCTGCGAGCCCGATGCCGACACCGGTGTCCCGGAGCGGGCTGCGGGCGTCGAGCCCGATCCGGCGCAGGACTCCGCCGCCCCGGGCGGAGAGCAGGTAGAGCGCGAGCGCGACGGGCACGAGGCCGAAGCCGATCGACAGCAGCTGGTACGTGAGGTCGAGGTACGGGCGCGGGGACTGGGCGGTGTTGAGGGACGCCGACTGGTCCCGCAGGGCGGTCTCGGCGGTGAGGCGGGCGATGATGTTGACGACGGCGTAGACGCCCGACGCGCCGAGGCTGAGGCCGAGGACGATCCAGATCTCGGCGCCGGTCCGCCAGCGCTCGCGGCGGGCGGCGGCCGCTGCCGAGAGCTCGGGACCGTCGCCGACGACGTCGCCCGTCATGCTCATTCCTTCGGTGCCCGCTTCTTCGCCCGCACGACGAGCACGGTTCCGGCGACGATGCCGAGGAGCGCGCCGACGAGGATGCCGGGCCAGGGGAGACCGGGCGAGTCGTCGTCGGCCTCGGCCGGGGCGCTCGAGTCGTCCTCGGTGGTGGCGTCGTCCTGCGTCGGGGCCTCCTGCGTCGTCATCTCCCCCGGCTCCTCGTCCGCTCCCTCGTCCGGCCCGAGGGACGGCTCCACGGGGCCGACCGGTGCAGCGACCGTGTAGGTGAACGTGCCTTCGATGGGGTGACCGTCCGAGGACACCGCGCGCCACGCCACGGTGTACGTGTCGTTCGGCAGGTCGGTGGGCAGGGGGAGCGACGAGGTCGTGCCGTCGACGGCGGGCTCCCCGGCGGCCACCTGGGTGCCGGCGCTGTCGGTGACGACGACGAGGCCGCCGAGCGCCTGGAGGTTCGCGCTGAAGGTGAGGGTCACGGCTGCCGGTGCCGCCGTGAGCTGCGCGCCGTCCGCGGGGTCGCTGCTCACGAGCGAGTCGTGGGCGCTGGCCGGGGTCGCGAGCAGGGCCGCGAGACCGGCGAGCAGCGCGATGACCGGCAGCATGAGGCGCTGGCGCGCGCGCGGGGTGGAGGTGGGGAGCGCGAGGGAGGTCGTCACGGGGACCACCCTAACGACGCCCCCTGAGAACCTCCCACCGGGCCCGCCGCCGGACGACCTGCCCGCCCTCGGAGCAGACACGTGCGCCCGGGGTTGTGGAGGTGGGAGGACCGTGGCATGCTCGCAGACTAGTTTGCAACGCAAAGCACTCTGACGAGGAGGCACGATGAACGACGCCGAGAAGGACCACCGGACAGCCCGGCCCGGGCACGAGGTGCTGCCGCCCGCGACCGCCGACGAGCGGCTCGACCCCGCCGAGAGCCTGCGCCTCATCGAGGCGCAGACGGCGAAGGTCCGCGCGACCGACCCTGACGGCCGCATCTTCTTCGCGATGTGGGGGTGCGCGTGGCTCGTCGGGTATCTCGCGCTGTACCTCACGGCCGAGGGGTCCCTGCCGGGAGGGCGGCCCATCGACGGTGGCGCCACGACCCCCGCCCCGTGGGCGTTCGCCGTGTTCGGCGGCGCCCTCACCGTCGCCGTCATCGCCACGATCGTCTACAGCATGCGGGCCACCGCGGGCATCCAGGGCGTCTCCGCCAGGCTCGGCGCGATGTACGGGTGGAGCTGGTTCATCGGCTTCCTGGGCGGTGGCCTCATCATCGGCGGGCTCGAGTCCGCCGGGGCGAGCGACGAGGTCGTCGCCCTCGCGTCCAACGCCGTCGCCTGCCTCATCGTCGGCATCCTCTACATGGCGGGCGGGACGTTCTGGCAGGAGCCGCGCCAGTACGCGCTCGGCATCTGGATCATCCTCGTCGCGGCCGTCTCGCTCTACGCGGGCCTGCCCTACACCTACCTCGTCATGGCGCTCCTGGGCGGCGGCGGGTTCCTCGTCGGTGCCGTCGTCGAGCACGTCCACGGCCGGCGTGCCGCGAGGCAGGCATGACGGAGACCGAGCTCGACCCCGTCATCCACGCCCAGGCGCGGTTGCGCGTCGTCGCGACCCTCGCGGCTCTGGCTCCCGGCGACCGCATCGCCTTCCCGCGCCTCCAGGAGCTCCTCGACATGACCGCGGGAAACTTCTCGACGCACCTGCGCAAGCTCGAGGACGCTGGGTACGTCGCCGTCACCAAGACGCACGAGGGCCGCAAGCCCGCGACGTACATCGAGCTCACGGCCCGTGGGCGGCGGGCGTTCGAGGACTACACCGAGTCGCTGAGAGAACTCCTCAAGGGGGCAGCAGGATGAGCATCGTGTCCGTGGCGGGCGTCACCCGCCGCTTCTCCGACGTCGTCGCGCTCGACGACGTCTCGCTCGAGGTGGGCGCGGGTGAGCTCGTCGGGCTCCTCGGACCCAACGGTGCCGGGAAGTCGACCCTCCTGTCCCTCGTGTGCGGGCAGCGCAAGCCCGACTCCGGGACGGTGCGCCTCGCAGGCAGGGACCCGCGCGACGCCGCGGCCAGGACCGTCCTCGGCCTCACGCCCCAGGAGACCGGCCTGCCCTCCACCCTCAAGGTGCGGGAGGTCGTCGACTTCATCGGCGGGCACTACCCCGACCCCGTCCCGACGGGCGAGCTCCTCGAGCAGTTCGGCCTCGGCGACCTCGCCGGCCGGCAGACCGGCGGGATGTCCGGCGGGCAGAAACGACGCCTCGCCGTCGCGCTCGCCCTCGTCGGCCGCCCCAGCGTCGTGCTCCTCGACGAGCCCACGACCGGCCTCGACGTCTCGGCGCGCCAGGCACTCTGGGACGCCATCCGCGAGTACCACGCGCAGGGCGGCACCGTGCTGCTCACGAGCCACTACCTCGAGGAGGTGCAGGCGCTCGCGCAGCGCGTCGTCGTCATCGACCGCGGGGTCGTCAAGGCCGACGACTCGATGGAGCACATCCTCGAGCAGGTCGCGCTGCGGCGCGTCGTCCTGCACACCAGCGCCGTGCTGGACGCCGGACCGCTCGCCGGGTCGGACGGGCCGACGACGCTGCCCGGCGTCGTGCAGACCACTCGCGAGGGCGACCGGTACGAGCTGCTCACCGCCGACGCGGACGGGCTCGTCCGGCAGCTCGTGCTGTCCGGGATCGACTTCCACGGCCTCGAGGTGCGCGGCGCCACCCTCGAGGAGGCGTTCGGCCAGATGGTCGACGCCGAGGCCACGGGCCCGGCCCCGCGGTTCGCGCCCAGGACCAGCACGGACGGAGCAGGACGATGACCACGACGTCACCCGGCGCGAGCGCCGGCACAGGACGCGCGACCCCGCGCGCGCAGTCCCTCACCCGGCTCACCTGGCTGCACCTGAAGTACCAGTTCCTCGAGACCGTCCGCGTCCCCATCGCCGTCATCGGCAACCTCGTGTTCCCGGCGCTCGCGATGTTCTTCTTCGTCGTCCCGCAGGAGGCCGTCGCGGGCGACCCGGTCATGGCGACCATGGCGGTGGCGTCCCTCGGGCTGTTCGCCGTGTGCTCCGCGAGCCTCTTCACGCACGGCGCCGGGATCTCCGAGGACCGGGCGCTGCCGTTCGACCCCTACGTGCGGACCCTGCCCGCCGGACCGGCACCGCGGATGGCGGCGCGCGTGCTCAACGGGGCGATCTTCTCCCTGCTGGCCCTCGTGCCGCTCGTCCTCATCGCGTGGCTGTTCACCGACGCAGCGGTCACCACCGGCCAGCTCCTCGGCGGTGCCGCCGTCATCCTCGCCGTGTCCGTGCCGTTCGTGCTCCTCGGCATCGGGATCGGCTACTCCCTCACGGCGAAGGCGGCGCTCGCGGTGGTGCAGGTGGTGCTCTTCCCCCTCGCGTTCGCGGGCGGGCTGTTCATGCCGCCGATGTTCTTCCCCGACTGGCTCGCGACGCTCTCCCAGGCCACCCCGACGCGCGCGGGCCGGGACATCCTCGTCGGCGTGCTCACGGGCGAGGAGATCTACCCGCTCGCGGTCCCGGTGCTGCTCGGCTGGACGGTGCTGTTCGCGGCGCTCACCGTCTGGGCGTACCGGCGCGACGAGGGACGCCGGTTCCGCTGACGCGCGCGAGGCCTCCTGCTACGCCTCGGCCAGCGCGCGGCCGATGCCCGCGAGGAGCGCGTCGACGCTCACCTCACGCTGCTCGGCGTCACTGTGCAGGACGATGCTCGCCGCGCGGAGGAAGTATGCGAGCGCGTCCAGGGACCGTGTCGCCTTCGTCGCGATCTGGTGGACGATGCCCAGAGGAATCGTGACGGCCGCGCTCGCGAGGGTCGCGTCGAGGTCGTGGGCGAGCGCGAGAGCGCCCGGCAGGAGCTGGAACTCGATGTCCGCCATGCGTGCGCTCGCGCGGATGGCGGCCTCGACGGACCCGTCGTAGGCGCCGTTGCGTGCCGCGTCGGCCGCGATGATGTGCCACAGCCGCCGGCCGGCGACAAGCGTGCTCACCCGGTCGGAGAGGCCGAGCTCGACGAACTCCTCCGAGAACTCGTGACTGGACTCGGGCAGCAGGACGTACGCGGTGAGCATGCCGAACGCCCGACGCATGTGGTCGGGTGTCACGGAGAGGTCGTGCGGGTCGTCCATGGTGGGAGTCTTTCAGACCGTTCGCGGCGCGTACATGATGGGTGCGACGCCGACGGGGCACACGAGCGCCTCGGCGACGTCCAGGGCGGTGACCCCGGCCCCGATCCACCCCCAGCGTGCGGAGGGCAGGGCGCCGCCGCGGTCTGAGCCGCGACGACGCCCTGCCTTTTCGACGCC
Source organism: Sanguibacter sp. Z41_6 (assembly GCF_059621145.1). Classification (NCBI taxonomy): domain Bacteria; kingdom Bacillati; phylum Actinomycetota; class Actinomycetes; order Micrococcales; family Sanguibacteraceae; genus Sanguibacter; species Sanguibacter sp. Z41_6. The sequence goes on along the minus strand of NZ_JCAQIF010000001.1, from coordinate 493,531 downwards.
CTGCCTTTCCGACGCCCTGCGTTCCGCCGTCCTGCGTCAGCGCACCTGGACGCGGACCATGCTCCACGACGCCGGGGGCAGCTCCACCGAGAGGGTGCCGTCAGCGACCGCGGCCGACGGGTGAGCCTTCGGCACCACGCGGTCCGGGGCGTCCTGCGTGTTGGCGGCCATGAGGTCGTCGTCGGCGATGACGAGGGCCTCGGCGAGCTCGACGTCGCCGAACCCGGCGAGGCTCGCCGTGATGCTCACGGGCGACTCGTGGTCACGGTTGACGACGAAGAGGGAGATCTGCCCGGTCTCGGCGTCGTAGGTCGCGACGGAGTCGAGGGCGCTGACCTCGCCGTACGTCTTGGTGGTGATGGTCGGTGCCTGGAGGCGCAGGTCGAGGACCTCGCCCTTGGCGTGCTGGGACATGAGGGAGAACGGGTGGAAGATCGACTGGCGCCAGGCCGGGCCGTCCGGCTCGGTGCGGATCGAGGAGATCGTGTTGACGAGCTGGGCCTGGGACGCCGCGGTGACGCGGTCCGAGTGGCGCAGCAGGGTGATGAGCAGGGAGCCGACGACGACGGCGTCGAGCACGGTGTAGGCGTCCTCGCTCGTGCGGGGGAGCACCTGCCAGTCGCTCGGTGCGCTGTCGGTGGGCGCCTCGCCCATGTACCAGACGTTCCACTCGTCGAACGAGATGTTGATCTTCTTGTCCGACTTCAGGCGCGCCCCGACGTGGTCGGCGGTGACGGCGACCTGCTCGATGAAGCGGTCCATGTCGACGGCCGACGCGAGGAAGCTCGCGTGGTCCCCGTCGCGCAGCTGGTAGTAGGCGTGCGCGGAGATGTAGTCGACGAGCTCGTAGGTGTGCTCGAGGACGGTGGCCTCCCACTCGCCGAAGGTCGCCATGCCGCGACCGGAGCTGCCGCACGCGACGAGCTCGAGGGTGTTGTCGAACTGGCGCATCGCGCGGGCGGTCTCGGCGGCGAGGCGGCCGTACTCGTCGGCCGTCTTGTGGCCGAGCTGCCACGGGCCGTCCATCTCGTTGCCGAGGCACCACACGCGGATGTTGTGGGGCTCGACCGCGCCGTGGCTGATGCGGAGGTCGGAGAGGGCGGTGCCGCTCGGGTGGTTGGAGTACTCGAGGAGCTCGAGCGCCTCGGCGATGCCGCGGGTGCCGAGGTTCATGGCCATCATCGGCTCGATGCCGGCCTTGGCGGTCCACCGCATGAACTCGTTGAGACCGAACGCGTTGGTCTCGATGGTCCGCCAGGCGTAGTCGAGGCGGGTGGGTCGCTCCGAGAACGGTCCGACGCCGTCCTCCCACTTGTACCCGGACACGAAGTTGCCGCCGGGGTAGCGCACGGTGGTCACACCGAGCTCGCGGACGAGGTCGAGGACGTCGCCGCGGAAGCCGTCCTCGTCGGCGGTCTCGTGGCCGGGCTCGTAGATGCCCGTGTAGACGCAGCGGCCCATGTGCTCGACGAACGACCCGAAGAGTCGGCGGTTGACGGGGGCGACGACGAAGTTCGGGTCGATCGATACGCGTGCGTTCTGCATGGTCATGTCTCCACGGGGGGTGAGGTGTGCGGGATTCAGGTCAGGTGAGGCGCGGTGTGTTCCGGGTCGAGCGCGAACCAGCGCACGCCGTGCGCGGGGACGTCGACGTCGAGGTGGCCGGATCCGTCGAGCGGATCGGCGGGCGTGCCCGGCTGCCACAGGTCCGTCGTGAGCCACGTGCCCGGCGCGGCGTCGTGCCCGACGACGGAGGTGAGCCGCACGCGGGTGGCTCGGGGCTCGTCGCCCGTCCAGAAGATCGCGACGTAGCGTCGCTGTCCGGACCTGGCCGTCCAGACGATGAGCTCCCCGCCCTCGACCGGCTCCCGGACGATCTCGCGGCCGTCGGTGCTCGTGTCGAGGACCTCCCGCAGGGCCGGGGTGGCCAGCAGCTGGAGGGTCTCCTCGCTGCTCGTGGGGAGGTCGCCGCCCATCATGAGCGGGGACCGCGCCATGCTCCACAGGGTGAGGAGCGTCTGCTGCTCGGCGTGGGTGAGCCGGCTCGCGCGCGGCTCGCCGCGCTCGGCCCGCAGGCCGATGCGGCCGAGCGGGAGCATGTCGGCGTCGGCCCAGCCCCCGCTGCGCTGGAAGGGCGCCCAGCGGGCGAGGCGGGCGAACTGCGCGTGCACGTCTTCCCACCGGTCCCACAGGTCGTCGGAGATGCGCCACATCTGGGCGTGCTCGCGCAGGTGCGGCTCGTGGTGGGTGGACAGGTGCGTGCCGGGGGACAGCGACAGGGTGATGTCGCGCCCGCTGCGGGCGATCGCGAGGGCGTACGCAGCGATGTCGCGGTCGTAGTAGGGCGCCTGCATGTCGTCGGCCTTGATGAAGTCGACGCCCCAGGCGGCGAGCTGCGCGACCTGGGAGTCGTAGTACGCCTGCGCGCCTGGGTGGTCGTGGTCGAGCCCGAGGTTGTCGGGGTTCCACGCACAGACGTGCTCGTGGTCGGCGACCTGGCTCGCGGTCCACTGCGTGCCGAGGATCGGCAGGTCCTGCTCGACGGCGATCCGTGGGATGCCACGCATGACGTGCACGCCGAACTTCAGGCCCATCGCGTGCACGGCCTCGGCGAGGGCGGTGAACCCGGTGCCGTCGGCGGACGAGGGGAAGCGGTTGGGCGCGGGGAGCTGGCGGCCGTATGCGTCGAGCACGAGGGGTGCGCCGGTGTTGTACCCGTGGGAGCGCGCAGTGGGGTCGTACCAGGCGATGTCGACGACGACGGTGTCCCAGCCGTGAGCGAGGAGGCGGTCGCGCATGACCTCGGCGTTGGCGAGCACCTCCGCCTCGGTGACGGTGGTGCCGTAGCAGTCCCAGCTGTTCCAGCCCATCGGCGGGGTCTCGGCGCGGCTGGCAGGGAGAGCGGGTGCGAGGGACAGGGTCGGGGCTGCCGTGGTCGTCGACGTCGCGTGGCTGGCGTGCACGGCGGCTCCTCAGGTCTTCGTCGACACGGGGTGCGGCATCGTTGCCGCGGTAGTACATCGTCGTAGAACAACGATGTAGAAGAACATACAGTCGCACGGGGAGGTGGTCAACGACCACCCGCGGACTGGTCAGCGGTCGAGGATCACCCGTCGACCGGGGCGGACGACTCCCGGACGTGGAGCGTGTACGGCGCGACGACGAGCTGCGGCTCGGCGTCGCTCGCCCGCTGACCGTGCTCGACGAGCAGCCGGACCGCCGCGTCGGCGATCTCCTGCCGGCCCGGCGCCACGGACGTGAGGGTCGGGGTGGAGTACGCAGACTCCTCGACGTCGTCGAACCCGACGACCGCGACCTGCTCCGGCACCGAGATCCGCCGGGTGTGCAGGGCGTGGAGCGCGCCGTGGGCCAGCGCGTCGTTGAAGGTGAAGACCGCGTCGAACGTCGTCCCCGAGTCGAGCAGCCGGTGCAGACCCTGCTCGCCCGTCGACCGGTGCCACGGCGAGGCCGCGACGACGAGCTCGGGGTCGAACGCGACGCCCGCGGCGTCGAGCGCCTTCCGGTAGCCACGCAACCGGAGCGTCCCGGAGCCCATCTCCTCGCCCGGGCGCGCGCCGACCACGGCGATCCGCCGCCGACCCGTCTCGAGCAGGTGGGTCGTGGCCGCCGCCGCTCCGTCGACGTTGTCCATCGTCACGTGGTCGGCGCCCGTCCCGAACACGGACTCACCGAGCAGGACGAGCGGGAAGTCGACGTCGAACAGTGCACGGTCCTGCGCGCCGAGACCGAGCGGGGAGAGGATGACGCCGTCGACGACGTGGCGCAGGGCGCCCCGCAGGACCTCCACCTCACGCTCGCGCCGCGCGTTCGTCTGCTCCACGAGCACCCGCAGGCCGGAGCGCTCCGCCGCGACGATGACGGAGTCGGCGAGCTCCGCGAAGTACGGCAGGCGCAGCTCCGGCAGGACGAGGGCGATGAGCCCTGTGCGCCCCTGGCGCAGGTTCCGGGCCGCGACGTTCACCTGGTAGCCGAGCTCCGCGATGGCGGCCTCCACCCGGGCGCGCGTGTCGGGACGCAGGTACGCGTACCCGTTGAGGACGTTCGAGACCGTCTTGGTCGAGACCCCCGCGCGGAGGGCCACGTCGCGCATCGTCACGTTGCCGGGGCGCCGGGGGAGCATCAGCGGTTCCCCGTCCTTTCTCACTGTCTCCTTCACCGAACCCGACGAGACCGTCGGGCGGCGCGGCGGCTGCGGCTCGACCGACGGGTTCGCTTCCATCCATATTTTGCTCTACGGGCGAACCCTCTGGCTCGGCCGAACCGCGCTTTTCTGAAACCGCCCTCGGAGGTCACGATCCATTCGGTCCCATCCAGCCTGAAGTCAAGACGCAGGCCAGCGCCTCCGACCCAGGCGTACTCGTCCTCATCGTATTTCGAAGTTGCGCCGGGAGGGATCACCCGAGCGAATATGGGATGGCCTTTGGTGGCGTTCATCATTTCTTGCCCCTCCGGAATCAGCGGAGACCCTACGGCGTCGAAGACGATAGCGGTCGAACCGTTCTGAATCTCAGTGACGTGGCGGCTGAAGACGCAGACCTCCCGCCCGTCCTCCCTCGTCATCACCATGCCCGATTGTCTGCTCAGAATTTCGCCGTCATCTCCGTAGTGCCACCGAGTGCCGTCTCTGTCGACGCGCGTTTCCGCAATGGGATCCGACATTCCAGTCATCTCGTTTGTTGCGAGAATTCTTACTAGCGAAGCATTGTTCTTCTTTGCCCGAGCGGCATCGATCCTCCATGCCCACACTGCTACGACGACAGCAGCAGAAGTGGCTAGAGCGGCGATTGCCGTCCAGCCGAATGCCCACGGATCACTCGCCACAGCGGCATCTCTTGTTTCGATGGATGTGGATGCCCGGCAATGCGCCGTGCGCCGCGACTGGGGGAGTGGATGACATGAATGCATCCTGTCACAGCAGTTCCGAAGCGAGTATGCGCCTGCCGAAGCCGGTCCTTCTGAGGGTGGTGATTTGGAAGCCACGACTGGAGCGACGGTGAAACAGCGCGTGTCCAGCGATTCAAGCCCTGTCGTTATAGCGTGGACGGGTGCCGAAGTCGTTCGGCATGACGGGGGCGGAATCGACTTCGTTACAGTCCGGCGACGCAGGAGACCTTCGTGATCGAGTTCCGGGCGGCCGGCAAGACGTACCCCGACGGGACGGTTGCGGTCGGCGACTTCAGCTACCGCATCGACTCCCACCGCACCGTCGCGCTCGTCGGGTCCTCGGGCTCCGGCAAGACGACGCTCCTGCGGATGATCAACCGGATGGTCGACCCGACCGCGGGTGCCGTCCTCATCGACGACCGCGACGTGCGGGAGCTCGACAAGGTCGCCCTGCGCCGGTCCATCGGCTACGTCCTGCAGGCCGGTGGCCTGCTCCCGCACCGCACCGTCCTCGACAACGTCGCGACCGTCCCCGTCCTCAACGGCACGCCACGACGCCAGGCCCGTTCCGCCGCGATGGGGCTCCTCGACCGGGTCGGTCTCGACCGTTCGCTCGGCGACCGCTACCCGGCACAGCTCTCGGGCGGCCAGCAGCAGCGCGTCGGCGTCGCGCGGGCGCTGGCGACCGACCCGGACATCCTGCTCATGGACGAGCCGTTCGGCGCCGTGGACCCCATCGTGCGGCGCGAGCTGCAGGACGAGATGGCCCGCTTGCAGGCAGAGCTCGGCAAGACGATCGTGCTCGTCACCCACGACATCGAGGAGGCGTTCCGGCTCGGTGACGAGGTCGTCGTCCTGCGCACCGGCGGCGTCGTCGCGCAGGCGGGCACCCCGGCGGAGATCCTCGCGGACCCCGCGGACGGCTTCGTCCGGGACTTCGTCGGCGCGGACCGCGCGGAACGCGAGCTGTCGACCACGCAGATCGACGGCCGCAGCGTCGTCGTCGACGCCACGGGCCGGCCGCTGGGGGTGCTGCGGCCATGACGTGGCTGTCCTACAGCTGGGGCCTCATCGCCGAGCTCACGTGGGCGCACCTCGTCCTCACCGTCCCCGCGATCGTCCTGAGCATCCTCGTCGCCGTGCCGATCGGCCGGTTGGCCTTCCTGCGGCCCCGGGCCGGCAGCGTCCTGCTCAGCGCCGCGAGCCTGCTCTACGCGGTCCCCGCACTGCCGCTGCTCATCATCGTCCCCGTGATCTTCGGGCTGCCGCTGCGCTCGGAGGCGACGATGATCGTCGCCCTGACCCTCTACGGCGTCGCGCTCCTCGTGCGGACCGCGGCGGACGCGTTCGGCGCCGTCGACCCGCAGGTGCGCCAGGCGGCCGTGGCGCTCGGTCACTCGCGCCGGGCGCTGTTCTGGCGCGTCGACCTGCCGCTCGCGACGCCGGTGCTGCTCTCCGGCGTGCGCGTCGTCACCGTGAGCACGGTCGCCCTCGCGACCATCGGCGCGCTCGTCGGGATCTCGAGCCTCGGCACGCTGTTCACCGACGGGTTCCAGCGCGGGATCGGCGCGGAGGTGACCACGGGGATCGTCGTGACCGTCGCGCTCGCGCTCGTCCTCGACGGCCTCTGCGTGCTCGCCGGCCGGGCGCTCACGCCGTGGACGCGCGCGACGAGCGGGCGCTCGTCGCGCCGGGCGCGGCGGAGCAGGGCGGCGGTCGCATGAGCCTGCTCGCCGAGGCCCTGGCCTGGCTCGCCGACCCCGCGCACCGCACAGGTCCGGGCGGCATCCTCACGCGGCTCGGGGAGCACCTGGCCATCACCGGCGCGGTGGTGCTCGTCGCGGCGGTCGTCGCGATCCCCGCCGGGGTGCTCGTCGGCCACACCGGGCGGGGGCGGGGGTTCGTCGTGGCGACCGCGGGTGCGGCGCGCGCCGTGCCGACCCTCGGCCTGCTCACCCTCCTCGGGCTGAGCCTCGGCATCGGGCTGGAGGCGCCCCTCATCGCCCTCGTCGTCCTCGCCGTCCCGTCGCTGCTCGCCGGGGCCTACGCCGGGATCGAGTCCGTCGACCCCGTGACCGTGGACTCCGCGCGGGCCGTGGGGATGAGCGAGATGCAGATCGTGCGACAGGTCGAGCTGCCGCTCGCGGCCCCCGTCGTCGTCGGTGGCATCCGCGCCGCGACGCTCCAGGTCGTGTCCACCGCGACCCTCGCCGCGTACGTCGCCGACGCCGGCCTCGGCCGGTACCTCTTCGCGGGCCTCAAGGCGCGCGACTACCCGCAGATGCTCGCCGGGGCGCTCCTCGTGGCAGCCCTCGCCCTGCTGCTCGACGTCGTCCTCGCGGCCCTGCAGCGGTGGGCCGCCCGGGCCGCCGCGCCCGTCGGGGCGGCGCGCCCCACCCCACCGGACCCCACCGCCCTCGCCACGACCACGACCGCACCCGTCACGACCGCACCCGTCACGACCGCACCCGACCCGAGCCGCGCCCCACAGGTGCCGCACCACCCCGAAGGACGGACCCCATGAAGCGTTCCCGCACCGCACTGACCGGCGTCACGCTCGCTGCCATGATCGCGCTCGCCGGCTGCTCGTCGAGCGACCCGCTCTCCGAGGAGAGCCCGGCCGCCGGGGCCTCCGACGGTGACTCGCCGATCGTCGTCGGCTCCCAGGACTACTACTCGAGCGAGATCATCGCCGAGATCTACGCCCAGGCCCTCGAGAACGGCGGGTACGAGGTCGAGCGGGACTTCCGCATCGGCCAGCGCGAGGCGTACCTGCCCGAGATCGAGTCGGGCGCCATCGACCTGTTCCCGGAGTACACGGGCCCGCTGCTGCAGTACTGGGTCCCCGACACCGAGGCGCGCCTGCCCGACGAGGTGCTGCCCGCTCTCGAGGACGCCGTGCCCGAGGGGCTGCGGGTGCTCGAGCCGTCGCCCGCGTCCGACCAGGACGCGTTCGTCGTCACGCAGGAGTTCGCCGACGAGTGGGACCTGGAGACGATCGCGGACCTCGCGAACGTCACGACGCCGCTGACGCTCGGTGCGAACTCCGAGGCGGAGACGCGGCCGAACGGGCCGAAGGGCCTCCAGGACGAGTACGGCATCGAGGTCGGGTTCTCCCCGATCGAGGACGGCGGTGGCCCGCTCACGGTCAAGGCGCTCGAGGACGGCGACATCCAGCTCGCGATCATCTACACCGCTGACCCGTCGCTGGTGCGCAGCGGGCTCGTCGCCCTCGAGGACACCGCCGGGCTGTTCCTCGCGTCGAACGTCGTCCCGGTGGCGAGCGACGACGTCGACGAGGAGGCCGCAGCGATCATCGACGAGGTGAGCGCCGCGATGACCCCCGAGGGGCTCGTGGAGCTCAACACCCGCAGCGTCGACGAGCAGCTGCCGGCGGCGACGATCGCGACCGACTGGCTCACCGAGAACGGCCTGGTCTAGTCCTCGTGCCGGGGCGGCGCCACGACGGCGCCGCCGCCGGCTGGGTCCGTCCGGGGGCGGTCGCGCAGCACGACGAGCCCGCGCACGGCGCCGTTCCATCCGGCGAGGACCGCCGTCGCGCCCGTGGCCCCGGCCGCCTCGAACGCCGCTGCCAGCCTGTCGTCGGGGCGGACGCGCTCCTGGGCGAACCAGCCGGGTGAGCCGACGAGCACGCGGGTGGCGAGAGCGAGGCCGGAGTGGGCGACCCGCACGACCCCGGACGCCCCGTCGGGTGTGCTCGTGACGCCGAGCACCTGGTCGGCGCCGATCGGGACGCCGTCGGCCCCCGTCTCGCGCCCGGACGCGGGGGAGTCAGCGGTCGCCGCGGCGGCGATCGCCCGGCCGGCCGGGTGCTCCCACAGGCGCGCGACCGCGCCCGCGAGCCGCAGGGTGTCCGGGTCCCCGTGGACCGAGTCGACGATCATCGCGCAGTCCGTCAGGACCGGACGAGCCGGCGGATCGCGTCCGTGGCTTCCTTGATCTTCGCGGCGGCGGCCTCGTCGTCACCCTGCCGGGCGGCGTCGAGCACGCAGTGCTTGAGGTGGTCGTCGAGCAGCCCGACGGCCACCACCTGCAGGGCGCTGGTGAGTGCGCTGATCTGCGTGAGGATGTCGATGCAGTACTGCTCCTCGTCGATCATCTTCGAGATCCCGCGCGCCTGACCCTCGATGCGGCGCATCCGCTTGAGGTACGCGTCCTTCTCGCTGATGTACCCGTGGTGGTGCGCGTCGCTGCTCGCGTGCGCCACGTCCGTGTGCTCGATATCCGTCTGCTCGATGCCCGCGTGCTCGATCTCCGTGTGCTCCATGGCAGGTCCTCCGGTCATCGGTCCGTGGTGGTCTGGAAGGCGCGCAACCGCAGGCTGTTGCCGACGACGAAGACGCTGGAGAACGCCATCGCCGCACCGGCGAGCATGGGGTTGAGCATCCCGAGCGCGGCCACCGGGATGGCGGCGACGTTGTACGCGAAAGCCCAGAAGAGGTTGGCCTTGATGGTGCCGAGCGTCCTGCGGGACAGGCGGATCGCGTCGACCGCGGAGCGGAGGTCGCCCCGGACGAGGGTGATGTCGGACGCTTCGATCGCGACGTCGGTCCCGGTCCCCATGGCCAGCCCGAGGTCGGCCTGTGCGAGCGCCGGTGCGTCGTTCACGCCGTCGCCGACCATCGCGACGGTCCGCCCCTGCGCCTGGAGGCGCGTGACGACGTCGACCTTGTCCTGGGGCAGCACCTCGGCGACGACCTCGTCGATGCCGACCTCGGTGGCGATCTGCCGGGCGACCGCCTCGTTGTCGCCGGTGAGCAGGATCGGCGTGAGCCCGAGGGCCTTGAGCCCGGCCACGGCCTCGGCGCTCGTCGGCTTGACGGTGTCGGCGACGACGAGGATGCCGCGCACCTGTCCGTCCCACGCGACGGCGACGACCGTCCTGCCCTCGCTCTCCGCGCGGGCCTTCGCCGACGCGACGGGTGCGCTGAGGGTGAGCGACCACTCGGCGAGCAGGGCCTCGCGCCCGACGAGCACGGCGTGCCCGTCGACGACGCCCTGGACGCCCTTGCCCTCGATGTTCGTGAATCCCTCCGGGGCGAGGAGTGCGCCGGTCTCCCGGGTGGCGGCCGTGGCGATGGCCTGCGCGATGGGGTGCTCGGACGCGTCCTCGAGCGATCCGGCGAGGCGCAGCAGCTCGGTGCGGTCGACGCCTGGCTCGGTGACGACGTCGACGAGGGCCATCTTCCCGGTGGTCACCGTGCCGGTCTTGTCGAGGACGATCGTGTCGACGGTGCGCGTCGACTCGAGGACCTCGGGCCCCTTGATGAGGATGCCCATCTGGGCGCCCCGGCCGGTGCCGACGAGCAGGGCCGTCGGGGTGGCGAGGCCGAGCGCGCAGGGGCAGGCGATGACGAGGACCGCGACGGCCGCCGTGAACGCGGCGGTCACCGGGAAGCCTGCGCCCAGCCAGGCGCCGAGGGTGGCGACCGCGATCGCGATGACGACGGGGACGAACACGCCGGAGATGCGGTCCGCGAGCCGCTGCACCTCGGCCTTGCCGGTCTGCGCGTCCTCGACGAGCCGAGCCATCTGCGCGAGCTGCGTGTCGGAGCCGACCCGGGTGGCGCGCACGACGATCCGGCCGCCGACGTTGACGGTCGCGCCGGTGACGGCGTCGCCCTCGGACACGTCGACGGGGACCGACTCCCCGGTGAGCATCGAGGCGTCGACGGCCGACGAGCCGGAGACGACGACGCCGTCCGTGGCGATCTTCTCGCCCGGGCGCAGGACGAACTCGTCGCCCACCGCGAGGTCCTCGACGGGGATCTTCGTCTCGACGCCACCGCGCAGCACGGAGACGTCCTTGGCGCCCATCTCGAGGAGGGCGCGCAGGGCGGAGCCGGCCCGCCGCTTGGCCCGCTTCTCGAAGTAGCGTCCCGCGAGGATGAACATCGTCACCCCGGCGCCGACCTCGAGGTAGATGTTGGCTGCGCCGTCCGTCGGGGCGATGGTCAGCTCGAACGGGTGGGTCATGCCCGGGGTGCCGGCGGTGCCGAAGAAGAGGGCGTAGAGCGACCAGAGGAACGCGGCCGAGGTGCCGAGGGAGATGAGGGTGTCCATCGTGGCCGCGCCGTGCGTGAGGTTCGTCCACGCCGCCTTGTGGAAGGGCCAGGCCGCCCAGACGATGACGGGTGCGGCGAGCGCGAGGGACGCCCACTGCCAGTACGTGAACTGCAGCGCCGGGATCATCGACATGGCGATGACGGGGATCGAGAGCACGGTCGCACCGATGAGGCGCTGGCGCAGCGAGGTGAGCTCGCGGTCGGACGAGTCCTCGTCGGAGATGGCCTCCGCGGCGTCGCGGCGCACCTTCGGCGTGGGGAGCACGGCCGTGTACCCGGTCTTCTCGACCTCGGCGACGAGCAGTGCGGGGTCGTAGTCGTCCGGGACGGTGACGCGGGCCTTCTCCGTCGCGTAGTTCACCGTCGCGGTGACGCCGTCGAGCTTGTTGAGCTTCTTCTCGATCCGGTTGGCGCAGGAGGCGCAGGTCATCCCGCCGACCTCGAGCTCGATGCTCCTCAGGCCGGGCGGTGTGGCTGTGGTGCTCATTCGTCGCCCGTCTCGTGCTCGGACGGCGTGTCGCTCTCGTGCGTCCACTCCGTGACGACGCTGTCGGGGACGAGCGCGTCGGCGGCCCCGTAGGCGGCACCGAACGTCACGAGCAGGGCGGCGCCGTACGCCGCGAGTCGCGTGCCGGTCGTCATCACGGCTGGATCTCCGGGTTCATGGTGCTGTCTCCTCCTGCTCGGATACCCCCATGGGGTACTGCTGGATCCAACGCGGTGCCCCGTCGGAGTATTCCGCGAGGTCTGCGTCCGGGTCTGGGTCCCGGTCCGGGTCTGGCGCGACAGGCTGCCGGAGGATCGTCCTGAGCTTCTCCGGCGCGGTGCGGCGGGGGTCGTTGAGGTAGATCTCGTGATGCTTGCCGGTCATCCGCAGGGAGTGCGCGGGGATGAACTCGGTGTGCATCGCGTCGAGCACCGGCCCCTCGTCGTCGTAGGGGCCGACGTGGAGCGTCTGGACGCTCAGTCCCTCGTCGAGCACGTCGAGGCGGGTGTCGATCGCGGGGGCGTCGCCCTTGCGGGCGACCACCTCGCGCGCAGCACCCAGGTGCTCCGGCATGATCCAGTCCGGCACCGCGGTCATGACGGTCCAGTCCCAGCGGGCCTTGTCCCGCGTGCTGGTGAAGACGTCCATGTCCTGCGCCCACCACAGCGCCTCGAGCGGCATCACCGTGTAGTCGCGGCCGAGCTCGCGCTTGCTGAAGAACTTCAGCGTGTACGCCACCGGGTAGAGCGTCGCGAGCGCGTCCCGGTAGGCGTCGGACGTGTTCGGGTCGCCGTGGCCGTCGACCATGAGGAGCTGCACGGGCGGCACTGTGACGACCTCGAAGCGACCCCGCGGCGCGCTGTAGGTCCCGATGAGGTTCTTGAGGTCGGTCGTCATGGCGCGTCGGCTCCTGTCGCTGCGGCTGGGTACGGTTGTCGATCCACCACGAGATCCGAGGAGCGCAGTGACCCCCGAGCTGTTCCGTCGACGAGCAGCATTGTTCGTCCTGTTCATCATCCCCGGCCTGGCGATCGCGTCGTGGGTGACCCGCACGCCGGCGATCCGCGACCTGCTCGATGCCTCGACCGCGCAGATGGGCGTCGTGCTCTTCGGTCTGTCCGTCGGCTCGATGATCGGCATCCTGTCCTCCGGCGCCCTCGTCACCCGCGTCGGCACGAGGCCCGTCATCATCGCGGGGACCGTCTCGGTGATCCTCAGCATGCCCACCATCGGGTTCGGAGCCGCTGCCGGGCAGTCCCTCGTCACCACCCTCGGACTGGCGCTGTTCGGCCTCGGGATGGGCGGCGCCGAGATCGCGCTCAACGTCGAGGGGGCGGAGATCGAGCGGCAGATCTCCCGGCCGGTCCTCCCCGCGCTGCACGGGTGCTTCAGCCTCGGGACCGTCGTCGGAGCCACGGCCGGGATCGTCTTCACGGCCACGGACTTCTCGGTCGTGTGGCACCTCGTCATCGTCGCCGTCCTCGCCGCGGTCGCCCTGCCCCTCGCGGTGCGGCACGTCCCGCCCGGGGTGGGCATCGCCCCGAAGGTCGCCCGGGATGCCGCGGCCGCGCCGCGGGCCGAGCTGTGGAAGGACTCGCGGCTGGCATGCATCGGCGTCGTCGTGCTCGCGATGGCGCTCGCGGAGGGCACCGCCAACGACTGGCTGCCGCTCGTCATGGTCGACGGGCACGGCTTCGACGAGGCGCTCGGCTCGGCGGTGTTCGCGGTGTTCGCCGCGGCGATGACGGTCGGCCGGTTCGCAGGCGGGTGGTTCATCGAGCGGTTCGGGCGGGCGGCCGTCGTGCGCGCCAGCGCGCTCTCCGCAGCCGTGGGCCTCGCGCTCGTCATCTTCGTCGACAACCAGGTCGTCGCGGGGGCCGCCGTCATCCTCTGGGGCCTGGGTGCCTCGCTGGGCTTCCCGGTCGCGCTCTCCGCCGCGGGCGACTCGGGCGAGAACCCCGCAGCGCGCGTGTCGCTCGTGGCGACGGTCGGCTACGTCGCGTTCCTCGTCGGGCCGCCGCTGCTCGGCTTCCTCGGGGAGGAGTTCTCCCTGCGCACCGCATTCCTCGCACCGCTCGCACTCGTGGTCGTCGCGGCGTTCTTCGCGTCGTCCGTCGGACCGCGGCGAGCTTCCGAGGAGGCGGCGCCCGCGCGCGTGCCTGCGTAGGCTGCTGCACCTGACGAAGGAGGCCCGCATGGCAGTGTTCCCGCCGACCGCGGCGCTCGTCCTGCTCCGTCACGGCGAGAGCACCGCCAACGCCGCCGGCCTGTTCACGGGCGTGCTCGACGTCCCGCTGTCCGACGAGGGCCGCCGCGAGGCGGGCGCCGCCGCCGCTCTGCTGCACGACGCCGGCCTCACTCCCGACGCCGTCGTCACGTCCGAGTTCCGCCGCGCCGTCGCGACCGCTGACCTCCTCGAGTCCGCCGGCGTCCTGCACGGTGCCCCGCGGCTGCGGGACTGGCGGCTCGACGAGCGCAGCTACGGCGCCCTCACCGGCCGCACCAAGGAGGACGTGCGCGCCGAGTTCGGCGAGGAGCAGTTCCGCACCTGGCGCCGTTCCGTCGACGTCGCGCCACCGCCGATGGACGACGCGCAGCACGCCGCGCTCGCCGCGACCGAGCTGTTCGCCTCGCTGCCCAGCGAGGCGTTGCCCCGCACCGAGTCCCTGCTCGACGTCGTCGCGCGCGTCCGCGCGTTCCACGACGAGGTGGTCGTCCCGCGCCTCGCGGCGGGGGAGCGGGTGCTCGTCGTCGCGCACGGGAACTCGCTGCGCGCGTACTGCATGGTCCTCGACGAGCTGGACGACGACGAGGTCCGCCGTCTCAACATCCCTACCGCGCACCCGCTCGTCTACACGTTCGACGCCGACGGCCGCCCGTCCCCGCGCGGGGGCCGCTACCTCGACCCCGACGCCGCGCTCGAGGCCGCGGAGATCGTCGCGAGCCAGGGCGGGACGTAGCGAGTCAACACATGTTGACGCGATGCACCTCGTCAACATATGTTGACGACATGGTCGTGACAGCGCAGGACACCGCAGACGCCCCGGAACCCCAGACGGGTGCCGACGCCCTGCTCGCGCTGCGGCACCTCACGGACGAGCGGCGCACGCTCGAGGAGCGCGAGTACTACCTCGTCATGCAGGCCCGGACGTTCGGCGTGAGCTGGGAGGGCATCGCGGCCGCCCTCGGGGTCTCCCGCCAGGCTGTGCACCGCCGGTTCCGCGGTCGCGCGGCCGGCGATGGTGCGAGAACCCGCTGATGGACGCGCGGCGCCGCTGATCAGTCGCGTCTGATCGCCTCCGCCACGCGCCACCGGGTGCGATCCGGCCCTCGGTCCTACACTTCTCGGGACCTGAAAGGACCGTGATGTCGGAACCGACCACCTCCGCCCCACCCACCGGACGAGGTGACACCGTCGTTCCCCGGCGGTCCTGGCTCGCGCTCATCGTCCTGCTCATCGGCATGTTCATGGCGTTGCTCGACACGACGATCGTCAACGTCGCGCTGCCCACCATCCGCACGAGCCTCGACGCGTCCGAGGCCACGCTGTCGTGGATCATCTCCGGCTACGCGCTCGCGTACGGGCTCACGCTCGTGCCCGCCGGGCGCATCGGCGACCGGGTGGGTCACAAGTGGGTCTTCTTCGCCGGGCTCGCCCTCTTCACCGTCGCGAGCCTGTTCTGCGGGCTCGCGCAGGACGACGGCCAGCTCATCGTCGCGCGCGTCGTTCAGGGCCTCGCCGGGGGGATGTTCACGCCGGCGGTCACCGCGATGATCCAGCTCCTCTTCCCGCCCATGACCCGGGGCAAGGCGTTCGCCGTCATGGGATCCGTCATCGGCGTCTCGGCCGCGCTCGGCCCCATCCTCGGCGGGATCATCATCGAGGCCGCTGGTGACGAGAGCGGGTGGCGGCTCGTGTTCTGGGTCAACGTCCCCGTCGGCATCCTCGCCCTCGTCGCCGCGGCGGTCATGCTGCCCGGCGGGGCTGAGCAGCCGGGGAAGGCGAAGAACGACTGGTTCGGTCTGCTCCTGCTGTCCGCGGGGCTCGTCGCCATCCTCGTCCCGCTCATCGAGGGCCAGGATCAGGGGTGGCCGCTGTGGACCTACGGCTCCCTCGTCGGCGGCGCCCTCCTCATCGTGGTCTTCGCCCGCTGGGAGCTTGCCGTCGCCCGCCGCGGGCACGTCGCCATGGTCCCGCCGCGCCTGTTCACGCACCCCGCCTTCACCGGCGGCGTCATCCTCGCGCTCGTGTACTTCGCGGCGTTCACGAGCATCTTCTTCACCATCTCCATCCTCTGGCAGACGGGCCTCGGCCACGGACCCCTCGAGTCCGGACTCGTCTCCACGCCGTTCGCGATCGGCAGCATCGTCGGGGCGTCCCAGAGCAACACCCTCGCCCGGCGCCTCGGCCGGACCGTGCTCGTCGTCGGCGCGAGCCTCGTGTCGGTCGGGCTCATCTGGGTGTGGCTCGTGCTCCTGCTCACCGACGCCAGCGCGCTCAACCACTGGCAGCTCCTCGCGCCGCTCCTCATCGCCGGCATCGGCAGTGGCCTGTTCATCGCACCCAACGCGCAGTTCATCGTCGCGACCGTCGAGCGCGAGGAAGCCGGAGCCGCGAGCGGTGTCATCGGCGTCATGCAGCGCATCGGCAGCGCCGTCGGGATCGCCGTCATCGGCAGCGTGCTGTTCGGCACCCTCCACCCCCGCGGCGGGACCCCGGAGGCGCTGGCCGACGCCTTCACGTCCAGCGCGGCATGGGCCATGGGCCTCAGCGCGGTGTTCAGCGTCATCGCCGTCGCGCTCGTGTTCGTGCTGCCCAAGAAGGTCGAGGGCGGTCCGCCGCGGCCCGTCGCGAACGCCAGCGCACCGGTCGACGAGCGGTAACGGGCAAAACGGACCTACCGTGGAGGAGGGCCGATCGACCGTACCGGCCCGGACCGAGGTGATCGTGTCATGCGAGCAACGTTCATGTACGGCGCCGGTGACGTGCGCGTCGAGACCGTGCCCGACCCCGTCCTGCGCCACCCGACCGACGCGATCGTCCGGACGCTCCTGACGTGCGTGTGCGGCTCCGACCTCCACCCCTACCGGTCGATGCCCGCGTCCGCGCAGGGCACCCCGATGGGTCACGAGCTCCTCGGTGTCGTCGAGGAGGTCGGTAGCGACGTCCTGACCGTCCGGCCCGGGGACGTCGTCGTCGCGCCGTTCGCGTACTCGGACAACACGTGCGTCTTCTGCCAGGAGGGGCTCCAGACGTCCTGTGTGAACGGGGGCTTCTACGGGTCCGTCGAGTCAGGGGGGCTGCAGGCCGAGTACTCACGGATCCCGCTCGCGGACGGGAGTCTCGTCTCCGTCCCCGACCTCGACCCGGTCGATGCCGACCGCGACCTGCTGCTGTCCCTGCTCACCCTCTCGGACGTCTACCTCACCGGCTACCACGCCGCCCGCATGGGGCAGGTGGGGCCGGCGCGGATCGTCACCGTGATCGGCGACGGCGCCGTCGGGCTCTCCGCCGTGCTCGCCGCCAGCCGCATGGGAGCCGAGCGGATCATCCTCATGGGCCGTCACCACGCCCGGACCGCCCTCGGGCGGGAGTTCGGTGCCAGCGCCGTCGTGCCCGAGCGAGGCGCCGAGGGCGTGGCCCGGGTGCTGGAGCTCACCGGAGGTCAGGGGCCGCACATCGTGCTCGAGGCGGTCGGCCTCAGGCCCGCGTACGAGCAGGCGTTCGGCATCGTGCGACCCGGCGGGATCATCTCCCGCGTCGGGGTGCCCCAGTACGAGGAGGCGCCGATCGGCTTCGGTTCGCTCTTCGGCAAGAACGCACGTCTGGCGGGCGGCCCCGCACCCGTGCGCGCGTACCAGAGGAAGGCGATCGGCGAGGTGCTCGACGGTCAGTTCAACCCCGGCCGCGTGTTCGACACCGAGTTCCCCCTCGATGAAGCCGCGGACGCCTACAGCCTCATGGCTTCACGTGAGGCGCTCAAGGTCGCGCTGCGGCCCTGACGCGCCGCGCTGCGACCGTGCCCGGCGGCGTGGGACGGGTGAGCGGCGGACCGCTCACCCGTCCCACGCAGGGGGCGGTGCTGCTCAGGTGAGCGGGGTGCTGCCCTGCTCGCCGTGGGAGTAGAACTCCTCCTGCTGCTCGTGCTGCTCCTTGGCCTGCGCGGCGAGGCCGTTCGTCTGGACGTCGACGGACGTCGTCTCGTAGCCGGCCTCGGTGATCGCCGCGCGCAGGGCGGCCTCATCGAGCGGCTCGTGGGACAGGACCGTGACCTCGGAGGTCTCGTCCTTGCGCAGCTCGACGCTGACGCGCTCGACGCCGTCCACGGTCTCCAGCTCGTTGGTGACGGCGGCGACGCAGTGGCTGCAGGTCATCCCGCTGACCCCGAGGGTGGTGATGACAGGCATGGTGGGCTCCTCATGTGCTCTGGACGTCCGGAGGGACGTGCTGCTGCAGCAGCTGCTGCTCAGCAGGATCTAACTTCTCACACCACGCGCCCTCCCGTCGGCTGCCCCGGGGACCTGCCCGCTTGACGGGCGGAGCGCTGTGGGGCGAACCCGCGCGCGCCCTGTCCGGAGGTTGGCGAGAGGCGCTACCCTCAGCGGAGCGATACGTGGCCAAACCGGTACACATCGCATCCCGCGGGCCCTTCCCGGCCGCAGACGAAGGGCGTCCCCCGTGCGAGCACAACCGGTCCTCCTGTCCGTCGTCGCGGCGACGCTCATCGTCCTGACAGCCTGCTCGCCGTCCCCAGGGACATCGGAACCGGAAACGGTGCGGGCGGTCGATCCCGTGGAGTCCCCCGGACCCGACGAGGGAACGGACGCACCCACCGCAACCGAGGGAGTGCCCGACGGCGCCAGCGCCCCCGGGTGGGGACTCGAGGTGGGCGAGTGCCTGAACAACGACGACCTCCTCAACGACGTGATCCCCACCGTTCCCTGCTCCGGGCCGCACGACGAGGAGGTGTTCGCGCGAACCGTCGTCGCGGAGGACGCGTTCTCGGGTGGGGACGAGCAGGCGGTCGTGTCGCAGGCGTTCTGCGCGGGCGAGTTCCCCGGCTTCATCGGGATCCCGGCCGAGGAGTCGTCGCTGTTCTTCAACCCCATGTCGGCGCCGTACCCGCAGGCGGACGGGTCGGCCGGGTGGGAGATCATCTGCCTCGTCCGGTCCGGGAACGAGCAGGTCGTGGGGACGCTCGCAGGTTCGGCGCGCTGACCCGTTCTGCGACTGCGACGGCATCGGTGGCCCGTCTGGCACGATGGCGCGATGCCATCGCCCGACGACCATGCGCGGCACGCCGCCTCCTTCGGTGCTGCCGCCGAGGAGTACGAGCGCAGCCGCCCGTCCTACCCCGACGCCGCGCTCGACTGGCTCCTGCCGGACGGCGCCACGACGGCACTGGACCTGGGCGCAGGCACCGGGAAGCTCACCCGACAGCTCGTGCGACGCGGCCTGTCGGTCGACGCTGTCGAACCCTCCGCCGGGATGCGACGCGAGCTCGCACGCATGGTGCCCGACGCGCGAGCGCTCGAGGGCAGCGCGGAGCAGATCCCGCTGCCCGACGGGAGCGTGGACGTCGTCCTCGTCGCGCAGGCGTGGCACTGGTTCGACCCCACCCGTGCTGTCCCTGAGGTCGCGCGGGTCCTTGCTCCGGGCGGGCGGCTCTGCCTGCTGTGGAACGTGCACGACGAGCGCGAGGAATGGGTGCGCCTGCTCGGCAGCCTCATGAGCCGCGGCGTCGGGCAGCCCCGGAACGTCGACGACCCGGAGGTGGGCAACCCCTTCGGTCCCGGCGAGCAGCTGGAGGTGCCATGGACGCACCGGCTCAGCAAGCCTGCGGTGCTCGACCTTGTCGCCTCCCGCAGCTATGTCATCACCCTGTCGCCGCAGGACCGCGCGGCCGTGCTGGCCGAGGTTCAAAAGCTCCTCGACGCGCATCCCGCCGTGCGGGACTCCGAGGACGTCGACGTCCCGTACGTGACGACGTGCAGCCGCTTCGACCTGGCCGGCGGTCGTCACGACCAGCCGTGAGAGAGAGGAGAGGACCCATGACGCACACCCCCGCAGGCCGTGATGCCCTCGCGTAGCGGATCAGGAGCATCCTGGTTCCGCCCCACGAGGTCCGTGAGTTCCGGATGTTCGGTGGCCTGTCGCTCATGGTGGACGGGCGCATGGCGGTCGCCGCCGGGCGCGACGGCGACCTGCTCGTGTGCGTGGATCCCGCTGACTACGACGACCATCTCCGACGAGGAGGCGAACCGGCGCAGATGGGCGACGACCGCCCGAGGGGCACGGGGTGGCTCAGCGTGCCGGCCGCGCGCATCGAGGACGACGACGCGCTATCGCGCTGGGTCGCGATCGGCGTGGTCGGCCGCACGACGTAGGCCGGGTCGGTGCGCCGCACTCGCATCCGCCCTCAGGAGGGCATCCAAACGAGCCACTTCTCACGGACCTCGTCCACCAGATTGACGTCGTGACGGTTCGCGAGCAACAGGACCTGTGCGAGCACGTCGGCCAACTCTGCTCGAAAGTCGGCTGAACGTTCATCGGCCGAGCGGCCCTTGTCACGACTCTGGCCAGCCAGAGCGAGGTACGCCTGGGTCAGCTCGCCGACCTCCTCATGGAGCTTCAGCATCAACCAGTCGTTGGTGCGGTCGATGGTGTGGCGCTCGGCGTAGTGCTGCGACACGGATTCGACGTCGTGTGTGAGGGTCTCGATGTCCATGGCACATTGTGCGACGGAGAACCCAACCAGCAGGTGCGTCACCAGGACATGATCGGATCCAGCGGCCTCGTTGCTCGATGCGTGCATCCGGGCGGACATCTATGCCCTCCCCTCGGGGGCAAAGCAGCGCGGCAACGCGACAAGTTGTCAAGCGACCGGCATGCGCCGAACGGGCATGGGGTGGGAGGGTAGGGGCTATGCGCGTCCTCGCTCTTGATTCCAAGCTCGACATCGAAGTCGATCAGTTCACCTTTAAGGGATCGGTCTCAGTCTACGACTACGATGTCGTGGTCTGGTCGCCTGCCGCATCGGTCGCGACGTACACCAGGTACTCAGAGGTATACCAGGGTCGCACTTCACTTTCTGAATCAGAATCTGCGGCCCTGCGTCGCGACATTAAGCGGCGCCGAACGGAGTTCCTTGGCTTTCTCGAAGCGGGGCGCACAATAGTCGTACTGTTGCCACATGAATCCGTTGTATTCGCCGATACTGGGGAGCGCAACTATTCGGGGACAGGTCGAAACCGGCAGACCACTCGCGTGGTCGGCGAGGTTGATATTCTTCGGGCGCTGCCAATGAGACTGTCGCGCGCCTTAGGGGCTGGGACAGAGATGTCCCCCGCCAATGAGATCGTTGCTCAGTTGTACCGTCGTCTCAAAGACTTCCTTGCGTATCACTCAATCGTCGAATCAAGTGAGCCCCCGCTTCAACCGTTGTTGCACGTCAAGGGCACTTCGAAGCTCGTAAGTGGGATGGCACGAATTAAGGGTGGCGGCCTGCTCGTGCTGCTTCCGCACATTTACTTCGACGACGAAGAAGACGGTGACGAGCACGACCCTGACGAGCCGACCAACGGCTACCAGCATGCTCAGGGCCAAGACGACGTGGAGGAGTCGGCGGGAGCGCTACTTCTCGACTGGATTCGAGGACTTACGTCCCCCAGTGAAGACCAGCCGCCTGGTTGGGTTGGCCGCCATGTGTTCCCGACTGAGGCGAATCGATCCGCGGAGGTCGCTGCACTTGAAGAGAAGCGGGCTGAGATTGGAAAACGTGCTGACGAAGTGCGGGGCGAGTTAGCAAGAGACGCCCTGTGGAAGCGGCTTATGTACGCCTCAGGTGACCTCCTGGAACGGCAAGTATCTGCCGCTTTCGAGCTCTTCGGGTTCGAGATGCAGGAGGTCGAGCCCGGGCGGACCGACTTGCGCGCGACCCGGGCCGGTAGGAGCGTCGTCGTCGAGGTCAAGGGGCTCGGCAAGAGCGCGGCTGAGCGTCACGCTGCCCAGTTGGAGAAATGGGTGGCCGAAGAAGCCGCTGCGGGACGCGACTTGCCTAAGGGTATCCTCGTCGTCGCGGCATGGCGGGATACGTCTCCGGATCAACGAACGGAACCAACCTTTCCCGACCAGATGATTGGCTATTCGCAGCAGCGCGGCCACTGTCTGCTATCTGCCTTGCAATTGCTGGCGATGGTCCGGGCGTGCTTAAATGACCCGTCCCGGGCAGACGATATTGCCGAAACACTAATGACGACTGTAGGAAAGATCATTGGTTGGGAGGAGTTGGACGAGGTCTTCCTTCCGAGTGAGAGCGCAGTTGTCACTGAACGGGCTGAGCCAGACGTCGGGCCGCCCGCTGACGAGATCGCTGCCGAAGATCGGGCCTCCGGCCCGCAGGCGCCTTCGAATGAGGCGACTTGACCTGAAGTAGCAACGTTCCTGATGGGGCTCCGCTATCGGGGTGCTGCTCCGAGGGCATCATCCCGATAGCGGAGCAGCAGTCCGGAGGTCAAGGCTCAAGCGTCCGGGATGACGGCGGGGGTGAGGTGCGCGCACGACCCGGCCGAGCGCTGATCTGGGCACTCATCTGCTCGGTGTGCTCAGCACGGTTGGCCGTGACGCACGACGCGCACCTCACGAGCGCCCCAATCCTGAAACGCCTGACGGGACTAGAGCACCGGCGTCGCCGCAGCCGCCGCCCGTGCCGCCCCCGGCAGTGCCGCGAGGATCCGGTCCACCGCGACGTCGTCGTGCGCCGCGGAGACGAACCACGCCTCGTAGACCGAGGGCGGCAGGGAGATCCCGGCGTCGAGCATGGCGTGGAAGAACGGGGGGTAGCGGAAGGTGTCGGACGCCTGGACCTCGGCGTACGAGCGGGTTCCGGTGCCTGCGGCGGCCTCGCCGAACATGACCGAGAAGAGGTTGCCGGAGTACTGGACGCGGTGCGCGACGCCCTCCGCGTCGAGGGCCGCGGACGCTGCGGAGCCGACGATGCGCGAGACGTCGTTCACCCGCGAGTACACGGCGGCGTCTGCGGCGCGCAGGGTGGCGAGCCCGGCAGCGACGGCGACGGGGTTCCCGGACAGCGTCCCGGCCTGGTAGACGGGGCCGAGCGGTGCGAGCTGGTCCATGAGCGCCGCGGCCCCGGCCACCGCAGCGACGGGCATGCCGCCGCCGATGACCTTGCCGAACGTGAAGAGGTCGGGCGTGAACGACGCCCCGAGCACGGACGTCTCGTAGCCCCACCAGCCACTTTCGCTCACCCGGAACCCGGTGAGGACCTCGTCGAGGATGAGCAGCGCACCGTGCTCGCTCGTGATGCGGCGCAGGCCCTCGTTGAAGCCGGGCATCGGCGGGACGACGCCCATGTTCGCGGGTGCGGCCTCGGTGATGACAGCGGCGATCTCCGGACCGCGGGCCGCGAACGCGGTCTCCACGGCCTCGAGGTCGTTGTACGGCAGGACAAGGGTCTCGGCGGCGGTCGCCTCCGTGACACCGGCCGAGCCGGGGAGTGCCTGCGTCGCGACGCCGGACCCCGCCTCGGCCAGCAGCGAGTCGACGTGCCCGTGATAGCAGCCGGCGAACTTGATGATGAGCGGGCGACCGGTGACACCGCGGGCCAGGCGCACCGCGGTCATCGTCGCCTCGGTGCCCGTCGAGACGAGCCGCACGCGCTCCGCAGCGGGGATCCGACGCCGGACCTCCTCCGCGAGCTCCACCTCACCGAGGGTCGGCGCACCGAAGGACAGGCCACGTGCCGCAGCCTCCTGCACCGCGGCGACGACAGCCGGGTGAGCGTGCCCGAGCAGCGCCGGACCCCAGGAGCACACGAGGTCGACGTACTCGTTGCCCGCGACATCGGTGATGTACGGACCGGACGCCGACGCGATGAAGCGCGGGTCGCCACCCACCGAGCGGTATGCGCGCACGGGGGAGTTCACGCCGCCGGGCAGGACCCCCTGGGCGCGCTCGAAGGCGGAGTGGTTCGCTGCGTCGTCGTGCATGGTGGTCCGTTCGTCGGTGCGGGAGGTGTGCGGTGTGGGACGGGCGTCAGCGCTGCTCGCGGAGCCAGCCCGCGAGCTCGACGGCCCAGTACGTGAGGACGATGTCCGCGCCGGCGCGCTTGATGCCGAGCACGGACTCCTCGATGGCGCCGCGGCGGTTGATCCAGCCGTTGGCGGCCGCTGCCTCGATCATCGCGTACTCGCCGGACACCTGGTAGGCGGCGACGGGCACGTCGGAGCTGGAGGCGACGTCGGCGAGGACGTCGAGGTAGCTCATGGCGGGCTTGACCATGATGATGTCCGCGCCCTCGAGGAGGTCGATGTCCGCCTCGCGGTTGCCCTCGCGGCGGTTGGCCGGGTCGAGCTGGTACGTGCGGCGGTCACCCTCGAGCGTCGACTCGACGGCCTCGCGGAACGGCCCGTAGAACGCGGACGCGTACTTCGCGGAGTAGGCGAGGATCGCGGTGTCCTGGAACCCCGCAGCGTCGAGCCCCTCGCGCACGGCGCGGACCTGGCCGTCCATCATCCCGGAGAGGCCCAGCACCTCGGCGCCCGCCGCGGCCTGCGCGAGGCCCATGGCGACGTACCGGTCAAGGGTCGCATCGTTGTCGACACCACCGCGCGCGTCGAGGACGCCGCAGTGGCCGTGGTCGGTGAACTCGTCGAGGCAGAGGTCCGCCATGACGACGAGACGCCCCGCGGCGGCCTTGACGGCGATGCGGATGCCGACGTTGAGGATGCCGTCCGGGTCGTCCGCCCCGGAGCCCGTCGCGTCCCGGACCTCGGGGACACCGAAGAGCATGACGCCGCCGATCCCCGCCCGGGCCGCCTCGTCGACCGCCGCCGCGAGCGACTCCTCGGTGTGGTGCAGCACGCCCGGCATCGAGGAGATGGCGACGGGCTCGGTCGCGCCCTCCTTGATGAACAGCGGCAGCACGAGGTCGCGCGGGTGCACGTGGGTCTCGGAGACGAGGGCGCGCAGCGCGGGGGTGGTGCGCAGGCGGCGGGGACGGGTCACGGTTCCTCCAGGGTGCGGGGCGTGCTCACTGCCTCAATTATCGCGCTGAACAGCGCCTCGTCCGTCGCCGCGGCTGCGACAGTGGTCACACGCTGACCGGCTGCCACGGAAGTCACCCGGCGCTGGCGCAGAGCCTGGTGCGTCTCACTGGTCGTTGCGCAGCAGGTGGAGCACCGCGAGCAGGCCGAGTGCTCCGCACCATCCCGCGAGGACGGACACGTCGCGGATCCAGCTGGAGTCGTCCATGACGACGAGGTGCCGGCCAGCGACGGTGGGCATGACAGCCTGGAAATCCTGCACGAGGTCCGCCGGCAGAGCCATTGCCGCGACGGGCATCCCGAACAGGAGAAGGGCGAGCAGGACGCAGCCGAGGACCGACGACCTCGTCAGAGACCCGAGAGCCAAGCCAAGCCATGCCACGCAGGCCAGGAACACCATCGAGCCCGTCACCGGCACGACGACCCGCAGGTCGGTGAACGGCACGAAGAGGTCGTCCGACGTGATCAGTCCAATTCCTACCGCCCAGCTCAGGAATGATCCGAGCCAGGCGACGGACGTAGCGACGAGCGCCATGACGAGTGCTTTCGCAACCAGCACGGGTGTCCGCCTGGCTACGGCGGTGAAGGTCGCTGTGGCGGTGCCGGACTCATACTCGCTCGCAGCGACGACCACCGCGAGGAAACCCAGAGCCGGCGCGGCGAGGAACGTACCCGCTGTCACTGAGGTGATCAGCGCGTGGACCATCTCTGAGCGGTCGCCGGGGAGGACGTCGGTCTCGACGGTTCCGAGTGCCGCGGCGATGACGCTGCTCGCCGCGATCATCGTGACGAGAAGGAAGCCGAGAAGGAGCCAGGAGGATCTCAGCGAGAGCAACCGCAGCCCTTCGGCATGAACGGCGTGCAGAAGGACAGGGCGCCGTGCGAGTGTGCTCGTGACGAACCGGGATCTCACCTGGCACCTCCTGTCCGGCCAGCTGGCGTTACTGACGCTGTCGACCGGTCTCCCACACCGGAGCGGTGCTCGAGACTGCCCTGCGTAAGTGTGAGGTAGAGGTCTTCCAAGGTGGCGCGAACGGGTGTGAGCTCCTCTACGACCGACGACATCTGGAGAACGAGCGATCCGATCTCGCGCGGTGAGAGCCC
This sequence comes from Sanguibacter sp. Z41_6, assembly GCF_059621145.1. NCBI lineage: Bacteria > Bacillati > Actinomycetota > Actinomycetes > Micrococcales > Sanguibacteraceae > Sanguibacter > Sanguibacter sp. Z41_6. Next base: position 467,884 of record NZ_JCAQIF010000001.1, on the reverse strand, counting down.
GTGCACGAGGAGGCTGTCGTCATCCTGATCGACCCGTGCGCCCCGGTCCTCGAGCGCCCGCCGCACGCGGTCGAGGTCGTCGCATCGCAGTCGGGTGCCTGAGCCCGTGTGGGAGCGCACCAGCGCTTCCAAGGATCCTTCCGCCAGGAGCCGCCCCTGGCCGAGAACGACGATGCGGTCGGCGACCTTCGACACCTCGTCCATGAGGTGGCTCGAGATCAGCACAGTCCGTCCCTCCTCAGCCATGTGGCGGAGCTGAGACCGGAGCCAGAGGACCCCTTCCGCATCGAGGCCGTTGGTGGGTTCGTCCAGCACGAGGACCTTGGGGTCGCCGAGGAGTGCGGCCGCCAGACCGAGACGTTGGCGCATTCCCAGCGAGTACTCCTTGATCCTCCGATCAAGCGCTGGTCCGAGCCCCACCAGCTCACCGACGTCGGAGGCGCGCCGGCGAGTGATGCCGTGCGTCGCGGCAAGGATGCGTAGATGAGCGCGACCAGTGTGGCGGTGGTGCGCTGAGGTGGTGCCCAGCAGGGCACCCACCTCGCACAATGGCCGCGCCAGTGACGAGAAGGCCCGCTCGTCGATCAGCGCTCGTCCGGCGTCGGCGCGGGCCAGTCCCATCAGAACTCGCAGCGCTGTGGTCTTTCCGGCGCCGTTCGGACCCAGGAGGCCGGTCACCTCTCCTGGGGCGGCCGTGAAGCTGAGCTGGTCGAGCACCGGGGCGTTCCCGAAGCGCTTGGACACGCCCTCGAAACGGATCACGCGACGCTGTCCGACTGTGCGACTCGAGAGTTCGGCGATACCCGGTGGTCCGGGATGTGCGACGAAGGGCCGTGCATGCGGTAGGACAGCACGTCGGGCAGTGCAGTCACGAGTCCGTCGTGGACGTGCGTCGAGAGGATGACCGCGCCGCCTGCACGAGTGAAGTCCTCGATCATCGACACCATCGCCGGGACCGAGTCGACATCGATGTCGTTGAAGGGCTCGTCGAGCAGGAGCAAGGGGTGATGGTGCCCGGCGATGGCGAGAGCGAACCAGAGCTTGCGCTTCTGGCCGCTCGACAGCTGGGAGCACAGCGTCTCGTGCCTGTCCGCGAGCCCCAGCCTGAACGTGACGTCGATGACGTCTCGGGGGGATGCGGAGTGGAGGCGGCTGTAGAACTCGATCTGCTCCCGCACCGTGAGGTAGCCGTACAGGAGCGGGTCGGCCTCCATGAACCATCGCGAGGAACGCGCCGCGCGATCGGTCGCCCGATGCGGACCCACCATGAGCCGCCCGGTGCGAGGACGGAGATGTCCGGCGACGAGCTTCATCAGCGTCGACTTTCCCGAGCCGTTCAGCCCGATGAGACGCAGGGTCTGGTGGGGCTCGACCGTGAGGCTGACGCCCTCCAGCACGGGGGCGTCTCCGGGGTAGGCGAAGGCGACGTGCTCGGCGTGCACGAGCTGCGTCATGAGGCGCTCCAGGGTCGTGGGGTGATGGTCGCTCCGACGAGGAGCGCCAGGAGGACTGCGCCGGCGAGTGCGCCGGCACCGGCAGCGACGCCGGCGACTCCGAGGACTGCCGTGTTCGAGACCGTGCCCAGCAGCGCCGCGCTGCCGGTGAACACACCGACGGACAGCAAGCGCTGGGGCATCGTCTGGGCGACGCGGTCGTGGGACACGTTGCGTGTCTCGATCATGAGCGCGTCAGCGACGAAGTGGCTCACGACGGCCAGGACGAGTCCCACCAGCAGGTCAAGGACGACGCCGGCACCGGGCACGAACCAGGTGATGTTGAGCCCTGCGGCGAGAACGGCGGGACACGCCGTAAGAGCCGCAGAGCCCAAGATCCATCCGGACACGGACCGGTGCGCCATGGCGGACCCGTAGAGCACGTTGCGGGCGCCTCGGTGCGACAGCAGCGAGGCGTGCGGGTGACAGGCGGCGCAGAGCCCGTAGGCGGTGAAGAGAACCCCTCCGCTCAGCAGGGCACCCGCTTCCGGCCCCCCGGGTGGATCAACTCCCAGAACACGCAGCCCGATGGCGAAGACCGAGCCGTACAGCGACCACGTGATGACGAGCCGGGCGTCCAACGCGTCGCCTGAGGTGCATCGCAGCATTCGATGTGCCGGGGCGAGGAGGATGAGCTGCCAGGGCCGCGTCGTGCCTGGAAGGCGCACCGGCCAGTGGCGACGGCCCGGGTCGCCCCCGGCGGTCTGGTGTCGAAGGAGCACGACGACGAGGACGAGGAGGACGAGGAGTGCCGTGGCCTCGACGACCGCTCCGACGACCAGCCGGGTCGGTGTGGAGAGAGTGCCGGCGGCCGCGCGGATGGTCGTGGCCCACTGGGTGCTTGACCCGTCGCCTCTCGCGGCTTGCAGCAGCGGAGGCACCAGGATGCCGAGCACCAGCGCCGCGAGCGACCGGGCTGCCACGCCCTTCACCGTGGCGATCTTTCGGTCGGAGAGCACCGTGGCACCGAGGACCTTGATCATCATCCCCAGCGCCACGGCGAGGACGAAACAGGTGAGGGCAGGCCTGAACATGGCGGCGGGGAAAGCTGAAGACATGGGCGCGAGGGCGGTGATACCTACCCAGAGCGTGAGCGCAGCCGACGAGACGGCAGGGAGACCGAGGCGGACAGTGAGCAGCTCCGCCTTGGTGATGCCAGCAGCGTTGAGGATCGCACTGTCGAATGGTCGCGCTGCGCCTCGGATCTCCTGTCCGCTGAGCGAGAGGACGGCGCCGACGATGACGGCCGCCGAGGCTGCGCAGGTGAGCGCAGGGAGATCAGCTGACCGCAGTCCGAGCCCGGTGAACCATCCGGGCAGCAGCGCGAAGGTCACAGCTGGTAAGAGGATGAGCAGACCTGCCGCGACGAAGAGTGCGCAGACCATGACTGCGAGTACCTTTCGATTCCACCGAAAGTCCGGGTCGAGCTCTCTGAGCGCGAGAGTTCGGTCGACAAGAAAGACCCCGACGCACCGCAGGAGAAATAACTTCACTTTCTCCCCGCTTTATCTGCGCGTCCGAGGCCCCCAAAAATCCCGGTGAAATCCGCGACGTAGAGTGCGAAGGCGATCAACCATGCGACCGTGGGCAGCAGGAATATCCCCGTGCCAGAAAGGTTGAGAGATGTCGCAAGCGCGGCCATGCACGGGCCAGCGCAAAAAAGAAGGGATACGACGAAGAAGGAGACCCGCCCTAGGTGCAAGGTGTGCATCATGAAGACGAGAACGAGCTGCACAAACCCCCCTGCGACCCACAGGCCGGAAAGGACCCGGACGTAGTCCGCCATGACGTCATGCGGGATAAGGCTCGCGTTTGTCAGGCTGAATGCCCCACAGGCCAATGACGCGCATGCTACGAGTGCCGCGTACCGGTGCCTCATCGAAGCGCCATCCTCACAGCGGCGAACGCGATGATGGTCGCATAGACGGCGAGCACGGTGATGTCCGGGAGTGCGCGCCACCGAGGGTCCGATCCTCGTGTGCGGACAATGAGCCTCGTCACGATCCGGACGACCAGGGACAGCACCAGCACGGTGCCGATGTTCAGCACGAAGGAGAAAAATACAGCGAACGATCCAGCCAGATGCTGGGTCGCAGCAGTCTCGTCGGCGAGCCGGACGACGGCCTCGGCGCGCGCACTGTCCGCGGCGAGCCACGTGTAGAGCGAGACGGTCGCCAGTGCGGTGAAGAACGCCGCTCGCCGGATCTGCTTCAGGCCGCGTAGACGTGTGTCCGCTGGCGCTGGTCGCGCGGTGTCGACGCGATTCAGGGGGGGAGCCATGATGCACCTTCCGTGGGTTCTTCGCTCGCGCGGAATCAGAGGTAGTGGACGGCGACGAAGGCTTCCCACGCCGCGCCGAGCACGATGAGGCCGAAGGCAGCGGCCGCTATCGGCGCGGCTCTGACGACGCCCTGGAGATACGCATCCCGCCATGAGCGGGCGCTCACCAGTCCGCCCTCGCGTCCCTTCAGAGAGGTGGCGACGGCTGGGAACGTCCCTGCGGCTGTCGCCACGACGCAGGCGAGCAGCTCCACGGAAGCGTGCACGCCCAGAGCGCCCCAGCTGCGATCGCCGATCACCGAGAAGCCTGTTCCGATCGCGAGGACCACGGTTGACACTGCGACCGACCCGACGAGGAGGCTGCCGATGCCGTATGTCAGCCAGCCGGCCAGGCACCACAGCAGCGTGCCGCCGTTGGTCTGCACGACGTAGCGGAACATCCTCGTCCCGGTCTCCGGAGCCTGCTGCCGCGAAAGGCCTTCCGCGAGAAGCGCGCCCGCGTCCCAGAAGAGGGCTCCGATTCCAGTAGCGAGCACTCCCACGAGAGCGGAGGTGAGCAGCCATGCTTTTCGGTCGGCCGGCTCAAGTTCCCTGGTCACGACGTGTCCTTCGGTTGATCGAATCGAGGGTCCCGGGCACGTCCTGTCGACATTGAGCTCCGGCGCTCGGGACCCTCGACGGCTTGTCGAGCGATCAGGCGACGATGGCCTTCTTGCTCGCCTTCTTCAGTGCGTTCTTCAGAAGGAAGAGCGCCCATCCTGCAATGGCCGTGACCCCGCCGAACAGCGACAGTGCTGCGGCGATGTCCATTCCTGCCATGATTGCGTTCGCCGTGCGGTCGGCGCTCACTCCGTGCAGGCCGACGATGCCCAGCGCATTAAGCGCCATGGTGGCGGTCATCATGCCGAGCACAACCACGCCCATCAATCCGAAAGCTTTCTTGTTCATGCCTCGTCCCCTCTCGATGGGCAGGGGGAGCTGAAGGCAACAGCCATCATATTCGCCCCCTGCGGATATGTCCCTTTTGGGCACGTGTGGAACGTAGCAGCGCGCCGGGCCATCGTCAAGGATTCTTTCAGCAGGGTTCACATTCCTCCGGTATGTTTCTGGCATTCCGTCGGTACGTGAAAATTCGATGACTTTTCGGCCGACCAGAAGGCGGTCAGGCGCCCTCGGTGGTGCCGCCAGCGCGCAGTGCCTCGATGATCGCGTCGAACAGGGCGTCATCGGTCGCTGCGGCTGCGACGGCCGCCACAACCTGGCCCGCCGTCTCCGCCGCGCGCCGGGTCGGTTCCCCGATGCTCACGGCCCGCACGTCGTCGCGCGGCCCGAGCTGCCGCGCGACCTCCCGGGCGACGCTCCCGGACGTCAGCACGACGACGTCGATGCGGCCCGCCGCCCAGTCCGCGACGACCGCGGGCGGGGCCGGGTGGGCGACGGTGCGGTATGTCGTGATGCGTACGGCGTCGTAGCCGAGGCCAGCGAGCCCGCGTTCGAGAGTGGGCTCGGCGAGGTCGCCGAGGGGGAGCAGGACGCGGGCGGCCGAGCGCCCGTCGGTGCCGTCCACAGCGCCGTCCACGGCGCCGGGCGCCGGGGCCTGCGCACCCGGCGCGACGTCGGGCCACTCCGCGAGGAGCCCGCGCGCGGAGTTCTCGGTCGCGACGAACGTCGGCTCGATCCCGACGTCGCGCAGGGCGCGCGCGGTCGCCGGCCCGACGGCGGCCCACCGGGCCGGGACGTCGGCCAGCCGGGAGGCGTCGCGGGTCGCGGCGGCGACGAGCTCGTCGATCGCGTTGACGCTCGTGACCACGACCCAGGAGAACGTCCCGGCCGCGAGCCCGGCGACGGCGTCGTGCACCTCGGCGCGCTGGGCGTCGTCGATCTCCGCGCGGGAGATCATCGGCGCGAGGAGCGCCTCGCCACCGGCTGCCTCGACCTTCGCGGCGAGGCCGGCCCCGCGGCCCGGTGCGCGCGGGATGAGGACGCGGACGCCGTGCAGAGGGCCGGGCGCGGTCCTGTCGGGAGTGGTCACCCGTCCAGTCTCTCCCGCGCAGCCCGCGCGGGAGACCTGCGGCGCGGCCTAGCGGCTGCTGCTCCCAGCGTCGGGCGTGCAGTGTGCGATCGGTGACCCGGCGGCGGCTCGGCAGGTGGAGGTGCTCTCGTACCCGAACATCCGGTCCGTCCGCACGGCCGTCGCGCTCCCGTCCGGCGAGCGAACGACCGTCACGTCGCTGTTGGCTATGGCCACGGCGCTGCTCCCGAGGAGTGTGGCGCTCGTGACGACGAGTGCCACGACGCAGAGCACAGCGAGTCCCCGCAGGCGGTCGCGCCCGGAGCGTCGGGCGGCCTCCCGTACGGCGAGCACGACGACGGTGAGCAGCGCCGCGCCGAGGACAGCCTGCTCGTACAGCGGCACGGCAAAGATGAGGAGGATCCCGATACCTGAGGCGAGGGCACACGCGGCGAGGACGAACCAGGCGATGGCGCCGGTGGTGATGCCGTCGGTCCAGACGCGGTCACCTGGCTGCTCGCGCAGGAGTGCCCACCCACGGAGCGCGAGAGCCACGCTCGCCACCGCCGTCAGGGGTGCGATGAATGCCGGCTCGACGTACCGCTCGCCGACGACGAGGACGACGTCGTCCGCTGCCAGGTGGAGCGCCGTGCTGAGTGCGAGGCCGAGGGCGGCCAGGGCCAGGGCGCACACTCCGAGGACGGGGCGGGTGGCACGGACGTCGGACGTGGCCTGTGGCCCGTCGGTGTCGCCCGTGGGCTCGTCCGGCCCGCTCTGCCCGCTCGTCTCGATGCTGGTCTGCATGCGCTCAAGGTAGGGGCTCTGGCGCCCCGGGCGTGGTGGCTCCACCGAGCCCACACCCATCTCCTCGGTTCCTTCGCACGTGCACGCGCACGCCCGGCAGCGGCGCCGGTCGACGCGTGGTCAGAACCGCGTGAGGAAGGTGAGCACCCGCTCCAGGACGAGCGCGGCCGCATCGACGTCGTAGTCGGGCAGCGAGGAGTCCGTGAAGAGGTGCTTGTCGCCCGGGTAGAGGAACAGCTCGGCGTCGTCGGCCTCCTGGACGAGTGCGCGCGCGGCGTCGAGGTCGCCCTCGTCGACGAAGTACGGGTCGGCGTCCATGCCGTGCACCTGGACGGGCACCCCGGCTGGCCACGAGCCGATCTCCGCCGTCGGCAGGCACCCGTGCAGCAGCACGGCTGCTCGCGTCCCACGGCGTGTCTGCGCGATGGTCTGCGCCGAGATCGTCCCCATCGAGAAGCCGATGGGGACGATCTCGGCGGGGAGCTCATGGACCGCTCGCGCGCCGCGTGCGGAGGTCTCGGGGAACCCGACGTGCCGGGCGAAGTCGAGGCCCTCGTCGATCGATCCGAAGGTGCGGCCCTCGAAGAGGTCCGGCGTGTGGACCGTGTGGCCCGCCGTGCGGAGCTCCTCGGCGAACGCGCGCACCCCGTCCGTCAACCCGAGCACGTGGTGGAACAGGACGACCTCAGCCATGGCGACCTCCCGGGAAACGGAGCGTGCGTGTGGTTCCACAGTAGGAGCGGCGGCCGCTGCGTGCTCAGCAGGGCGTGCTCGGCAAGGTGTCGGGCTAGCCGACGGTGCCCAGCGCCCGGTAGTGCCGGTTGCGGACACCGAGGATGGTCGCGCCGAGGCTGGCGGCGAGGACGGACCCGGTGAGCACACCGACCTTGACGTGGTCGGCAGCCGCGCTGCCCTCGGGGTAGGAGAGGTCTCCCACGAGGAGCGACACCGTGAAGCCGATCCCGGCGACGAACGCCATCCCGATGACGTCGACCCAGCGGATCGACGGGTCGATCCGGATCCCCGGCAGCCGGGTGAGGAGGAACGTCGCGCCCGTGATGCCGACGACCTTCCCGACGACGAGGCCCACGATGATCCCGACCGCGATCGAGTCGGTGAGGGACTCGCGGAGCCCGGCGAGCCCGCCGACGGCGACACCTGCGGAGAAGAACGCGAACACGGGCACCGCGACGGCGGTGGACACCACGCTCCACCGGTCCGCGAAGTGCGCCGCGAGCCCCTCGTACATGGGCTGGCCGGTCTCGTCGGTGCCGGCGCTCACGCGAGCGCCGCGCGTGGCGACGACCGGGACGACGAAGCCGAGAAGGACGCCGGCGACGGTGGCGTGCACGCCGGAGGCGTGCATGAGGGCCCACGTCGTGACGGCCAGCGGGACGAGGACCCACCACGCCCGCACGCCGCGCTGGACGGCGAACGCGAAGACCGCGAGCGGCAGCAGTGCCAGGGCGAGCCATCCGAGCTGGATGCCGTCGCTGTAGAAGACGGCGATGATCGTGATGGCGATGAGGTCGTCGACCACGGCGAGGGTGAGCAGGAAGGTCCGCAGCGCCGGGGGGAGGGCTCGCCCGAACACGGCGATGACGGCGACCGCGAACGCGATGTCGGTGGCCGCCGGGATGGCCCACCCGTTGAGGGCCGCACCGCCGCGAGAGAGGTTGATCGCGACGAACAGCAGCGCCGGGAGTGCGACGCCGCCCACCGCGGCGACGATGGGGACCGCGGCGCTGCGCGGGTTGCGCAGCTTGCCGGCGACGAACTCCTCCTTGAGCTCGAGGCCCACGACGAAGAAGAAGATCGCGAGCAGCCCGTCTGATGCCCACGCACCGACGCTGAGGTTGAGGTGCAGCTGCTCCGGCCCGAAGCGGACGTCGCGCACCGACATGTAGAGGTCGGCTGCGGGGCCGTTGGCCAGGACGAGCGCGAGCACGGTCGCGCCGAGGAGCAACGCTCCGCCCATCGTGTCCGTGGCGAGGGTCTGGTGGATGCCGCGCCAGATGGACGGTGGCCGCTGGTCGGTGGGCAGGGGCGTAGCAGCGTTCTTCATGGGTGGTGCCTCTCGTCACAGGGGTACGCGGACTGGCGTCCGCGGGTCTCGACGAGAGGGCGAACGCTGGGCTAGGGGGATGGCGGTGGGCAGCCGGCGATCTCACCGTGCGCGTTGGTTCCCCAGGAGCTCGTCCACCCGTTCGTCCCGGAGTGACGCCGCGTGCGCAGCAGCCGCTTCGGGCACGCCTCGGCGGCGCGCACGCGCGCTCGCGACCGGCGTGGGGTGGGGATGGGCATCCGTTCATCCTAGCGACGAGCGGTGGGCCCGCTGGTTCGGCGCGGGGGTGCTCGCTGGGCGGCCGGGTGACTCGTCAGGCGGGGGAGGTGGAGCACTGTTTCACTGGGGCGGTGACCTGCTCCCTGCACGACTACGACCTCGAGGCCCTGCGTGCGGACCTCCTCTCCGCCACCGACGGAGAGGTCGACGACAGCATCCCCGAGCTCGCGTCCGCCGACCCCGACGTCTGCGGCATCGCGGTCGTCGATGCCGAGGGTTCGCTGCGCTCCACGGCCGACGCCGACCGGGAGTTCTCCGTGCAGTCCGTCGCCAAGCCGTTCGTCTACGCCCTGGCCCTCGCGGACCGCGGCGAGGAGATCCTCGACCGCGTCGGCACCGAGCCGACCGGCGAGCCGTTCGACGCCGTCATCCTCGAGAGCGACACGGGGCGCCCGCCGAACCCCATGGTCAACGCGGGTGCCCTGCTCACCGCGAACCTCGTGGACGGCTCGACGCCTGACGAGCGGGTCGAGCGCATCCTCGCAGGGCTCTCGGCGTTCGCCGGCCGCGAGCTCACGATCGACGAGGACGTGAGCCGGTCCGAGTACCTCCTCGGTGACCGCAACCGGGCGCTCGGCCACCTCATGCGGTCCGCCGGCACCCTCGACGTCTCGGTCGACGACGCGATCTCCGTCTACTCCCGCGCGTGCTCCGTGCTCGTCACCGCGGAGGCGCTCGCGTTCATGGGCGCGACGCTCGCCTTCGGTGGACGCAACCCGGTGACGGGGGAGCAGGTGGTCAGTGGCGCCGTGGTCACCACGGTCCTCAGCGTCATGGCGTCCTGCGGCATGTACGACGGGTCTGGCCAGTGGTTGCGTCGTGTGGGGTTGCCCGCGAAGTCGGGTGTCGCCGGCGGGCTCGTCGCGGCCTCCCCGTGGACCGCGGGCATCGGCGTCTACAGCCCGCCGCTCGACGAGGTCGGCAACTCGGTCCGCGGCGTCCTGGCGTGCGAACGCTTCTCCGACGACGTCGGCCTGCACGTCTTCGGCGCTCGCGAGCACTGACATGGCTGAGCGCGTGCGGGCGTTGCGGGAGGCTGCAGCGGCCGGTGCGGTGATGGTCGTCGTCGTGAGCTGCGTGATGGTCGCCGGGCTGGCGGTCGTCGGGACGCTTGCGGCTGACCTGGGCGCGAACCGGGCGACGGTGTGCTTCGGCCGGGCTGCGCCGTCGGAGGTCCGTGAGGTCGGCGGGGAGGGACTGACCGGGACGGCGAGCGTCTCGATCGTTCCCCTGGGTGCCCGGTGCGAGTGGACGCTCCCTGACGGCCGCACCGTGTCCCAGGGGCCCTCGTGGGCGGTCACGCTCGTGGTGGCAGGGGCGGGCGCTGGTGCTGTGGTGGCGGTCTCCGTCCTGATGTGGAGCGCCCGCCGGGCTGCGGCGCGTGACGCGCGGCAGGGTCCGGAGGGCATGCCGGAACTCTGGACGCGTTCACCGCCCTCGCGCCGCTGACCCGTCGCGCGGACACCCGTCGCGCGCTGCACTGCACCACACGCACCACACCCTGGCTCGCAACCGAAAGGCTCCCTCATGGACCCCCTGTACACCGCCGACGCCCTCTCGACCGGTGCCGGCCGCAACGGTCATGTGCGCTCCTCCGACGGCCGGATCGACCTCGACCTCGCCATCCCCCAGGCGATGGGTGGCTCCGGCGACGGCTCCAACCCGGAGCAGCTCTTCGCCGCCGGATACGCGGCGTGCTTCCACTCCGCCGTCCAGATGATCGCCCGCACCCGCAAGGTCGACGTCGCCGACTCCTCCGTCGGTGGGCGCGTGCAGATCATGCCCAAGCCGGACGACCAGCCGGGGTTCCGCCTCGCGGTCCTCCTCGAGGTCGTCCTCCCCGGCGTCGAGCACGACGTCGCGCAGGAGATCGCCGACGCGGCGCACGAGGTGTGCCCGTACTCGGACGCGACCCGCGGCAACATCGACGTGACCATCACGGTCTCGGACGACTGACCGGTCCAGGGCGGCCGGGCGCGGGCGGAGGGCGGCAAGCCTTCCGCCCGCGTCCGGGGCGTCCTAGGGTGGTCAGGTGCGGCTCTTCGCAGCGATCACCCCACCGGACGAGGTGCTCGACCACCTCGAGAACGCGTTGGTGATGCTCGGCACCGTGCCGCCGCCTCCGGTGCACCCCCGCCGTGGTGCTGGAGGGCGCGCCCGGCGCGCGGCGCTCCGGTCGCCGTGGACGCCCCGCTCCTCGTGGCACGTCACGGTCGCCTTCTTCGGGGACGTGCCCGACGGCGTCGTGCCCGAGCTGGCGGACGGGGTGGCCGCCGCGGTCCGGGAGACCGGGCCGTTCGCCCTCGCCCTGGCTGGCGCGGGCGTCTTCCGCGGCACCGTCATGTGGGTGGGCGTGAGCGGGGAGACCGCGCCGCTCGTGCGCGCGATGCACGACCTCGCGGACGTCGGCGCGCGGCTCACCACGGCCCGCGACCCGCGGGAGCGCAACCGGGTCCACCTGACGATCTCCCGCGCCGGAGCGAGTGTCGACGCTGCCCACGTGACCCACGCCCTGTCCGTCTACCGCGGGCCGGAGTGGGTGGTCGACTCCCTCGATCTCGTCGAGTCGCGGCTCGGGCAGGGGCCGCAAGGGCGCCCTCTCCATGCGGTCCTGGAGACCGTATCGCTGGGCGGTGCGCCGACCTGACGCCGCCCAGGCCTCGGATCACGGGTCCCGCTCGGACGTTATGACTCGCCCCACAGAGTTGCCGACGCGTTGTCGGTAAACCCTCTCCGCGCGTAATGTTGTCGACATGCCGTCGACAAGATTGGGTGCGTAGACATGTTTCTCGCGTTGCGTGAGCTGAAGTTCGCCCGAGGACGATTCCTCCTCATGGGCTCCGTGGTAGCGCTCATCAGCGTTCTCATGGTCCTGCTGTCCGGGCTCTCGTCCGGGCTCGTCAACGATGGCGTGTCCGGGCTGATGAAGATGCCCGTCACGTCCTTCGCGTTCGAGAAGGACGTGGACAAGACCGCCGCGTTCTCCCGTTCCACGGTGGACGTCACCACCGCCGACACCGTGGCCGCCGTCGACGGTGTCCAGGACGCGGCGCCGTTCGGCAGCACGCTCGTGAACTCACGCACGAGCGAGGGCCTCGACGTCGACCTCTCGCTGTTCGGCGTGCAGCCTGACGCGTGGCTCAACCCCGACGTCACCTCCGGGAGCCAGATGGCCGGCCCCGGCGAGATCGTCCTCCCCGCGACCCTGCAGGACGAGGGCGTCTCGCTCGGAGACGTCGTCACCGTCGAGCAGGTGGACACCGAGCTCGAGGTCGTCGGATTCCTCGACGGGCAGCACACCTACGGGCACGTCGACGTCGGCTACGTCGACCTCACCACGTGGCAGGAGATCCGCTCCGGCGTGCGTGCCGGAGAGCCCGTCCCCGATCACGTCTACGACGACGTCACCGCGATCGCCGTCCGCAGCGCCGACGGCGCGACGCCTGACCTGGCCGCCCTCGACGCCGCTGCCGGGACCACCTCGATGACGCTCGAGCAGTCCTTCGGTGCGTCCCCGGGATACACGGCCGAGACGTCCACGCTCCAGCTCATCCAGGTGTTCCTCTACGCGATCTCCGCGCTCGTCGTCGGTGCGTTCTTCACCGTCGTGACGATCCAGCGCCGAACGGAGATCGCTGTGCTCCGCGCGCTCGGCGCGAGCAAGCGGTTCCTCCTCCGCGACAGCCTCACCCAGTCCGCGATCCTGCTGCTCGGTTCCACCGCCGTCGGCGTGAGCATCGGGCTCCTGCTCGGCGCGAGCGTCTCGGCGACCGCCATGCCGTTCGCCCTCGAGGCGGCGCCGATCGCCCTCGCCACCGTGCTGCTCATCGTGCTCGGCATGATCGGCGCCGGCGTCGCGGTCGTGCGCATCACCAAAGTCGACCCCCTGACCGCTCTTGGAGGAAACCGATGAGCAGCACCGTCACCACGGGCACCGGCCTGCACCTGGCCGACGTCACCCTCACGCACACCGACGGCGACGCGATCGTCACCGCCCTGGACGCCGTGTCGCTGGACGTCGAGCCCGGCGAGCTCGTCGCGGTCGTCGGCCCCTCGGGCTCCGGCAAGTCCAGCCTCCTCGCCGTCGCCGGTGGGCTCATCCGGCCCACGTCCGGGCAGGCACGCGTCGGCGACACCGACCTCGTCACCGCCTCACCGCGAGCCCTGGCCGAGGTGCGCCGCACCCAGATCGGGTTCGTCTTCCAGAGCGGCAACCTGCTCCCTTCCCTCACCGCCGCCGACCAGCTCCGTCTCCCGCTGCACCTCGGCCGCGTCGAGAACCCCCGGGACCCGCTCGAGCTGCTCGAGGAGGTCGGTATGTCCCACCGCGCCGATCGACGTCCCGACACGCTCTCCGGTGGCGAGCGCCAGCGCGTGGGGATCGCCCGCGCGCTCATGACCCGGCCCCGGCTGCTGCTCGTCGACGAGCCGACGGCCGCGCTGGACAGTGCGCGCAGCCAGGAGATCGTCGGGCTCCTCGCCCGCGAGGCGCACCGCCACGGTGTCGCGACGGTTATGGTGACCCACGACCACGACGTGCTGCACCACTGCGACCGCGTCCTGCACATGATGGACGGGCGCCTGAGCGCCGCCGCCTGACCGATCCGGGAGGTCTCCGTGCCGCGCATCAACGCCGCGACCGTCGCAGAGCACCGTGCTCAGCAGCTCCGAGCGGTGCTCGACGCGGCCCGCGACCTGCTCGCCGAGACCGGCCTCGCGCCCTCCCTCGCTGAGGTGGGGAAGCGGGCCGGTCTCGCCCGGTCGAGCGTCTACGAGTACGCCCGGTCCCGGGAAGACCTGCTGGCCGCCGTGGTCGCCGACGTCTTCCCGGGGTGGGCGGAGCACATCCGCGCGGCGATCAGCGCCGCGCCGACCGCGGGCGAGCGGGTGTGGGCGTACGTGGAGAGCAACGTCGCCTTCTTCGGCGGGTCGGAGCAGCGCGTCGCGCGTGCTCTCGGCTCGGTCGTGGACCCCGCGCTCCTGCACGGACCCATGCAGGAGTTCCACCGGGCACTCCAGGAGCCGTTGCGCGAGGCGCTGCGGGACCACGGCGAGGCAGCCCCCGACACGATGGCGGACATGATCGACGCCATGCTGCTCAGTGCCACCCAGCAGATCCGGGCGACGCAGCGCGTGAGCACCGCGGACGAGCGCGCCGCGGCCCTCGCCCCGCTCCGGCGGGTCCTCGGCCCGTACCTCGGGCTCGCCGACAGCTGAGCGGCCCGCAGGAGACCGGGCGTCGCAGCTCGGCGCGGCGTCCGTGACTCACGGAGGTCCGCCGAAGGTCAGCCTCCTCCTGGCGCGTCGGCGTCGGCGTCGGTGTCCTCGTCCGGCGCGGCATCGAGCCGCGCGGTCGTCAGGGCGATACGCGCGTGGAGGTCGGCGAGGTTCGTGGGGAAGGCGGTCCCGAGATCGACGCCGAGGCGGTCCGCGAGCACGAGCACGGACCACAGGCAGTCGACGAGCTCGTGCGCGACCTTCTCGTCCAGGTCCTCCACGTGGCGGACCCCGGCCTGCGCGACCACGAGGCGTGAGAGGTCGCCGACGTCGCCCGCGAAGCCGAGCATGAGCTCCTCGGTGGTCCATACCCGGCCGAAGCGCCGGAGGTTCACCTCGTCGTAGGCGTGCAGGAGCTCGAGCGCACTCTCGGTCATCGACCGCAGGGGAAGGTCAGTCACGACGTGAGCCTAGCGAGCGGAGGCCAACCGCCACAGGGACGTGATCTCGGCCGACCGTGCCGCGAAGAGCGGGTCCGTGCGGTCGGCGGCCCGGGGGTGCGTGGGAGTGGTGTCGAGCCGGTCCACGACGCGGAGTCCGGCGGCGTCGATTGCGGCAAGCAGGTCAGCCCGCGTGCGCAGCCCGAGGTGCTCGGCGAGGTCCGACAGCACGAGCCAGCCCTCTCCGCCCGGTTCGAGGTGGTCGGCGAGCTCGTCGAGGAAGCGCAGGAGCATCCGGCTGCCAGGGTCGTAGACGGCGCTGTCCAGCGACGAGTGCGGTGTGGCCGGGATCCACGGCGGGTTGCACACGACGAGGCCCGCCCGGCCGGACGGGAACATGTCGCCGAGAACCACCTCGACCTGGTCGTCGACGCCGAGGGCCCGGACGTTCGCCTGCGCGCAGGCGATGGCACGGGCCTGGTTGTCTGCCGCGACGACATGGCGGACTCCGCGCCGGGCGAGGACGGCGGCGAGCACCCCGGTGCCGGTCCCGACGTCGAACGCGACGTCCCCCGGCGGCAACGGTGCGCGTGCCACGAGGTCCACGTACTCGCTGCGGGTCGGGAAGAACGTGCCGTAGTGCGGGTGGATCCTGCCCTGCAGGGCCTCGACGTAGACGCCCTTGCGCCGCCACTCGTGGGCGCCCATGGCACCGACGAGCTCGTGCAGGGAGACCGCCGACGGCTCGTCCACCGGACCGTAGGCCGCCCTGGCCGCCTCGCGCACGTCCGGCGCGCGACGCAACGGCACCTCATGGCCCGGGTCGAGCTGGACGAGGAGGAGGCCGAGGACCCGGGCCCGGTGCGAGCGGCTCTGCCGGTGCCGGTAGAAGGCGTCCGCCAGGTCTCTCGCCGGCTTCTTCGTGCCGTCGCCCAACCGCCGGTCGAGAGCGGTGAGGATCTGCCGTGCGTTGTGGAAGTCACCGGTCCACAGCATCGCGATGCCCTGCGACGCCTTCCGGTTGGCCTCGTCGGCGGTGAGGACGTCGTCGACCAGCTCGACGCGCTGGGGAGCAGGTCGGCCGTTGGCCGACCGCCACCGGAGCGTGCGGGTCTCGCCGTCGTCACCGGACCAGGTGACGAGCGCTGGCGGTTCCGCAGGCTCCGCGGCCGCCGGGCTGTGCTGACCGGCCGCAGGGCTGTGGTGACCGCGCGCGAGCGGCGAGTGGGGAGCGATGACGGTTCCGTCCTGGTTCGAGCCGTGGCTGGCCGACGAGTGACCGGTGCCCGGGTGTGGGCTGACGCTCGCTACTTCTCGTCGCGGGGCTGCGGGACGGCCGCGAGAGCCGCGGCGATCACACCGTAGACGATCGCCGGGGCGGTGTGCGCCAACGACTTCCCGGCCGCTGCCCGTGCCTCGCCGTGGCGGTAGATCCACCGCTCCACGAAGACGAGCGGGATCATCGTGACGGCAAGCACGGCGGCGACCACTCCACCGACGGCGATCTTGCCGCGGGTCGAGAGCTCGACGTCCTCGTCCTCCCGGACGTCCGCAACGTTCTGGGCGGTCGGGGCCGTGCCGTCGGCGCCGTCGGCGTCGTCCGCCCGGATCGCAGCGGCTTCCGTGTCTGCGGCCTTCTTCGCTGCCAGCTGCTCGCGCTGCCCGAGCAGGTCGGGGATCGACGCCGCGATGAGCGCGGCGCTGATGCCGGTCTTGGCCCACGTCCGTGCCCGCTTGGAGGAGATGAGGTCGGGGGTGGCGTAGTAGGCGGCGGTCGCGATACCGGAGAGCAGGGCGGTGGCGAGGCGCAGGGGGCTGGGTGTCGTCGTCATGCACTCCATCTTCGCCGGAGCCCACCGGCTCGCGCTACGTCCTTTGGTCGCCTCCCGGCTCCGACCACGGTCGTCGCCGACGACCACGCGGGTCGGTCACACGCGGTGACGTTGGAGTGCGGACGGCCGGGGCGGGGCGGTGCTGGACCGGACGACGAGCGACGTCGGGACGAGGGTGGTGCCGTCCGCGACCGTGGAGACCTGCCGGCGCGGACCGCCGCCGGGCGGCAGCTCCTGCGGTCCCTCGCGCACCGACCGCCGGAGCTGGCGCAGGACGCGGTGCACGCACTGGCGCCCCACCTCGGCGAAGTCCTGGTGCACCGTCGTCAGGGGTGGGGAGAACGAGGCCGCCTCGGGTATGTCGTCGAAGCCGATGACGCTCACGTCCTGGGGCACCCGCAGGTCCGACTCGTCGAACGCGCGGTAGAGGCCGAGCGCCATCTGGTCGTTGGCGGCGAACACCGCCGTGCACCCGGGGTCCTGGGCGAGCTCGAGCCCGGCGGCGTAACCCGACTCGGCCGTCCAGTCGCCGGAACGGACCTCGGGGACGCGGCGCCCGGCGTCGAGCAGCGTGGCGCGCCACGCCTGGGCGCGGCGCTGTGCAGCGTAGGAAACCTCGGGCCCCGCGAGGTGGTGGACCGTCTCGTGGCCGAGGTCGAGCAGGTGCGACACGGCCCGGGCGGTCCCGTCGGCCTGATCGGTGTCGACGGTCTGGTCGGTGTCCACGACGTGGTGGTGCGCACCCGCGTCGGAGCCGACGACGACCACCTGGACGCCGGGCGGCAGCGCGAGGCGCGCCGTGTCGAGGAGGTGCACCTCGAGGATGACGATCACCGCGTCCACCGCGAGCTCGCCCAGCCGTGTGAACGCCCGCCGGACGCCCTCCTGGGTGGGCGCGGCGACGGGGATGAGCGTGATTGCGTACCCGGCCTCTGCGGCCGACGTCGCGATCGCCTCGAGGGTGCGGATGTTGCCCGTCGTGGACAGCGTGAAGACGATGACGCCGATGGTGCGGAACTCGCCGCTCTTGAGTGCGCGGGCGGCGCTGTTGGGGCGGTAGCCGAGGGCCTCCATGGCGGCGAGCACCGCCCGGCGCGTGTCGGCGCCGACGCCGTCGGCACCGTTGGACACCCGGGAGACGGTCTGGGCGGAGACACCCGCCGCGCGTGCGACGTCCGCCATGGACGCGCGTCGGCCACGTCTGCCGGGTGCGTCGCCCGTGTGGTCCACGACATCGTCTCCCTGGTCGGCGCGGCGCCCTGCGCCCTGTCGGTGGGCGCGTCGGGCAGGTCTCGATCGAGATCGTACGCGAGATTGTTTGCGTAAACATCCAGGTGTGTGCTTCGATGTTTACGCAAACGTTCGATGCCGAACAGCCCCCGCGACGAGGGAACCGAGATGACGACGATGTCACAGCCGGTCGTAGCCCGACCCGACGTGCCCCTGCGCCCGGCCAAGCGTCGGTCCTGGGTCGGATGGGGGTTCGTCGGACCGTTCATGGCCGTGTTCACCCTCGTGTTCCTGGCCCCGATCGCGTACTCGATCTACCTCAGCCTCTTCCGCAACCAGCTCGTCGGCGGGAACTCGTTCGTCGGGCTCGACAACTACGCGCGGGCCCTCCAGGACGACCAGTTCTGGTCCGCGCTCGGCCGCGTCTCCGCGTTCCTCGCGGTGCAGGTGCCCGTGATGCTGTTCATCGCCCTGCTCGTCGCCCTCGCGCTCGACAGCGGGCGCCTGTTCGGCACGAGCTTCTTCCGCATCTCGATCTTCCTGCCCTACGCCGTCCCCGCCGTCGTCGCGACCCTCATGTGGGGCTTCATGTACGGCACCCGGTTCGGGCTCGTCGGCAGCATCAACGACGCCCTCGGGACGTCCATCCCCAACCCGTTGTCCCCGGACCTCGTTCTCGCGGCGATCGGCAACATCGTCACCTGGGAGTTCATCGGCTACAACATGCTGATCTTCTACTCCGCCCTGCGGGTCATCCCGACCTCCCTCTACGAGGCGGCGGAGATCGACGGCGCCGGGCAGCTGCGGGTCATCACCGCCATCAAGCTCCCGGCCATCCGCGGCGCGCTCGTCATCGCGACGATCTTCTCGATCATCGGCAGCTTCCAGCTGTTCAACGAGCCGAGCATCCTGCAGAGCCTCGCCCCCAACGCGATCACGACGTACTTCACGCCCAACCTCTACGCGTTCTCGCTGTCCTTCTCCGGCCAGCAGTACAACTACTCCGCGACCGTCGCGATCATCATGGGCCTGCTCACGATGCTCATCGCCTACGTCGTCCAGCTGCGCGGCATGCGGAAGGCGGACTGAGCATGACCACGACCACTCCCTCCCCGGCGCCCACGAGCCCCGGCGCCCGCACGAGCACGCGCCCGATGATGCGCACGGCCAAGCGGCCGGCATCCCGGCGCAGCGCGGACAAGCCCCGCCGCAGCGTGCTGCTCACGGTGCTCACCGGCATCGTCCTGCTCTACAGCCTCGTGCCCCTCGCGTGGCTCGTCATCAACGCCACCAAGACGCAGAACAGCCTGTTCGACTCCTTCGGCCTGTGGTTCAGCGGCGACTTCGCCCTGTGGGACAACATCGTCACGACGCTCCAGTACGACGACGGGATCTTCGTCCGCTGGCTCGGCAACACCGTGCTCTACGTGGTGCTGGGCGCCGGCGGCGCCACCGCGCTCGCGGTCTTCGGCGGGTACGCCCTGGCGAAGTTCGACTTCCCGGGAAAGAAGGGCGTGTTCGCGACCGTCATCGGTGCCGTCGCCGTGCCGGGCACCGCGCTCGCGGTCCCCACCTTCCTCATGTTCAGCCAGATGGGCCTGACGAACACCCCGTGGGCCGTGATCATCCCGTCGCTCATCTCGCCGTTCGGGCTGTACCTCATGTGGACGTACGCCGCCGAGGCCATCCCCACCGAGCTGCTCGAGGCCGCGCGGATGGACGGCGCCAACGAGCTGCGGACGTTCCTCACGATCAGCCTGCCGCTCCTGGGCCCCGGCATCGTCACCGTCCTGCTGTTCACGATGGTCGCGACGTGGAACAACTACTTCCTGCCGCTCATCATGCTCAAGGACCCCGACTGGTACCCCCTGACGCTCGGCCTCAACGCCTGGAACGCCCAGGCCGCGACCGCCGGCGGCGAGGCCATCTTCCACCTCGTCATCACCGGCTCCCTCCTGACGATCCTCCCGCTCGTCGCAGCGTTCCTGCTGCTCCAGCGGTACTGGCAGTCCGGCCTCGCGGCCGGCAGCGTCAAGGAGTGAGGCGGCCCGCGCGTCCGTCCCCCAGCTCTCCATCCCGCCCCATCGCCGTCATCACCAGCGAATCTGACAATGAAGTGAGAGGAACACCATGAGGACCACCCGACGCTCCCGGTTCATCACCGGGACCGCGATCGCCGCGATGGCGCTGTCCCTGGCCGCCTGCGGCTCCGGCGGCGACGACGCCCCTGAGGCGTCCCCCGAGGACGTGCAGTCGGCGCTCGAGGAGGGCGGCACGCTCACCGTGTGGGCCTGGGAGCCCACCCTCGACCAGGTCGTCGAGGACTTCGAGGCCGAGTACCCGAACGTCGACGTCGAGCTCGTCAACGCCGGCACCGGCAACGACCAGTACACCGCCCTGCAGAACGCGATCGCCGCCGGCTCCGGGGTGCCCGACGTCGCGCAGATCGAGTACTACGCGGTGCCGCAGTTCGCGCTCGCCGAGTCGATCCTCGACCTCGGCTCCATGGGCGCGGCCGACATGGCTGACACGTTCACCCCCGGACCCTGGGCCTCCGTCCAGGCGGGCGAGGGCATCTACGGTCTGCCGATGGACTCCGGACCGATGGCGATGTTCTACAACAAGGAGCTCTTCGACACCCACGGCATCGCGGTCCCCACCACGTGGGACGAGTTCGTCGAGGCGGGCCGGGCGTTCAAGGCCATCGACCCGAACATCTACATCGCCAACGACACCGGTGACGCCGGTCTCGCGACGAGCCTCATCTGGCAGGCCGGCGGCCAGCCGTACCAGGTCGACGGCACGAACGTCACCGTCGACCTCGCCGACGAGGGCGCGACGAAGTTCGCCGAGACGTGGCAGACGCTGCTCGACGAGGACCTCCTCGCGCCCATCAGCTCGTGGAGCGACGAGTGGTACCAGGGCCTCGGCAACGGATCCATCGCGACCCTCACCACCGGTGCGTGGATGCCCGCCAACTTCGAGTCCGGCGTCGAGGCCGGTGCCGGCAAGTGGGCGGTCGCACCGATCCCGCAGTGGGAGGCGGGTGCCGCGACGAGCGCCGAGAACGGCGGCAGCGCGCTGTCGATCCCGACGGACGGCGAGAACCCCGAGCTGGCCTGGGCGTTCCTCGAGTACGCGAACGCCGGTGACGGCGTGCAGACCCGCGTCGACGGCGGTGCGTTCCCCGCGACGGCCGAGCAGATCGGGTCCGAGGAGTTCCTCGGCGCCGAGTTCGAGTACTTCGGCGGGCAGAAGGCCAACGAGATCTTCGCGGAGTCCGCGGAGAACGTCGTCGAGGGCTGGAGCTACCTGCCCTTCCAGGTCTACGCGAACAGCATCTTCAACGACACCGTCGGTCAGGCGTACGTCTCCGACACCACGCTCGTCGACGGCCTGAGCGCGTGGCAGGACGCCACCGTGAAGTACGGGACGGAGCAGGGCTTCACCGTCAACGAGTGACCCTCGCCGAGCGACGTCCCGGGCGCGCTCGGCGGCACCGAGATCCGCGACGGGGGTGGGATGCGCACAACGCCCACCCCCGTCGCCGCACCACCAGACGCCTCACACACATCGTCCTGAGGAGGACACATGGCTTCCCCCCACGCCCACCGGTGGCTTCGCCGACCGGCCGGTTCGACGGCTGCGATCGGCTTCGGCGCCGACTACAACCCGGACCAGTGGCCGCGGGAGGTGTGGGACGAGGACGTGCGGCTCATGCGTGAGGCCGGCGTCAACGTCGTATCCCTCGCGATCTTCTCCTGGGCGAAGCTCCAGCCGACGGCGGACACGTGGGACTTCGCGTGGCTCGACGACGTCATGGACCTGCTGCACCGCAACGGCATCGAGGTGGACCTCGCGACGGCGACCGCGTCCCCGCCGCCGTGGCTCACCACCGCGCACCCCGAGATCTTGCCGGTCACCGTGACGGGCGGCACCGTGTCGCCGGGCGCGCGCCAGCACTGGCGCCCGACGTCGCCCGTGTTCCGCGAGCACGCGCTGCGACTCGTGCGCGCGATGGCCGAGCGGTACGCAGAGCACCCGGCGCTCGTCGCGTGGCACGTGTCCAACGAGCTCGGCTGCCACAACATCTACGACTTCTCGGATGACGCCGCCGCGGCGTTCCGGGTGTGGCTCGAGGCCCGCTACGGCACGCTCGACGCGCTCAACCACGCGTGGGGCACGGCGTTCTGGTCGCAGCGGTACAGCGACTGGGGTCAGATCCTCCCGCCGCGGTACGCGGGCGGGCATCCCAACCCGACGCAGCAGCTCGACTTCAAGCGGTTCTCCTCGGACGCGCTCAAGGACTACCTGCGCGCCGAGCGGGACCTGCTCAGGGGGATCACACCTGATGTCCCGATCACGACGAACTTCATGGTCATTGGCGGGACCAAGGGCATGGACTACGCCGACTGGGCGGCCGAGGTCGACTTCGTGTCCAACGACCACTACGTCCTGCCCGGCCCGCAGGCGCTCGACGAGCTGTCGTTCTCCGCGAGCCTCACCGGCCAGCTCGCCGACCGCCGGCCGTGGTTCCTCATGGAGCACTCGACGAGCGCCGTGAACTGGCAGCCGGTGAACGTCGCGAAGAAGCCGGGGGAGCTGCTGAGGGACTCCCTCACGCACGTGGCCCACGGCGCCGACGCCGTCTGCTTCTTCCAGTGGCGCCAGTCCGCCGCGGGCGCCGAGAAGTACCACTCCGCGATGGTGCCGAGCGCCGGCCCGGACTCGGAGCTGTTCCGGTCCGTCGTCGAGCTCGGCCGCACGCTCGAGGCGCTCGCTCCGATCGTGGGGTCGGACCAGAAGCCGGCCCGCGTCGGGATCCTCTTCGACTGGGACTCCTGGTGGACGAGCGAGCACGACTCCCACCCGACAAACCGCCTGCGCTACAGGGCCGAGGGGCTCGACTGGTACTCGGCGTTCCTCGCGGCCGGCGTCCGGGCGGACATCGTGCCGGTGCACGGACGGACCGCGGACTATGACGTCCTCGTCGCACCCGTGCTGCACGTCGTCCCGGCGGCGCTCACCGCCGAGCTCGAGGCGTTCGTCGCGCGCGGCGGGCACCTCGTCACCACGTACTTCTCGGGGATCGTCGACGAGAACGACCACGTGTGGACGGGCGGGTACCCGGGCGCGCTGCGTGACCTGCTCGGTATCCGCATCGAGGAGTTCGGGCCGCTGCTCGACGACGAGTCGGTGACGCTGAGCAACGGCAGCGTGGGCACGATGTGGACGGACCGGATCGACGTCGTCGGCCCGGACGTCGAGGTCCTCGCGACGTACGAGGACGGCGAGATGGCAGGGCGGCCGGCGGTCACGCGGCGCCGGGTCGACGCGGGGACCGCGACCTACGTCTCGACGCGGCTCGGTGCCGCGGGGCTCGCCCCCGTGGTCGCCGAGGTGCTGGGCAGCGCCGGCGTGGTGAGCGAGCTCCCCGACGCGCTGGGTGGCCGTGTCGAGCTCGCGGTGCGCGAGTCGGGGACGGACGAGTTCTGGTTCCTCATCAACCGGACGGCCGAGGCGCTGGAGGTGCCGGGCATCGAGGGCGAGGTGCTCGTCGGGCCCGACGCGTCCGAGGGCCTGATCCTGCCCGGCCGCGCCGTGGCCGTCCTGCGGCGCCCGAAGGCCTGACGCACGGAGCCTGCGGCGACGTGACCGTCGCCGCAGGCTGGCCGGCGCGCGTCCCCGCCGCCGCCGGCCTCTCCGCAGCTCGCAGGGATGACGAGACCGGCGAGTGGGCGCTGAGGTTCGCGGTGTGGTCGCTCACGTGACGGAGGCCGGGGAGACCCTGTCGGCGAAGCGGGGACCGAGCACGCGCAGGAACGGTCCTCGCGGGACGAGATGTGCTGCGGCGGCAAGGACTTCGTTGTACCTGCCGTCGACGACGACGGGACGGTCAGCGTCGAGGGTGTCGAAGAAGGTGGCGACCACCTGCTCGACGCTTCGCCGACGCATCCCTGCGCCGGCGTTCTCCCCGGCGACGTCGAAGAAGCCGGTGTCGGTGACTGACGGGGACAGCGCCGCGACCCGGACTCCGGTGCCCCGGGTCTCGGCCCACAGTGCCTGCGTCAAGGACAGGACGAACGCCTTGGATGCGGCGTAGGCGGCGAAGCCGGGTGCGGGCATGTACGCGGCCATGCTGGCGATGTTGATCACGGCTCCGGAGCGTCGCTCGACCATGGCGGGCAGGAAGCGGGCGGTGAGGTCGGTCAGCGTGGTGCAGTTCAGCGTGATCATGGCGCTCAGTCGGGACGGGTCTTCGGTCTCGGCCAGTCGGCCGCTGAGCCCGAAACCGGCGTTGTTGACGAGGATGTCGACGTGGCGCCCCGCCAGTGCCTCCTGCACCCCGGCGCCGGCGTCGGGAGTGGAGAGGTCGACGGGGAGCACGAGCACGTCGCGGCCGTGCTGGCTGCGGATGTCGGCCGCCAGGGCTTCGAGCTTGTCCACGCTGCGTGCGGCGAGGACGACGTCGGCGCCGCGGGCGGCCAGCGCCCGGGCGATGCCAGCACCGATGCCGCCGGAGGCGCCGGTGATCAGTGCAGTGGAACCGGTGATGTCCATGAGTGCTCCTGTCGGTCGAGGCATCGTCTTGTCGTGCCTAATTGACACGATGTGCCAGAGCGACAGTGTTTGTCAAGGAGGTGATGTGCTGCAATGGGGTGGTGCAGCAGCTCACCCCTCGCGAACGGCGCCAGGCCGCCACTCGGCGTTCACTGGCCGAGCACGCCCTGCGGTTGTTCGTCGAGCGTGGGTATGAGGCGACGACGGTCGCCGACATCGCCGATGCCGCGGACATGTCCACGCGCACCTTCTTTCGCCACGTGCGCGACAAGGACGAGGCGATGTTCGCCGCCGACGAAGACGTCTTCGCCGAGGTCGTGGAGGCGGCCGCTGCCGCCGGCCCCGATGTCCCGCCCCTGGCCCGGCTCCTGCAGGGGGTGCGCGCCCTGGCTGGGTCGGCCGAGAAGGACCCCGAGGTCAAGTGCGCCCGAGAACGGATCCTCGACGACAACCCTGTGCTGCGGGCCCGTGACCTCGCTCAGCAGCTGCGCTGGCAGCAGCAGGTCCAACGGTTCCTGGAGGAGCAGGGCGTTGCTCCCGACGAGGCGAGCCTGGCCGCGGGGCTGGTGCTGACGATCTGGCGGGAGTCCTACCGGCGCTGGATCGCCGCCTATGCCGAGCCCGGATCGTTGGGGACGTTCCTCGACGCCGTCGTCGCCGAGCTCCCGCACCACGTCCTGGCCGCGGCTGCTCCCGGCCGGTAGGTCATCGAGCTGCCTCCGGTCGATCGTTCCCGGGTGGGGCAGCCCGCACGTTCCGCCCGCCCGCCCGGGCGGGTCGGACGCGCCGGGTCAGCCTGTGACGTCGGCGCGGCGCTCCCGGAGCACGCCGGCGGCGAGGACGACGACGACACCGGCCAGCGGGACGACGACGAGGCCGGTCCGCAGGCTCGTCGCGTCGGCGATGCGCCCGACGAGCGGTGGGGCGAGCAGGAAGCCGAACCGCATCATCCAGCTGACGATCGTGATGCCGGTGCCGGGCGCGAGCCCGGGCAGGCGGTCCGCGGCACCCATGGCTGCGGGCACGAGCGTCGCGGACCCGAGGCCCGCGGCGGCGAACCCGAGGATCGTCCCCGGGACGGTCGGCAGGGCGAGCGCCGTCCCGAGCCCGACGGCGATGAGCAGCCCGCCCGCGCGCGCGACGGTGGCCTGCCCGAACCTGTCGACGAGCCGGTCGCCGTAGATCCGGCCGACGAACTGCGCGCCGACGAGCGCAACGAAGCCGAGGGCGGCGAGCGTCGCGCCGGTACCGAGGGACTCCGACAGGTAGATCGCGGCCCAGGAGTTCCCGGCGTCCTCGACGATCGCGCCCGCCGCCGCGATGGCGACGAGCGCGGCGAGGGCGCCGATCTGGACCGTGGTGCGTCCGGCGGAGCGCGTGGCGCCGTGAGCCTGCGGGGGCTCGACGGGCTCCGGCCCGGGGAGCATGAGGCGGTAGCCGTAGATGCTCACGACGCTGAAGATCGCGCCCGACACGGCGAGGTGCAGACCGAGCGGCACGCCGAGCCCGGCCGCGATGCCGCCCATGAGCCCGCCGACGACACCGCCGATGCTCCAGATGGCGTGGAAGGCGTTGAGGATCGAGCGGCCGTAGAGCCGTTGTACGCGCAGCCCGTGGGAGTTCTGCGAGACGTCGACGATCGAGTCGAGGGCACCTGCGAGGAACAGGCCGACCGCGAACAGCACCAGGGTCGGCGCCACTCCGGCGAGGAGGACCCCGGCCGCCATGATGATGGTCCCCACCATCGCGACGCGCGAGGACCGGAACCGGCGGATGAGCGCCCCGGCCGCGAGACCCGAGATGAGTGCACCGAGGGGGAACGCGGCGACGGCGAGCCCGAGCTGCCCGTCCGACACCCCGAGGTGCTCCTTGACCTGGGGGTAGCGCGGGATGAGGTTGGCGACGATGGCGCCGTTGGTGAAGAAGACGAGCGCGACGGCGACGCGGGCACGCTGTGCTTCGGGCGCGACGACGTCAGGTGGGGTCGGGGCCACGGGAGCACCGTTCTGCGAGAGGGCTGATCGAATCGATCCGACCGGCCATCATAGCCGCGTGACCAGGACCGCGACGGGCGCGGTGGGGACCCGCGGGCCTAGTTCTCGCAGCCGACCCCGTCGCCGTCGCCGTCGAGGTGCGTGCCGTACCCGGGGTCGCCCAGGTGCACGGGTGCTGCTCCGGCAGCCCGGGCCGCTGCGCAGCTCGGGTAGGGGAGGTCGGCAGGTGCCGGAACGGGTGCGGGCTCGGTGGCAGCGGGGGCCTGCGGCTCCGGCGCCGGAGCCTCGGGCGTCGCCGGCACGGCGGCCCCCTCGGGCAGTCCCTGCTCCGGGCACGCGGACAGCACGCTGAGCATCGCGCCCTGCTCCGCCTCGGTCACCCACAGCCCGTACGTGTACTTGATCCCGACCTGGCGTGCGACGTACTCGCAGCGGAACTCCTTGTTCGGCGGGAGCCACGTCGCGGTGTCCCCGTCGCCCTTCTGCGAGTTGAGCGGACCGGAGGACGCGAGAAGGTTGAGGGGGTCGTTCGCGAAGGCCTTGCGCGTCGCGTCGTCCCAGCCCTGGGCGCCCTTCTGCCAGGCGTCGGACAGGGCGACGACGTGGTCGATCTGCACGAGGGACGACGTCTCCTGGCCGCGCTGGAACTCGATGGTCGTCCCGCTGTACCTGTCGGCGAAGGTACCGCTGAGCACGACGCAGTCGTTCGTCCCGGCTTCGAACGTCACGGCGGTGAGGTCACGGGCCAGGATGTCGTTGCGGGTGTCGCAGCCGTTGCGGTCCTCGTCCGCCCACGCGGGACCGAAGGCGTCCCGGGAGTAGCCGGTCTTCGGTGCTCGGCCCTTGACCTCGAGCAGCTTCGCCGTGCCCAGCGCGGACTGGGGGGCGGCCTCCGGGACGACGACGGCGTCGACGGGTGCCGCGAGCTCCGGTGCGGGCAGGTCCGCGGCGAGCTCGTCGAGCGACGGCGGCGTGGCCGTGGGCATCCCCGCGCACGCGCCACCGACGAGCATGACGACGAGCGAGCCGCCGACGAGTGCCCCGGCCCTGTGGCGAGCGGCCCGGCCGAGCCAGGACCGTCGGGACTGCGCTGCGTCGATCCCGGGAGAGGTGCTGGTGGTGGACCTGGACGAGCGCGGCGACAGCATGCACCCAGTATCGGTGCCCAGCGGGGATGTCGGTCGCGGTACGACGTCGCCTCACCTCGTGCACTGTCGGCCGCCGGGCCTCGCCGGTACCCTGGACTCGCTCCTGCAGATGTCGTGGTCCCGACCGGGCCCGTCGACCCGCACCGGGAGCGCCAGGGGCAACGGGAGGCGCGGTGCCGCAGACCTCGCTGGACTCGCGCGCACGCGTGATCGCCGCCGTCGCCTGGCTCGGTGGTGTCGCGGGTCTGCGACTGCTGCTCGGACCCACGCCCACGGGCCTCGCGCTGGACGGTGCGCTCGCGCTCGCGGTCGTCGTCGCGACGCTCGTCGCCGCGACCCGCGCGCGACCGGGCCGCAGTCAGCTCGGGTGGCGGTGCCTCACGGCCGCGGCCCTGTGCTGGTCCCTCGCGCCCCTCGCCTGGCTCACCGGCCTCCCCGACGGCCTGGCGACTGCCGGGCGGGTCGGGTTCGTCGTCCTCGGCGGCGCGGTGTGGTGGCTGACGTCGCTCGGTGCCGACCCGTGGTCCCGGATCCGGCTCGTCACGGACGGAGGGCTCGCGGCCGCGTCTGCGTTCGTCGCCGCGTGGCCCCTCGTGCTCCATGCCGTCGCGGACGAGGAGCACGGAGGGGTCAGCCATGCGTTCTCCGTCGCGCTCCCGCTCGGCGCGGTCGCGGTCGCCGTCGTCGTGGCCGGCGTCGCCCTCACGGAGATGCACCCCTCGCGGCGCGCGATGCCCGCGCTGAGCTGCGCCGCCTTCCTCGTCGTCGCCGTGTCGGACGTCGCGTGGGGGATGGGTGGGACGCCCGCCTGGGCGGCAGGGATGGCCTGCTTCGTCCTCGGCGTCTGCGTGTACCAGGGCACGTCCGAGCGCCGCGAGGTGCTGAGCACCCACCACACGCTCGTCCATGCTCCGTACGTCCTCCTGCTGCCGGCGCTCGTCGCGCTCGCGCTCCAGCACCTCGGCGACGGCATCCGCCCGGAGTCGGCCGCCGCCGCGGTCGTCATGGTCGTGCTCCTCGTCGTGCGCCAGCACGCGACCATCTCCGAGAACCGGGGCCTCGTCGGCCGTCTCGCCGCGACGGAGCGGCTCCTGCGGCACCAGGCGACCCACGACGCGCTCACCGGTCTCGCCGGCCGGGTGGTCCTGTCGGAGCGGATCGACGACGAGCTCGCGCGGCCCCGCGGGACGAGCCGTGGCCTCGCGGTCGTGTTCATCGACCTCGACGACTTCAAGGCGGTCAACGACACCCTGGGGCACGCGGCGGGTGACGACGTCCTCGTGCAGACCGCGCGGCGGCTCGTCGCGCTCCTGAGCCCCCTGGGGGACGAGGCCACCGCGATCCGGATGAGCGGTGACGAGTTCGCGGCCGTGCTCGTCGGTCACGCGGCCCGCTCCGCGCACGACGTCGCGAACCGGATCCTCGACGAGGTGCGCCGCCCCATGACCGTGAGCGGCCAGGAGGTGCGGATCAGCGCGAGCATCGGGGTCGCCGTCGCCGACCCCGCCATGACCGACCCCTCCGAGCTCCTGCGCGCCGCGGACCTCGCCATGTACCGCGTGAAGCACCAGGGCAAGTGCGCCGTCGAGGAGGCCGCCGTCGTCGGTGCCGCGGACGACGTGCAAGCCACGCCGAGCACCACCACCTGAGCCACCGGGCGCATCAGCCGCATCAGCCGCACCAGCCGCACAGCCGCACCAGCCGGGCGCACCCGGCGCACGAGGTCGCGACGGACCACCGGCCCGGCGCGCACGCGTCACGCGCGCGGCCCCTCGTGGTTACACGACCGACACACGCCGGTGGTTGCCTGGTGAGGAGGACCGGGAGGCCGCATGGACCTGTTGATCGACACGGTGCGGGTGGCGCACGCCCGCGCCGACCTCGCGCTGCGCCCCGGCGAGGTGCTGCTCGGCGGAGGCACGTGGTTGTTCTCCGAGCCGCAGCACGGCCGCGGGACGACCGGACTCGTCGATCTCACCGCGCTCGGCTGGCCCGCGGTCACCCGGACGGCCCACGGCCTGAGCATCGCCGCGACGTGCACGGTCGCGGAGCTCGCCGCCCTCACCCCGGAGGTCGCTGGCACCGCCCACCCGCTGTTCCGCCAGTGCTGCGACGCGCTGCTCGCGTCGTGGAAGGTGTGGAACGCCGCGACCGTCGGCGGCAACATCTGCCTCGCCCTGCCGGCCGGCGCCATGATCTCCCTCGCCGTCACGCTCGACGCCACCGCCGTC
The DNA here is from genome assembly GCF_059621145.1 of Sanguibacter sp. Z41_6. Lineage (NCBI taxonomy): Bacteria > Bacillati > Actinomycetota > Actinomycetes > Micrococcales > Sanguibacteraceae > Sanguibacter > Sanguibacter sp. Z41_6. Next base: position 438,299 of record NZ_JCAQIF010000001.1, on the reverse strand, counting down.
GTGTGGCTCCCGGACGGCGGGGCGCGCACGCTGCCCGTCGCGGACCTCGTCACCGGCCCGTCCCGGACCGGGCTCGCACCCGGTGAGGTGCTCCGGTCCGTCGAGGTGCCCAGCGCCGCCCTCGCGGCACGGACCGCGTTCCGCCAGATCGCCCTGTCCCCGCTCGGCCGGTCCGGCGCCGTCGTCACGGGTCGGCGCGACGTCGACGGCGCGACGACGGTGACGATCACGGCGAGCACGCCGGCTCCCGTCGTCCTGCGGTTCCCCGGCCCGCCCGCCGAGCAGCAGCTCGAGGTGGCGCTCGCCGGCGTCGAGCACTGGTACGACGACGTGCACGGCGCCCCGGACTGGCGGCGCCACGTCACGACCGTCCTCGCGCACGAGGTCCGTCAGGAGCTGGCGGACGACGGCCCCCCGGCCCCCGGCGCGGGCGGCGCCCGGTGAAGCTCGAGGTCAACGGCGTCGTCCTGGACACCGACCCCGCGCCGGGGCAGTGCCTGCGGACCCTGCTGCGCGAGCACGACCACGTCGAGGTGAAGAAGGGCTGCGACGCGGGGGACTGCGGCGCGTGCACGGTGCTCGTCGACGGGCAGGCCGTGCACTCGTGCATCTACCCCGCCCACCGCGCGGAGGGCCGTTCCGTGACGACCGTCGCCGGGCTCGGGGACGTCGACCACCCGCACCCCGTCCAGCAGGCGTTCGCGGACGCGGGCGGCTTCCAGTGCGGTTTCTGCACCCCCGGGATGGTCGTCACCGCGTCCGTGCTCGACGACGCGCAGCGCGCGGACCTGCCGCACGCGCTCAAGGGCAACCTCTGCCGGTGCACCGGGTACCGGTCGATCGCGGACGCGATCGCGGGTGTGCGCAACGTGGGGTGCGCGGCGGGTGGCGTCGGGACGTCCGCGCCGCCGCCCGCCGCGATGCGCGTCGTCACCGGCCGCGAGCCGTACACGCTCGACCTGCCGACGCAGGGCGTGCTGCACCTCGCCGTGCTCGGCAGCCCGCACGCCCATGCCCGTGTCCTGGCCGTCGACACGAGCGCCGCCGAAGCGATGCCGGGCGTGCACGCGGTGCTCACCGCCGCGGACGCCCCCGACGTGCTGTTCTCCACGGGCCGGCACGAGAGCCGCTACGACGACCCCGACGACACCCGGGTCCTCGACACGGTCGTCCGGTTCCGCGGGCAGCGCGTCGCGGCCGTCGTCGCCGACTCGCTCGACGTCGCCCAGCGTGCGCGGGACCTCGTCCGGGTCGAGTACGAGGAGCTGCCTGCCGTCTTCGACCCCGAGCGTGCCCGCCGCCCCGGCGCGCCCCTCGTCCACCCTGACCGCACCCACGCGGACCGGGTGGACGAGGCGCACCGCAACGTCGTCGCGACCCTCCACGAGGAGATGGGCGACACCGCCGCCGCACTCGCGGCCGCGCACACCACCGTCGGTGGCACGTTCACGTCCCACCGCGTCTCCCACGCGGCCCTCGAGACGCACGCCGCCCGGGGCTGGCTCGACGCGACCGGGCGCCTGGTCATCAGGTCGAGCACCCAGGTGCCGTTCCTCGTGCGCGACGAGCTGTGCCACGTGTTCGGGCTCGAGCGGGAACGGGTCCGGGTGTTCACGGCCCGGGTGGGTGGGGGCTTCGGCGGCAAGCAGGAGATCCTCACCGAGGACCTCGTCGCGCTCGCCGTGCTGCGCACGGGGCGGGCCGTCCAGTACGAGCTCACCCGCGAGGACGTGTTCACGGTCGCGACCGTCCGGCACCCCATGACCGTCGACGTCCGGCTCGGCGCCGACGAGGACGGCCGCCTCACCGCGATGACCGTCGACCTCCTCAGCGACACCGGGGCCTACGGCAACCACAGCCGGGGCGTGATGTTCCACGGGCTGAGCGAGTCGCTCGCCGTCTACCGCTGCCCCGCCACGAGGGTCGACGCCGAGGTCGTCTACACGAACAACCCGCCGTCCGGGGCGTTCCGCGGGTACGGGCTCGGGCAGGTGGTGTTCGCGGTGGAGTCCGCGATGGACGACCTCGCTCGGGAGCTCGGCCTGAGCCCGGGCGAGCTCCGTCGCCGCAACGTCGTGCTGCCCGGTGAGCCGATGATCGTCACGGACCCCGACGAGGTGAGCGACCTGCGGCACGGCAGCTACGGGCTCGACCAGTGCCTCGACCTCACCGAGGCCGCACTCGCCCGCGGCAACGGGGCGGCGGTCCCGCGGGGCCGCCAGTGGTCGGTGGGTACCGGGCTCGCGCTCGCGATGATCGCGACGATCCCGCCCCGCGGGCACTTCTCGGACACGTCGGTCGCGCGGCTCGAGGACGGGACGTTCGAGGTGTGCGTCGGCACGGCGGAGTTCGGCAACGGCACGACGACGGTCCACCGGCAGCTCGCCGCGACGATCCTCGGCGTGCCCGGGGACCGGGTGCGCGTTCGACAGTCCGACACAGATGTCGTCGACCATGACACGGGCGCGTTCGGGTCGACGGGGTCTGTCGTCGCCGGCAAGGCCGTCGTGGCCGCCGCCCTGCAGCTGCGGACGATGATGCGGGACGTCGACTCGGAGCACGTGCCGCTCGTCGCCCGCGGGCACCACGACGGGACCCCGCGCTCGGTGGCCTACAACGTGCACGGGTTCCGGGTCGCGGTGAACCGGGAGACCGGGGAGGTCCGGGTCCTGCAGAGCGTCCAGTCCGCCGACGCCGGTGTGGTGCTCAACCCCGAGCAGCTGCGCGGGCAGATCGAGGGCGGGGTGGCACAGGCGATCGGTGCGGCCCTCTACGAGGAGGTGCGGCTGGACGGCGCGGGGCGCGTCACCACGCGGACGTTCCGGGAGTACCACGTGCCGCAGTACGCGGACGTGCCGCGCACCGAGGTGCTGCTCGCGGACACGTACGACGAGATCGGTCCGCTGGGCGCCAAGTCGATGAGCGAGGCGCCGTTCAACCCCGTGGCGGCAGCGCTGGCCAACGCGGTGCGCGACGCCACGGGTGTCCGGGTGCGGAACCTGCCGTTGTCCCGGGAGCGGGTGTGGCGCGAGCTCGCGGCGGGCGGGCCCGCACCCGGCCTCGCGCCTTGAGGCGTCAGGCGCCGAGCCCCGCGCGGTCGACCTTGCGGTGGAACCGCATCCCGGCGAGCCCGCCGAGCAGTGCGCCGAGAAGGCTCGTGATCGCGACACCGACGGCGACGATGATGCCGCCGGTCGTGAGGTCCCCCTCGTCGACGGGGATCCGCGGGAAGGCGTTGACCTCCGCGAGGATGTTGTACTCGTTGCCGGCGAGCGCCCCGAGGGCGGCGACGAGGATCGCGATGACCACCGCCCAGAGCCAGACGGCGACGCCCTGCTTGAGGCCGTTGAACCGCGCCATGCGTCCGGCGACGTACCCGCCGCAGTAGTAGGCGAGGAACAGCACGACGAGCAGGATGGCCCCGCCGACGATCCCGACGGTCGCGACGTCGTCGCTCGACTGGGCGACGTCGACGAAGTCCGTGTCCGTGGCCAGGCCGAGCGCCGCCCCACCGGCGGCGACGAGCGCGACGAGCAGCACGGCGGTGCCGGTCGCGGTGAGCCACCCGAAGAAGGCGGAGCCGATCTTCACGCCCCCGTACTCGTCCTTCTCGCGCTGCACGACCGCCTGGCGGTCCCGGGCGAGCGTCGCGTCGTCGGCGTGCCGGGGGTCCCGGTAGGGCTCGCCGTCGGAGTGGGCGGGGTGCGAGCTGGTCATGGCGGGGTCTCCTCGTGTCGGCGGACGGCGCCCCCTGGCGCGCGCGGCCCATGGCCGTCGATGAGCACGAACCTACGCCTGGGAGCCTGTTCCCGCCCCCGGTGGGCGGGGGCCACGAGGTCCCCGGGGAGGGAACCCGCTGGCGCCGCGGTCAGACGATCGGCACGTCGACGGTGAGCAACGCCTCCGCGTCGATCCCGTAGGGCCCCTGCGCGAGGATCTCCCCGGTGGCACCGACGGCGAGCGACGCCCCGATGCAGCGCCACCCGTCCCAGTCGCCGCTGATGACGGGCCCCACGTTGCTCACGCCCACCACGGGCATCCGGTGCGCTGTGGCGAGCTCCCGGTACGGCTCCACCCACTCGGATCCGTAGGGGGTCGCCACGTTGTCGTGCTGCGGCGGCACGGCCCAGGCGGACGGCGACAGGAGGATCTGCGCCCCCATCCGGCCGAGGGCGTGCCCGAGCGCGACGGAGGACAGCGAGTTGTCCGCGCAGATGTCCAGGCCGATGCGACCGAGGTCGGTGTCGGCCACCGCGAGGGACGCACCCGCCGTGTAGACACCGAGCCCGACGTCGAGCTCGTTGATCTTGCGGTGCTTGCGCAGGATCTCTCCCGTGGCGTCGACGAGCACCGCGGCGTTGTAGACCCGCACGCCGTCGCGCTCGGTGATGCCCGCTGCGACGACGATGCCGCGCTCGCGGGCGGCGTCGCACAGCACCTGCGTCGTGGGGCCCGGGATCGGCGCGGCGAGGTCGCGGGCACTCTCGTGGGTCCAGCCGAGGTCGAGGCACTCGGGCAGGACGACGACGTCGCACCCGGCGGCCGCGGCGCCGTCGATCATCGTCACGGCGCGGGCGAGGTTCGCGTCGCGCTCGCCGGGCTCGACGAGCATCTGTCCCATGCCGATGCGCAGCGTGCGTGTCATGCGAGGTCCTCCCGGGGGTGCGTGCCGTGTGCGGGCTGGCGCGGTGCGCCGGGCGGCGCGGTCGACTCCCGCCACACGATGCGGGTGAGCGGGTTCGAGGTGGGCGGCGGAACGTCGCCGCGGAGGGCGGCGACGAGGTGCTGCATCGCGCGCCGGCCGGCCTCGGCACGGTCGCCGTCGACGGTGGTGAGGGACGGCGTGAGGTACTGGCCGACGTCGTAGTTGTCCCAGCCGGTGATGCTCACGTCCCCCGGGACGGACCAGCCGCGCTCGGTCGCGGCGCGCAGGACGGCGACGGCGAGGAGGTCGTTGGCGGCGATCACGGCGAGCGGCGGCGCGTCGTCGGGCAGTGCGCGGACGGCGGCGACGGCGTCGTCGCCGGACCAGCTGTTGCTGACGACGCCGAGGGACTCGACGCCCAGCCGGGCGACGGTCTCCCGGTAGGCGTCCGCGCGGCGCGCGGCGGACGTGAAGTGCGGCGGCCCGGCGACGTGGAGGAAGCGGGTGTGGCCGAGTGCGACGAGGTGCTCGACGAAGGTCTGGACCGGCGAGGGGTCGGCGAGCGCACCGACGTTGCGCATCTCGTCGTCGAAGTCGTCGGTCGTGACGACGGGGACGTCGTCGGGCAGGTCCGCGGCGCTCGTGGGGAGGACGGGGCCGAGCGCGAGGATGCCCTCGTACTGGCCGGACCGCGCGAGGTCGAGCATCCGGTCGGTGCGCACCCGGGCGGTGCCGTCGACGCTGTGCACCTCCATGGCGTACCCCGCGGCCTCCGCGACGGCGCCCGCGCCGGCGAGCAGCGGGACGGGGTCGACCAGCCGCATGCCCATGACGACGGCGAGCCGACCGGTTCGGCGGGTGCGCATCGAGCGCGCCGCGAGGTTGGGGCGGTAGCCGAGCTCGTCGACGGCGCGCAGCACGCGCTCGCGGGTCTCCGCGGAGATGGAGCCCTTGCCGGAGAGCACGTACGAGACGGTGGACTGCGCCACCCCCGCGTGGCGTGCTACGTCCCGGCTCGTGGCGTTCTGCGACATGTCTCCACCCTAGCGATTGACATCCGAGGAGCCTGCTGAGCATCCTAGTGATACGTATCACTGGCGATGCCCGCACCTCCGGTCGTCGTCGCCCACGGAGGAGAGAAGCTCGATGATCAACGTCGCCATCGTCGGAACCGGGAGCATCGCCGGAGCGCACGTGCGTGCGTACGCAGCGTTCCCTGACCGCTGCCGCATCGTCGCGCTCAGCGACACCGCCCCCGGCAAGGCCGAGGCGTTCCGGCAGACGCACGGCCTCGACGCCGCGACCGTGCACACCTCCCACACCGAGCTGCTCTCCCGGGGCGACATCGACCTCGTGAGCGTCTGCACCCCGCCGTCGACGCACGGCCCGGTGAGCGTCGACCTCCTGCGGGCAGGGATCAACGTGCTGTGCGAGAAGCCGATGGCCCCGTCGCTGGCCGCCTGCGACGCGATCCTCGCTGCCGAGGAGGAGGGCGGTGCCGTGTTCTCCTCCGTCGCGCAGAACCGGTTCCGGGACGACGTCGTGCAGCTGCGGTCCGTGGTGGAGTCGGGGCTCGTCGGGCCGGTCTCGCACGTCGCCGTCGACTCCGCGTGGTGGCGCGGGCTCGGCTACTACGACCTGTGGTGGCGCGGAACCTGGGAGCAGGAGGGCGGCGGCTGCACGCTCAACCACGCCGTGCACCACGTCGACATGCTCCTGTGGCTCCTCGGGGCGCCGGAGTCCGTGACGGCCGTGCTGACGAACGCTGCGCACGAGAACGCGGAGGTCGAGGACCTCTCCGTCGCCGTCCTCGGGTACGACCGTGCCCTCGCGACGCTCACGAGCTCCGTGGTGCACCACGGAGAGCGCCAGCAGATCGTCGTCCAGGGACGCGACGCGAGCATCAGCCTCACGGGCGACGTCGTCGCCGAGACCGCGCAACCCAACGGCTTCCCCGTCCCGGGCGGGAACGCCGAGCTCGTGCGCAAGATCGACGAGGTGATGGCCGCGCAGGAACCCCTCACGCACACGGGCCACGAGGGACAGGTCGACGACGTCCTCACCGCGATCGAGACCGGGCGGCGGCCCAGCGTCGACGGGCATGACGGACGGCGGACGATCGAGCTCATCACCGCGATCTACCAGGCGGGCATCGAGCGCCGTACGGTCGACCTGCCGCTGTCCGTCGACGACCCGTACTACCACCCGGGCACGCTCCCGGAGCGCGCTCCGCGCTTCTACGCGAAGACCGGGCAGGTGAGCGACCAGGACGGGCCGATCACCATCCCCGGGACCGACGCCCCGACGCGCCCGTCCAGCACCACCGACACCGAGGAGAACCGATGACCGCGTCCGACGGCGGCACCTACGCCCCCGCGCCCCTGCCCGCCCCCGTCGTGGAGCCCGGCGAGTTCGTCATCGCCGCCATCGGCCTCGACCACGGCCACATCTACGGCCAGTGCGAAGGGCTCATCGGGGCGGGTGCGACGCTCAAGTGGGTGTACGACCCCGACCCCGCGAAGGTCGAGCAGTTCCGCGAGCGGTTCCCGGACGTGCGGGTGGCACGGTCCGAGGACGAGGTGCTCGACGACCCCGAGGTCCGGCTCGTCGCCGGCGCCGCCGTGACGAGCGAACGGTGCGCGCAGGGCATCCGCGTGATGGAGGCCGGCAAGGACTACTTCGTCGACAAGGCGCCGCTGACGACGCTCGAGCAGCTCGCCGCCGCCCGCGAGGCGGTGCAGCGCACCGGCAAGAAGTACGGCGTGTACTACTCCGAGCGCATCCACGTGGAGACGGCCGTGTTCGCCGGGCAGCTCATCGAGCAGGGGGCCATCGGCAAGGTCGTCCAGGTCATCGGGCTCGGCCCGCACCGGCTGCGGGCCGGGAGCCGCCCCGACTGGTTCTTCGAGAAGGACAAGTACGGCGGCATCCTCACGGACATCGGCAGCCACAACATCGACCAGATCCTCCACTACACCGGCGCGACGGACGCCGAGGTGGTCAACAGCCAGATCGCCAACTACGCCAACCCCGACCACCCGGAGCTCGACGACTTCGGGGACGCCAACCTCGTGACGAACACGGGCGCGACCGGGTACCTGCGGTGCGACTGGTTCACCCCGGACGGGCTGCAGACGTGGGGCGACGGACGGACGTTCATCCTCGGGACCGAGGGGTTCATCGAGCAGCGCAAGTACATGAACCTCGGCACCCAGGACGGCCCCGCGCACCTGTTCCTCGCCAACGGCCAGGAGGAGAAGCACTACAACGTGTACGGGAAGGTCGGGTACCCGTTCTTCGGGCAGCTCGTCCTCGACTGCCTCGAGCGGACCGAGAACGCCATGACGCAGGACCACGCGTTCAAGGCCATCGAGCTCGCCATCACGGCGCAGATGGGGGCGCGGGACCTGTCCTCGTTCCCGCGCTGAGGTTCCCGGAGACCTCGCCCTCGGTGTGGGCGGGGTCTCCGCTCGCATCGATGCACTCGGTGCATCGATGCATGTAGTGTAAGAACGTGCTCTCCGCTGACCGTCCCGTCGACCGCCGGGGCGCCCTCAAGGCCCGCCACCGCCGGGCGATCCTCGACGCCGCCGCGCCCCTCATGGACGAGCGCGGCATCGGGGGCTTCAGCGTCGACGAGCTCGCCGAGCGCGCAGACGTGTCACGGCGCACGATCTTCAACCACTTCTCCTCGTTGAACGACGTGGCCATCACCGTGTGCTCGGAGCGGTTCGACGAAGCCATGGCAGCGCTCGCAGCCAGCTCGGTGGACAGCGCCGACCGGCCAGCCGGCTCGGTCTTCGAGGACGTGGCGCAGACCTTGAGGTCCATGGACCTCACCGCACCGGTGGGCTACCTGTCCCGGGTGCTCATGCCCGACTCGAGCGTGCGGGGGCAGATCTCCGGGCTGTTCAACAGTGCGATGGCGTCGATGAGCAAACGCCTGGCTGCGGACCTCAAGGACCGCCATCCCGAGGCCGACGACCTCGCCGTCGACCTCCTCGTCGCCTCGCTCGTCGCGGGGCTTCCCGTGGTGGCGGCGCGGTGGGCCGAGACCACGGCCGGCGTCGACGACGCCGAGTCGCGGCGGGTCTTCGCCGCGCTGCTGGAACGCTTCCTCTCGGCCATCGGCGACGGATTCTCGTCCGGCGCGGGCTTCGAGCGCACCGCGTGACCGCGTCACCCTCTTCCTGCCCACGACCGACCGCCCTCCCACGACTCACCTCGAAGGACTCTCATGGCTGAACTCCTCTATCGTCTGGGTCGCGCAGCGTCCAGGCACGCCCGACTGGTGATCACCGTGTGGATCGCGATCCTCGTCGCTGCAGGCGCCGCGTTCGCCGTCGCCGGGGGCACCCTGTCCACGGCCATGTCGATCCCCGGCACCCCGACCGAGAAGGTCACCGAGAAGCTGCAGAGCAAGTTCCCCGAAGCCTCGGGCGGCACGGGCACGGTCGTCCTGCAGACCGAGGACGGGTCAGCCTTCACGCAGGAGCAGATCGACGAGATCTCCGCGAGGGTTGCCGAGGGCACGGAGCTCGAGGGCGTGACCGCGCTGGTCGACCCCTTCGCGACGGAGGCGCAGCGCGCCGACCAGGCCGCGCAGATCACGGCCGGTCGGCAGGAGCTCGACACCGCCCGCACCCAGCTCGACACCGGCGCAGCCGAGCTCGTCACCGCCCAGGAGCAGCTCGACGCCGCTCGGGCGGCGGCGGAGTCCTCCGGCACCGCGGACCAGGCCGCGGCTGAGCTCGACGCCCAGCAGGCGACCCTCGACCAGAGCGTCGCCACGCTCGAGGGCCAGCGCGCCGCGCTGGAGGAGCAGAGCACGACGCTCGAGCAGGGAGCGTCCCTGCTCGAGATGGCTGCAGAGATCCGGACCGTCTCGACGGACGGATCGGCCGCGGTCGTCACCGTCGCCTTCACGGAACCCCAGCTGGACATCCCCGCCGACGTCCTCGACTCCGTCATCACGCTCTTCGACGAGCCGATCCCGGGTGTCGAGGCCAACTTCTCCTCCGAGCTCGCCGGTGGGGTCCCGAGCCTGCTCGGCCCCGGTGAGATCATCGGCCTCGTCGTGGCGGCCATCGTCCTCATCGTCATGCTCGGCACCCTCGTCGGTGCCGGCCTGCCGATCCTCACGGCCCTCGTGGGCGTGGGCATCGGCGCGCTCGGTGCGATGTCCCTGTCGGGCGTCGTCGAGATGACCTCCGTGACACCCATCCTCGGTGTGATGCTCGGGCTCGCGGTGGGCATCGACTACTCGTTGTTCATCGTCAACCGGCACCGCCAGCAGCTCAAGCAGGGCTACAGCGTCCCCGAGTCCATCGCGCTGGCGAACGGCACGTCGGGCAACGCCGTCACCTTCGCCGGGCTCACCGTCATCATCGCCCTCGTCGCGCTCAACGTCTCCGGGATCCCCTTCCTGGGCCTCATGGGCACCGTGGGCGCCCTGTGCGTCGCGATCGCCGTGCTCGTCGCCGTGACGTTCATCCCCGCGCTCCTCGGACTCGTCGGGGAGCGGATCCTCAGCCGCCGCGAGCGCGCTGCGCTCAGCGCAACGGCCGGGACGCCCACGACGGAGACGAACACCGCCGCCGCAGCCAAGGTCATGTCGACCCCCGGGGCGGTCGCGCGCGTGCTCATCGGCATCGCCGCGCTGCTCCTCATCGCGCTCCCTGCCCTCGACCTCCGGCTCAACCTGCCCGACGGCTCGACCGAGGCGCACGACTCGACGCAGTACCAGGCGTACGAGACCGTCGCGGAGAAGTTCGGCGAGGGCCAGAACGGCACTCTCCTCGTCGTGGCGGACCTGCCCGCGGGTGGCACGGAGGCCGACGCGCTCGCCGCCCAGGTGCAGATCGCCGACACCCTCTTCACCCAGGACGACGTCGTGGCCGTCGCGCCGATCGGCATCTCGGAGGACGGCACGCTCGTGGCGTTCCAGGTCGTGCCCGAGGAGGGCCCCACGACGGAGTCCACCGAGGTGCTCGTCAACACGCTGCGCGACCTCTCGCCGCTCGACGGCACCTACGACATCGGGGTGGCGGGGACCGCCAGCGGCAACATCGACATCTCCGACAAGCTCGCGGACGCTCTGCCGATCTACCTGCTCGTCGTCGTCGGGCTCTCCTTCATCATCCTCGTGCTCGTCTTCCGGTCCGTGTTCGTCCCCATCGTCGCTACGGGGGGATTCATCCTGTCCTACTTCGCGGCCCTCGGTGGCGTCGTCGCGATCTACCAGTGGGGCTGGCTGAGCGCCGTCTTCGGGGTCGACACCCCGGGGCCCGTCCTCAACTTCCTGCCGACGATCCTCGTGGGGATCCTCTTCGGGCTCGCCATGGACTACATGCTGTTCCTCGGGACCGGCATGCGTGAGGCCTACGTCCACGGTGCCCCGGCCCGGGTCGCGATCGCTCAGGGCGTGCGGGCGGGACGTTCGGTGGTCACCGCGGCGGCGATCATCATGGTCTCCGTGTTCGGTGGGTTCGTCTTCTCGCACAGCGCGATGATCCGGCCGATCGGCTTCGCGCTCGCCTTCGGGGTGCTTCTCGACGCGTTCCTCGTGCGCATGCTCATCATCCCCGCGCTCATGCACCTCGTCGGCGACAAGGCGTGGTGGCTGCCGCGCTGGCTCGACCGGATCCTGCCGAACATCGACGTGGAGGGTTCCGCGCTCACCCGTCAGCACCCGCACGTCGCGGCAGGGGAGACGGTCGACGACGTCACGCCAGAGGCGTCCCGGGCGTAAGCCGGTACATCGCGTCGGTGTCGCCGTCGACGAGGCGCCAACAGAAGGCGTTCATCTCGGCGGCGGCGCCGGCGTGCCGGGCGAGGATCCCGGCGACGACCGGGGGCACGTCCTCCGGGATGGAGCCGCCGGCGCACCGACGCACGTAGGCGTTGCGCTCGGCGGGTCCACCGCTGGTCGGCATCGGCACCCCGCACACCGTGGTGACCAGCCAGTTGACCAGTCGCATCGCTGCGTAGTCCGTGTCGTGGTCGGCGTGGGACGCGACGAAGTCGCGCTCGACGTCGGACAGCTCGAACCGTGGCGATGTCGCGAGCCCGAGGTCGACGAGGTAGATCTGATCGTCGTCGGCCCGCATGTTGCCGAAGTGCCCGTCCACGTGCAGGAGCTCGCGGCTCCGGAGGAACGTGACGGCGTCGAAGAGCTGCCGCTCGAACGTCTCGGCGCGGGCCACCGGGTCGTTCAACCAGGTGCCCAGCCGATCAGGAAGGTGCTCGAGGAACAGCACGAGGCTCGAGCCCCCCCGGGCGAGCTCCTCGAGGCGGGTCCGCACCGCCGGGTCGCCGCCGAACTGCGCGACCACCGCCTCGATGTCCTGCTGCTCCGGCGCGACGGGTGGGCGGCCGGGGAGCACCCGCCAGTGGTGCAGGAGGGCGAAGGAGTCGCAGTCCCCGTCGAGGACCCCCTCGGTGACGGTGATGTTGGCGGCCAGCTCACGCCAGGCGCCGAAGCCCGGGCCCGCCAGGGGATGCATGCCGTACTGGCAGGCGAGCGGCAGGTCGTAGAGGTTCGCGGTGCTGTTCGGGTGCGCGAGCTCTCGCTCCGTGATCGGGATCCGCTTGGCGAACACGGGGACGCCATCGACATCGAGCACCGAGGCACCGCCGCCCACACCTACCGTGCTGGCTGGTGCGGCATCGAGGAGCGCCATGAGTGCGTCGTCGTCGCGCGCTGCGAGCGAAGCCGACACGAGGTCATGACGGGCGCGTCGGTCGCTGAGCATCACGACAGTCTGCCTGGCGGGCGAGGTATTCCCTTTCGGTTCGCGACGACGCACTGCACCATGGGTGTTCGCCGACGACGAGAGGTCCCCGCATGTTCACCGGAATGAGCGCATTCCCCCTGACGCCCATGCGCGACGAGCGGGTTGACGAAGACGCCTTCGTCGGGCTCGTCCGCCGCCTCGTTGCTGCGGATGTCGACTCGATCACGGTTCTGGGGTCGACGGGCGCGTATGCGTACCTGTCGCTCGACGAGCGCCGTCGGGTCGCGCGCCTCGCCCTCGAGCACTCCGCGGGGGTGCCCGTCATCGTCGGCGTGGGGGCGCTGCGCACCCGTGACGTCGTGGCGCTGGCCGCGGACGCTCAAGGGATCGGAGCGGCGGGCGTGCTGGTTGCTCCGGTGTCGTACCAGACCCTGACCCGCGACGACGTCTACCGGCTCTTCCAGGACGTCACCGCTGCCACGTCGCTGCCTGTCGTCGCGTACGACAACCCGCGCACGACGCACTTCGCCTTCGACGACGACCTCTACCGCTCCGTCGCTGAGCTTCCAGGGGTCCGCTCGATCAAGATCCCCGGCGTGCCGAGCGACCCTCGGGACGCCGTGGAGCGGATCAGCACTCTCCGTGAGCTTCTCCCAGAGGACGTGACGATCGGGATCTCCGGTGACCCCTTCGCGGCCACGGCACTCAACGCGGGATGCGACGTCTGGTACTCCGTCATCGGCGGCACCCTCCCGACGCCGGCCCTCGCGATCGCCCGCGCGGCGCTCTCCGGCGACGCGGCGCGAGCAGCGGGACTGTCTGACGAGCTGGCGACAGTCTGGGCGATGTTCGCGCAGCACGGCAGCCTCCGCGTCGTCGCGGCGATCGCCGAGCACCTCGGTCTTGCCCAGAGCGGAAGTCTGCCGCTGCCACTGCTCGGCCTGGACGGCGCACAGCGGAGAGAGCTCGCGGACGTCCTCGGATCGATCGCATGACGTGGCCCCGCGCGACCCAGCTCCGCACTGCGCGCCTCGTCCTGGAGCCGTTGGGTCCCGAGCACGTCACAGAGATGGTCGCGGCACTTGCGGCGCCCGAGCTCTACGCCTTCATCGGCGGCGAACCCCCGACGGAGGACGTCCTGCGTACCCGCTACGAGATGCAGGCCGCCGGGCAGTCACCGACTGGCGATGCCGGTTGGTTGAACTGGATCGTCCGCTCGGAGGCGACGCGTGAAGCCGTCGGATACGTGCAGGCGACGCTCACCAAGGACGACGACGCGCTCGCCGCAGACATCGCGTGGCTCGTCGCGCCTTCCGCGCAGCACCAAGGCCTTGCGACGGAAGCGGCCACAGCCATGCTCGACTGGCTCCTGGAGCAGCAGGTCGTCGTCGTGCAAGCCTTCATCCTTCCCGACCACGACGCTTCTGCGGGCGTCGCGCGGCGGCTCGGGCTCGTGCCCACCCCGGAGCTGGTCGATGGTGAGACGCTCTGGGAGCTCGATCTGCGACAGGTGAGCGCCTCAGCAGAGCCGCGATGAACCGCGGCCTGTCGTCGTCCGCGTCGATACCGCTAGGTTGACGCGATGGGACTGGCCGAGGTGGACCGCAGCCGCACCCAGCCACGTGCGCTCTGGTGCACCATGCTGCTCGGAGTCGGGCTGGTCGTCTCCGGATGCTCGGCAGGTGCCGGGGGCTCGGACGGGACGCTCGCCAAGGTCGACGGGTGGCGCGACGAGCTCGGAGACTCTTCTCCGTTTCTCATCCTCGAGGTCGCCTACGACGGCGAGACGGCCCGGACGCTGTGGGAGGAGAACGTCAGCGACGACCTCCCTGCGCAGGAGGGCGAGCCGCACGCGCCGGGCGTCTACGGCGACCTGGCGGACGTCGACTTCGAGGAGCAGGTGGTGGCCCTGTTCTCCTCCGGCGAGTCGAGCAGCTGCCCGGCGTGGGTCGACAAGGTCACGACTCAGGACGACGGCGACGTCGACATCACCCCCGTCGAGGACACGCAGGGCGGTGACGGGTGCCTGGCGGACTTCAACCCGTACCGGGTCGTCGTCGTGATCGACCGGGACGACGTCCCCGACGCTGATGCGTTGAGCACCGCCCGCGTTCTCGTCGACGGGCGCGAGGCGCCCAACGCTGTCATGAGGGAGTACCCGACGACACCGTGACGAGGTCCCTGCTGATTCTCGCCAGGGAGATCCGACAAGGGCTCAGCCCGCTGCCGCGGGTCTAGATCGCGTGCGTCCGCCGCCAGAGTTCTTCCGGCGTGCTCCCGGGTCGAAAGCCGAAGTGCTCGAGCATCGCGGTGGCTTCGGGGAAGTGTGCGGCGACGGCGTCCGGTGTGTGGGCGTCGCTGCCGAAGCTCACGGCCGCACCGCCCTCGTCGGCCCACCACTCCGGGACCCACGGCCAGAGCCGCCGGGTGTTCATCTCGAGGGCCAGGCCGGCCTGGGCGATCGACCGGAGCGCCGCCCGGAAGCCGTCCTCGAACAGGCGGGGGTCGAACGGCCCTGCCGTGCTCGCGGGCCATGTCCGCACCGCGTAGTCGATGTGCGTGACGACCTCGAACACGTCGGAGCTGGCGACCATGACCGGGATCTGCGCGAGGTAAGCGTCCATGACGTCGGCAGGAGCGTGCTCGCGGTACAGGGTGTGGGGCTCGGCGGGTCCGTCGCCGAGGTCGAGCGTGTGCAAGGAGCCGAGCACCCTGTCGATGAGATCGAGGTCCACGAGCTCCGCTGCCTGGCGGCCGACGAGGTGCGGCTGCCCGAGCTCGAGCCCGGTGTGGACCCGAAGGTCCGGGAACTCGTAGCGCATGCGGTCGACGGCGGCGAGGTACCCGGCGGCATCGAACGGCGCGAAGTCGACGGTGCCCGCACTCGTGAGGAGGTCCTGCTGGTGCGCCATCAGGTCTTGCGGTTCCGCGCGCCACGTCCCGGGAATGTCGAGGTGCTCCGTGAAGTAGATCGCCTCGAGCCCGATCCGCACCGCCTGCGCGCACGTGGCGCGCATGCGCCCGACCGCGGGGGAGGAGGGGCCGCCCGTGTCCCAGGACCACTCGCTGTGCACGTGGCTGTCGGCTGGCAACGTCATCGCACCATGATGCTCGATCCTGTGGGCAGGCCCGATTCGCCGTGCTCCTCGCCGGGCAGCGTGAGCGCAGCCACGAGGCAGCAGGCCACGAACACCGCGGCACCGACAGCCACGGGCAGGATCAGGTCGACTGCGCCGAGGATCCCGCCCAGCGCTGAGCCCGCCGCAAGGCCCAGGAGCCCGAGCACGCGGCCAGCACCTCCGACGCGTCCCAGCAGGTCGTCCGGGACGAGCCGCTGGCGCAGCGAGACAGCGCAGATGCCCCAGACGACCGCGTGCAGGATGTACGCCGCGAGGAGCAGGCCGGCGACGACCGGATCCGTCGTGACCGCGAGCCCGCCGAGGCTCGCCGCCCCGAGGGCAAGACTGCCCACGATCGTCCACCGGTACCCGAGGCGTTGCCGGAGCCGTGGCGCGAGGAACGAGCCCAGCAGCCCACCGAGCGCGGAGAACGCCAGAAGCAGTCCGTAGCCGGTGCCGTCGAGCCCGAGACGCTCGTGTGCGAACAGGACGAGGATCGAGAAGGCCAGCATGTAGCCGACGCTCGCGAGCGCCCCGATGAGCGCCAGGGCGCCGACGACCCGGTGCCGCGCCAGCCAGGCGATCCCCTCGCGTGCCTCGGTGGAGATCGAGGGGAGACGCCCGGCCCTGACGGGTGGTCGCGACGAACCCCGGATCGGCAGGGCGAGGGCGACAAGGCCCGCGACGGCCCACAACCCGCCCATCGCGAACACGGGCGCGGCCGCCGCGAGCGCGAACAACAGGCCGCCGAGCGGCGGGCCAGCGAACTCGTCGGCGATGAGCTGGGTCGCCGCGATCCTCCCGTTGGCGGTGTCGAGCCGTTCGCGGTCGACGAGGGACGGCACGATGGCGACCGCGGCGTCGTCGGCCATGCTCTCGAACGTCCCGACCACGGCCATGGCCGCGTACAGGACGACCAGCGAGGAGACGCCCGCGTGGATGGTCAGTGCGAGCCCCAGCAGGGCGCCACCGCGCAGGAGGTTGGCCGTGACGAGGAGGGTGCGCCGGTCGACCCGGTCGACCCAGACACCGATCGGCAGGGCGACCAGGAGGCGGACGACGGCGTACAGAGTTGCGAGTCCCGCAACGAGCCGCGGGTCGTCCGTCATGGAGGCCGCGAGGAGCGGCATCGACACGAAGGCGATGCCGTCGGCGACGTTGGACAGAGCGTTCGCGCTCACGAGCACGCCAAGACCGCGACCGGGGAGCACCCGCCCACTCTAGAGGCGGCCGAACTGAGCACTGCGCGGCGGGTCGTCATGTCGGAGGCGTACCGATCGGGCACGATCGGCCGGATGCAGACACCGACGATCACCGGCCACGCCGGGACGGCTACGTCCGACGTGCGGCTGCGGGTCGAGCTTCCAGCGTCCTCGAACGAGGCGTGGGACGCACTGACCTCGAGTCCGCGGACGAGCCAGTGGCTCGGCCGCCTGAGCGTCGACTCCCTCACCGAGAGCGCCCGGTTCGCCTTGTGGCACGACGACGAGGTCCGGTCCGAGCACGCTGTGGAGCAGTGGAGCCCGGGACAGCTGTTGACCTTGACGTGGGACTTCCCGGAGGAGCGCCCCAGCCGGGTGACCTTCGCCCTCAGCGACGCGACGGCCACCACCTCGACGTTGACACTGCACCACGAGGAGCTGGAGGACCCGGTGTCCTATGCCGCTGGGTGGCACCGCCACCTCGAGTACCTCCACGCACACCTGAGCGGCCGCGGCCTGCTGATCGAGGACTTCTGGGACGGGTACGACGACCTGGTCGAGCTGTACACCCCGAAGACCTCTCAGGCCCTGGGTGACGACACGGACTGAGGTGCCCTCTGCCGCGACCAGTGCCGCGTCAGCTTGAGGGCGCCGAAGCCCAGGGCGGTGACGAGCACCCCGAAGAGGACCGCACCGACGCCCGCAGCCGTCCGGACCGTGTCGGACATGCCGTCGTCCTCGGCGACGGCGAACGACTGGACACCTTCCCCGGTGCAGGTGAGGTACTCGGGCTCCATCCACCCTGAGCCGCGCGCCGTCGTCATCACCGGCCGGTACTCCAGGCCGTCGCCCGCATCGACGACCACGGACGCCGTACCTTCCACCGCAACGGGCTCGAGAGTGCCGGACCGCTGCTCGCCCGTGGTGTAGACGCGGGACTTCCACGTGCACGCGACCGTGAGCGGTTCGACGCTCGACGGGTGGGCGAGGACCATGAAGTCTCCCGGGCGAAGCCCGGCCCCGTCCTTACCGCTGACCTTGAGCTCGTGCCCCGGCGCGAAGTGCGCGGCAGCGCTGACGGTGGTGCGTTCCTGGAACGGCCCGACCCCGCTGAACGCGGCGACGCCCATGAGGATCATGAACGGGCCACCGATCAGCCCGACGAAGATCCACATCGCGACGACCGTACGGAAGCGTTCTTGCCATCTCACGGGTGATCCCCTCGCGGAGCAGTGCTCCAGTCCGGGTGAAGGAGCTCGAACCGTTCGTAGTGGGAGTCCTGACCGAGGAAGGTCGCAGCCTCGCCACGGCCGATGGGGTGAAGGCCAGTCTTCTCCAGGACCCGGATCGATGCGAGGTTCGCCGCGACGGCCTCGGCCCAGATGCGACGTAGGCCGAGCTGCTGGAACCCGTAGGCGACGCCTGCTCTCGCCGCGGCGGTCGCCAACCCGCGGCCCCACCGGGAGGACGGGCCGATGACGTACCCCAGCTCCCGCTCGTCTGCGCCGCTGCCGTGCAGGTCGACGAAGCCGACGAGTACTCCCGCTTCGACCACTCCGAGGCGCCGAAGCAGCGCGTCCGGGTCGGCGATGCTGGTGCTCCACCACTCCTGGGCAGCGCTCTCAGAGCTCGCGCGCCACTCGGCGTGGGCGGCGAACGTCGGGTCGGTCTGCCACCGGCCGAGCGTTGGAGCGTCGTCGGGGACCAGTTCGCGCAGCGTGGGAGGTTGCGTCATCCGGCCACGATCGCAGACGTACCCGACGTTTCGGTGACCGAGAGCGACCGCGGGGGTACGTTAGTCCCATATCGCCCGACAGATCTGGGAGCCTCGACATGTCCTACCAGGCCTACCTCGATGCCATGGAGAAGAAGACCGGACGGACACCGCAGCAGCTCCTCGACGAAGCGACGAGCCGCGGCTACGGGCCGGAGACGAAGGCCGGCGAGTTCGTCACCTGGCTCACGGACACGTACGACGTCGGGCGCGGTCACGCGATGGCGCTCTACGGAGTCATGAAGAACGGGCCCGTGGTGCCGGAGCAGCACGTCGGCTCGACCGGCAGCCACCGCGACGAGACGGCGGAGCTCCGGCTCGACGGCATCGCGGCCCGGTAGTGCTCGGCTCGATGGGGGAGTGCACGTCCTAGATCCTGCGGATCGAGCGGAGGATGCTCACAGCAGGTCGTCCAGTCGCGCGACGTCCACGTCGACACGCCCGTCGACCCCGTCGACAGTGCCCCACCAGGACAGCTGCCACACCGTCCAGGCGTAGTCCGGCCGGCCGACGAAGCTCACGAGCCACCGCGGGCGGTCGGAGCGCTCGAGCACCGGGTACTCGCCCTCCCAGTCCTCACCCACATACAGCAGCGTGTCCGTGCCCCAGGCCTCCTCGACGACGGCGAGGAACGCGTCGAGCTCGGCGTCGACCTCGTCCGCGGGCGGTCGGGCACTGCAGTTGCCGGCGAGCTCGAGGTCCACCGCGGGCGGCAGCGCACCCGGTTCTGGGGGAGCGGTCCGCAGGAAGTGCTCGGCCTGCTCAGCGCCCGGGTCGCACAGCGTGAAGAAGTGGTACGCGCCGCGAGCGATGCCGGCGTCGTCCGCTCCGGACCAGTTCTCGACGAACCGGCGGTCGAGGAACGTCGTGCCCTCGCTCGCCTTGAGGTAGGCGAAGGTGATGTCGTCCCCGGCGACCGCGTCCCAGTCGATCGTGCCCTGGTGGTGGCTCACGTCGACGCCGAACACCTCGCCGTCGCGCAGCGCCGGGCGGTGGTGGGGCGCCCACAGGTAGACCCCGCCCGCGAGCAGGGCCGCGACGAGCAGTAGCGCGGCGCCGCCGATCAGCCAGCGGCGCCGAGAGCGCCGTGGGGTGGGCGGGGGGACGGGCCGGTCAGCGGGGGAGGAGTCGGTCACAGCGGACATCGTCGCGCAGGTCTGTGATCCCTGGGCATCAGTCTCATCGTCGGGCGGCGCGCGCTCGCGCCACCCGATCCGCAGCGGCAGCTCGCCACGTACCATCCTGGTCTGTGACCGAAAACCACCAGAATGCCCACACCCCGCTCGACGACGTGTCGTGGCCGCTCCGCACCGAACGTCTCACGCTCCGCCGGGTGACCATGGCCGACGAGGACGCCATGTGGGCCTACCGCCAGCGGGAGGACGTCGGCCGGTGGGGAGCCTGGCACCCCGCGGACCAGGCCGACTGGCGTGACCTTCTCGGCAGCCGCCTGAGTGATCTCCTCGTCATCGAGCTCGACGGGCACATCATCGGGGACCTCATGGTCCGGGTGGTGGACGCCTGGGCCCAGCGCGAGGTGGCGGACCAGGCCAGAGGGCAGCAGGCCGTGATCGGGTGGGCCCTGCACCCGGACCTCGGGGGGCAGGGGTATGCGACGGAGGCGGTGCGGGAGCTCCTCCGGCTCTGCTTCGACGACCTGCGTGTCCACCGGGTGGTCGCCGACGTGTTCGCCGCGAACGAGCCCTCCTGCCGACTTGCCGAGCGGGTGGGGATGCGCCGGGAGATCTACGCCGTGCGTGACTCCTTCCACCGTGACCTGGGGTGGATCGATGCCATCGGGTACGCGCTCCTCGCCGACGAGTGGAGAGCCCAGCTCTGATCCCCGTCGCTCGACCGCGTCACCGGCCCCGCAGGGTCACCGGGCCGGGGTGGCCCCACGGTGGACCGGCCCGCCGACGTCGCGCAGCGAGAGGCCTGACCCGCCCGTCCGGGCGAGCAGGACCTCGGCGAGGATCGCCACCGCCGTCTCCTGCGGGGTGCTCCCCCCGAGGTCGAGCCCGATCGGTGAGTGCAGCCGTGCGAGCTCGTCCTGCGTGAGGCCCGCCTCCCGCAGCGCCGTCTCACGGGTCTCGTGCGTCCGCCGCGAGCCCATCGCGCCCACGTAGGCCAGCGGCATCCGCAGGGCCGCGACGAGCAGGGGGACCTCGAACTTGGGGTCGTGCGCGAGGACGCACACGACGCTGCGCTCGTCGAGCCGCCCGGCGGCGAGCTCGCCCTGGAGGTACCGGTGCGGCCAGGCCACGACGACCTCGTCCGCGCCGGGGAAGCGCTCGGGCCGCGCGAAGACGGGACGGGCGTCGCACACCGTGACGGTGTACCCGACGAGCGCCCCGGCCGCCGTGAGCGCGACGGCGAAGTCGTTGGCCCCGCACACCACCATCCGCGCCGGTGGCCGGAGCACCTCGTGGAACACCTCGATCGTCCCCGGCCCCGTCCCGACGAGCACGAGCCCGGTCACGCAGGGCCGGTCGGCGTCCATCGCGCCGGCAGGGACCGCCCGCCCCACGCGGTCAGCGTCGTCCCCCGGCCCACCCGCGACGACCGCGACCCGCGCCCCCCGCCCCCGCGCGGCCGAGCGCAGCTGCCCGAGGGTCGCGTCGTCGTCGGGCAGCAGGGCGACGAGGACGTCGATCGAGCCGCCGCACGTGAGGCCCACCGCTATCGCGGCCTCGTCGCTGATACCGAAGCGTTGCCGCACCGCCCGCCCGGTCGCGAGGACGTCGAGCGCGAGGTCGTACACCGCGCCCTCGACGCACCCGCCGGACACGCTGCCCACCACCGCGCCGTCGTCGGAGACCGCCATCGAGGCCCCCGGGGGCCGCGGCGCGCTGCCGTGCACGGCGACGACCGTGGCTACCGCGACGCGGCGGCCGTCGGCGACGAGTCCCAGGAGCGCAGCAGCGATGTCGAGCACGATTCCCCCTGTCGTCCGCCGTTCACAGGGGCGTTACACGCACCTGAGACCGTGGCATCCCGGCCGACCGACCGGGTGCGGTCCCACGTTAGGACGCCCGTGTATCCCCCACGTTTCGACCTCGTCATCCGCAGCACCGCCGTGCACACCCCCGCAGGTCCGCGCCCGGCGGCGGTCGCGGTGCGCGCTGGCGTCGTCGCGCTCGTCACCGACCACGACGCCGTCCTCGACGCCGCGCAGGACGTCACGCTCCCGGACGACCAGGTGCTGCTGCCCGGCGTCGTCGACACCCACGTCCACGTCAACGAGCCCGGCCGCACCGAGTGGGAGGGGTTCGCGTCCGCGACCCGCGCCGCGGCCGCCGGGGGAGTGACGACGTTCGTCGACATGCCGCTCAACTCCGTCCCCGCGACGACCGACCCGGCTGCACTCGCGGTGAAGCGCGCCGCGGCGGACGGCCGCGTAGCCGTCGACGTCGCGTTCTGGGGCGGGGCCGTCCCGCAGAACCTCGGCTCCCTCGCCGCCCTGCACGACGCCGGGGTGCTCGGCTTCAAGTGCTTCCTCGCGCCCTCGGGCGTCGACGAGTTCGAGCACCTCGACCGTGACCAGCTGTGGGCCGCGCAGGCCGAGCTCGCCGGGCTGGGGCCGGACGGCGCCCTGCTCATCGTGCACGCCGAGGACCCCGGCGTGCTCGACGCCCACGAGGCCGCTCCGGACGTCGACGGGCGCGTCTACGCGCACTTCGTCGCCTCCCGGCCCCCGGCGGCGGAGACCGCCGCCATCGGCGACGTCATCGAGGGCCTGCGCCGCTACGGCGGCCGGGCGCACATCCTCCACCTGTCCGCCGCCGACGCGCTCCCGCAGATCCGCGCGGCGAAGGGAGAGGGCCTGCACCTCACGGTGGAGACCTGCCCGCACTACCTCACGCTCGCCGCCGCGGACGTGCCCGACGGCGGCACCCAGTTCAAGTGCTGCCCACCCATCCGCGACGACGCGAACCGGGACCTGCTGTGGGCCGGCCTCGTCGACGGGACGATCGACTGCATCGTCAGCGACCACTCCCCGAGCACGGTGGACCTCAAGTACGGGGGTGCCGAGCCCGGGCACGGGGACTTCGGGGTCGCCTGGGGCGGGATCGCCGGGCTGCAGCTCGGCCTGCCGGCCGTGTGGACCGAGGCCCGACGCCGCGGGCTTGCGCTCGACGACGTCGTGCGGTGGATGTCGTCGGCCACGGCGGACCTCGTCGGGCTGGGCAGCGGTGCGGCGACCGCGCCGACGACCCCCGGCCGCAAGGGACGTATCGCCGTCGGAGCGGACGCCGACCTCGTCGCGTTCGCCCCCGACGCGTCGTTCCGCGTCGACGCGACCCGGCTGGAGCACCGCAACCCGGTGACGGCCTACGACGCGCGGGACCTGCACGGCGTCGTGCACGGGACGTGGCTGCGGGGCCAGCAGGTGTTCGCCGCGGACGGGGCTGGCGCGGACAGGGCTGGCGCGGACGGGGCGCGGCTGCCGACCGGACGTCTGCTCGACCGCCCAGCCGTCGAGCTCGCGCAGCCCTGAAACACAGGGGTCACACCCTCCTGACACCCCGGTCACACCGGCCTGTCAGCCTCGGCGCATGACGATCGTCCTCGGAGACACCCAGTACGGCAAGGCGGAGAGCCGCGTCGTGCGGATCACCCGCGACACCCCCCGACACGAGATCACGGACCTGTCCGTGACGACCGCCCTGCGGGGAGACTTCTCGGCGGCCTACCTCGTGGGCGACCAGAAGGACGTCCTCCCGACGGACTCGCAGAAGAACACGGCGTTCGCCTACGCCAAGAGCGTCGGCATCGCGTCGATCGAGACGTACGGGCTCGCGCTCGCCCGGCACTTCGTCGACGACGTCGCACCCGTCGTGGGCGCCCGCATCGAGATCGAGCAGCACCTGTGGGACCGCGTCGTCATCGACGGCACGGAGCACGACCACACGTGGGTGCGCTCCGGCACCGAGGTCCGCACCGCGGCCGTCACGGTCGAGACGCTGCCCGACGGCGCGCAGCGCGCCCACGTCATCGGGGGCCTCAAGGACCTCGTCGTGCTCAAGTCCACGGGGTCGGAGTTCCACGGCTTCCTCACCGACGAGTACACGACGCTCCCCGAGGTGACCGACCGTGTCATGGCGACGTCGCTCGTCGCCCGCTGGCGGTTCGCGAGCGACGCCGTCGAGCGGGACGACTGGAACCACGTGTACGCCGCGGTCCGCACGATCCTCGTGCGGGAGTTCGCGACCGTGCACTCCCTCGCCCTCCAGCAGACGCTGTGGCACATGGGTCGGGCCGTCCTCGAGGCGTACCCCGAGATCGCGGAGATCCGGCTCGCCGCCCCGAACAAGCACCACTTCCTCAGTGACCTCACGCCCTTCGGCGTCGAGAACCACGGTGAGGTGTTCTATGCGGCGGACCGGCCGTACGGTCTCATCCAGGCGACCGTCACGCGCGACGACGCACCCGACGCGGGCACCGCGTGGGACGCCTCGGCGGGGCTCGCATGAGCGCCGAGGAGCTGGCTCCGATCACCGACGAGCTGGCGCCGATCACCGACGAGCTGGCGCCGATCACCGACGAGCAGTGGCTCGCCCACACGCTCTCGCTCGCGGTGAGCAACGTCAAGGAGGGCGGCGGACCGTTCGGCGCCGTGATCGTCCGCGACGGCCAGCTCGTCGCCTTCGGACAGAACCACGTCACGCGGGACAACGACCCGACCGCGCACGCCGAGGTCACGGCCATCCGCTCCGCGTGCACGGCCGAGGGGACGTTCTCCCTCGCGGGCGCGACCCTCTACACGTCTTGCGAGCCGTGCCCCATGTGCCTCGCGGCGGCGCTGTGGGCCCGGCTCGACCGCGTCGTCTTCGCCGCGGACCGGCACGACGCGGCCCGCGGCGGGTTCGACGACCTCGAGTTCTACGAGCTGTTCGCGAGGGAGCGCTCTACGTGGCCTGCCCCCGTCGAGGGCATGGTCCTCCCGCGGGCGGCGGCCCCCTTCGACGCCTGGCTGGCATCGGCGACCCGCACCGACTACTGAGCCACTGCTCGCACAGCCACGCGGGACGACGAACCCCGGCCGTGGAGCACGGCCGGGGTTCGTCGTCGTCAGGCAACCCTCGGGGTCAGACCTCGAGCTTGAGGGCCTGGCGCCACTTGAGCGCCGTTCCTCCCTGCATGACGGCCCGCTGGTAGACGCGCTCACCGAGGCGCAGGAGCAGGTACGCGGCGATCGCCGTGATGACGAGCGAGACGAGCGGCTCCCACAGCGGGACGTTGCCGTCGAGGAGCCTGATCGGCATCGCGACGGAGGACACGACCGGCACGTAGGACGCGACCGCGAGCCAGAAGCCGTCGGCGATGAAGCCGATGAGCAGCACACCGACGAGCACACCCGTGATGGGCCCCGTGTTCGACTGCAGGTCCTCGCTGCGGCTCGCGAGGGACCCGAGCACCGCCCAGATGGACGCGAGGGCCGCGAACCCGGCGACGAAGAACGCGACGAACCAGCCGGAGGCCGACGCGATCCACCCGAGGTCGTCCGCCGCCCCGGTGATGTTCATGGCGATGAGGGCGACGATCGCGTAGATCGCGATCTGACCGAACGCGAGCAGGGAGTTGCCGAGGACCTTGCCGTAGAGCAGCTGACGGATGGGGATGGCGGTCGCGAGGATCTCCACGACGCGGTTCTGCTTCTCCTCGAGCACCGAGTTGGCGATCGCCATGCCGAAGACGATGGCCGAGAAGTAGAAGAGGAACGCGAACACCGCGCCGACGAGGTACTTCACGCCGGCCATGTCGTCGTCGCCCTCGAGGAACTCGGTCGTGACGGTCGTCCCGGCCGTGAGCTCCTCGACGCTCGTGCCTGCCGCAGCCGCGTTCGTCTCGAGCGCTACGGCGGCGGTCGCGTCGGTGATCGCCCCCCGCAGGGTCGAGCTCACCTCGTCCTTGCCGAGCAGGATCCACCCGTCGTCCGCGGGAAGGAGGGCGGCGTCGACGTCGCCGTCCTCGACCGCTGCGCGGGCTGCGGCCTCGTCGGGCAGCTCCTCCGCCGTGAGGGTGTCGCCCGAGTCGTCGGCGGCGATGCCGTCGGCGCTCGCGGCGACGATCGCCTGGCTCTCCGCAGACGTCGTCGCGACCGTGTAGTCGGTCGTCCGGCCGCCGAAGAAGGCGCTGACGGCGAACGACGCGACGATCATCGCGAGGGTGAGGAGGGTGGAGAGCACGAAGTTGCGGTCGGTGAGCTTGACCGTGATCTCGCGCAGCGTGACGACGAGCCAGGGGTTCTTCACGGGGCCGGCCGTGCTGGTGCCGGCTCCGCCGGAGGTGCCCGGAGCGCCGGGCGCGGTGGACAGCGTGCTGGTCGTCGGGGCGCTCATCGGGTGACCTCCCGGTAGATGTCGGACAGGGTGGGGACGAGGGGCGTGAACTCGCTCAGCCCGCGCTGGACCGCGGTGGCGAGGACCCGGTCGCGGGTGGCGTCGCCGTCGAGCTCGAGGACCGCTCGGGCACCGTCGACGTCGACCACGCGGACGCCGGGCTCCTCACGCAGCCACCCGGCGTCGGGGGCCGTCGTGATGCGGAAGCGGCGGGGTCCGCGCGAGCGCAGCTCGTCGCTGCTGCCGGCCGCCATGACCTTCCCGTCGGACAGCACGACGAGCGAGTCGCACAGCCGGTCGACGAGGTCGAGCTGGTGGCTGGAGAACAGGACGGGGACGCCCTCGCGCAGGCGGTCGCGCAGGAGGTCGACCATGGAGTCGACGGCCACCGGGTCGAGACCCGAGAACGGCTCGTCGAGGATGAGCGCCGTGGGGCCGTGCAGCAGCGACGCGGTGATCTGCACGCGTTGCTGGTTGCCCAGGGACAGGGCCTCGAGCTTGTCCTTGAGCCGACCGCCCAGCCCGAACCGCTCGAGCATGCGCGTGGCCTCGGACGCCGCGTCCTTGCGCGTCATTCCGCGGAGCTGACCGAGGTAGGTGAGCTGGTCGAGGATGCCCTGCTTGGGGTAGAGGCCGCGCTCCTCGGGCATGTATCCGAAGCCCGTGCGGTCGGCTGCGGTGAGCGGGCGCCCGCCCCACAGGACCTCGCCGCCGTGCAGCGTGAGGACGCCCATGATCATCCGCATGGTCGTCGTCTTGCCGGCACCGTTGGCACCGACGAACCCGGTCATGCGGCCCGGCTCGACGACGAACGAGACGTCGTCGACGGCCGTCTTGCCGCCGAACCTGCGGGTGAGGTTCCGCACCTCGAGTGCGGGTGGGTGGCTGATCATGTGGGTCCTTCCCTGGGCGGACGGCTGAATACCTCAACCCTAGGAAGTGGGGCGCCCGAGCGGTTCCCCCGTGCGACGGAGATCCGCCCACCACCTCGCGGCGCCCTCCGCCCCCACCTCCCCCGCAAGGAGGAGCCCCACCTCCTCCAGAGTTGTCAGACCGTGGTGGCCGGATACGGCCACCTGGATCTGACACGTCGGGTGGGGGTCAGGTGGCTGGGGGTGGGACGAGGCCCGCACGGTGGGCGAGGACGACAGCCTGGACCCGGTCCCGGGACCCGGTCTTGGCCAGGACGTGGGAGACGTACGTCTTGACCGTCGACTCACCGAGCCACAGCCGGGTCGCGATCTCCGCGTTCGACAACCCTTCTGCGAGCAGCCCGAGCACCTCGCGCTCGCGGGGGGTGAGGGAGTCGATCGCCACCTGCAGCTCCCTGGGCCGCGCGGCGGGGCGCGTCGCGCCCGTTCCGGGATCGACCGCCGTCGGGGGTGCCGCGTGGCCTACGCCGTCATGCACCGGCGGCACCGGGAGGGCGTCCGTCCGCGTCGTGCCGTCGACGAGGCGCGCGATGACCTTGAGGGTCACCTCGGGCGAGAGCAGCGCGTTGCCCTCGGCCACGGCCCGCACGGCATCGATGAGGTCGTCGGGGTCGGCGTTCTTCAGCAGGAACCCGCTGGCCCCGGCCGCGAGGGCGTCGAACAGGTAGTCGTCGCGGTCGAACGTCGTGAGGATGACGACCTTCGCCAGCCCACGGGCGACGACCTCCTGCGTCGCGGCGATGCCGTCCATGACGGGCATCTGGACGTCCATGAGCACGACGTCGGCCGGGTGCTCGGCGAGCACGTCGAGGGCCTCGCGCCCGTTCGCGGCCTGCCCGACGACGACGATGTCGTCCTCCACGGACAGCACCATCGCGAACCCGGACCGCACGAGGGCGTGGTCGTCGACGAGGAGCACCCGGATGGGGGAACCCGAGGTGGGGCTGCTCATGCGAGCACCTCCGTGCGCTCGGGGAGGCGCACCCGCACCCGCCACCCCGAGGCCGTGGCCTCACGGGGACCGATCTCCGCCTCGCCGTGGTGCAGCTGGACGCGCTCGCGGATGCCGCGCAGCCCGTACCCGGACCCGGACGTCCCTCGGCGGGGCTGGCCGTCGTCGACGATCTCGGCCTCGACCCAGCGGGCCCCGTCGGCGGTGGTGCCGGTCCGGACGGTCACGCGGGCGCTGGACGCCGTGGAGTGCCGCGCGACGTTGGCGACGGACTCCTGGACGACGCGGTAGAGGGACAGGGCGACGGGCGCGGGCACGGCGGCGAGGTCGCCGGGCTGCTCCTCGACGACCGTGAGGTCGACGTCGAGCCCGGCGGTGCGGTGCGTGGACACGAGCCCGGCGAGGTCCTGCAGGCCGGGCTCGGGCGCGCGGCTGACGGAGCCGTCGGGTCCCACGACGTCGCGGTGGCCGGTGCCGTCGCCACGCTCGGTGTCGGTCTCGCTGCGCAGCACCCCGAGGAGGGACCGCATGTCCCCGACGGCGCTGCGGCTCGACGCCTCGATGGTGCGCAGGGCCTCGGACGCCGCGTCCGGGTTGCGGGTGAGGACCTTGCGGGCGGCGCCCGCCTGCACGCCGATGACGGACACGTGGTGCGCGACGACGTCGTGCAGCTCCCGGGCGATGCGGAGGCGTTCGTCGACGACGGCCCGTCGTGCGAGCTCCCCGGCCTGCTCACGGATGCGCGCGGCCTGCCCGGCGAGGCGCTCGCGCTGCAGCGCCGAGCGCCAGGAGGAGCGGCCCATGGCGATCGCCCCGCCGAAGTAGGCGAGGTTGAGGACGGCGGTGTAGAGCACCGCGGCGGTGAGGGGCGGGAGGAGCCCGTCGCGCGGGTGGTCGGTCTCGAGCAGCGTCTCGTAGGCCGAGGCCATGGTGAAGGTGAGGACCACCCAGAGCGTCATGGTGAGCAGCACCATGCCCATCGCGATCCACAGCATGCGCCGGTCGCGTGCCCAGGCGACGGCCGCGTACAGGGCCGCGAAGTACGCGGCCTGGAACGCGATGCTGATCGACGCCGTCGGGCTGAGGTAGGCGAGGCAGAGGAACAGGCCGCTGGAGACGACGAGGGCTGTGAGCGGGTACGCACGGCGCACGGTCAGAGGCGCGATCATGAGGACCATCGCGGTCACCTGCCGCCAGGGGGCCTCGGCGTCCTCGTTCGTGCTGACGCTCATCGTCAGCACGAGCATGAGGAGCCCGACCGCGAGGAACAGGCCGGTCCCGAGGATGTCGGCGCGCTTCTGCTGAGCGGTGGGCGGTGGGCGTTCCCACAGGGGCTCGGTCGGGTCGTTGAGCCAGGCGTTGAGGCGCTCGGGCAGCCGCGGGCGAGTGGGATCGTGCGTGGACATGACGTGCACGGTACCCGGCGACCCGGGCCGTGCGGATCCTCCTCGAGAGGGTGTTCGACGTGCTGTGCGCGCTGCAGGAGGCGTTTACGTGGCGAAACACTCGACCGCGTCGCGAGACGGGCCTTTCCTCGTCACCCGTGCTCTGTGAGGGTTCCCCCATGACCTCCACGCCGGCACCGCGCCGCGCCACCACGGTGAGCGCCGCCCTGCCCTCGTGTCCGTGTCCGGCCGGGTGTCCGAGCGCGCGCTGAGCGTCCGCTCCTCCTCGCACCCCACCCAGCCCTCAGCGGCCCCGGCGCCACCGCCCGGCCCGGAATGTCCCGGCGTACGCCCTGACGTCCCACCCCGGGCACCTCACCGCGCAGCCACCGCGCGTCGAGCCTCTCGGGCACCCGCGAACCCGCGCACCCGCCGGCCGCACCACCCTCCGCACGGCCCTCGAAGGACCTCCCATGCCACCCGCATCCCCGCGCACACCGGAGCACACACCCGAGCGCGCACCACGGCGCACACCGCTACGTGCGCCCCGACCGGACCTCCGGACGGACTCTGCCGAGTCTCTCGTGCTCGTCGCCGACGTCCTCGTCGTGGGGGGTGGCCCCGCCGCGACGTGGGCCGCGATCGCGGCCACCGAGCGCGGGGCCTCCGTCGTGCTCGTCGACAAGGGGTACTGCGGGTCGAGCGGTGTCGCGGCCACGGCAGGGGTGGGCCACTGGCTCGTCCCGCCGGACGAGGAGCGGCGTGACGAGGAGATCGGGCGCAGGGAGGCCGCCGGCCGTTTCCTCACGGACCGCACGTGGACCGACGCCGCGCTCGACGTCGCGTGGCACCGCACCGCGGAGCTGCCCGCGTGGGGGTGGGAGCGTCGGGGGCAGCGGGCGCGCAACGCGCGTCTCGCGTCCCGTCCGGCGGTGCTCGGCGGGCGCCCGGGGGAGCGGTCCTTCAACGGTCCGTCCCCGGACTACCTGCGGTTCCTGCGGGGCAAGGTCAAGCGCTCGGGCGCTGTGGTCCTCGACCACAGCCCGGCCCTCGAGCTCCTCGTCGACGCGGCCGGAGTCGTGTCCGGGGCGCGCGGCTACCAGCGTCAGGTGGGGCGTCCGTGGACGGTGACCGCGGGCGCGGTGGTCCTCGCCACGGGTGGGACGACGTGGAAGAGCCGGTCCCTGGGCGGTGACGTCAACACGGGTGACGGCCAGCTCATGGGCGTGGAGGTCGGCGCGCACCTGTCGAGCATGGAGTTCTCGAACTTCTACGGCATGGTGCCGCTCGGCACGAGCATGGACAAGAACGGGTTCTTCATCCATGCGTCGTACTGGGACCACACGGGCGCACCGATCGAGTACGAGAACCTCCACGTGAGCCGCGCCGAGCTCCTGCGGGCCTCGACCCGCGGCACCATCACCGCCCGGCTCACGCAGTTCACGCCCGACCTGTGGCCTCAGATGCGTGCCGCGATGCCCAACTTCTTCATGGTCACGGACAAGCTCGGCGTCGACCCCTTCACGCAGCGGTTCCCCATCGACTGGGTGAACGAGGGCACGGTCCGAGGGACCGGGGGGCTGCACGTGCTCGACCGCACCGGGACCGTCGGCGTCCCGGGGCTCTACGCGGCGGGGGACGTCGCGGCGCGGGACCGCATCACGGGTGCGGCGACCGGTGCGGGTGGCCCGAACCTCGCGTGGGCGATCGCGTCCGGGACGTGGTCGGGGCGCTCGGCGGCGGAGTTCGCTGCTGACCATCCCGCCCGGGACCTGCCGGAGACCCTCGAGCGCACGGGCGGGGTGGGCGTGGAGTCCGCGGCCCCCGCGGCGGACGAGACCTGGCGGGACGTCGTCGCGCACACCCAGGCGGAGGTGCTGCCGATCGAGAAGTCGGTCCTGCGGTCGGACGCCGGCCTGCGTGCCTCCGCAGCCGCCCTGGACGACTGGTGGGCGGGGGCGCGGAGCACTCTCGCCGGCCGGGGCGCCCAGGAGATCCGGACCCGGGAGGCCGCCGGGATGCTCGCGATGGCCCGGTGGGCCACGCACACCGCCCTGCGGCGCACGGAGAGCCGGGGCATGCACACCCGCGTCGACCACCCGCAGGAGGACCCGGCGCAGCAGCACCGTCTGCTCACGGGCGGGATCGACGACATCTGGGTCGAGGTCGACCCCGACCTGCCCGTCACCGGCCGCCCGCGGGTACTCGCGGGGGCCGCCCCGACGACGGCCCCGACGACGCCCGCGGTGCTGCTCGGCGCCGCACGACCGGAGGTCAGGACACCGTGATCGAGATCCTCAACGCCGCGCGGTGCACGGAGTGCGACATCTGCGTGCGCATCTGCCCGACGAACGTCTTCGACGCCGTGACCGACGGCGTGCCCGTCATCGCCCGACAGTCCGACTGCCAGACGTGCTTCCAGTGCGAGGCGTACTGCCCCGCGGACGCGATCTTCGTCGCCCCGTCCCGCATCCCGGTCCGCGAGGACTCGCCGTTCCGGGACGAGGACGCCCTCCTGGCGGCCGGGCAGCTGGGCCTCTACCGGGACCGCGTCGGATGGCGCACCACCGGCGGCGAGGAGCAGAGCGCCACCCCCGGTGCGGCCCCCGACGCGGCCGCAGACCTCCCCCCGTCCACCGTCGACTACCACCGCACGATCGACACCCTCTTCAGGAGCACGCCATGACCCGCACCACCGCACCTCGCCAGCCCGCCCCGCGCACCGGGCGCACCGCCGCCCCCCGCCGCGCTGTGGTCCGCCGTCTCGCCGCGGCCCTCGTCGCGGGCGGCCTCGCGCTCACCGCCGCCGCGTGCTCGCCGGACGCGGACGCGGGCACCACGGGCGGGACGTCGGGCGAGCAGGAGCTCACCCCGCTCGTCACGGGCGGCCCGTGGAACGGGACGCCGGGCAAGGAACCCGTCCTCGTCAACGCGTTCGGGTACGCCGTCGAGACGGGGATCGCGGAGCCGATCCTCGCCGAGCACGGCTTCACCTACGACTCGTACGTGAGCTTCAACAACGGCCCGCCCGTCGTGCAGGCCCTGCAGACCGGGGACATCCAGCTCGGGTTCATCGGTGACACCCCCGCCACGCAGGCGAAGGGCTCGGGGATCGACGTGCCGGCGCTCGTCGTCGCGAAGCCCACGTCGGACATCTGGTTCCTCACGAAGAGCGGCGGCGTGACGACCGTCGAGGAGCTCGCGGGCAAGAAGGTCGGCCTGCAGTTCGGTTCCAACTTCGACAAGTACGGACGTGCCGTCCTCGACCGCCACGGGGTGCTCGACGACGTCGAGCTCGTCAACCTCCTCTTCGCCGACGCGCTGCCCGCGCTGCAGCGCGGCGACATCGACGCCGTACCGCTGCCCGCGACGACGGCGGGGATCTGGCGCGCGGGGAACGACTTCCCGATCCTCACCAAGGCCAGCGAGGACGACCCGGACCTCCTGGCGACGACCGTGACCCTCACGTCCCGCGAGACGCTCGACGCGAACGCCGACCTCGCCGAGGCCGTGTGGGCCGTGACGGACGTCGGGCACAAGAAGATCCTCGAGGACACCGACGCGTACGCGCAGTGGGTGTTCGAGGCCACCGGTTCCCCCGTCGAGGTCGTCACCGACGCGGAGCTGTGGCAGTACGGGACGGAGCCGATCGACCCCGACGGGGTCACCGTCATCGAGTCGACGCTCGACTTCCTCGTCGACCAGAAGACGCTCCCCGAGCGCTTCGACGTCGCCGACTGGACCGTCCAGTGACTGCCACGGCCGTCCCACCGGTGACGTCCGAGCCGGTCGCCGCCGCACAGGCCGGCGGGCGCACCGCGGGACTCGTGTCGCCGTCCGTGCGCCGCACCCGCCGGGACGTCCCGGCGCTCGCCGTGGCGCTGCGCGCGTCCGTCCCCACCCTCCTGCTCGTCCTGTGGTGGAACGGGTCCGCGTCGGGGGCGATCGACCCGAAGACCTTCCCGTCACCGCAGGCGGTGTGGACGGCGTTCACGACGCTCGCCGGCAACGGGGTCCTGTGGGACAACGCGAGCGTCTCGATCGGCCGCGTCGCCGTGGGCTTCGCCATCGGTGGCACCCTCGGGCTGTCCCTCGGCATCGTCGCGGGCCTGTTCCGGCTCGGCGACCAGCTCCTCGACCCGACCCTGCAGATGCTCCGCACCATCCCGTTCCTCGCGATCGCACCCCTGCTCATCCTGTGGTTCGGCATCGACGAACGGCCGAAGATCATCATCATCGCGGCCGCGGCGCTGTTCCCCCTGTACCTCAACGCCCACTCCGGGGTGCGCAACGTCGACCGCAAGGTCCTCGAGGCCGCGTCGACGTTCGGGCTGCGGGGGCTCGCGCTCGTCCGGCACGTCATCCTGCCCGAGGCGATCCCGTCGATCCTCGTCGGCCTGCGGGTGTCGTTGTCCGTGTCCCTGCTCGCGCTCATCGTCGCGGAGCAGTCCAACGCCCCACAGGGCCTGGGCTTCCTCATGACCTCCGCGCAGCAGTACTTCCAGACCGACATCCTCGTGCTGTGCATCGCCATCTACGCCGTGTGGGGTCTCGCCGTGGACCTCGTCGTGCGGCTCCTCGAGCGCGTCCTGCTGCCCTACAAGCACACCGGGAGACGATCATGACCACCCAGCCCACCACCCCTCTCGCCGTGCACGTCGAGGGCGTGACGAAGTCCTTCGGGGACCGGACGATCCTCGACGGCTTCTCCCTCGACCTCGCGCCGGGTGAGTTCGTCGCGCTGCTCGGGGCGAGCGGGAGCGGCAAGACGACGTTCCTGCGGATCCTCGCCGGCCTGGAGTCCGCGGACTCGGGGACCGTCCTCACCCCCAGGGCGCGGACCGTGGTGTTCCAAGAGCCGCGCCTCATCGCCGCGAAGCGTGTCGCGGCGAACGTCACGCTCGGTCAGCGCAGCACCCGCGCAGTGCGGGAGGCCGCCACGGCGGCGCTCGCGGAGGTGGGCCTCGGTGGGCGGGAGCGTGCGTGGCCGACGACGTTGTCCGGCGGCGAGGCGCAGCGGGTGGCGCTCGCCCGGGCGCTCGTGCGCTCCCCGGAGCTGTTGCTGCTCGACGAGCCGTTCGCGGCGCTCGACGCGCTGACGCGCATCAAGATGCAGGCGCTCGTCGCGGACCTGCGCGCCAAGCACAAGCCCGCGGTGCTGCTCGTCACGCACGACGTCGACGAGGCGATCCTGCTCGCCGACCGCGTCGTGGTGCTGCAGGAGGGCAGGGTCGGGGCGGTGCACGCGGTGCCGTTCGAGAAGCCGCGTCGTCGTGGGGTGCCCGGCTTCGGGGACTTCCGGCGGGAGCTGCTGCTCGAGCTCGGGGTGGAGGAGGCGATCGGCTCGGCGGCATGACCCGTCGCGCACCGGTGCATCGGCTCAGGCGGTGACGTCGAACCAGACCGTCTTGCCGCCCTCGTCGTGCAGCTCCACGCCCCAGGCGCTGGAGAGGCGGTCGATGAGCATGACACCGCGTCCACCGAGCGCGGTGGCGGGGACCGACTTGAGGATCGGCACCTCGTCGCTCTCGTCGCGCGTGCTGATGCGGACCCCGGAGCTCAAGCGGGTGACGCTCAGGACGATCTCGCCGCCCGGGACGGCGTGCAGGACGGCGTTGGTGATGGCTTCGGTGACGAGGAGGGCGAGGGTCGTCATGGTGCTCGCGTCGGCCCCGGCGTGCTCCGCGGCCTCGGTCGCCCAGTGACGGGCCGGGCGGACGGAGTCGGTCGTCGCGGTGAAGGTCATGGTGCGGGTGGCGCCGGCGGTGTCCGTGTCACGGTAGAGCGGCGGAATCTCGGTCACCTCCGGGGCGGCCGCGACACCGGTGATCGCGGTGAGGGCGGCTACGACGACGGTGGGTGCGACTGGTGCTGCGATGTCGGCCGTGGCCGTCGCCGTGCTCGCAGAGGCGCTCATGGGCTCGTCCGCAGCGACTCCCTGCTGCGGCATCGGCCTCATCCTGCCTCCTCGTCGGTGCATGGGGACGGCACGTCCACCCTGCCAATCGGCAGCATACCTGCGGTATTTCAAGTTTTGAGCACCGGAGGTCCCCGGCTTCCGCAGGGTGGACGGTCAGCTTCCCCGGTAGCTCGAGAAGGCGTAGGGGCTGAGCAGCAGAGGGACGTGGTGGTGCGCACCGGGGTCACGGAGGAAGAAGCTCACGCTCACCTCGGGGTAGAACCCCTCCTGGGAGGTGTCCGCGAAGTACCGGCCGGTGTCGAACACCACGCGGTAGGTCCCCGCTCCGAGCTCCGCCGGACCGAGGGACCCGACCCTCCCGTCGACGTCCGTGACGCCGTCCGCGACGAGGTCCCACAGTCCCTCGGGCGTGGACCGCTCGAGCCGGACGCGCACCCCCCGCGCGGGGTGCCCGAGCGCGGCGTCGAGCACGTGCGTGGTGACGAGGCTGGGCGCCGGTGCACCGGCGGGCGTGCCGCTCACGGTGCCTCCTGCCACAGCTGGCCGATCCGCAGCAGTGCGATCTCGCGCAGCTGCTCCGCGACCTCGCGGAGCTCCACGGCGTCGTCGAGCTGCAGGCGGCGGTGGAGCTCACCGAGGATCTCGGCGCGGCTGCGCCCGGCCGCCCGGACGAGGAACACCCGTCCGAACCGCTCCTCGTAGGCCGCGTTGCCCGTCGCGAGGCTCGCGGCCTCTTCGTCCGCCGACGGGTCGGCGTCCTGCCCTGCTGCGGCCTCGCCCGGTACTGCTGGGTCCGCGGCGGCCTGCTCGGCCCGGGAGAAGTGTGCGGCCGCACCGGACCCGGTGTGCGCCTCCCCGATGCGGGGGTGGTCGGCGAGGGCCTCGTCGATCTCCGCCTCGCTCAGCGGGTCGGCGGCTGCGACGGCCGCGTCGAGCAGGTGCACGGACGACGGGAAGGGCGCCTGCGCGCAGACGTCGTCGAGCCACCGCTGCACGTGCAGCGCGGGCGCCAGCGCGGCCCGGACCTCGGCCGGACCGCTGCGCGGCGTGACGACGGCGGGGGCGGTGCGGGGGTCGGGGGTCATCGGACCATCCTTGCGGTAGAACGGTGATCATGACGGGCGAGGCGGTGACCGGGCGGACGAGCGGCACGGTCGCGGGCCTCGTCCTGGCTGCGGGTCGCGGCGCGCGGATGGGTGGCCCCAAGGCGCTCCTGCGTGACCACGACGGCACCCCGTGGCTGACCCGTGCTGTCGGGGTGCTCACGTCGGCGGGCTGCGGCCCGGTCGTCGTCGTGCTCGGCGCCGATGCCCCGAGGGCCGCGGCGTTGCTGCCCGCGGGCTGCGTGCCCGTCGTGGCGGAACGGTGGGCCGACGGGATCGGGGAGTCGCTGCGTGCGGGTCTCGACGCCCTGGCGGAGGTGGCGCCGGACGCGGTCGCGGTGGTCGTCACGCTTGTCGACCTGCCTGACCTGGCGCCCGCCGCCGTGGTGCGGGTCGCCGCCGGGGCCGGGCCGGGTTCGCTCGTGCGCGCGGGGTACGGCGGTGCGCCCGGGCATCCCGTCGCCATCGGCCGGGACCACTGGGCCGCGCTCGCGGAGCACCTGCGCGGCGACGTCGGGGCGCGCGACTACCTGCGTCACCGGGCCGTCGTCGTGGACTGCACGGACCTGGGTGGCGGGGAGGACGTCGACACAGCGGCGGCGTGGTCCGCCCGGGGCGGGACAGGGGTTGACGGGTAGGACGCGGCGTGGGCGAGGACGGTCGCCTCGAGCGCGTCGAGAGCGAGGGCGACGTCGGGCGCGGTGACGGACTCCTCCGGGTGGTGGCTGACGCCCCCGGCGCACCGCAGGAAGAGCATCGCCATGGGGGTGATCGCGTGCATCGCCATGGCGTCGTGCCCGGCGCGGCTGAACAGGGCGAACGGGTCGGGGTCGCCGGCCGCGCGGACCCCCGCCGCGACCGCTCGCTGCAGGGCCGGGTCGCACGGGGCGGCGTCGGCCCGGTAGATCTCCGTCGCCTCGATGTACAGGCCGCGCCGCACCTCGATCTCGCGCCCGGTCGCGACGATCTCGTCCCAGGCGGCGTCGCGGTCCTCGTCGTGCTCGGCGCGCAGGTCGACGCTCATCTCGACACTGCCGGGGATGACGTTGACGCCCCCCGGGAACGCCTGCAGGCGCCCGACGGTCGCGATGGTGCCTGTCGCGCGGCCGATCCGCTCGATGGCCACGACGAGCTCGGACGCCCCGACGAGCGCGTCGCGTCGACGGTCGTAGGGCGTCCCGCCGGCGTGCCCCGCGTGGCCGGTGACGACGAGCGAGAAGCGGCGCGCACCCGCGATGGCGGTGACGACGCCGAGCGCCCGGCCCGCGTCCTCGAGGTGCGGGCCCTGCTCGATGTGCGCCTCGACGTACCCGACGATCCCGGCGGGGTCTCGTGCGGCGTCGCCGACCCGGGCGGGGTCGAGACCGAACGCCTCGAAGGCATCGGTGAGCGTCACCCCGTCACGGTCCGCGAGCGACCACCACGACGGGTCCCACGTGCCGGCGACGGCGCGCGACCCGGACAGGGCGTTGCCGAACCGGGTGCCCTCCTCGTCGCTGAACGCGACGACCTCGAGCGCGAACGGCAGGTCCCGCCGCGTCGTGGCCGTCCGGGCGGCGACCTCGATGGCGAGCAGGACGCCGAGCATCCCGTCGTACCGGCCGGCGTCGGGCACCGTGTCGATGTGGGAGCCCAGGACGAGGGCCGGCAGGCCGGGGACGCGGCCTTCGAGGCGGCCCCAGCGGTTCGCAGCCGGGTCCTGCCACGTGGCCATGCCGGCGTCGTGCATCCACTGCGCGACGAGCGCGCTCGCGGCGGTGTGCTCCGGGCTGAGGTGCACGCGTTCGAGGCGGTCGGCGTCCGCGGAGATCGCGGCGAGGGCGTCGCAGCGGGCGAGGATCGCCTCGGCGTCGTGCAGGCTCGGGGGGGTGGCGCCGACGGCGGCGGTCATGATGGCGCCCCGAGGGGCGCGAGCGGGGCCGCAGGCATGGTCGCGTCCTCGTACTGCTCGAGCGCCGCGCCGACCCCACCACCGGCGGTGAGGCGGTGCCCGGCGCGGCGGAGCACCTGCTCGAGCGCCGCGAGCGTCGTGAGGACCGCGTCGCGCCGGGCGTTGTAGCCCATGGTGCCCACCCGCCACACGCGACCGTGCAGGGGGCCGAAGGAGGTGCCGATCTCGATGCCGTAGTCCTGCAGCAGCTCCCCGCGCACGGCGTCACCGTCGACGCCGTCGGGGATCTCGACGGCGACGACGTTGTGCATGCGGAACCGCTGGTCGCCGAAGAGCTCGAGGCCCAGTCCCTGCAGCCCGGCGGCCATCGCACCGCCGTGCAGCCGGTGGCGCTCGACGGCGGCGTCGAGGCCTTCGTCGACGAGCAGACGCGCGCACTCCCTGGCTCCGTAGAGCATGGTCGTGGCCTCGGTGTGGTGGTTGAGGCGGCGTGGCCCCCAGTAGTCGAGGATCATCGCGAGGTCGAGGTAGTTGGACCGGATGCGGTGGGCGCCGGTGGTCTCACCCGCCTCCCGGATGCCGGCCTCGATGCTGCGGCGGCCGTCGACGACCGCGACGGCTCGGGGCGAGAGGGTCAGGGGTGCGCTGCCCGACGGCCCGCCGAGGCACTTCTGCAGTCCCGCCGTGACGGCGTCGAGCCCCCACGCGTCGGTGCGGAACGGGTTGCCACCGAGGCTCGCGGTCGCGTCGGTGTAGAGCAGCGCGTCGTGGCGCCGGCAGATCTCCCCGAGGTCCTCGAGCGGCTGGGCGAGGGTGGTGGAGGTGTCCCCGTGCACGACGGCGAGGAGGGTCGGGCGGGTCGCGACGATCGCGGCCTCGATCTGTTCCGGCGTGAAGACGCTGCCCCACTCCGTCTCGATGGTGTGCACCTCGGCGCCCGCCCGCTCCGCGATCTCGACGAGGAGGTGCCCGAACCGTCCGAACACCGGCACGAGGACCCGGTCGCCCGGCTCGACGAGCGACACGATCGCCGCCTCGATGCCTGCCCGGGACGTGCCGTCGACGAGGAGCGTGGCGTCGTTGCTCGTGGCGAAGACCGTGCGGTAGAGCTCCTGCGTCTCGGTCATGGTCGCCGTCATCGCTGGGTCGTACTGGCCGACGAGCTGCGCGGACATCGCGCGCAGGACGCGCGGGTCGGCGTTGATCGGCCCTGGACCCATGAGAAGGCGCGGCGGCGGGTTGATCTGGTCGGGCACGAGGCACCTCGGTGATCGGTCGGGGTCATGCGGTGTCGGGCAAGCGTGCGGTCGGGCTGGCCATCGTCGCAAGGGCGTGTTTCTCCCCGGTTACGCGGGAGCGGGACCTTGTGCCCGGATGAGGCGCGGCGCGTTTCGGGATACTGATCTCGTAACTAGCCGATCGACAAGTTCATAGGAGAACGCCATGATCGCCCACCCCCGTCTGTCGGAACCCGCCCAGTGGGGCTCCCTCACGCTGCCGAACCGCATGTTCATGCCCCCGATGGGCACCCACACGGCGCACAAGGACGGGACGATCTCCGAGGCCGGCCTCGACTACCTCGTCGCCCGCGCGCGCGGCGGGGCCGGACTCCTCATCACCGAGTCGATGCCCGTCCAGTCGACGTACGACATCGACACCGGGTCGGTCATCAGCCTCTCCGACGACCGCCACGTCGAGCCGCTCGCCGCTGCCGTGGCGGCCGTGCACCGCGAGGGCGCTCTCATCGCGGCCAACCTCACGCCCGGGTTCGGCCGCGTCATCCCCGTCGCACCCGACGGCGGGCCGTCGTGGTCCGCGTCGGACAACACCACCCTCGCCGACCCCAGCGTGCGGTGCCGGGAGCTGTCCACCGGCCAGGTCGAGGACATCCTCGAGCACTTCCGCGTCGCCGTCCGCCGGGCGGTCGACATCGGCTTCGACGCCATCGACATCCACGGCCATACCGGCTACCTCACCGACCAGTTCCTCTCCGCGGTGTGGAACCGGCGTACCGACCGCTTCGGCGGCGACGTCGCCGGCCGCGCGACCTTCGCGACCGACATGATCCGCATCGTCCGTGAAGAAGCAGGCGCGACCTTCCCGCTCTCGATGCGCATCACCGTGCGCCACCAGTTCCCCGGGGGCCGCGAGCCCGACGAGGCGCGCGAGCTCGCCGTCCTGCTGCAGGACGCCGGGCTCGACGTCCTCATGGTCGACGCGGGCTCCTACGAGGCCATCGACTGGTCGTTCCCGCCCTACTACCTCGGCGATGGCGTCTACCTGCCCGACGCCGCAGCCGTGAAGCCCGTCCTGCGCATCCCCGTCGCCGTCTCCGGCAGCCTCACGGCCGACCTCGGCGAGCAGGCGGTCCGGGACGGCGTCGCGGACTTCATCGGGTTCGGGCGCATGATCATCGCCGACCCGGACCTCCCCGCGAAGGTGCTCGCCGGGGCGGCAGACACCATCCGACCCTGCGTCCGCTGCAACCAGCTCTGCATCGGCAACGTCGTCATCGGCAAAGGCGTCGAGTGTGCCGTCAACCCGGAGGCCGGGCACGAGGGAACACGCTCGATCACGCCCGCCGCGAGCACCCGCCGGGTCACCGTCGTGGGCGGCGGACCGGGCGGGATGGAGGCCGCGCGCGTGGCGGCCCTGCGCGGCCACGACGTGCACCTCTACGAGAGCTCCGACAGCCTCGGCGGGGTGCTCGCCCCGGCCGCGACACCCGACTTCAAGCGCGAGCTGCACCGCATGATCACGTGGTGGGAGGGCGAGCTCCAGCGCGCCGGCGTATCCCTGCACCTGTCGCACACGATCACGCCCGACGACCCGGCCCTCACGCAGGCCGACGCCGTCGTCGTCGCCACCGGCTCCACCGCGCTCACCCCGCCGATCGCCGGGATCGACACCTCCGGGGCCGTGCACGTGCTCGACGCGCACCTCGGAGCGCCCGTCGGCCACCGCGTCGTCGTGTGCGGCGGCGGGCTCTCCGGCGCCGACTACGCCCTCGAGCTGGCCCTCGAGGGGCACGACGTCACGGTCGTCGAGATGGCCCCGGCGATCGCCGTCGACATGGTCGTCCACAACCGGGTGGCGCTCCTGCGCCAGCTCGCGGAGAACAACGTCCGGGTGCTCACCAGCCACACCGTCGTCGAGCTGCGGCCCGATGCCGTCGTCGTCGACGGACCCGACGGCACGACGACCCTGCCCGCCGACACCGCCGTCCTCGCCTTCGGCGTGCGGCCGAACCGCAGCCTCCCCGAGGCGCTCGCCGGCACGGGTGTCGAGGTCCACGAGATCGGGGACTGCGTGAAGCCCGCCAAGGTCGCCGAGGCCATCCACGCCGGATACCTCGCGGGAGCCGCGATCTGATGACGCGCCCCGTCACCGCGGGGTATGGGTCCTCACGTAGTCTCGGCACCGACCGAGCCACCAGGAGGACCGATGCCCCGCGGTGATGCGCGCCCGGACCTCGTCCGTGACGCGGCCCTCGACCTTTTCGCGGTCCACGGGATCTCCGGCACGTCGCTGCAGATGATCGCGGACGCCCTCGGCGTGACCAAGGCCGCCGTCTACCACCACTACAAGTCGAAGGCGATGATCACCCGCGCGGTCCTCGCCCCAGCGGTCGACGCCGTCGCGGAGCTCGTCGAGACGGCGTCGACGCTTCCCGACGCCGTGCAGGCCCGACGCTTCGCCGTCGAGCAGCTCGCCGACCACGCGGTGCACAACCGCCGGCTCTACGCCGTCATGCTCCGCGAGGTGCCGATGGGTGCGCTGTCCGTGTCCGACCCGGACTGGGCACGGGTCTTCGGGCGCCTCAACGGGCTCCTCGCGGCCGGTGCCCAGGACGCCGAGACGCTCACGGCGGTCGGGTTCTTCCTCAGCGGGATCGTCGCGCCAGCCACGAACCCGGCGCTCGCGGGACTGAGCGACGAGGACCTGCGGGCCGCCATCCTCGAGGTGGGCCGCCGGCTGCTGCCGTGACCGGCGTCCGTCGGACCGTGGTCATTCCGCGTCCCGCGACGGTGCGTTCGCAGACTGCGCGACGATCGCCTGCAGCGCCGCGACATGCCCCCGGTATGCGGCGCTCCCAGCCTTCGTCAGGGAGAGCCAGACCCGCCGCGAGTCGGTCCCGGAACGGCTCTGGCGGACGTACCCGGCGTCGATGAGCGCGGCGACCTGCTTGCTCAGTGCGGAGGCGCTGAGGCCGAGCTGGTCCTTGACCACCGACGTCTCGAGGGTCGTGGCGGCGTCGAGCATCGCGCAGATCTGCAGGCGGTGCATGGGGTGGATGACCGGGTCGAGGGCTGCGGTCATCGCTGGGTGCTCCGGTAGTGGACGACGGATCCGACCGCGTAGCTCGCCGTCGCCGCGACCGCGAGGGCGATGACCGGGAGTGCGTTGTCGGTGAAGCTCTCGGTGATGATCGCGAGTGCGAGGAACAGCGCTGACAGGGCGACCGCTGCGAGGAAGCCGCGGCTCGTGGGGAGCGCGAAGGGCGCCCCGTTGCTCCGTCCGGCCGCGAGGTTCGCGACGAGGACGGTGATCACGACAGCGACCATGACGGACGGCCCCGAGGTGTCCACGAGGGGTGCCAGCGCCGCCGCGCCGAGCAGCAGGGCGTTGACGGGGTAGATCCACACGGGCCAGGGCGTGTCCCGGACGGCTTTCTGGGAGGTGGTGATCGCTGCGAGCGCGGCGGCCGCCTCGGCGCGGTCGGGTGAGGGCTGGTTCGTTTCCATGCTGGAAACAATAGGTGATGGTTTCCAGGGCGGCAACTACTGTGGAGGCTCAGTCCGTGCGCTCCCGACCCCCTGGGGCGCGACGAGGTGCGAGGAGCACGGTCACCAGCATCGCCCCACAGATCGCAGCGCCCCACCGGACCACCAGCGGCAGGTCGGTCGTGACGTCGAGCACGAGGTTGAGGAGGAACGCGGTCAGCGCGCTGGCCGCGATGACGAATACGGTGCGTCGTCGGCTCATGGATCCACCCTGCCAGAGCCCGCCCGGAGATGCGACGATCAGCCCAGCACACGAGGCTGGAGCAGTCCCGCACCCCCGAGCACGAGGAGCATCATGACGGTCGAGCAGGTCACGGACCCCATCGCGTACCACGGTGAGGGGCCCGTGTGGTCGCCCACGTGGGGCGGCATGCGTTGGGTGGACATGCTCGCCGGCGACCTCCTCACGCTGCGCGACGACGGCCGGGTCGACCGCCTGCACGTCGGCAAGGTCGCGGCCTTCCACCGTCCCCGCACGGGTGGTGGCTACGTCGTCGCCACCGAGCGTGGCCTCGCGCTGTCCGCCACACCGCACGACGCCCCGACCCCGTGGGCGGAGCTGTGGAGTGACGAGGGTGTCCGCATGAACGACGGCGGCTGCGACCCTTGGGGCAACCTCTACGCCGGCTCCATGGCGTACGACGCGGCGCCCGGCGCCGCGTCCTTCTACCGCGTCACCCCGGACGGCCAGGTCCGCGTCGTCCTCGACGACGCGACGATCTCCAACGGCTTCGAGTTCAGCCCGGACGAGACGCTCGCCTACTACAACGACACCCCCACGAACCGCACCGACGTGTTCGACGTCGTCGACCAGCAGCTGACCAACCGCCGTACCTTCCGCGACTGGGGCGACCAGCACCCCGACGGCCTCACGGTCGACTCCGCGGGCAACGTGTGGGTCGCGGTGCACGGCGCCGGGCGCGTCGTGTGCGTCGCGCCCGACGGCTCCGTCCTCACCGAGATCGAGGTCCCGGCGGCCCAGACGACGGCGTGCGCCCTCGGCGGGCCGG
The DNA here is from genome assembly GCF_059621145.1 of Sanguibacter sp. Z41_6. Classification (NCBI taxonomy): domain Bacteria; kingdom Bacillati; phylum Actinomycetota; class Actinomycetes; order Micrococcales; family Sanguibacteraceae; genus Sanguibacter; species Sanguibacter sp. Z41_6. Next base: position 394,503 of record NZ_JCAQIF010000001.1, on the reverse strand, counting down.
ACCTGCGAGACCTCTACATCACGACATCCCGCGAGAACCTCGACGACCCCGAGCCCGCCGCCGGGGCCCTGTTCCGGGTGCGGGTGGACGTCCCCGGCCTGCCGGTGCGCCCCTTCGCGGGCTGACCCGCCTGCCGGCGAGCAGGAGTCGCGCGCCGTCGTGGGGCGGGGCAGTGTGGGGCAGATGAGCGTTTCACCAGATCTTGGGCACTCCTCCCGGTCGACCGTGCTGTCGACGCAGCGTCTGACCGTGACCACCTGGCTGCCGGGCGACGCCGTCGACCTGCACGCGGTGCACGCCGACGCCACGACGATGCGGTTCGTGCGCAACGGACGCCCGGAGTCGCTCGAGGAGACGACCGCGCTCGTCGGGACGTACATCGGTGAGCAGCAGACGCGGGGGTGGACCAAGTGGCGGCTGGCCGACCACGCCGGACGGCTCGTCGGCCGCGCCGGGTTCGGCGAGCTGTCCGGCCTTGCTCACGAGCCGGGGCACCGTGAGCTCGCTTACACGCTCAGCAGGGACGTGTGGGGCCAGGGCATGGCGACCGAGGTCGCAGGTGCCCTCGTCGAGTGGCACCGCACGCACCCCGACCCCCGTCTCGACGCGGCCCTCCACAGCCACGTGGCCGTGGAGAACCCCGCGAGCGCCCGCGTCCTGGAGAAGGTCGGGTTCCGACCGCAGCACGTCGTCGTGCACGAAGGCATGCCGTGCACGCTCTACACCTGGACCGACGTCCCGTGACCTTTCCGGCGTTCCGGGCTATGGTCCAGAGCATGAGGATCGAGCAGGTGACCCCGCCAGGCCAGCGCACCGCGGAGGTGGCGTCCGTCTGTTCGCTGCGCCCGCCGCCCTAGGGCGGCACGACCACCCCGCATCTGTTCCTCTCCCCGAAGTGCGCTGCAGCGAGCGGCGCACTTCTTGTCGTTTTACAGGAGTGCATGTGACCACCACCCACCACGCGGAGCGGATGCTCGAGGATCTCCGCGGGGACATCGACCAGTACGGCTGGGCGCTGCAGTACGTCGAGGATGACAACTCGGCCTGCTGCTACGCCTACACCGCCGGCCTCGCGCTGCGCGGCCTCCCTGAGTTCTTCGTCACCGGTCTGCCGCCCCAGGAGTCGTGGGACGTGCTCAACGAAGTCGCCGGCCGGGCGACCGCCGGCCACCCCCCGGCGCTCGGCGGCGTCCTCGTCAACGTCGTCCCCGGCATCAGCGTCCGCGTCGAGGCCCTGCCGGACCCGCGGTACCTCGCGCGGGCGTGCGACGTCATGGGCACGGTGGTGCGAGCCCACCGCCTGCGCGTCGTGGCGAACGATGCCGGCGCGGTGCGCCCGCCGCAGGCGCCAGCCTGACGCGGACAGCCAGCCCGGCGCAGGCGATGACGGCGAGCCCGCCGAGCGCCGTCGTCCACGTGAGGGGCTCGTGCAGCAGGAGAGCGGCCCAGCAGAGGGTCATCACGGGCTGGACGAGCTGGACCTGGCTCACCTGCGCCATGGGGCCCATCGCCAGGCCGCGGTACCAGGGGAAGAACCCGAGGAACATGCTCACTGCTGCGAGGTAGGCGAAGGCCGTCCACTGCGCGCCGGTCGCGGTCGGCGTCTGCGTGACGACGGCGACCGTCGTGAGCAGGACCATGAGCGGCGCTGCGACGACGAGCGCCCACGAGACCGTCTGCCAGGGGCCGAGCTCGCGGGCGAGCAGGCCGCCCTCCGCGTAGCCCACGGCCCCGAGGAGGACGGCGCCGAGCAGGAGTGCGTCGGGCCAGCCGAGCCGTCCGAGTCCGCCGGACTGCGCGGACGCGAAGCCCATCGCGGCGATCGCACCGACGGCGGTGAGGGCCCAGAACACCCGCCGGGGGCGCTCGTGCGTGCGCAGCACGACGGCCGTCGCGGTCGCGGCGGGCAGGATCGCGACGACGACGGCTCCGTGGCTCGCGGGGACCGACGTCAGCGCGAACGAGGTGAGCAGCGGGAACCCCGCGACGACCCCGCCGGCGACGAGCGCGAGCCGACGCCACTGCGTCCCGCTGGGGAGCGGTTGCCGGGTGAGGGTGAGCGCGAGGGTGGCGAGCGACGCGGCGACGACCGCGCGACCGGCGCCGACGAACAGCGGGGACATGCCACCGACCGCGACGCGGGTGAGCGGGACGGTGAAGGAGAAGGCCGCGACCCCGAGCATCGCCCACCGCAGGCCCGAGGGTGCTGCGGGGGATATCGGTAGGGGCGAAATGGGAGTAGCGCTACTCTTGTCCGTCATGAACCACGATAGCAGTTCCCGGTTGGTCGAGATGCTCCGCCGCGTCATCGACGGGGCGGCACCCGGCACCCGGCTGCCGTCGACCCGGGCCCTCGTCACCGAGCACCGCGTGAGCCCCGTGACCGTGCAGAAGGCGCTCGCCGCCCTGGCCGCACAGGGACTCGTCGAGCGCCGACCGGGCTCCGGCACCTTCGTCCGGGGTGAGCGGACGGCGAAGCCGTCGGACTACGGCTGGCAGTCGGCGGCCCTGCGGCCACCCCACACCCCGCCCCGCCGACCGTCACCCACCCTGCGCAGTGCCACCAACGACGTCGTCGCCTTCCACTCCGGCTACCCGGACCGCGAGCTGCTGCCGGAGCGCCTCGTCCGCTCCGCCCTGACGCGGGCGGCGCGCAGCGAGACAGCGCTGTCCCGTCCGCCCGCGCAGGGCCTTCCCGATCTCCAGTCGTGGTTCGCGGACGAGCTGCGCACGGCGACGCCTGCGGGAGTCACCCCGCCGACGGCGAGCGACGTCGTCGTCCAGCCCGGGAGCCAGAGCGGGCTGAGCTCGATCTTCCGGGCCCTCGTCGGCAGCGGCCGCCCCCTGCTCATGGAGTCGCCGACCTACTGGGGGGCGATCCTCGCCGCCGCGCAGGCCGGGGTCGTCGTCGTGCCCGTGCCGTGCGGCGTCGACGGGCCGGACCCGGACGGGCTGGCGCGGGCGTTCGAGGAGACCGGGGCACGCCTGTTCTACGCCCAGCCGAGCTATGCCAACCCCAGCGGGGCGCAGTGGAGCCCGCAGCTCGCGGAGCAGGTCCTCGACATCGTCCGTGCGTACGGCGCGTTCCTCGTCGAGGACGACTGGGCGCACGACTTCGGCATCACCACCACGCCCGTCCCCGTCGCCACCCGTGACGACTCCGGTCATGTCGTCTACCTGCGGTCCCTGACCAAGAGCGTCTCCCCGGCCGTCCGCGTCGCCGCGGTGGTCGCCCGCGGGCCCGCGCGCGAGCGCATCCTCGCCGACCACGGGTCCGAGTCGATGTACGTGAGCGGTCTGCTGCAGGCGGCGGCCCTCGACGTCGTCACCCAGCCCGCGTGGCAGACGCACCTGCGGGGACTGCGTCACCAGCTGCGCGCTCGTCGCGACCTGCTCGTCGCGAGCCTCCAGGAGCACGTCCCCGAGGCCCACCTCGCCCGGGTGCCCCCGGGTGGCCTCAACCTCTGGGCGCGCCTGCCCGACGGCACCGACGTCGACCGGCTCACCCGGGACTGCGAGGACGACGGCGTCCTCCTCGCGACCGGCACCGGGTGGTTCCCGGCCGAGCCCACGGGGCCGTTCGTCCGGCTCAACTACGCCGGACCGAACCCGGCCGCGTTCCCGGACGGCGCCCGCATCCTCGGCCGTGCGCTCGCCCAGCAGACGAGCACCTGACTCGGCGGCTCAGCCGTCGGCGCCGAGCTTCCCGCTGAGCCGCTCGTGGCGACCGGCGCTCACCGGGTCGAGCCCGACGATCGTCGCCGTCTTGCCCTTGGAGGCGTACTTCGTCGTGATGGCGTCGAGCGCCGCGACGGTGGAGGCGTCCCACACCTGCGCGCCCGAGAGGTCGATGACCACCTCGTCCGGGTCGCCCGCGTAGTCGAACTGGAAGACGAGGTCGTTCGACGACGCGAAGAACAGGGCGCCCGTCACGGCGTACGTGCGCACCCCGTCCGAGGTGTCGAGGCACGTCACCTCGGTGAGGTGCGCGACGCGGCGGGCGAAGAGCACGGTGGCGAGCAGCACCCCGGCGATGACGCCGATCGCGAGGTTGTGGGTGGCGACGACCACGACGACGGTCGTCACCATCACGGCCGTCTCCGAGCGGGGCATCCGCCGCAGGGTCGAGGGGCGGACCGAGTGCCAGTCGAACGTCGCGACGGACACCATGATCATCACCGCGACGAGCGCAGCCATGGGGATGATCCCGACGAGGTCGCCGAGGACCATGACGAGCACGAGGAGGAACGCCCCGGCGAGGAACGTCGAGATCCGGGTGCGCGCCCCGGACACCTTGACGTTGACCATCGTCTGACCGATCATCGCGCAGCCACCCATGCCGCCGAAGAGCCCGGTGATGATGTTCGCCCCACCCTGGCCCCACGCCTCGCGCGTCTTGTTCGAGTGCGTGTCGGTGACGTCGTCGACGAGCTTGGCGGTCATGAGCGACTCGAGCAGCCCGACGAGCGCCATCGCGACCGCGTACGGAGCGATGGCCTGCAGGGTCTCGAGCGTGAACGGGACGTCGGGCAGCATGAGCGTGGGCAGCGAGGACGGCAGCTCGCCCTCGTCACCGACCGTCGGCACGTTGAGGTGCGCGAGCGCGGTCACGGCGGTGAGGAGCACGATGACGACGAGCGGCGCGGGCACCGCCGTCGTCAGCCGCGGCAGCCACGCGAGCAGCACGATCGCGACGACCACGAGCGGGTAGACGAGCCACGGCACATCGACGAGGTGGGGCACCTGCGCGACGACGACGAGGATCGCCAGGGCGTTGACGAACCCGACCATGACCGACCGCGGGATGAACCGCATGAGCCGGGCGACCCCCGTGACGGCGAGCGCCACCTGGATGAGCCCACCGAGGATCACGGTCGCGATGAGGTAGTCGAGTCCCTTGTCGCCGTGCTGGGCGACGACGGGCGCGACGACGAGCGCGACCGCTCCCGTCGCGGCCGAGATCATCGCGGGCCGCCCTCCGAGGAACGCGATGGAGATGGCCATCGTCACCGACGCGAAGAGGCCCACCCGCGGGTCGACGCCCGCGATGATCGAGAACGAGATGGCCTCGGGGATGAGGGCGAGGGCTACGACGAGCCCGCCGAGCACCTCCGTACGCAGCCGGCGCGGGGAGCGCAGGGCACGCAGGACGGAATCTGCCTCGTCGGCCTCGGGCGGTGCGACGTGCGTGGGCATGGGTGTTCCTTCGGAAGGGCGAGGGGGATGCGGGGGTCCGCGCTCAGACGAAGTCTGCGGCCCCGAGCGCGAGGAAGTGGTCGGCGACGTCCACCCCGAGCTGCCGGGCGAGGTCGAGGGACGTGTCCGTCACCTCGATGGCAGCCGCGTGCCGCAGCTGCTCGCTGCCGTCCGGGCGGGCGACGACCGCGCGGAGGGTGAGCATGCCGTCGGACACTGTCGCGTACGTGCCCACCGGGGCCGCGCACCCGGCCTCGAGGCGCGCCAGGAGGGCACGCTCGGCGGTGACGGCGAGGTGCGTGGCGCTGTCGTCGAGCGCCTCGAACGCCTCCCGCAGGCCCTCGTCGGTGTCGAGGTCACCCGTGCGGCACTCGACGGCGAGCGAGCCCTGCCCGGGTGCGGGGGCCATGACGGAGACGTCGATGAGCTCGGTGATCGCGGAGCTGCGGCCGAGGCGGTTGAGGCCGGCGGCCGCGAGGACCACGGCGTCGAGGTCGCCGGTGCGCGTGGGGTCGCTGTGGTCGTTGTCGTTCCCGGCCCCGATCCGGGCGAGACGGGTGTCGACGTTGCCGCGGATGTCGAGGATCTCGAGGTCGGGCCGGGCGAGGCGCAGCTGGGCTGCCCGTCGCGGCGACCCGGTACCCACACGAGCTCCGTGCGGGAGGTGGGCGAGGAGCGAACCGTCACGCGAGCACAGGGCGTCGCGGGGGTCCTCGCGCGTCGGGGTGACGTAGGTGAGGCCCTCGAACGGGGCCGTCGGGAGGTCCTTGAGGGAGTGCACGGCGACGTCGCACCGGCCGTCGAGCAGCGCGTCGCGCAGCGCGGTGACGAACACGCCCGTGCCGCCCATCTGGGAGAGCGAGCCGGTGAGGACGTCGCCGTCGGTGCGCACGCGCACGATCTCGATCTCGCGACCGGTGAGAGCGGCGAGCTGGTCGGCGACCATGCCGGTCTGCGTGAGGGCGAGCGCGCTGCCGCGCGTGCCGATGCGGAGCGGTGCGGAGGAGGAGGTGGCGGTCACCGTCCCAGTGTCTCCCGCCGGCCCGCGGTCAGTCGACCGTGCGGCCGTGCCCCGTGGGTTCCGCGACGGTGCGTGCCACCCGTCGTGCGTCGCGCCGGTACATCGCGGCGTGCTCGGCGAGGTCAGCCCGTCCGCTGAGGGCTGCGCGCCGGTCGCTGTACCGGGCGAGGTCCTCGAGGCGCTCGACCATCGTCGCGAGCACCTCGGTGGGCGTCGGCGCGTCGGGCAGGCCGACGCCGTACGCGCTCACCAGCGCCCCGAGCCGCGCCGCGCGGGCGGCCGGGCCCGGGGCGTCGTCTCCGGTGTCCTCGCCGTACGGCACGAGCCGGTAGGCGAGGTAGGCGAGGTCCCACACCCGTGGCCCGGGGGAGGCGGTGTCGAGGTCGATGACACCCACGAGCCGGCCGTCGTCGAACACGAGGTTGTAGGGCGCGAAGTCGTTGTGGCACACGACCTCGGCGGGCTCGTGGGCGGGCACCTGCCAGACGGCGCCCGCCAGGTCGAGGCCGACGCTCGCGTCGTGGATGCGGCGCAGGAGCGCGGCGGCGTCGTGCAGGACGGTGTCCGACCACAGCCACGCGGGCAACGGGTAGTTCGCGACGTCCCCCGCGATGAACGACAGGACCTCCCGGCCGGCGTCGTCGAGCCCGTGCGGCTCGGGGACCTCGAGCACGCCGCGCTCCCGCAGGGCGCGGAGCAGCGCGTGGATGGTCGGGGTCCACGGGCCGGCGGTGCGGCGGACGGTCTCACCGACGCGGACGACGTCGGTGCTGTTGCCACCGGTCAGCTGCTCCTCGTCGAGCGGGCCCGTCGGGGGTGGGGGCGGTGTGTGTGACGGGTCGGTGCGACTGTCGGCGTTCACGTGGTCTCCCTGGTCCTCACCGTCGGTCGACGGGCCTCCATCCTCGCCCATCGGCACGATGACGTGGGCGGTCGGGACAGATGAAACGCGCGCTGTCAGTGGATCACGAGGACCACGCTCGGACTCTGCTGATTCACTGACGGCATGCGACGTGTCTTGGTGCTGGGTGGGACAGGATGGCTGGGACGAGAGATCGTGCGACGAGTGGTCGCGGAGGGCGCTGAGGTCGTGTGCTTGGCGCGGGGAGAATCGGGACAGGTTCCCGACGGTGCTCGTCTTGTGCCGGCTGACCGTCGGTCCCCGACCGCCTACGACGACGTGCTGAGCGACTGGGACGAGGTGATCGAGCTCGCCTACGAACCCGATCTCGTAGAACCGGCGCTCGATGCACTCGCCGAGAGAGCCGAGCACTGGACTCTCATCTCCAGCGTCTCTGTCTACAGCCACAATGACGAACCCGGAGCGGACGAAACAGCGGCCCTGCTGGAACCGACAGACCTGGCCGAGTATCCCGACGCGAAGGTCGCGGCAGAGCGCACCACATCGGCCCGGCTCGGGCAGCGTCTCCTGACGACGCGCCCCGGCCTCATCGTCGGCCCTGGAGACCCGAGCGACCGATTCGGTTACTGGCCGGCGCGACTGGACCGAGGCGGCCCGGCACTGACCCCCACGCCGACTGGACGCTTCGTCCAGGTCATCGACGTCGCTGACCTGGCCACCTGGGTCGAAGCAGCTGGCCGCGCAGGAGTGACGGGTGCGGTCAACGCGGTCGGGGACGTTCACACGATGGAGGACTTCTTCCGAGTCGTTGCTGCGGCGACGGGGTACGACGGGAAGCTCGTCGCTGCGGACGACGAGGTTCTCCGCGCTCACGATGTTCGGTACTGGGCCGGACCGAGGTCCCTCCCGCTCTGGCTACCCATGCAGGATGTCGCGTTCGCACAGCGGTCCGGGTCCGCTTTCCTTGCGTCAGGCGGAACCCTGCGCCCCCTCCACGAGACCGTGACCAGGATGCTCGACGACGAACGGAACCGGGGCATCGATCGCCAGCGGCGCTCCGGCCTCACGGCGGTCGAAGAAGCCCTCGTCCTGGAGGCGCTGTCGTCGTGCTGAGGCTATCGCGGTGTGGGACCTGCGAGACCACCGCGCTCCTGTGCCGCAACCCCACCGCCTAGGTGATTCACGAGGCTGGCGAGCCGGCCAGGGGCTTCGAGGTGTGCCAGGTGCGCCTGCCCGGCCAGCTCGTGCACGACGCCGCGCGGGGTGCGGCGAGCCACGTCGTCGAAGGTGGTGCCGTACGGAGCTTGATGGCGATGCCGTTCACCCACGATGAGGTCGATCCGTGCGGCTGCTCGTGCGAGCTCCTCGAGATCGGGTGCTGCGTTGATCGCGCGCGTCTCGTCGTAGAGGGGGGAGGCGACCTCTCGTAGTCCGGCCCAGACCTCGCTGTGAGATCGCAGCGACGCGATGGCCTCGTCGGGCATGCGGGCCACGCGCCCGAGCGCGACCGCGACGCTCCGGTCGAGGTCACCGGCGTCCTGAGCGGCCTTGAGTGCGGGCAGCGCCGTTGCCCCGAAAGGAGCCATGACGGGTTCGTAGGCGATGAGGTGCGGAACGGTGATCTGGTCGGCGAGGTGCATGGAGATCAGTCCGCCATAGCTCCAACCGAGCAGGGTGCGCACATCGGAGAACTGACTCACGACCGCTTCAGCGTCACGCACCTCGGTCTGAAGGTCGTACGTGCTCGTCAACGGGCCGGAGGGCTCCCGTCCGCGCCGGTTGACGACGGCGACGGTCTCCCAGCCTTCCAGGCGCTGTGCCACCCCGGACCAGTCCGCAGCATTCGCCATAGCTCCCGGGATGATCACGATCGCCGGTCCGTCGGCCTCCCCCCACACATCCACGGTGATCCAGCTGCCGTCGACCTCGACTCGTTTCTGCATCATCTGCTCCACAATTGAATACTGGAGCGGGCGCTCTAGAATTGTCAACATGGCACCCAGACCCGTCGGCCGCCCACGCACGTTCGACCGCGACACCGCTGTCCGGCAGGCGGCTCACTTGTTCTGGAGACACGGCTTCTCGGGGACCTCGACCCGCATGCTCACTGCCGCGCTCGGGGTCTCGAGCTCGAGCCTCTACGCCGCGTTCGGCACGAAGGCGGGGCTCTTCGACGAGGCGGTCCGGACCTACGCGCTGCGCTACAGCGCGATCTACGACCGGGCGCTGCGGGAGCCGACGGTGTGCGGCGTGATCGAGCGGCTGCTGCATGACTCAGTGGCGGAGTTCACGCGCACCGACGAGGGACAGCCGGGCTGCCTGACGAGCAGCGCAGTCATGGCCGATACCTCTTCCACCCTCGACGTCCGGACGTTTGTCGCCGAGCTCCAGAGATCAGACGAGGCTCGCCTACGCGGTCGCCTCGAACAGGCCGCGCGCGATGGCACTCTCCCGGGGGAGGCCCCACCCTCGCAGGTGGCCGAGCTCGTGCAGACACTCTGGCAGGGCCTGTCCACCCGGGCCGATCTGGGCGCTTCCAGGGAGCAGCTCACCCGTGCCGCCGACCTCGCCGTCGCGCTCATCACGGGCCTCATGCAGAAGACGGCGCCCGCTGCGCCTCCACCGATGAGCGAAGAGGGTCCGGAGGGGACCCGTGTCAGCGCGCGGTGAGGAATCCGCGTAGCGCGGCGGACCACTGCTCGAACGCGTCCAGGTGTGCGTCGTGCGATGCGTCCGTGAGGTCGACCCGGGTGGCGTTCTTGCCGCGACCGACGAACTCGGCCTTCTGTTCGTCGGTGAACATGCCGCCGTCGGCGTAGACCACCAGCGTCGGCGCGGTGATGCTCTCCCACTCGCTCCAGCGCGGCACCGCCACCTCGGAGATGGCGCGCACCATCACGTCGGCGTCGAATCGCGGGTACAGCCCGTCCTCGCGCTCCTCCAGGTCGGCCACCCACGCCTGCGCCAGCGGGCCGTCGCCCAGCGATTCGCGTGCCTCCTTCCGGCTGGCGAACGGGACCGCCCAGGACCGGAAGAAGTCACCGAGAGCGGCGTGGTCTTCCGCCGACCCGTTGCCTTCGTTGCCTTCGAGGAGCACGAGGCGGCGCACGAGATCCGGACGTGCGGCCGCGACGAGCATCGCGGTGTGGGCGCCCATCGACTGGCCGACGAGGTCCACCGGCTGCGATTCTTCCGCTTCGATGACCCGGGCCACGTCGTTCACGAACGCCGCGCGCGACGTGTCCGCCGGCACGCGCGTACTGGACCCGTGGCCGCGCTGATCGATGAGGATCGCCCTCCGTGGAGCCAGCGCACGGGCGCTCGGGACGAGCTCGCGGCCGCTGCCGGCCAGCCCGTGCAGGATGACGACCGCCGGGCCTACCCCGTCAACGACCACGTACGCGATCGTCGTGCCGTCCTCGACCGTCACCGCGCGCCGCGTCTCACTCACCTGGGGGACTGTACAGCGGCAGAAGTGAGCGCCCGACAGACGATCATCTGCGGACCACGGCCGATGTCAGTCGTCGATCAGCGCCCACGTCCGACCCGGCCCACGGCCGTCAGCCGACGACGCGCTCCCGGTCGTCGGAGGGCACCATCGTGAGCCGGTTCCGCCGCGGGACGTGCACGTTCACGTCGTCCTCCGCCTGCTCGCGCAGCCCGCGCGACCGCTTCATCTTGTAGAGGTCCTCATCGGCCTCGACGAGCGCCGCGGCACCGTCCGATCCCGCGGGCAGGGCAGCGACGCCGTACGACACCGAGCACACGCCCGACACCCCCTCCACGAGCCGGGCCGCGACCTTGCGGGCCGCTGTCGGGTCGGTCGCGGGGAGCACCACGGCGAACTCGTCGCCGCCGATCCGGGCGAGCACGTCCTCGAGGCGCAGCTCCGCGCGCCACCGTCGAGCGCACCGCACGAGCGCGGCGTCGCCGGCACTGTGGCCGAGGGTGTCGTTGAGGACCTTGAAGTCGTCGAGGTCGAGCACGATGATCGAGCCGCCGACCTTGGTCCGGGCGGTCGTCCGACCGAGCGTCGCGAGGTCGCTCTCCAGCGCCCGCCGGTTGGCGCACCCCGTGAGCGGGTCGCTCACGGCGATCTGGTCCACGGACTCGAGGAGGTTGCGGACCACGCCGGCCACGACGAGGCACGTCACCATCGTGGACGCCCAGCCGATGAGGAGGGCCCCGTCCTGGTGCGGGAGCACGGCGGCGAGGTAGCAGAGGAACACGAAGGCCATGTGGGCGTTCCGGGACCAGCGCGCCATGTACGCCGCAGCGAGCACCACGGGCCAGATGTACGTGGTGCCGGCCGTCGCGAAGAAGTGCTCGCCGTCGACGGACACGAGGCCCGCAGTGATCGAGAGCGTCCCTGAGGCCAGCAGCACGTGCGCGGCGCGGGCGCTGATCTCGGGGGTGAGGCGCCAGAGCATGACCCCGACGAAGAAGCCGGAGATGGCTCCGGGGAGGATCGCGACCGACCCGTAGGCACCGGATCCCGGGGTGGCGAACAGCAGGACGGACACGCACGAGATGCCGAGGAACATGAGGACGAGAGCGCCCAGCAGGCCGGGGCGGCGTGCACTGAGGCCCGCTCGCGTCTCCGTGCTGCCGATTCGGTTGCCGGCCCGGTCATGTCCCATGGCTGTTCATCGGCGCAGACACGCCGCCCATGACGGCGACGGCGGGTGAATCTGGGTACGACCGGGCGTTCCGCCCACGTCGACCAGCCGGTGCGGCCTGGTCAACCGGCCGGTCGGGCCAGCGCGTCGGCGGCGGCGCGCGCGTGCGGCACGACGGCGGCCAGCCCCGTCCCGGCGACCCACGCACCGGTGAGCGCGATCCCGGGCAGGGTCCGGACCTCGTCCTGCAGTCGCCGGACGCGCTCGCGGTGCGCGGGCGTCGGGGGCGGGAGGGCGTCGTCCCACCGGGTGACGAGCGACGCGCGGAGCTGTGCGCGGGACAGCGGCTGGCCGTAGAGGACCGCGGAGTCGGCTACGGCCTGAGCGACGAGGGCGCCGTCGTCCAGCCGGTCCGTGCGGCCGGCATCGTCAGTGGTCGTGCGGCCGTAGCTCAGCCGCACCACGTGGTGGCCGGCGCCGAACGTCACCCGGACGGCCTCGCTCAGCCACGGCCACTTCGCGGTGGCGTGCGTCGTCGCCTTGGCAGCCACTCCCGCACCGGGCGCGGCGAGCACCCCGGTGCCCCGGGGGGCACCGTCGAGGGCTGGGGCGTCGAGCAGGAGCGTGACGAGGGCGATGTCAGCTCCGCGCGGCGGGGCGGCTCCGGTGACGTCGACGATGCCGTCGAGCAGGCGTGCGGCGGCAGCACCCGACGTCGCGACGACGACGCGGGGGGTGCGGATCTCCTCGCCGTCGCTCGTGCGCAGGAGCCAGTCGGTGCCACGCTCGAGCGCGACGACCGCCGAGCCGGTGCGGACCTCGCCCGCCGCGGCCACCTCGGCCACGAGTGCCTCGACGAGCCGGTGCATGCCACCGGCGATCCCGGCGACCGCGGAGCCGGGCGGGGCCTGGGCGCGCAGGGCACGCACGGCCGCGGTGAGAGACCCGGTGCGGTCGTAGGCCGCGAGCAACCCGGGGGCGACGGAGTCGACGGCGAGCAGGGCGGGATCCGTGGAGTGCACGCCGCCAGCGACGGGGGACACGAGGCGGTCGAGCACCCGCCGACCGAGCCGGGACCGCACGAGGGCGGCGAGGTTCGACCGGTCCACGCGGGAGGCGGGCAGGACGCCGTCGAGCGCGGCCCGCGCAGCCCCGCCGAGCCCGAGGGCCCGCCGTGCGTCACGCGCCCACGGGTGCCCGGGGATGCCGAGGACGCCCGCGCGCGGCAAGGGGTAGGCGCGACCCGCCGCGTACCCCCACGCGCTGCGGTCGCTGGGCGGCACGACGTCGAGGCCGAGCTCCTCGACGAGGGCTGCCACCGTCCCGCCGCGGACCGCGAACGACTCGGCGCCGACGTCGACCGTGACGGAGCGGGACGTCGCCCGCCCGCTGGTGCCCGCTGCGTCCGTCGGGGCGTCCGTGGGGGACTCGACGGACAGCGTCCCGCCCGCGAGGTACCCGCCGCACCGCTTGCCAGCCTCGAGGACGAGCGGGCGCAGGCCGCGTGCGAGGAGGGCGTGTGCGGCGACGAGCCCCGCGACACCGCCACCGACGACGACGGCGTCCGGGCCGGTGGACGAGTCAGCGGGGGGCGGCGTGGTCACGGGAGCGGAGCGATCTACAGCGAGTGGACGAGCTCGACGACGCGGGTGAGCACCGTCGGGTCCGTCTCGGGCGGGACCCCGTGCCCGAGGTTGACGACGTGCGCCGGGGCGGCGCGTCCGCGCTCGACGACGTCGCGCACGTGCGCCTCGAGCACCGGCCACGGGGCACCGAGCAGGGCGGGGTCGATGTTGCCCTGCAGCGGGGTGGTGCCGCCGAGGAGGGTGTTCGCCTCGTCGAGCGGGGTGCGGTAGTCGATGCCCATGACGTCCGCGCCGACGTCGCGCATCGCGGGCAGCAGGTGCCCGGTGCCGGTGCCGAAGTGCACGACGGACACGGGCAGGTCCGCGACGTGCGTGAGCGCCCGGGCCGACGACGGCGCGACGTGCGTCTCGTAGTCGGCGAGGCTGAGGCTGCCCGCCCAGGAGTCGAACAGCTGGGCGGCGCTCGTGCCGGCGAGGACCTGCGTGCGCAGGAACTGCCCGGTGATGTCCGCGGCCCACGTCGTCAGACGCTCCCAGGACTCCGGGTCGGCGTGCATCATCGTGCGAGCCGCGAGGTGGTCGCGCGAGGGACGACCCTCGACCATGTACGCGGCGAGGGTGAAGGGCGCACCGGCGAACCCGATGAGCGGCGTCGACCCCAGCTGGGCGACGGTGAGCGCGACGGCCTCGCGGATCGGCGCGAGCGCCTCCTCGGTGAGGGACTTCTCGACGAGGCGGTCCACCTGCTCGGGGGTGCGCACCGCTTCCCCGAGGACGGGGCCGACGCCGACGACGATGTCGACGTCCACGTCGGCGAGGCGCAGCGGGATGACGATGTCGGAGAAGAAGATCCCCGCGTCGACCCCGTGGCGGCGCACCGGCTGCAGTGTGATCTCGCTCGCAAGAGCGGGCTCCAGGCAGGACTCGAGCATGCCCGTCCCCTGCCGGATCTCGCGGTACTCGGGCAGGGACCGACCGGCCTGCCGCATGAACCAGACCGGCGTGATCTCGGGCCTCTCACCCCGGTACGCGCGCACGAGCGGGGCGTCGGTGGTGCGGCCGTCGACGAGGGGGTGGGAGGAGGGAAGGTTCACTCTCCTGATTCTGCCTTTGCCTGGCGCGAATGATTAAATCGAAGAGCTGTGGTTCTCATGTCGATGACCGCCAGCCACCATGAGCTTGACCTCGAGGCGCTCGAGCAGCTGTCATCCGGCGCGCACTCGATGGGTAAGTCAGCCGTGCAGGCTTGCGAGATGATCACCGGTGCCGTCGTGCTCGCGACGTGCAACCGGTTCGAGGTGTACCTCGACGTCGCCGAGCGACCCTCCCAGCCGGTCTCCGAGCGCGACCTCCAGCACGCCGCGAGCGAGATCGCCGGCCTCATCGCCGAGCAGTCCGGGGTGAGCAAGGAGGCAGCGTCCTCCGCGTTCACGGTCCGCAGCGGCAACGACGTCGCCGCCCACCTCTTCTCCGTCGCGTCCGGGCTCGACTCGATGGTCGTCGGGGAACGCGAGATCGCCGGTCAGGTGCGCCGCGCCCTCGACGCCGCGCACGACGAGCGCATCACCAGCCCCCGGCTCGAGCGGCTCTTCCAGCGCGCGTCACGCACCTCCAAGCGCGTCGGGCACGAGACGCACCTCGGTGCCGACGGACGGTCTGTGGTGTCGGTGGGCCTCGACCTCGCCGAGCCGAGCCTGCCCGCCTGGCGCCAGGCGAGCGTCGTCGTCGTCGGCACCGGCGCGTACGCGGGTGCGAGCGTCGCTGCGCTGCGCGCCCGGGGGTGCACCGAGATCTCGGTCTACTCGGGGTCCGGGCGGGCGCAGCAGTTCGCCGCGGACCGCGGCATCGACGCGGTGACGGACCTCGTCGAGGCGCTGGGCGCTGCGGACCTCGTCGTCTCCTGCAGCGGTGCCGGGAGGCGCGGTCGCGCTCCGGGCGACGCGCCCGTTGCCGAGGGCCCCGAGGCCGGCATCCTGCCGGGCGACACGTCCGCGCTCGAGTTCATCCTGCACACCGCCGCCATCGTCACCGCCCGTGAGCGCGCCGCGCAGCGCATGGGCGACGACATCGTCGAGCGTCCCCTCGTCATCCTCGACCTCGCGCTGCACCGCGACGTCGACCCGAGGGTCGGGGACATCGACAACGTCCTGCTCATGGACCTCGGGACGATCCGGGCGCACGCCCCCTCGACGAGCTCGCAGCCCGTCCGGGTGGCGCGGTCGATCGTCGCCGAGGCCGTCGCGGACTTCGCCGACCGCGAGGCCATGCGGTCCGCGGACCGGGTCATCGTCGCCCTGCGCGAGCGCATCGAGTCGGAGCTCGCCACCGAGATCGCCCGCTCGGCCCACATGTTCTCCACGGCTGCCGACGCCGCCGCGCACGAGAAGTCGCTGCGCCGCCTCGCCGGAGCGCTGCTGCACCGCGGCATCGTGCGGGTCCGCGACGCCGCCCGCAGCGGGGAGTCCCTCGACGCCGTCGCGTTCGAGGCCGCCCAGATCGTGTCGCTGCGGTCCGCCCGCGAGGGGCGCACGGACGCCGCGTCCTGACCATCAGGTTGCCGTCGCCCCGCGGTCCTCGGCCACGAGGTCCTTGGCGTACCAGCGGTCGGAGTACGGCTCGTCGTTGAACGCGGCGACCTGAACGAACCCGAGGTGCTCGTACAGGGCGCAGGCCTCGGCGAGGTCCGCACGCGTGTCCAGTCGGACGGTGCCGATCCCGCGGGCGCGTGCGATCTCCTCGAGCCTGGTGACCAAGTCCTTCGTCGTCCTCCGGGGGAGGCGATACCCTCCTCGGATGACTGCCACGCGTGCTGCGTCGATGATGCCCCTCCACCAGGGGGATTGATCCGCGCGCACTCGTGACGCTCAGGCCCTCGCTCTGCGGGGGCCTCTTCTGTTTCCGGACCTCCGCCAGCGCCCGCGGTGCCCCTGTGGCACCTCACCTGATGGAGGACACACCATGCACGACCTGTACATCACCACCTCGATCCCGTACGTGAACGGCACCCCGCACCTGGGCCATGCCCTCGAGCTCGTCCACGTGGACGTCCTGGCCCGGCACCGTCGACGTCGTGGCCGTGCTGTCCGCGTGCAGTCCGGGACCGATGACCACGCCCTGAAGAACGTCAGTGCCGCGGCCCGCGCGGGCGTCGACGTGGCGGATCTGATCCGTGTGAACGGGGACCGGTTCGTCGAGCTCACGGCAGCGCTCGGAGTGAAGACCGACGACTTCCTGCGGACGAGCAGCGACCCGCGGCACGCGCCCGGCGTCACCGCCGTGTGGAACGCCTGCAGGGATGCGGGTGACCTCTACCAGCAGAACTACGTCGGCCTGTACTGTCCGGGCTGCGAGCAGTTCTACGCCCCGGACGAGCTCACCGACGGGCTGTGCGCGGAGCACCGGGCCCCGGTCCAGGAGGTCACCGAGACCAACTGGTTCTTCCGCCTGTCCCGCTACCGCGCGACGATCGCTGAGCTCATCACGACCGGGACGCTCGTCGTCGAGCCCCAGCAGCGGCGCAACGAGGTCCTCGGCTTCCTCGCCGGGGAGGTGCGCGACCTCTCCGTCTCCCGTCCGGCCACGCGTGCCGGCGGCTGGGGCATCCCGGTCCCCGGCGACCCGGAGCAGGTCGTCTACGTGTGGTACGACGCCCTCGTCAACTACCTCACCGGCCTCGGCTACGGCAGCAGCGACGCCGAGTATCAGCGCTGGTGGGTCGGCGACGTCGAGAAGACGCACGTCGTCGGGAAGGGCATCGCCCGGTTCCACGCCATCTACTGGATCGCCTTCCTGCTCTCGGCCGGCCTCCCGCTGCCGACACGGGTCCTCGTGCACGACTACCTCACCGTGGGCGGGACCAAGATCGCGAAGAGCGGGGCACAGGCCGCGGACCCCGCCGCTGTCGTGGACACCTACGGTGCGGACGCCCTGCGCTGGTGGTTGCTTCGTGAGCCAGCCCCCGTCGGGACGACGGACTACACCGACGAGCGCCTCGTCGCCTGCTACAACCGGGACCTGGCGCACACGCTGGGAAACCTCGCCTCGCGCACCCTGGCCCTCGCTGGCCGGGACCGACAGTGGGCCCCGGGAGCGGTCGCCCGCGTCGGCCACGAGCTTCGATCGGCTGCTGCTGCGCTGCCCGACGCCGTCGACGCCGCCCTTGCCCGGTACGACATCCGGGCTGCGTGCGAGGCCGTGGTCACCCTGGGTGAGCAGGGCAACCGGTTCATCGAGAGCGAGGCGCCGTGGCGCCTGGCGAAGGCCGCGGACGCGGGAGATCCCGACGCGGCTGCCAGGTTCGAGGCCGTCATCGACACGCTGCTGCACGCCTGCCGCGTGGTCGCGGACGAGCTCGAGCCGTTCGTCCCCGACGGCTCGGCCCGCCTGCGCCGGGCGTTGACGGCAGCGCCGGGCACCCCGGCTCCCGCCTTCCCACGCATCCTTCCCACGACAGGTCGCCACGCGCTGCCCGGGCGGGAAGGATGTGGCCCGGACCACTGTTGAGCATCACGGGCAGGCGTCGCTCTGCCCCCCGCAACCATCGATCGGAGCCGACACATGGCCGCACCGCACCGTCCCGTCCGCATCGGCGTGCAGATCGCACCCCAGCACGCGCCCTACGAGAAGATCCGCGACGTCGCGGGCGAGCTCGAGGACCTCGGCGTCGACATCCTCTTCAACTGGGACCACTTCTTCCCGCTCAGCGG
This sequence comes from Sanguibacter sp. Z41_6, assembly GCF_059621145.1. Classification (NCBI taxonomy): domain Bacteria; kingdom Bacillati; phylum Actinomycetota; class Actinomycetes; order Micrococcales; family Sanguibacteraceae; genus Sanguibacter; species Sanguibacter sp. Z41_6. The sequence continues at coordinate 376,513 of NZ_JCAQIF010000001.1, read as the reverse complement.
CGAGCCGGACGGCCTGCACTTCGAGTCCTGGACGATGCTCGCCGCGCTCGCGGAGCAGACGAGCCGCGTCGAGCTCGGCGCGCTCGTGAACTGCAACAGCTACCGCAACGCGAACCTCCAGGCCGACATGGCCCGGACGATCGACCACATCAGCGCCAAGGGCGGCACTGGGCGGTTCATCTTCGGGACGGGGTCCGGCTGGTTCGAGCGCGACTACGACGAGTACGGCTACGAGTTCGGCACCGCCGGTGCCCGCCTCAATGCCCTCGCTGCGGCCATGCCCGTCATCGAGGACCGCTGGTCGAAGCTCAACCCGGCGCCCACCCGGAAGATCCCCGTCCTCATCGGCGGTGGCGGCGAGAAGAAGACCCTGCGGATCGTCGCGCAGCACGCCGACATCTGGCACAGCTTCAGCGACGCCGCGACCCTCGAGCGCAAGCTCGGCATCCTCGCCGAGCACGGCCGCGTGGTCGGCCGCGACGTCTCCGAGATCGAGATCTCCACGGAGATCGGCAGCAAGTCCGTCAGCGAGATGGACGAGCACCACGCCCTCGGTGCCACCCTCTTCACCATCGGCATCTCCGGCCCGGACTACGACATCTCGCACGTCGGCGACTGGCTGGCCTGGCGCGACGCGAAGAACGCGCAGCCCACCGAGGGGTAGTCGACGAGTCACCCGGCCGTCCGAGCGGCGGCCGTGGGCGTCGTCGTCCGTCGATCCCGCGGCGCGTTAGTGTGCGGTCGTGCGTCTGGGAGTCATCGACATCGGTTCCAACACCATCCACCTCGCGGTCGTGGATGCCGTTCGTGGTGCCCGGCCGGTGCCCGCTGCCTCGCAGCGCACGGTCGTGCGCCTCATGCGGTTCCTCGACGACGACGGCGCGATCAGCCCCGAGGGCGTCACCGCGCTGGCGGACGCCGTGACGAGTGCCGTGGAGGGGGCCCGTGCCCATGCGGTCGACGAGGTGATCGCGATCGCGACCTCGGCCGTGCGCGACGCGACGAACGGCGCGGAGGTGCTCGTCCTCCTCGAGCAGATCATCGGCGCGCCCCTGCAGGTCCTGCCCGGGGAGTCCGAGGCCCGGCTGACGTTCCTCGCGGTCCGCCGGTGGTACGGGTGGGGCGCGGGCAGGCTGCTCGTCCTCGACATCGGGGGAGGGTCGCTCGAGGTCGCCGCCGGGACGGACGAGGAACCGGAGGTGGCCCTGTCCCTCCCGCTCGGCGCCGGTCGCCTCACCCGTGCCCACCTGCGGCACGACCCGCCGGGGCCCCAGGAGATGTCCGAGCTCCGAGAGGTGGTGCAGCGCGAGCTCGAGGCCGTGCGGAAGGCGTTCGCCGACCAGCCAGCGCCCGACCACGTGGTGGTGACCTCGAAGACGTTCCGGTCCCTCGCGCGGCTCGCTGGCGGCGAGGTCGAGACCGTCGGGCCCGTGGACGCGTGGCGCATGCGGCGGGCGGACCTCAAGGGCTGGGTCGGACGCCTGGCGGCGATCCCTGCCGGGCAGCGCGAGTCCCTGCCGGGCATCACCGCCGAGCGCACGCACCAGATCGTGGCTGGCGCCGTCGTGGCGCACCAGACGATGAAGGCCCTCGATGTCGACGAGGTCGAGGTGTGCCCGTGGGCGTTGCGCGAGGGTGTGCTCCTGCGGCGGCTCGACCACATGTGACGCCACCGCTTCTGGTGGGGTGGGCACGGTCCTCGTTCAGCGGACCCGGGGTCCCGTGGCGTCGACGATCTGACCGTTGCGCGGGAGCCCGCCCGGGAACGTGATCGGCACGGCGCGGGCCGCCCGGAGGTCGCCCCCCGCTGTGCCGTCGGGCTCGTGGATCGCCTGGACGTGGACGTGGGGTTCGGTGCTGTTGCCCGAGTTCCCGCACCGTCCCAGTGGGTCCCCGGTGCGGACGACCTGGCCGGGCCGGACCTCGACGCTGCCGCGCTGCAGGTGGCACACGGCGACGATGATGCCGTCGCGCCCGATCATCACGTGGTTGCCCGCGAGGTCCAGCCAGCCCGCGGCAGCACGGCGCCCCTGGGTGAGCGCGTAGCCGATCGACGGCAGCCCGCGGTACGCCGGGTGGTCCGGTGCCTCGTCGTGCACGGTCGTGACGGTGCCGTCCACGGGCGCCAGCACGGGGCGCCCGAAGCCCGGGAACCGGCCGGGCGGCTCGCGGCGCACCAGGGTCGCGAGGGAGATCGGCGCGGTGCGGCCGGCGTCGTCCACGGGGACGAAGTCGATCGCGTACGACGTCCCGAACAGCGTGGTGCCGTGGCTGGGCACGCGGTCGGCCGGACTGTTCTGCGTCAGCCACCGCCCGAGGAAGGGGTACTCCAGGTCGACTGCGCGGACCACCGGTCGCCTGCTCCTCAGCCGCCGACGTACGCCGCGAGGTGCTGGCCCGTGAGGGTGGAGCGGTCGGCGACGAGGTCCGCAGGCGTCCCCTCGAACACGACCCTCCCGCCGTCCTGCCCGGCACCGGGACCAAGGTCGATGATCCAGTCCGCGTGGGCCATGACCGCCTGGTGGTGCTCGACGACGATCACGGACGTCCCGCCGTCGACGAGCCGGTCGAGCAGACCGAGCAGGTGCTCGACGTCGGCGAGGTGCAGGCCGGTGGTCGGCTCGTCGAGGACGTAGATCCCGCCCTTCTCGGCCATGCGCGTCGCGAGCTTGAGGCGCTGGCGCTCGCCGCCCGAGAGCGTCGTGAGCGGCTGACCGAGACTGAGGTAGCCGAGCCCGACGTCGTCGAGGCGGCGCAGGATGGTGTGCGCTGCGGGGGTGCGGGCCTCGCCCTCGCGGAAGAACTCCTCGGCCTCCGTCACGGACATGGCGAGGACCTCGCTGATGTCCCGGCCACCGAACTGGTACTCGAGGACGGATGCCTGGAACCGCTTGCCCTCGCACTCCTCGCACGTCGTCGCGACGCTCGCCATCATGCCGAGGTCCGTGAAGACGACGCCCGCGCCGTTGCACGTCGGGCACGCGCCTTCGGAGTTGGCGCTGAACAGCGCCGGCTTCACGCCGTTGGCCTTGGCGAACGCCTTGCGGATCGGCTCGAGCAGCCCCGTGTAGGTGGCGGGGTTGCTGCGGCGCGAGCCGCGGATCGCTCCCTGGTCGACGGTGACGACGCCGCTCCCGGGCGGGATCGAGCCGTGGATGAGGGAGCTCTTGCCGGACCCGGCGACGCCGGTGACGACGACGAGCACGCCGAGCGGGATGTCGACGTCGACGTCCTGGAGGTTGTGCGTGCTCGCACCGCGGATCTCGAGCGCACCGGTCGGTGTCCGCACGGACGGCTTGAGGGTGGCGCGGTCGTCGAGGTGCGTCCCGGTGAGGGTGCCGCTGGCCCGCAGGCCCTCGACGGTCCCCTCGAAGCACACGGTGCCCCCACCTGTCCCGGCCCCCGGACCGAGGTCGACGACGTGGTCGGCGATCGCGATCGCCTCCGGCTTGTGCTCGACGACGAGGACGGTGTTGCCCTTGTCCCGCAGGCGCAGCAGCAGGCTGTTCATCCGCTGGATGTCGTGCGGGTGCAGGCCGACCGTCGGTTCGTCGAAGACGTACGTGACGTCGGTGAGCGACGAGCCGAGCTGGCGGATCATCTTCACGCGCTGCGCCTCGCCGCCGGACAGGGTGCCCGAGGGGCGCTCGAGCGAGAGGTACCCGAGCCCGATCTCGACGAACGAGTCGAGGGTCGCGCGCAGCGACTCGAGGAGCGGCGCGACGGACGGCTCGTCGAGCCCCGCGACCCAGGTCGCCAGGTCGGTGATCTGCATCGAGCTGGCGTCGGCGATGTTCACGCCCCCGATGAGCGACGACCGGGCGAGCGCGCTCAGGCGCGTCCCGTCGCACTCCGGGCAGGTCGCGAACGCGACGGCCCGCTCGACGAACGCACGGATGTGCGGCTGCATGGCGTCGACGTCCTTGGACAGGAACGACTTGCGGATCTTCGGGATCAGCCCCTCGTACGTGACGTTGATGCCGTCGACCTTGATCTTCGTTGGCTCCTTGTGGAGCAGGGCGTCGAGCTCCTTCTTGGTGAACTTCTCGATCGGCTTGTCGGCATCGAAGAACCCGCAGCCCGTGAAGATGCGCCCGTACCAGCCGTCCATCGTGTACCCCGGGATCGTCAGGGCACCCTCGGTGAGGGACTTCGAGGCGTCGTACAGGGCCGTGAGGTCGATGTCGGACACCGTGCCGCGGCCCTCGCAGCGTGGGCACATGCCACCGGTGACGCTGAAGCTGCGTCGCTCCTTGACGGTCTCCCCGCCCCGCTCGATCGTCACGGCACCCGCACCGCTGATGGACGCGACGTTGAAGGAGAACGCCTGCGGTGACCCGATGCTGGGTTGCCCGAGGCGGCTGAAGAGGATCCGGAGCATCGCGCCCGTGTCCGTGGCGGTGCCGACCGTCGAGCGCGGGTCCGAGCCCATGCGCTGCTGGTCGACGATGATGGCCGTCGTCAGACCCTCGAGGACGTCGACGTCGGGCCGTGCGAGGGTCGGCATGAATCCCTGCACGAACGCGCTGTACGTCTCGTTGATCATCCGCTGCGACTCGGCCGCGATGGTGTCGAACACGAGCGAGCTCTTGCCCGATCCTGACACCCCTGTGAACACCGTCAGCCGGCGCTTCGGGATCTCGATGCTCACGTCCTTGAGGTTGTTCTCCCGCGCCCCGTGCACGCGGATGAGGTCGTGTGCGTCGCCCGCATGCACTGCGGCCTGCTGGTCCGTGCTCGTGGCCATGGTTGATTCCCGCCGATCCGTGAGGGGGTCGTCCTCGCTGCCCGGCCCAGCATCCTGCACCCGGCTCCTACCCGTCCAGGGGGAGTGACTGACGCGGGGGCGACTGTAGGTTCCCTCCATGGCACTCGAGGTCTGCACCGACGTCTCGCCCGCATCGTGGCTCGTCGACGCGCAGGTCCCGTGGGACCGGCTGGTCGCTCTCGGCCCGGACGGGTTCGAGGCGTACGCGCGCCTCCGATACATCCCTGATCCCGCGTATCCCGGCCAGTCCGAGAACTCCGTGACGGTGCCGGAGGACCATCCGTCGGATCTCTCCCGGGCGGAGCTCGCGCTGCACCTGCTCGCGTCGTTCACCACGACACCGGGCGAGGGGTACTTCTGCCGGTGGGACGGGTACGGGGACCTCGACCTCCCGTCAGGCTGCCCGCTCGTCACCCTCCCGCACCGCAGCTACGGCCTGTTCCGCGGCGAGGTCGCGGACATCGATGCCTGGCCGACGGTCGAGACGGCAGGCGACTGGCCGCCCGCCTTCGCGTGGCCCGCGGACCGTGCCTGGTGCTTCACGAGCGACGTGGACCCGACCTGGGCGGGGATCGCCGGCACCCAGGCCGCCATCGACGCGCTCCTCGATGCACCGGGGCTCGACGTCGTCCAGGTCAGGCCGACCGACGTCATGCCGACGTACCACTAGGCGCCCGGTCGGACGCAGCAGCGGGCGTGCGTCCGCCGTGCGCTCCGCGGCCGGCCCCGGGAGTCTCGGAGCTACTCGTCGAGCGGGCCACCGACGCGGTACTGGCCCTCGTCGTTGAGCACCTCGACCGGGACGGAGAGGTCCTCGCCCCCCGAGCTGAACGAGCACTCGAACTGAGCGCCCGTGACCGCCTCGATGCCGTCCGGGCAGGACACGTCGTCGACGCCGGAGAGGTCGAAGTCCTCGCTGAGGACGCCAGCGACGCCGTCCTCGACGGCCTCACGCTCGAGCTGGGCAGGCCCGGTGAGGGCGCCCGACGCGAGGAGCGTCACCGTCACGGAGACCGCGGCCGTGACGAGGGCGGTGACGACGATCGTCGTCGCCCTGCCCGCCCCCGACCGCCGACGAGCGCTGGACGGCCCGGAACCTCCCGGCCCCCCGTACCCGCCGGCGGCCCCGAACCCGCTGTGCTGGCCGGGCTGCGCCTGGTGAGCCTGTTGGCCCGGCTGCGCCTGGCCGGACGGATAGCCGCCTGCGTACCCCTGCTGGTGACCTGCGGGCGGTGTCCCGTGCTGCGGGCCGGACTGCGCACCCTGCGGCCCCGGTCCGCCCGGGTGCGTGGGGGGCTGAGGAACGTGTCCGGTCTGGCCGTACCCCTGCTGGCCGTAGGGCGGCGGTGTGCTCATAGCAGTTGTCCTAGCTGGTCGTAGAAGGTGTCCTCGTCCGCCTCGGGGATCGTCGTGACGTCAGCGGCCGGCGGGGGCGCGGGGAAGTCGGCCGTGCTGGCCTTCCCGGTGATCTCGAACCCGACCTGCACGACGAAGTCGTCGACGCCGTCCGTCCCGGGGACGGTGCCGTTCATCTCCATCTTCACGAGGTTGCCGCCGTCGTCCTGCCACAGGCTCACGGGGATGAAGGAGTCGAGCATCTCCTCGGTGAACTGGGAGGTCATGTCCTCGGGCATGTCGAGCAGCCCCGAGACCTCGACGACGGACCGCAGCGTCACCTCCGTCTCGGAGAACACCGAGCCGTCGTCGTCCACCTCCACCGAGCGGCGCATCTCGTCGGCCAGCTCGGACTGCATCGTCAGGCGGACGACCTCGTGGATCTCGCACACCTTCTGGAACCCGTCGATGAAGCACATGGTCCGCAGCTCGGCGGCGAGCGGGTTCTCGCCCGGCTCGCCGTAGACGGTCGGGACGGCGACCCACGGCGTGGGGGAGAGCGAGGAGAAGGCCTCCCCGAGGAGCAGGTAGTCGATCGCCTCGCCGCCCACGTGCAGGGTGTCGATGGTGTAGCCCTCGTCGGCGTCGGTCTGCTGGATGAAGATCGACGCCGGGTTGCCGGTGACGGCGACGACAGACTGCGACGCGGTGTCACGGTCGCCGAACGTGGCGTGGGTGTAGGAGACGCCTGTCGCGTCCGTCGAGGAGTCCGTGCGGAAGGGGCTGGACGCCTCGATGGAGCTCGCGAGCAACGCCATCTGCCGGTCGAACGCCTCGATGCTGCGGTCGTCGACGTACTGCCAGTCCGGGTACGCCTCGCCCGGGACGGCCTCGCCCGCGCAGGCCGTCGTGAGCGCCGCCACCGCGAGGAGCACCGTCGCGGTACGCGCGGTCCGGTTGCGCATCACAGGCCTCCTGCCTCGGTGAAGACCTGCAGGGCCCGTTCGCCCAGAGGCATCGCCCCGATCATGTAGTCGCCCCGGAACGACGTCGTCGCCACGACGTAGCCAGCGCCGCTCGTGGGGTCGTAGTTGGTGAGCCATCCGCCGCCCGACGCACCCTGCGTCATGTCGCAGGCGATGCCGTAGGAGCCGCGGACCGAGGAGTACCAGTCGTCACTCGTGCAGTACCGCTGGGAGAGGCCGTCGAAAGGGTCGGCGGAGGGGTAGCCGATGACGACGAGCTCCTCCGCGGGGACGCCGAACGCGATGCCCTGACCGCCCGTGACGTCCTGGATCTCCCGGCCCTGGTCGTCGGGCGCCATGGACAGGAACGCGAAGTCGTAGGACCAGCCGTCACCGGAGATCCGGCCGGAGTCGTCGACCGTCGCGCCGTCGGCGAACTCCTGCGGGCCGTGGGCGGACTCCGCGGCCCAGATCCCGTACGGTGCGACGGCGCCGTTGTCCGCGTCGTTCGGGACGAACATGACCTTGGTGCCCCACCCGGTGCCGCCGCTGAAGTCCCACAGGCAGTGCGCCGCGGTGGCCACGACGCTCCGGGAGACCGAGTTGACGACCGTCGCCGAGCACACGTAGTCCCCGTCGGCGAACTGGATGTAGAGCCGTCCCTGGGTCGAGGTCGCCAGGCCGGTCGCCGCGAACGGGTCGCCCAGGTCCGACTCGGGCAGCTGCGGGCCGTCCGGGTTGACGGGCCCGCTCGTCGGGTCCACGACGACGCCTGTCGCGGCGTCGGGGGAGCCGTCGACGGTACCGCCGTCGCCCGGGGTGGTGTTCTTGGGCGTCGCTTTGTCCTTGCGGTCGTCCGTCCAGTAGTCGTTGACCTCCTGCGGGGAGTCCTCGTAGTCGTGCCGCAGGGACACGGTGTCGGAGTCGATCGCGGGGGCGAGCTTCGAGGACGGCGCACCGGGGACGGCCGAGCCGGCGACGGGGGCGGCGCAGCCCACGAGGACGAGCAGGGCAGCCGCACCGGCGACGACGGCGACCGGACCGCGGCGCCGACGGCGAGCGCGACGGTGCGCGGACGGTCGAGTGAGCATGCGGAGAATATGCCATGCATCGTCCGCCCCCGCGTATGGGGACCGGTCCCCGGTCGGGGCGACCTGGGCGGGGTTACAGGTACTCGGCGACGAGCTGCTCCGCCAGGCCGACGTACGTCCCGGGGGTCATGGCTGCGAGGCGGGCGGCGACGTCGTCGGGAAGCCCGAGACCGGCGACGAAGGTGCGCAGGTCCTCACCGGTGATCCGCTGGCCGCGCGTGAGCTCCTTGAGGCGCTCGTACGGGTTCTCCATGCCCTCGACGCCCGCCACCGACGCGGCGCGCATCGCGGACTGGATGGCCTCGCCGAGGACCTCCCAGTTGCCGTCGAGGTCCGCGCCGAGCACGTCCTCGCTCACGGCGAGCGCCGTGAGGCCGCGCCGCACGTTGTCGATCGCGAGGAGGGAGTGGCCGAACGCGGGGCCGATGTTGCGCTGCGTCGTGGAGTCCGTGAGGTCGCGCTGCATGCGGCTCGTGACGAGCGTCGCGGACAGCGTGTCGAGGAGCGCGCAGGAGATCTCGAGGTTGGCCTCGGCGTTCTCGAACCGGATGGGGTTGACCTTGTGCGGCATCGTCGAGGAGCCGGTCGCGCCGGGGACGGGGATCTGCTTGAAGAACCCGAGGGAGATGTACGTCCACACGTCGGTGGCGAGGTTGTGCAGGATCCGGTTGAACCGCGCGATGTCGGCGTAGAGCTCGGACTGCCAGTCGTGGGACTCGATCTGCGTCGTCAGGGGGTTCCAGGTGAGCCCGAGGCCCTCGACGAACGCCTTGGAGAACGCGGGCCAGTCGGTGCCGGGGACCGCGACGACGTGCGCGCCGTACGTGCCGGTGGCTCCGTTCATCTTGCCGAGGTACTCGGCGTGCTCGATGCGGCGCACCTGGCGTCCGAGCCGGTGCGCGAGGACGGCGAGCTCCTTGCCGAGGGTCGTCGGCGTGGCGGGTTGGCCGTGGGTGCGGCTGAGCATCGGCACGGCCGCGTGCTCGCGGGCCATGTCCGCGATCTGCTCGACGAGGGCCCGGGCGGCGGGCAGCCACACCTGCTCGACGGCGCCCTTGACCATGAGCGCGTACGAGAGGTTGTTGACGTCCTCGCTCGTGCACGCGAAGTGCACGAGCTCGCCGACGCCGGGCAGCACGGTGTCCTCCCCGAGCAGGCCGGGGGCCGCGGCGAGGCGGCGCTTGAGGTAGTACTCGACGGCCTTGACGTCGTGCACCGTCTCCCGCTCGATCTCGGCCATCTCGCAGATGCCGGACGCCGCGAAGTCGTTGACGACCCCGCGCAGGTACGCCTTGTCGGCGTCCGTGAGGCGCGGGGCGCCGGGGACGGCGGGCCCGTCCGGGGTGCCGTCGGTGAGCGCGATGAGCCACTCGACCTCGACGTGCAGCCGCTCGCGGTTGAGAGCCGCCTCCGACAGGTGGTCGACGAGCGGGGCGACCGTCGCGCGGTAGCGGCCGTCGAGCGGGCCGAGGGCGATGGCGGGGACGACCTCGGCGAGGCTGGCGCGCGTCGAGGCGGGCGCGAGGGGGCTGTTGGGCATGTCTCGCATTCTTCCACGGCGACGAGCCGCGGAAACAGGCCGTCCACACCGAGCGGCAGCGCCCGAGGTGTCCCCATCGTCGGCCGCCCCGGGGCGTGCTCCTGGAGGGTGTCCCTACCGTCGGGGCGCATGACCGAGACCCCACCTGCGGAGGCCCGAGATGACGCTCGCGACAGAGATCAGCTCCCTGACGACCTACCTCGCCACGATCGAGGCCGACGTGGAGTCTGCGAGGACGACCCTCGCCGGGGCGTACGGCGTGGACTGGCAGTCGACGTCGGCCAGCACCTACCGCGCGCTGCTCACGACGGTCCGGGCGGACCTGCTGTCCGTCGGGACGGCGATCGACGCCGTCCGGACGTCGCTGACCCACGCGTGGACCTGACGGAACCCCGCACGGACGGACGCGCATGAGCGAGAAGCCGCCACCCGCCGACGTGCAGGGGTTCACCGTGTTCGGGGGCATCTCCGGGATCGCGGCGAACACCGCGGACATGGAGGCCGCGGCCGGCGTCGTCCGGACAGCCGCCGCGTCGCTCGACGCCGCCCTCCAGCAGTGCGCGAGCCTCACGGCGGCCCTCGTCCTGTGCCGGCTGCGGGCGGTCTTCTCCTTCGGCGACCCCGACCACGACCCGATGACGGCGCTGCACCTCGCCCACGCCCAGGACGGTGTCGAGCTGCTCGTCGCGGCACTGCGGCTGTACGCGGGCGACCTCGACGACCTCGCGACGGGGACGCTGAACGCGGCTGCCGTCTACGGGGACGCGGAGGCCCGGGCCGGTGGCGGGTTCCTCGACCTCCTGGGCGGGCTCTTCAGCATCGGGGGTGGCGTGGCCCCCGGCGCGGGTGTCGTCACCGGGGGTATCGGGTACCTGCAGTCCGACGGGACGTCGTGGACGGACAACCTTGCCGGTGGCGTGAGCGCGTACGTCGGCAGGCTCAACCCGTTCCGCAACCCGTTCTCCACCCCCGGCGTGGACGACGCGGCGGGGGTGCTGCGGGTGGGGAGCTGGCTCTACGCCGGTGTGACGCGGACCCGACGAGCTCCTCTCGACCTGCGCCCCGGGCACCTCGTCGAGCGGACCGTCATGGAACCGCCCCTCATGTCCCCGGTGCAGGTGGGGTACGCCCTGGACGACCTCGCGTCGGGTGAGCACCCGCCCGGCACGGTCGAGATCCAGAAGATCACCCAACCGGGCGGCGCAGTCACCTGGGCCGTGCTCATCCCTGGGACCAAGGACTGGGCCCCGGGCTCGAACCTCCCGTTCGACCTCGACGGCAACCTCGACCTCATGTCCCGCGGCGCGAGCGACAGCATGCAGATGGTCGAGTCCGCCATGCAGCAGGCCGGGATCCCCGTCGGCGCGCAGGTGGGTCTCTACGGGCACAGCCAGGGCGGGATCGTCGCGATGGCGCTCGCCGACGACGACGTCCTGCGCCGCCGGTACGACCTGCGGTCCGTGACGACGTACGGCTCGCCCGTCTCGCTCATGTCACCGTCCCGGCCGGTGCCGAGCCTGCACCTGGAGAACACCTCCGAAGGTGTGACGAGCCTCGATGCGAGCGGTCCACCGGACGCCGTCGACCGCGTCACCGTGAGCGCGCAGGTGGGAGGACTCAGCCTCGTCGAGGCGCACAGCCCACGCACCCACGCCCAGGTGCTCCACGAGGCGGTGCTCAGCGGCGACGAGGGGGTGCTGCGGGCCGTGGACCAGCAGAGCGCGGTCCTCCACCAGCAGCAGTCGTTCGGGTCCGTGTCCCCTTCCGCGCCTGACGTCGAGACGATGTACTTCAGCCCGGGCGCCCCGGTCCCGCCGCCACCACCGCCACCGCCCGCCGCCACGGACCCGGCCCCGAGCGGACCGGGCACGACCGAACCCGCACGCCCAGCCGATCCCGAGGGCCGCCGGGTGACCCGGCCCCCGCTTATCGCGCGGTGACGCCGCGGAGGCTGCGGAGACGCGGAGGCGCGGTGCCGGGGTGGGAGACTGTGGGGCGTGACCACGCGACGCGTCCCCCTCCGCCCCGCCATCAAGGCCCTCCCGGCGTACGTCCCCGGCGCCCGCGCTCCGGTCGGGGCGGCGGCCTTCAAGCTGTCGTCGAACGAGAACCCGTACCCGCCGCTCGCGTCGGTGCAGGCGGTGATCATCGATGCCGCGTCGTGCATCAACCGGTACCCGGACATGTTCGCCACGGACCTCACCGAGGCGATCGCCCGGGACCTCACGGCAGGGCTCTCGGACGCGGCGCTCGCCGACGACGGACCCGTCACCGCTGACCAGGTGGTCGTCGGCAACGGCTCGGTCGCCGTCCTCGCGCACGTCCTCGAGGCCGTCGTCGACGCGGGCGACGAGGTCGTCTACCCGTGGCGGTCCTTCGAGGCGTACCCCATCGTCGTGGACGTCGCCGGCGGCACCCGCGTCCCCGTGCCGCTCGCCGCCGGTGGCCGGCTCGACCTCGACGCCATGGCCGCAGCCGTCACCCCCCGGACGCGGGTCGTGCTCGTGTGCACGCCCAACAACCCGACCGGGGCTGCCGTCACACAGTCCGAGCTGGACCGCTTCCTCGAGCAGGTGCCGTCCGACGTGCTCGTCGTCGTCGACGAGGCCTACCTCGAGTTCGTCCGCATGGACGACCCCGTGGACGGGCTCGCGACCCTCGCGGCGCACCCCAACGTCGTCGTGCTGCGGACCTTCTCCAAGGCCTACGGGCTCGCGGGCCTGCGGGTGGGATACGCGGTGGCCCGCAAGCGGTTGGCCACGGGGATCCGGTCGGCCTCCACGCCCTTCGGGGTGTCCGACGTCGCGCAGCGCGCCGCCCTGGCCTCGTTGCGCGCGAAGGCGGAGCTCCTCACCCGGGTGGACGCGCTCGTCGTCGAGCGCGCGCGGATGCTCGAGGGTCTGCGAGCGCAGGGCTGGGACGTGCCTGACACCCAGGCGAACTTCGTGTGGCTCGAGCTGGGTGAGCGGACCGCGGACCGCGCGGCCGACGCCGCGGACGCAGGCGTCATGGTCCGCCCGTTCGCGGGCGAGGGCATGCGTGTGAGCATCGGCGAGCCGGAGGCGACGGACCTCTTCCTCCAGGTGGCTGCCACCTGGCGATAGATCGCCCGTCGTGGGGTGCCGGCTGCCGCCTGGCGATAGATTGATCCCGGCGGGTCCCGGTCGGGCGACGCCGACGGTCCAGACCCCCGCCCATCCCCACGGAGACGACCTCATGTCGAACGACCAGTTCCCAGCGATCATCGCCGTGCTCTTCGGCGCTCTCTACATCGGCCTCGTTGTCGCGATGGTCTGGGTGTACAGCCGGATCGTCGCCAAGGCCGGGTACCCGTGGCCGTACATCTTCCTCATGCTCGTCCCCGTCGCGAACATCGTGTTCCTGTGCCTCTTCGCGTTCAAGGAGTGGCCGGTCGAGCGTGAGCTCGCGCTCACGCGCGAGGCGCTGCTCGAGGCGACGGGCAGCCCGTACCCCCCGGCGAGCCAGCTCGGGGGGAACACCTACGGAGGTAGCGGGTACACCCGCCCGTACATGGGAGTGACCGGCCCGGGCGGGACGAACCCGTACGGCGGCACCGGCTCCTTCCCGGCCGGGTACGACGCTGGCTCGGCCGGCAGCTACGACGGCGGCTACCAGGGTCCCTACGGTCCCGCTCCGACCGGCAGCGGCTACGGCGGCGAGTCCGGTACCTCGTACCCGCCGGTCGCCCCGTACCTCGGCAAGGACGGCGACGGCGGGCAGAACGGTCCGGGCTCACCGACCACGGGACCGCGCAACCCGTACGGCCCTCGGTCCTGACGTCCCGGCGGTGCACAGCGGCGCCCTGTCGTCGCCTTGTGGGTTTCTCGCACAATCCCCGGGCTCGGTTGTCGGGGCCGTGCTGGCCGACGGGCGGCTCCGTACCCTACGCTGGCGTAACCTACGGCATCGTAGGTTGGCGCGGCCGAGTGGTCGGCGCCGTCCGTCACCAGGACGCCGACCGCGTCCGGACCGGCAGGAGAGAGCATGACCGACCTCATGCAGACCCGGAGCGACCAACCGACCCTCGAGGACGAGCCGCTCCAGCTCGTCGCTCCCGACGGCACCCGGGTGACCTCCGACGCGAACGCGTCCTACCGTGACCGTGTCGCCCACCTCGACGCCGACGCCCTGCGCGGCCTGTACCGGGACATGGTCCTCACGCGGGCGTTCGACACGGAGGCGACGTCGCTCCAGCGGCAGGGTGAGCTCGGCCTCTACCCGCCGCTGCTCGGGCAGGAAGCCGCGCAGATCGGCTCCGGCCGGGTGCTGGCGCCGCAGGACATGGTCTTCCCGTCCTACCGCGAGCACGGCGTCGCGCTCACCCGGGGTGTCGAGATGGCGCACCTGCTTCGCCTGTTCCGCGGCATCGACCACGGCGGCTGGGACTCCGAGGCGCACAACTTCCACCTCTACACCCTCGTCATCGGCTCCCACACGCTGCACGCCACCGGGTACGCGATGGGCATCCAGCGTGACGGTCTCGTGGGCACCGGCGACCCGACGAAGGACGCGGCCGTCGTCGCGTACTTCGGCGACGGAGCGACGTCGCAGGGTGACGTGAGCGAGGCCCTCGGCTTCGCCGCGGTGAACAACGCACCCGTCGTGCTGTTCTGCCAGAACAACCAGTGGGCCATCTCGGTCCCCACCTCCAAGCAGTCCCGGGTGCCCCTCTACCGGCGCGGCGACGGGTTCGGTGTGCCGAGCATCCGCGTCGACGGCAACGACGTCCTCGCCTGCTACGCCGCGACCGCCGAGGCGCTCGAGCGCGCGCGGTCCGGCGGTGGGCCCACCTTCATCGAGGCCGTGACCTACCGCATGGGTGCCCACACGACGTCCGACGACCCCACCCGGTACCGCACCTCCGCCGAGGAGGACTACTGGCGCGAGCGCGACCCGATCACCCGCATGCGGACGCTGCTGGAGTCCGAGGGGCTGTGGGACGACGAGGCCGCTGCTCAGCTCGACGCCGATGCCGCCGCGCTCGGCGAGCAGGTCCGGACGTACGTCAAGGCGCTCGGTCGGCCGGAGTCCGCCTCGATGTTCGAGCACGTCTACGCCAGCGACCATGCCCTCGTCACCGAGGAGAAGGCGTGGTTCGCGGAGTACGAGGCGTCGTTCACCGACGCGCAGGGAGGCCACCGGTGACCGCGACGACAGAGTCTGCGCCGAGCGCGAGCGGCGTGCAGGGGGCCGCCCGGCCGCTGCCGTTCGCGAAGGCCATCAACGAGGGCCTCCGGGCCGCGCTCGCCGGCGACCCCAAGGTCCTGCTCATGGGCGAGGACATCGGCCCGCTCGGCGGCGTGTTCCGGGTGACCGACGGCCTCCAGCGAGAGTTCGGGGAGGACCGCGTCGTCGACACCCCGCTCGCGGAGTCGGGGATCGTCGGGACGGCCATCGGCCTGGCGCTGCGCGGGTACCGCCCGGTGTGCGAGATCCAGTTCGACGGGTTCATCTTCCCGGCGTTCGACCAGATCACGACGCAGCTGGCGAAGATGCACTACCGGTCCCAGGGGCGGCTCACGCTGCCCGTCGTCATCCGCGTGCCGTACGGCGGTGGCATCGGGGCGATCGAGCACCACAGCGAGAGCCCCGAGGTGCTGTTCGCGCACACCCCCGGGCTGCGGGTCGTCACGCCAGGCTCGGCGCAGGACGCGTTCGTCATGATCCAGGAGGCCATCGCGTCCCCGGACCCGGTGCTGTTCTTCGAGCCCAAGGGACGCTACTGGGAGAAGGGCGCCGTCGACCTCTCCGCCGGGCCCTACGCCGCTGCGGGTGGGTCGTCCGACCCGGGAGCGCCGGAGGGTACCCAGGCCCTGACGACGCTCAACCGCGCCGTCGTCGCGCGCCAGGGCACCGACCTCACCCTCGTCGCGTACGGCCCGACGGTCGGCACGGCACTCAAGGTCGCGGAGGCAGCAGCGACGGAGGGCACGAGCATCGAGGTCGTGGACCTGCGGTCGATCTCCCCGCTCGACACCGAGACGCTCGTCGCCTCCGTGCGCAAGACCCACCGCTGCGTCGTCATGCACGAGGCACCCACGTTCCTCGGGGCCGGGGCGGAGGTCGCGGCACGCGTCACGGAGCACTGCTTCTACGACCTCGAGGCGCCGGTGCTCCGGGTCGGCGGGTTCCACATGCCCTACCCGGTGTCGAAGGTGGAGCACGACTACCTGCCCGGCCTGGACCGCGTGCTCGACGCCGTCGACCGTGCCCTAGCGTTCTGAGCATCCGGGACGCCCCCACGGGTGTGCCCACAGCCTGACCTGACCCGCGTTGCCGAAGGAGTGTCATGCCGACGTTCGAGCAGTTCACGATGCCGGATGCCGGCGAGGGCCTCACCGAGGCCGAGATCGTCACGTGGCACGTCGCGGTCGGCGACCGGGTCATCGTCAACCAGACGATCGTCGAGATCGAGACGGCGAAGTCGCTCGTCGAGCTGCCGTCGCCGCACACCGGCGTCGTCTCCGAGATCCTCACCCCGGTCGGCATGGTCGTCGAGGTCGGGGCGCCGATCATCGTCATCGACACGGACCCCGACGGCGCCGCGGCACCCGAGCAGCCGGGCGCGTCGAGCAGCGGGGGCACCGGCTCGGAGGAGTCGGCTCCCGCTCACGCAGCCGCGGCGGACGCGAGCGGCGGGGGAGCGGTCCTCGTCGGGTACGGCGTCTCCTCGCCCGGAAGCCAGCGGCGACCGCGCCACGCGAAGCCCGACACCGCGACAGGCGCTCAGCAGGCCGCACCGGCCTACGCGGCGGCGGCCGACGCAGCACCCGCCGGCGCGGTGCCCGCCGCACCTCTCCAGCCTGTCGCCGAGACCCACCCGGTCGCGCCCGCTGGTCCGGCACGGTTGGCACCCGGGCCGGTCGAGCCGTCGGTCGCGAAGGCCCCGGCCCCGACGCAGGTGCAGTCCGTGACGCAGGTGGCGCCGCGTCCCGGCACGCTCGCGGTGCGCGCCAAACCGCCGGTCCGCAAGCTCGCCCGGGACATGGGCATCGACCTGTCCAGCGTCCACGCGACGGGTCCCGGCGGGATCGTCACCCGCGAGGACGTCCTCGCCTACAGCGCGCAGGCGCAGCCGAAGGTGCTCGCCACGTACGTGGACGACGACGCCCCGTGGCTCGCGTCCGGCCAGGTCTCGTCCGACGGGCGCCAGACGCGGGTGCCGGTGCGCAGCGTCCGCAAGCGCACGGCCGAGGCGATGGTCTCGAGCGCGTTCACCGCGCCGCACGTCACCGTCTTCCAGACCGTCGACGTGACGAAGACGATGCGCCTCGTCGAGCGGCTGCGCCAGGACCGGGAGTTCACGGACGTGCGCGTCACGCCGCTGCTCATCACGGCGAAGGCGCTGCTCCTCGCGGTGAACCGGCACCCGGAGGTCAACGCGAGCTGGGACGAGGACGCTCAGGAGATCGTCTACAAGCACTACGTCAACCTCGGTATCGCCGCGTCGACCCCGCGCGGGCTCGTCGTGCCCAACATCAAGGACGCGCACCGCCTGGGGCTCAAGGCGCTCGCGCACGCGATCGCCGAGCTCACCGCGACGGCGCGGGCAGGCAGGACGACCGTCGGGAACATGAGCGACGGCACCATCACCATCACCAACGTCGGTGTCTTCGGCATCGACACGGGGACCCCGATCCTCAACCCCGGCGAGGCCGCGATCCTCGCGTTCGGCGCCATCCGGGAGCAGCCGTGGGTGCACAAGGGCAAGATCAAGAAGCGGTACATCACGCAGCTCGCCCTGAGCGTCGACCACCGCCTCGTCGACGGCGCTCTCGGCGCCCGGTTCCTGTCGGACGTCGCCGCGGTGCTCGAGGAGCCGGCGCAGGGACTCGTCTGGGGGTGAGCGCCCAGCGCGCGACGCCGGTCCGCCATGGGGAGAGGTACCCGTCCCCATGGCGGAGGGTGTGTGGTGATTTGCACGAGTCCTAGACTCCCGGCATACCCATCGGTGTGATCGCGAGACAGGTTCAGAGCAATGACTGACAGCGGCATCGGCCTCGTGTACGACGAGGTCTCCAACACCGCCGTGCGGCTCACGTCGCACGCGACGGACCTGGCGGCGGCGGTCCACATCATCGACCCCGGCGTCGGCGACTACGGGGACGCCGCCGCCACGACCGCTGCGAGGACGTTCAAGGTGGAGGTCGCGGCACGGGTCGCCGCGCTGGCCACGGACTTCACCGACCTCGCGACCAACGTGACACGGAACCTCCAGTCGCACAGCGACCAGGACCACGTGACCGCGAGCGCCTTCTCGACGGCAGGAGGGCGGCCCTCATGGCCTCGCTCTTCTCCGGAATGATCAACCCCTGGGACGGAGCGCGGCTCTGGAACGCGCTCGACGTCGCTGTCGAGGACTGCGGCTCCTCGGAGCTCCTCATCACGGCCGACCTGGGACAGATCGGGACCGTCGCTGCGAACTTCACGTCCTTGAAGGACACCCTGTCCACCATCGCGACCGACAGTCGCACGACGGTCAACGACACCGTGCACTCCTGGTCGGGAACCGATGCGGACGCCTTCAGGACCGTGGGCCGGACTGCCGCCGCGACCGTGCACAGCCTCGTCGCGCCACTCGACACGATGGTCGGCGGGTACACGACGTTCGTCCAGTCGATCACGTACATCCGGGACCTCGTCGACTCGGTGCTCGACGCGGGTGATGCTGCCGCGCACGTGCGGAGCGGGGGCCAGATGCACTCGCCGTCGTCGCCGATCCAGTACAGCAGTGTCGGTCGCGGGGGCTGGGCCGTGGGAGAGAACAACGAGGCGACGTTCCAGGGGATCATGGCCTACCGGCCGATGCCCTCGTGCTCGACGTGCCGGGGAATCGACTGGAACGTCAAGGCCAACCGGGACGACCCACCGGCTGTGCCCCCGTGGAACTCGTCCGGGGGAGCCGGAGCGATGTACCGGCAGAGCGCGGACTCGCCCTGGTCTCCGCCGACACTGTCCGAGCCGGTGCCGGTCGACTGCGGCTGCCCCGCGCTCGCGAGGGAGGTCGCCGCGACCCGCGACGCGGACGTGGAAGCGATCAACGTGGCCAGGGGTGACCTCAAACGTCACATCGCCGACGCCGTCACCGCTCGCACAGCCTTCCAGACCACCGCCGAGCAGGCGTACGCAGCGCTCGACGTCGCGGTGGACGGCACCTGGGGTGCGCTCGACGACGAGACGCTGCCCGGACCTGGGGGGCCGCCCCCTGGCGGCATCGGTGGTGGGGGTCCAGGGGGCCCGGTCGGTGGCGGCGGGGGCCGGGGTGGTCCCGCCGATGGTGGCGGGGGAGGCGGCGCTCCCGGTGGTGGATCCGTCCCGCCCCCGCGCCCCGAGATGCGGTTCGAGGAGCTCGAGGTGCCTGAGCTCCAGGCCGAGGTGCCCACGCTCGAGACGTCCGTCTCGGAGACCGTGGCGCTCGCGGAGCCGACGGACAGCGCATCCGTCGACAGCAGCGAACAGACGCCCGCACCGGACGCGCGGTGGGTGACCGAGCAGCTGGACGTCCGTGACGTCTCGGACGGGACGTGGACCGTCACGGACGATGCACGGTGGACCGAGTACATGCTCAGCGACCCCGGGTTCCAGGACCGGGTCACGACAGGGTCGACCGATGCCTGCCGTGATGCGGTCGGTGCCTACCTCCGGACCGGTGCGAGCGTCGGGGAGTTCGCCTCAGCGACCGAGGGGGCGCCCGGGAGCGGGGCCACCACAGACGCCACGCCGGACGGCGGCGTGCAGAGCGCCGGGCCCGCTGACGCGCCCGCGGCGAGGCCGTCGTTGGGAGACCGGCTCGGTGCGCTCCCCACGCACGACGCCGTCGCCGGACCGGCCGACTCCGCCCACCTCGAGCACGACACAGGCGATCTCACCCATGCTGGCTCGACGAGCGTCGTCCCGATCGGGGACGGGCGCTTCGCGGTGACGCTCGAGGTCGAGCACACGTACACGGACCGCATCGAGCCGGGAGAGACGTTCGAGCCCGGGTCGTGGCAGGACGGCGCCAGCGAGCTCCTCACCCGCGACATCGAGGAGCCGTACGACCTCGAGGTCTCATGGACGGAGCAGCAGACAGTCATCCTCGACGCCCAGGGCCACGTCTACACGCTGGAGCCGACGGCGGTGAGGTGATGGCGGTGAGGTGATGGCGGTCAGGTGATGGTGGTCTGGATCTCCGCGACCGGGATCCCGACCACGGACGTCATGGTCTGTGGCTCCAGCGCGCCGCGGTCGACCCCGTTGCCGGACCACCGCGTGGCCCATCCTGTGCTCACCGTGAGCGGTGTCCTCAGATCAGGTTGGTTCGCGCTCGACCGGGTGAAGACGATCGAGCACTCGCCCTGCGCGGCAGGGGTCCACTCCACGCCAGACCCCTGGCACACCGCGGTGTCAGCGCTCGGAGCGCTCAGCGTCATGGTCTGCTGGGTGGCATAGACGGTCGCCGAGTTCGCGCCGGCCGTCGCTGTGACCTCGAGCTCTTGTGCGGGATCGACCAACCACACCCACGTGTCCATGTTGACGATCGTCGCGGCATTGCCCCTCAGCTGCGGATTCCACTCAACCTCGGGATCGGGGAGCGCGACCTGCCTGAAGGCGATCTCCATGAGTGTCTCGACCGGGACCTCGGGGACGGGCGGCGCCACACCGGCGGGGACGAAGAGCCAGTCGTTGCTGGCCAGGTACGCGTTGCGCACGGCATCGAACTCATCCCACTCCCCCGAGAAGTTCCTCCCGGAGCACTTCGCGTAGTACCAGACGCCCTCGGCGTCGGTCGCGAACTCCGCGATCCGCTCCGGCGCGAGATCTGGACCGTACACGGCACCGTCCGGCAGGTACGTCATTCCGGGATGGTTCGCGGTGGCCGTGGCGAACTCGTCCATCTTCACGCCTGTCCAGGGACTCTTCTGGAACCAGCACGTCGGTTGCACGGTCACAGCCTGGGTCTCGACGGTGAAGCTTCCCGAGCCCGCGCGCGTGCCCGTGCCACTCACCGTGACCGAGACCGAACCCTCAGCCGCCTGGCCGTCGGAGCATCCGTTCCAGGGACATGACCCTGCGGGTTCAGCAGCGACCGC
Source organism: Sanguibacter sp. Z41_6 (assembly GCF_059621145.1). Classification (NCBI taxonomy): domain Bacteria; kingdom Bacillati; phylum Actinomycetota; class Actinomycetes; order Micrococcales; family Sanguibacteraceae; genus Sanguibacter; species Sanguibacter sp. Z41_6. The sequence continues at coordinate 355,721 of NZ_JCAQIF010000001.1, read as the reverse complement.
AGGAGCTGACGTCAGTGACAGTGCCGCGCCCATCGTCAGCATGAGGAGACCTACCAGCGAGGGGTGACGGCTGCTCATGCTGCGTCCTCGACGGAGCAGGCTTCCTCGTCGATCCAGTACTCCTGCACGAACCATGTCCCTTCGAGCTCCGCGAGCTCGGCGTTCCTGCGGAACGTCGGGGCTGCTTCCCCGTCGAACGCCCGAACCGTCCCATCGGAATAGATCGCAGTGACGTCGACGTCGCTGCCGCATGCGCTGATCAACGCGTAATCCTCCTGGATGATGTCGACCCGCACCGAAGAGCGCGCCGTGCCACCGAACGTGAAGCCCTGCGTCGTCTGAAAGGCCACCCGTTCGGACACGACATCCAGAGCGTTGGCTGTCGCGAGCCCCGGGAGGGCATCCGAGACGACGTTGGCCTTGAGGGACTCCCAGTACGCGACCTCGAAGGCCAGGTACGCGTTCACGGCCGCTGCCTCCGGGCCTGTTGCGTCGGGCAGGTTCGTGAAGACGATCCCCGCTGCCGGATCGCTGAGGTCGACGACGCCGTCGACCGGCGGTGGAGTCGTCGGTTCGACGGGAGCCTCCGTCGTCGGCTCCTGCGTGGGCGACTGTGCGGTTCCGCCCGACTGCACTGTCGTCGGCTCGTCGTCCGCGTCGTCGCCTGAACAGCCCGCGATCAGCACACCCCACACCAGGGTGGCGGACGCGATCTTCACTGCGGTGCGGACCTGCGTCACGGGACTTCCTCTCGGGCTGCGGCGCACTACCCTCGCATGAGCACCCGGACCGCGCTATGGGGACATCTGCCCACAATCGTGTCCGCGCTCGCACCGTCGTGCCCCGGCGCCCGGCTGGCCCGATGTCGGGCACGAACCGCGCGACATCCTTGATGTTCTGCCTCCTGGCACGACCGTCCCGTTCTCACAACGCCTGCCTCCGGTGTGTGCCGAGAAGGTTACGGTCGATTAACTCCCCGACGCATCGGGGCGAAACACGCACTTCATAGCCTGCTGGGAGCGCTCGACGACTCGGGCCGCGCTCACAGGAGGCCGCTATGACTGTTCCCACCTCGACCACGCCGGGCTCGGCGTCGGACACCCGGAGCGCCACGGACGTATCGTCCGAGCCGCAGCACACGACGTCGGTCGCGCACGTGCGCAAGGGGCGGTGGATCGACAACTGGGACCCGGAAGACACGACGTTCTGGAACGACGGCGGCAAGAAGATCGCCACCCGGAACCTCTGGATCTCGGTGTTCGCGGAGTTCCTCGGGTTCGCGGTGTGGGCGACGTGGAGCATCGTCGTCCCGCAGCTCGCGGCCGCCGGCTTCGCCCTCACGCTCGACCAGCAGTTCTGGCTCATCGCTGTACCGAGCCTCGTCGGTGCGACGCTGCGCATCCCGTACACGTTCGCCGTCCCGCTCTTCGGTGGCCGCAACTGGACGATCATCTCGGCGCTGCTCCTGCTGCTCCCCACGCTCTCGCTGGCGTGGGCGGTGCAGCGGCCGGAGACGTCGTTCGGGGTGCTGCTCGTCATCGCGATGCTCGCCGGCGTCGGTGGTGGCAACTTCGCGTCGTCCATGGCCAACATCTCCTTCTTCTACCCGGAGAAGGAGAAGGGCAAGGCGCTCGGCCTCAACGCTGCCGGCGGCAACCTCGGCACGGCCGCGGTCCAGTTCGCCGTGCCGCTCGTCATCGTCGCCGGAGCAGGGATCGCGCTCGAGCGCGCCGGGCTCATGATGGTGCCGTTCATCCTCCTCGCCGCGTTCCTCGCGTGGAAGTACATGAACAACCTCACGTCGGCCCGCGCCGACTACAAGTCGTTCGCGGCTGCGACCCGCAACCGCCACACGTGGATCATCTCGTTCCTCTACATCGGCACGTTCGGCTCCTTCATCGGGTACGCCGGTGCGTTCCCGACGCTGCTCAAGGGCCAGTTCCCCGAGGTGACGCTGTCCATCGCGTTCCTCGGCGCGCTCGTCGGGTCCCTCGCCCGGCCGTACGGCGGGATCCTCGCCGACAAGATCGGTGGGGCCCGCGTGACGATCGCGGCGTTCGTCGTCATGGCCGTCGGTGCGTTCGGCGCGATCCAGGCCCTGGACAGCCACAGCTTCGGGCTGTTCCTCGCCTCGTTCCTCGTGCTGTTCGTCGCGACGGGTATCGGGAACGGGTCGACGTACCGGATGATCCCGGCCGTGTTCCAGGTCGGTGTCACGGACGCGGACGCGCGGGCGAAGGCGCGCAAGGCCGCAGCCGGGTGCATCGGCATCGCGGGTGCGATCGGCGCGTTCGGCGGGTTCCTCATCCCGCGCGGGTTCGCGGTCTCCAACGACCTCGCCGGAAGCCTCGTGCCGGCGCTGTGGGCGTTCATCGGCGTCTACCTCGTCATGAGCCTCACCGTCTGGGCCGTGTACCAGCGGCGCGGTTCCGCGATGTCGGCGCAGAGCATCTGATCGGATCGTCCATGACCCAGCAGTCCCGCCTGGCGGCACCGCCGGCTGAGCCCACCTCCACGCACTGCCCGTACTGCGCCCTGCAGTGCGCCATGAGCCTGGAGCGGCCCGCCGGCGGTGCCGGCACGCTCCCGGGCGCGACGCCCGCGGGCGCGGCGACGCCGGAGACGTCGCCGGGTACGCCTCTGCCGGGCACGACGGCGACCCTGGCCCCGCTGCCGGTCGTCGTGCAGGGGCGGGACTTCCCGACCAACCGGGGCGGGCTGTGCCAGAAGGGCTGGACGAGCGCGAGCGTGCTGGGCACCCCGGACCGGATCACGACCCCGCTGGTCCGGGGCGCCGACGGCGAGCTGCACGCCGCGACGTGGGACGAGGCGATCGACCTCGTCGCCGCCCGCGCGCAGCAGATCGCCGCGGAGCACGGCCGGGACTCGGTCGCGGTGTTCGGCGGCGGGGGGCTGACCAACGAGAAGGCGTACGCGCTCGGCAAGTTCGCCCGCACCGTCCTGCGGACCGCGAACATCGACTACAACGGCCGGTTCTGCATGGCGAGCGCGGCCGCGGGCGCCAACCGGGCGTTCGGCGTCGACCGGGGGCTGCCGTTCCCGCTCGCCGACCTCGGTGGCGCGCAGGCTGTGCTGCTCCTGGGCAGCAACCTCGCCGAGACGATGCCGCCGTCGGTGCAGCACCTCGCCGGGGCCCGGGAACGGGGCGGGCTCGTCGTCGTCGACCCGCGGCGCAGCGCGACGGCCGTGCTCACCGAGGACGGCGCCGGCATCCACCTGCAGGCCGTGCCCGGGACGGACCTCGTCGTGCTCCTCGCCCTGCTGCACGTCGTGTGGGCCGAGGGCCTCGCCGACGCCGCGTACGTCGCGGCGCGGACCACCGGGGCGGATGCTGTGCGCCGGTCCGCCGCGGCCTGGTGGCCGGAGCGCGCGGAGCAGGTGTGCGGGGTGGCCGCGGACGAGCTGCGCCGGACCGCCCGGCTGCTCGCCGCTGCCAGCCCCCTGCACGGGGGGTCCGGCGCCTACATCCTCACGGGCCGTGGGGTCGAGCAGTCGACGCAGGGCACCGCGACCGTCACGGCAGCCATCAACCTCGCGCTCGCGCTCGGGCTCCCCGGGCGGGTGGGCAGCGGATATGGGGCCGTCACCGGTCAGGGCAACGGACAGGGTGGGCGCGAGCACGGGCAGAAGGCCGACCAGCTCCCCGGCTACCGCAAGATCGACGACCCGGCGGCGCGCGAGCACGTCGCCCGCGTGTGGGGCGTGGACCCGGCGACGATCCCCGGTCCGGGGCTGCCCGCCGTCGAGCTGCTGCGGCGGTTGTCCGCGCCGGCGGAGGACGGGAAGCCCGCGGGCCCGAAGATGCTGTTCGTCCACGGGTCCAACCTCGTCGTCAGCGCGCCCAACTCCCGGAAGGTCGTCGCGAACCTCGAGGCCCTCGACTTCCTCGTCGTCTGCGACTTCGTCCCGTCCGAGACCGCGCGGCTGGCCGACGTCGTGCTGCCAGTGACCCAGTGGGCGGAGGAGGAGGGCACGATGACGTCGCTCGAGGGCCGGGTGATCCGTCGACGCCGCGCCCTGCCCGCGCCCGGCGACGTGCGGTCCGAGCTCGACATCCTCGCCGACCTCGCGGTCCGGATGGGGTCACCCGTCCATTTCGGCACCGACCCTGCCGAGGTGTTCGACGAGCTCGCCCGCGCCAGTGCTGGCGGACCGGCCGACTACTCGGGCCTCAGCCACGCCCGGCTCGACGCCGAGCCCGACCTCTTCTGGCCGTGCCCCGCAGAGGCTCCGGCCTCCGCGATGCCTCCCGCCTCCGCGACGGTTGCGATCCATGCTGCGCGGACGGACGTCGGCTCGACCCCCGCACTGCACCCGGGCACCCCGCGCCTGTTCCTCGAGCGCTTCCCGACGCCGGACGGTCGCGCCCGGATGGTCGCCGTCGACCACGTCGGGCCGAGCGACGACGTGCGACCCGGCGCCCCGATCTATCTCGTCACCGGGCGCGTGCTGCAGCACTACCAGTCGGGCGCACAGACCCACCGGGTGGCCGAGCTGCACCGCGCGGTGCCCGACGCGTTCGTCGAGATCCACCCCGTTCTCGCCCAGCGCCTCGGCATCGACGACGGCACGTCCGTGCGTCTCGCGTCGTCCCGCGGGGTCATCACCGCGGCGGCCCGCCTCACGACGACGATCCGCCCCGACACTGTGTTCATGCCCTTCCACTGGAGCGGCACGGGCAGCGTCAACCGGATCACCACCGACGCGACCGACCCGATCTCCGGCATGCCCGAGTTCAAGGTGTGCGCCGTGGACGTCAGCGCCGCCGGCACGCCTGTCCTGGCCGACGGACCTCTCCCCGACCTCGAGAAGGTGCCCTCATGACCGTTCCGACCCCCGCGCCCGGCGTCGCCGAGACCGGCACCGTGCCCGGCACGGCCGCCGCGCCGGGCCGACCGCTCAGCCGCGTGGTCGTCATCGGCAACGGGATGGTCGGGTCCCGGTTCGTCGAGGACCTGCTCGCGAAGGACGGCGTGGGGGAGGAGGCACGGTTCCGGGTCACCGTGCTCGGCGCCGAAGAGTACGAGCCGTACAACAGGGTGCTGCTCAGCGAGGTGGTCGCGGGCAAGATCGACGTCGCGTCCCTCGCGCTGCCCGCCCTCACGCACGAGCGCGCGACGGTCCACCGCGGTGCGGAGGCGGTGCACATCGACCGCGCCGGACGCTGCGTCCTGGCTGCCGACGGGTCCGTCCACCCCTACGACGCGCTCGTCCTCGCGACCGGTTCGGCGGCGCGGATCCCCGCGATCGCCGGGCTCGACCCGCTCGGTGCTCTCCCCGCCGGGGTGCACGCCCTGCGCACGCTCGACGACGCGCGGGAGATCGTCGCGGCGACCGTCAACGCGCGCAGCGCGGTCGTCATCGGCGCGGGCGTGCTCGGCCTCGAGGCCGCGTGCGGGCTCGCGCGCCGGGGCCTGGACGTCACGGTCATCCACGGGGGAGTGAGCCTCATGGACCGCCAGCTCGACGCCGCTGCCGGTGAGGTCGCCGCGCAGACCCTCGCGGCGCTGGGCGTCGCCCACCGGACGGGTGCGCGCACCGAGGAGGTGCACGTGATCGACGGTCGGGTCGTCGGCATCCGGGTCGTCACGACCACCGCCGACGGCGCAGCGTGCGAGGAGACCATCGACGCCGGCCTCGTGGTGCTCGCGTGCGGCACCGTCCCGGAGTCGGGCATCGCGTCGGCCGCCGGTCTCCCGGTGGACCGGGGCGTCGTCGTCACGGGCGAGCTCGTCAGCCCGGCCGACCCCCGGATCTTCGCCGTCGGCGACTGCGCGCAGCCACCCGAAGGCGCGACGGGCCTCATCGCCCAGGGCTGGGACCAGTCCAGGCGGCTCGCCGACCACCTCACCGTGCGGGTCGTCGACGAGAGCCGGTCCGGGCGGGTCCGCCTCGGCGGCGCGCGCCGTGACCGTCCGAGCATGGCGCTGCGGCTGAGCATGAACGTCGTGACGCGGCCTGCCCCGGCCGCGGACACCGTGCCCGACGACGCGGCCCGAGGTACCGACGTCGTGCGCCTCAAGGCTGCTGGGCTCGACGTCGTGACGATGGGCGTGTGCGGTGCGCGCCGTACCCACGACCCCCGGCACCGCACGGTCCGGCTCTCCGACCCCGCAGCAGGTCGACACGTCGAGGTCGTCGTCGCGGACGGGTTCGTCGTCGGTGCGACGTGCGTCGGTGCGCCACAGATCGGCGCCGACCTCACGGCCGCCTACACGCGCCGCACCCCGGTTCCCTCCGACCCGGCATACCTGCTGCTGCAGCCCGTCGCGTCCGCGGCGGCCACGGCCACCAACCCGACGAACATGCCCGACCGCACCACGGTCTGCCGCTGCAACGGCGTGAGCAAGGGCGACATCGTCGACTGCTGGCAGCACGGCGCCCGCTCCGTCGAGGACATCGCGACGGCCACCCGGGCGACCACCGGCTGCGGCGGCTGCACCGACCTCGTCTGCGGGATCGCGGACTGGCTCGCGGCGTCGACGCCAGCCAGCGTCACGGCGGACCCCGTCGCGACGGACCCGGCAGCGGTCGTCGCGGCGTCACAGCTCCTGCCCTCCTGAGCCTCGTGGCCGCACACCTCACACCCACCCCCCGTGACGAGTGAGAGAACCGTTACGGCAGGGAAACTCCCGGCGTGACCGGGAGAAATCAGCGGTTCCTACCGTTGTCGACATGGCCCAGGAACTCGCACCCAGCAAGCACGTCGTCGTCGTCGGCGGTGGAATGGTCGCCCAGCGGCTCGTCGAGGCGTTGCGCGCCCGCGACACCGAGGGCGCCTACCGTGTGACGCTCTTCGCGGAGGAGCCCCGGTACCCCTACGACCGCGTGGCACTCACGTCGTACTTCTCGGCGCGGGACCCCGAGGAGCTCAACCTCGGCGACCCGGAGCTGTGGAACGACCCCCTCGTCGCCATCGTCCGCGACTGCAAGATCGACGCGATCGACCGCGACGCCCAGCAGGTCACCGACCGCCTCGGCCGCGTGTGGGACTACGACGAGCTCATCCTGGCCACCGGTTCCAACGCCGCCGTCCCGCCCATCCCCGGCGCCGACCTCCCCGGCGTCTTCGTCTACCGCACCATCGACGACGTCGCCGCCCTGCGCGGCTGGGTCGAGGAGAAGCGCAAGCGCTTCAACCGCCCCGTGCGGGGTGCCGTCATCGGCGGTGGCCTCCTCGGGCTGGAGGCCGCGGGCGCCCTCAAGGCGCTCGACGCCGCACCGACCGTCATCCAGTTCGGCACCCACCTCATGGACGCGCAGATCGACCTCGGTGGTGGCGAGGCGCTCAAGCGCCTCATCAACGGCATGGGCATCGCGGTCCGGGTGAGCACCGGCACCAAGGAGATGAAGCCCGCACGCAGCACCGGCCACGTCGGCCGGCTCGACTTCAACGACGGCGGGCGGCTCGACGTCGACGTCGTCGTCCTCGCCACCGGGGTGCGGCCCCGTGACGAGCTCGCCCGCGACGCGGGGCTCGAGATCGGGGCCCGCGGCGGCGCGGTCGTCGACCTGGCCTGCCACACCGAGGACCCGCACATCTGGGCCGTCGGCGAGGTCGCGTGCATCGAGGGCCGCTGCATCGGTCTCGTCGCCCCCGGCTACGCGATGGCCGAGGTCGTCGCCGACCGCCTCCTCGGCGGGCAGGCCACGTTCCCCGGCGCCGACACGGCAACCAAGCTCAAGCTCCAGGGCGTCGACGTCGCGAGCTTCGGTGACGCGTTCGCCCGCACCGCAGGCGCCATGGAGCTCGTCTACGCCGACCCCGTCGCCGGCCTGTACAAGAAGCTCGTGCTGTCCGACGACGCCCGCACCCTCCTCGGTGGCGTGTTCGTCGGCGACGCGTCCGCCTTCGCGGGCCTGCGCCCGCTCGTCGGCCGCGAGCTCGCCGGCGACCCCGGCGCCTACCTGCTCCCCGAGGGCTCCGCACCGGCAGCGGGCGCGGACCTGCCCGACGACGCCAACGTCTGCTCCTGCAACAACGTCTCCGCCGGCACCATCCGCGGTGCCGTCACCGAGCACGGGTGCACGGACCTGCCGGGCGTCAAGGCGTGCACCAAGGCGGGCACGAGCTGCGGGTCCTGCCTGCCGCTCGTGAAGAAGATCGTCACCACCGAGCTCGAGAAGTCGGGCGTCGAGGTGTCCAAGGCGCTGTGCGAGCACTTCGACCTGTCCCGCGCGCAGCTGTTCGACGCCGTCCGTGTCACCGGGCTGCGGACCTTCAGCGAGATCATCGCCCGGCACGGGACCCGGGGGCGTGGGTGCGACATCTGCAAGCCCGTCGTCGCGAGCATCCTCGCCTCGACCGGCCACGAGCACGTGCTCGCGGGCGAGATGGCCGCACTGCAGGACACCAACGACCACGTCATGGCGAACATGCAGAAGGACGGCTCCTACTCCGTCGTCCCCCGGATCGCGGGCGGTGAGATCACCCCCGAGGGGCTCATCGTCATCGGCGCCGTCGCGAAGGAGTTCGGGCTCTACACGAAGATCACGGGCGGGCAGCGCATCGACATGTTCGGGGCGCGCATGGACCAGCTGCCCGCGATCTGGAAGAAGCTCGTCGACGCCGGGTTCGAGTCCGGCCAGGCGTACGGCAAGTCGCTGCGGACCGTGAAGTCGTGCGTCGGGTCCACGTGGTGCCGGTTCGGTGTGCAGGACTCCGTCGGGCTCGCCGTCGCGCTGGAGAACCGGTACCGCGGGCTGCGCTCACCCCACAAGATCAAGCTCGGCGTCTCCGGGTGCGCCCGCGAGTGCGCGGAAGCCCGCGGCAAGGACGTCGGCGTCATCGCCACCGACAAGGGTTGGAACATGTACGTCGGCGGCAACGGTGGGTTCACCCCGCGCCACGCGCAGCTCCTCGCCGAGGACCTCGACACCGAGGCCCTCGTGCGGACCATCGACCGGTACCTCATGTACTACGTCCGCACCGCCGACCGCCTGCAGCGCACCGCGCCGTGGATGGAGGAGGTCGAGGGCGGTCTCGACGGCGTCCGGCAGGTGATCCTGGAGGACTCGCTCGGCATCTGCGCCGACCTCGACGCCGCCATGGCGGCTCACGTGGACAACTACGAGGACGAGTGGGCCGCGACCCTCGACGACCCCGAGAAGCTGCGCCGGTTCGGCGCCTTCATCAACGCCCCCGACGTGCCCGACCCGTCCTTCGCGTACGTCCCCGAGCGCGGCCAGGCCCGCCCGGCGACGCCCGAGGAGCGCGAGAGCGGCGCCGTCCTCATCGCCGGCACCATCCTGGAGGTCCGATCATGACGCTCGACGCCCAGCTCGACGACCCGACCACCACGCCCGCAGCCGATGACCGAGCAACCTCCACGGTGACCATCGCCGGCGCACCCGCAGCCTCGCCGTGGGTCGTCGTGTGCCGGCTCGACGACCTCGCCCCCGAGCGTGGCGCGGCCGCCCTCGTCGGGGGTGAGCAGGTCGCGGTGTTCCGGCTCGCCGACGACACCGTGCACGCCGTGCAGCAGCTCGACCCCTTCAGCGGCGCGTACATCATGGCCCGGGGGATCGTCGGGACGCGGGGAGACATCCCCACCGTCGCCTCCCCGATGTACAAGCAGATCTTCGACCTGCGCACGGGCACGTGCCTCGAAGCCGTCGGCGCCGAGCCCCAGCATCTGCGCACGTGGCCCGTGCGCATCGAGGGCCGCACCGTCCTCGTCGGGGCGGCGCCGACGTCCGACGCATGACGGTCGCCGACCGCTACGACGCCGCCTGAGGGTGTGGGACCTGTGCGCCGCGCAGCGACAGCACCATGCTGTGCGCGTCGCGCGAGGGGTCCGCGAGGAGGGGCCGGGTCCGCACGACGCGGAACCCCAGCCGGAGGTAGAGACCTGTGGCGCGCGGGTTGTCGGCCATGACCCGGAGCTCGAGCTCGGTGTGCCCACCGGTCCGGGCCCAGTCGATCACGGCACGCAGCAATCCCTCACCGGCCGCGCCGCCCCGCCACTGCGGCTCCACCCACATGGCGGCGACGTGCGCCCGACCGTCCACGACGGTCCCGGCAGCCATACCGACGGGCCGGCCGTCCGAGAGTGCGAGGTAGATCGCGGCAGCACGCAGCCACGACCGCCACCGCTCCTCGACGTACGCCGTCTCGTCCTCGAGAGTCGACCGGAAGACGTCCGGAGCGTCGGCGAGGGCCGCGAGCCGCACGCCCCGCACGACGTCCCAGCGGTCCTCGCCGGCACGCACGACGGTCACGGGCGGCGGGTGCTGCTGCATCGCGCCACGGTAGCCCAGCGGCGTCAGTAGGTGAACTGCTCGACCTGGGTGCGGAGCCCGGTCGCGAGGGCCGCGAGCTCGGTGATCGAGTCCTGCGTGTGGCTCAGCGCCTCGGTCGTCGAGGCCGTGGCGTCGAAGACGCCCGTGATGGTCAGCGCGATCTCCGAGGACGCACCGGCCGCCTCCGCGACGACGCGGGACATCGCGGTGGTCGTGGCCGTCTGCTCGTCCACGGCGGCGGAGATCGTCGCCTGGTAGTCGTCGATGCTCGCGATCGTGGACGAGATCTCGTCGATCGCGGAGACCGCACCTGCGGTGTCCGAGGTGATGGTCGCGACCCGGCGTGAGATGTCCTCCGATGCGCGAGCCGTCTCCTGGGCGAACTCCTTGACCTCGTTGGCGACCGCAGCGAACCCCTTGCCCGCCTCACCCGCCCGGGCAGCCTCGATCGTCGCGTTGAGCGCGAGGAGGTTGGTCTGTTGCGCGATCGACGTGATGACCTTGATGACGTCAGCGATCTCCGCGGAGGACTCGCCCAGCTTCCGCACCATCGACGTCGCGGTCGCGGCACTCGTGACCGCCTGCGTCGCGACGCGGGCCGCCTCGTTCGTGTTCCTCGCGATCGCGAGGATGGACGCGCCCATCTGCTCCGCACCCGTGGCGACGGTCGCGACGTTCCCCGACACGTCGTGGGCCGCGGCAGAGACGACGCTGGAGCGCACGGATGCGGACTCGGCTGCATCGGCGATCCGCTCAGACGTCACCGCCAGCTCGGTGGACGCCGCCGCCACGGCTGCGGCCGACGACGCCACGGACGCGAGCGTGCCGCCGATGGTCGCCGCCGCATCGTTGAGCGCCAGGGCCATCTGCCCGGTCTCGTCATGCCCGGTGACCTCGACCCGCACGCTCAGGTCGTTGGCTGCCATGCGCTGGAGGCCGTCCCGGACCCGCCAGATGCCCGACACGATCGCGCGGACCGTGACGAGTGCGAGTCCCAACCCGACGAGCAGGGCGACGACGGTGACAGCGAGGGTCGTCGTGCGGCTCGCGGCCTGCAGCTCGTCTCGCTGCGCGGTGATCTCCCGGACACGGTCCTCGACCGAGGCGACGAGCTCGTCCATCTCGACGGTGACGACGTCGTGGATGTCCCACTTCGCACCGGTCGAGACGGCGTCGCCGGAGTCGAGCTCTTCCGCTTCCCACAGGTCGAGGACCTGATCGTTGTAGGCCACCATGGCGGGCCAGTGGTCCTCGACGGCGGCGAGGCTCTGCAGGCCCTCCTCGGCGAGGAGGGACCTGTCGATCTGGAAGACCTTCTCGAACGCGGCGACAGCCGCCCGGTACGTCGTGACGTTGTCCCCGGCCTCGGCAGCGGCCTGTGCGCCGCCGACGACCCGGGCGTTCCATGCGGTGATGTTCTGCCAGTTCGTCGCCCACAGCAGCTGGTACTTCGCGTCGGTGACGGCGTTCTGCGTGTGGACGGCTGCGGTCACGGCATCATCGAGGGCAGACACGCGCGCCTGCGACGTGAGCGCGATGGCGCTGACGACGACGAGGCCCGCTCCGAGTGTGCCGACAGCCAGACCGATCCGGCTCCCGATGCTCAGGTCGCGCCACGATCTCGCTCGGTGACTTCTGGTGACTGACGTGCATCTGGGCTCGCTCATGCTGATGTCCTTGTACGCGGGAGTCGTCGACGCGGAGAGGCGGGCGTCCGAGGTCGTTCTCAGGGGTTATCGGCGGCTTTGGAGCGTGGCTGAGGAGGCTCAGCGGGTGAACGCCGCGGCGTCGGCCGCGTCAGATGTGGCGTGAGTGCTCGAGCAGGGCCACCGTTGGTCGCAAGAGTGTGTCGGGAAAGGGGGGTCCCGTGCCGGTCTGGGTGGAATCGGGCCTCTGGGCGCTGCTCGCAGGATCCACGCTCCTCCTCGGCGCCGTCGTCGCGTGGGTGGTCCGCATCCCCGAGCGTGTCGTCGCCGGAGTCATGGCGTTCGGGGCCGGCGTCCTCATCTCGGCCGTCGCGTTCGACCTCGTCGACAAGGCCGACATCGACGGCGGGCTGCTGCCCACCTCGGTCGGGTTCCTCGGCGGGGCCGTCGCCTTCGTCGCGCTCAACGTCGTGCTCGCCCGGCGCGGGGCGGAGAACCGGAACCGGGCGGGCACCCTCCAGCCGTCGGAGAGCCAGAAGCTCGGCAGCGGGCTCGCGATCGCGATCGGCGCGCTCATCGACGGCGTCCCCGAGTCCATCGTGCTGGGGATCTCTCTCCTCGACGGCGACGGCGTGAGCGTCGGGGTCTTCGTCGCCATCGCCATCTCCAACCTCCCCGAGGGACTCTCCAGCGCTGCGGGCATGAAGGAGTCGGGCCGCAGCGCCCGCTACGTGTTCGGCGTGTGGGGCGGGATCACGCTCGCCAGCGGCGCAGCCGCCCTCGTCGGCAGCCTTGCGCTCGGCAACGCCTCCGGGACGACGATCGCGGTCATCACGTCGATCGCGGCGGGCGCGATCCTCACGATGGTCGTCGACACGATGGTGCCGGAGGCCGTCGAGGAGACCCACCTGAGCACAGGGCTCCTCGCCAGCTGCGGGTTCCTCGTCGCCTTCGCGATCCAGGGACCGGCGACCTGAGGTCGCGGGTCCCCGGACCGCGGGTCGCAGGTCGCGGGTCCCCGGACCGCGGGCCGCAGGTCGCGACGGCGCGGCGTCCCTCAGCGACGGGGGAGGAGCCGGTCGAGGTAGTCGTTGCGGAACACACCGCGGGGGTCGAGGCGTGCAGCAAGGTCGGTGAAGTCCCCCAGCCGGGGATACAGCTCGGCGAGACGCTCGGCGCTCGTCGTGAAGAGCTTGCCCCAGTGCGGGCGGGCGTCGTACGGCGCGAGCGCCTCCTCGATGAGAGGCAGGACGGCCTCGACCTCGGGCTGGCGGTCCAGCCACGTGAAGTGCAGGGCGACGGTGTCCTGCTGGCCGGACGGGCTGAGCCACAGCCCGTCCGGTGCCATCGTCCTGATCTCCGTGATCTGCAGGAGCGGCACGACGTGCTCCCGCAGCCCACGGACCGCGGCGATCGCGGCGAGGGCGTGCTGCCGGGGGACGAGGTACTCCGTCTGGAGCTCCTCACCGTTGCTGGGTGTGAACTCCATCCGGAAGTGCGGCAGGCGCTCGTGCGACGGCCCGGGGACACCGAGCTGCTGCGTGCAGCTCTCGGCGGAGATACCCGGCAGCGGGTGGAGGTCGGTGACAGCCGGCCGGGCACCATGGAAGTCCGTACCGGCGTCGAGGGGAGCCTGCGACGGTCGGTCGGTGCGGGACTTCAGCCACACCTGGTCGATCCCCTCGTCGCCCCACCGGGTGAACAGGCTCACGGAGTACGCCGCGCTCGTGATCGCGTCGAAGTCCTGCTCGAGCGTCGACCACGCCAGCCCTTCGAAGAGGTCCTGCCGCACGTCGTACGCGGGCTCGACGGCGAGGGTGACGCGGGTGATGACGCCGAGCGCACCGAGGTGCACGACGGCGGCCTCGAGCGGGAGGTCCGTGTCACCCTCGCGGACCGCGATGACGTCGCCCGTCCCCGTGACGAGCTCGATCCCGACGACCGCGCCGGCGAGGGCCGTGTTGCCGTCACCCGACCCGTGGGTACCCGTGGCGATCGCGCCGCCGACGGAGATGTGCGGCAAGGACGCGAGGTTGTGGACGGCGAGGCCACGCGTGAGCAGAGCCGCCGCGAGGTCGCCGTACCTGACGCCCGCCCCCACGGTGACAGTCGTGCGGCCGTCGTCCGTCGTGCGGACGTCGAGCCCGCCGTCCCCGCCGGAGACGAACTTCGCCATGGACAGCAGCGTGCCGGTCGTGTCCGCGATGTCGTTGAAGCAGTGCCGGCTGCCCAGCGCCCGGACCTTGTCCGCACGGGTGACGATCTCCTGCACCTGCTCGGTCGTCGTCGGGTACTCGATGGCCGCTGCGCGGTACGCGAGGTTCCGTGACCAGTTGTACCCACCGACGGGCTCCGCAGCCGCGCCCCGCGGTGCCCCGTCCGTGGGGGCGCCGTCCCCGCTGGGTCCGTTCCCCGTCGTCCCCGTGGGCATGCTCGTGTCCGTCACTAGGTCCTCTTCCTCCTCGCTCGACGGGCGCCGTCGCCCGTCACCCGTCATCGTCCGCCCGTGCGGCGCTGCTCACCACTGCTGGGGCGGCGACTCGGCGTCGTCGTCGAGCCAGCCCTCGGTCTCCCGCCGCTCCTCCTCACCCTGACGGTTGCGCTCCTCGAGCTCCCGGGCTCGACGCTCCTCCGGGGTCAGTGGCTCCTGCGGCTCCTGGGGTTCTTGCGGGTCCTGGGGGTCCTGCGGGTCCTGGGGTTCTTGCGGGTCCTGCGGGTCCTGCGGGTCCTGGGGATCCTCGGGTTCTTGCGGGTCCTGAGGATCCTGGGGGTCCTGCGGCGGGGGCGGCGGGTTCTCCAGCGCCTCGCGCTTGTCCCGTGCGCTCGTCTCCTTCTCCGTCACCCGGTCACGTGCCTCGTCGTCGTCCGGGCACTCGTTCCAGACCCGCATCTCGTTGGCGTCGGCGTAGAGCTCCTCGGCCTCCGTGTAGCTCTCGATCGCGAGGTCCTTGTACGTCTCGGGGTCCGGCGCGGTCCCGTCGTCCGGCACGTCGTCGCCCAGCGCGTCGAGCGCCTGCTGCTCACGCTTCATCCGGTCGACGTGCCCGTCGCCCACCCCTTGCGCCACGTCGCCCTGGAGCTCGTGCGCGACAGCGAGGTTGACCTGGACGATGCACACGGGCACCTGCTCGTCGTCCGCGATCTCGGCGACGTCCGCCGGGGCGTCGGGCGCGGCGTCGTGCGCGCGGAACAGCTCCTCGATCGCGGGTTCGAGCTGGTTGTCGCGCAGCAGCGCGGTCCCTTCCGCGAAGTGCACCTTCCACTGCTCGGCCACGTTGAGCGTCTGCAACCAGTGGTACGACGCCGCCGACTCGGCGAACGTCCCGGCGCTGTACTCGTCCTTCGCCGAGCCCGAGACGATCGGCACGGAGAAAGCCTTCCAGGCGCCGCCGAGGAGCACGAGCACGAGAGGCAGGGTCCACCAGAACAGGCGCTTGCGACGCCGCAGCCGCTCCGCCCGCAGCCGGGCGACGCGGTCGTACTCGAGGACGCGGCGGCGTTCCTCGGCACGGTGCTCGAGCTCGGCACGGCGCGCAGCCTTGCGGTCAGGGCGCTGTGCTGCGCGCTGGGACACCTTCGACGGAAGGTCGGTCTGCTCAGACATGCTCCACCCCCACGGAGTGCCCGATCCGCCGTCCGGCGGCCCATGCCTCGAGGGCGAGGAGGAGCGCGAGCGCGATGCCGAACGGCCAGAGGACCATCTGGTAGGAGGTGAGCGTCCGGCGTCCGTCTGACGCGATCTGCTGCGGGTCGATGTCGGCGACCATCTCCGCCGTCTCGCCCGGCGCCGTCCGCTGGAGGTACTCGACGCCCAGCTCGTCCGCCACGGCCTGCAGCTCTTCCGGGTCGAGCACAGACAGCGCGTCGGGCTCGCCGGGCTGCGTGGAGTCGACGATGTAGTCGCCCTCGGGGCTCTGGCCGTTGTTGAAGATCGGGTCGTACTCCTTCATACGGCCACCTTCCTCGGTGCCGTACCCGAGCACGGCGCCTCCGTCGACGAGGGGCTCGAGGTCCGCGAACGAGCGGCGGCTGCCCTCCGCGGTGTTCTCGCCGTCTGTCATGAAGAACACGAGGCGGACGTTGGAGGGGTGCTGCTCGGCGGCGCCGGTCAGTGCGCGGGAGAGCTCGTCGAGGGGCCGGTCGATGAGCGAGCCCTGCGAGTAGATCGTCACCTCGCGCTCGAGCGTCTGGGTCCAGGACACGACGGCGCGGGCGTCCGTGGTGAGCGGCAGCTGCCGGCTCGCCTGGGAGTCGAACGAGATGATCGAGTACCGGGCGCCGGGGATGTCCGCGGTGAGGCTCTGGATGTCGGCACGCACCCCGTCGAGGCGCTGCTCCGTGCCGTTGTAGTCCTCGGCGGCCATGGACCCGGTGCGGTCGACGACGAAGAAGACGTCGACCGCGGTGACGGACGTGTCCACGCCCGACCTCGGGACGCTCGGCGCGAGCCCGATGCACGCGAGGACGGCGACGACGGCGAACCGGCGCAGCCAGGCCCACGCCGGCGCGGTGCCCTGCTGCTTGCGGCGGACGAGGCCGCGCACGGCGAGGAACCCCGTGAACCCGAGCAGGGGCACGAAGATCGCCAGCAGTGCTGGCAGCGGGAGCAGGTACTGGAGGATCATTCGCGCAACCTCCACTGCACGACGAGGAGGAGCGTCACGCCGACGACCGCGACGACGAACCACGGTCCGGCCTTGTCGGCGCTCGTCACCTCGGGGGCGGCATCGAGGTCCACGGCCTGCTGGGCCTGCACGTCCTCGACCATCTGCTCGACGGCGTCGCCGTCGTCGCTGTAGAAGTACATGCCCCCGACGCTCTCGATCGCCTCGCGGTACTCGCGCTCGAGGTTCTCCGAGCCGCCCCAGTCGGACGCACCGTAGAGGCCGTTGAGGGCGATGCCGCGCTCGTCGGCGAGGGTCACCGCCTCCTGGAGCGTGTAGATCGGGGTGCCGAGGAGGTCGTTGTCGGTCGCGAGGATGATCGAGCGGGAACGCTCGGTCTCGGTCTCGTCGAACTGCAGGGCGCAGTTGGCGAGCCCGTCGCCGATGAGCGACGAACCCTCCGAGGTGCCTGTCGTGCCCGCGGTGAAGCGCAGGTAGCGCTCGGTCGCTTCTTCGTCGCCGGAGTACTCGAGCTCGGGGTCGAGAGCTACCGCCGCCTCCTCGAGCTGGTCCTGGACGAGCGTGTAGTCGTCGGTCAGCGGGAACACCGTGCGGGACGTCGAGTTGAAGATCGACAGTGCGATGCGCTCGCCCTCGAAGCTCTCCACGAGCTCGGCGAACACCTCCACCATCTCCTTGTCGTACTCGAGCATCGACCCGGAGACGTCGAGGCACAGGACGATGTCCCGGGTGCCGAGCTTCTGGTTGACGACGGACACGTCGACCGGCCGGGCCGCGATGAAGCCCGCTCCAAGGACCGCCACGGTCAACCCCAGCACACCGGTCCACTGCAGCAGCCGGTACCGCAGGACCCACGCGCGGAACGCCGGGATCTGCTCGAGGTAGTCGGAGTTCGCGACCCAGACAGCCTCCTCGGACTCGACCTTGCGCGGGTGGCGGGTGAAGTACCAGGCGACGGCGAGCGCCCCCAGGGTGACGAGGAGGACGACGACGAGCACCCACGGCCAGCGGATCGCGGAGGAGACCTCCTCCGCTGCGAGGATCACCACGAGGAGATCACCGTCCTCGCGCCGTCGAGCCCTTCGTCACCGGTCTCGGTCGTCGTGCGCGCGAACGACGGCTGGTAGTAGCGGGCGATGAGGTTCGCGAGGCGGCTGGCCCCGGTGAGGTGCTCGAGCTCGGTGAGCGTCATGACGGAGGTGTCGACCCCGCGGCGGCGCCCGGCGAACTCCCGGACGATTCCGCTCAGTCGCAGGTGGAGCTCTCGGACGTCGATCTCCGCGGCGCGGAAGGCGCGCTCCACCTCGTCGACGCGCGCGAGGTAGACCACGCGCAGGTCGACGAAGGGGTCGCTGCCGGCGGCGTAGCTCGTGGGCGGGGGCGCGGGGGTCACCGGCTCCTCCTCGGGTCGACGCCGCGTGATGATGAAGAGGGTGACGAGCCACGCGACGACGACGGTGACGAGCACGAGCCCGACGATCGCCCACCACGGGCTGAACGCCACCGGGGCGACGATGTCATCGACGGGCACGCTTCTGCCTCCCCAGGAGATCGATGAACTGGAGGACGACGTCGTCGGTGCTCGTGGCGATCATCCCTTGGATCTGCTGGCGTCGCAGCAGGTCGGCGACGACCTGGCGTCGAGCGCGGACCACCTGCTCCGCGGAGTGCTGCAGAGCCTTGCGCTGCTGGAGGTAGGGCGGGAGGAAGAGCGCGTCGTTGACGTCGCGGACCGGCTTCTTCGTCGGGCCGCCCGTGAGGGTGAGCGCGGAGGCGTCCGCGACGGCGAGCACCATGACCTCGTGCCGCACGCGCAGCTGGCGCAGAAGGCGCTCGTGCTGGGGCTCGGGACGGGCCTCGTCGGTGATGACCATCATGAGCGAACGTCGTTGGAACGCCGTCATCGCACGTTCCAGCGGCCGGTTGAGGTCGCTCGCCGGGGCGTCGATGTCGAAGAGGCCCGCGGCCTGGTGGAGCATGATCTCGAGGTCCTGGGTGCTCGCGCGCGGCGGGCGTTGCACGAGCCGCTCGGCGTCGCCGGCGACGAGCGCGACGCGGTCGCCCCGGTCGCGGGCGAGGTAGGCGACGAGCGAGGCCATGAAGCACGCGACGTCGGACTTGTCCTCGCCGCCCGCGGAGACCGCGGCCATGTTGCGCCCGGTGTCGAGGACGATGACGAGGTTGAGGTTCGACTGCCGCACGAACCGTCGGATGATCGGGATCCCCGCCCGCGCGCTCGACTTCCAGTCGACGTCCCCGACGTCGTCCCCGGGGGAGTAGAGCGACAGGTCGTCGAAGTCCTGGCCATGGCCCTTGAAGATCGACCGGTGACGACCCTCGAGCAGACCGGCGGCGCGGCGCGCCACGGGCAGCTCGAGTCGCGCGCGGACCTGCGCGAGCCGGGAGATCTCGTTCATGGCGTGGTCACGGGTCTCAGGGAGTGGGGACGGCGTCGAAGATCGCGTCGATGAGCTGCTCGGGCTGCACGTTGTTCGCGAGGGCGTCGAAGGTCCGCACGAGGCGGTGGCGGAGCACCGCGTACCGGACGGCCTTGACGTCGTCGGGGATGACGAACGAGCGGCCCGCCTGGATGGCGAGCGCCTGGGCCACCCGCATGAGGGCGATGGAGCCTCGGGGGCTCGCGCCGACGCGGACGTGGTTGGACAGTCCCTGCACGGGCCGTGGGCCCGAGAAGCGGCTCGTGTTGATGATGTCGACGATGTACCGCTTGATGGAGGCGTCCACGTAGACCTCGTCGACGAGCCCCTGGAGGAACCGCACGTCGTCGAGCGTGACCGGGGTGACGTCGATCGGCGCCGACTGACGGCCCGACGAGATGCGCTCGAGGATCTCCACCTCGTGCGCGGCCGTGGGGTACGTGAGGATCTCCTTCATGAGGAACCGGTCCATCTGGGCCTCGGGCAGCACGTAGGTGCCCTCCTCCTCGATGGGGTTCTGCGTGGCGAGCACCATGAAGGGGTCGGGCAGCGGGTACTCGGTGCCACCGATCGACGTCTTGCGCTCCTGCATCGCCTCGAGCATCGCCGACTGCGTCTTGGCGCTCGAGCGGTTGATCTCGTCGAGGAGCACGAGGTTCGCGTGCACGGGTCCGAGCTGGGTGGTGAAGGAACCCGTGCCGTAGTTGTAGATCTGCGTGCCGACGATGTCGTTCGGCATGAGGTCCGGTGTGCACTGGATGCGGTGGAACGACCCGCCGACCGCAGCGGCGAGGGTCTCGGCCGCCGTCGTCTTGGCCAGGCCGGGCACGCTCTCGAGGAGGATGTGCCCGCCGGCGATGAGCGAGCTCACGAGAGCGGTGCGCAGCGCCTCCTGTCCGACGACGCGCCGGTCGAACACCTGACTGATGGTGCCGAGCAGGGTCCGTGCCCGCTCGAGCTCTGCGGGCGTGATGCCGCCTTGGCCTGCGCTCATGCGTCATGCACCTTTCGTCGGGCGAGTCGGCCCTCAGTATGCCAGCGGGCGCGCTCGGAGTGACCGAGCGCTCATGGTGCCAGGTCCCCATCCCCGCAGGGCCGCACGTAGTCTGGAAGCCGTGATGTCAGTGCGCTCCACGACGACCGCGGCGACCTCGTCGCGCGCCCCTCGCATCCTCCTGTGGGCGCTGCCCGCGGCGGTCCTCGTCGCGGTGCTCGCCGCGGTCCTCGGCGGGTGGATGTCGTCCGCCTTCGCGGCGCGGGTCCTCCTCGACCCGGGGGCTCCCGTGCGATGGGGTCTGCCGGTCGCCACCGTGCTCAGCGAGCTGTCCGTCTCCGTCACCCTCGGTGCCCTCGTCCTCGCCGCGTTCGTCGTCCGGCCCGGCCTCGCGCTCTCCCGCGCGCTCGGCACAGCGGCCGTCGGTGCGGGGGCGTGGGCCGTGAGCGCCCTGGCCCGCGCCGTGCTCGCCGGCGCCAGCACGGTGGGCCTGCCCCTCGACGCCGAGGGGTTCGGCGACCAGCTCGGCACCTACCTCACGCAGATCCCGAGCGGGCAGGGCCTGCTCGCCACCGCGGTGATCGCCGCCATGACAGCGGTGCTCGCCCTCCTCGTCTCCTCACCCCTCGGTGCCCTGTGGACGGCCGTCCCCGTCGTGGGGGCCCTCGTCCTGCAGTCCTTCATGGGGCACGCGGCGGGCAGCGCGGACCACGAGCTCGCCGTCTCGTCGATGATGCTCCACCTCGTGGGGGCGGCCGTGTGGATCGGCGCGCTCGCGGTCATCGCCGTCCTGCGGGCGCGCGGGACGTTCGCCGACGACGAGCTCGCGCCCGTCGTCGCCCGGTACTCCTCCGTCGCCGCGTGGTGCTTCGTCATGGTGGCCCTGTCCGGCCTGGTCAACAGCGTCCTGCGCCTCGGTGGGTGGGACGGGTTGAGCACCGACTACGGGGTGCTCGTGCTCGTGAAGGTGGGCCTGTTCGTCGTCCTCGGCGGGTTCGGCTGGGCGCACCGCCGGTTCGTCGTACGACAGCTGGGTGCGACGGTCGGCAGCGCCACGGCCCGCACGACGATGCTCTTCTGGCGGCTCGTCGCCGTCGAGGTCACGGTCATGGGCGCGGTGAGCGGCGTCGCGGTCGCGCTCGGTGCGACCAACCCCCCGGACGAGTCACCACCGCCGGTCGAGCCCACTCCCGCATACCTCGTCACCGGCCGTGAGCTGCCGCCGGAACCGACCCTCGCCCGGTGGTTCACGGAGTGGCGCTGGGACGTGCTGCTCGCGTTCGCGTGCGCGGCGGCGCTCGTGGTCTACCTGCGCTGGGTGTGGCGCCTGCGCGTGCGCGGCGACGCGTGGCCTGCCCTGCGCACGGTGTGCTGGTCCGTCGGCATCGTCGCGATGTTCTGGGTGACGAACGGCGGGGGAGCCGTCTACGGCTCCGTGCTGTTCAGCGCGCACATGATCCAGCACATGATCCTCGCGATGGTCGTGCCGTTGTTCCTCGTCTCCGGGGCACCCGTGACGCTCGCACTGCGCGCGCTGCCCATCCGCAAGGACGGCTCGCGGGGCCCGCGGGAGTGGCTGCTCGCGATCGTCCACTCCCGGTACGGGCGCTTCTTCGCCAACCCCATCGTCGCCGCCCTGAACTTCGCGGGGTCGATGATCGTCTTCTACTACACGCCGGCCTTCGAGTACGCGCTCTCGACCCACGTGGGCCACATCCTCATGGTCGCCCACTTCACCCTCGCGGGGTACTTCTTCGCGAACGCCCTCATCGGCATCGACCCGGGGCCGTCGCGGCCGCCCCACGCCCAGCGGCTGCTGCTGCTGCTCGCGACCATGGCGTTCCACGCGTTCTTCGGCGTGACCCTCATGTCCGGCGAGGTGCTGCTCGTCCCCGAGTGGTTCGGTCTCATGGGCCGGGAGTGGGGCCCGACGGCGCTCGCCGACCAGCAGAAGGGCGGCGGGATCGCCTGGGGCGTCGGGGAGATCCCCACGATCATCCTCGCGATGATCGTCGCCCTGTCGTGGTCGCGGTCCGACGAGCGGGCGTCGAAGCGGCGTGACCGCAAGGTCGACCGCGAGGGCGACCTCGAGATGGACGAGTACAACGAGATGCTGCAGCGCATCGCCGACCAGGACGCGGCGCGCCCTCGCTGACGTGGCGCACTCCCGCTGACGTGGCGCGCCCCCGCTGACGCGGAGCGCTCCCGCTCATGTGTGACCGACGTGTCGCGGTCGGCTCAGCCGTGCTGCGCACCGCGCGCGGGGCGGGTCATCCGGAGCTGGCGCACGTCGTCGTGGACGCGGGCTGTCCCGTCAGGGACGAAGCCGTTCTTGGCGTAGAAGGCCTGCGCGCGTGGGTTGGGGTCACCGACCCACAGTGCGACGGCCTCGTCGTCCCGCACGACCGCCTCGAGCAGCGCTGTTCCCGCACCGGACCCGTGGTGCTCGGCGAGCACGTAGAGCACGTAGAGGTGCTGCGTCCATGCTTCGTCCTCGACGGGCCCGGACATCGCGATCCCGATCACCGATCCGTCCAGCTCCGCGACGGCGACCCGGTTGTCCGCCCATCGGCTGTCCGTGAGCGCGGCGGTCCAGAACCGCTGACGGCCGGGGAGCAGTCCCGGGTCGTCGAGGACGGTGTCCGTCATGAGGGTGCCGCGATAGGTCTCCTGCCAGGACCGGACGTGGACCAGAGCCATGGCGTCGGCGTCCTCGCGGCCAGCAGGGCGGACGCGAGGACGGGCGTTCATGGCGTGGAGCCTAGCTGCGGTCGTCGCGCCGGTCGATGCCCGCGGGTGGGCCGGTGGCGGCCCACCCGCGAGGCTCACTCGGCCTCGGCGGGTGCGGCCAGGGCGACCCCGCGCATCGCGACGACGTAGAACGTCGCGCCGAGGAGCGCCCCGATGACCCACGCGAACCCGCTGAGGTCCTTGAGCGCGTCTACCCACACCGCGCTGACGGAGAAGATCGCCGCGACGGCGAACGCCCCGACCGCCCGCAGGTTCCAGCCGCGGGTGAAGTAGTAGGCGCCCTCCGGGGAGGCGGAGTAGAGGTCGGAGACCTTGAGGCGCTGCTTGCGCAGGAGGTAGTAGTCGACGACGAGGATGCCGTAGAGCGGGGCGAGGACCGCGCCGAGGGTGTCGACGAACGTCGGGAGCCCGATGCTGCTGATGACCGCGACCCACAGGGCGCCGATGACGAACGCGACCGCAGCGGTGATGTACCCGCCCTGCTTGAAGCTGATGCGCTGAGGGGCGAGGTTGGACAGGTCGAACGCCGGCGGGATGAAGTTGGCGACGAGGTTGATGCCGATCGTCGCGACGAGGAACGTCACGGCCGCGAGGACCGTGAGCGGGACGCTGCCGGTGAGGCCGACGATCTCCGCGGGGTTGGTGAGCGGCTCGCCCGTGCCGTCCTGGTAGACGATGTACGCGCCCGCGGTGATGAACAACGACAGGAACGTGAAGAACGCGAGGCTCACCGGCAGCCCGAGGAGGTTCCCCCGGCGCATCGAGCCCTCGCTGCGTGAGAACCGCGCGAAGTCGCCGAAGTTGATGATCACGGCCGAGAAGTACGCGATCATCGTGCCGATGACGCCGACGAACGCGGTGACGGCCGCGCCACCGGTCACGGAGTCGTTCGTGAAGATGGACCCGACGGCCGGCAGGAGCTCGTCGCCCGCCTGCACCCACACGGCCACGAGCAGCAGGATCATCACGAGGTAGACGGCTGGCCCGGCGATGTTGAGGAACGCCGTGATCGAGTCCATGCCCTTGAGGAACAGGCTCACCTGGATGACGGACACGATGACGTAGGAGACCCAGTCGACGGCGTCGAGGCCGAGGAACGTGCCGCCGCCCGGCGTCCCGAGGATCGCGTTGAGCGCGAGGGCGACGGCGGTGGACGCGAAGTACGTCTGGGCGCCGTACCAGAAGATCGCGACGATCCCACGGACCAGCGCCGGCAGCTGGGCGCCGCGCACGCCCATGCTCGCGCGGGCCATGACCGGGTAGGGGATGCCGTACTTCACGCTCGGGCGGCCGGTGAGGTTGACGAGCGCCATGACGATCGCACCCGCAGCGACGATGGCGAGGAACACCCACCAGCCGCTGATCCCGGCGGTGATGAACAGGCTCGCCGCGAGCGTGTACCCGGCGAGGCTCTGCACGTCGTTGGTCCACACGTTGAAGATCTCGAACGAGCCCCACCGGCGCTTCTCCTGCGGGAGGGGAGCGAGGTCCTCGTTGTGCAGGGACGCGTGCGGGTCGCTGAGGACGAACCCGCCCGTCGCGGCCGCGACACGGTCGGAGAGGCCCGGGGCGGACGGCGTGCCCGACGTGGTCGGCGGGCCGGAGCCGGCGTCCTTCTGGATGGTCATGAACGCTCCTCGAGGGGCGGTGGCAGAGGGGATCGACAGCGGGTCGCTGTGCCGATCACGCTAGCCACGGGCCCCTGACCAGGGGTTTCCGCCGGATGAAGATTTGTTTCGCCCAGGGGTCGGGTGCCCCTGTGCCTCACCGGGTGGCGCGCAGGAGCCCGTCGGCGGTGCGCCCGATCTCCCGTACCGCGGCGGCCGCGGAGTCGCCGGGGTCCCCGGCGTGCCAGGTCGCGGACAGTCCCGTCCACGCGACGACCCACCGCAGGAGGCGCTCGCGGTCGAGGTGCGCGGTCTCGCAGATCACCCGCACCTGCCGGTCGAGGCGCCCGGGCACCCGCGCGACGTCGTGGGTGGGGTTGCAGACGGTGTTCGCGTAGTCGAACGCCCGGTCGCCGGTGAGGAACTTCGGGTCGATGGCCAGCCAGTGGCCGCCGCCGTCGAGGACGTTGCCGTGGTGGACGTCCCCGTGCAGCACGACGACCTCTCGCTGGTCAGCGAGGAGCTCGCGGGCGACCCCCGCGGCCCGGCGGGTGAACGCCGGTGCGTCGGCGGGGTGGTCGAGGAGGTCCCGGAACCAGGTGTGCAGGGGGACGAGACCCGCGGGCGGCGGCGGGTGGCCCGCGTCCGCGTCCTCGCGCCCGACGGCGTGCAGCTGCGCCACCACCCGGCAGAGGACCCGGGTGGCACGGGCGTCGTCGAGCATCCACGACGGCGACCCGACCGCGCGCGCTGCGACGCGCGTGAGGGACCGGTGACCGGTGGCGCGCTCGACGACGATCGCGCCGGCGTCGTCATGACGCAGCACGCGGGCCGCCCCGCGCCCCGCCCACCAGACCATGAGCCGGCCACCGTCGCGTTCCTCGGCCAGCCGGGCGACCTTGAGCATCGCCGGTGCGCCGTCGACGAGCACCGGGCGGAGGTGGCTCGATCGCGTCGAGACGGCCCGCCCGTCCGCCGTGAGGCCCCACCGGGCGACGAGCTCGTCCGGGTCGGGCGGGATCCAGGGCTCGGTCATCGTGGGACCACGGTAGTGCGACCGGCAACCGATGTCGGAGGGCAGGGTCAGTATCGGGCGCATGTCCAGGTATGTGTGCCTGGTGGTGATCGGGGGGCGGGCATGGATCAGGACGAGGCGCGGGAGATCAAACGGCAGCTGGTGGACTACGTGGCAGGGCTGGTCGACGACGGCATCAGGCCGAGCGGGGTGGAGCCGCCGACGCCGGGCGTCGCGCTCGGTCTCGCGCCGTTGCCGGACGGCGGGTTCGGTGTCGCGGTGCGGTACCGGCTGGGTGTCCCACGTGCGCGGATGGTCGCTCGGCGCGTGGCGGAGCAGGTCGGACCGGCGGTCGACGTGCGCCGTACCGGTCGGATCTTCGCAGGTCCGCGACCGTCGCCCGCGCACGCCCGCCGGCCCGTCGTGACGAGGCTGGCAGTGGGGGAGACGGGCCGTGCGCGACCGTTGCGGCCCGGTGTCTCGATCGCGCACCGAGACGTCAGCGCGGGGACGCTCGGCGCGGTCGTGCGTCGTGATGGCGTGCTCTACGCCCTGTCCAACTACCACGTGCTCGTCGGGTCGCCCGCAGGTGCTGTCGGTGACCCGGTCCTGCAGCCTGGGCCCGCGGACGGTGGGAGCGACCCGCAGGACCGCATCGGGACACTCGCGGACTTCGTCCCGCTGGCGCGCGGGACCGTGGCCCCCGTCGACGCGGCCATCGCCCGGCTCGACGACACCGACGTCGACCTGCGCTACCCCGAGGTCGGGGCCATCACCGCCGTCGCAGACGCCTCCGGTGGCGAGGAGGTGCTCAAGGTCGGCCGGACCACCGGCCTGACCCGGGGCAGGGTGACGGCGATCGAGCTCGACGACGTCGTCGTCGGGTACGGCGAGGAGCTCGGCGAGCTGCGGCTCGACGACCAGATCGAGGTCGAGAGCACCGGCGTCGGGCCCTTCTCGCGCGGCGGTGACAGCGGATCGCTCGTGTACCGGACCGACGGCGTCGCGCTCGGTCTGCTCTTTGCGGGCAGCGAGAGCGGGGGAGAGAATGGGTCCGGGCTGACCTACCTCAACCCCGTCACGACGGTCCTGCGCACGCTCGGGGTCGCCCTGGAGGCCTGAGGCCGGTGGTCCACCGAGATCCGGTGGGCGGCCCCGAGGCGAGGTGGGCATGGCTGACCTGGAGATGGCGCGGCACGCGAAGGTCGTCCTGCGCTCGGAGCTCGCCGGCCGGGACGGTATCCGCGGTGTGGGCATCACCCGCAGCGACGACGGCTACCTCGTGCAGGTGGACGTCGAGCGCGAGGCGGACCGTGACACCGTGCCCGCCACCGTGGACGGCGTGCCCGTCCTCGTCCGGATCACCGGGCGCCTCCACGCAGGGGGCTGACCCTCCGGGGCCGGCTCCGCGTTCGACGAGCGGAGCCGACGGTTGTGCGGGAGGGTGTCTGCCGGGGGCAGCACCAGCTCGTTCCACCAACCAAGGAGTCAGCATGGGTTTCGGAATCGGTCTCTTCCTGCTTGTCGTCGGCGCGATCCTCGCTTTCGCGGTCCAGGACCCCATCTCGGGAGTCGACACGGTGACGATCGGCTACATCTGCCTCGCAGCCGGAGTGCTTGCGCTCATCATCGCGTTCGCGATGAACAGCCGGCGCACCCGCACGACGCACAGCGAGGTCGTCGACCACACCGCGACCCCGGCCGCGCCCGTGGCCGGCACCGGCGCACCGGTGGCAGGTTCGACCACGCGTCGGGAGAGCATCCAGCGCACCGACGGTCTGTGACGGGCACGGGCTGAGAGCCAGCCCGCGCCCCACCCAGCGGACCCCCGCCGACCATGCGTCGACGGGGGTCCGCTGGCGTCCATGGCCGCACGGCGATGGCGCGCGCAGGCTCAGAATGCGCGGCGCAGGACGAGGAGCGTCGCGTCGTCCACCGAGGCGGGGTCCCGCGTGACCCGCAGCACGGCGTCGACGTCTGAGCCGTCAGCGATCGCGGACTGGAGGCGGCTCACACCGACGGCCAGCATCTCGCGGCGACGCTCCACGAGGCCGTCGCTGAACAGCGTGAGCGCCCCACCCCGCGGGATCGTCACCCGGCCCGTCCGGGCCACGACGTCACCGACGCCGAGCGGCGGTGAGCCCAGCACGCTCAGCCACCTCGAAGAGCGGTCGCCCGCCGCGACGAGCGGCGGAAGATGCCCGGCGGACGCGTACTCGGCCTCGCCCGTCGCGGTGTCGACGAGGGCGACGACGAGGGTCGCGAACTGGTCAGGCATCGCCCAGCGCACGACCGCGTTGAGCTCGGTGATCGCGGCCCCGGGGTCCTGCGACCGCAGGAGCAGGGCGCGCAGCGAGTTGCGCATCTGGCCCATCGTCGCCGCTGCGGGCAGGCCGTGCCCCGCGACGTCGCCGATGATCACTGCGAGACGACCGTCGGGAAGCACGAGTGCGTCGTACCAGTCGCCTCCCACCTGGCCACCGCCGGAGGGCTCGTACCGCGCGTCGAGCGACCATCCGTCCACCTGCGGCAGAGCCGCGGGCAGCATGGAGCGCTGCAGCATCTCGGCGGCGCGCAGGTCCTGGCGACCGCGCAGGTAGAGCGCCTCGACGAGGTGGCTGCGGAGCTGTGTGGCCGACTCGAGGTCGTCGTCCGACCACGGCGTGCTGTGCCCGCGGACCTCCTCGCGCCACCGGTCGAACGACTTGCGCGGGCTGAGCCGCACCGTGTCGTCCTCCTGGAGCGCGATCGCCTTGTTGTGCGGGTCGCCGCCCCAGTCGACGCTGCGGGCCTCCTCGCCCCGCAGCCACAGGACGGCCTGGCC
This sequence comes from Sanguibacter sp. Z41_6, assembly GCF_059621145.1. Classification (NCBI taxonomy): domain Bacteria; kingdom Bacillati; phylum Actinomycetota; class Actinomycetes; order Micrococcales; family Sanguibacteraceae; genus Sanguibacter; species Sanguibacter sp. Z41_6. The sequence goes on along the minus strand of NZ_JCAQIF010000001.1, from coordinate 327,558 downwards.
GTCCGGCAGCACCACAGCCAGCACACCGGCGACGTCGGTCGTCCCGGCCACGCCGGGCGCCGCCCCGACGAGGTGGTCGGTGACGGCGACCTCCTCACCCGTGGACTGCGCCCAGCGCAGGAGGTCGTCGACGACCGAGTCGTCGGGGATCGTGCCGAGCGTCGCGGTGCGTCCCTGCGAGCGCACGAGCACACCCCCGGCTGGCACGAGCTCGAGCAGGCCGTCGTCCTCCGTGAGGGCCGTGGTGAGCGGCACCTCGTCACGACGGCTCTGGGCGACGAGCCGCGCGAGGATCGCGCCGACGCGCCGCGACGTCTCGATGCGCTCCTCCTCGACCTGGGCCACGAGGCGCAGGGACAGCGAGGAGCCGAGGAACTCGGCCGCGACGCGCACCCCGAACGGTGGGCTGTGCGGCCCGGAGTAGTGGTGGCACGCGATGAGCCCCCAGAGCCTGCCGTCCCGGATGAGAGAGATCGACATCGACGCCCGCACACCCATGTTGCCGAGGTACTCGAGGTGGATGGGCGAGACGCTGCGCAGGGTGGCGTGGGTGAGGTCGAGCGGCGCACCGATGACCGGGTCCGCGGTCGGCACGATGTCGCTCGGGACGTACGAGACGTCCGAGATGAGACGCACCCAGTTCTTCTCGTAGAGCGCCCGCGCCTGCACGGGGATGTCGGTCGCGGGGTAGTGCAGACCGAAGAAGGAGTTGAGGTCCCGTCGCTTCGCCTCCGCGACGACCTCGCCGTTGTACTCCGCGTCGAAGCGGTAGACCATGACGCGGTCGAAGCCGGTGAGGTCACGGATGTGCACGGCCGTGCGGTCGAAGAGGTGCGTGAGCGTCGAGGAGTTGTTGAGCTCGGCGACGGCGTCCCGGACGAGCTGGTAGGTGTTCGCGTACGAGAACGGGCGCGGGCCGTCGGCTGGCTCGAGCTCGACGACGAGGACGGCGGCCGGGGCGTCGGGGTCGTCGACGCCGGGCGACACCGCTGACCGGTGGAGGATCGCGTCCATGGCGACGACCGTCCCGCGCACGTCGACCATGACGAGCAGGGGGTTGCGGGCCAGGAGGTTGGGGGACATCTGCACGTGGTGGGTGATCACCGTCGCGGCCGCGGGGCCGAGCGTGTCGGCCAGGGTGCTACCGACGACGTCCTCGACCGGCCTGCCGAGCATCTCCCCGACGTTGCTCGAGACCTGCTGGACGGTGCAGTCCGCCTCGCGGACCGCCAGCAGCACCCCTCGTGGCTGGATGCGTCCGGGGATGTGGATGGGCTCCCGTGCGCAGTTGTCGAGGTCGATCTCCTGGCCGGGGGCGACGAGGGTCGGGTCGACTCCCGGGGCCGTCATCAGTGTCGGCCGAGCTGGGCGCTGAGAAGCATGGGGCCAACGATACCCAGCACGTCCGACACATCGGGACGTTCCGCGACGGTCAGTCCTCCGGCGGCGACACGGCGTCGTCGGCCTGGACGTAGAAGTTGGGGCCGTCGGGCGTGAGCTCCGTGACCGTCACCGTGATGCCCAGGCGTGAGCCGTCGGGGATGTCCTCGGACTCGAGGCCGTCGATGACGCGCCAGCAGCGCTGCTCCTCGTCGACGATCGCGTCGAGGTCCCCGTCGCACTCGACCGGGTACTCCGTGCCCGTCTCGCTGTCCATGAACGCCGCGACCTGGTCGGCGAGGTCCGACGCGCTGATCGTCTGCACGTCGCCGGACATGTCCTCGTCCTCGGACGGCTCGTCCGTCGGCTCGTCGGCCTCCTCGTCCTGAGCCGGCTCGGTCGTCTCCGCGCTCGCGCTCGGCGTCGGCTCGGTCTCCGTGTCCGCCGGGTCGTCCGAGCACCCGACGAGGGTGACGACGAGTGCGGCGGAGCCCACGAGGGACAGGGCTCGGCGGATGGCTGGCGACATGGTGGACCTCGCGAGAAGGGGATGGGGAGCCCACCGTATCGACGCTCGGTGCCTGCTGCGCGGCGGGACGTGCCGGCGAGAGTTTTTGTCCCTGGGTATCCAGAAATCCCATTCATGCCTATTGTGTGAATCGCACCATGGGGGTGCGATCGCCCGGGGGGGAAACGACATGGCTGTCAGTTCGCTACGCGTATGGCGGCTCGTCGCCGCATTGCTCGCCGGGGTGGTGGGCCTCGGGCTCATCGGGCTGTCCGGCCTCGCGCCCGCGCAGGCAGGCGGGACGGGGAGCCTGCCCATGGCCGTACCGCCGGCCACGGGCAACACCTCGGTCATCACCGTGCGCGTGGGCGCCGACCGCACCGGGACGACGGGCGTCTCGGGACTGGCCGGGACCACCCTCCAGCTCTACGACGGGACGACCGGACCGACGACCCCCGTCGACGAGGCATGGGCCACCTGCACCTCGGACGCCGACGGCGACTGCAGCTTCGTCGTCCCCGAGACGCAGACCGGTGCGATCGGGTGCTTCGCCGGTGCGGGCGCCAACTGCGACCGCAGGTTCTGGATCGTCCAGACCGGGGTGCCCGCCGGGTTCACCCAGAACTCGGCGTTCCGCACCGGCAACGGCGACGGCACCGGTTCCCAGTCCACCCCCCACCAGTTCCGCACGGGCGGAACGCTGCGCGCAGGCAACACGTACCGCTCCACCACCGACTTCATGGTCGGGACGGGCAGCACCAACCGCAGCGCATCAGGTGGCATCTGGCAGCAGTCCAGGACCAACCCCGAGCCCCTGCAGCAGTGCGGTCTGAGCGTCGCGATCGCCCTCGACCTCTCGGGCTCGGTCAGCGAGTCGCAGCTGGCCGACCTCAAGGGAGCGGCGGACACGTTCGTCAACTCCCTCGTCGGGACACCGTCGGAGATGGCGCTCTTCTCGTTCTCCTCCGGAACACCCGCCGACGGCGCCACGCAGAACTACCCGGGCCTCGTCTCCGTCTCCACACAAGCAGCAGCAGACGCGTTCAGGTCCCGCTACGCGCCGTGGACGTCGGGTGGCGGGACGAACTGGGACCGCGGGCTCGCCGCAGCGGCAGAAGCCAGCGACTCCTACGACGTCGTCGTCGTCATCACGGACGGCAACCCCACCTTCTACGGGCAGCCCGCTGAGGGCCCTGGCAACTTCACCCGCATCCGGGAGATGGAGAACGCCGTCTTCTCGGCCAACGCGGTCAAGGCCGAAGGCGCCCGGGTGCTCGCGGTGGGCGTCGGCGCCGGCGTCGACCAGCCCGCCACGGCACCCAACCTCGCCGCGATCTCGGGACCCACCGCCTACGACGGCACGAACGCCCAGACCGCCGACTACTTCCAGGTGCCCGACTACGGGGTCGTCGGCCAGGCGCTGCGGCAGCTCGCCCTCGGGGACTGCGCGGGCTCGTTGTCCGTCGTCAAGCAGGTCGTCGGCACCAGCGGGAGCATCGCGGACGCGACCCTCGGGGGCGCCGGCTGGACGTTCGACGCGTCGACGACATCCACCGGCGTGACCGTCCCGGCGACGGCGACCACGGACGCCTCGAGCGCCGTGAACTTCCCCCTCACCTACACCGGTGGCGCAGCGTCCGGCACCATCGAGATCCAGGAGCAGGTGCAGGACGGGACGGCCGTGTTCCCTGTCGACGGCGCGAACGCCGTGTGCTCCGACCTTGATACGGGCGCGGCCGTGGCCGTGACGAACTCCGGTACGGCCGGGTTCACCGTGGACGTACCGAGCACGACAGCCGTGAGCTGCACCGTCTACAACCAGCGGGCCGCGCCGGCCAGCGTCACGGTCGAGAAGGAGTGGGTCATCAACGGCGCCGACCCGGTCGCCGAGGGGAACCAGCCGGCGGGCTTCACCTCGCAGCTGACGCTGACCGGTCCGGGCAGCGCCGGCGCGACCGAGCAGGCATGGGACGTGACGCGCTCGGGCTACGTGGCGGGGGAGTCGGTGACGATCAACGAGGACGTGACGCTGCAGGCACCTGACATCGATGCAGACCTGTGCACCGTGTCGACCCCCGAGCTCGTGGTGATCGACGGCGAGGCGAGCTCGGAGCCCGTCGGACCGGACGGCTACACGGCCACCCTCGCTGAGGGTGACAACCTCTACGTCATCCGGAACACGGTCGACTGCGAGTCGAGGCTGACACTCCTCAAGGACGTCGAGGGAGACGCCGACCCCGCGCTCTGGGACCTGTCCGCGCTCCCGGCGCCCGCTGCCCCCGCCGGGCAGCTACCCGGGCCGAGCGGAACCGCGGGCAGCGCTGAGGTGACCGACCAGTCGGTGACTGCCGGCGTGCCGTACCAGCTCGCCGAGTCCGGAGGGTCTGCGACCTATTTGCAGGTCGACCAGCGCACCGATCTCCAGACCTACCCCCTCTCCACCGGATCGTGGTCGTGCCTGCGGATCAGCGCCACCGGGGCCGTGGTCCCCGGCTTCAGCGACGGTCTCAACGGTGGCGTCACGGTGCCGATCGGGGAGCGCATCCAGTGCACGGCGACCAACCAGACGGCCCAGCTCACGCTCGCGAAGGAGGTCATCAACAGCGCTGGTGGCACGGCCACCCCGGCGGACTTCACGTTGCGCGCGGAGCCGAGCTCGACGCCTACGGTCCCCGGGCTCCAGGCGGTGGAGGTCGCGGGGGCTGACCCGGACGTCGCCCAGCCGGTCGAGATCCGACCCGAGCACACGTACACCCTGAGCGAGAGCGGACCGCCCGGGTTCACCCAGACGTCCCTCGAGTGCATCATCGACGGGGTCCCGCAGGAGGTCACCGAGATCACTCTCGGCCGCGGGGAGTCGGTCGCGTGCACCTTCGTGAACGTCGACAACCCCGCGGAGCTCACCCTGCGCAAGGTCGTCGATACCGGGACGACGGGTGCGACGCAGACCCCTGCCGACTGGACCCTGACCGCGACGCCGCAGGCCATCCCTGACCAGGACCCTGTCTCGGGGAACGGCGAGAACGGCGTGACGGCTGAGCCGGTCGCCGCGGGCCGCTACACCTTGAGCGAGTCGGCCGTCGCCGGGTTCGACGCCGGGACGTGGGAGTGCGTCGACGCGGACGGCGGGACGGTGTCCGTCGTCGACGACGCGGTGACCCTGGCCAACGGGGCGAGCGTCACGTGCGAGATCACGAACACGGCGCAGCCCTCGACGTTGACCCTGGAGAAGGAGGTCACGAACGACAACGGGGGCACGGCGGCACCCACTGACTGGACCCTCACTGCTGCCGGCCCGACGCCAGGCACCACAGGGGTGACGGGCGACCCGGCGATCACGGGCGCGACCGTCGCGATCGGCAGCTACGCGCTGTCGGAGGCGGGTCCCGCGGGCTACGCGGCGGGCACGTGGGCCTGCACGGTCGGCGGGGCACCCGTCCCGGTGGTGGACGGCGCGGTGACCGTCCAGCTCGGCCAGGACGTCACGTGCACCATCAGCAACGACGACCAGCCGGGGACCCTCAGTCTCGTCAAGCAGGTCGTCAACGACCACGGCGGGACCGCCACAGTCTCCGACTGGACCCTCACGGCCGAGGGGCCGACGCCGGGGATCAGCGGACCGTCCGGGAGCGCCGCCGTCACGGGCGTCGCGGTGTCGGCGGGCGAGTACGACCTCAGCGAGACGGGCGTGCCGGACTACGTCCCGTCGGACTGGGTCTGCGAGGGTGGCGCGCTCGACGCGTCCACCGTGACGGTCGCCAACGGCGCGACCGTCACCTGCACCATCACGAACACCTTCGATGCCCCCGTGCTCACCCTCGTCAAGGACGTCATCAACGACGAGGGCGGCACGGCCGTTCCTGAGGACTGGACGCTCACGGCCCAGGGGCCCGAGCCGGTCGCCGGGACGACGGGCAGCCCCGCCGTCACCGCGGTCCGGGTGGCCCCGGGGAGCTACACGCTGGGCGAGACCGGGCCGGAGGGGTACACGACGCCCGGCTGGGTGTGCGAGAACGAGAGCGGTCCCGTGGTGTTCGACGGGACGGTCCTCGACCTCGCAGCGGGTGACGACACGACGTGCACCATCACGAACATCGACACCCCGGTCCCGACGCTGAGCACCTGGACGGTCGACAAGGCGAGCGACCCGGCCCCCGGGACGCAGGTCCGCCCGGGTGACGTCGTCACCTACACCGTCCGTGTGGGCATCGTGACCGGGGAGCGGGCCGACGACGTCCTCGTCACCGACGACCTCAGCGACGTCCTCGACGACGCGACGTTTGTCGAGGGCAGCCTCACCTCGACCGCGGGCGTCGCGACACGGGCCGGGACCGGGATCTCGTGGCGGCACGACACGCTCGTGGGGACGCAGGTCCTCACCTACCAGGTCCGGGTCGACGACGACGTGAACGGGGACGTCCTGCGCAACGTCGTGACAGCCCCCGGCACCCAGCCGTGCGCGCCGGCCGGACCGGCACTCGAGCCCACCCTCGCCGGGGTGAGCGCCGCAGCAGCGCAGGACGAGGAGTGCAGGACGACGTCGCACCCGACGCCGACGGTCGCTCCTCCCACGCCGTCCGACCCCACGCCGCCGCGGCCGGACGCGTCCGGCGGCGCAGCGTTCTGGGGAGCCCCCGGGCGCGGCTGGCTGCCCTTCACGGGTGGTCCGGGCATGTGGCTCGCGCTCGGTGCGCTCGCTCTGACCGCCGCGGGCATCGCGGTCACGTGGGGCGCGCGGCGCACGGGTGGTCCCGTTCGGGGCGCTGTCCGGGACGACGACCTGGCGGACTAGGCGACGGACGCTCGTACGATGGACGGCGGTGGGGCCCTCCCACCGCCGTCCCACCCATGGAGCTCCCCTTGCGCCTGCTGCTCGTCCGCCACGGCCAGACCCCCTCGAACGTCGCCGGTGTGCTCGACTCCGCCCGACCCGGTCCCGGCCTCACGGCGTTGGGAGAGCGGCAGGCGGCCGCGATCCCCGCGGCACTCGACGGCACGCCCCTGGACGGGATCGCCATCTCGACGCTCACCCGCACGGCGCTCACCGCGGCGCCGCTCGCCGCGCACCGCGGCCTCGAGCCCGTCGTCCTCGACGACCTGCGCGAGGTCGAGTCGGGCGACCTCGAGGGGACCACCGGTGCGGACGCCCACCGCCGGTACCTCGAGACGTGCTTCGCGTGGGTGCACGGCGACCTCGGGCGTCGGATGCCCGGTGGTCCGGACGGTACGGAGTTCTTCGCCCGCTTCGACGGCGCCCTGCAGGCCGTGGCGAGCACCGGGTGGGCGACCGGCGTCGTCGTGTCCCACGGGGCCGCACTGCGCACGTGGGCGGCGGCGCGGGTGGACGGGCTCGACATCGAGACCCTCGCGCACACCCAGCTCGCGAACACGGGCCTCATCGAGATCGAGGGCGACCCGGTCCGGGGATGGACCTTCGTCCGCTGGTCCGACGGCCCCATCGGCGGACCGCACCTCACCACCGAGGCGGCCGACGACCCGACGGGCGAGCCGATCGACGCGCTCGACTGAGCGGACGCGGCGTGGGGAACGCGACACCGGCACGACCGGCGCCCGCTGGGCGGTGTGCGGTTGACTTGTCCGGTGACGACGACTCCCTCCCGCCTGCCCAAGGTCCGCGCCTCTCCGCTCGTCGGACGCGGTTGGCTCCACACCGGCGGACGGGACGTGACCCTCGCGGACCTGCGCGGCAAGGTCGTCGTCCTCGACTTCTGGACGTTCTGCTGCATCAACTGCCTGCACGTCCTCGACGAGCTCCGGGAGCTGGAGGAGGCGCACCGCGACGAGCTCGTCATCATCGGTGTGCACTCGCCGAAGTTCGTCCACGAGGCCGACCCGGTGGCGCTCGCCGCCGCCGTCGAGCGGTACGACGTGCGCCACCCGGTGCTCGACGACCCCGACCTCGTCACGTGGTCCGCCTACACGGCACGGGCGTGGCCGACGCTCGTGGTCATTGACCCGGAGGGCTACGTCGTCGCGCAGATGGCGGGGGAGGGGCACGCGCACAACCTCGGGATCCTCGTCGACGAGCTCGTCGCCGAGCACTCCGCGAGAGGCACGCTGCACCGCGGCGACGGCCCGTACGTGCCCCCCGAGCCGACGTCGGGCACCCTGCGCTTCCCCGCGAAGGCGATCGCCCTGCCCGGGGGGAACCTCCTCGTCGCGGACGCGGGTCACCACAGCCTCGCCGAGCTCGCGACCGACGGCGAGACGCTCGTCCGCCGCATCGGCTCCGGTGAGCGTGGGCTGCGCGACGGCGGACCGCAGGAGGCCCGCTTCAGCGAGCCCAACGGCCTGTGCCTCGTGCCCGAGGATCTGCGCGGGACGCTCGGCTACGACGTCCTCGTGGCCGACACGGTCAACCACGCGCTGCGCGGGGTGCGCCTCGCGGACGGGCACGTGCGCACGGTCGCGGGCACGGGCGAGCAGCTCATGGTCGGCGCGAGCGACAACCACACGGAGTCGGGCCCGAAGCTGTCCTCCCCGTGGGACGTCGCGTGGTCGCCCGCGCTCGGCGCGTTCGTCGTCGCCATGGCCGGCAACCACACCCTGTGGACCCTCGAGCCGGGCCGCGACGCCGAGCCGCTCGCCGGGACGATGAACGAGGGACTCGAGGACGGTGATCGCGCGGGTGCGTGGTTCGCCCAGCCGTCCGGCCTCGCACCCGGCCCGGACGGACGTCTGTGGCTCGCGGACGCCGAGACGTCCGCGCTGCGCTGGCTCGACGACGGCGGGCGCGGCGACGTGCACACCGCCGTCGGGCAGGGCCTCTACGACTTCGGCCACCGGGACGGTCCGGCGGACGGTGCGCTGCTCCAGCACCCCCTCGGCGTCGCGGTGCTGCCCGACGGGTCCGTCGTCGTCGCCGACACGTACAACGGCGCGGTGCGCCGCTACGACCCGGCCACCGGCGAGGTGACCACGCTCGCGACCGGTCTGGCGGAGCCCAGCGGTGTCGTCGTGCACGTCGGGGACGACGTCGTGGCGCTCACCGTCGTCGAGTCGTCCGCGCACCGGCTTACGCGGGTCGCGCTCCCGGCGCGGCTGGCCGGTGAGGTGCTCGACGCCGGCGCGCACCGCACCCAGCGGCCTGTCACGGACATCGGAGCCGGACCGCTGTCGCTCGAGGTCGTCTTCACGCCCGCCACCGGGCAGAAGTACGACGACCGCTACGGTCCCTCCACGCGCCTGAGGGTGTCCGCCACCCCGAGCGACCTCCTCCTCGACGGCGCTGGCGACAACGTCCCGCTCACGCGTCCGCTCGTCATCAACCCCGCCGTCAGCGACGGCGTCCTGCACGTCACGGCGCAGGCCGCGAGCTGCGACGCGGACCCCGCGATCGAGCACCCGGCCTGCCACCTCGCGCAGCAGGACTGGGGCGTGCCCGTGCGGGTGGTCCCTGACGGACCCACCGTCCTCACGCTGCCGCTGCACGGCTGAGGTCAGGCGTCGAGCGCGCCCCGCACGATCGAGTCGCCCGAGTGGGCCGGGTCGCCGTCGAAGTGCTCCTCGGAGACGTCGACGAGGGAGAACTCGGACAGGTCCAGCCCCTCAGGGATGTCGAACCGGCCCTCGGTGCCCTCGAGGACACCGAGGCTCACGAGCCCGCTGAGGTCCGGGGCGATGAGCCACACCTCGCGGTAGCCGCCGTCGGTGGCAGGAGCGTCCATGGAGACGACCACCTGGCGGGTGCCGTCCTGCGTCTGCTCCACCCGCGCGCTGCCCTCCGCATCGGTCCAGTCGGGCAGGGCGTCGAGCTGCGCGGTGGCGATCGTCGCCGCCTCGGGCCCGGGGCCGGGACGGTCCTCGCTGCGCTGCCACAGGGCACCACCGGCCACACCGAGGACGAGGGCCCCGGAGGCGGCGACGGCGAGCCAGCCCGTGCCCACCGTCCGCCGGGTCCGGCGCTCGGCGAGGTCGACCGGTGCTGCGGGCGCCAGCGCGTCCGGGGCGGCGCTCGCGCTGTGTGCACCGGGGGTCAGCACCGCGTCCGGCTGGTCGTCCACGAGCCCCAGCTCGGCGCGGATGTTCTCCCAGACGTGTGGTGGCGGCGCGACGAGCCCGTCGTCGAGGGTGACGGTGCGTCCCGTCCGCACGACGTCACCGAGCTCGGCGACCTCGTCGGTGCACTGCGCGCACGCGGCGAGGTGGGTGCGTTCGCTGTCGTCCGCGACGTCCTCGCCGAGAGCGAGGAGCGCGAGGACCTCAGGGTCAACGTGCTGCACAATCCACCTCCAAACGCGTGCGGAGTCTCGAGAGACTTCGTCTGACATGGCTCTTCACGGTACCGAGCGGCAGGGACAGCTCCTCGGCGATCTGCGAGTGGGTGAGGTCACGGAAGAACGCGAGCTCGATGATCGTCCGCCCCGGGTCGCCCAGCCGGGCGAGCTCGTCGGCGAGGACGACGCGGTCCGCGACGCCGTGCGACGCCGACCGGGTGACCCCGGCCGTCTGCGGAGCGAGGACGACCGCGGCCGCCTCCGAGCGTCGGACCCGGGACCGTGCCTCGTGGGCGTCGGCGACCGTGTTGCGGCAGATGGCCATGAGCCACGTCGAGAGCTTCGCCCGGTCCGGGTCGAACCCGGACCGCCCGCGCCAGGCTGCGACGAACACCTGCTGCGTGACGTCCTCGGCGTCGCTCTGGCTGCCGAGGGACCTCAGGGCGACCGTGTGGACGAGCGATCCCCACCGCGTGTAGGCCGCAGAGAGGGCGTCCGTGTCGCCGGAGGCGAAGGCGACGCCGAGGGTGCGGACGTCGTCCGCCTCCACCGCGTCGACGTCCGTCACGTAGGTACCTCCCGCTGCTGCCCCATCACCGCGGATCACGCGGCAGGGACCGCGGTGACGATGACGTTGTCGACATAGTGTCCGATGCTGCGGTCGAATGTGCCACCACACGTCACGAGGACGAGCCGTCGGTCGCCCTCCCGGGCGAACACGTCGGCGAGCTGGACCTCGGCCTTGCTCACGCGCTCCGTGGTGCTCACGGTGTACGCGTGGGTCGTGCCCGTCGCGTCGGTGACGACGACCTGAGCACCGACCTCGATGTCGACGAGCTCCGCGAACGGGCCGAGGCCCTCAGCCGCCGAGTCGACGTGCGATGCCATGACGGTGGTGCCGGAGGGGCTTGCCGGAGCGGGTCCGTACTCGTACCACCCGACGTCGTACACGCTCGTCGGCAAGCCCATCGTCCCGTCGTCGGCCACCCCGACGGGGATGACCGGCATCTCGATGCCGAGCGAGGGGATGCTCAGAGCTGTCGGTGCCGGTGGTGCCGGGGCGGGCTGCTCGTCCGCCGTGCGCACCGGGATGTCGCCGAACGGCCCGACGAGGTTCGCGCCGGGTGGCTCAGGTGCCGGTGGCGTCGGCACGGGCTCGGTGGGGACGTCTGTCGCCTCGGTCGTCCCGACGTCGACCGTTGCTGGACGGTCCCCCGTGTCCCCGCTCCCGCACCCCGTGAGGAGCGCGAGCGCGAGCACGGTGGCGACGACGAAGGGGCGACGGGCACGGGCCGCGGCCCCCGGAACGGTCGCGGTGGACCCGACGAGCGACGCGCTGCTCGTCGGGTCCACCGGCCTGCGGGGCCCACGGGTGTGGGCGGTGCTCATGTCGTTGCTGACCTCAGCGGCCGGAGACGGCGTCGGCGTGACGACGGCGGGCGAGGAACGCCGCCCCCGCGAGACCGGCGACCGCGAGGCCACCCGCCGCGACGAGGCCCGTCGAGCTGCTGCCCGTGTCCGCGAGACCGACGGTGCCGGCCTGGACGCCGGACGGCGAGGAGTGGAGGCCGTCGATGGTCTGCGTCGCGAGAGCGAGGTTGCCCGCATCGAGGCTGCCCCACGCGTAGACGATCGTGTTGACGCCCTCGGCGACGTTGATGTCGGCCGGGCCGAGGACCGGCGTGGTGGTGCCGGTCGCGGCGATCGTGGCGGAGACCGTGCCCGCGGGCAGGTTGAGGACCTGCTCGTTCGGGTTGCTGAGGTTCGTGATCACCGGCGTACCGCCCGCGAGGACGTCGACGGCGGGAGCGGCGGCGACGTGACGCACCGTGAGGCGCCCCTCGCCAGCGGCCGTCGGGGCCGTGTCGTTCGTGAACAGCGTGGCTGTCGGTGCGCCCGCGGCGTCGAGGTGTGCCGCCGCGGTGTAGCTCGTGTTGGACTCGAGCGTGAGGTCGACGGGGCCGATCGCGGGGGAGCTCGCGTCGGTTGCGTCCGCCGCGGTGATGGCCACGGAGTACGTCCCGGCCGGGAGCTCGAGAGGGCCGGCGAGGTCACCGGGCTCGAAGTCGTCGAGGGTGAGTGCGCCGTTGACCCAGACGTCCACGGTCATGTCGGGGACGCCGTGCAGCACGGAGAGGGTCGCGTCGCCGTCAGCGGCGGAGGCCGGTGCGGCGAAGGCGCCGAGGGCGACGAGGGCGGAGGCCGACGTGGCGGCGAGGACGGACGAGGTGCGGATCCGGTGGGCCATGATGTGCTCCAGGTGTGCGGGCCCCGTCTGCATCGGCGGGGCGGATCGTTGTGACACCTGGTACTTCTCTCGGAGAGTGCGATCTGGATGCACCCTGGTTGAAGTTTCTTCAAGTAATTTCTGTCAGCGGTAGCGCGGTGCCGTGACCTGCGCAGATGCGGCGTCAGTCGGGCAGGGACTCGAGACCCGTGAGGGTGAGGGCGAGCACCTCGAGGCCCTGGCCCAGCTCGACGTCGCCGAACGCGACGCTCTCCTGGGCGGGGCGGTCGGGGAGGATCGTCATGGTGTACCTCATGGTCCGTGGGTGGCGAAAGGTGCGGAGCGGGTGAAGTCTAGCCTCCGCTGCGAGGAGTGAGAAGATCGCTGGCATGACCTACGACCTTGCTCTGGTGGATCTCGACGGCACGATCACCGACTCGGCTCCAGGCATCGTCGCATCCGTCCGGTACGCGTTCGGCGAGCTCGGCATCCCGGTGCCCGACGACGACGCGCTCCGTGCGTGGGTCGGCCCGCCCATCGAGCAGAGCGTCCTGCGCAACGGCGTCCCCCCGGAGCGCCTCGACGAGTTCGTCTCCGCCTACCGTGTCGCGTTCCGCGCCGGCGGGATGTTCGACAACAGCGTCTACCCGGGCATGGCGCAAGCCCTCGCGGACGTGCGTGCCGCAGGTGTGCGCCTCGCCCTGGCGACCTCCAAGCCCGAGGTGTTCGCCCGGCAGATCCTCGAGCACTTCCACCTGGACGACCAGTTCGAGGCCATCTGCGGCGCGACCCTCGACGGCACGCGCAGCACCAAGGCGGACGTCGTCCGGCACGCCCTGGACACCGTCGCGGCGACGGAGGCCGGGCTGCCCGACGCCGCCCGGATCATCATGGTCGGCGACCGGGAGCACGATGTCCTGGGCGCCCGCGCCCACGGGCTCGACACCATCGTCGTCGCCTGGGGGTACGCGACGCCGGGCGAGATCGCTGAGGCGCGCCCCCTCGTCGTCGTCGACTCGCCGGACGCACTCGTGGCCCGGGTCCTCGCTGCGGACGGCGAAGGACGCGTTCCCGCGCACGCGAGGGCTTGACCTTGACGCGACGCACTGCGGTGCTCGTGCGCGACGCGATGGTGGAGCACGCCACCCGCAACCTCTGACGGCCGGCTGCCGGCACCGGGCAGCAGTCCTCCTCCGCGGTCCGCGCACCTGGCTGCCGCCCTATCTGGACGGCAGCCAGGTGCGGGTGGCCGTCACGAGCGCGGTCACGCCGAGCCCGAGCGTCGGGTCGATCACCGGCGCATAGTGCGGCGAGTGGTTGGACGGCACCTTCAGCAGGGCAGGGTCGGTCATGTCGCCCGTCGTGAACAGGGAGGGGTCGCTGCCGCCGAGGAGCCAGTACGACAGCTGTGCTCCCGAGCTCGTCGCGAGGATCCCCACGTCCTCGCTGCCGGCGCCGGCACCGGGGTCGAGGACGTTCTCCGGCCCGAGCCACTCGCCGAACGCTCCCAGGGTCCTGGCGAGCGCTGCGGCGTCGTTGACGACGACGGGGAAGTGCTCGATCGCGGTGATCGTCGGCTCGGCCGGGGCGCCCGCGGTGGCGGCCTCTCCCTTGACGATGCGGGCGACGCTGTCCAGGACGTGCTGGCGCGTGCGCTCGTCGTAGCTGCGGATGTTCAGCTGGAGCTCTGCCTCCCCGGGGATGACGTTCGCGGCGTCGCCCGCATGCAGTGAGCCGACGGTGAGGACGGCGACGGCGGTGCTGGGGATCTCGCGGGAGATGATCGTCTGGAGCCGCAGGACGGTCTCGGCGGCCATGACGACAGGGTCGATCGACGCCTCGGGCATCGAGCCGTGAGCACCCCTGCCGACGAGTCGCACCCGCAGGGAGTCCGAGCCTGCGTAGGCGGCGCCGGCGTGCGCGGCGATCTTGCCGGCGGGCAACGGAGCGAGGTGCTGGCCGAGCACGACCTCGGGCTTCGGGAACCGGTCGAACAGCCCGTCGTCGACCATGGCCTGGGCGCCGGCGCCGAGCTCCTCGGCCGGCTGGAAGACGAGCACGAGGGTGCCGGACCAGCTCCCGCGGTCCTGGGCGAGGACCTCAGCCGCTCCGAGCAGGCAGGTGGTGTGGAAGTCGTGGCCACACGCGTGGTCGACCGGGACGACCTTGCCGCTGCTGTCCGTGGCAGTCTGGGTGCTCGCATAGTCGAGCCCCGTGTCCTCCTTGACGGGGAGCGCGTCCATGTCGGCACGGAACAGCGCCGTGGGGCCGTCACCGTTCTTCAGCAGGCCGACGACACCTGTCGTCGCGATGCCCGTCGTCACCTCGTACCCGAGGGCGCGGAGCCGGTCGGCGACGATCCCCGCGGTCCGCGTCTCCTGGAACCCCAGCTCCGGGTGCCGGTGGAGATCCTTGTAGAGGTCGGCCAGGGAGGGGTCTATCCGGACGTTGTCGTGGGCAGCCATGGGAGCTCCGTCTCGTGAGATACCGCAACACTGACACTCTGGGACAAGCCGGGCAACCGGAATCCCTCGGACACACCCGGGCGCGCCGGGACCACGGCCCCCCGTCGTCGTCGCCGTCCGGACCTGCGGAAAGATTCGTCGACCAGCCGTTTCCTCCGCGAAACACGCCGGTAGCGCCCGCTGCGTAGCGTTCGGCCGCATGACGGAACTCCTCGGCTCCACGGCCGCCGGCCTCGACACCGGTGAGCACCTCCTGGCGCTGCCCGCTGCGGAACCCGTCGAGAAGCTGGCCCGCGCGTGGTTCCCCGACGCCCGCTGGGTGCAGCGCCCTGTGTCGCAGGAGGATGCCGCTGCGGGCAGCGTCCCGCTGCGCGGCGCGCGGTTCAGGGGCATGACGCAACGGGTCGACGCACGACCGGGCGAGCTGGTCCTGGCGCCCGGCGTGGTCCTCACCGGCCCTGTCGACCTCACGCGCCAGCAGACGCAGTTCCTCGACCTCACCGCACCTCGTGCGGTGCTCTACGCCGTCCACGTCGACGAGGCTCTGCGAGCCCGCGGACCGCGCCCCGGTCGTGAGGACGACCCCGACCGCTCGGGGGAGGCCTTCGAGGCGGAGATGGCCAGCGGCATCGAGCTGCGCGTCGTCAGGTGGATGGTCGCCGCCGCCCGGCACGCACGCGGTGCGGTCCTCGTGGACGGCCGGACCCCCGTCATCGCCCCCGTCGCGAGGGGCGGGATCGAGCTGCGGTTGTTCAGCCCGCACCTGCTGCCGCCCGAGCACACGCTGGCGCTCGCGCGGACGGTGCTCGTGCAGGTGGAGCCGTTGCCATCCCTCGGACCGCAGGAGTACAGCCTGCGGTGTGCCACGCCGTACGACGGCACGGTGCGGATCAGCGTGCGGCGGGAAGGTTCGTTGCCGCTCGCCCTGTCCACCGTCCCGTGGCGAGAGTCGGGACCCTTCGTCTACAGCGTCGCGTGGACCCCGGCGCTGGAGGGGGACGGCCCCTCCGACCGCGGCGACCACATCGCACGGACCCGCATGGCCCCGATCGTCGCCCGACTGCTGCGGGTGCTGCACGATGCGATCGAGGGGACGGTCGTCGACGAGGACGGGTTCGTCCACCCGGTGGACGTCCTGACCTGACCGGGCCCCCGCTAGCATCTGGGCATGGTCATGACAAAAGACACAAAAGACTGGACCTGGGTGATCGAGCGGCCGTGCCCCGAGTGCGGATTCCGGCCCGAGGACGTGGAACCGCACGACGTCGGGCCGGTGCTCCGGGACACGGTCCGACGATGGACGCAGGTCCTCGACCGGCCCGCCGTCGGTGTCCGGCCCGACGAGCAGACCTGGTCGCCGCTGGAGTACGCCGTGCACGTGCGGGACGTCTACCGGCTCTTCCTCGAGCGACTCGACCTCATGCTCACCCGGGACGACCCGATGTTCGACGACTGGGACCAGGACGAGGCGGCTGAGCAGGGAGAGTACGCCGCACAGGACCCGGCGGTCGTCTCGGTCGAGCTCACCGCCGACGGGGCCCTGCTTGCCGACCGGTTCGACTCCGTGACCCCCGAGGACACAGGGCGCCCGGGACGGCGCTCCAACGGCTCGGTCTTCACGGTCCGGACGTTCGGGCAGTACCTCGTCCATGACGTCGTGCATCATCTGCACGACGTCAGCGGCTGAGCTGTCGTCGGACCGCTGCTCGTCCACAGATGTTGTCCACAGGCCTGTGCGTCATGTGCCCATCTCAGTGCACAGGGTGTGGATAAGTCTGTGGAGGGGTGTGGACGGAGAACTCGTACGGACAACCTCTTGCGGCGCGCGCAGATGACGTCTAAAGACCTCACCCGGTCGTCGCAGGCGACCGGGACCTAGGGCCCGGGAAAGCCTTGTCCACGTGCAGGATGCTTACTACCAGAGGGCGACAGACGCACTCACGAGGAACAGCCGGTCGCCGGCACTCGGACCCCCTGGGAAAGGCACGACCATGAACATCAGCAAGCCTGTCCGGCTCATCGGAACCCTCCTCATCGTCGCCGGGCTCCTGCTCGTGGTCGGCGGAGTCGCCACCTGGGTGACCGTCCGCAGCCAGCTCGTCGCGGAGCAGATCGTCATCCCGGACGACGCCATGGCATTCGGTGGCAAGACCGTCAACGGCCCGCTCGACGCGTTCGTGCAGGCAGACATCATCAACGAGCACGCGCTCGCATCGTCCAACGGCAGCACCTACGCGGAGCTCGACAAGGAAGACCCGGTCCGCGCCACGGTCATGAACGCCTCGTTCCTGCGGTCCTCCCTCTTCACCTCGGTCATCGCCTTCGGTGTCGCAGCCTTCGCCGGTGGCATGGGCGTCCTGTTCGCCCTCACCGGAGTAGCACTGCGCCGCATCGACTCCGACGCCTCCCAGACTGCCGGTGCTGCCCGCGCCGGCTCCGCCCCCGAGAGCTCCCGCGCCTCGGCCTGAACCTCCCAGGGCGTCGACGGCCCCGCATCCAACCTAGGGTGCGGGGCCTTCGACGCGCCCGGCGTTCGGAGCACTCACCACGAACGACGATGGGCCGGTCCTCAGTGAGGACCGGCCCATCGTGCACACCGAGCGGATGACGGGAATCGAACCCGCGCTATCAGCTTGGGAAGCTGAAGTTCTACCATTGAACTACATCCGCATGACGCCCGGGCAGGTAGGGCAGGAGCCCTGACGCCCGTGGAACGCGAACACGATCATACCCATACGACAGGACGGTGCGAAGTGAGCACACCCGGCAGCGGCTCGTACGGCACGGGTCCGACGGGGCAGGGACAACCCGACTGGCTGCGCAAGCAGACTCCGGGGACGACCCCGAACCCGCAGTCTCCGCCGCAGCAGCCGGGCGGCTACCAGCCAGGTGGCTACCAGCCCAGTGGCTACCAGCCAGGCGGCTACCAGCCAGGCGGCTCCCAACCAGGGGGCTTCCAGCCGGGTGGCTACCCCTACCAGGGTGCTGCGCCGGGCGGATTCGCCCCGAACAACCCGTGGGCACCCCAGGACCCGTACGCGAAGTCGCGGCTCGTCGCCGGGCTGCTCGGCATCTTTGCCGGCGGACTGGGGCTCCACCGCTTCTACCTCGGGTATGTCGGCATCGGTGTCGTCCAGATCGTCGCGTCCGTCCTGACGTTCGGCGCCGCGTCCCTGTGGGGATTCATCGAGGGCATCCTCTACCTCACCGCGAAGCAGGGCACCTACTCCCACGACGCGACGGGCCGCCCGCTGCGGGACTGACCGCGCGCTCGGGTCGGCCGCAGCAGGCGCCGTCCGGAGGGGCGCTCCCCGGGCAGCGACGTCAAGGGGGGTTGCCACGAGGGAGTGAGCCGCTACCGTTGCACCGTGCTGCTCTCCGACCGCGACATCCGCGATGAACTGTCCACCGGGCGCGTCCGGCTCGAGCCGTGCGACGAGGCCATGATCCAGCCGTCGAGCATCGACGTCCGCCTCGACCGCCTCTTCCGGTTGTTCGACAACCACAAGTACCCGTTCATCGACCCGGCGGCTGACCAGCCCGATCTCACGAGGCTCGTGGAGGCCGAGCCGGACGAGCCGTTCGTGCTGCACCCGGGCGAGTTCGTCCTCGGTTCCACGTTCGAGGCCGTCACGCTGCCCGACGACGTCGCAGCCCGCCTCGAGGGCAAGTCCTCGCTCGGTCGCCTGGGGCTGCTCACCCACTCGACCGCGGGCTTCATCGACCCGGGCTTCTCCGGGCACGTGACGCTCGAGCTGAGCAACGTCGCGACGCTGCCCATCCTCCTGTGGCCCGGGATGAAGATCGGCCAGCTGTGCTTCTTCCGTCTCTCGTCGCCCGCCGAGCACCCCTACGGCTCCGAGCGGTACGGCTCGCGCTATCAGGGCCAGCGGGGGCCGACGGCCTCCCGCTCGTCGCAGAACTTCCATCGCAGCGACGTCTGAGTCATGAGCACGCTGCCGCCGGCGCCGATCCTGTCCCCGCTCCCACCCACCTCGACCCTGCCGATCGCGAACCTCTACGAACGGCACCTCCTCGGGGTCCCGGACGACGTCGCGCCGTTCGAGATCGAGGCGCTCGCGCTCTCGCGGTTCCCGGCGACCCGGTGGGAGTCCGAGCCGGCAGAGCACGGTGCGGCCGGTGCGCCGGAGCTCGACCCCGGGGCGCTGCGCACCTCCCGGCACACGGTCGTCAGAGGTCCGTACGCGCCGGTGGCCGCAGACGGTTCGCCCCTCGGCTTCGGCCGGGCGGTGTCGATGGTGTACGACGTGCAGAGCCCGCGGGAGCGAGGCGCGGCGCCCTACCAGGGTGGAGGAGACCGGGACGGCCTCGCACGCGTCTTCGCGGCGGGCCTGCCCGTGCGCGAGGAGTGGCGCGTCGTCACGTGGCTCGTCGCCGTCGCCCGCCGGCTCGGTGGGTCCGTCGTGTTCTCCGTCGGTGACGGGGCGACCAGCCTCCTCACGCCTGACCCGGCCGTCGCCGTCGACATCGCGCTGTACTCCGGCGTCTGGCTCGACCCGGACGCGGCGCTCAACGTGTGCCAGGCGGCCCATCCCGGTGCGCAGCTCTCCAGCCTCGGTCTGCCCTGGGCCGGCCCGCCCGCGACGACCGGGATCGTGCCCGCCCTCCCCGACAGCCCGCTCACCGCCGAACAGCTCGCCGCCCTGCACGAGCGCGCGGACGAGTTCGACGTCGAGGCCATGTCCCATCCGCCGTTGCTCAGCGGGTACGGCGTCGAGGTCGATCTCGGCCGTGACGGTCTCGTCACCGTCGAGGTCGGGGGTGTGGAGACCGTCCCGACGGCTCTCAGCGGTTGCTCGTGGGCAGCGCAGGGAGCTGTCGCGTACCTCGTCCGGTGGACCCCTGAGGACCTCGTCGACTGGCAGCGCGAGGTGCCGTCGTTCGACCTGCGACGTTCGCGGACGCGCGCCGCAGGCGTCGTCGCGCGACTCGCTCGCGCCGTGCACGGAGCCGTGGGTGGGCTCGTCGTCGACCAGGACGAGTTCCTCCTCGACCCCGAGGACCTCTGAGGTCCCCGACCGGCATGTGACGCTTCTCCCCGTGAGGACCGCTTTCCTCGCGCGCTGACCTGCTTCAACGGTTGGTAAACTCTTCGGGAACCTCCACAACTCCACACCCCCCACAGGTGCGCCGTGCCCCGGCGCAGCGTGGGTTGACCGACCACCGCCCAACAGGACGGAGCGGACGTGCTGATACTGCTCGTTGCCCACGTTGTCTTGGCACTAGCCGCGCCCGCTCTCGTCTCCTGGTTGGGCCGCAGAGCGTTCCTCATCATGGCGCTCGCGCCCGCGTCGGCCTCCGTCTACGCCCTCACCTGGACCGGCCGCGTCATGGACGGGGAGCACCCGGTCGAGATGATCGAGTGGATCCCCGTGCTCGGCATGGAGATCTCCTTCCGCATGGACACGTTGTCGTGGCTCATGCTCGTCATCGTCGGTGGCGTCGGGGCCCTCGTGCTCGCCTACTGCTCCGCGTACTTCGCCGCCGCAGCCTCGTCGCTCGGGCGGTTCGGCGGGATCCTCGTCGCGTTCGCGGGCTCGATGGTGGGCCTCGTCACCGCGGACGACATGCTCCTGCTGTTCGTCTTCTGGGAGCTCACGACCGTCTTCTCCTACCTGCTCATCGGTCACTACCACGACCGCAAGGCGAGCCGCCGGGCGGGCATGCAGGCCATCGTCATCACGACCGCGGGCGGTCTGGCGATGCTCGTGGGGGTGGTGATTCTCGGGATGACCGCACCGACCGGGTTCAGCCTCTCCGGTCTCCTCGCCGACCCGCCCGCGGGCACCGCGGTCACCGCCGCCGTCGTGTGCCTGCTCGTGGGTGCCGCGACGAAGTCCGCGCTCATCCCGGTGCACTTCTGGTTGCCCGCGGCGATGGCTGCACCCACGCCGGTCAGCGCCTACCTGCACGCCGCGGCCATGGTCAAGGCCGGCGTCTACCTCGTCGCCCGGTTCGCGCCCGCCTACTCCGACCTGTCCGTCTGGGTCGGGATCATCGTCGTCCTCGGCTGCGGCACGCTGCTGCTCGGGGGGTACCGGGCGTTGCGGCAGAACGACCTCAAGCTCGTCCTCGCCTACGGCACCGTGAGCCAGCTGGGCCTCATCGTGCTGCTCGTCGGGCTCGGCACGCGGGGCGCCGCGCTCGCCGGGCTCGCCATGATCGGCGCGCACGCGATGTTCAAGGCGGCGCTCTTCCTCACCGTCGGCGTCATCGACGCCGCGACCGGCACCCGCGACCTGCGGCGCCTCACCGGCGTCGGGCGCGCCCTGCCCATGACCGCCGTCGCCGGTGGGCTCGCGACGGCGTCGATGATCGGCCTGCCGCCGTTCGCCGGCTACGTCGCGAAGGAGTCCCTCCTCGAGTCCCTGCTGCACGACGGCGTCCCGGGCGGCGAGCCGTGGGTCGGGTGGGTGGTCATCGTGGCCGTCGTGCTCGGCTCCATCCTCACCGTCGCCTACGGGCTGCGGTTCTTCTGGGGCGCGTTCGCCTCGAAGTCCGACAACCCCGCGATCGCCATCGCGCCGCGCACCCCGGAGGGCGGCGAGGTCGAGACCGGGCTCATCGACCCCACGGAGATCTCCCGGCAGCCACTGCTCCTCGTCCTGCCGCCACTCGTGCTCGCGATCGGCGGCCTGGCGGCCGCCCTCGTGCCCCAGGTGGGCGACGCGTTGCTCCAGCCCCAGGCCAAGCTCTACCCCTCGGGCGACGACGGCCACCTCGTCCTGTGGGCGGGCGTCGGGCCGGCGCTCGGGCTCACAGCGCTCATCCTCGGTACCGGCGCGCTGCTGTTCTGGCGGCGCCGCGCCGTCGAGCGTCTCCAGGCCGCCCTGCCGCACGTCGGCGACGCCGACCGCGCGTACCGCCGGTTCATGCGTGTGCTCGACGACTTCGCTGCCGACGTCACCGCCCTGACGCAGCGCGGCTCGCTCCCGTTCTACCTCGGCGCGATCCTCATGGTGCTCGTCGCCGGGCCGGGCGTCGTGCTCCTCACGCAGACAGGCCCGCCCGACGCGGTCCGGCTCTGGGACACCCCGGCGCAGGTCGCGCCGGTGCTCATCATCATCGTCGCCGTGACCCTCGCGGCACGCTCGCGCCGCCGCCTCAAGGCCGTGCTCCTCGTGGGCTTCGCGGGGTACGCCGTCGCGCTGCTGTTCCTCCTGCACGGTGCACCGGACCTCGCGCTCACGCAGGTGCTCGTCGAGACGGTGACGCTCGTCGTCATGGTGCTCGTCCTGCGCCGGCTTCCGCCGTACTTCTCCTACCGGCCGCTCGCCATGACCCGGTGGGTGCGGCTGGCCATCGCGGTCGCGGTGGGTGTCGTCGTCATGGGGCTCGCGCTCGTCGCGCCGGGCGTCCGCATCCACGACCCCGTCTCGGTGGACTTCCCCGAGGAGGCCTACGAGTTCGGCGGCGGACGCAACATCGTCAACGTCACGCTCGTCGACATCCGCGCCTGGGACACGATGGGGGAGATCTCGGTGCTGCTCGTCGCGGCGACCGGTGTCGCGTCGCTCGTGTTCATCCGGCGTCGCGGCGGGGAGATCCTGCGCGCCCAGCCGGTGAGCGACGAGAGCTCGTCGTGGTACCACAAGGGATGGGCCGAGCCCGCGGACGGCAGCAACGTCGACGCCCGGGACACCCGGTCGTTCGCGAGCCTGGAGGCGAAGCCGGTCGCGCCCCTTCCGAACGATGCCCGGCACCGGGTGTGGCTCCCGGGCGGACGGACGCTCGCTCCCGTCCGCCGGTCGGTGATCTTCGAGGTCGTCACCCGGCTGCTGTTCCACTCGATGATCGTCTTCGCGCTGTTCCTCCTGTTCTCCGGCCACAACGCCCCCGGGGGTGGTTTCGCCGCAGGGATCGTCGTCGGGATCGCGCTGATCATCCGCTACCTCGCAGGTGGCAGGTACGAGCTCGGCGAGGCCCTGCCGGTGCAGCCCGGTCTGCTGCTCGGCACAGGGCTCTTCCTGTCTGCCGGCGTCGGCCTCTTCGCCCTCATCCTCGGCGCGGAGGTGCTGCAGAGCGTCATCCTCGAGGTCGACGTCCCGCTGCTGGGCCACGTCAAGCTCGTCACCTCGTTGTTCTTCGACCTCGGGGTGCTGCTCGTCGTCATCGGCCTCATCCTCGACATCCTGCGCACCCTCGGTGTCGAGATCGACCGGCACGCCGACGGCTCGGACTCCGACACGGAGGACCTGGGCTCGGAACCGGAGAGCGCTGACGCGGAGGTGGAGCAGTGAACATCGACATGAGCCCCAACATCGTGCTCGTGCTCGCGATCGGCGCGCTCTTCATCTCCGGGGTGTACCTGCTCCTCGAGCGCAGCCTCACCCGTGTGCTGCTCGGCTTCATCCTGCTCGGCAACGGCGCGAACCTCCTGTTCCTCGTGGCGAGCGGGCGGGCGGGCCACGCCCCGCTCGTGGGGGTCACCGAGACCGCGGACATGAGCGACCCCCTGCCGCAGGCGATGGTGCTCACCGCGATCGTCATCACCCTCGCGCTCACGGCGTTCGTGCTGGCCATGGCGTACCGGTCGTGGCAGCTCAACGGCAACGACGAGGTCCAGGACGACGTCGAGGACCGCCGCATCGTGCGGCTCGCCGCGAAGAACGCACCGTCCTTCACGGACCTCGACGCCGGTGAGAGCACGGAGACCATCGACGAGGAAGCCGCCGCGGCGCGCGACGAGACGGGACGGCCGACCGTATGAACGACATGTCCTGGCTCGTCCCCCTGCCGGTCGTCATGCCGTTGTTCGCGGCCGGGCTCGCCCTCGCGATGTACCGGCACCCGCGGGCGCAGCGGGTCATCAGCGTCGTCGCGCTCACCCTCATGCTCGCCGCCGGCGCGGCGCTGCTCGTGCTCGCCGACTCCGGACCGGTCGTCGTCGACGTCGGCGGATGGTCGGCGCCGGTCGGCATCAACCTCGTCGCCGACCGCCTCTCCTCGCTCATGCTCGTCGTCTCGAGCACCGTGATGCTCTGCGTCCTGCTGTACTCGCTCGGTCAGGGTGTGAGCGACGGCGACGAGGCGGCACCGGTCTCCATCTACCACCCGACGTACCTCGTCCTCGCGGCAGGCGTGTCCAACGCCTTCCTGGCAGGGGACCTGTTCAACCTCTACGTCGGCTTCGAGATCCTCCTCGCGGCGAGCTACGTGCTGCTCACTCTCGGGGGGACGGGCGAGCGCATCCGCGCGGGGTCGATCTACGTCGTCGTGGCCCTGCTGTCGTCGATCATCTTCCTCGTCGCGATCGCCCTCATCTATGCCGCGACCGGCACGGTGAACATGGCGCAGCTGGCCCAACGGCTCCCCGAGATCGACTCGGGTGTGCGGCTGACGCTCCAGCTCATGCTGCTGCTCGCGTTCGGCATCAAGGCCGCGATCTTCCCGCTGTCGGCCTGGCTGCCGGACTCCTACCCGACGGCCCCGGCCCCGGTCACCGCGGTCTTCGCGGGCCTGCTCACCAAGGTCGGCGTGTACGCGATCATGCGGACCCAGACGCTGCTGTTCCCCGACGGGCGCCTCGACACGGTGCTGCTGTGGCTCTCGCTCGCGACGATGATCGTCGGGATCCTCGGCGCCGTCGCGCAGAACGACATCAAACGACTGCTGTCGTTCACCCTCGTGAGCCACATCGGGTACATGATCTTCGGCATCGCTCTCGCGAGCCAGGCCGGGCTGGGTGCCTCGATCTTCTACGTGGCCCACCACATCACCGTCCAGACGACGCTCTTCCTCGTCGTCGGTCTCGTGGAGCGTCGTGGCGGCACGACGTCGCTCGACCGTCTCGGTGGGCTCGCGAAGATCGCTCCCGGCCTCGCGGTGCTGTTCTTCATCCCGGCGATGAACCTCGCAGGGATCCCGCCCATGTCCGGGTTCCTCGGCAAGGTGGGACTGCTCGAGGCCGGCGTCGCCCACGGCACCCCCCTGGCGTACACGCTCGTCATCGGGAGCGTCGTGACGTCGCTGCTCACGCTGTACGCGATCGTCAAGGCGTGGAACAAGGCGTTCTGGCAGACACCGCCGGAGGAGATCCCCGACGCCACGTTGCCGCGCACGATGGTGGGCCCCACGGCGGTCCTCGTGGCGCTCGGCCTGGCGCTCACCGTCGTCGCCGGACCCCTGTACTCCTACGCGGACCGTGCCGGGAAGACGCTGCTCGACCCGGCGAACTACATCGACGAGGTGCTCGGCTCCGACGGCCGGGGCCAGGGGGAGTCGACCGAGACCGCTGAGGAGGACGCATGACGATCCATCGTCGTCGCCGACGGCTCGCCGCCCAGTGGCCCGCCATCGTCGGGCTCGCGCTCGTCTGGGTGCTGCTGTGGGGCGACCTGTCGTGGGCGAACGTCGTGTCCGGTCTCGCGATCGGGCTCTGCGTGACCCTCCTGATGCCGTTGCCCCCGATCGGGTACCACGGCACGGTGCGCCCGCTGAGCCTGCTCGTCCTCGTCGCGAAGTTCGGTCTCGACCTCGTCGTCGCGTCGGTCCAGGTGAGCCTGCAGGCGTTCCGGTTCGGTCACGTGCCGCGGGGCGCCGTGGTCGGGGTGCGGCTGCGCAGCTCCTCCGACCTCTACCTCACCCTCGTCGCGGAGCTCAGCTCTCTCGTGCCCGGGTCCCTCGTCATCGAGGCGCACCGGCTCACCGGGATGCTCTACCTGCACGTCCTCGACATCGAGGCGTACGGCGGGATCGAGAAGGTCCGCTCTGACGTCCTGTCGCTCGAGCGTCGCGTGCTGCGCGCCCTGGCGTCCGACGAGGAGCTGAGCCGTGCCGGGGTCAGCCCGAGGCCCACGCGCGGGCGGCCCGCGCCCGCCCCGTCCAGCCCGGAGGTGCGCCCATGACCGCCGTCGCCATCATCTGCGGGGTGCTGCTCGCGGGCGCCGCGATCCTCGCACTCGTCCGGGCCGAGCGTGGGCCGAGCATGCTCGACCGCACGGTCGCGCTCGACGTGTTCGTCACCGCTGTCGTCGGCGCGATCGTCGTCGAGTCGGCCCTGACCCGGCGCACCGACACCCTGCCGGTCCTCGTGGTCCTCGCGATGGTCGGCTTCGTCGGGTCCGTGGCCATCGCGCGGTTCGCCGCGATCGAGCCGGAGGGTGAGGGGCGCATCCGGACGCCCGAGGAGCTCGCGCTCGAGGAGGCGGAGAAGGACGCCGCTGAGGCCGGCCTCCGGGGCGCCGCGACGGATGACGACGCCCTGCACACGCCGGTTGCTGCGACGGACGACGACGAGGTGGGTGACCGATGAGCTGGTCGGTGGTGGCGGACGTCGCAGCGGCGGTGTGCCTGCTCTCCGGGGCGTTCCTCGCGTTCGCGGCGGGGGTGGGCGTGCTGAGGTTCCCGAACCTCCTGGCCCGCATGCACGCGGGGACCAAGCCGCAGGTGCTCGGCCTCATCCTCCTGCTCACGGGGGAGGCGCTGCGGGTCCGCAACCTCCAGGTCGTGGGGATGCTCGTGCTCATCGCGGTCTTCCAGCTGCTCACGGCGCCGGTCGCGGCGCACATGGTCGGCCGGGCGGGGTACCGCACGGGCAAGGTGCCGAGCGACGAGCTCGTCGTCGACGAGCTCACCCAGGACCAGGAGCAGCGGCCGCGGAACGAGGTCGGCTGAGGCACAGACGCGCCTGACGCAACCGGGACGCTGACGCGAGCGTCCGCGTCGCGCGGGCAGGTTGGCAGCCCGGTCTAGCCAGGTCGGCAGCCCGGTCTAGCGTCCGCGCGGGCCGAGCGTCTCGTCGAGCCAGCTCACGACGGCCGCGTGATAGGCGTCCCGTGCGGGTCGGGCGGAGAGAGCGAGGTCGTGCGCTCCGCCCTCGATGCGCACGAGCGTGACGTCCGGGCCGAGGCCCGGTGCGCGGGCGGCGATCTGCTCGACGTCGAGCACGCTGTCGGTGGCGAGGATCGCGTCGTGCCACCGCGTGGCGTCTCCGGTCGCCCCAGAGGTGAGGACGAGCACGGGGCACCGGATGTCGAGGCCTGCAGCGATGCGTCCGTGTCCCCGGCGGATCGCGCGGACCCACGCGGCGCGGGCGGGGAACCCTTCGTGCGGTTTCCAGGCGAGGTCGTACGTCCACTCGCCGCCGCTGTCCGCGTGCAGGGCGCGTCCGTAGTGCGGCGCGAGGTTCCCGACGACGAGTCGCGGGGTGACCGACGCGGCGGCGGCGATGAGGCGCGTCGCGACGACGCGATGGAACCACGGCTTGTTGAGGTCGAACCACGGGCTGTTGAGCACGAGCGCGTCGACGACGCGCGGCTGTCCGGGGCGGGTCCGCGCGTTCGCCCAGAGGCTCGTGACGAGACCACCCGTGGAGTGCCCGACGACGACGAGCTCGGTGTGGCCCTCGGCCCGGATGATGCTCGCGGCGAGGTCGAGCTCCTCGGCGTACGCGGCGAGCTCGCGGACGTCGTTGGGTGTCTGGTGGCTGCGCAGCGAGCGCCCGTACTTGCGCAGGTCGAGGGCGTAGAAGTCGAACCCGTGGTGCTCGAGCTGCGCGGCGGTGTGCGCCTGGAAGAAGTAGTCGACGAACCCGTGGACGTACAGGACGGCGCGTCGCCCCCGAGGGGTGCCGGCGCGCCGCACGAGCGTCGCGACGACGGGGCCTTCGTCATCGGGCGTGAGCTCGAGGGTGCGAGCCACCCACTCGTCACCGAGCACGTCCGGGGACCACGCCGCGTACGGCGTGGTCCCCGGACCGGTGTCACTCATCGTGCTGTGTCGTGCCCTGGCGGACGCTTACTGCGATCCCCACGGCTGCTGGGGCGGCTGCCCCTGCTGCGGGGGCTGCGGCTGGCCGAACTGGCCGGGCTGGCCGGGCTGGCCGGGCTGGCCAGGCTGACCGAACTGCTGCGGCTGGCCGGGCTGGCCGAACTGCTGCGGCTGACCGGGCTGACCGAACTGCTGGGGCTGGCCGGGCTGGCCGTACTGCGGCTGGCCGGGCTGGCCGTACTGCGGCTGGCCGGGCTGACCGTACTGCTGCTGACCCCACTGGCCCTGGCCGCCGGTGGGGCCGTTGCCGCCGTTCTTGTTCTTGTTGCGCAGGAGGAACCACGTGACGAGCCCGGCGAGCGCGAGCACGACGATGCCGATGACGAGCCACAGGACCCAGCCGTTGCCGTCGTCGGAGTCCTCGTCCGCCTCGGAGCTCGTGTCGTCGGCCGGTGCGTCGCCGCCGTCGACCGGGCCGCGGGCCGACATCTCGAGCACCTCACCGTAGACGGCCGTCCAGGTGACCGTGCTGCCGTCGATCTCGCCGGTGGCCTCGGTGACCTCGCCGGGGAACGTCACCATGAACTGGATGTCGATCGAGTCGAGCATGTCCTGCATCTCGGCGGCGACGTCGTCGTCCGCGCCCTCGAGGTCACCCATGTCGGTGCCCATCTCCTCGGCGAGGTCGAGCGTGCCGGAGACGACGTACTCGTCGCCCTCCCGGGTGATGGACAGCGAGTCGTCCGCGCCCTCGAACTCGTCGAGGGGCAGCTCCTCGAACGAGAGCTCCTTGCCGGTGTAGCCGTCCTCGGCGTAGTCCGTGGAGGTCATCTCCTCGGGCATGTCGCTCTCGAAGTCGGAGCCGTACATCTCCCAGAACTCGTCGGTGGTCATGCCGGCGTCCTCGATCACCTGGTCCTCGACGGCCATGATGATCGATCCGCTGACGGTGTCGTCGTCGTTGATGGTCATGGCCGTGTGCATGCGCATGCACCCGCTGAGGCTCAGGGCGATGGCGGCGGTGGCCGCCACAGCGGTCATCTTCTTCATGGTCATCCTTCGGTCTCCGCGAGCAGCCGGCGGGCCGGATCGGTGGTGCTGCTCGGCGCTGGGTCAACTCTTCCACAGCATGGCCCTGCGCAGCCGCCGGAGAGCGGGTGAGGGTAGTTCTCCCCAGTCTGCCCGGTTCCCGCGGACGAGCCGGGGCGGGGAGGTGGAGGGCTGGTCGGGTGTGTCATCCCTGGCAGGGCGAAGTTGAGTGAATTAGACTCAAGTTCAGCCACACCGTGCACGACCAGCTGGAGGATCCATGGATGCTCACCTGACCACCTTGTCCCAGCAGGCGCTGGGGGAGGCGATCCAGTCGGCGACCGCCGCGGGCAACCCGCAGGTGGAGCCCGTCCACCTGCTCGCCGCCCTGCTCGCCCAGACCACGGGCACCACTCCCGGTCTCCTGCGCGAGATCGGTGCGGACCCGCAGGCGATCGGCGCCGACGTCCGCCGTGCCCTCGTCGCTCTCCCGACGGTCACCGGCAACGCTGTCGCGGAGCCGACGGTCTCGCCCGCCCTCACCGCAGTGCTCAAGCACGCGCGCACCGAGGCGTCCGACCTCACCGACGAGTACCTCTCCACCGAGCACCTGCTCCTCGGGCTCGCGGCGGCGCCGTCCCCCACCGCGGACCTGCTGCGTCGTGCGGGGGTCACCCGGGACGCGCTCGCTGCTGCGATCCCCGCGGTGCGCGGTAACAAGCGCGTCACCTCACCCAACCCCGAGGGCACGTACAAGGCGCTCGAGCAGTACGGTCTCGACCTCACGCAGGCGGCGAGCGAAGGTCGGCTCGACCCCGTCGTCGGGCGGGACGCCGAGATCCGACGCGTCGTCCAGGTGCTCTCGCGGCGCACGAAGAACAACCCCGTCCTCATCGGCGAGCCCGGCGTCGGCAAGACGGCAGTCGTCGAAGGGCTGGCCCAGCGCATCGTCGCGGGCGACGTCCCGGACTCCCTCAAGGGCAAGCGCCTCATCTCGCTCGACCTCGCCGCGATGCTCGCGGGCGCCAAGTACCGGGGCGACTTCGAGGAGCGCCTCAAGGCGGTGCTCGAGGAGATCAAGGGGTCCGACGGTGAGGTCGTCACCTTCATCGACGAGCTGCACACGGTGGTCGGCGCGGGTGGTGGTGGCGGGGACTCGTCCATCGACGCCGGGAACATGCTCAAGCCGATGCTCGCCCGGGGCGAGCTGCGCCTCGTGGGCGCCACGACGCTCGACGAGTACCGCGAGAGCATCGAGAAGGACCCGGCCCTCGAGCGGCGGTTCCAGCAGGTGTTCGTCGGTGAGCCCTCGGTCGAGGACACCATCGCCATCCTGCGTGGTCTGAACTCCCGCTACGAGGCGCACCACCGGGTGACGATCTCCGACGCCGCGCTCGTCGCGGCGGCCACGCTCTCCGACCGGTACATCAGCGGGCGCCAGCTGCCCGACAAGGCGATCGACCTCGTCGACGAGGCCGCGTCCCGGCTGCGCATGGAGATGGACTCGTCCCCGACGGAGATCGACACCCTCCAGCGAGCCGTGACGCGCCTCGAGATGGAGGAGCTCGCGCTGTCCAAGGCTGAGGACGACGCCTCGAAGCAGCGGCTCACGGAGCTGCGCGCCACCCTGGCCGACCGACGCGAGGAGCTCGCGGCCCTCACCGCCCGCTGGCAGGCGGAGAAGGGCGGGTTCAACCGCGTCGGCGAGCTGCGCAAGCGCAAGGACGAGCTCGAGTCCCAGCGGGACCGCGCCGAGCGCGAGGGCGACCTCGAGACGGCGTCGCGCATCCGGTACGGCGAGCTCCCGGCACTCGAGAAGGAGCTGGCCGGAGCCGAGGAGGCCGAGCGGGAGGCCGAGTCGGACGAGGACGCGCTGCCCCGCCTCGTCGGTGACAAGGTGGGCGCGGACGAGATCGCCGAGGTCGTCTCGGCCTGGACGGGCATCCCCGCGGGCCGCCTGCTCCAGGGCGAGAGCAAGAAGCTCCTGTCGATGGAGGAGATCATCGGCCAGCGCCTCATCGGCCAGAAGGCCGCCGTCGCGGCCGTGTCCGACGCGGTGCGTCGTGCCCGCGCCGGGGTGTCGGACCCCAACCGGCCCACGGGCTCGTTCCTCTTCCTCGGTCCCACCGGCGTCGGCAAGACCGAGCTGGCGAAGTCGCTCGCCGACTTCCTGTTCGACGACGAGCGCGCGATGGTCCGCATCGACATGTCGGAGTACAGCGAGAAGCACAGCGTCGCCCGGCTCGTCGGTGCGCCTCCCGGGTACGTCGGCTACGAGGAGGGCGGTCAGCTCACCGAGGCCGTCCGGCGGCGTCCGTACTCCGTCGTGCTCCTCGACGAGGTGGAGAAGGCGCACCCCGAGGTGTTCGACATCCTCCTGCAGGTGCTCGACGACGGGCGGCTCACCGACGGCCAGGGGCGCACGGTCGACTTCCGCAACGTCATCCTCGTGCTCACCTCCAACCTCGGGTCCCAGTACCTCGTCGACCCGCTGCTCGACGACGCCGCGCGCCGGGAGGCCGTCATGGCGGCGGTCCGCGACGCGTTCAAGCCGGAGTTCCTCAACCGCCTCGACGAGATCGTGATGTTCGACGCCCTCGGTCTCGACGACCTCGCACGGATCGTCGACCTCCAGGTGGCGGAGCTCGCGAAGCGCCTCGAGTCGCGTCGCATCGTCCTGGACGTCACCCAGGCGGCGCGCGAGTGGCTCGCCATCGAAGGGTTCGACCCGACGTACGGGGCGCGGCCCCTGCGTCGCCTCGTGCAGCGGCAGATCGGCGACCAGCTCGCCCGGCTCATGCTCTCGGGCGAGGTGGGCGACGGGGCGACCGTCGTCGTCGACCACCCGGTCGACGTCGGCGCGGAGCAGGTGCTCGTCGACGGCGCGGACGACGCGGTGGCCGGTCCCAGCTCGGCCCAGTCCGGCGGCCTGGTCCTCACGGTGCGCTGACCGGACCTCCGTGCGGGCGAGCTCAGGACGCCTGACGTTCAGGTGATGCGGCGGCGGATCTCGGGCACTCCGGGGCCGGTGAGCTCGTCGAGGTAGGCGGGCCGACCGGCCATGGTCATGAGGAGGGCGAGCGTCGGACCGGAGACGAGGGGCCCGGAGCCGGCGTGGAACGGCCCGTCGTCGGCACGCAGCTCGAGGCTGGCCGTGTGCGTGCGGCTCGGCACGGCGAAGTCGCGCCGCGCGTAGAACTCTGCGACGGGCGTCAGTGCCTCGATGCTCGGGGTCGGGGAGAGTCCCAGCGGGCGGCGGATGTCCTGGGCGTGCACGAGGACCTCGCCGAGGTAGGCCGGGGTGTGGCTCGTCGCCGCGGTCGTGCTCGGGACGACAGCGCGGAACCGGGCGAGCGTCTCGGCCGGTGTGCTCCCGCGGTGCTCGCGCATCCGGCGGTCGTTGTGCACCTCGACGCGGAAGCGTGCGCCGACGATGCTGCGAACCCACCTCCACGTCCCGGTGCTCGCGGCGGCGACGAGGTGGGCGACGACGTCCTCGACGTCCCACGCTCCGCACAGGGTGCTGTGCCGCCACTGGTCGTCACCCAGGCTCGCGAGGTCGTCGGCCAGCGCGGCCCGTTCGGCGTGGACCAGGGTCCAGAGGTGGTCGTCGTCGCGCGTGGCCATGTCTACTCTCCTCCGGGTCGGGTGGGTCCTGGGGCGGCCGTGAGGTGCTGGGCGCCAGGGCCGACCAGCAGGTCGGGGTCGAGGGGGCGGCCCGAGACGGCCATGAGGAGGTCGAGCGGGTCGCCGCGGACCTCGTCGCCCGTCCCCCAGGTGGCGCCGGTGCGTGCGTCGACGAGCTGCAGCCCGGCGGCTCGTTCCTTTCCGCCCCCGAACGACACGGGGGTGCGCAGCTGGTACGCCAGCGCGGCCCCGACGTCGTCGGGCGGGTACGTCCCGACGATGCCGAGCGGTCGCCGCACGTCCTCGCCGTGGACGATCGCCTCGACGAGCCGCGTCGCGATATTGACCGGCGGTGTCCGGGTGAGGTCAGCAGCCTGCTCGAGGGCGTGGAGCGTCTCGCGGGGGTCCGCCCGCCTCTGGCGTGCGATGCCACGCTCGTTGGCGCGGTCGAAGTCCATGCGGGCGGCGACGAGGTCGCGGACGAACGAGACGCGGCCGGTGCGCGCGGTGTCCACGAGGTGCGCGACGACGTCGTGCACGTCCCAGCCCGGGCAGAGCGACGGTGCGCGCCACTGCTCGCCGCGGAGCCCGGTGAGGTCCGCGACGAGGCGGCGGCGCTCGGCGCGGACGGTCTGCCAGACGGCTGCTGCTGTCCCACGCATGTCTGCTCCTGCCGGTGGTGGGCCACGATGCTCGCCGCGGAGATGCGCGCGTCGTCATCGTCGAGACTACTGCCTGAGCGGGTGCCCGGTTTGGGGTACGGTGTCCGGACAACCACACATGCACGGGAGCTCGCAGCAGCGAGCTGAGAGGGCGGCTCAGCGCCGCCGACCGTTCGAACCTGTCCGGATCATGCCGGCGTAGGGAGAAGCTCGATGAGCACGATGGATGCTGCGCGCACGCCTGTCACCACCCAGACCGTCACCACGGGTCCCATCGCGGGATCGTCGAAGGTGTACCTGCCCGTCCCGGACGCACCGGGCCTGACGTTCCCCGTCCGCCGGGTCAACCTCAGCAACGGCGAGCACCTCGACCTCTACGACACGTCCGGCCCGTACACGGACGACTCCCCGGACGCCCCGGCGATCGACGTCGTCGCGGGTCTGGCCCCGACGCGCGACGCATGGGAACGGCCCGAGCCGGTCGACGGTGCGAGCACCCAGCTCGCGTGGGCCCGTGCCGGGATCCTCACGCCGGAGATGCGGATCGCCGCGGCCCGCGAGGGCGTCGACCCGGAGCTCGTCCGCTCGGAGGTGGCACGCGGGCGCGCGGTCATCCCCGCGAACCGCAACCACCCCGAGCTCGAGCCGATGGTCATCGGCAAGGCGTTCGCCGTGAAGATCAACGCGAACATCGGCAACTCCGCGGTGACGTCCTCCATCGAGGAGGAGGTCGAGAAGATGGTGTGGGCAGCCCGGTGGGGGGCGGACACCCTCATGGACCTGTCCACGGGCAAGGACATCCACGCCACGCGCGAGTGGATCATGCGCAACTCCCCGATCCCCGTCGGCACGGTGCCGATCTACCAGGCGCTGGAGAAGGTCAAGGGCGACCCCGCGAAGCTCACGTGGGAGGTGTACCGGGACACGGTGATCGAGCAGTGCGAGCAGGGCGTCGACTACATGACCGTGCACGCCGGGGTGCTGCTGCGCTACATCCCGCTCACCGCCCGCCGGGTCACCGGGATCGTCTCCCGCGGTGGTGCGATCATGGCGGCGTGGTGCCTGGCGCACCACGAGGAGTCGTTCCTCTACACCCGGTTCGCCGAGCTGTGCGAGATCTTCCGTCGCTACGACGTGACGTTCTCCCTCGGCGACGGCCTGCGCCCCGGCTCCATCGCGGACGCCAACGACGCCGCGCAGTTCGCGGAGCTCCGCACTCTCGGAGAGCTGACGAGGGTCGCGAAGTCGTACGGCGTGCAGGTGATGATCGAGGGCCCCGGCCACGTGCCGATGCACAAGATCGTCGAGAACGTGCGGCTCGAGGAGGAGCTGTGCGAGGAGGCGCCGTTCTACACGCTCGGCCCGCTCGCCACCGACATCGCCCCGGCCTACGACCACATCACCTCGGCGATCGGCGCGGCGATCATCGCCCGGGCCGGCACCGCGATGCTCTGCTACGTCACGCCCAAGGAGCACCTCGGTCTGCCGGACCGCGACGACGTGAAGACCGGGGTCATCACGTACAAGATCGCGGCGCACTCCGCGGACCTCGCCAAGCAGCACCCGCGCGCGCAGGAGCGCGACGACGCGTTGTCCCGGGCCCGGTTCGAGTTCCGCTGGAACGACCAGTTCGCCCTGTCCCTCGACCCGGACACCGCGCGGGCGTTCCACGACGAGACGCTCCCCGCCGAGCCCGCGAAGACGGCGCACTTCTGCTCGATGTGCGGACCGAAGTTCTGCTCCATGCGGATCTCCGCGGACGTGCGCGAGTACGCCGAGAAGAACGGACTCACCACGGTGGATGCCATCGAGGTGGGCATGGCCGAGAAGTCGAGAGAGTTCGAGGACGCCGGCGGCCGCGTCTACCTGCCGGTCACCCAGGCGTAGCGCCGGGGCCGGCGCCCGTCACAGCTGCGCGGCCATGCTCTCGCCGATCGTGGTGCCCTCGGGTGTCGTGACGACGCACAGCCCGGTCCGGTCCCCGTCGGCCCACGAGTCCTTGCTCGGGAACCACAACGAGAAGCTGAGGTCGTCCGGGTCGAACGTGCCTGTGCTCACGGCGTCCTGGGTGCACACCTCCGCGAGCTGTTCACGCAGCGGTCGCGTCCCCGGGTAGTCGTCGGCGTCGTCGTACGTCACTCCCGCGACGGCCTGCGACGGGTGCTGCTCGTCGCACGGGACGACCGTCACCGTGTCCACGGCGCGCCCCGTGCGCGGTGCGTCGAAGCAGTTCCCGACGACGACCTGCTGGGAGGACACCTCCACCTCCTCCGTCACCTCGGCCTCGAGCGGCTCGATGCTCGGTCCGCGGTCGAGGAGGAGGAACGCGCCGACACCGACGAGCACGATCACGGCCACCCCCACCGCCACCAGGAGGGTCCGACGTCCCCGGCGACGTGCCGCGGGGGCGGTGGGTGCAGGGACGTCGGGAGCCCCGTACGCAGCCCCGGGCGCTGACGACGGCGCTGACGACGACGGCGCTGACGACGACGGCGCTGACGACGACGGCGGGGGCGGGGGCGGGGCGGTGCCCGATGGCGGCGGGGGCGGTGGCACCGCGTCGCGCCGAGGGCCGGGTGTGGGTTGCCCGGGCGGCGGTGGCGGGGGAGGGACTGACGTCACGGGTGATCGACCGCCTTCGGGACGTGTCCGCCGGGCGGACGCGATGACTTCTCAGAAGACTATCGTCGCTGGTCCTCGTCCGCGGGCCCGTCCCCCGCGCCGTCGATCGCGCGGCCGCGGGTGATCAGTGTGCGAGAGCGACGTCGTCCGCGGCGATCGTCCCCGTCACGGGCCCGTGCCTGGACGTGACGAAGCACCACGCCTCCGTCTCGCCGTCGGCCCACAGGCCGGACGTCGGGGCGACCGGCACCGTCCGGAACAGGGTGGCCGACGCGGGTGGGAGGGCCGCCAGCTCCTTCTCGCACGCGGCGGCGGCCTCGCGCTGCATCCCGGGGCGGCCGGGGTACCCGCCGCCCGGTGCCGACTGGACCGGGACGCGGGACAGGAGCTCGGTGGTGTGGGCCTCGTCGCAGGGCGTCACGGTGACTCGGCTGCCAAGTGCGAGCGACGCGTCGAGGCAGTGGCCGGGGGTGACGTCCCACAGATAGATCTCCGTCGGCGCGTCGACGCGAGCAGGGTCGGAGTAGAGCTCGCTGCGGTCACCGAACCGGACCGCGTCGACGACGAACCAGATGCCCGCCACCCAGAGCGCGGTGACGGTCGCGCCCACGACGATCCCGGCGACCGCGAGACCACGACCCCGCTGCCGATCGCCCCGGCCCCGAGCGCGTCTGATCTGCCCGAGGCCGGCGATCCCGAACACGACGCCGAGGAGGGCGGCGAGTCCCAGTGCCGTGAACGGGACGGCGATCGCGGCGACCGCGAGGCCGTTCCGGCCGGCGGGGCGCAGTGCCCCGTCGGCAGGACGCCGCGCGCCGTCACCGCGACGCCGCGTGCCGCCCGGTGCCGACGACGGCACGGGCGAGGGCGTTCCCTCCGCGGGCCCGTACGTCGGCGCTGCGTAGGGGGAGCGGCCCGGCCCGAGCGACGTCATGGGCGTTCCCCGGGTGCCGGGCGACGGGGAAGCACGGTCGGACGATCAGTCCGTCGCGACGTCGACGATGACGGGGACGTGGTCGGAGGCGCCCTTGCCCTTGCGCTCGTTGCGGTCGATCTCGACGCCGGTCACGGCAGGTGTGAGCCCGGGGGAGGTGTAGGCGAAGTCGATCCGCATGCCCTGGTTCTTCGGGAACCGCAGCTGCTGGTAGTCCCAGTAGGTGTACTTGCGGTCCTCGGGGACGAACTCGCGGGTCACCTCGGTGAAGCCGATGCCCTCGAAGGCTGCGAACGCGTCACGCTCCGGCTGGCTCACGTGCGTCGCGCCCTCGAACACGGCGAGGTCCCACACGTCCGTGTCCCGGGGCGCGACGTTCCAGTCGCCGACGAGCGCGATCTTCGCGGCAGGGTCCTGGGCCACCCAGCCGCGGGCGTCCTCCCGCAGCGTCCGCAACCACTCGAGCTTGTACTCGTAGTGCGGGTTGTCGAGCGCGCGCCCGTGCGGCACGTACAGGCTCCACACGCGCACGCCGCCGCACGTCGCACCGATGGCGCGCGCCTCGAGGTGCGGCTCCTCACCGAAGTGCGGCTGGTCCGGGAACCCGAGCTCCACGTCCTCGAGCCCCACGCGGGAGATGAGCGCGACGCCGTTCCACTGGCTCAGCCCGAAGTGTGCGACCTCGTACCCCGCGGCCTCGAACACCTCGAACGGGAACTGGGCGTCCTTGCACTTGGTCTCCTGCAGGGCCAGCACGTCGGTGCCGCTGCGCTCCAGGAAGGCGACGGCACGGTCGGCGCGAGCACGGATCGAGTTGATGTTCCACGTGGTGAGGCGCATGCCCACAGGCTAGCGGGGAGCGCGCACTAGGACCCGCCGGGGTGCTCGGCGACCAGGGCCTCGAGGGTGAGGGTCGTCGCGCGTGCGAGCACGGCGTCGTCGTGCACCGCGTCGGGCTCGGACCGGTCCGAGAGGACGACGAGGACGATCGGCTCGGCGTCGGGCGGCCAGAGGAGGGCGACGTCGTTGCGGGTGCCGTAGGCGGCGGCCCCGGACCGGTCTGCGACCGTCCACCCCGCTGGTGCTCCGGCCCGTACGAGATCCGTCCCGGTCCCGCTGGCGAGCATCCCGTCGAGCAGGACGCTGAGCGACTCCTCGGCCAGCACGTCGGTGAGTGCGAGCCGCTGCAGGCCGGTACCGAGCGCGCGCGGAGTGCTCGTGTCCCGGGTGTCGCCCGGCACCGTCGCGTTGAGGTCCGGCTCCCAGCGGTCCACCTGGGTGACGTCGTCCCCAGCCGCACGGAGCGCTGACTGCAGGCCCGCGGGCCCGCCGATCTCGGCCAGCAGGAGGTTCGCGGCCGTGTTGTCGCTGTGGATCAACGCGGCGTCCACGACCTCGCGCAACGACATGCCGGTAGCCACCCGCCCGCTGGTGACCGGGGAGTGGGCGACGAGATCGTCCGCGGAGAACGTCCGCACGGTGCTGAGGTCCGCCGGTGTGCTGCGTGCGAGGACCTCCCCGGCAGCCAGCACCTTGAGGGTGGATGCGTGAGCGAACCGTTCGTCGGCGCGGTAGGCGAGCTCCCGGCCCGTGCCTGTGTCGAGGGCCCAGACGCCGAGCCGGGTCCCCGTCTCGCTCTCGAGGGAGGCGAGCTGCGGGTCGGCGGACACGGGTCCGGGGCTCGGCGTGCCGGGCTCCGGTTCGGCCGTCGTCGGCGTCGGGCTCATGGGTGCGGGGACCTGCGGCGGCGTCGCGGTGCCCGCACCGCACCCGGTCAGTGCGGACAACCACGTCGCGGTGGCCACGACGACGACGGCGCGCAGGGAC
Organism: Sanguibacter sp. Z41_6; assembly: GCF_059621145.1. NCBI lineage: Bacteria > Bacillati > Actinomycetota > Actinomycetes > Micrococcales > Sanguibacteraceae > Sanguibacter > Sanguibacter sp. Z41_6. The sequence continues at coordinate 289,308 of NZ_JCAQIF010000001.1, read as the reverse complement.
GGGGACCTGGACATGCCGACCAGGCTAGCGGCGGACCTCCGCCGGCCGTCCAGCGCGTGTCGGTACCCTCGTCCACATGGCAACGGCACTCATTACCGGCGCGAGCGCCGGACTCGGCCTCGAGTTCGCGTGGCAGCTCGCGACGGCGCACCACGACCTCGTCCTCGTGGCACGGGACGTCGAACGCCTCGAGCGTCTCGCCCGGCAGCTCACGGCCGCCGCCGGGGTCCGGGTCGAGGTCCTCCCGGCGGACCTCGCCGACGCCGAGCAGACGGAGAAGGTCGCCGAGCGTCTGCGTTCGACGACGGACCCGGTGAGCCTCCTCGTCAACAACGCCGGGTACAGCGTCCACGAGCCGTTCGTCGGAGGTGACATCGACAAGCAGATCGCCTCCCTCGACGTCATGGTCCGTTCCGTCATGGTCCTCGCCCACGCGGCAGCGGGACAGATGGTCCCGCGGGAACGCGGAGCGATCCTCAACGTCTCCTCGATCGCGGCGCTCACCGCGTCCGGGACGTACTCCGCGCACAAGGCCTGGGTGCGTGTCTTCACCGAAGGGCTGGCCGTCGAGCTCCGCGGCACCGGCGTCACGGCGACCGCCCTGTGCCCGGGCCTCGTGCACACCGAGTTCCACGAGCGCGCGGGCATGGACACCACGCGGACCCCGGAGATCGCGTGGCTCAACGCACCCGCCGTCGTGACCGCCGCGCTCGCGGACGTGCGTCGCGGCACCGTCATCTCCACCCCGAGCCTGCGCTACCGCGCGGCCGCCGGGCTGCTGCGCGTCCTGCCACGCAGCGCCGTGCGCGCGGCACAGACGGTCGTGGACGGCAGCAGGGGCACGCGCGGCGACGCACCGGGCAACTAGCCTGGGTGCGTGACCACGAACCCAGACTCCTCGACCCTGTCCCGCACGCCGCGCGAGCAGCTCCGTGACCTCATCGCCGAGCTCGCCGTCGTGCACGGCAAGGTGACGCTGTCCTCCGGCAAGGAGGCCGACTACTACGTCGACCTGCGCCGTGTGACGCTCCACCACCGAGCGGCCCCCCTCATCGGCCACCTCCTGCTCGACGCCCTCGAAGAAGCCGGGCTCGGGACCGCCGAGATCGACGCCGTCGGTGGTCTCACTCTCGGAGCGGACCCCATCGCGACCGCCCTGCTGCACGCCGCGGCCAGCCGCGGCCAGGATCTCGACGCGTTCGTCGTGCGCAAGGCCGCGAAGGCCCACGGCATGCAGCGCCAGATCGAAGGTCCCGACGTCGCGGGACGGCGCGTCGTCGTCGTCGAGGACACGACGACGACCGGTGGGTCGCCGATCGCGGCCATCGAGGCCGCGCGTGCGGCCGGCGCGACGGTCGCGGGCTGCGCGACGATCGTCGACCGCGACACCGGCGCCCGCGAGAAGATCGAGGCGCTCGGCGTGCCGTACCTGTCCCTGTTCGGCCTCGCTGACCTCGGCCTGGCCTGACCGCCGTGCGGGAGTCCGTCTCCGGCGACGTCCTGACCTGGTGGTGGGTCGCCGCGATCGTCCTGGCGCTCGTCGTCCTCGTCGGCCGCGGTTGGCGGGAACGACGGCGCGGCGCGGTCCTGCGCGAGTGGGCCGCCGGGCACGGCTGGACGTACCACGGGACCGATCCGACGCTCATGGACCGGTGGGCCGGGCCGCCGTTCGCCGTCGGAACCTCCCGCAGGGTGCGGCACGTGATGACCGGTGCCGTCGGCGGGCGCCAGCTGGTGTCGTTCGGGTACACCTACATGACGGGCCGTGGCCCGTCCTCACGCAACCATCGGTGGCACGTCGTCGCGATGCTCGTCCCCGAGAGTGCGGGGAGGCTCGTCCCCGAGGGTGCGGGGAGCGGATCGCAGGGCGCCCGAGGCTGGGACCGCGACGACGCGACAGCGGACGGGCTCCGCTTCGTCGACGGTGCTGTCCTCAGCGTCCGGCCCGGGGACCCGACGGGGGACGGCATCGAGGTCGCGACGCGGCTCCTCGCCGGCGCCGTCGGGGCAGGTGGGCCCGGGCGCCCGCACCTGTGACTGCAGGGGGACGGTGCGGTCCGTTGCGTGCAGCGCACGGATCGTACGGGTCGCCCGTCCCGGCCGTGGCGCGACGCACCGGAGCGTGGGTACTTCTCCCCATCGTCACAATTTCACCCGGTCCGTAGGGTGCGCCTCATGAGCCTGACGTCCGCCCCTCGCCTGACCGCCACCCGTTCGCGCACCGGACGTGGCGTCCGTGCCTGCCGGACCGTCAGCGCCGCGTCCCGCCACGAGCTGGCGGCTCAGTACTTCGACGCCGCCGCCGCGGTGCGGGCCACGGTTCCAGGCCGGGGGACTGCGGCAACGACGGTCTCCGCGCTGCGCGGGAGCGGCCCGTCCCGGTCCCTCCTGCGGTCCACCGTCCCACTGTCCTGGACGACGGGAATCATCGGCGCCGCGTTCTCCGCAGCTGTCCTCGCCGGGGTCAGCCTCGGCGCCTGACGCCACCCTCGTGGGCGCTCGGGCCCGGACCCGGGGAGTCCTCCCCATGGCATGACCCCGACGCTCCGCTAGGCTTCCCGGCCATGAGCTACGGAATGGATCCCTCGCAGCAGGTCCCGGCCCGGCCGACGTCTGGTCCCAAGACGGGTCCCGGGCCGGCAGCACCGGCGTTCGGGCAGGTTCCCGGACCCGACCAGCCAGCCCCGACGGGTTACGGCGAGCCAGCCCCGACGGCCCCGAGCTACGGCTACGGCGCGCCAGGCGGGGTTCCTGGCAAGACCTCGTCCGCAGCGCCGGCGTACGGCATGCCCGCGGCCGCGCCCGTGCCCTCCGGAGCTCCCGTGCCGGGTATCGCTCCGCCGAGCGGCTACGGGTCGCCCTCGGGACACGACGGGCCCTCCGTGCCGCCGGCGCCTTTCGCCGGACAGGCCGTCGTCAAGCCGTCGCTCGACCAGTACCGCAAGTTCATCGGCTCTGGTCCCATCGCGGCCGTGTTCCTGCTCGTCTTCCTGTACCTCCGCCACGGGATCGTCGCAGCGATCGTGGGCGTCGTGGTCACCGTCATCGTCCTGGGTGGGATCTTCCTGCACATGCGGCGGACCGAGGTGCGCATGGACGTCGCGAACGTCGTGCACCGGCACCTGTTCGGCACCCGCCGCTTCGCTCGCAGCGACGTCGGCGAGACCGTCCTGGCACCCTTCCAGGCGACCGCCCAGGACCGCCGGCTGGTGCTCACCCTCCTCGTGCGCGACCGCGGCGGACGCAAGCTCCTGCGGCTCGCCTCGTCGATGTGGAGTCCGGAGGACCTCGAGAGGCTCGCGTACTCGTTCGGCGTCACCCCGCGGATCCACGACGAGCTCCTCACGCCCAAGACGCTCGAGGCGTACCACCCCGGGTCGACGTCCCGGGTGGAGCGGCACCCGATGCTGATCGGTCTGGCGGTCGCTGCGCTCATCATCGTCGCGGTCGCCATCGTCGTCGTCGCGTTCGGGTAGCCGACCACGGGGGAGAGCCGGCGGGCGCTACGGTCAGAGGCGCGCGCCGGCCGGGCAACGGACGCGGGTCAGTCCCGCGCCCGCTCAGATGCGTTCGACGAGGTCCGCGATCGAGTCGACGACGGTGCTCGGGCGGAACGGGTACGTGTCGACGTCCTTGACGCGGGTGGACCCGGTGAGCACGAGGAACGTGTGCAGCCCCGCCTCGATCCCGGCGACGACGTCGGTGTCCATGCGGTCGCCGACCATCGCCGTCGACTCAGAGTGGGCGTCGATGCGGTTGAGCGCCGAGCGGAACATCATGGGGTTGGGCTTGCCGACGAAGTACGGCTCGCGTCCCGTGGCTCGGGTGATCATCGCGGCCACCGCACCGGTCGCCGGCAGCGGCCCCTCCGTGCTCGGCCCTGTCGGGTCGGGGTTCGTGCAGATGAACTTCGAGCCGCCGAGGATGAGCCGCACGGCCTTCGTGATCGCCTCGAACGAGTAGGTGCGCGTCTCGCCGAGGACGACGTAGTCGGGGCTCGACTCGGTGAGCGTGTAACCCTCCTCGTACAGCGCGGTCGTCAGGCCGGCCTCGCCGATCGCGTACGCGCTCCCACCGGGGATCTGGTCGGAGAGGAACTGGGCCGTGGCGAGCGCCGACGTCCAGATGGACCCCTCCGGCACATCGATGCCTGTCGCGGCGAGACGCGCCCGGAGGTCGCGCGCCGTGAAGATCGAGTTGTTGGTGAGGATGAGGAACGGGCGTTCCTTCTCGCGCAGGGTCCGGATGAACTCAGCGGCCCCGGGGATGGCGCGACCCTCGTGGACGAGGACCCCGTCCATGTCGGTCAGCCAGGACTCGATGACGCGGTGGGTCACGGGTTCTCCTTGGAGACGATGTTGCCGGGGTCCGAGGCTGGGACGACGGCCGCGACGGCCTTGCGCCGCAGGGACCAGCCCCGGAAGACCTCGACGATCACCGGGAGGACGGAGATGAGCACGATGAGGATGAGGATGTACTCGATGTTGTCGTGCACGAAGTCGATCTGACCGAGGAAGTACCCCAGCAGCGTGACGCCCACCCCCCACAGGAGCGCACCGATGACGTTGTAGCTGACGAACCGCTTGTACGGCATGCGTCCGACGCCGGCCGCGACCGGTGCGTACGTGCGCACGAACGGCACGAACCGCGCGAGGATGATGGCGCGACCGCCGTACTTGTCGAAGAACGCGTTCGTCTGGTCGATGTACTCCTGCTTGAAGAAGCGCGAGTCGGGGCGCCGGAAGATCTTGGGTCCGACCTTGTGGCCGATGAAGTAGCCCACCTGGTCCCCGGCGAACGCTGCGACGAAGAGCAGGACGCACAGCAGCCACAGCGGGAAGTCGAGGTCGTCGCGCGCGACGAGCATGCCGGCGGTGAACAGCAGGGAGTCCCCGGGCAGGAACGGGAAGAGCAGCCCGGTCTCGATGAACACCACCAGGGCGATGCCGATGAGTGCGTACGTGCCGAACGACGCGATGAGCGAGTCGGCGTTCATCCACTCGGGTCCCAGGGCGACGACGTGTCCGGAGGCAGCGAGGATCTCAGCGGTAGTCACAGGGCCAGGGTACGTGGACGGCCTGGATGGTCATGTTGTCGTCCGAGGTAGGCCGAAGCCGGTCCAGGACGCCAGGCGTCATCCGACCCTGATCTTGGACCCCGGGTCCTTGGCGCGGATCGCCGCGACGAGCTCCTCCGCCGCCCGCTCGTCCTCGTCGAGCGTCTCGTGGTGCGTGACGCTCAGACGGGGCTTGAGCTTGTTCTCCGTGAACGTGATGTCGGCGCTGTGGTGGGCGGGGACGGGGAGCGTGGCGAGGGCCTCGAGGTTGCCGAGGTTGTTCATCCAGGCGTCGATGACGCGCTCGTTCCACGCTCCGGCATTCTCCTTGAGCACGCGAGAGGTCGCACGGTCGTACTCCCGCTCGTTCTCGATGGAGTACGAGATGTCGGCGACGATGCCGTCGCCGCCGACGTCGACCGAGAGGGTCGACTCCGTCGCGAGGACGGAGCCGCTCGCGAGGACGGTCCGCCACCACTCGCCGGCGGTGCGCGCGGCCGACACGGCGGCGTGGCGAGGCACGTCGCTGATCGTGTAGTGGCAATCGACCGTGTCGAGGATGATCGTCCGCTCCGGGAGCCGCGCGTACAGGTGCTCGTGGGCCCGCAGGACCTGGTCGAGCACCGCGACGCGTGCCGACGAGAGCACGATGAAGGAGTAGGTCGTGCCCTCGTCGGCCGTGTCCTTGACCCCGAGGTCGAGGACCCACTTCTCCTCGCCCGTGGCCAGGACCGGCACGATCGCCGCGAGGCGTTCGGAGGTGTGCGAACGGTCGCCGACCACCTCGACCGAGTAGGTGAGGGGTGTCTGCCGGTCGGGAGCCTCCACCGACACGTCGGCCCCCGGGGGGAACATCGCGCGCACCGTGTCCGCGCGTGCCTGGGCCGCGTCCATGTCGGCCGAGGGCTTCCCGCCGCTGAGAAAACCGAAGAGTGCCATGACGCAAACCTAGTGCGTGCACGGCTGTGCGGTGCCTCTCCCCGCCCGGGCCGGGAGAATGACGCCATGACATCTGAGGACCCGACCGCCGACGCGTCGCCCGAGGTCGGCGTGGGCCCGTGGCCCGGCGGCCCCGACGCGTGGCCCCGTCTCCCCAGCGGCGAGCCGGACCCGCGGTACGACGTCGAGCTCCTTGCCGGTGGGGACCGGCGGAACGTCGTCGACCCCTACCGGTACTGGTCGATGGAGGTGATCGTCGCGGACCTCGACACGCGTCGGCACCCGTTCCACGTCGCGATCGAGAACTGGGGTCACGACCTCAACATCGGGTCAGTCGTGCGGACGGCGAACGCGTTCGCGGCGCAGGAGGTGCACATCGTCGGCCGGCGTCGGTGGAACCGCCGGGGCGCGATGGTCACCGACCGCTACCAGCACGTCCGGCACCACCCGGACGTCGCGGACTTCCTCACCTGGGCGCAGGACGCGGGCGTGCCGGTCATCGGGATCGACAACGTGCCGGGCTCGGTGCCGCTCGAGGGGTACGCGCTGCCCCGCACGTGCGCCCTGCTGTTCGGGCAGGAGAGCACGGGGCTGACACAGGAGGCACGGGAGGCCAGCCTCGACATCCTGCACATCACCCAGTTCGGCTCCACCCGGTCGATCAACGCGGGCGCGGCCGCGGCGATCGCCATGCACGCCTGGGTGCAGCAGCACGCCCGGATCACATAGCTCGCTCGCTCCGGGCGAGCTATGTGGCCCCGGCCGGGGCGGAGTCCCACACGTGACACCCGGTGGTGACAGCGAACGTCGTGTTCGTCGCCATACCGAACGTGTAGGACCCGCCGAGGGAGTCCTCACCGAAGATCTCACGTTCGCCCGGGCGATCGATCGTGGTGCGCGTCGAGAAGCCGAACTCGGACGCGACCTCCTCGACGATCTCGGTCGATCGCTCCTGGTCCTCTCCGTACGTGCCCGTGAACCTCATGAGCGTCAGGTGGACGGTCTCGCCGTCAGGGAGACGGCTGTCGTCGCACGCCGACCGGAGATTGTCGAGGCTGTTCTCGGCAACCGCCCATCCGCGGCCGCCGAGCTCTGCGTCGAGGCGGGCGATCGCCGTCTCGCGCATCTCCTCGTACCGCGCGAGGGCAGTCTCCATCGACGGGCGTCCGGTCATGGTGCTGTTCTCCTGCGGGGTGGGCGAGCAACCGGTCATGACGGCTGCGAGGACAGCGACGGTGCTGGCAAGGCGAGCTCTGACCAGGCGAGCGCTGACCAGGCGAGCTCCAGGCCGTGCGGGAGACGGACCAGATGCAGTCATCGTGGTCGTCACGGCGCACCCACGAGCCGGTCGGCGCTGCCGACGACCACGGCCGCCATGGGGTGATGGCTCGTCGAGCCGGGGTCGAGGTACCCGGTGCTCAGCACCTCCGTGTCGACCGTCGTGCCGCTCATCCGCCGGGCCTTCCTGTCCGAGATGGGCGTTCGGCCCGCGCTTTCCCGGTCCGGGCAGACCGTATCGGCGTGGGCCGGGAAGGTCGATGGACAGAAGTCCCCGCCCACTGGTGTCACAGGTCGAACGGCCCCGCACCGGGCCTGCGGATCCGTGACAAACTTGACCCGACAGTCCCACTGACCCCTCTCGTACAGGAGCTATTCGATGGCTATCGCCACCCCCGAGGTCTACACCGAGATGATCGACCGGGCACGGGCGGGCAAGTTCGCCTACCCCGCCGTGAACATCACCTCCTCCTCGACCATCACCGCGGCCCTCCAGGGCTTCGCTGAGGCCGAGAGCGACGGCATCATCCAGGTCTCGGTCGGCGGCGCCGAGTACGCGTCCGGCTCGACGATCAAGGACCGCATCGCGGGTTCGCTCGCGCTCGCCGCCTACGCGACCGAGGTGGCGAAGAACTACTCCATCACCGTCGCGATCCACACGGACCACTGCGCCAAGCAGAACCTCGACTCCTGGGTCCGCCCGCTCCTCGCCCTCGAGGCGGAGCAGGTCAAGGCAGGCAAGCTCCCCACCTTCCAGTCGCACATGTGGGACGGCTCGTCCGTGCCGCTCGAGGAGAACCTCGTCATCGCCGAGGAGCTCCTCGAGCTCTCGAACGCTGCTCGCACGATCCTCGAGATCGAGGTGGGCGTCGTCGGCGGTGAGGAGGACGGCCACGAGGCCGAGATCAACGAGAAGCTCTACACCACGGTCGAGGACGGCCTCGCGACCGTCCGCGCGCTCGGTTCCGGCGAGAAGGGCCGCTACCTCACCGCCCTGACCTTCGGCAACGTGCACGGCGTCTACAAGCCCGGTGCCGTCAAGCTCCGCCCGTCGCTGCTCAAGGAGATCCAGGAGGGCGTCGGCTCCGTCATCGGCAAGGAGAACCCGTTCGACCTCGTCTTCCACGGCGGCTCCGGCTCCACGGCGGCGGAGATCGCCGAGGCGGTCGACAACGGCGTCATCAAGATGAACATCGACACGGACACGCAGTACGCGTACACGCGTCCCGTCGTCGGCCACATGTTCACCAACTACGACGGCGTCCTCAAGGTCGACGGCGAGGTCGGGAACAAGAAGGCCTACGACCCGCGCGCCTGGGGCAAGGCGGCTGAGGCCGGCATGGCTCAGCGCATCGTCGAGGCTGCGCAGCAGCTGCGTTCGGCCGGCCACAAGCTCGGCTGATCCTCGTGTCCGGGCTCCGGCCCGGACGCACGCGAAGGGCCCCGGTGGATTCCACCGGGGCCCTTCGTGGGTTCGTCGTGCGTAGCGTTCGTCGTGCGTAGTGTGCGTCGAGCGGCGGTCAGACCGTTCGTACCTCGTGCTCGGACGCGGCATCGTCGACGATGTCGAGCAGGTCGCCGATGGAGGTGACCTCGAGGAGGAAGCGCACGGTCGGCGGGGCCCGCAGGACCCGGACGCGGTGCTCGCTGATCGCCGTGAGGCGGGCGAGGAACGCGACGCCCGTGGAGTCCATGAACGTCACGTGGTGGGCGTCGATCTCGACGGGGAGGCCGGCTTCTTCGACGTCGCGCGTCGCCTGCTGCAGGTCGGCGACGAGATCGGCGTCGATCTCGCCCGACAGCAGCACCCGTGCGGTCGTGGATCCGACGATGACGTGGACGGTGCCAGGTTCGCTGGAGTCCGTCGCGGTCGTGGCGGTGTGCTCATCGTCGCTCTGGTGCGACGGGTCGACAGGCCCCCCATCGGCTGGAGTGTTAGCGTCACCCACGAGTACTCCCTTCGGCAGAAGACCATTGTGTCGTGGTCCAGAGGGAGTTTACTAGTAGCCCTGTGTGACCTCGGAGCAGTGCGGTCCGTCGGACGGCACTGCAGTGAGGGTAGTCCCTGCCATGTCGCCGCACGAACCGGAGGAGCGAGGTGACCCCGTCGACGCCGGAGGCGAGCACCGTCAGCGCTACCGCCCTCGCGGCGGCTGACGGCGATCTCCGGTGCCGCGCGCTCGACGCAGCCGGGGTGGCGAGCCTCGTGCTCGACGCCTCCTCGGACACCCCCCTCGTCGTCTGGGCCAATCCCGCTTTCGCCCGGGTCACCGGCCACCCCGAGGACCACTTCCTCGGTCGCTCTCTCGAGGAGCTGCAGGCACCGGGGGACGAGGAGTTCGACTACTCCGCCCTGCGTGCCCGGCTCGGAGGGGACGCGCCGGTCACATGGCGCATGCGGAACGTGCGGGCGGACGGCGACGAGATCTGGTGCGAGTACTCGGTCGCCGTCGTGCCCGCGGAGGACGACGAGCCGACGTACTGGGTGTGCATGGTCGTCGACGTCACCCAGCAGGTCCGTGAGCGTGACGAGCAGGAGCACTCGATCGCCGTGGAGCGGCTCGCCCGGAGCACCCTCGACCTCATCTCGCTCGTCTCGGACCTCCTCACCGATCTCGACTACCCGTACGTGCTCCGCGACATCGCGGCGCACCTGCAGCGCAGCGTCACGGGATGGGCGGGGTTCTTCCTCGATGACGGGGCCGGCCTCCGGTTCGCCGAGGGGATCCAGGTGCGGACCGGTCAGCCCCGCGTGGTGCACCGTGCCCGCGCGGGCGACGGCGAGGTGGACGCGCTCGGTGACGCGCGGGTCCCGGGCGGCAGCGCCGGGGCCCCGGAGAACGCCACCACCTTCATCGACCCGTTGACGGAGATGCTCGACGGCCACACGGCGGGTCCGATCGGCTTCCCGCTCCGGTCGGACTATCCGGCGCGGAGTGCGGCGCGCACGCTGGCGGAGGAGATGCGGGCTCGTCTCGACGTGACGGACCCGACGAGCGTCCCGGTCGTCGTCGTTCATCCCGTCCCCGGCCGGCGCAGGGTGCTCGGGGTCCTCGTGACGACACCTCCGGCCGACCCCGACTCGGGCGACCGGGGTGCGCTCCGGGTCGTGGCGCAGATGGAGAGCGCGACGACCACGCTGCTGCACGTCGTCGCGCGTCGCGTCGGCATGGCGATCGACAACGTCCGCCTCTACGCACGCGAGCACCAGCTCGCCGAGACGCTCCAGCGCGCGATGCTGCCGGAGCAGGCGGACCTGCCGGGGCTCGACGTGTGGACGTACTACGCGCCGACGTCCGAGCACGCCCAGGTCGGTGGCGACTGGTACGACGTCCTGCAGATCGACGACGGCGTGGCGGGCCTCGTCATCGGTGACGTCGTGGGTCACGACATCGAGGCGGCCGCGACGATGGGCCAGCTGCGCTCGGTCGTGCGGTCGTATGCGTTCGAGCTCACGACGCCGGGAACGGTGCTCGAGCGGGTCGACCAGCTCGTCGTGGGGATGCGGATCCCCCGGTCCGCGAGCCTCGTCTACGCGACGCTGCGGACCACGCCCGGCGACGACGGGACGCTGTGGACCCTCGACTACTCGAGGGCGGGCCACCTCCCGCCCCTCCTCGTGCGGGACGGGGACGTGTCCCAGCTCCTCGGTGGTGCGGGGGCCCTCATCGGGTTCGGCTCACGCTCACGGGTCACGGACTCGGCGCGGCTGCGGCCCGGCGACACGCTGGTCTTCTACACCGACGGCCTCATCGAGCGTCGGGACCGTTCCATGCGGGAAGGGCTCGAGACGCTCCTCCACGCTGCGGCCCGTGTGCAGGCGACGGACGCTGCGGGGATCGGCGAGGAGCTCCTCGCCCGGCTGGCCGACGCGCCCGAGGACGACGTCGCCGTCGTCGTCGTGCGGGTCCCCGACCCGGGGGCGCGCGGTGGGTCGGCCGGGATGAGCCCACGGTCGCGGCGCTGGCTGCTGCCGGGCGAGGCGGCGTCGATCGGCCGTGCCCGCCACGCCGTCCTGCGCACCTGCCAGGCGTGGGAGCTGCGGGACGTCGCCAATGCCGAGCTCGTCGTCTCCGAGCTCGTGGCCAACGGCGTCCTGCACGGCTGGGGACACATCGCACTGCGCCTGTTCGACACGGGCGAGGGCCTGCGCATCGAGGTCGAGGACTCCAACCCGTCCCCTCCCGTCACCACGGACGGGCACGCGAACCGCCTGGGCGGCTACGGCATGCAGATCGTCGAGCGTCTCGCCGAGTGGGGATGGCGCTCGAGCGGCACCGGCAAGATCGTCTGGGCGCGGGTCCGACCGGCCGGGGCCGGGGGGCACTGACCGGAGCAGGTGGCCGTCAGGCCTCGGGCGCCGGGGCGAGCTGGATGCCGCTCGCCGGCGTCGCCGGGTTGCACTGGTGATCCGGGTCGATACGGAACAGCTCGAGGGCGCCGCACACCTCGAGGACGAACAGGTCACGGTCGTCGCACCCGCGCAGGACGGTCGCACCGCCACGCTTGCGGCCGGAGTCGGCCAACGAGATGAGGAACGCCGCCCCCGTGGAGTCCATGAACGTCACCCGGCACATGTCGATGACGAGCAGCTGGCGCCGCAGGCCCACCACCCGTGCTGCGATCTCGGGAAACTGCTCGCGTTCGGCGAGATCGAGATCGCCGGCGATCACGAGTGTCGTCGTCGCTGGCGATGTCGCGATCTCGATCATCCTCTGACTCTAACCATCGTGGTGCGGTGCTGCACCTCGCTGGGCTCGGCGCGGCGGGCGAAGTGGGTCTGCCCGGTGGGGTGGGGGAGGATGGAGCCATGACCAACGAGCCGAGCACGACGCCCGCCACGCGCCCCCCGACGAACCTCATGCAGGGCCCGGAACCCACCCTGCTCGCCGCTGACCACCCGGACGTGGCCGCCCGCGCCGAGATCGCGTCAGGCCGCGCCGTCGGCGACGTCGCCCGTGACCTGCCTGCGTCGTCGTACGTGTGGGCGCTGCTCGCGGAGAGTGCCCTCGACCGCGGCGACGACGTCACGGCGTACGCGTTCGCCCGCACGGGTTACCACCGCGGGCTCGACCACCTGCGCCGCTCGGGCTGGCGCGGGCACGGGCCCGTGCCCGCCTCCCACGAGCCCAACCAGGGATTCCTGCGGGCGCTGGCTGCGCTGGGCGAGGCCGCTGCTCTCATCGGAGAGGTGGACGAGGCCGAGCGGTGCGCGACGTTCCTGCGCGACGCCGGCACGTCCCCGGAGGAGGTCGCCGCGCTGCGGTGAGGTGGTGGCGCGCAGGCCAGCCCCGTCGCCGGGCCACCCGCTCCGTGACCAAATGCCAATAGACGGTAAACTCGTCGCGGAATCGGGGTGACTGCCGCCCGGATGACCTGACTGCCCGCGCGACCACGCGTGTGCCGGAGCCCATCACCAGGCAGCTCGAAAGCGGGGAACCATGCCAGCCGTCGTAGTCGTCGGGGCCCAGTGGGGCGACGAAGGCAAGGGCAAGGCGACCGACCAGCTCGGCTCGCGCGTCGACTACGTCGTGAAGTTCAACGGCGGGAACAACGCCGGGCACACGGTCGTCGTGGGTGGCGAGAAGTACGCGCTGCACCTCCTGCCCTCCGGGATCCTCTCGCCGGGGGTCACTCCCGTCATCGGTAACGGCGTCGTCGTCGACATCGAGGTGCTCTACCAGGAGCTGGACGCGCTCATCGCTCGCGGCGTGGACGTCTCACGGCTGCTCGTCTCCGGCAGCGCGCACGTCATCGCGTCGTACAACCGGACGCTCGACAAGGTGACGGAGCGGTTCCTCGGCAAGCGACGCATCGGTACCACCGGCCGGGGCATCGGCCCGACGTACGCGGACAAGATCAACCGCGTCGGCGTGCGCGTCCACGACCTCTTCGACGAGAAGATCCTGCGCGCCAAGATCGAGGGTGCGCTCGACCAGAAGAACCACCTCCTGGTCAAGGTCTACAACCGACGTGCCATCACGGTCGACGAGACGGTCGACGAGCTGCTCCAGTACGCCGAGCGGCTGCGGCCGATGGTCGCCGACACGTCCCTCGTGCTCAACACCGCCCTGGACGCGGGCAAGACCGTCCTCTTCGAGGGTGGCCAGGCGACGATGCTCGACGTCGACCACGGCACCTACCCGTTCGTCACGTCGTCCAACGCGACCGCGGGTGGGGTGTGCACGGGGTCGGGCATCGGCCCGACGCGCATCGACCGCGTGGTGGGCGTCATCAAGGCGTACACGACGCGCGTCGGTGAGGGCCCGTTCCCCACGGAGCTGTTCGACGAGTCGGGCGAGTTCCTGCGTGCCACGGGCCACGAGTTCGGTGTCACCACCGGCCGTCCCCGCCGCTGCGGGTGGTACGACGCCGTCATCGCCCGCTATGCGAGCCGTGTCAACGGGCTCACCGACCTCGTCCTCACGAAGCTCGACGTGCTCACCGGCGTCGAGAAGATCCCGGTGTGCGTGGCGTACGACGTCGACGGTGTGCGCCACGACGAGATGCCGAGCGACCAGAGCGCGTTCCACCACGCGAAGCCGATCTACGAGGAGCTCGACGGCTGGACCGAGGACATCACGGGCGCCCGGACGTTCGAGGACCTGCCCGTCAACGCGCAGCGCTACGTGCTCGCCCTCGAGGAGATGTCCGGCACCCGGATCTCGTCGATCGGCGTGGGCCCCGACCGTGTGGCGACGATCCAGCGGTTCGACCTCATCGACTGACGAGCGCGAGCAGACGACGGGCGGCGACCTCCTGGTCGCCGCCCGTCGTCGTTGCCGCCGAGGCGCGCGGTGCGCGGGAGCGTCAGGTCAGCCAGGTGATGACGCGGACGACGACACCCTCGGGGGTCGTCCGGATCTGCATGAGGTCGCAGAGCTGGTTGACGATCCACAGCCCGCGGCCGCGGGGCTGCTCGAGCGTCGGGGCGACCCGGCCGACGAGCACGTCGTCGAGGGTCCCGGAGTCCCGCACCTCGAAGATCAGCGCGCCGCGCTCCTGCCACGCGCGCAAGCGTCCGCCACCACCACCGTGGTCGACGCTGTTGGCGGCGACCTCCGTGACGGCGAGCCGCAGGTCGTCGATCTCGTTCTTCTCCAGACCGGCAGCCTTGGCGTGCCGGGCGACGATCCTGCGGACGGTGGCCAGGCGGCCGTGCGCCACCTCGACCTCCTCCACGGCGCCGCGCGGCTCGGGCAGGGGCCGGCTGTACAGCGCTCGGACGTGGACGTCGGGCTCCGGGTGGCTCGCCCCGGCAGTGCTCCCGGGGGCGGGGTGGATGCGTCGAGCCTCGTCGAGGACCGTCGGGTCGAGGACGCCGGCGTCGTACGGGCAGAGCAGCGACATCCGCGCGTCTCGCGGCACGACGAGGTCGAGCATGGCTTCGTGGATGAGGCACTCGTCGAGCTCTTCCTCGCGGCGCCCGGCCCACACCGGCTGGACGATGCCGCGCAGCGCGGCTCCTGACGCCCGGTGCTGCTCGATGAACGCGAGCCACGCGGGGATGATCCGGGCGGGGTTGCGTCCGAGGCTCTCGATCTCGACGAACGTCACGTCGTCGGCGGCGGCGCCGAGCGCCTGCCGGAGGTTCTGCTCGTTGGCACGGCACACTGCCACCATGATGGGCTCGCCCGCGGCGACGGCCGCCGTGACGAACGGGACGGTCCGGTCGAGGAATGCTTCCTCGCCGCGCCACACGAACACCTCGTGCGTATAGCGCGCCTGCTCAGCAGGCTCGGTCACGTCTTCAGTCTGAGCCGTTGCTTGACTCATCTCGCTCCTCGGGTCGCTCCTGTGGCCAGCGCCCCCTTCTGACGCATCGACCGCCTGTGGAGCGGGCGGCCAACCGCCCCGAGAATACCGCGTAGCGGCTCATCCCGTCGGGTGAGCGGCGCCGATCGTGCGGAGACATCCACGGCTAAACTCCCGCCTGTGAAGATCCTCGTCGTCGGCTCCGGTGCTCGCGAGCACGCCATCCTCCACTCGCTCGCGCAGGAGATTCCCGCGCACGAGCTCCACGCGGCTCCCGGGAACCCCGGGATCGCTCGACTCGCCCGGCTGCACGCCGTCGACGCGCTCGACGGTGCTGCGGTCGCTGCGCTCGCCCGGCAGATCGGGGCCGAGCTCGTCGTCGTGGGCCCGGAGGCGCCGCTCGTCGCGGGTGTCGCCGACGCCGTGGTCGCGGCCGGGATCCCGGTGTTCGGACCGTCCGCCGACGCCGCGCGGCTCGAAGGATCCAAGGCGTTCGCCAAGGACGTCATGGCGGCGGCCGAGGTCCCGACC
Organism: Sanguibacter sp. Z41_6; assembly: GCF_059621145.1. NCBI lineage: Bacteria > Bacillati > Actinomycetota > Actinomycetes > Micrococcales > Sanguibacteraceae > Sanguibacter > Sanguibacter sp. Z41_6. Next base: position 273,749 of record NZ_JCAQIF010000001.1, on the reverse strand, counting down.
GCCCAGGCGTACGTGTGCTCGACCGTCGACCAGGTGGGTGACGCGCTCGACGCCTTCGGTCCGCCGTACGTCGTCAAGGACGACGGGCTGGCCGCGGGCAAGGGCGTCGTCGTCACGGACGTCCGGCTCGACGCGATCCGTCACGCCCAGGAGTGCTTCGCGAACCCCGACCGTGGCGGCGACCCCCGCGTCGTCATCGAGGAGTTCCTCGACGGCCCGGAGGTTTCGCTCTTCTGCATCAGCGACGGTGAGCACGTCGTGCCGCTCGCGCCCGCACAGGACTTCAAGCGTGCCTTCGACGGTGACCGCGGACCGAACACGGGTGGCATGGGCGCGTACAGCCCGCTGCCGTGGGCGCCGGAGGGGCTGACCGAGGAGGTCGTCACCCGGATCGCGCAGCCGACCATCGACGAGATGCGCGCGCGCGGCGTGCCGTTCGTCGGGGTCCTCTACGTGGGGCTCGCGCTGACGAGCCGCGGGACGCGCGTCGTGGAGTTCAACGCGCGGTTCGGGGACCCGGAGACGCAGGTGGTGCTGTCCCGGCTCGAGACGCCGCTCTCGGCGCTGCTCCTCGCGGCGGCGACGGGTGGTCTCGCGGAGCTGCCGCGGCTGCGGTGGAGCGACCGCGCGGCCGTGACGGTCGTCGTCGCGGCCGACGGATACCCGGCGGCCCCGGTCCACGGCCGACCGGTCACGGGCGTCGACCAGGCCGCAGCCGTGCCTGGAGTGCACGTGCTGCACGCCGGCACCGCGGACGACGGCGAGGGCGGGCTCGTGAGCGCCGGCGGGCGCGTGCTGTCTGTGGTGGGCGTGGGGGAGGACCTCGCCGAGGCGCGCCGCCTCGCCTACCGCGGCGTGGACGCGGTCGTGCTGCCCGGGTCGCACCACCGCACCGACATCGCGGCGGCGGCCGCGGCGGGTGCTGCTGTCGGCGGCGTCCGATGAGCGCGGGGTTCGCCGCGGACGCCCCGGAGCTCCCGGGTTGGCTGCACGTCTACTCCGGCAAGGTCCGTGACCTCTACGAACCCGACCTCACCCACTACTCGGGCGTGCACCCGCTGGGGGACGTCCTGCTCGTCGTGGCGTCCGACCGGGTGAGCGCGTACGACCACGTGCTGTCGCCCCCCATCCCGGACAAGGGCACCGTGCTCACCCAGCTGAGCCTGTGGTGGTTCGAGCAGCTCGCGGACCTCGTGGACAACCACGTGGTGACCACCGCAGCGTCAGCGATGCCGGGCGACGGCCTCGTCCCCGACGTCGTCGCGGGCCGCGCGATGATCTGCCGTCGGCTGGAGATGTTCCCCGTCGAGTGCGTGGCACGCGGCTATCTCACGGGGTCGGGCCTCGTCGAGTACCGCGAGAGCGGGTCGGTGTGCGGGGTCGTGCTGCCCGCCGGGCTCGTGGACGGCTCGCGGTTGCCGGAGCCGATCTTCACCCCCGCCACGAAGGCCGAGGTGGGGGAGCATGACGAGAACGTCAGCCTCGAGGTCGTCGCCGAGCGGATCGGGGACGAGCAGGCGGTGCGCCTGCGGGACCTCACGCTCGCTGTGTACGCGCGCGCGGAGGCGATCGCGCGGGAGCGCGGCGTCATCCTCGCGGACACGAAGCTCGAGTTCGGGGTCGACCCGGTGACGGGCGCGGTCGTCCTCGGCGACGAGGTGCTCACCCCGGACTCCTCGAGGTTCTGGCCGGTCGACGAGTGGGAGCCGGGGCGCGCCCAGCCGAGCTTCGACAAGCAGCCGATCCGGGACTGGCTCGTCTCGCCCGCGTCCGGGTGGGACCGCGCGGGCGACGCGCCGCCGCCGGAGCTCTCCGCGGAGGTCGTCGAGGCGACCCGGCTGCGCTACCTCGATGCCTACCGACGGATCACGGGCTCCGACCTCGCGTGACCCGGAGCTGCGCGCCCGGCCGTGCCTGGCCGTGGACGCGTCGGATGTCCTCTGAGGGAGGCCCCGAAGCTCAAGTTAGGAGAGGCATACCCATGCGAGGTTAGGCATGCCATACTCGGGTGCATGACCACTCTCGCGACCGTCGAGCGCACCCAGCCGGCCTACCGGGCGTTCGACGTCAGGGTGAGCCGCGTCAACCGTCTGACCTCGTCCTTCCTGCGCGTGACCTTCACCGGTCACGACCTCGACGAGTTCGGCCGCGACGGCCTCGACCAGCGCATCAAGCTGGTCCTCCCCGCTCCCGACGGCTCGGTGCCCCGCGCCGAGGACTTCCAGTCAGCGTCCTGGTACCAGGAGTGGCGTGCGCTCCCGGAGGACCGTCGCAACCCGTTCCGCACGTACACCGTGCGCGCGACCCGGCCGGCGGTGCTCAACGCCTCGGGGCTCGGCGAGGTCGACGTCGACTTCGTCCTGCACCCCGACGACGGCGGCATGCCCGGCCCTGCGGCCCGCTGGGTCGCCACCGTCCGCCCGGGCGACGCGTGCGTCCTCAACGGACCGAACCTCCTCCACGACGGTCCTGCGGGCGGGATCGAGTGGGCGCCGCCCGCGACGGCCACGACGCTCATCCTCGCCGGCGACGAGACGGCCGCGCCGGCGATCAGCGCGATCGTCGAGTCCCTGCCCGCGGGCAGCCGCGCGCACGCCTACATCGAGGTCCCTGGCGACGACGACGTCCTGCCGGTCACCGTGCCCGACGGTGTGTCGGTCACGTGGTTGCCGAGGCACACGGCCGACGGCACGGTGCACCCCCACGGAGAACGGCTCGACGCCGCGGTCCGTGCGTGCCTGCAGGCCCGGCAGGAGGAGCGGGCGGCTGCCGCGCAGATCCTCGCCGCTGCTGATGCGCTCGCCGGGAGCGAGCCGGAGGACGTCGACATCGACGCCACCATCCTGTGGGACACGCCGTTCTACCACTCCGACGAGACCGGGCCGCTCGGCGACTGCTACGCGTGGATAGCCGGCGAGGCCGCGGTCGTTCGTGAGCTCCGCCGGCACCTCGTCCGGGACCTCGGGATCGACCGTCGCTCCGTCGCCTTCATGGGGTACTGGCGACGCGGTCGCGCCGAGAACTGACGCCCGGGAACGCGTGCGTCTCAGCCCGGGGGACGGCCCTGATCCTCGGGTGAGGAGGGCGATAAGATCACCGCTGAGCCCGCACTGCACCAAGCACTGCGCCCGTACCGAGCACGAGGAGTCCCCGTGGGACGCGTAGTCGTCGACGTCATGCCCAAGCCCGAGATCCTCGACCCGCAGGGGAAGGCCGTCGCCGGGGCGCTGCCACGGCTGGGGTTCACCGGGTTCACGAGCGTCCGCCAGGGCAAGCGGTTCGAGCTCGAGGTCGACGGCGACGTCACCCCTGAGGTCCTCGCGGCGGCGCGCGCCGCCGCCGAGCGGGTCCTGTCCAACCCCGTCATCGAGGACGTCGTCAACGTCGTCGACGCTGCCGTGGAGGTCAAGGGCCTGTGACCGGGGCGCTCACCGACGCCCGCGTCGGCGTCATCACGTTCCCCGGGACGCTCGACGACCGCGACGCAGCACGCGCCGTCCGGCTAGCCGGTGGCACGGCGGTCCCGCTGTGGCACGCGGACTCCGACCTCAAGGAGGTCGACGCCGTCGTGCTGCCCGGCGGCTTCTCCTACGGGGACTATCTGCGCGCCGGTGCGATCTCGAGCTTCGCGCCGATCATGGAGACCCTCGTCGACGCGGCCAAGGGCGGCCTGCCCGTCCTGGGCATCTGCAACGGGTTCCAGATCCTCACCGAGACGCACCTGCTGCCCGGCTCGATGGTGAAGAACGACCACCTCGCCTTCATCTGCCGCGAGCAGACCCTCACGGTCGAGAATGCGAGCACGGCGTGGACCCGCGACTTCACGGTCGGTGAGGAGATCACCGTCCCGCTGAAGAACCAGGACGGCCAGTTCGTCGCCGACGAGCACACCCTCGACGAGCTCGAGGGCGAGGGCCGCGTGGTGTTCCGCTACTCCGGCTGGAACCCCAACGGCTCGCGCCGCGGGATCGCCGGAATCTCGAACGAGGCCGGGAACGTCGTCGGGCTCATGCCGCACCCCGAGCACGCGGTCGAGGTCGGCTTCGGCACCGCCGGTGACGCCGGACCGCGCGCCGGGACCGACGGGCTGAAGTTCTTCACCTCGGTGCTCAGCACGCTCGTTCGGGCCTGACGCGCCTCGCTCGACGACGGGAACGGATGGACATGCAGGAGATCATCGGGGTCAGCATCGTCGGGATCGTCATTGTCGGCCTCGTGGCGATCTCCGTGTGGGGTGGGAGGGCGTCCAGTGCCGGCCGTCCCCGCCGGAGCGGCGACTCGAGCGACAGCGGCTCCGATGGTGGGGGCTGGTGGAGCAGCGACAGCGGTGACTCCTCGGGTGGGGACGGCGGCGGGGGAGACGGCGGCGGTGGCGGTGGCGGCGACTGACGCCTCGACCGGCAGCGGTGCTCGCACCGCTGGTCCTCGCGCTGGCGTTCCGCCAACCCTGACGGCCGCTGGGCTCGTCTCCCTCGACGTCGTGCCGTGGGACGACGTCGAGGCCGGGACGTTGCGTGACGCGCAGCGCGCCGAGATCGCCGGGCGCTACGGCGACGAGGAGGAACCCGGGCCGGTGCCGAGGGGCGAGCACGTTCTCGCGAACGTCGTCGTGCGCCTGGACGGTCGCGCTGTCGGCTGCGGCGCCGTGCAGGAAGTCACCGGCTGGTACCCGGAGGTCGGGACGGGACGGGTCGGAGAGATCAAGCGGATCTACGTGGCTCCGGAGGCTCGTGGCCGCGGGCTCGGTCACGTCCTGCTGCGGGAGCTGCACGCGCGTGCCCGTGCCGACGGGCTGACGCACCTCGTCCTCGAGACCGGTGACCTGCTCGTCGAGGCGGCCGCGCTCTACCGCGCCCACGGGTACACGCCGATCGCCCGCTACGGACCGTACGTGGAGCACGAGTCCTCGGTCTGCTACGAGGTGCACCTCCTCACCGACGTCTGAGCCGGGAGCCGGCCGCGCCCACGGCGTCTGCCGCCCGCGACGGTTCGCCCTGCGGGCCGGCGGATCCCTGCCTACCGTGGACGGCACGGGCGCGCCGCAGCGGGCGGTGAGCCCTTGCCGAGGAGGCACCATGACCGATCAGACCGACGGGACGACCACCCACGACGAGACGATGCGCCTGGTCACGGAGATCGTCAAGGACGCGCACATCGCGATGCTCACGACCGTCGCGTCGGACGGCCGCCTCGTGTCCCGCCCGATGGGTGTGCAGGACATCGACTTCGACGGCGACCTGTGGTTCTTCACGGACCTCGACAGCACCAAGGTGCAGCAGATCCGCGCCGGCTCCGGGGCCAACGTCTCCTTCGCGACGAGCACCGCGTGGCTCTCCGTGTCCGGGCCGGCGGAGGTCGTCACGGACCCGCTCCAGATCGAGGCGCACTGGAGCCGGTCCGCTCAGGCATGGTTCCCTGACGGGCCGTTGTCACCGGGTGTCGCTCTCGTCGTCGTGCACGGGGAGACGGCCGAGTACTGGAAGGGGCCGGGCCGTGTCGCGACGGTGCTCAGCCTGCTCAAGGCGAAGAGGAAGGGTGAGCGCTACGACGGTGGCGAGAACGAGACCGTCCACCTCTGACGGGGCCGTGGCGCCGGAGCGTCACGCTCGAGCGGTGACCCAGTCCCGGAGCCCGGACGCGCTCGGGGTCGCGCCGGCGGACTGCGTGATGGTCGGTGACAGTGCCGCCACCGACGTCGAGGGCGCGCTCGCGGCAGGGTGGGACGCGGTGTGGCTCGACCGGCACCGTTCAGTGCTGGCTGCGCACCGGCGCTATCCCGTCATCAGGTCGCTCGTCGAGCTTCCCGCCCGAGTGCGCGCTCGATGTCCTCGATGAGGTCGAGCGGGTCCTCGAGGCCGACGCTCAGGCGCACGGTCGTCTCCGCGATGCCGACGGCGGCGCGCCCCTCGGGGCCGAGCCGCCGGTGCGTCGTCGTCGCAGGGTGCGTGATGAGGGACTTCGCGTCGCCGAGGTTGTTGGAGATGTCGACGATCTCGAGCGCGTCGAGGAACGCGAACGCGCGCTTCTTGGCGGTGTCCGCATCGGTGCCCTCAGGCACCTCGAGGTCGAACGTCACGACCGTGCCGCCACCGGTCTGCTGCTTCCGGGCGAGCTCGTACTGCGGGTGCGACGGCAGGAACGGGTAGCGCACCCGGCTGATCCCGGGCAGGGTCTCGAGGTGCTCGGCGATGCGCAGCGCCGCGGCGGTCTGGGCATGGACCCGCAGGCTCAGGGTCTCGAGTCCTTTGAGCAGCACCCATGCGTTGAACGGGCTGAGGGACGGCCCGGTGTTGCGGATGAACTTCTGCACCGGCCCGTCGATGTACTCCTTCGAGCCGAGGATCGCGCCGCCGAGGACGCGGCCCTGTCCGTCGATGTGCTTCGTGGCGGAGTAGACGACGACGTCGGCGCCGAGCTCGAACGGCCGCTGCAGCACGGGCGTCGCGAACACGTTGTCGAGCACGACGACGGCTCCCGCGGCGTGGGCCAGCTCGCACACGGCCGCGACGTCGACGATGTCCTGCATGGGGTTGGACGGCGTCTCGAAGAAGACGACGTCCGCCGGGGTGGACAGCGCCGCCTGCCACTGGTCGAGCTCGTGGGCGTCGACGTAGTCGACCGTGATGCCCCAGCCGGCGAAGATCTCGTCGAAGATCACGACGGTGGACCCGAAGAGGGCGCGGGCGGACACGATCCGCGATCCCGAGGTCACGAGCGCCGCGAGGGACGTGAACACCGCGGACATGCCCGTCGCCGTCGCGTAGCAGGCCTCGGCGCCGTCGAGCAGGCGCAGGCGCTCCTCGAACATGTGGACCGTGGGGTTGCCGTAGCGGGAGTAGATGAAGTGGTCGACGTCGCCCGCGAAGGCCGCCTCGGCCTCGGCGCCGCTGGCGTAGACGAATCCCTGGGTGAGGAAGAGCGGCTCGGACGTCTCCTCGAAGTTGCTCCGGACCTGCCCGCCGCGCACGGCGAGCGTCGCGGGACGGAGGTCACGGTCGGTCATGACGGTTCCCCGGTGTACGTCGTCGCGGGCAGACCGCGGCGCACCCAGCCGTTGACGGTCCGCTGACCGTAGGCGTCGGTGTCACCCTCGAATCCCTCGAGGACGTTGTACGACGGTCTGAACCCCGCCTCGGTGGCCCGGGTCGCGGCAGCGACGGAGCGGTGGCCGGAGCGGCACAGGAAGACCACCGGGCGCCCGTCGCCCGGCTCCACACCGACGGCCGCGAGCTCGGCGAGGAAGTCCTCGTTGGGTCCGGCCGGGGTCACCCACTGGACGAACGCGACCTCTCGGTCACCGGGGAGCTCGCTCACGTCGGGCACGCCGATCTGGCGCCACTCACCCTCGGTGCGGACGTCGACGAGGACGGCGGCGGGGTTCTCCGCGAGGAGCGCCCAGGCATCGTGGGGTGTGAGGTCTCCGGCGTAGGTCATGGTCGAGGATCACCCGCGACCCCCGCCGTGAGACAGCCCGTCCAGGATGTAAGACAAATGGGGCTCGCGCGTTGACACGTCCTGAGGCGTTCCGGATCCTTGAGACAGGTCACGAGTGCCAGCAGACAGCCCCGGCTTGCTGGCCGGCAACCCTCCTTCCGCGGTGGGGTGCCCCGGGTGAAGACCTGGCCGACGTCGCCCGACGTCGGCAAGCGCGGGGTCTGGTCGTCGTCATCGCTGGTCCCCCAGGAGTTTTCCGGAGGACCACCATGTCGATCGCCACCACAGGATGTCTGCCCGTCGTCGGGTCCGAGACGCGCGTGCCGCTCGTCGACGGCCGGACCGTCGCGTACGCGAACCTCGACTGCGCCGCCAGCGCGCCGGCGCTGCGCGCCGTCGCCGACCGGGTCGCCGAGGTGCTCCCGCTGTACGCGAGCGTGCACCGCGGTGCCGGGTACCTCTCCCAGGTCTCCACCGCCCTCTACGAGTCGGCCCGCCGGACCATCGGCGAGTTCGTCGGCGCCCGCGAGGACGACGTCACGATCATCACGCGCAACACGACCGACTCCCTCAACCTGCTCGCCGGTTGTGTCCCGACGGACGAGTCCGGGACGCCCGGGCGCGTCCTCGTCCTCGACGTCGAGCACCACGCCAACCTCCTGCCGTGGCAGCGCAGCGCCGGGGGCGCGACCGTCCTCACGGGCGAGTCGTCCGTCGCCGCGACGCTCGAGGCGTTGCGCGCCGAGCTCGCTGCCACGCACTATGCGCTCGTCGCCGTCACCGGTGCCTCGAACGTCACCGGTGAGTCGCTGCCGCTCACCGACCTCGTCCGGATCGCCCACGACGCCGGAGCGCGCGTCGCCCTCGACGGCGCCCAGCTCGTCCCGCACCGCCGCTTCTCGCTCGCGGAGACCGGCGTCGACTACGTCTCCTTCTCCGGGCACAAGACGTACGCGCCCTTCGGGTCCGGCGCGCTCGTCGGACGCCGCGACTGGCTCGACGCCGGTGAGCCGTACCTCGCCGGTGGTGGCGCCGTGCGGCAGGTGGGCCTCGTCGACGTCGAGTGGACGACGGCGCCCGCCCGGCACGAGGCCGGCTCGCCCAACGTCGTCGGCGCCGTCGCGCTCGCGGCGGCCTGCGACGCCCTCGCGTCGGTCCCCGCAGCGGAGCTCGAGGCGCACGAGGCGATCCTGCGCGACCGCCTCGTCACCGGCCTCGGAGCGATCCCGGGCGTCGAGGTCGTGCGTGCCTGGGCCGACGCCGTCGACCCAGTGGGTGTCGTCACCTTCTCCGTCGTGGGACACGACCCCGGCCTCGTCGCGGCGTACCTGTCCGCCGAGCACGGCATCGGCGTGCGCGACGGTCGCTTCTGCGCACACCCGCTCCTGTCCCGCCTCGGGTACGACGCCGGAGCCATCCGCGCGAGCGTCGGCGTCGGGACGGTGCTCGAGGAGGTCGACCGGTTGGTCGGGGCGCTCGCGTCCTACCTCGCCGCCGGTCCGACCGTGCAGTACGAGGTCGTCGACGGCTGCTGGGCCGTCGTGGACGACCCTCGTCCGCTGCCGCAGGTGACCGGTCTCACCGGGCTGGTCGGGACGGCGGCCGCGACGCTCGGCGCGGGCGGGTCGGCGTGCGGTCCGGCGCCGGTGCAGGCGATCGTCGCCGAGCTCGCGAACGCCTGAACCCCGCGACCCGGTGACGCTCCCCGGTGACGCTTCCCGGTGACGCTGCGCGGTCCTAGAAGTCCGGGACCGTGATCGGTGGGATCCTCGGGAGCTCGATCGGCGGCACTGTCGTCGAGGGCTCGTGGAAACCGGGCGGGACCGTCACCGTCTCGCCCGAGGTGTCGCGCTCCTCGTCCCCCCAGGCCCGGGTGGCCTCCTGGAGGCGACCGAACGACGTCACGAGCAGAAGGACGAGCAGCACGGTGGCGGTCAGGGCGAGCACAGCGGCCTGGACACGGCGCCACCACCCGGCCTGGTTCCAGCGCTGAAGGACGGCAGCCTCGGCGGTCGCGGTGAGCGCGACGACGGCGACGATGACACCCAGGGCGGACCGGGCAGCGAGGTCCGCAGGTGGGCCGGCATCGGACAGTGCCACGAGCACGAACGGGACGAGCACGACCGGCGTCCACAGAGCTCGACCGGTCCGGTCGGTCACGAGCGTCGTCATGGCCGGGGCTGCCCACCGCGCGTCGGGCGCCGTCCCCTCAGCCTCCACGCTCGCCGCGGCGACCTCGTCGATGCTCCGCGCGCGTCGCACCTCGTACGAGAAGCTCGCGGCGCGCGCGCCGACCCACGCAGCGGTCGCGAGCAGGAGCAGCCACGCTCCGGGGATCCCGCCGCCCGCGAGCACCACACCGCCCACCGTGCCGGTGAGGATCGCGACGGTGCTGCACCCACGCACCACCCTGCGCCACGGGGTCCGTGCCGCGAGCTCGCGGCGGACCGACATGGGCAGCTTCTCGGCCGACGAGAACCGGATGCACCCGACGAGCACCGCCACGACGAGGACGAGCGCGACCCACACGACGCGACCGCGTCCGTCGACGAGGGCCGTCCCGGTCGCGAGCAGCGCGGGCACGAGCCACAGCATCATGAGGAAGCGCCGGCGTTGGCGCGAGACCACGGCATGAAAGGTGGTCTGCAGCGTGGAGTCGGTGGGTGAGCCGGTGAGGAGCCCGGTGATGATCTCCAGCGACTCGTCCGTCGTCCCGATCTTCGCGCGCGCCTCAAGCAGCTCCCTGTCCTGGGGGTGCTGCGCCAGCCCGGCATCGAGGATCCGACGGGCCTCGCCCGTGTCGCCGACGGCACGCTCGACGGCCGCGGCGTTGGTGAAGAACCACGGTTCCCCGCTGCCGTGCTCGAGCGCGAGCCGGTAGTGGCGGCGGACCCGCTCCCGCCGGTCCGGTCCGCGGTGCGTCGCCGCGACGAACGCGAGACACATGTGCGCGACACCGTGCTGCGGGTCCGCGGCGAGAAGGGCAGAGGCGTGCTGGGTCACGAGGTCGGCGTCGCCCACCTGGATCGCGGCCCACGCGACGACCGCGTGGGCCGACCCGTGGCGGGGGTCGGCGGCGAGCGCGGCGGTGCCGGCCTCGATGACCTCGGGCCAGCGCTTCTGGTGCTCGAGGAGCCTGGCGAGCGTGAGCAGCAGCCGCGCGTCCCCGGGATGCTGGGCGAGCGTCTCGCGCACCAGGGTGTCGGCACGGGTCACCTGACCCACCGCGAGGAACGACTCGACGCGGTAGACCGCGGCGTCGACGGTGTCGGTCACGGCTCAGCGGCGCTCACGGGAGGCGATGAACTCCGCGAGGTCGTCGTACCGCCCGTCGGTGTTGGCGAACGCGACGACGTTCTTGGCCGCCGCGATCCAGGCGCCCGTCGACGGCTTGATCTCGCGCAGGACGTGGCGCAGCTCGGTCATCGTGATCGGCTGGACCTGGCCCGCCTGGATCGACCGGAGCATCGCCTGCTCCGCGGCCGACGAGACGAGGTGCTCGAGGTCGGCGCCGGAGAACCCGTCGGTGCTGCGGACGAGCTCGCCGAGGTCGATGCCCGCGATGGGGCGCCGGTCGAGGTGCATGTGGAGGATCGCTGCCCGGGCCGGCTCGTCAGGCGGCAGGACGAGCAGCGTCCGGTCGAAGCGACCGGGGCGCATGAGCGCGGGGTCGACCTCCCACGGGCTGTTGGTCGCGGCGAGCACGAAGAGCCCGTCGTTGTCCCCCGTCATGGAGTCGAGCTCCATGAGCAGCTGGTCGACCATGGCGCGCATGCCCGACCACCCGGTGCCGATGCTCGAGCGCTTGGCGCCGATCGCGTCGATCTCGTCGAGGAAGAGGACTGCGGGCGTGAGTGCGCGCGCCCGCTCGAACAACGCGTGGAGGTTCTTCTCCGTCTCCCCGAAGTGGGAGCCGAGGATGTCGGAGAGGTTCGCGGTGAGGAACCGGGCGCCGAGCTCGCCCGCGATGGCGCGCGCCATGAACGTCTTTCCGCAGCCGGGCGGGCCGTAGAGGACGAGCCCGCCGCGCAGGGACTTGCCGAACGCCTTCGCCAGCTCGGGGTGGCGCATGGGCTCGAGGAAGGACTCGTGGAGGCGGCGCTTGACGGTCTCGAGGCCGCCGACGTCCGCGAGCGTCACGCGGGTCGTGTACTCGTCGACGACGGGCGCGACCTCCCCGCTGCCGGGTGCGACGAGGAGGGGCTCACCCTCGGCGGCGGGGTCCGCCGGGTTCGCCGGGTCGACGAAGGGCGGCGGGACGGCGACGCCGTCGAGGTCGGACTCGGCCCGGTCCCAGTCGAAGCCTGCACCGTCTGTCGGCGCCGCGGGTGCCGCCGCGGGCGGACCGACCGGATCAGCCGGCGCCGGAGACCGCAGCGCCGACGTCGCCTCGCTGAGGATCGCGAGCGCCTCCGCCGACCGCGGCTCGTGGGTGAGCGCCGTCGCCGCGTGGGTCACGGCGTCCTCGACGCGGCCCCGCTCGAGCAGGAGCCGTGCCACCTGCAGGCGCAGCTCGGTGTTCGAGGGGGCCGCCTCGAGGGCGGCGAACAGGCTCGTGAACAGGGCGTCGCTCATGCGCCGGAGCCTACCGGCGCAGTCGCGGCCGGGGCGGCGCCAGGAGCGGTGAGGAGTCCCCACTCACCCCTTGACGCACAACACCGTCCGCAGCCGTGCGACGACCTCGACGAGGTCGGACTGAGCGGCGATGACGGAGTCGAGGTCCTTGTAGGCACCGGGGATCTCGTCGACCACCCCGGCGTCCTTGCGGCACTCGACGCCGGCGGTCTGCTCGGCGAGGTCGGTCGTCGTGAAGCGCTTCTTCGCCTGGGTGCGGGACATCCGCCGGCCCGCGCCGTGCGACGCGGACTGGAAGGACGCGTCGTTGCCCAGGCCCCGGACGATGTACGAGCCGGTGCCCATGGAGCCCGGGATGAGGCCGAGCTCGCCGCGGCCCGCACGGATGGCGCCCTTGCGGGTGACGATGAGCTCGGCGCCGTCGATCTGCTCCACCGCGACGTAGTTGTGGTGGACGTTGACGGCCTCGTCGAACTGGACGTCGAGCCCGGTGAAGGCACGCCGGACCTCGTCGACCACGAGCGCCATCATCACCGCACGCGAGCGTGCCGCGAACTCCTGCGCCCAGCGCAGGTCGTTGAGGTACGCGTCCATCTGTGGGGTGCCGGCGAGGAACACCGCGAGGTCGCGGTCCGGCAGCGTGAGGTTGTGGTCGAGACCCTTGGCGATCGACACGTGCCGCTCCGCGAGCTCCTTGCCGATGTTCCGCGACCCGGAGTGCAGCTGCAACCACACGACGTCGTCGGTGTCGACGCACAGCTCGATGAAGTGGTTGCCGCCGCCGAGCGTGCCGAGCTGCTTGCGGGCGCGGGCCTCAAGCTGCTGGACACCACCGTGCAGCGTCTCGAAGCGCCGCCACAGGGCCTCGGTGCCGGAGACGAACGCGGCGCTGGCCGGCCCGGCGTGGACCGGACGCAGGCGCCGGACGTCCACCGGGGACGAGTGCGCATGGAAACCCACGGGAACAGCGCGCTCGAACGCGGCACGCAGCGGCCCGAGGTCGTCGGGCAGGTCTGCCGCGGTGAGCGACGTGCGAACCCCGATCATGCCGCACCCGATGTCGACGCCGACGGCGTTCGGGGAGACCGCGTCGCGCATCGCGATGACCGACCCGACCGTCGCGCCCTTGCCCAGGTGGACGTCGGGCATGACACGTACGCCCTCGACCCACGGCAGTGCCGCGATGTTGCGCAGCTGCTGCAGCGCCTGCTGCTCGACCTCGTGGGGGTGCGCCCACATGAGGGTGGACGCCTGGGCGCCGGGCAGGGGGACGGGGAACTCGGTGTGCATGGCTGCTCTCTCGGACGGGCGCCGGATGTCGCGGCGCGGGGTCTGCGACCGTAGCCGGGCGCGCGCTGTGATGCCCAGGCAATTGTTCGCCGGAGCCTGCTGCTGCGCACCCCGGTGTGCCAGGGTGTGGGGACCGCCGGCGGCACGTCGGTGTCCACGGCGAGCTGGGGGCGAGCGTGAGCAGACGAGGTCTGGGGTGGCGTGCGGCGTACGAGGTGCTCGCGCTGCGGGTGCGTCGGCCGGAGTGGGCGTTCATGAACTACGGCTACGCGCCGTCGGTGGACGACGCCGGGGACCTCGTCCTGTCGACCGAGGACGAGCCGGACCGGCTGTGCATCAACCTGTACGAGCAGACCATCGGCGACGTGAGCCTTGAGGGGCTCGACGTGCTCGAGGTGGGGTCGGGGCGCGGTGGCGGGAGCTCGTACGTCGCGCGTCACCACCAGCCGCGCTCCGTCGTCGGCCTCGACTTCTCGGCCGCGGCGGTGAGGCTGAGCCGCGCCCACCGGCGGGCGCCCGGGCTGCGGTTCGTCCGGGGCGACGCCCAGGCGATGCCCTTCCCGGACGCATCCTTCGACGTCGTGCTCAACGTCGAGTCGTCGCACTGCTACCCGTCCGTGCCCGCGTTCCTCGCGGAGGTGCGCCGGGTGCTCCGCCCGGGCGGGCGGCTGCTGTTCGCCGACTTCCGGGCTACCGACGACGTGCCGGAGCTCATGCGTCAGCTGCAGGGTTCAGGGCTCGTGCTGGAGCATGAGGAGGACGTCACGGACGGAGTGGTGGCGGCCCTGCGGCGCGACGACACCCGCAAGCGCGAGCTCATCGGGTCCTGGCTCCCGCGGGTGGTGCACCCGCTCATGCGGCGCTTCGCTGCGGTCGAGGGGTCGCGCGGGTTCGAGGCGTTCGACACCGGGCGGACGAGGTACGTGGTGACTCGTCTCGTGAAGCCGGTGGGCGGTCTCTAGTCCGCAACCACGGCGCTAGTCCGCGACGACGATGCCCAGGTGCCCGGCGAGCAGGGGAGCGAGGTCGTCCAGCTGCTCGGCGCTGATCGTTGCGCCCTTGAGGCCTGCGAGCCCGGTGATCTTCGACATCCGCAGACCCGTGAGGTCGACCTTCTTCAGCTGGGCGTTCTTGGTGATGACGCTGTCCGCCCGGGTCTCGACGAACCGGACGTCGCTCGCACGGACTCCTGTGAGGTCGATCTCCCCGATGACGCAGTTCTCGAACGTCACGCCTGTCAGCCGGGTGTCCCGGAGGTTGAGGTAGTCGATCTTCGTGCCCGAGATCGTCACGCGCACCCACTCGCTCCCGTACGCCTGGACGCCACCGAGGCGGCTCGACCGCACGGACACCGTCTGCCACGAGCCGCTCGATGCGTCGAGGGAGTCGGCGGTCACGGTCTCGAACGTGCAGTCCATGAGGCGGGCCGACTCGAGCCGCAGGCCCGAGAGGTTCGTGCGGCTGAACGTGCAGTCCATGAGCCGGGAGTCCGACGCGTCGACGTCGCGCAGGTCGACACCGTCGTACACGCCGTCCTCGATGTAGGCCTCTGGCTCGAGCGTCGTCGAGGGCGGGTCGAAAGCGTCGTCGGGGGTCGTCTCGTCGGCCATGGCTCCACTCTGGCACGCGCCACCGACGCCCACGGCACGCTCACGGTAAACAGGCTGAGCCAGGCCCGGCACCTCTGGCAGGGTTGCCGCATGCACCACGACACCGCTCTCACCGGCCACGGGGTCCGCCTCGTCCCGCTCGCCGTCGAGCACGCCCCGGCGCTCGCGGACATGGTCGACGACGAGCTCTGGGCGGGCATGGCCGTCGCGGTCCCCGACACCACGGCGTCGATGACGCACGACATCGAGGCGGCCCACGCGACGCCCGGACGGCTTGCCTTCACGGTCCTCGGGGACGACGACGTCGTGCGCGGGAGCACGTCGCTCTACGACTGGACGCACGCGCAGGAGTGGCCGGGCGTGCGGGAGGGGCTGCTCGCGCGGCTCGGCGGCGCCGCCGACGCGGCGACGGAATAGCCCCACGCGCCGCGGGGTTCCCCTGGCAGACGACCGGAGGAGGCAACGTGCTCGACGTGGTGGTGATCGGCGCCGGCCAGGCCGGCCTCTCGGCCGCGTACCACCTGCTCCGACGGGGCCACGAGCCGGGGTCGTCGTTCGTCGTCCTCGACGCCAACGACGGGCCGGGTGGTGCGTGGCGGCACCGCTGGCCGTCGCTCACCCTCGGCGCCGCGCACGGGATCCACGACCTGCCCGGTGTGCCGCTCGGCACCCCGGACCCGACCGAGCCGGCGTCCGCCGTCGTCGCCCGGTACTACGGCGACTACGAGCACGACCTCGGCCTGCCGGTGCACCGGCCCGTCACGGTCCGGGAGGTGCGGTCCGACGACGGACCCACTGGCCCGCTCACTGTCGTCACCGATTCCGGGACGTGGGAGACCGCGACGGTCATCAACGCCACCGGCACATGGGACCGGCCGCACTGGCCGTACTACCCGGGGCGCGACCGCTTCCGCGGCCGGCAGCTGCACACGAGGGACTTCTGGTCCGCGGAGGAGTTCCGCGGGCAGCGCGTCGTCGTCGTCGGCGGCGGGACGTCCGCGGTGCAGTTCCTGCTGCAGCTCGCTGCGGCCGGTGCGTCGACGACGTGGGCGACCCGTCGGCCGCCGGTGTTCGGGGAGCGGGAGTTCGATGCCGAGTGGGGGCGTGACGTCGAGCGCAGCGTGGCCGCTCGCACCGACGCCGGGCTGCCGACCCTGTCCGTCGTCGCCGCGACGGGCCTGCCGCTCATCCCGGAGTACCAGCGGGGGATCGAGGGCGGCATCCTCGTGTCCCACGGCATGTTCACGGAGATCGTCGAGGACGGGGTGGTGTTCCCCGACGGGGAGGTCGTGCCGGCCGACGTGATCCTCTGGGCGACGGGGTTCCGACCCGTCGTCGGGCACCTCGCTCCCTTGCGCCTGCGGGAGTCCGGCGGTGGCATCACGACGGACGGCGCACGCGCGGCCCGTGACCCGCGCGTCCTTCTCGCGGGCTACGGGGCCGGGGCCTCGACCATCGGGGCGACCCGGACCGGGCGGGGCGCTGCGGTGGCGGCGTCACAGGCCGCGCGGGGTCGCCCCCGCTCGACCGGCGGCGTGCATCCCGACGCCGGTCACGCCGTCAGGGCGTGAAGACGTGCGTGACGAGCGCTCCGGCGGCGTCGGCGCCCGAGAGGACGACCCGGCCGTGGTGTGACGTGACGGCCGCTAGTGCATCGATCCCGACGTCGGCGGCGTCCACGGACCACGCGACCGTGCCGTCGGTCGACGAGTAGGCCGTGACCGCGGTGAGATCCTGGACGAGGAGGTTCTCCCCGTCACTCGTCGTGATCGCGGACGGCACCACGGGCAGGCTCCACAGCTCCGCGCCGTCCTCCAGGCTGAGAGCGGTCACCGTGTCGGTGCCCGTGCGGGTGAGCACCACGACGTCGTCGAACGTCATCGACCAGTGCATCGACGGGTTGTCCACCGACCAGACCTCGTCGCCGTCGGCCGTCGAGAAGGCCCGGACGTCCTCGTCGTCCAGGAGGACGAGGACGTCGGGCGCGGTCGTGCTGAACCAGTCGATGTTCGTGAACTGGCCCTCCGCGTCGACAAGCTCCTCTCCGTCTCCTGAGAAGAGCTGCACCCCCGCTGCGCTCCACACGAACACCGAACCGTCGTCGAGGATCTTCGCGCTGGTCGAACCGCTCACGGGGTTGCTCCAGAGCTCGGCGCCGTCCTCCGTGTCGTGGAGCGAGACCGACGTGGAGGTGAGGACCACCAGTCGATCGTCCGTCAGGGCCGTGACGCGCACGTTCGAGGCGTTCTTGACGTCATGTGTCCACAGGGGGTCGCCGTGGGTGTCGTACATCTCGACACGAGCGCCGTCGATGGTGACGAACCCCTCCGGCGAGATCAGCGGCAGGACCTTCGCGCCGGACCAGAGGTCGGTCCGCGCACCGGTGTCCGGATCGACCGTGAACAGGATGCCTTCGTCGGCCGGGGTCGTGCCCACGCAGACGAACTCGTCGAAGGTGTGCACGGAGCACTGGGCGTAGCCGCCGTCCGTCGCCAGGTCGAGCACCCACAGGTGCTCGCCCGTCGCAGCATCGACCCCGATGAGCCCGACCGATGTCTCGCTCGCCCAGAGCTGGATGAGCGCGACCCCGTCGAGGACCGGCACGCCGCTCTCCCGCGGGAAGAAGACGAGCGCACCGGCGTCGGGCGCCAGTCCCGAGGCTGCGACGTCCGCGGCAGTCACGGTCCACTCGTCGGGTGCCCAGGTGCCGTCAGGAGCGACCGGGCCGTCCGGCGGCGGTTGGTCGGCCTCGTCGTCGGACGCGTCGTCGTCAGCTCGTTCCGTCTCCTCGGTGTCCTCCGCGGCCTCGGCATCCTCCGTGGCCTGCGTGTCCTCGGACGGACCGAGGACCCCGGTCAGTGCGAGCGCCCCCGTTGCGGCCGCGCCGACGACGAGGACCAGGGCCAGGACCCAGGTGATCACGACGCCCCGGGGACGTGGCGGGCGTGCCCCCACGCTCTGCGGGTGGGCCGGCGGGCCCTGGTGCGGCGGGCCCTGGTGCGACGCACCGTGCCCGTCCGGGAGGTGCCCGGGGGGCGGCGGTGGGGGCGGCGGCGGACCGAAGGGCTGGGACATGCCGCTCATACTAAGTGGATCGGGACAGGTCCCTGCGGGTCCGGGACAGGCTGCGGCTCAGGCTTGCGGCGCCAGGGTGAGGATCTCCGCCCCGTCGTCGGTGATGGCGACGGTGTGCTCGCTGTGCGCGGTCCGGCAGCCGGTGGCGCTGCGCAGCGTCCAGCCGTCCGGGTCGGTCGTGAGGGTCGCGGTGTCGGCCATGACCCACGGCTCGATCGCGAGGAGCAGGCCGGGGCGCAGGGCGTACCCGCGCCCGGGCCGGCCGTTGTTCACCACGTGCGGGTCCTGGTGCATCGTCGAGCCGACGCCGTGCCCCCCGAACTCGGTGTTCACGGTGTATCCGGCGTCGGTGAGGACGGTCCCGATGGCGTGCGAGAGGTCGCCGATGCGCGCGCCCGGCGCGGCGATGGCGATGGCGGCGTCGAGTGCGCGCTCCGTCGCGTCGATGAGCGCGAGGTCCTCGGGTGCCGCTGCGCCGACGACGAAGCTCACGGCGGAGTCCGCGACGATGCCGTCGAGCGACACCGCGAGGTCGAGCGTGAGGAGGTCGCCGTCCCGCAGGCGGTAGTCGTGGGGGAGGCCGTGCAGCACCGCGTCGTTGACGGAGGTGCAGATGTAGTGGCCGAACGGCCCGCGGCCGAACGACGGTGCGTAGTCGACGTAGCAGGACACGGCGCCCGCCTCGAGGATCATCGCCCTGGCCCACCGGTCGATGTCGAGGAGGTTCGTCCCGACCGTCGCGCGGTCGCGCAGCGTGTGGAGGATGTGGGCGACGAGCGCCCCGGTCGCTCGTGCACGGGGGAGCTCGCGGGGGCTGAAGATCTCGATCACGGGGGCCTCGTCCGTCGGTCCAACACTGTCCCGGTAATACTATCCCGGTATAGTCATCGGCATGGTCCGACTGCCGCACACCTCTGCCGACGTCGAACGCGGACGACGCCTCGGTGCCCTCCTGCGCGCCGCCCGGGGTGAGCGGTCCATCCTCCAGACCGCCCTCGACGCGGGCATCTCACCCGAGACCCTCCGCAAGATCGAGACGGGGCGCGTCGCCACCCCGGCGTTCCCGACGATCGCCGCGATCGCAGGCGTCCTCGCCCTGTCGCTCGACGCCGTCTGGGCGGAGATCACCGACGCTCAGCCGGCCGGCACGGGCCGGGCGTCCGCGGAGCGCCTCGCCTCGTAGGCGGCATCCGGCCGGTGCCCTCGGGTGCGGATCAGATCGACCGCGGCCACGTCCGCAGCAGCCGGTTGCGGCGCTCTCGGTCCCGGCCCGCGGTGACGAGCTCGCTGCCGAGGGCCACGACGATCGCCACGACGGCGCCCACGACGAGCACCGGACCGCCGTCCCACGTCGCGCCGGTCCGCGCCTCGACGGCGGCGGTCGTCGGGCCCACCACCACGAGGAGCAGCGACGCGCTGCCGGCGAGCAGCTGGGCCGCCCGCCGCACCGGCCCGCGGTCGCCGAGCACCTCCGCGGTGAGCCGCGGGTCGGGGCGGGTCGCCGGGATCCCGTCCGTGGTGCGGTCCGATCCCGCCGCGATCCCGTCGAGCACTCCCAGCAGGAGGCTGTGTCGCACCGCCTCGACGACGAGCGCCACGACGAGGAGCGCGACCGTCGCCACCGCGGACGCGAAGAGCGCGGCGAGGAGCCCCGCTCCGGGTTCCGGACCGTTCTCCACGACCCACGGGACCAGGGCGGGCGTGCCGGCTGCGGGTCCGAGGGCGACGGAAGCGGTGACGGAGAGAAGGGCGGCCGCCCCGAGCGCGAGCACTCGCGCGACCCGGTCCGCCCACACAGCGACGCGGTAGCGGCCCGGCAGCGGCACGGCCCGGACGGGCTGCTCGGCGTTGCCGGGGTCCGTCGGGCTGTGCCGCCAGGACACGGGCGTCGCCGCGAGTCGGCGACGCAGCACGGTCACGAGACGGACGAGCCCGACGCCCACCGCCACGGCGATCGCGCTGCCGAGGAGCGCCTCCGCTGCGCCGTCGCTGTCGAGCGTCGTCAGCGCGAGCACGACGAGGAACGTGCCGGTCCCTGCGAGGAGGAACCCGAGGATGCGCAACGTCGAGAAGGGCTTCATGTCGCTCGTGCCGTAACCGGCCCTGGCGACCGCGCGCTGGGCGGGAGTCGGGGGAGTGGCCTGGCACGCCGGGTCGCCCCGGTAGCGGGTGAGCCGGCGCGCGTAGAGCAGCGACCGCGCCGCGCTCACGAGGCACGCGGCGAGCCACAGCACGAGGAGCACGAGGACGGCGACACCTAGCGCACGGCGCGCGCTGGCCTCGAGGTCGACGGTGAGCGTCGCGTCCTGCTCCATGACGGCGAGCCCGAGGACGAGCACCGCTGCTCCGAGCGCGCCCCCCACCACGGCGGGCCACACGACGGCCCACACGGCATCGAGCACCCGCCCGGCACGGCCCAGCGGGTACTCGCGGTAGTGGACGACGTCGGACACGGCGCCGAGCGTAGCCCGAGTGCCGCGCGAGCCGCGCTCAGGTCGCGGGGCGAGGTGCAGCGGTCCGGTCCTGACCCGCCACAGCCCCGCAGTGCCCGGCGCGCACGTGGTGCGGATCAGCGAGGCGTGACCGCCCCGGTGAAGTGCTCCTTGCCGCTCTTCGCGTTCCAGCCGACGTACCGGTAGGCGCGAGGGCCCTGCCCGAACCCGGCCGCACCGTCGGGGGTGATCGCTACCGCGACCCGACCGGGCAGCAGGACGGGCTTGGCGAACTCCACGGTCCACTCGTACGCGTCGCCGCGAGCGAGGCCCACCTCGGCGAGCGCGCGCGACGCCGTGTACATCCCGTGGGCGATCGCCCGCGGGAACCCGAACGCCTTCGCGGTGAGGCCGCTGAGGTGGATGGGGTTCCGGTCCCCGGAAACGGCGGCGTACCGGCGGCCGGTGGCAGCGTCGAGCGTCCACCGACCGGTCGGGAACCGCACAGCCCGGGTGTCCGCGTCGTGACGAGGCGACGACCCGTAGGCGTCGGACAGCTCGAGCGCGCTCCCGGAGTTGTCCGACGCCGGGCTCTGGGCGCGTCGCTGGGCGTCGGACAGGTCGGGGGGTGTCGCGGCGGCGGGTGAGGAGGAGGTGGCGAGGTACGTCGAGACGCCGCGCCACACGACGCGCGTCGCGTCCCCCTCGCCGTACCGGGCAGCGACCTCCGTGACGAGGTCCACCTGCGTGCCACGTCGGTGGGGGCGGAGGTTGTCCGCCCACGCGTGCACCTCGAGCTCTTCGTCGGCCGTGATCTGCCGGTGGACGGTCACGTGGTTCGCGAGGTGCACCATGCCCGCGACGGGCAGCGGGAAGTCGGGACGGACCATGAGGGCCATGGCGACGGGGAACGCGAGGACGTGCACGAACCCCGCGGGGAGCCGGTCGTCCGCCGGCTCGCCGAGGAGCCGCTGGTAGGCGAGCAGGCGCTCCGGGTCCGCGACGACGCCGGCCACCCGGTACGTCACGTCGGGCAGGGACGGCGCGCCGGCGTCGTCCTGCCGGCCGAGGCCCGGCAGGTGTGCGAGCACCCGGCCGGGTCGTGGTGCGACTGCCCGCGCGTACAGCCCGCCGAGCCCTGGGACGTCGGGCAGCGTCCGCACCGTCGTCGGGCGGTCCGTGCCCGCGGTCCGACCGTTCGCCGTCACGTCGCTCACGCCCCTACGAGGTTCTGGCCGCACACCCGCAGCACCGTCCCGCTGATCCCGCCAGCAGCCGGTGAGGCGAGGAACGCGACGGCCTCGGCGACGTCGACCGGCTGCCCGCCCTGCTGCAGAGAGTTGAGGCGTCGTGCCACCTCTCGGGTCGCGAACGGGATCCGGGCCGTCATCTCGGTCTCGATGAACCCGGGGGCGACGGCGTTCGCCGTGCCCCCGACGTCGGCGAGCAGCGGGCCGGTGGCCCGCACCATCCCGATGACCCCGCCCTTGGACGCCGCGTAGTTCGTCTGGCCGCGGTTCCCTGCGATCCCGCTCGTCGAGGCGAGCGACACGATGCGCGGCGCGTCGCGGAACACGCTGGACGCGAGCAGGGCCTCGTTGATGCGCAGCTGAGCGGCGATGTTCACGGCCAGCACGGAGTCCCACGTCTCGGGCTTCATGTTGGCGAGCAGCTTGTCCCGCGTGATCCCTGCGTTGTGCACGACGATGTCCAGGCCACCGTGGCGCGCGCTGGCGTGCTCGATGATCCGCTGCCCGGCGTCGGGCGTCGTGATGTCGAGCTGCAGCGCCGTGCCGTGGATCTCGTTGGCGACGGCGGCGAGCTGCTCACCGGCTGCGGGGACGTCGACGGCGACGACGGTCGCACCGTCCCGAGCGAGGGTCCGCGCGATCGACGCACCGATGCCGCGCGCGGCCCCGGTGACGACGGCAACCCGCCCGGCGAGGGGACGCGAGGGGTCGTCGGCCGGCGCGCCACCGCTGCTGGAGACGGTGAGGAACTGGCCGTCGACGAACGACGACTTCGTCGACAGCAGGAACGCGAGCGCCCCGCCGACGGACGGTGCGGCGAGCGGGACGTCGCCCGTGAGGACGATCCCGTTGCCGGTCGCGCCTGCCCGCAGCTCCTTCGCGAGCGACCGCAGCACCCCGTCCACCCCTTGCCGGGCGGCGGCGACGGCGGGTGCGTCGTCGGGTGTGGCGGCCCGGGAGATCGTCACGACGCGGCCGCCGCGCTCGAGGGAGCGCAGGGCGCCCGCGAGCTCGAGCATCGGCCCGGAGAGGTCGTCCGGGTGGGCCGCCTCGGTGAGCACGACGACGATGGCGCCCCACCGGGGTCCGTTGGCGCCGGCGGGGTGACGGCGGACGTCGATCTCGGTGCCACCGCCGACCGTGTCGTTGAGCAGCAGCTGTGCCACGACGTCCGCGTCGTTGCCGGTCCCCACGGTCCCGCCGAGCACGAGCACCGGCCCGGGGACGGGCGGTGCGCCCGGGCTGTACCGGCGCAGGATCGCGGGGCGGGGCAGCCCGAGCTTCTTGGCGAGGGTCCCGGTGAGTCCCCCGTTGACGAGCGAGGTGTAGGTGTCGGTCACTGTGCTGCCTCGTTCCCGGCGTCCGCCGACTCGATGAGGGCCGCGACGCCGAGGCCGCCGGCGGCGCAGACGGAGATGAGCGCGCGGGCAGGGCGGCCGGTCTCGGCGGCGCGCGCTGCGACGAGCTTGGCGGCGGTCGCGACGATCCGGCCGCCGGTCGCCGCGAACGGGTGCCCGGCAGCGAGCGACGAGCCGTTGACGTTGAGGCGGGTGCGGTCGACCGTCCCGAGCGCACCGTCGAGGCCGAGCTCGGTGCGGCAGTAGTCCTCGTCCTCCCACGCGGCGAGCGTGGTGAGGACGGTGGAGGCGAACGCCTCGTGGATCTCGAAGAAGTCGATGTCGTCGAGCGTGAGCCCGTTGCGGGCCAGGAGGCGGGGGACGGCGTGGACGGGCGCCATGAGCAGGCCCTCGTGGCCGTGCACGTAGTCGACCGCCGCGGCCTCGCCGTCGACGACGCGGGCGAGGACGGGCAGGTCGTGCTCCGCCGCCCACTCGCGCGATCCCAGCAGGACGACGCTCGCGCCGTCGGTGAGCGGGGTGGAGTTCCCCGCGGTCATCGTCGCCGGGACGTCGAGCGTCGTGCCGAAGACGGGCTTGAGGGAGGCGAGCTTCTCGAGGGACGTGTCCGCGCGCAGGTTCTGGTCGCGGGTCAGGCCCTTGAACGGGGTGACGAGGTCGTCGAAGAACCCCGCGTCGTAGGCGGCGGCGAGGTGGTGGTGGCTGTCGTAGGCCACCTGGTCCTGGGCCTCGCGGGTGATGCCCCACCGGGCGGTGGTGATCGCCTGGTGCTCGCCCATCGACAGCCCGGTGCGGGGCTCGTCGGTCTGCGGGGTGCTCGGCGCGATGTCGCGGGGGCGCAGCGCGGAGAACGCCTTGACGCGGGCGGCGAGCGTCTTGGCGTGCGAGGCCCGGAGCAGCACGTGGCGCAGGCCCTCGGAGACGGCGATGGGTGCGTCGGAGATCGTGTCGGTCCCACCGGCGATCGCGGACTCGATCTGCCCGAGGCGGATCTTGTTGCTCACGCCGATGACGGCCTCGAGGCCGGTCGCGCAGGCCTGCTGGAGGTCGTACGCGGGGGTCTGGGGGGACAACGAGGAGCCGAGGACGCACTCGCGGACGAGGTTGAAGTCCCTGGAGTGCTTGAGCACCGAGCCGCCGACCACCTCGCCGATGCGCTCACCCTGGAGGCCGAACCTGGCGACGAGGCCCTCGAGGGCTGCGGTGAACAGGTCCTGGTTGCTCGCCGTGGAGTACTTCCCGCCCGCGCGTGCGAAGGGGGTGCGGTTCCCTCCGACGATGACGGCGTCTCGGGTGGTCGGAGGGGTCGGGGTGGGCGGGGTACCAGACACTAGAGAGCTCCTCGCGTCGTTGCTGGATAGGTCGTACCGATGTCCAGCACCCACAGTACCTGATACTGTCGGTTCTGTGAGTCCTGCCACAGAGATGACGACGCCTCCCGGCACCCAGACCGGTGCCGACGGACGCAGCACGCGCTGGGACGACCACCGAGCGGCCCGGCGGATCGCTCTCGTGCACGCCGCACGACGAGCCGTCCACAAGGCCGGCCCCGAGATCTCCATGGACGAGATCGCCGCGTACGCGAAAACCTCGAAGTCCATCGTCTACCGCTACTTCACCGACAAGCCGGGCCTCCAGCTCGCGGTCGGTGAGGCCGTCGTCGCGCAGATGCGTGACGCGCTCGCCGACGCAGCACGCACGGCGACGACCCCCCGCGACTCCCTGCGCTCCATGGTCGCGGTGTACCTCGAGATGATCGAGCACTCACCGAACGTCTACTACTTCGTCACCCGGACCGCTCCCGGCCTGCCGTTCCTCGACTCGATGATCGAGCTCGTCGCCCAGCCCTTCGCGCAGGAGATGCGTGCCGACCCGTCCGACGCCGCAGCCTGGGGCGCCGGTGCCGTCGGGTTCGTGCGCGGCTCCGGGGAGTGGTGGCTGGAGAACCGCTCCGAGGCGGGTGCACCCACCCGCGAGGAGCTCACCGACCGCGTCACCGCATGGCTGTGGGGTGGGCCCGTCGGGGTCCTCGCCCGTGACCGCACCCGCACTTGACCGCACCCGCACCTGAGCCCGTCCGGAACCCGGACACCGACACTGAGCACCGACCCGCACGCCAGCAGATCCTGCGCCGATGGAGGAACCGCCATGACCACCCTCTCCGACCGTCCCGCGTCCGGGCGGTCCACCGCCGACACGAGGATCCCGCCCGCCGACCCGGGCATCGACGTCGCCTCCCTCGGCCAGGACCTCCTGGGGCGCTGGGCGGAGCTGCGCGCCGCGGCGCGCGTGATCGCCGGCGACCCCCGCTTCCACAAGCAGGAAGGCCTGTCGGTCGGCGAGCACCGCGCCCGCGTCCTCGACCAGCTCCGGCTCCTCGTGCAGCAGGAAGGTGTCCTGCGGGCGTTCCCCGAGCGTCTCGGCGGCAAGGACGATGCCGGCGGAAACCTCGCCGGTTTCGAGGAGCTCCTCGCGGCCGACCCGTCGCTGCAGATCAAGGCGGGGGTCCAGTTCGGGCTCTTCGGTGCCGCGATCCTCCACCTCGGCACGCCCGAGCAGCACGACCGGCTCCTGCCCGGCGCCATGAGCGTCGACGTGCCCGGCGCGTTCGCGATGACCGAGACGGGCCACGGGTCCGACGTCGCGAGCATCGGGACGACCGCCACGTACGACCCCGCGACGCAGGAGTTCGTCATCCACACCCCGTTCCGTGCGGCGTGGAAGGACTACCTCGGCAACGCCGGCGAGCACGGCACCGCAGCCGTCGTCTTCGCGCAGCTCGTCACGGCGCCGCCCGGAGGCAGGCCCGTCAACCACGGCGTGCACGCCTTCTACGTCCCCATCCGCGAGACGCTGCCCGACGGCACGGCCGGTGCGTTCCTGCCCGGCATCGGTGGCGAGGACGACGGCCTCAAGGGCGGGCTCAACGGCATCGACAACGGCCGACTGCACTTCGACCATGTCCGCGTCCCGCTCCAGGACCTCCTCGCGCGCTACGGCCAGGTCGCACCTGACGGCACCTACACGTCGTCGATCGACAGCCCCGGACGCCGGTTCTTCACGATGCTCGGCTCGCTCGTCCAGGGTCGCGTGTCCCTCGACGGCGCTGCGGGCGCCGCGAGCAAGATCGCCCTGGCGATCGCCGTGCGCTACGGCAACGAGCGCCGCCAGTTCACCGCCGCGTCCGACACGGACGAGGAGGTGCTCCTCGACTACGGCGAGCACCAGCGCCGCCTGCTCCCGCTCATCGCCGAGACCTACGCGGGGCACTTCGCGCACGACCGGTTGCTCGACCTCTTCCACGCCGTGTTCTCCGGGGAGATGGACACCGCGGAGGCACGCGAGGACCTCGAGACGATGGCTGCGACCCTCAAGCCGACCTCGACGTGGCGGGCGCTCGACGTGCTGCAGACCGCCCGCGAGGCGTGCGGCGGCGCGGGGTTCCTCACCGAGAACCGGCTCGTCTCGCTGCGCGCGGACCTCGACGTCTACGTGACGTTCGAGGGCGACAACACCGTCCTGCTGCAGCTCGTGGGCAAGCGGCTCCTCACGGACTTCTCGAAGGACCTCAAGGGGATCGACGGCATCGGTATGGCGCGGTTCGTCGTCGAGCGCGCAGCGGACACGGTGCTCTACAAGACACCCCTGAGCCGGATCGCCCAGGGGATCGTCGACTCCGGCTCGGTCCGCCGGTCCGCCGGTCACCTGCGCGAGGAGGCGACGCAGCGAGAGCTCCTCACGGACCGCGTCGAGGCCATGGTCGCGGAGCTCGGCACCGCGCTGCGCCCGGCAAGCAAGTTGTCCCGTGTCGCCGCCGCGCAGCTGTTCAACACCCACCAGCACCAGCTCATCGAGGCCGCACGCGCCCACGCCGACCTCGTCCAGTGGGAGGCGTTCACGCAGGGGCTGAGCTCGATCTCGGACGAGGGCACGCGTCAGGTCCTCACGTGGGTGCGCGACCTCTACGGCCTCACGGTCATCGAGAAGAACCTCGCCTGGTACCTCATCAACGGCCGGCTCTCCGGGCAGCGGGCGCGCACCGTGACGTCGTACATCGACCGCCTCATCGCGCGGCTGCGCCCGCACGCCCAGGATCTCGTCGACGCCTGGGGCTACGGCCCCGAGCACCTGCGCGCCGCCATCGCGTCGGGCGCGGAGAAGATCCGGCAGGACGAGGCCCGCGAGTACTACCGCCTGCGGCGCGCCAGCGGCGACGAGCCCATCTCGGAGAAGGCGCTCAAGGCGCGCCAGCGCTGATCCACGCGGCGGGGCCCCGGCCGGGGCTCCGCCGCGTCACACCGGGTTGCAGCGAGCCGCGACGTACGAGAGGAACGAGACGTCCGGCCGCCAGGGCTCGAGGTTCCACGTCGCCTTGTCCGGTGCCCCGATCTGGTGGCACCGGAACTGGTGCTCCATGACGGTGCTGTCCACCGAGGCGTCCGCCTCGACGAGGTCCGCCCAGCCGTACGTCTGCCCAGCCATGCCGGATACCCGACCCCACTGGGACGGTGTGACGGCCAGTGACGTCCCGCCCTCGTTGTCACCCCACGCCGTCCCGGCGACCACCGAGGCCCCGACATGGACGGTGACCGTCACGGGGAACGCGGCGTCGCCGGGCAGTACGAGGTCGAGCGCGAGCGCGCCCCCGTCCGTTGCGCCGGGTGTCTCCCACGACACCCGGACCGGGAGGCCGGAGGCATCGGTGACGACCGGCGCCGCGAACCCCGCGACGAGGGGTCCCTGCGGGCTGACGAGCGCGGCGGTCTGGTCGAGCTGGACCTCGGGGGTCGTGCCGTCGGGGACGGTGACGACGTAGCGGACCCGGGGCGGGTCCTCCGGCGTGCCCGCGGTGTCCGCGCCCGGTGGGACGCCGACGATCGTCGTGAGGACGGCGCCCGTGTCGGCGTCGGGCGCGACGGCCGTCGAGGCGTCGCCCGAGAACACCGGGACCGGCCCTGAGGCATCGACCGGGACGAGCGTCACGCCGGGGCCTGTGGATGGAGGCTCGGACGGGTTGTCCGTTGGCGACGTGAATGTCGGAGATGCCGTGCTCGTGGGAGACTCCGGGGGTGAAATACCGGGTGAACATGCACACAGCCCCAACGAGGCGATGATCCAGACGATCGAACAATAGAGCCGAGATCGCGCGGATTCTCCCCGGACAGATGGGAAGAACTGCTGGCCGCGGGCTCTCATCGTCGTTCTCCACCTGTTGCACGGTTCAGAAAAGGACAGTATGAGCGTGCTCACCGATGCCGACGTGAGTGTCTCGTGGGGCGTCGCCCTCGCGGGCGCGGAGCTCTATGCCGCAGCCCGCCTGCTCGACGACCGCGAGCGCCACCGCGCGTCCGCCATCCATAACGACCTTACCCAGCGCCGGTTCATCTCGGCCCACGCGATGCGACGGATCATGGTCGCCCAGCGCCTGGGCTGGGATCCTCGCGAGCTCGTCTTCGAGAGCCTCGGCCAGTACGGCAAGCCCGAGCTCGTGTACCCGCCGTTGCGGATGTTCTCCAACATCGCGACCGCCGGGGACCGCGTCGTGTGCGCCGTCACCGACTCCGGGCCGGTGGGCGTGGACGTGGAGTCCCACGACGTCATCGACGAGGCTGACGCGTCCGGTGGCATCGACGACGTGCTCCTCACTCCGGCGGAACGTGAGGTGCTCCTCGAGTTCCCGCACCGCAGCGCGGCGCTCACGCGCTGGTGGGTCCGCAAGGAGGCGGTGCTCAAGGCTACCGGCGACGGCATGACCCTCCCGCCGCCGGACCTCGAGATGAGTGCGCCCGACGAGGCGCCTCAGCTCCTGCGCTGGCAGGGCCGCCCGGTCCCCGCGACGTGGATGTCCGACATCGACGTCGGCCCCGGGTACGAGGCCGCGGTCGTCGTCCTCGTCTGAGACGGGTCAGCGCGCGGCGAGGACGAGCTGTCGCATCGTCGCGACGTCGTACGGTGCCGCCCCACGTCGTTCACGCAGGGCTCCGCGGGCAGCGAGCTGCACCGCGTCGTTGACCGGGGTCGCCACGCCGTGCAGCCGCCCGAGGAGCGAGATCTCACCGTTGAGGTAGTCGACCTCGATACCTGTGGCTCCTCGGGCAAGACTCTGCCAGGTGGAGCTGCCGCCCCGTTCGCCGTCGCCGACGGGGAGCACCTGGACCGAGTCTCCTCGACGAGCCGCCTCCTGCTCTGGTGTGGAGAAGTCGATGCCAGCGGCGGTGAGCGCTGCTTCCCCCTCGCGGCGCAGCTCCTCCGAGAGGTCTCGGGCGTCCGCGTCGCCGCCGACGAGAGCCTCGAGCCCGTTGCGGAGGTTGCTCAGGAGCTTGCCGTACTTCCACCGCATCACCTGGGCGTCCTCGATGGCGGCGAAGTGGCTCTTCCCGAGGTCGAGCGCCATCTGTGCCGTCACCTCGTCGAGCTGACCGGGCATCCGGCCGATCGTCAGCATCCCCGAGCGGGGAGAACCCTCGGCCTGGACGACCCCGGGGGTGAGGTAGGACGCGGGGAGCCACAGGCACACCGGGTAGACGCGACGGAACACCCGCAACGCGGCGATCTCGTTCGCGACCCCGTTCTGCGCGGTGACGAGAGGGAGCCGGTGCGCGGCGGGCGTGCCCTGCGCACCGACGGGTGCGTCCGCCCAGTCCGCCAGGACGCGGGCGGTGTCCTGCGACTTCACGGCTGAGACGAGCACGTCGCCGTCGTCGAGCCGGAGCTCGTCAGGGCCGGAGACGACAGGTACGGGGAGTGTGGTGGAGCCCTGCGGGGTCTCGAGGACGAGACCGTTCGACGCGATGGCGTCGAGGTGCTTCCCACGTGCGACGAGCACGACGTCATGACCGGACTCGAAGAGTCGGGCACCGATGGTCCCGCCCACGGCGCCAGCGCCGACGATGATGTATCTCATCGCCCGATCCTAGGGGGGCGGTGTCGCGCACGGGCGGTGACCGTTGTGTCTGCGTGCGTGGCCCCCTAGGGTCGCGGGCATGACGAGCGCTGACCGTGCCGCGACGAGGGCGACGGCGCTCATCGGCATGCTCCTCGTCGGGGCGGTCGCAGGACTCCGGTCGTGGACGCCGGCGTCGACGTTCCTGGGTGCCGCGCCGGAGGCCGTCCCCGGCGCTGCGGTCCACCTGGCGCTGCTCGCGCTCGCGTGGGGTGTGCTGCGGGCGTCCGGGAGCAGCCTGCCGGGATCGCCCGGGGAGCTGGTGACGGTCCTCGCGGGCGCCGTGCGGTGGGTCCTCGTCGCAGGGACCGCCGCCTTCGGGGTCACGCTCGCCGCGACCGGCGTCGTCCACGCGGTCCGCGACCGTGACCCGCGCTACGCGTTCCACGACGAGCTCGCACCGTCCGCGAGCGAGGCGTGGCTCGCCACCCTCGCGGGCATCGGCCGGGGGCTGGTCCTCCTCGTGATCCTCACGGTCCTGGGTGTGGCTCTGCAGACCCTCGTCCGGCGGCTGCCCGTGACGGTCGCGATCGCGGGTGGGTGCGTCCTGTTCGAGGTGTACCTGGCGCAGCTGCCCGGGGCGGTCCGGCTGCTCGGCTTCTTCGTGGCGGCCGTCGCGCACGGGGGCCGGGGCGTGGTCACCGACGGGGAGAGCATGCTCGTCCAGGGGTGCATCCCGGATCCCGCGGGCACGGGGTGCGCGTCGCCGGTGCTCGTCGCGCACGCCAGCGCTGCGGAGGGCGCCCTCGTGCTCGTCGTGGTGACCGGGCTCGTCATGGCGCTCGCGGTCGGGCGCGTCCTCCTGCTCCGCGGAGCGCCTCCGGTGCCCGCCGAGGGCGGCGCCCGGCGCGGGTGAGACGGCGTCCGCCCGCGGGCGCCCCACGGCTAAACTGACCGCGTCTCGGCCAGCCGTGCTCCGTCGTCGGGCACACCATCGATGAGGGAACTGATGACCGCCCCCAGCAAGCCCACCCTGGACACCGTCGAGCACGCAGCAGCCACACCGGACGAGGAGCAGCCGTACGCGGCCCTCGGGCTCAAGCCCGAGGAGTACCAGCGGATCCGCGACATCCTCGGGCGGCGCCCCACCGCGGCCGAGCTCGCGATGTACTCGGTCATGTGGTCCGAGCACTGCTCGTACAAGTCGTCCAAGGTGCACCTGAGCACGTTCGGCGCCAAGACGACGGACGAGATGAAGAAGCACCTCCTCGTCGGCATCGGGGAGAACGCGGGCGTCGTCGACATCGGTGACGGCTGGGCCGTGACGTTCAAGGTCGAGTCCCACAACCACCCGTCCTTCGTCGAGCCGTACCAGGGCGCCGCGACCGGTGTCGGCGGCATCGTCCGCGACATCATCTCCATGGGCGCGCGCCCGGTGGCCGTCATGGACCAGCTGCGCTTCGGCGCCGTCGACCACCCGGACACCGCGCGCGTCGTGCACGGCGTCGTCGCGGGCGTCGGCGGCTACGGCAACTCCCTCGGGCTGCCGAACATCGGTGGGGAGCTCGTCTTCGACTCCTCCTACCAGGGCAACCCGCTCGTCAACGCCCTGTGCCTCGGCGTGCTGCGCCACGAGGACATCCACCTCGCCAACGCGTCCGGCACGGGCAACAAGGTCATCCTCTTCGGCGCGCGCACCGGGGGCGACGGCATCGGTGGCGCCTCGATCCTCGCGTCGGAGACGTTCGAGGACGGCGTCCCCGCGAAGCGCCCCAGCGTCCAGGTGGGCGACCCGTTCATGGAGAAGGTGCTCATCGAGTGCTGCCTCGAGCTCTACGCGGCGAAGGTCGTCGAGGGCATCCAGGACCTCGGCGCCGCGGGCATCTCCTGCGCCACATCGGAGCTCGCGTCCAACGGTGACGGCGGCATGCACGTGTGGCTCGACGACGTGCTGCTGCGCGATCCGTCGCTCAACGCCGGCGAGATCCTCATGTCCGAGTCGCAGGAACGCATGATGGCTGTCGTCACGCCCGAGAAGCTCGACGCGTTCCTCGCGATCACCGGCAAGTGGGACGTCGAGACCGCCATCATCGGTGAGGTCAACGGCTCGGGCCGCCTGACGATCGACCACCACGGCGAGCGGATCGTCGACGTCGACCCCAAGACCGTCGCCCACGAGGGACCGGTCTACCACCGCCCCTACGCGCGCCCGGCCTGGCAGGACGGCCTCAACGTCGACACCGTCGTCGCCGCCGGCCTCGCCCGGCCGGAGACCGCGGAGGAGCTCCGCGCCACGGCGCTGCGTCTGCTGTCCTCGCCGAACCTCGCCTCCAAGGCGTGGGTCACCGACCAGTACGACCGCTTCGTCCAGGGCAACACGGCGCTCGCCCAGCCCGACGACGGCGGCGTCATCCGCGTCGACGAGTCGACGGGTCTCGGCGTCGCGCTCGCCACGGACGCCAACGGGCGCTACTCCAAGCTCGACCCCCGCACCGGCGCGCAGCTCGCGCTCGCCGAGGCGTACCGCAACGTCGCCGCGACCGGCGCCCGCCCGCTGGCCATCACGGACTGCCTGAACTTCGGGTCCCCCGAGGACCCCGACTCCATGTGGCAGCTCGTCGAGGCCATCGAGGGCCTTGCCGACGGGTGCCAGACGCTCGGCGTCCCCGTCACCGGCGGCAACGTGTCCCTCTACAACGGCACCGGCGAGCCCGGGCAGATCGACTCCTCGATCCACCCGACGCCGGTCGTCGGTGTGCTCGGTGTGCTCGACGACGTGTCCCGGGCCACCGGGTCCGGCTGGCGCACCGCGGGCGAGGCGATCTTCCTCCTCGGCACCACGCGCGCGGAGCTCGACGGGTCCGCCTGGGCCGACGTCGTGCACCACCACCTCGGTGGCCTCCCGCCGCGGCTCGACCTCGCCGCCGAGCGGGC
This sequence comes from Sanguibacter sp. Z41_6, assembly GCF_059621145.1. NCBI lineage: Bacteria > Bacillati > Actinomycetota > Actinomycetes > Micrococcales > Sanguibacteraceae > Sanguibacter > Sanguibacter sp. Z41_6. Next base: position 240,908 of record NZ_JCAQIF010000001.1, on the reverse strand, counting down.
GCTCGCGGAGGTGCTCATCAACGCGACGCGCGACGAGCTCGTCGACGCCGCGCACGACCTCTCCGAGGGCGGGCTCATCCAGGGACTCATCGAGGCGAGCCTGCGGTTCGGCGTCGGGGCACGCGTCTCCATCGACGGTGTCGTCTCGCGCGACGGCGTGACCCCGTTCGAGGCGCTGTTCTCCGAGTCCGCAGCCCGGGCGCTCGTCGCCGTGCCGCGCGGCGAGGAGGTCCGTTTCGTCGACGCGTGCGTCGCCCGCGGCGTGCCGTACCTGAAGATCGGCGAGGCAGGCCACGACGTCGACGGTGTCGAGGCGCTCGAGATCGAGGGCCTGTTCACGCTGCCGCTCGACGAGGCCCGCGAGGCGCACACCCGGACGCTGCCGGCCATCTTCGGCTGATCTCGCCGACGATCCGCCTGATCGAGCGCCACACACGGGGCGCCACCGGAGACCGGTGGCGCCCCGCGTCGTCTCAGCTGCGGAACTCGTGGAGTTGCACCTTCCGTAGCGTCATGTGGTCCGGTGGACCCACGTCCCGCCCCCGAGGAAGGCCCGCTCATGAGTTCGTCCGTCATCCCGCCACGCCAGGTCATGATCGGTGACGCAGCATCGTTCGTCGGGACCACGCCACGGGCGATCCGCCACTACCACGCGATCGGCCTGCTCCCTGAGCCCGAGCGGGGCAGCGACGGCCGTCGCCGCTACGGCTACGAGGAGATGATCCGGCTGTTGTGGATCCGCAGGATGGCGGACGCCGGAATCGCCCTCGGCGAGATCCGTGACGCCTTCGCTGACGCGGCTCCTGCTGACGCGGCTCCTGCGGGCGCCAGCGACGTCGCACGTGCCTTGGAACGGTTGGAGCGCAGCCTCGCGGCTCAGGATGCGGAGCTGCGGCGGCAGCGGGCCGCCGTGCAGCGCATGCGCGCCCGGGGCAGTCGGGTGGGCCTGCTCTCCGACGCCGTGGCCCGCCGCCTCGAGACCGTGCCTGAGGGTGCCCTGCGCCATCCCGACCTCGACAACCTGCTCGTCATCGAGCGGACGCTCGGCCCGCTCGTCGCGGCCGTCAACACCACCCGGTACGTCGCCCTGGCGGCACACCCGGAGCTGCGGGAGGAGTCCGACCGCGTCGACGCTGCCGAGGAGGCGCTCGACGACACGGTGGCGGTCGACGACCCGCGCGTGGCGCAGGTCGCCGCCGCCCGGGCCGCCTTCGAGCGGGCGCTGGACGCCGTCATCGAGGAGTCCGGCCTGGCGCAGGCCGACGAGGCGCTCATCGACTCCTGGGACGACGATGAGCACCCCGCGACCGCGTACGAGGGCGAGGACGAGGTCCGCCGAGGTCCGGGCGCGGGGCGGGGGGCCGCGAGCGTCTTCGACGCCATCGGAAAGATGCCCTACGACTTCTCCTCGGCCCGCCTGCGGTGCATGGAGCTGGCCGTGGAGCTCGTCGCTCGCGAGTCACCCGCGCCGTGAGCACCGCGGCCCGGCCCGCCACCGTCCGAGGCTAGAACCCGACGCGACGGATCCAGCTGGCGAACACGTCGAACCACGCGTCCGTGGCGTCGCCCTGGATGCGCGCACCGAAGCCGTGCCCACCGTCGACGTACCCGTGGGCCTCGACCTTCGCGCCGGCCTTCTGCCACGCCGTGTACAGGCGCAGGCACGACGGGACGATCGACTCGTTGAGCTGGTCGTTCGTCGCCCAGGCGAGGAACATCGGCGGCTCCACCGGAGGAACCGTCCCTCCTCGGCGTGGCGCTCTCCGGAGTGTCGTCCGCGCCGTGCTGACCGTCTTGGTCAGGTGCTCTCCGTCAACGCCCTCTACGGTCAGGCGGACGCCGAGCAGGTCGTCGACCTCGTGCGCGAGCACGACGTCGGGGTCCTGTCGATCGTCGAGCTCACCGAGCCGATGGTCCGGCGCCTGAGCGCGGCCGGTCTCGACGACGTCCTGCCGTACCGGGTCGGGGACCCGCCGGCGGGCAGCGCTGACGGGAGCGGACTGTGGAACGCGACCGAGCTGACGGACCTCGGCCGCGCGGTGGAGTGCTCGTTCGATATGCCGACGGCACTCCTCACGCTCGACGGCGTGGAGGTGCGCATCACCGCGGTCCACCCCGTGCCGCCGGTCGGCGGCCGCGCGGGGCCGTGGGCCGACGAGCTGAACCGGCTCGCGGAGTAGGCGCACGCCGCCCCGCGCCCGCAGATCCTCCTCGGCGACTTCAACGCGACGCACGACCACGCGTCGTTCCGGTCACCGGAGCACCGGCCGGCGCTGGCCGAGGCGTACCGCAACGTCGCCACGCCCGGTGCGCACCCGCGCGCCATCACTGCCTGCCTAAACTTCGGCTCCCCAAGGACCTCGACTCTATGCCTCATCGAGGCGTGCCTGCGCTTGGTGGCGTCGGCGCGCGCGTGTCCATCTACGAGCGGGACGGTTTCGCCGCTCCCACGCTCCGCACTGTCCCCTGTCACTGCAGCGGCCGAAAGTGAGGGGTACTGGCCCACGAGATCACTCGCGAGCCGTCAACCCGGGACTTCAGTCCATCGAGTTCGCGTGGACCCGAATGAAAGAGATAGCTGACTCCGGGTGTTTCCCACTGCCGCATCGGGCCCCGATCGTATCGGCGCATCTCAGTCCTCCCGCTGCGATTCTGATGAACCCTCAGGCCCTTCTGTCAAGGCCTCGTGCGGGAATGTCATGAAGCTCCACAGATTGTGCTGGATGGTTGCCAGGTCGCTGTGCGCCGCTAAGGTCTAAATACCACCGAGAAGCTCTGGCGAGAGTTGGATTGCTGAACAGGCGAGCCTGGTTGCATCAACTTGACCGGTCTTGATCGGGGCCGAAGCGCCTCATTCGGGGTGCTCATACGAGTAAGGAAAACGCTATGCAATCTGCAGTGTCTAAGCGCAACCTCGGTGAATACGGTGTTGCTGTCGTGGTCGCCGTGATCGGACTTGCGACCTTGTCCTTTGCAGGACTGTGGGTCGCCGGCTCTCTCGGCATTTCGACTGCCGCAGCTTCCCAGATTGTGGCGGCCATCGCGGCCGGCGGCTGGGCGCTGCGCGCCGTGATCATCGTCTTCGGTGCCGGAATCATCGGTGCCATTGCCGCAACGGTGACCTGGTACATCACCACCAAGGGCAAGACCGCGGCTATCGCCTGACGTCTTCGTCTAGGGCGGCCTGTGCCCAGTGCGCAGGCCGCCCATCGGTGGGAAGGGAAAGGGGAGGGGATTCTATGGCCCGCGTTCGCGAGCCCGCGGTCGCTCTGGCGGTCGCGCCGCCGTCGTCACGGCTACGAGGTCCAGCGCTGACTGCCTTCGGCATCGCCTTGGTGATCGCTGCAGTCGGGGGGGCGATCGGCTTCCGCGAGATCGACCCCAACTGGGCGGTCGAGAGCCTTCAGGGGGGCGAGAGTACTCGAGGCGGGATCGGGTTCTTCACGATCCTCGGCACGAACACTGTCGCCGCGCTGCTTATGTACTCCGGCATCCTGACCTTCGGCATCTCCGCCCTAGGGGGGCTCGTCATGACCTCGTTGTTCGTCGGCGCCACCATGTCGGTCGGGGTCACAAATTCGGGCCTGGGCCGACTGCTTCTCGAAACTGGTGCGTACTTGCCCTTCGAATTTGGCGGCATCCTCCTGGCTGCGACTGCCGGCCTCTACCCGGTCGTCAAGTCCATGTGGGCTGGCTCGACGGTTCGCTCCAGCTTCGGGCGAGAGTATCTCGGTGCCGTTCCCGTCTCGCTGCGTCTGCTCGCGCTAGGACTCATTCTTATCTTGGTTGGTGCATTTATCGAGACCACCCTCATCACATCGCGGTGAAAGGCAACTCCATGACCGAAGCAATCCGCTTTCCAGTCGTCGCCGGAGAGCAGGCGGTCGACGACGATGCGCCAGAGGCGGAATCAGCAACAGGCCGCTTGACGGTGATGGCCATCTTTGCGGTGTGCTCGACGCTGATCCTTTTTCGCGCGCCGGCTGCTTACGATCTACTGAGCGCCAACCTGTCAGCAGAAATGTCTGAGCAAATTGATGACGTCCGGCTCGAAGGGTTGGCACTCAAAGCCGCGCTCGTGGTCGGAGTCGTGCTTACCGCGTTCGCCCTCGCGGTGTTCTTGCTCGTCGCGTCCAAGTTGGAGCGCCACTTGTTCTCCGCGGTGCGATCCGTCGGTCCGCTGAGGATCGGGCTGTTCTGCCTGACGATCGCGGTCTGCTTCATCGGCTTTCAGGTGTATGCGATCGCAATGCCTCCCACCGGCACGGAAAACCATGCAGCGGTGTGGGTGATCAAAGGTTTGTCCGGCTTGTTGGCTCCGTTGCTGTTCCTACCTGAGCTTCGTGAGCTTCCCTGGGTTCGTGCCCTTGTCGTGGTGTCCGTGTCCGTCTTGCTCGGGCTCTTGACCGGTATCGGCTGATCCGTGGCCCGCGTAGACGTGCTCAAGCTCGGAAAGACCCACGGAACGGTGCCTGCCGTCGCGGACCTCACCTTCTCCGCTCTGCCTGGCCGCGTGACGGGGCTGCTCGGTCCGAATGGCTCTGGAAAGTCCACGACGATGCGGCTCATGCTCGGTCTTGAGCGTGGAGACGGCACCACGCTCTTCGACGGGCTGCCGTATTCGTCTTTGTCTTCTCCTGGACGACGGGTCGGGGCGCTGCTGGACGCCAACGCGTGGCACCCCGGTCGTACCGCTCGCAGCCACCTGCTGATGGTGGCGGGAGGGCTCGGGGTCTCGGACAAGCGATGTGAGGAAACGCTCGGCCTGGTTGGGCTGGAGAATGCAGGCTCGCGTCGCATCGGAACCTTCTCCACCGGGATGCGGCAACGACTTGGCCTTGCGTGTGCGCTCCTTGGGCGCCCTGACACCCTGATTCTCGACGAGCCGGCCAACGGGCTGGACCCTCAAGGAATGGCGTGGCTCAAACGATTCCTGCGCGAGTACGCGGACCAGGGCAACACTCTGCTGCTGTCGTCCCATATCCTCTCGGAGCTCCAGGAGTTCGTCGACGACGTCGTCGTGATCGGCGGTGGGAGACTCCTCGCCCATGACTCGCTCGCAGGTTTTCTCGAAGCCCACGGAGGACGTCATGTCCTCGTTCGAGCGGACAACATGCGCCGTTTAGGCGATTTCCTGGGTGAACGCGCGGATATGCTTGTGTTTGACGGGGTACGGTTACGGGTTCATGGACTCTCGCTCGAGAGCGTGGGGGTGCTCGCGCGAGAGTGCGACGTCACGCTCTACGAGTTGTATGCGGAGTCAGCCAGCCTCGAACAGGCATACCTGTCCGTCTCGGCGGGGCATAGCCGTGCAGCAGTCGTCGGTGTTCCGCTTCTAGTCCCGCAAGGGAGGTGATGGCATGAAGAGAATGGTCCGCTACGAATGGCGGCGCCTTCGCTCCGTGCGAACGACCTGGCTGCTCCTCGGACTGGGAATCGTCGCGAGCGCGATCGGGTCAGCTGCCTACAGTGGCGTGGTGTGGATGCTTGTGGACGATGGCGCCACGGTCTCTGCACCTGAGCGACTCATGGTCACCGTCATGAAGCCTTCGCTGGCCCCCGTGTTCGGAGGGATTTTGGCAGTGATCTCTGTGGCAGGGGACCGGCGCCACGGGACGCTGAGCACCGCGCTCTTGATCCAACCGCACCGAATCCGGGTCATGGCTGCCAAGGGACTGGCGGTGGCCTGTCTCACACTGGTCCTCACAGTCGTGACCGTGGCGACCAACATAGGCATCTCGCTGTCTGTGCTCGGCAGTCCTGCCGGGGCTTCCTTGACTGCGCGCGAAGTGGTGCTCGGCACGTGCGGCATCTTCGCCGCGAGTATCGGGTGGTGCGTGGTGGGGCTGGCTTTCGGCACGCTCATCCGTCATCAGGTGGTCGCTCTGGCGGCGCTGCTCGTGCTTCCCTTCGGTGTCGAACGGGCGGTGGCAGGGATGGGTCTGGTAACTGATTCGTCGCAACTCAGCCTCATCGGCGACTACCTGCCATTTCGCGCCGCTGCGACAGTTCAAGCCGGCTTGTCGATCGAGGAGCCGCTCATCATGGCCGTCCACTCAGACGTCACCACAGCATTGGCAGTCTTCGCGGCCTTCGCGACGGGATTGTTGGTCCTGGCGCTTGTCGCATTCCGGCGGGAAGACGTCCGCACGGGGTGAAGAGATCAAGATTGAACACTCAAGAAGCAATCGCACCGGATCATCAAGAGAGAGACAGGCAGCATGAACATGATAAAGCCGATCCTCGGCGTCTTCGTCGCAGTCAGTTTCGTGATGATTGCTGCACTTATCTACGATGCCGTTGCTCGCGCCGGCGGCGCTGGGTCCTGGATACTCGCAGCTGTTTGGCTCGTGGGGCTGGTCTGCGTCGTCGGAGCTGTGCTCCGAAGCGTGGCAAACAGCTGATTCGTCCGACTGCGGATCGCGCTGTCATCTCGAAGGGAATGCGATGACTGCGTCAGTCCCAGCAGCTAAGGCCTGGACGCGGTACACGAAGTGTGCTCTGTTGTTCGTGGCCCTCGAGAAGTACGCGCCGTTCCGCCCACTCATAGGGTGGCGTGGGTTCATCGCAGTCCTGTTCTCATTGCGTTGCTTGCTGGTGGTTGCCGGAGTGCTGGCCGGTGCGGTGCTGGGGGTGGCTGTCCCTCGACTATTCGAGGACAACCCCCACTCGCTCGAGCTGGGAGTCTTCGTGGTCCTGGTCGCCGACGGCTACCTCATTGCTGCTGTCTGGGTGAAGCAAGCTACTGGGCAGCAACTCCAGCAGGTCGTGGATCCACCCAACGGGGCCCTGTTCAGAGCACTGGACATGCCGCCGCTGGCCGTCTTCGCCGCCTACTCCGCTGTGCCTACCCTGATCATCTACCTTGCCATCGTGACCTCGAACGTGGTCGCGCTCTGGCTGCTCGAGTCCACGCGCGGAGGCTTCGCGGCCCACTCGTGGGTGCTGCTGGTGCCTGTCCTGGGACTGCTCGTGACGCTGTGCACCACGGCCACATTGGCGGTTCGGTCACGCCCGTCGCGGCTGGTAGATCCCCGCGAGACTGTGCTTGTCCTGGGACTGGTCACCTGTGCGGGCGTAGGCATCGGTCGCGTCGTCGCAACGGTCAGCGTCGGCGGCCTCGAGGTGCTCGGTGGGTCATGGCTCGTCGATCCTCCCGGATGGGTGCTCACTGCAGGCTCGGCTCTCGTGCCCCTGGTGGGAGGGGTTCTGCTGTGGCGGTTGAGGGTGCTTTCTCACCACTCATTCTTTCTGGGCCAGCGATCTCCTGCGAAGAAGCACCACCCCAAGCGACTTTCCCGGTATGGGGTTGTCACGACGGCATACCATCGTGCTGCGCGTGAGTTCGGGACACACAGGTCCGCGGCGACTCTAGGCAAGAGTGCACGCACGATAGTCGCCGCGATGGTGTTCCTGCTCGGTCTCGTGGTTGGCGGGGCGCGACTTGATCCAACCGTCGTCCGTCAGTGGGTCTTCCCTGCGACCACGGGTTACCTCTTCATCACCTTGTTGATCATGGTGGGCCTGACATTCAGCATCGTGGGCCCCAGTTCCATGATCAACCGGTACCGTTTCGAGTGGGAGAACTCCGGGCTCACCGGCATTCACATCGCGGGGAACGCTTTGGTGTTCCACCTCGTCCTCGTGACACCACCAGCGATCATGGTGGCACTCGCCCAGACTGTCATGTCGGGGACGGTCTCTCTGAAGCCCTTGGCGATGGCGTGGGCCCTGGTTGGTGCCGCGACCATCGGCGAGACGCTCGTCCCTCCCCGGATCCGAGTTGATGGAACGTCAACCCCGGGTCCCCTCGCGCCCTTCGTCATCTTGTTGCTCACGGCTCCCGCGCTGGGTATGGGAAACGGCCCGTGGTGGAGCCTGGCCCAATGCGCTTATGCCACGATCCTTCTAGGAGTAGGTATCCAATGTCTGAGCCTTCGTATCCAACGCCTGCCCTTGAGTTCAGCGGTGTCACAGCCGGGTACCGGAGCGACCGCGGTCCTGTCCTCGAAGGCGTCAGCTTCGCATTCTCCCGCGGAGCCCTCACCCGTATAGGTGGCGACAATGGGACCGGAAAGACAACCCTGCTGGAGGTAGGGAGCGGCTATCTGCGGCCTTGGTCCGGCAGCGTGCTCGTGGACGGCCACGCCGCGCACACCAGCTCAGCTCGCGCGAAACGGCGGGTGTGTCGCACGCAACTGGCGCTCTATCCGAACATGACTGTTGCCGAGCACCTGGAATTCGCCTCACGCTGCATAGGGCGATCCGTTGAGGAGTCGCGCGTCCGGGCGGAGCGGTACGGGCTCTCGCCGTGGCTGCACCACGAGGCGAAGGAGCTGTCGACGGGAAACGCTCGGAAGCTGTGGCTCCTCATGTGCACGCTGGGCGACTTCGACCTCGTCTTGCTCGACGAACCGATGAACGGGCTCGACGCTGGTGCGTGCGAGGTCCTCTGGGACGAGATCGAGGGCTGGCGGACCACCAAGGCGGTGGTTCTCATTGCGCACCAGCTACCCAGCACGATTGCTCCGGACGTCACCCTGAACCTCGGTGGACGGGAACGCGAGCCTGTTGGTCGCTCGCAGGTTGCGTGAGCAAGTGCCTGGCCCGCGACGGTCCGGTGCTGGACGGCTACGACCTACCGCAGGTGCGGCTCCGCAAGCTGGGATTCACGGTTGCGCTCAGCCGATCCTGCGAGCGCCTTGGAAAGCGCGAGGATCGACTCCGCAAGCGGCAGGATCTCCGCGCCCTGTCGGGTCATTTTCAGCCGACCGTTCTCGCGAAAGAAGAGCTGAAGTCCGAGGCTGCTCTCGAGGGCCCGGAGCTGGCGACTGACTCCGGACGGGCTGTATTGGAGCGACTTGGCCGCGTCGTTCACGGTGCCATGGCACGCCACCGCTACGAATGCCTGAATTTCGGCGATTAACATAGATTGTCCCCACGGATATCGTTGCGATACTCCCAGACTGGGACAGGCGTGTCAACGGCTCGATGTGCACGGCATCGGTGTCTCCGCGATGGCGACCAGGTCCAGGCCATCGCAGCGGCGCCGGCCAGGCCGTAGTGGACCTCGGTCGGGGGGGCAGGCCGATCCGTGAGTGGTTTTGGTGATCGTTGTATCCGTCGACGACGTCGGCTATGAACGCCCGGGCGTCGCCCACCGAGGCGAAGCGCTCGGGGAACGCCGAGGCGAACGTGAGCGTCTTGAACCACGGATCGGAGTACGGGTTGTCGTCGGAGACCCGCGGCCTGGAATGAGAGTGGGTGACCTCCAGGTCGGTCAGCGACGACGAGTGAGCAGCCCGCCCTTCTCCCGGAGCCCGGGAGAAGGGCCTGAAGCGCACCGTCAGGACGGTGGCGACCAGCGTGGGGTGCCCGGTGTGGCTCGTCGCGGCGAACCGCGGCCGATAGCGTCAGCGGTCGCTGGACCAGATGGTCCGGGTCAGAACCCGACGCGGCGGATCCAGGAGGCGAACACGTCGAACCAGGCGTCCGTGGCGTCGCCCTGGATGCGCGCACCGAAGCCGTGCCCGCCGTCGACGTACCCGTGGGCCTCGACCTTTGCCCCGGCCTTCTGCCACGCCGTGTACAGGCGCAGGCAGGACGGGACGATCGACTCGTTGAGCTGGTCGTTCGTCGCCCAGGCGAGGAACATCGGCGGCGCGGGCTCGGGGACGACGACGTCGTCCCACCACGCGGGGTAGATCGGCGCGACGAACGCGGGCCGGTCCTCGGGCGCACTGTCGAACAGCGTCGTGAGGGTGACGAAGCCACCGGCGGAGAAGCCGACCATGCCGACCTTCTGCGGGTCGATGCCCCACTCCTCGGCGTTCTCCCGGACGGTGCGCAGCGCCGCGACCCCGTCCTCGAGGGCGGGCGCCCGGCGGGACTGGGAGATCTCACCCATGTGGGCGCGGTCCGCGAAGAGCTTCTCCATGTACGGGCCGACCTCGGAGGGCTCCACCGGGGTGGGCGCGAGCCGGTAGCGCAGGACGAACGCCGCGATGCCCTGCTCGTTGAGGCGCTGCGCCATGCGCTCACCCTCGTTCGTGATCGCGAGGAAGTGCAGCGCACCGCCCGGGACGACGATGACGGCCGTGCCGGTCGCCTTGTCGGGATCGGGCAGGTAGGGGGTGAGGGTCGGGACGGAGACGTTCCGCAGGAGACGCTCGCTGCCCGACGGCTCGTCGGTGTCGACCTGCGTGATGGTGGTGTCCTCGACGTCGTCGTGGCGCAGGACGATCGCTTCCAGGGTCTTCATGTTTCTCTCCTCGTCGTTGAGTCCCATGAGGATAGTTCGACGGATCGACAGAATGCGTCAGGATGCGGGCGGCGGCGTCCGCGGCGTGGCTCGAGGGATACCGTCGGCGGGACGCTCGGGACGGTCCGGGCGGCGGGACGAACGGTGGTCGAGCAGGTGGAGCGGGTCGGAACGGTCGTCGTCGGCGGCGGGGTCATGGGGTCGGCGGCAGCGTGGGCGCTCGCGGGTGCGGGCCGGGAGGTGGTGCTCCTCGAGCGCTTCGAGCCCGGGCACGTGCGGGGCGCGTCGCACGGGGCGTCGCGGATCTACCGCACGACGTACCCGGAGCCGGAGTACCTCGACCTCGCCCAGGAGGCACTCGGGCTGTGGCGCGGGCTGGAGGCGGACGCCGGTCTCGAGCTGCTCACGCTCACGGGCGGGTTGAGCGGCGGCGCGGGCGACACGGCGCGGCCGGCGATCGCCGAGGCGTTCGCGGCCCGGGGGATCGCGCACGCGTGGTTCTCCGCGGACGAGGCAGCCGAGCGGTGGCCGGGGCTGCGCTTCGACGGGCCTGTCCTGCACGAGTCCGAGACGGCCGGACGGCTGCATGCCGACCGTGCCGTCGAGGCGTTCCAGGCCGTGGCGCGGGCGCGGGGCGCGCAGGTGCGGCACGGGGTGCAGGTCCTCGGGCTCGAGCACGAGGCTGGTGGTGTCCGCGTCGTGACCGACGGTGGAGAGCTTTTGGCGGAGCGGGTCGTCGTCGCGGTCGGGGCGTGGAGCGCCGGTCTGGTCGGGCCGCTGCTCGGTCGCGGTGCCGCGGCTGACGGCAGGGCGCTGCCGCTCGTCGTCACGCAGGAGCAGCCCGCGCACTTCGCGCTGCGCGAAGGTGCGCCCGCCGAGGCCCAGTGGCCGAGCTTCACCCAGGACCTCGGCCCGGCGCTCGCCGGACCGGGCGCCCGGTGGCCGAGCGGCACGTACGGCCTCGCGACGCCGGGGGAGGGCATCAAGGTCGGCTTCCACGGGGTCGGGCCGCGGACGGACCCCGACCACCGCACCTTCCAGCCGGAGTCCACCCAGCTCGCACAGCTGCTCGACTACGTGGAGCAGTGGGTGCCGGGCATCGACCCGTCCACGGCCGTCCCCATCTCCTGCACGTACACGACGACGCCGGACCACGACTTCGTCCTCGACCGTCTCGGGCGCGTGACGGTCGCAGCCGGGTTCTCGGGCCACGGCTTCAAGTTCGCGCCGGCACTCGGGCGGGTGCTGCGGGACCTGGCGACGGAGCCGGTCGACGGCCCGGTCGGTGCGTCGGCGGAGCGGTTCCGGCTGGCGCGGTTCGCGGGCCGCGGCGCCTAGGGAGGCGGCGGTCCGCTCGACACGGACGTGCTCAGGCACACACCCGGGACGGCCCTGAGCGCGCCGGGGGCGGCCGCAGAATGGAGGGATGACCTGCGCGACCCCCACCCGGACCTCCAGCCCGAACGGCTTCGAGCTCCGCTCCGTGCACCTGAGCGACCCTCTCGTGCGTCCCCTCCTCGACGACCTCCACAGCACGTACGTCCGGCTGTACGCCGCGCTGCTCGGTGAGGAGCTGCTCGGCGCGGAGATGAGCCACTACGAGGCCGACGAGTTCCTCCCGCCCGACGGCGACTTCCTCCTCCTCATGGAGGCCGGCGTCGCCGTCGCAGGCGGTGCGTTCCGCCGCCGGACCGAACCGGAGGAGGGGGACATCAGCCGTAGCACCCACCCCCACGTGGGCAGGGACCGCACCGGCGCTCCGGCCGTCCCCACCGCGGAGCTCAAGCGGATCTGGACGCACAGCGACCACCGCCGTCGGGGGCTCGCCCGCATCGTCCTCGCGGAGCTCGAGGCGCGCGCCGCGGCAGCCGGCTACGAGCGTCTCTTCCTCTCGACGGGCTCCCGGCAGCCCGAGGCCGCGAACCTCTACGTCGCGACGGGCTACACGCGGCTCTACGACGCGCGGACGCACACCGACGCGGACGGTCCGCTGGCGTTCGAGAAGTGGCTCGTGGCACCCGCAGCCTGACCTGCTCCGGCTGTCGCGACGCCGACGGCGTCAGGTGAGGTCCTTGGTGAGGACGAGCAGCTGCAGGCCCTCCTGGCGGACGACGACGAGGTGCTCGACCCCGGCTGGCGGGAACGGCATCACCTCGCCGGTCGCGCGATACCCGCGACGCCCGTAGTACTCGAGGAGCTCCCGGCGGAAACTGAGGACCGTCATCCGCATGAGCGGGAGTCGCCACTCCTCCCGTGCGATGCGTTCAGCCTCCGCGAGGAGGGCACTGCCGAGCCCCGCCCCCTGCAGGGCCGGCCGGACGGCGAACATGCCGAGGTACCCGCGTTCGTCGCGGACCCGCTCGACGTAGGCGCACCCCACGAGCGTGCCGTCGCGCTCGGCGAGGACGATGCGGCCGTCCGGTGACTCGATGTCGTGTCGCAGCATCTCGACCGTCGCCCGGGGGCCGCCGAGGAGGTGGGACTCCGTCGTCCACCCAGCAGCCGCGCCCTCGGCGCGGAAGGCGGCGTTGACGAGGTCGACCACTGCCGGCAGGTCGTCGACGGTGGCGGGACGAAAGGTCACGTCTGCGTTCATCTCGTGACGATATCCCGCGTCGAACGTGGTCATGCCACCCGGAACGGCCTCCCGAAGGCCGTCCGAACCCCCGGCGACCACAGCACCGAGTCCGGGGCGCGCCCGGTGGTCCCCGCGAGCCCCGCAGCGGCGACGAGCGTGTCATCGAGCTCCACGAGTCTCGCGTCGTGCAGCGGCCACGGCTGGTGCTCGTTGGGCACGTACCAGGTGCGGCCGAGGTGAGCGGTGTGCAGGCCCCAGCGGGCGGTGAGGAAGTGCGCGAGCGCGCCGGGCCGGGCGATCACCGCCCCGGGCTCGACGACGATGCGGCCGCCGGCGCCGCGCGGCCCGGGAGCCCGCCGCGACGACGCGTACGTCACCCGTCCGCCCGTCTGCTCGATCCGCATCCGCGCCCACATGTACGGCAGCCCGAACCCGGCGCGCGCGGCGAGGACGACCGCGAGCCGCGACGCGTCGAGCGACCGGAAGACGACCCCCCGCCGTCCGGCTGCGTCGACCGAGTAGAGGCGCACGTTCGTCTCGGCGAAGGTGCCGAGCCACGGGACGGGCCGGGCCCGCAGCACCCCGGCGTCGGCGAGGCGGAAGGGGATGAGGCCCACGTACGTCGCGCCGTCGTGCAGGTCCGGTGTGGTCCCGGCTGGGAGGAACGGCGCGACGAGTGCCGGGTCGACCCGCCAGTGCAGGAAGGTGAGGTCCTCCCAGCGCTGCGACATGATCGCGCGCCCGTCGAGACCGGGCGCGACTGGCGAGATCGGGGACGGTTCCACGTGTCGAGTATGGGCAGGGGCCGTGGCAGATGACAGGGCTCAGACGACACCGGTTCAGATGACCGGGTGCAGCGACTCCTCGCGCCACTCCGCCGACAGGAACGGCAGGGCCCGGGCGATCGCCTTGTCGATGCGCGCATGGAGCCCGTCCCCGGTGACCTCGTAGCTCGTGAACTCGGAGTCGTGCCCGTAGATCGCCAGGGGCAGGGTGTCGGCCTGGAAGAACCCGAACAGCGGCCGGAACTGGTGCTCGAGGGCGAGGGTGTGGCGCTCGCTGCCGCCGGTGGCGACGAGCAGCACCGGGGTGTTCGTCAGCGCGGACGGCGCGAGGAGGTCGAACACGTGCTTGAACAGCCCGGTGTACGAGCCCTTGTAGATGGGGCTCGCGGCGATGACGAGGTCCGCGCCCGCGATCTCGGCGAGGGCGTGCGCGATGGGCGAGTTCGGGTCGCCGTACGTGTCACCGAAGAACGGGACGAGCTCCCCGACGTTGAGGACGGTCGACTCGAGCGGTACGCGGCGCCCGAGCCGCCCGACGATCTCCGTGACGAGCGCGGCGGTCTTGGACGGGAAGCTCGGGCTGCCGTTGACGGCGACGACCTTGAGCGGGGCAGGTGAAAGAGGCATGGCGGTCTCCAGGACGTGGTGACGAGGGTGGGAGAAGGGGTGCCCGGGAAGCGGGCAGATCAGGCCGACGGAGCAGGTCCGGTCGGCTGAGCAGATCGGGCGAGGTCGGCGGACCGGCCGACGAGGCAGATCAGGTCGACGCGGGGGAGGGCTTCACGGCGTCGGGGTCGGTGAGCGGCCGTGGCCACGTGACGTAGACGGGGATGAAGCGCCACATCATGCTGGCGCCGACGAAGGTCGCGGCGCCGAGCCCGACGGCCGCGACGGACAGCGGGGCGACGAGCGCGATCCCGGCGACGGCGAGCGGGCCGACGAACATCCCGCTGTCGTGCATGAGTCGCCACGCGGCGAAGAACTGGGCCCGTACGGGCCCAGGCGCGACGTCCGCGCCGAGGGTCATGATCACGCCGTTGCTCAGGCCGTTGCCCACCCCGAGCACCACGGCGACGACGGTGAGCATCGCGACGGAACCGGACAGCGGCAGGAGGACGTATCCGAGCCCGAGCGTGAGCATCGCCGGCACGGTGACGAAGCGCCGCCCGTACCGGTCCATGAGCAGCCCGGCCGGGTAGGAGCACAGGACGTCGACGGCGGCGCCGACGCCGAACACGAGGCTCGTCGTCGCGGCGTCGATGCCGAGGTGGTCCGCCCACAACGGGAGGATCGCGAGGCGCGACGCACGGGCGAGGCCCATGAGGAGCACCCCGCCGCCGAGGGTGCGGAGCAGCCGGGCGTGCTCACGGAAGATGCCCCCGAGCGTCGCGCGACCCGGTGCGCGGGCCGCGGCGCGGCCCGCGGCCGCTCCCTCCCCGGGGATGTCCGGCAACCGCGCCATGAGGAGTCCGGCGACGACCACCGCGACGAGCTGCACGACGAGCGCGCCGCGGGTGCCCCCGAGCGCGATCGCCCCGGCGCCGATGAACGGCCCGAGGAAGAACCCGAGGCGCATCATCCCGGCGAGCGTCGACATGGCCCGGGCCCGCCGCGTGAACGGCACCGCCTCGGCGAGGTAGCTCTGCCGGGCCAGACCCCACACGGCGTTGGCGATCCCGGTGAGCGCCACCCCGATGCCGAGCACCGCGACGGAGTCCGCGACGACGCACAGCGCGACGCCGATGGCCCCGACGAGGCTCCCGAGCCCGATCGCGAGGCGCTCGCCGTAGCGGGCGACGATCCGCCCCGCGGGCAGGTCCCCGACGAGCGTCCCGAGGCCGCCGAGGGCGACGACGAGCCCGGCCACGCCGAGCGAGGCGCCGAGGTCACGGGCGAGCAGCGCGACGACGGGAGCCGCCGCCCCCTGACCGAGCCCGTAGATGCCCGCGGGGACGAACACGGTGGGCAGGAGGGCGCGGAACGTCGGGCTCGTCGTTGGACCGTCCACCCGCACGCCACCCGCTCCTCTGCCCTGCACGAGAGTCGTCACGCGCGCACCAGCTCCGGTTCGCGCAGGGTTGCGAACTGGTTGGCGGGCCGCTCGAGGCCGAGGTGGTCGCGGAGCGTCGTGCCCGTGTACGCCTCACGGAAGATACCCCGGGCCCGCAGGATCGGCACGACGGTCTCGACGAACACCTCGAGCCCGCCGGGCAGGGACGGCGGCATGACGTTGAAGCCGTCCGCGGCGCCGCTCGTGAACCATTCCGTGATCGTGTCCGCGACCTGCTCGGGCGTCCCGGCGACGACGCGGTGCCCGCGGGCGCCGGCGAGGCGGTGCAGGAGCTGGCGCACGGTGGGGTGCTCGCGCTGGACGATCCCGGCGACCACCTGGCGGCGGCTGCGGTTGTTGTCCGTGACGTCCCCGGCGTCGGCGAACAGGTGCAGCGGGACGGGCTCGTCGAGCTGGTCCTCGGTGAAGGTCGCGTCCCCGAGCTTCGCGAGCTGGCGCAGGCCGTACGCGGGTGCGGTGAGCTCGTTGAACTCCTGCTCGAGCGCCTGCGCCTCGGCCTCCGTGCCCGCGATGAAGGGGCTGATCCCGGGCAGGATCTTCACGGAGTCCGCATCGCGCCCGAGCGACACCGCGCGGCTCTTGATGTCTGCGTAGAACGCCTGCGCGTCGCTCAGCTGCTGGTGCGCGGTGAAGATCGCCTCGGCGTAGCGGGCCGCGAACGCACGGCCGTCGTTCGAGGATCCCGCCTGGACGAGCACGGGGTGCCCCTGGGGTGGGCGGGCGGCGTTGAACGCGCCGGACACCCGCAGGTGCTCGCCGGCGAACGCGGCCGGGTGGATCTTGGTGGGGTCCGCGTAGCGCCCTGACGCCTTGTCGGCGAGGACCGCGTCGTCGGCCCACGAGTCCCACAGCCGGGTCGCGATCTCGACGAACTCCGCGGCACGGGCGTAGCGCTCCGCCGCGGGCGGGTGGGTGTCGAGGCCGAAGTTCCCGGCGACGTTCCCCGCCGCGGTGGTGACGATGTTCCACCCCGCCCGGCCGTTGCTCAGGTGGTCGAGCGTCGCGAAGAGACGGGCGAGGTTGTACGGGTCGTAGAACGTCGTGGACGCCGTGGCGATGAGCCCGATGCGGCTGGTGACGGCAGCCACGGAGGCGAGCGTGAGCAACGGCTCGAGACGACCGGTGCTGTTGAACTCGACGCCGTCGTGCAGCCCGGGGCCGTCGGCGAAGAAGATCGCGTCGAACGCTGCCGCCTCAGCCTGCTGGGCGAGCTCCTGGTGGTAGCCGGCGGTGAAGAGGCGGGTGACGTCGGTGGAGGGGTGGCGCCAGGCAGCCTCGTGATGGCCGACGCCGTTGATGAAGAGGTTGAGGGCGAGCTGGCGGGGCGGGGTGGTGGTCATGGTGTGTCTCGCGATCTGTGAGGGAGGGATGGGTGGGGCGGTCACGGGGCGGCGACGGGCTCGCCGTCGGGTCCCGCGGTCGGCTCGTACGTGCCGTTGGCGTAGGGGTTGTACTCGTTGGTGTAGATGTCCTCGGGGGTCAGCGGGCCCTCCTCGAGCTCCTCGTTGCGCTCCAGCCAGTCGATCCAGGTGCTGATCTCGAGCTCGTCGACGACGCCGCCCGGCCCGGCGACACCGGTGGACTTCCAGTACGGGACGAGCTCGAGCGTCTCGTTGCGGCCCCGCTCGGTGATGATGTCCTCGAACCGCGCCCGGACCTCCTCGACGGGGGTGACCTGCGCCCAGCGGATGGCCCGGGCGGTGCCCTGGACGAAGTCCTCGACGACCTCGGGGTTCGCGGCGATGTACTCGTCGCGGAAGATGTACGTGCCATAGCTGAAGGTGCCGAAGAGGCTCACCTCGGAGAACAGCTGGGTGATCCCGCCGCGCTCCAGCGCCTTGTCCTGGAACACCCGGCTGAGGTTGGCGACGTCGACCTGCCCCTCGCGCAGCGCCTGCTCGGCGTTGACGGGTGGCACGACGGTGAGCTCGACCTGCGTGATCTCGTCGTTCGTCAGGCCCTCGCGCGCCAGCCACTCGCGGATGACGAACTCGGACTGCGCGCCGAGCGTGTTGACGCCGACCTTCTTGCCGATGAGGTCCTTCGCCTCCGTGATGGGACTGCCCTCGACGGTGTAGTACCCACCGAAGGACTGCTCGTCGGAGCCGTAGTAGGAGATGACGGAGGTGACCTTCGCGCCCGACGAGCGGAGCTTGACGATGGCGCCGTTGAACGCGCCACCGAAGTCGGTGGCGCCGGTCGCGGCGGCCTGGATGCTCTGCGGGCCGCCGGTGGAGTCACCGACCCACTCGAGCTCGACCTCCTCGAAGTAGCCGAGGTCTGCGGCGAGCTCGGGGAACGTCACCTGGCCGACGGAGCCGTCGTACCGGAGCACGGTGCGCCCGTCCTCGTTGACGACGGCCTCCTCGGCCTCCGCTCCGGAGCACGCGGACAGGGTGGCGACGAGAGCCGCGGAGGTGAGGGCGGCGAGGAGTCTGGGGAGTCGGGACGGCGCGTGCCGGGGTGCTGCGGGCATGGGAGCTCCAGGGATGCGGGTGACGGGTTGGGGGAGGTGGGGTGGCCGGGCCGGCGGTGCCGGGCCGGATCAGGTGGAGGACACGCGCCAGCGCGAGAAGTGGCGCTCGAGCGCGAGGAGCCCGCCGTTGATGACGACCCCGACGACGGCGATCGCGATGATCCCGGCGTACATCTTCTCGATCTGGAAGTTGAACTGGGCGTAGGTGATGAGGTAGCCGAGCCCGGCCTTCGCACCGACCATCTCGGCGGCGATGAGCACGAGGATCGAGGACGACCCGGCCATGCGGATGCCGGTGAAGATCGTCGGCACCGCGGCCGGCAGCACGACCTTCTGGAAGAGCCGCACCGGCGGCAGGCCGAGGGACCGTGCGGACTTCACGAGCAACGGGTCGACCGTCCGGACCCCCGAGATCGTCGTGAGGAGGATGGGGAAGGTGCAGGCGTAGACGACGAGCGCGATCTTCGAGGTCTCCCCGATGCCGAGGATGAGGATGAAGACCGGGAGCAGCGCGAGGGACGCGGTGTTGCGGAAGAGCTCGAAGAACGGGTTGAGCAGCTCCGAGACCTTCGTGTACCAGCCGATGGCGATCCCCAGCGGTATCGCGACGACGAGGGCGATCGCGAACCCGGCGGCCGCGCGGGTGAGGCTCGCGTCGAGGTGCGTGACGAGCTCGCCGCTCGCCACGAGGTCCCCGAGGGCGACGACCACCCTGCTGAACGGTGGCAGGAACACGGGGTCGGCGAGCCCGAGCCGCGGTGCGACCTCCCACACGACGAGGAACAGCGCGATCACCGCGGATGCGCGCAGCGACCTCGCTGTCGCGGCTCGCACGCGGTGCCGCCCCGCCCTGCCCTGCTCGGGGAGCACCTGCTTGCGCCCCAGGGTGGGCGGGTCCGCGAAGGCCACCGTGTCCGTCGCCGGGGGCACGGTCGCGGAACCGGCGGTTCCGCGCGGTGCGGGGGTGAGGGTGCTAGACATGGGCGGGCTCCAGGTCGGACGGGTCGGGGACGGGCGAGGGGCTGGACGGTGCGCCGGCAGGAGTGGTGCCCCCCGGTGCGGGGCGGGTGCGCTCGGCGTCGTGCAGCTCCGTCCAGATGCGGTGCCGCAGGCGGCCGAAGCGTGGGTCCGACCGGATGTCGTCCGAGGTGGCCGGGTCGAGGTCGACATCGATCACCGACTTCAGCCGGCCGGGCCGCGGCGTCATGACCGCCACCCGCTGCCCGAGGTAGATGGCTTCTTCGATGCTGTGGGTGATGAACACGATCGTCTTGCCCGTCGTGCGCCAGATGCGCAGCAGCTCGTCCTGGAGCGACTCCCGGGTCTGGGCGTCGAGCGCCGCGAACGGCTCGTCCATGAGCAGGACGTCGGGGTCGAACGCGAGGCTGCGCGCGATGGCCACGCGCTGCTTCATCCCCCCGGAGAGCTCGTGCGGGTAGCGGTTCTCGAAGCCGGTGAGCCCGACGAGGTCGAGGTAGGTCCCGGCGATCTCCGTCCGACGTCGTCGGTCGAGCCCCTTGGCCTCGAGACCGAACTCGATGTTCGAGCGTGCGGTCCGCCAGGGCAGCAGCGCGTACTGCTGGAAGACGACGCCGCGGTCGAGGCCGGGTCCGGTGATCGGCGTCCCGTCGAGGAGGATGCGGCCCGACGACGGCTCTGTCAGTCCTCCGAGGAGGTCCAGCAACGTCGACTTGCCGCAGCCGGACGGCCCGACGACGGTGAGGAACTGCCCCTCGGGGACGTCGAGCGTGAAGTCGTCGAGGGCGGTGAAGCGCGTCGTGGACCCACGTCGTCCCCGGTCGTCCCGGACGAGGAAGTCCTTGCGGACATGGTCGAACCTCAGCTTGGTCATGGTGCCTCCACGGGTAGGGAGCGGGCGACGACCGCGCGCCGGAGCACGCCGAGGGTCGCCGCGGAGAGTGGTGCGTGACGCAGAGCCCGGACGACCGGTCTGGGGGTCGTCGCGGGGTGGGCGCTCCGGTGAGCGCGGTGCCACGGGCGCGTCGTGCGGTGCACGGGTGTCGTGGCACCGGCACGTGACGGGGTGGCCCCGTCGAGCGGTGTCGCCCGACGGGTGCGGGGTCAGGCGCGCAGCGCCCGGGACCGGGACAGGTCTACCGGCAGAGCAGGCTGGCCGTCCGGACGAGGTCGACGGCGCGGCGACAGGTGAGCACGGGTGCTCCCCTGTGGCGCGCTGCGGGGCTGGCCGCCCCGGTCGTCTCGTCGTGTCGCATGCCGTCATCCTCCCCTCGTGGGCGCCGACCGTTCAGGGTGGGCTCATCATTCGGGCGTTCGTTTCGCCGTGTTTCGCCGGGTCCGTCCGACCCGCAAGCTTCCTGCCCGTTCCTGAGGGCTGTTCACGACGTGAGAACCGTCGCGGGTACCTCCAGCACACGGAGGTACGCTGCCCCGGTGCAATTGGCACGACCGTCCCAGAACGCAGGGCGCGGTCTCGCGCGACGAAGGAGAACCCCGATGGAAGGCCAGCTCGCCCCTGCATTCGAGCAGGTGCTCCGCCGCAACCCCGGCGAGGCGGAGTTCCACCAGGCCGTCCGTGAGGTGTTCGAGTCCCTCGCGCCCGTCCTCACCAAGAACCCGCAGTACGCCGATGCCGCGGTGCTCGAGCGCATCTGCGAGCCGGAGCGACAGATCATCTTCCGGGTGCCGTGGGTCGACGACACGGGGCGTGTGAACATCAACCGCGGGTTCCGCGTCGAGTTCAACTCCGCGCTCGGCCCGTTCAAGGGCGGCCTGCGGTTCCACCCCTCCGTCTACCTCGGGATCGTCAAGTTCCTCGGGTTCGAGCAGATCTTCAAGAACTCCCTCACCGGCATGCCCATCGGCGGCGGCAAGGGCGGCTCGGACTTCGACCCCCGCGGCAAGTCCGACGGTGAGGTCATGCGGTTCTGCCAGTCCTTCATGACCGAGCTCTACCGCCACATCGGCGAGTACACGGACGTCCCCGCGGGTGACATCGGCGTCGGTGGTCGCGAGATCGGCTACCTCTTCGGTCAGTACAAGCGCATCACGAACCGCTACGAGTCGGGCGTGCTCACCGGCAAGGGCATCTCCTGGGGCGGGTCGCTCGTGCGCACCGAGGCCACCGGTTACGGCACGGTCCTCTTCGCCCGGGAGATGCTCCGCACCCGCGGACTCGAGATGGAGGGCCAGCGCGTCGTCGTCTCGGGCTCCGGGAACGTCGCGATCTACGCGATCCAGAAGGCGCAGGAGCTCGGCGCCAACGTCGTCGCGTTCTCGGACTCGTCCGGCTACGTCGTCGACGAGGACGGGGTGGACCTCGAGATGCTCCGCCAGATCAAGGAGGTCGAGCGGGGCCGCGTCAAGGACTACGCCGCGCGGCGGCCGAACGCCGCCTTCGTCGAGAACGGCTCGATCTGGGACGTGCCCGCGACGGTCGCCCTGCCGTGCGCCACGCAGAACGAGCTCGACGGCGCTGCCGCCCGGACCCTCCTGACCAACGGTGTCCTCGCCGTCGCGGAGGGCGCCAACATGCCTGCCACGCCCGAGGCCGTCGCGGCCTTCCAGGCCGCCGGCACGCTGTTCGCGCCGGGGAAGGCGGCGAACGCCGGTGGCGTCGCGACGTCCGCGCTCGAGATGCAGCAGAACGCCAGCCGGGACGCCTGGACGTTCGAGCACACGGCCGAGCGCCTCGAGGGCATCATGATCGGCATCCACGACCGCTGCGCGGGGACCGCCGACGAGTACGGCAAGCCGGGCAACTACGTCGCCGGGGCCAACATCGCCGGCTTCACCAAGGTCGCCGACGCGATGATCTCCCTCGGCGTCATCTGACGCGCACCGCCCGCCCGCTGGCCCGTCCGTCCGTCGATGACGACGGCCGGGCTGGTGGGCGTCGTGCGCACCCCGGGCGGTTCAGTCGCCGAGCAGGCCGTGCTCCTGCGCGATGAGCAGCGCCTCTTCCCGGGACGAGGCCCCGAGCTTGCGGTAGATGCTCCGCACCTGGCTCTTGATCGTGTTGGCCGAGACGAACAGCTGCGCGCCGATCTCCGCCATGTTCGAGCTGTGCACGAGCTGGCGCAGCACGATGAGCTCCCGCTCGGCGAGCTTGACGGTCGACACCGAGGACGGGAACACGGGCGGCAAGGCCTCGGCCACCTCGAGGAGCTCGGTCCCCGGACCCTCCTCACGCGCGCCGGCGTGCGCGAGGAGCGCAGCGACGTCGCTGCGCGGGACGAGCATGAGCGGGGTCCGCAGCTGGTGCTCGGTCATGAGGCGGGCCGCGGAGTCGAGGTGGCGCATGGCGGACGGTTCGTTGCCGAGCCGCAGGGCAGAGGACGCCTGGATGACGAGCGCCTCCGCACGCAACCTCACCGACAGGTTCTCCTCCTCGGTCGACCTGCCCACCGTGCGCATCGCTCGTTCCGGCTGACCTGCCAGGAGCAACCACCGGGACCACATGACGGCGATCCACGGAGCACCCTTGGGGTGCTTGCCGAGCATCTGCTCCGCGCGCGCGCCCTGCCCGTTGGCCATCATGAGAGCCGCTCGGCATGCGTCGAGCACCGTCGTGGCGATCCCGCTCACGGCAGGCAGGCTCGACGTCGAGCTCATGTCGATCTCGAGGGCGGCGCTGCCCTCGGCAGCGTGACCCAGCCCGAGATCGATCATCGTCTGGGCGTACCGGAACAGCGGCCAGTGCTCGGTGAGGTTCACGTGCGCGCGCATGATGTGCAGCTCGAACTGGGCGCGCGGGAAGTCGAGCTGCTCGAGGGCGCACAGCGCCTCCGCGAGCCGGTACAGCGCGCCGTAGTACCCGTCCTTCCATCCCTCCGGCCACATCTCGGCGCGGATCTGCTCGACGATGCTGCGGGCCTCGCGGATGTGTCCCTGCATCGCCAGTGAGCCCGCGAGCAGCGCGAGCGCGTGGTGCCTGCTCTCCGCGCCGACCGACTCCGCCATGGCGTAGCTCGTCCGGAACGCGCGGATCGCACGTTCCGCCTGACCCGAGTAGTAGAGGCTGAGGCCGAGGTGCTCGAGCATGACGGGCAGGATCGCCGCGAGCTCGTCGCGCTGCTGCATGCTCAGGTCCTCGAAGAGCCGCATCGCGCGGTCGGTGACCGCGACGGCCTGGTCCGCGTTGCCCGTCGACCGCAGGGACGCGCTCTGGATCGTCAGGAGGATGAGCCGTTCGGCCGGCCCGGCCTTGACGCTCCGGAGCTTCGCGGACGCGTTCGCGATGCCGAACATCTCCATCGCGCGCACCCGGTGCGCACCGGACGAGCTGTAGGCGAGGGCCAGGATCATCGCGAGGACAGGGAAGTTGTACAACCTGCGGACGGACAGGGGTGACAGCAACCTGATGAGCTGCTCGGGGTGGTACGACAGCAGCGTGAACCACCGGCTCTGCCCGATGCGCGTCGCGAGGTCGAGGTCGGAGATCGACACCGCGTCACGCAGCGCTGTGAACGGGAGGTCGTTGTCGAGCGCCCAGCTCGCCGCGATGCGGACGAGGTCATCGACCTCGTCCGCGCGCTGGGAGCGCAGCTCGGCGAGCAGGACGGACCGCACGAGCTCGGAGAAGCGGAACGTGCGCTCGCTGGACCGCACGACCCACATGCCGACGCCCGCGCCCTCGAGCTCCATGAGGGCGGCCTCGGCGGCGTCCTGCCCGTCGAGGTTGCCGAGGCGGGCCACGAGCTCGAGCGTGAGCACCTCGGCGACGGAGCACCGGGCGGCGAGGGTCACGAGGTCCGCCGACAGGCGCCCGGTGACGGACTCGTGGAGGATCGTCGCGCTGGTCTCGATGAGGGCGGGGGAGAGCTCGGTCGCCGTGCGGCCCTCGGGCTCGCGGAGCAGGGCGACGATGAGCCCACGGATCGCGATCGCCGAACCGTCGGTCGCGTCATGGGCAGCCAGGCCCAGCGTCTCCCACTCGTCGAACCCGGCGTGCTTGAACGCCGCTGCGGTCTCGGAGAGGCTGAACCGCAGCGCATCGGGGTCGATGACGACCGTCTCGAGGCTCAGTGCTGTGGACGCGTGCTCGAGCGGACCCAGCGTGCGGGTCGCCACGACCATCGAGAGGCTCGAGCAGTGCGCGAGCAGGAACGCGATGTCGTCGTGGACCTCGGGTGCGAGGACGTGGTGGTAGTCGTCGACGACGATGACGAGCGGGGTCCGGAGCTGGCCGAACCCGCGCACGAGCAGACGACGCGGATCCTCCGACACCCGCATCTCGGCCACGAGGCGGGTGAACACCGGGGCGTAGTCGGCGTAACCAGCGTCGAGGACGGTGGAGACCACCTCCCGCCAGAAGGAGAGGCGGGTCGCGGTGCTCTCGTGCGCGGTGACCCAGACACCGGCGACGGACTGGTCCGCGCGGGTGGCGGCCCACTCCGCCAGGAGGATCGTCTTGCCGCTGCCACCTGCCCCGCGGATCACGGTGAGCGGGGCACCGCCGGCGATCTCCTCGACGAGCTCGGGGCGGGGAATGAGGAACGAGGGCACGCGCGGTCCACCGAAGAACCCACCCTGGGGTGGGGCATGCGCGGCGTGCGTAGACATGACCGTCGAGGACCCTTCGCTGACCCTCGGCACACGCGGCGCTCTCGCAGCGATGGCAGCCGATGCTGGGGTGCGAACCGATAGTAGGTGGCAGGGTGTCCGCGGGGGGAGGCATAACGGGGTGAAAGCGCGATGCAGACTGGCAATGCATGGAGTTCCCGACATTATCTGCCGGGAACTCCATGCATTGCGCGGGTGATCTGGGGAATGCGGTCCTACTGCTCGGAAGCGGCCCGGCGACGGCTCACGCGGAAGGCGCCGAACCCGGCGGCGACGAGGGCAGCTGCGGAGCCGAGGAGCATCGCGACGTTGCTTCCCGTGACGGGCAGGGTCGCGGCGGAGGAGGCTGCGGGTGCGGCCCCCTGCTGCGGTGCGGGTGCGGGTGCCGGTGCCGGTGCGGGCGCGGGTGCGGGTGCCGGCGTCACAGGTGCCGGTGCCTCTTCGTAGGCTCCGCCCACCTCCACGACGGGGGGCTCGACGACGGGCGGCTCCTCGACGGGCGGCTCGACGACGGGCGGCTCCTCGACGGGGGGCTCGACGACGGGCGGCTCCTCGACGGGGGGCTCGACGACCGGGGGCTCCTCGACGGGGGGCTCGACGACGGGCGGCTCCTCGACGGGCGGCTCGACGACCGGGGGCTCCTCGACGGGGGGCTGGACCGGCGGCGCCGGGGTGCAGACCTTGGGGTCGTTCTTCGGGGTCTTCATCTCGTGGGAGATGTACGCCTTGCTGTCCTCGTGCGGCCCTTCGAGGAGGTTGTCCGAGATGATGTCGTCGACGAGCTTCTTCTCGGTCGCGGTGCCGTACTTGTAGGTGTCGACCTGGTACCAGCCGGTGCCGCAGTCAGGCATGACGCCGACGTACTTCTGCGGCCAGGTGACCTCACCCTTCTTGCTGCCGGGCATGAACCAGGCAATGACGATGGTGTCCTTGGAGGGGGACTTCCCGCTCCACGTCGCGGAGTGGTCCCACGACGTCTTCGGTGCCTGCTTGGCCGGCGTCTTCCACGAACCCCAGGAGTCGTTGCTCTTCCCCTCGTGCCCCCACGTGCTCGACACCGACTGTGTGACGCTCGACTGCGCACTGCTCGGGACAGCTGCCGCGGACGCGGCGGGAGCCACCAGGAGGCTGATCGCAGCGCCCCCCGTGAGGAATGCGGTAGCGAGCGCCGAGATGCGCATCGTGGCGGCGCGCGGGAACTCGGCTGCTGAGGAGTCGGGCTGGGGGGTGGGAGAGGTGCGCACGGCAGGGTCCTTGTCTGTGCATCGGCCGCACGGGCCCGGGGGGAGAGGCATCGGTGCGGTCAGCGGGGTGGCTGAGACCGCAACAGTGACGTCCCGCGGGATGCCGAAATCGAGGCGCCCGGGATATTAACCCTGCCTTTCACCCTGCATGAGGGATGTGCCCCCGGAATGCGTGTGATAAGTCCAGTTCGGCGATAAACGCTGCTCTCAGGGCACCCCTCTCGTAGAGTCGTGCCGTGCCCACCCGTCGCGTTCACCTCCGTCTGCCCCGGTCCACGCCCGCCGAGCAGATCCGCTCGTCCCTCGAGGAGCTGCGCTCCGAGATGGAGATTCCTCAGGACTTCGAGCCCGGCGTGCTCGCGGAGGCTGAGGCGGCCGCGGCTCGGCCGGCGCCCGACCACTCGAGGGAGTCGCTCGACATCCCGTTCGTGACCATCGACCCGCCGGGGTCGATGGACCTCGACCAGGCCGTCCACGTGGTCCGCACACCCTCGGGCTTCGAGGTGCGGTACGCCATCGCGGACGTGGGGCACGTCATCGACCCTGGTGGCGCCGTGGACCGCGAGGCCCGGGCACGAGGCATGACGTTCTACGGTCCCGACTCGCGCATCCCCCTGCACCCGCCCGTCCTGTCGGAGGGCGCAGCGAGCCTGCTGCCGGACGTCGAGCGGCCGGCAGCCGTGTGGCGGGTGCACCTCGACACCCGGGGGGAGATCACCGGTGCGACCGTCTCCCGGGGGCTCGTGCGGTCCCGCGCACGCCTGACGTACGCCGAGGCCCAGGCGGCGCTCGACGACGGTACGGCCGACGACGCGCTCCGCGCCCTCCGCGACGTCGGCCGGCTGCGCGAGGTCCTCGAACGCGAGCGCGGTGGTGCCTCGCTCAACCTCCCCGAGCAGGACGTCACGGTGCGCGAGGACGGCACCTTCGGTCTCGAGCTGCGCTCCGTCCTGCCCGTGGAAGGGTGGAACGCCCAGATCTCGTTGCTCACCGGCATCGCGGCAGCGCAGATCATGCGCGCGGGCGGGATGGGGATCCTTCGCGTGCTGCCGCAGAGCGACCCCCGGGACGTCGACCGGCTGCGGCGTGCCGCGCACGCGCTCGGGATCGACTGGCCGCAGGAGATGCCGTACGGCGAGCTCCTCGCCGGGCTGGAGTCCGACGTGCCCAGGCACGCGGCGTTCCTCAACGAGGCGACGTCGTTGTTCCGCGGCGCCGGGTACGTCGCCTTCGAGGGCGATGTGCCTCAGGACGCGGAGCACGCCGCGATCGCGGCGGAGTACGCCCACGTCACGGCTCCGTTGCGCAGGCTCGTCGACAGGTTCGGCACCGAGATCTGCCTCACCCTCAGCGCCGGCGGGTCTGCGAGCGACGTGCCCGACTGGGTCCGGGAGGCGTTCGACGAGCTCCCGCGCACCATGCAGCGGTGCGGCCAGCGCGCCAGCGCGTTCGAGCGCGCGTCGGTCGACATCGTCGAGGCTGCGCTCCTCGCGGGCCGGGTGGGCGACGAGCTCGAGGGCGTCATCGTCGACCGCGACGAGAAGGACCCGCGCCGTGGCCAGGTGGTCGTCACCGAGCCGGCGGCGCGCGGCGTGGTCGCCGGTACCGACCCGCTCCCGCTCGGGGACGCCGTCACCGTGCGCCTCGTCGAGGCCTCGATCGAGGACCGCCGCATCGCGTTCGCCTACGAGGGCTGAGCCGTGCCGCCCCGTCGTCGGACCGACCCCGCCGTGGGCCGCGTGGCGCTCACCGCGTGGCGTGCCGGCACGGCGGACACGCGGGCTGTGACGACCGCTGTCCGCTTCACCCTCGAGGAGCTGGCCGACGTCGCGCCCGGCCACGCCGTCGAGGTGCGGGTGCCGCCGTGGGGCGCGGTCCAGTGCGTCGAGGGCCCGCGACACACGCGCGGGACCCCGCCCAACGTCGTGGAGACCGACCCCCAGACCTGGCTCGCGCTCGCCACCGGCCGGGAGAGCTGGGACCACGCCGTGCGTGACGGGCGCGTCCGGGCGTCGGGTGAGCGCTCGGACATCTCCCGCCTGCTGCCGCTCCAGGCGGCGCGCGAGCGCTGACGTCCGCCGTCCGCCGCAGCATGCACCGTTGACCGACGACGGCGCTCCGTGGTGTCCTGCGTGCACCGGAGTTCACAGCGCCGTCTCCCATCCGTCACCTCCCGGCAAGATGCGCCGGGTGTGATGTGTGGGCTGGTCCCGACGCAGCGACCGCTGTGCTCCAGCCTGAACAGGTGAACGACGGACGAAGGAGCGCGCGTGCCCACGAGCCACCAGAACCTTGCACGACGGAGGGCGGTGGCAGGCGTGATGCTCGCCACCGCTCTCGCCCTCGGCCCCGGCGTCGGTGCGCACGCCGTGACCACCAGCGAGGACGACCCGACCGTCGTCGGGCCCTCGGCCCAGGCGCAGCCCGTCGAGCTCAACCTCATCGGCATCAACGACTTCCACGGACGGATCGACAGCAACACGGTCGCGTTCGCCGGGACCGTCGAGGAGCTGCGGGCGGCGAACCCGTCCGGGACGGCGTTCCTGTCCGTCGGGGACAACATCGGCGCGTCGTTGTTCGCCTCGTCCTCCCAGCAGGACCAGCCGACCATCGACGTGCTCAACGCCCTCGGGCTCGCGACGTCCGCGGTCGGGAACCACGAGCTCGACCAGGGCTTCGACGACCTCACCGGTCGCGTGAGCGACGCTGCCGACTGGGACCACCTCGGGGCGAACGTCTACCTCGCCGGCACCACCAGCCCCGCGCTGCAGGAGTTCGAGATCCTCGAGATCGACGGCGTGCGCGTCGGCGTCGTCGGGGCGGTGACGCAGGAGACACCGACGCTCGTCACACCCGCGGGCATCGCGAGCCTCGACTTCGGTGACCCCGTCGCTGCCGTCAACCGCGTGACCGCGACCCTCTCCGACGGGGACGAGGCCAACGGTGAGGCGGACGTCGTCGTCGCGATGTACCACGAGGGTGCGTCCGCAGGGACGCCCGACGGTGCGACGCTCGAGGAGGAGGTCGCCGCAGGTGGCACCTTCGCGGAGATCGTCACCGGCACCGACGCGCGCGTCGACGCGATCTTCACGGGCCACACGCACAAGCAGTACGCGTGGGACGCGCCGGTCCCGGGGGCGGCCGGCCGGACCCGGCCCGTGATCCAGACGGGCAGCTACGGGGAGAACATCGGGCAGGTCACCCTCTCCGTCGACCCCGGGTCGTTCGACGTCGTGGACTACACGGTGCTCAACGTCCCCCGCACGACGACGCCGGTCGCGGACCTCGTCGCCACCTACCCGCGGGTCGCCGCGGTGCAGGCCGTCGTGGACGCCGCGCTCGCTGAGGCCGCGATCATCGGCGACCAACCCGTCGGCAGCGTCACGGCGGACATCACCACCGCATTCGCGGACGGCAGGCGCGACGATCGCGGCGCGGAGTCGACACTCGGCAACCTCGTCGCGAACTCGCTGCGTGACACGCTCGCACCCGCCGAGCGTGGCGGTGCCCAGATCGGTGTCGTCAACCCGGGCGGGCTGCGAGCGGACCTGCTCCACGGGCAGGACGGGGTCATCACCTATGCGGAGGCCAACGCGGTCCTGCCGTTCGTCAACAACCTGTGGTCGGTGACCCTCACCGGTGACCAGGTCGTCGAGATGCTCGAGCAGCAGTGGCAGCCCGAGGGCGGCTCGCGACCGTTCCTCAACCTCGGGCTCTCGGACAACGTGAGCTACACGTTCGATCCGGCGGCCGCGCGGGGCGAGCGCATCACGTCGGTGACGGTCGACGGCGAACCGGTGGACCCGGGTGCGGAGTACCGGATCGCGACCTTCTCGTTCCTCGCGACCGGCGGGGACAACTTCTCGGTGTTCACCGAGGGCACGGACGCCCGCGACTCGGGTCTCGTCGACCGGGACGCATGGATCTCCTACCTCGGGGCGAACCCGGCGCTCAGCCCGAGCTTCGCGCGCCGGGGCGTGCAGGCTGGTGCGCTGCCGAGCGAGGTCGTCGCCGGGCAGGCGGTGTCCGTGGAGCTCGCTGGACTCGACCTCACGTCGCTCGGTTCGCCCACCACCACGAGCGTGTCGGCGTACCTCGTCCCGGCCGCCGGCGACGGCGCTGCGGACGGGGCCTGGCTCGCTGCACCGGGCGTGCGGGCCGTCGGTTCGAGCGTGGTGACGAACGGAGCGACGACGGTGACGTTCACGGTGCCGACGGACCTCGCGGCAGGGGACTACGACCTCGTCCTCGTCGCTGATCCCTCCGGGACGACCGTGCAGCTGGCTGTCAGTGTCCTCGCGGCTGTCGAGGGCGGCGGCGGTGACGGCGGCGAAGGTGACGGCGGCGGAGACGTTGGAGGCGGCAACGGCGGCGGAGACGTTGGCGGCGGCAACGGTGGCGGGGACGTCGACGGCGACCTCGGCACCGGGGCTGGCGGAGGGAACGCAGGCGGGCGGCCCCCCGTGGTCAGCGGCCCGCCGCCGGGGACGAGCAGCAGCGGCGGAGCGCTCGCCGTCACCGGCGTCGACACCGTCGGTGCTCTCGGGGCGCTCGCCGCACTGCTGGTCGGAGCCGGGTGGGCCCTTGCGGCCCAGCGTCGTCGGGCGCACGCGGACATGGTCCTAGCGGACGACTGACGGACCACCGGCGCTGTCGACCACCGGCGTCGTCAATCACTGACGCGCCGCCGCACGACCTCGGGCGCCCGCTCTCCCGCCGTACGATCGCGGGCAGGGCCGGCGCCCGACGGTGTCGACAGGGACGTCCAGGAGGATGCATGGAGCTGGTGCGGGGAGCGAACACGGTGCTGCCGGGCGGGGTCGTGGCGATACGGGTCGGCGGGGCGCGGCAGGGGAGCGTCGACGTCATGGCGTTCCAGCTCGCGGAGTCGGGGGCCGTGCGCAGCGACGACGACCTCGTGTTCTTCAACCAGCCGCAGTCTCCCGAGGGTGCCGTGCGGCTCACCGCAGCGGACTCCCTCACCGTCGACCTCGACCGGGTGCCGACCGACGTCACCACCGTCGCCGTCGCGCTCACGCTCGACGGGTCGGTCACCGGGACGCTCGCGTCGTCGGGCAGCATCGCGGTGCTGGTCGAGCCGACCGGCGCCGCGGCGATCGCGTGCTCCGTGGCAGGACTCACGAGCGAGCGGGCCGCCGTGCTCGTCGAGCTCTACCGGCGCGGCGGGGCGTGGAAGCTGCGCAACGTCTGCGCGGGCTGGGACGGTGGGCTGGCCGACCTCGTCCGCGAGTACGGGGTGAGCGTCGACGACGAGCCTGCCGGGCAGGTCGGCGCTCCGCCGGCACCCGCTGCTGCCCCGCCCGCACCGCCTGCACCCGCCGCCCCTCCCGCTCCCACGCCACCTCCGCCACCTCCGCCTGCTCCGGCGCCCGCGCCGACGGGCGTCCGTGTCGCGCCGGGGGAGGAGCGCCTGTCGCTCGAGAAGCGCCAGGTGCTGTCGTTGCGCAAGGAGGCGGTGCACCGTGTCCTGCTCACCAAGCAGGCGTCCGACGTGCGCGCCCGCATCGTGCTCGTCATCGACAAGACCGGCTCGATGCACAAGCAGTACGCGAAGAAGGTGGTGCACCGCGTCGTCGAGCGCATGGTCGCGGTGGCCGCCCAGCTCGACGACGACGGGTCGCTCGAGCCGTACCTGTACGCGCGGTCGTTCCTGCGGCTGCCGGACCTCGGTGTCGCGGACCTCGAGACCTGGCCGAGGGAGTACCTGCACCTCTACGGCCGGCACGGCGGGGTGGACTACGACGCGATCGGTGCGACGAACGACGAGCTGCCGATCATGCACGAGGTCATGAGCACGCTGCGGCGCGGGGACCGCATGCCCACGCTCGTGCTGTTCTTCACCGACGGGGGCTTCAAGCAGCGCCGCGCGATCACCGAGCTCGTCTCGCAGGCTGCCGGGCTCCCCGCGTTCTGGCAGTTCGTCGGGGTCGGCCGCGCCAACTACGGGTTGCTCACGTCCCTCGACGAGCTCGAGGGGCGCGAGGTCGACAACGTCGGCTTCTTCGAGCTCGACGACATCGACTCGGTCCCGGACGCCGAGCTCTACGAGCGGCTGCTCAGCGAGTTCCCCGACTGGCTCCGGGCAGCTCGGTCCCTAGGCATCGTCGGCTGACGGCGCACCACCCTGCGCGCACCGACCGGCGAGCCACTCGACGAGGAGCGCCTTCTCGGCCGCCTGGACCCGGCTGCGCAGGCTCGCGACGTCGTCATCCGGCTCGACGGGCACGGACCTCTGTGCCAGGACGGGGCCCTCGTCGTACTCGGGCGTGACGAGGTGCACCGAGGCGCCGCTCACGTGCGCGCCGTCGGCGAGGACGGCCTCGTGGACCCGGTCCCCGTACATCCCCACCCCTCCGTAGGCCGGAAGGAGCGCGGGGTGGGTGTTGACGATGTTCCCGGCCCACCGGTCGAGCGTCCTGGGCCCGACCTTGCGCATGTACCCGGCGAGCACCACGACCTCCGCCCCGGCCTCCTCGAGCGCCCTGACCATCGCGTCGTCGAGGTCCGCGGGGTCCGGGTGCGTGACGCTGCTGAGGTGGAGGGTCGGGACACCGCGCCGGCGCGCGTTCTCGAGCACGCCGGCGCGGCTGTTGTTGGCGATCACGAGGCACACCTGCGCGTGCACCGACACGCCAGCCGCATCCATGATGTGCGCTGCGGTGGTGCCCGTGCCCGAGCCGAGGATGGCGACGCGGACGGGCGGGCGGCTGGTTCGGGGCGCAGTCATGCGGCAGAGCCTATCGATGCTGGCGGGCGGCGTTCCGGCCCGTCCGCACGCGCTCAGGCGCGGGCCGTGACCTTCTTCGGCCCGCCGGTGAGCGTGACCGTGCCCGCCGCCGGCCGGAGCCAGACCGTCGTGCCCGTCGCCAGGCCGAGCGTGCGCGCCTCGGCGCGCGTGACGACGACCTGGACGGTGTGATCCTCGACGGCGACGTCGCAGCGGACCTCGAAGCCCACCCGCACGGTCCGGGAGACCACACCGCGCACGACGGACGGGTCGGCGTCGCGTGGCGTGGTCTCGACGACGATGTCGTGGGGCCGGATGAGCCGGTCGCCGAGGGTCGTCACCGGCCCGAGGAAGCTCATGACGAAGTCGTTCGCCGGTGCGTCGTACAGGTCGTCGGGGGAGCCCACCTGCTCGATGCGCCCGTCGTTGATGACGACGATCTCGTCCGCGACCTCGAGGGCCTCCTCCTGGTCGTGCGTGACGAACACCGTGGTCACGGGGATCTCGTCGTGGAGCTTGCGGAGCCAGTCGCGCAGCTCCTTGCGGACCTTCGCGTCGAGCGCACCGAAGGGTTCGTCGAGCAGCAGGACGCTCGGCTGCACGGCGAGGGCGCGGGCGAGCGCCATGCGCTGACGCTGCCCGCCCGAGAGCTGGGACGGCAGCCGGTGCGCGAACTGCTCGAGGTGCACGAGCCGCAGGAGCTCGTCGACGCGTTCCGCGGTGACGTCCTTGGGTGTCTTGCGGATCTCGAGCCCGAACGCGACGTTGCGCGCCACGGACAGGTGCTTGAACGCCGCGTAGTGCTGGAACACGAACCCGACGTTGCGCTTGCGAGCAGGCAGCCCGGTGGCGTCGCGGCCCTCGATCTCGACCCTGCCCGAGTCGGCCTGCTCCAGGCCGGCGATGACCCGCAGGAGCGTCGACTTGCCGCCACCGCTGGGACCGAGCAGCGCGGTGAGGCGCCCGGTGGGGATGGACACGCTGACGTCGTCGAGCGCGACGAAGTCACCGAACCGCTTGCTGATCCGCTGGACCTCGATACTCACGACGCCTCCTTGGGCTTGCGCAGGAACGACACGACGATGATGCAGGCGACGGACACGGCCGCGAGGAGGAACGCCGTCGCGTAGGCGGTGCCCTGCTCGAAGTCCTGGTACTTCTGCTCGACGAGCAGCGTCGCCGTCTGGGTCCGGCCCTCGAGGTTGCCGGAGACGATCTTCACGGCCCCGAACTCCCCGAGGGAGCGGGCCAGGGTGAGCACCACGCCGTACACGACCGCCCACTTGATGGCGGGCAGGGTGATGCGCCAGAAGGTCTGGACAGGGCTGGCGCCGAGGCTCGCGGCCGCCTGCTCCTCGTCCGTGCCGATCTCGGTGAGGACGGGGACGACCTCCCGGATGACGAGTGGCAGTGACACGAACGCGGTCGCGAGGATGATCCCCGGCGTCGCGAAGATCACCTGGAGGCCGGCGGACTCGAGGTCGTCCCCGAACCAGCCGCCGCGCCCCCCGTACACGAGGACGAGCGCGAGCCCGACGACGACGGGCGACACGGACAGCGGGAGGTCGATGAGCGCCGACAGGATGCGCTTGCCGGGGAACTCGTACCGCACGAGGAGCAGCGAGATGCCCACCCCGAAGAGGGTGTTGATGATGACCGCCTGCACCGCGACGGTGGCCGTGAGCTGGAGCGCGAAGATCACCGACGGGTCGGACAGTGCGGTACGCAGCGTGTCGAGGCCGTCCGCGAAGGCGCCCTTGGCGACGAGGGACACGGGCCAGCCGACGAGCATGACGAGGTAGACGATGACGGCTGTGCGCAGGCCGTAGCGCACGGCCCGGTTGCTACCCACGACGCGCCACCCGTCGTTGCAGGACGTCGAGTGCGACGATGACGAGCAACGAGACGAGGAGCAGGACGCTCGCGACGGCGGCTGCGGCGGTCTGGTCACCGTTCTCGAGGTAGCTGAGGATCCGGACGGACGCGACCTCGGTGCGCATCGGCAGGTTGCCCGACAGCAGGACGAGCGCCCCGTACTCGCTGATGCCGCGGGCGAAGCACAGGGCCGCACCGGCGGTGATCGCCGGGAACAGGGCCGGCAGGATGATGCGGCGCAACGTCGTGAACGAGCTCGCGCCGAGCGACGCCGCGGCCTCCTCGACGTCCCGGTCGAGCTCGGCGAGCACGGGCTGCACCGTCCGCACGACGAACGGCAGCGTGACGAACAGGAACGCGAGGAAGACCGCCGCGCGGGTGTTCGCGACGTCGACACCGAGCGGCCCGGCGGGGCCGTACAAGGAGAGCAGGACGAGGCCGGCGACGATGGTGGGTAGCGCGAACGGGATGTCGATGAGCACCTCGAGCGCCCGCTTGCCGACGAACCGGTCCCGGACGAGCACCCACGCGATGACGGTCCCGACGACGACGTTCACGGCAGTGACGAGGAGCGCCTGGGTGATGGTGAGCGTCAGGGCGGCGGCGGTCTGCGTGTTCGTCAGCGTGCGCCAGAAGGCGCCCCAGCCACCGCTGGACGTCTCCACGAGCACGGCGATGAGCGGGACGAGCGCGAGCGCGCTGAACCAGATGAGAGCGACACCCAGGCCGACCCCGGAGGTGCGGGTCAGGCGCGCGCCCCCGGCCGGGCGACGCGTGCGCGTCGCCCGGCCGGTAGACGAAGGTGTCGCTGCGGGAGCGACGGTGGTGGTCACGACTTCCCGGTCTCCGTCTGGATCGTCGTGACGAGGCCGGCGTCCCCGAAGAACCTGTCGTTCACGGCGCTCCAGCCGCCGAAGTCGTCGGCGATCGTCAGCAGCTTCGTCGGGACGGGGAACGGGTCGGACGGGTCGTTGGCCCCCTCGACCGTGACGTCGATGCCGTCCACCAGGGGGCGGAAGCCCTTCTCGGCGAATGCCGTCTGGCCCTCCTCGCTGAGCACGAACTCGAGGTAGTCCGTGGCCTTCGGGTCGGCGTCCACGGTCACCGCGGCGGGGTTCTCGATGAGGAGCGTCGAGTCGGGCACGACGTAGTCGAAGGTCTCGCCGTTCTGCCGGGCGAGGATCGCCTCGTTCTCGTAGGAGATGAGGACGTCCCCGGTGCCGCTCGTGAATGCCGTCGTGGCGTCCCGGCCGCTGCCGGGGAGGGCGGCGACGTTGCCGAAGAACGCGCGGAGGTACTCCTGCGCCTCGGCGTCGGTCCCGCCGTCGGCGATGACGCTGCCGTAGGCGGCGAGGATGTTCCACCGCGCGGACCCGGACGAGCCCGGGTTGGGCGTGACGATCGAGATGCCGGGCTGGACGATGTCGTCCCAGCCCTGGATGTTCTTCGGGTTGCCCTCACGGACGACGAGCACGACGACGGAGTCGGAGACGATGCCCTGGTGCTCGCCCGCGTTCCAGTCCTCGGCGACGAGCCCCTCGTCGACGAGGCGGGTCACGTCGCCCTCCAGGGAGAAGTGCACGTAGTCGGCCTCGAGGCCGCTCACGACGGCGCGGCTCTGGTCGCCCGAGGCGCCGTAGGAGCTCTCCCACGTGACACCCGCACCCTCGTCGGTCTCGGACCACAGCTTCTGCGCGGCGTCGTTCGCCGCCTTGGGGACGGCGAAACCGACGATCGAGAGTGTCGTGCTCTCCCCGCCGTCGTC
The DNA here is from genome assembly GCF_059621145.1 of Sanguibacter sp. Z41_6. Classification (NCBI taxonomy): domain Bacteria; kingdom Bacillati; phylum Actinomycetota; class Actinomycetes; order Micrococcales; family Sanguibacteraceae; genus Sanguibacter; species Sanguibacter sp. Z41_6. The sequence goes on along the minus strand of NZ_JCAQIF010000001.1, from coordinate 204,562 downwards.
ACCCTTCGCCCCGCTCACGGGGGTCGGCGAACAGCCCGAGAGCACCAGGGCTGTGGTGACGGCCGCGATGGTTGCTCGGATCGGGGTGATTCGCATGGGACTGCCGTTTCTCTCGGGCGGGCGCACGGTGCCTGCCGGTGGGTCGTGAGGAGAGTCAACTGCGCCCGCGGCGCCGTGCGAACAGGGGTGTTGGTACCCGAGACGATGTAAACGACGTTCGTTAACGTGCCGCTCGGCGGTAGAGTCGATGCTCGTGACGAGCACACCTCCTGACCCCGCCGAGCAGGCCCGCATCGAGTCGGTCGCCGAGCACGCCAGGGTCCGCCGAGCGCCGCGGTACCGCTCCTTCTTCCTCGTCGGGGCGATCGTGGGGATCGTGCTCGGCGTGGTCGTCGCGCTCGTCGTCTCGGATCCCGGGATGGTCAACCGGTGGGTCTACTTCATCGTCTCGATCGCCGGCACGACCCTCGTGACGACGCTTCTCGCGGGCCTCGCGGCGATCGCCGCGGACCGCCGCAGCAGCCGCTGACGGACCGCGGGCGGGTGGCCCGCCGGTGAGCGTCGGTCGGCGCGGACTGTCCTGACATGCCCGGGAGGCCTGTGGGAGACTTGTGCTGTGGCCCCCCGTGGAGATGGACTTCTCAATCATGACCTCATGCCCGGTGAGAAGGGACCGCAGGACGCGTGCGGCGTCTTCGGTGTCTGGGCACCTGGCGAAGAGGTAGCGAAGCTTGCCTACTTCGGTCTGTACGCGCTCCAGCACCGCGGCCAGGAGTCAGCGGGGATCGCGACGAGCAACGGCGAGCAGATCCTCGTCTACAAGGACATGGGACTCGTCTCCCAGGTGTTCGACGAGACCGCGCTCAACGCGCTCACCGGACACATGGCCGTGGGTCACTGCCGCTACTCCACGACCGGTGGGGTGACGTGGGAGAACGCCCAGCCCACCCTCGGTGCGACCGCGTCCGGCACGGTGGCCCTCGGCCACAACGGGAACCTCGTCAACAGCGCGGAGCTCGTCGAGCTCGTCGCCGAGCGCTACGGTGCCCAGCGCCGCGGTGAGCTCGCCCGGGGCAACACCACCGACACCGCGCTCGTCACCGCCCTGTTCGCGGGCGACCCGGACCACACGCTCGAGCAGACCGCGCTCGAGGTGCTGCCGCGTCTGCGCGGCGCCTTCAGCCTCGTGTTCATGGACGAGGGCACGCTCTACGCGGCGCGTGACCCGCAGGGCGTGCGCCCCCTCGTCCTCGGCCGGCTGGCTCGCGGCTGGGTCGTGGCGAGCGAGACGCCTGCGCTCGACATCGTCGGAGCGAGCTTCGTCCGGGAGATCGAGCCGGGCGAGCTCATCGCGATCGACGAGGACGGCCTGCGGTCCCAGAAGTTCGCCGAGCCCGCCAGGTCGGGCTGCGTCTTCGAGTACGTGTACCTCGCTCGTCCGGACACGACGATCAAGGGCCGCTCCGTCCACGCCGCCCGGGTCGAGATGGGTCGCCAGCTCGCCCGTGAGCACCCCGTCGAGGCCGACCTCGTCATCCCCGTCCCGGAGTCCGGGACCCCTGCAGCCGTCGGGTTCGCCCAGGAGTCCGGCATCCCGTTCGGCCAGGGCCTCACGAAGAACGCCTACGTGGGCCGGACCTTCATCCAGCCCTCGGACACGCTGCGCCAGCTCGGCATCCGGCTCAAGCTCAACCCGCTGCGCGAGGTCATCAAGGGCAAGCGCCTCGTCGTCGTCGACGACTCGATCGTCCGCGGGAACACCCAGCGGGCGCTCGTCCGGATGCTCCGGGAGGCGGGTGCGGCGGAGATCCACATCCGCATCAGCGCGCCGCCCGTCACGTGGCCCTGCTTCTACGGCATCGACTTCGCGTCCCGTGCCGAGCTCATCGCCAACGGCCTCAGCGCCGACGAGATCGGGCAGTCGTTGGGGGCCGACTCGTTGGGCTACATCTCCCACGACGGCATGATCGCCGCCACGGAGCAACCGGCGTCGCAGCTGTGCAGCGCGTGCTTCACCGGCAGGTACCCGATCGCGCTGCCCGACTCGGAGCAGCTCGGCAAGCACCTCCTCGAGCAGGCGGAGCTCCCTCTCGGCGCACCCGAGGACGGGCTGCGGTCCCTCTCGGTCGGTGCTGGCGGGTCGACCGCCCTCGCGCATCCCTGATCGATCCCCCTCCCTCGCGGCGCGCCCCGTGCGCGACCCCGGCGGGTCCCGCCCGGACGCGCCATGTCCCCCCTCCTCGTCCTCACATCTGGAGTCACTCGTGTCTGAAGGCCTCACCTACGCCGCTGCCGGCGTGGACACCGCTGCCGGCGACCGCGCCGTCGAGCTCATGAAGGCCGCGGTCGCCCGGACGCACGGTCCCGACGTCCTCGGCGGGGTCGGCGGCTTCGCCGGACTGTTCGACGTGAGCATGCTCAAGTCCTACGACCGTCCTCTGCTCGCCTCGTCCACCGACGGTGTCGGCACGAAGGTCGCGATCGCCCAGGCGCTCGACATCCACGACACCATCGGCTTCGACCTCGTCGGGATGGTCGTCGACGACATCGTCGTGTGCGGTGCGCAGCCGCTCGTCATGACGGACTACATCGCGACGGGCAAGGTCGTGCCCGAGCGCGTCGCCGACATCGTGCGGGGCATCGCAGCCGCGTGCGAGGTTGCCGGCACCGCCCTCGTGGGTGGCGAGACGGCCGAGCACCCCGGCCTCCTCCGCGAGGACGAGTACGACGTCGCGGGTGCGGCTGTGGGGGTCGTGGAGGCCGCGGACCTGCTCGGTCCCGACAAGGTGCGCGAGGGTGACGTCGTGCTCGCCATGGGCTCCTCGGGGCTGCACTCCAACGGGTACTCGCTGGTCCGTGCCGTCGTGAAGCACGCCGGCTGGGCCCTGGACCGCGACGTGCCCGAGTTCGGGCGCACGCTCGGCGAGGAGCTGCTCGAGCCGACCCGCGTCTACGCGAGCGACTGCCTCGCGCTCGCCCGGGACACCGCGGCGCAGGTCCACGCGTTCTCGCACGTCACGGGTGGTGGGCTGGCGGCCAACCTCGCGAGGGTGCTGCCTGTCGGGCTCAGCGCGCAGGTCGACCGCGGGTCGTGGGCCGTGCCCGCCGTCTTCGACGTCGTCCGCGGGTTGGGGCAGGTGCCGTGGTCAGACCTCGAGAACACGCTCAACCTCGGTGTGGGGATGATCGCGGTCGTCGGTGCCGAGGGTGCCGATGCTGCGCTCGCGCGGCTCGCGGCGCTGGGTCTGCCGGCCTGGGTCCTGGGGACGGTCACGGCGGACGACGGCACCCGGGGCGCCGACATCGTCCGGGGGTCCAAGGGAGTCGACGGCGGGGCCGTCCGGATGGTCGGCAGCTACCGGGTCTGAGTCCTGGCACCACGAACTGGCCGCCCTGCGCAGGTGCGCGGGGCGGCCAGTTCAGAGGTGTGAGGAAGGGGTAACCCGGTCAACGCTCGTCGGAGCGGTCCGCGTAGCGGTCCCAGTCCTCTGCGTCGTCGGAGACACTCACCGCGCGGCGAGGCTCCGTAGCTACATCGGTTCGGCTGTGACCGGTCAGCTCTTGTTCGAGCGCCTTGTAGTTCGTCTCGGGGCTGAAGTACTTCAGCTCCCGGGCGACCTTGGTCTGCTTTGCCTTCTGACGGCCGCGGCCCATGGCTCCGACCCCCTCAACGTAGAAGCGGGGCGGCAACGTGCTCAGACGTGCGGCCCCGGGGTAAGTTTCGTCTGTTCGTGGGTCAACGGTACATGCTGCCAGCGCCCCCGGACCACCTCTTGGTGGAGGGCAGGGGCGATCTGGTCCTCTTTCGTGATGTGATCTCGGTCTCCACCACGAGTTCTGCACCGTTTTCACCCTCTTCCTCACCCCCCACGTGAGGCGCACGAATCGCCCTTAGTGGGATAGTGGATGAATATGCAACCACCTGTCGCACGCTCCGACACCCCCCGGAGCCAGGTGGCTGCAAGGAATGAGGTCCCCCTATGTCGATCAACCGTGGAGAACCGGAAGTGCTGCTGACCCCCGCCGAGGTGGCGAGCCTCTTCCGTGTCGACCCGAAGACCGTGACCCGATGGGCGAAGGCCGGCAAGCTCTCGTCCATCCGCACCCTCGGTGGCCACCGCCGCTACCGTGAGGCCGAGGTCAAGGGTCTCCTCGCCAACTCCGGCGTGGTCGTCGTCGAGGACGAGCTGAGCGCACGCCGGGGCGCGTGACACGACGTCAAGAGAGGGGCCGTCCCGTTGGGGACGGCCCCTCTCTGCTGCGCGACGAGCGTCAGCGCCGTCGCGCGACCTTGATGACGATCACCGCGACCACGACGACGACGCCTGCGGCGGCGCCGAGGAGGACCTTGACGTTCCGTGCGCGGTTGGACGCCACCGGCAGTCCGTTCCCGCCCAGGAGCGCCCCGGTGTCCTCCACCGCGAGCCGGGTGGCTTGAGCCGCGTCGTCCGCGAGTGCCTTCGGGGCGAGCCGGTTCGTCAGCTCGTCCACCGTCGCTGCGAGGTCCGCACGGGCCCGCAGGACCTCCGCGCTGAGCTCGGCCTCGTCCGCGCTCATGACTGAGCCCCTTCCTTCACCGCGGTGACATCGTCCTTGACGCTCGTGATCGTCCGCGTGGGTGTCGGGGGTATGCCTCGCTTGAGAGTCTTCACGCCGATCAGCCCGAGCACGCCGGCGATGACGAACAGGACGAGAGCGACGACAAGAGCGGCGAGCCACAGTGGCATGACCTCGTCGAGGCCGGTCATCGCAGCGTGCAGGGCGAACCCGAGGCCGTAGAGGCTGAGCACCGCGGCGGCGCCTGCCAGCGCGATGCCGACGCCTGCGTGCTTGGCCTTCACGGCGAGCTCGGCCTTCGCCGACGCGATCTCCGCGCGCACGAGTCGTTTCGTCTGCTCGGTCAGCTGCTCGATGAGCGCGCTGATGGAGGGTCGTGGTGAACCGGGCGCAGCTCGCCCGTCGTCCTTCATGGTGGTCATCCGGCACCCGCCTTTCACGGTTGACGCTATCTCAACTCAACCGGTCCCGCGGTGTGCCCGCAACCGCGGACGTATGCCGGTCGTGCGGGGTCGGGCAGACGGTGCCGTGCAGACACAAAAGAACCCCTGGTTGCCCAGGGGTTCATGTGTGGCTCCGACCGGCGTCGATCCGGTGACCTTTCGATTTTCAGTCGAACGCTCTACCAACTGAGCTACAGAGCCTTGACACGAACGCCCGGCCGATGGAACTGACCGGGCGTTCATGATCAAGCGACCCCGACGGGACTTGAACCCGCGACCTCCGCCGTGACAGGGCGGCGCGCTAACCAACTGCGCTACGGGGCCTTGAGGCACTACGTGTGTTTCAAGGATCGTGCTGTACTGCTCTCGCTTCCGAGGCTGACCTCTTGGCGAACCTGGAAGATCGTACCGTACATCTGCGGACTCTCTGACATCCGGTGCCTGAACGCTGCACCCTCAGAGTACCCGTACCCCCAACGGGATTCGAACCCGTGCTACCGCCGTGAAAGGGCGGCGTCCTAGGCCGCTAAACGATGGGGGCCTGGTCGAGGACGGACGAACATGTCGAGAGTCGACGACCTCGCACAGCATAGGGCGCCCGATCCCCCCGGCGCAAAAAGACGGGCGCAGCGCGGGCGGCGGCACGGGTGACGCGGCCCGGACCTGTCCTGCGCGACGCCCCACCCGCGCCGGGTGGGAGAGGATGGCTGGATGGTCGAGATGTCGCGTGAAGAGTTCGAAGGCGCCGTCAGCGATGGTCTGGACCTCGTCCCACCGGACCTCGCGGCCCAGATGGACAACGTCGTCGTGCTGGTCGAGGACGACGCACCCGAGGACGAGCCAGGCCTGCTCGGGCTCTACGAGGGGGTCCCGCTCACCGAGCGGGACTTCGGCTGGGCGTCCGGCTCGCTCCCTGACCGCATCACGATCTTCCGGAACCCCACGCTCGCCGTGTGCGAGACGCGGGAGGAGGTCGTCGAGGAGGTCGCCATCACCGTGGTCCACGAGATCGCCCACCACTTCGGCATCGACGACGACCGCCTCCACGAGCTCGGCTGGGGATGAGGTCGGAGTGCTTCGGTGCCCGACGAGGGGGTGGGGGCGGCAGGCCGTGGCCGGTAGCCTGCTGACATGACGATTCTGGTGACGGGCGGGGCGGGGTACATCGGGGCGCACGTGGTGCGTCTGCTGCAGCAGCGTGGCGACACGGTCGTCGTCGTGGACGACCTCAGCACCGGGCGGGCGGACCGCATCGGCGACGCAGCGCTCGTCGAGCTCGACGTCGCGAGCGCCGGGGCCCGTGAGGTTCTCGCCGCGGCCATGCAGGAGCACGACGTCGACGCCGTCATCCACTTCGCGGGACGCAAGCAGGTGGGCGAGTCCGTCGCCCGTCCCACGTACTACTACGAGCAGAACGTCGGCGGGATGACCAACCTCCTCGGGGCCATGGAGGACGCTGGTGTCGACCGTCTCGTCTTCTCGTCCTCGGCGGCCACCTACGGCATGCCGTCGGTGTCGGTCGTCGAGGAGAAGCTCCACGCCGAGCCGATCAACCCCTACGGCGAGACGAAGCTCGTCGGGGAGTGGCTCGGCCGTGCGGCCACGCGCGCCTGGGGGCTGCGGTTCGTGGCGCTGCGCTACTTCAACGTCGCCGGCTCCGGCTGGGACGACCTCGGTGACCCCGCGGTGCTCAACCTCGTGCCGATGGTCCTCGACCGGATCGCCCGCGGCGAGTCCCCGAAGATCTTCGGGGACGACTACCCCACGCCCGACGGCACGTGCATCCGGGACTACATCCACGTCCTCGACCTCGCGCACGCCCACCTGTCGGCGCTCGACCACCTCGCGTCGAACGAGGCGCGTCCCTTCGACGTCTTCAACGTCGGCACGGGTGAGGGGTCGTCCGTCAAGGAGGTCATCGACGGGCTCGCCGCCGTGAGCGGGCTGACGATCACCCCCGAGGTCCTCGATCGCCGTCCCGGTGACCCGCCGCACCTCGTGGGGAGCCCGGCCCGCATCAACACCGTCCTGGGCTGGCACGCCCGCGCCGGCCTGCCGGAGATCCTCCGCTCCGCCTGGGACGCCTGGCAGGCGGGTCCCCGCCGCATCGACGTCTGAGACGTCCGTGCTCGAGCGCTCCGGCGTGCCGCACCCGGGCCCGCTCCTGCGTGACGACCAGTCGGGGCTGGTGTTGCCGGTCCCGTGGGGTTGGTCGGTCGTCGACGACGTCGGCGGGGTGACGTGCGAGGCCCCCGGCGCGCAGGCGGACGCGACCGGACGCGTCGTCGGCTCGCAGATCCGCATCGAGGCGCTCGGCGGCACCGACGCGCTCGTGCCCCGGTACGCACCGCCAGCGGCGTCCGCCCAGCGACCTGACCCCGGGCGCCCGCCGGACCGGATGGCGGTCGAGCGTGCGGTCCGCGGGATCGTCGAGGACGCGTTCGCCGCGGACCACCGGGCATGCCTCGTCGACCGACGTCCGTGGCCCCTGAGGTCGCGCGACGGACGCTACGTCGAAGGCGTCCGGGTCGACGTCGCGCAGCACGACATGACGACGCCGCTCATCGTGAGCACCGTCGTCGTCGAGGCCTCGGGCGGTCCCGCCCGGGTCACGGCGTCGGTGCCCGTCGCGCACCAGCGGACCGTCCTGACGGCGGTCGAGCACGCGTTGGCCTCGATCGAGGTGCCGGGGGGCGCGGTGCGGCCCGACGAGGCACACCCCGACGAGGCACACCCCGCCGATGGGCGCCCTGACCCGATCCCGGGCCGGTACGTGCCACCCGTGGACCAGCTCACCTCGGCCGAGCTCGAGGTGTTCGTCACGGGATCTCACAAGATCGTCCCGCGCTGGCGCCCCGGGCCCGTGCGCGCCGGTCTGCTCACGCCCGACGGCGTGGCGACACCGCTCGGCGACTACGTCCGACGCGCGGTCGGGCGTCCGGACGCCCGGGTGCACCTCGAGCTCGCCGGTCCTCCCGGCACGGACGGCGCGCGGTCGACGTTCGGGATGCTCATGGACCGCCGCGACCACCACGTCGTGATCCGCGCGGACCTCGGCGTCACGGTGGACGTGCACGGGACGCTCGGCCGCACCGTGCGGTCCGCGGTGGAGACCTTCGAGGTCGTCGACGTCGCCGCCGCACCGGCGCGGGCAGCGGCGTGGCTCGGTGCAGGCCCTGCCGGGCCCGGGGCCGACGGCGCGCTGCCCGCGGGCTGGACGGCCGTCGTCACGTCGGCCGTCGCGGACCGCGTCGGGGCGCGACCGCAGGTCACCGCCGTGCCGCTGGGCCCTCCGGGCCAACCCTGGCACGACTGGCTGCGCCTGGTCGACGCGTTGGGCTGACCACGGTGGCACGCCTGGGCCCGCCGGGCCCGGTGCCGGCTCAGCGCGGCCTCGCCGAGCATGGCGACGGGGAGTTCTCACCACCATTTTGCGCGAGATTCGACCGCCTTACGGCAGGTCTCTCGCGTTATAGTCAAGCCGTCGCCCTCTGGGTGACGGACCATCGAAACGGCGGGGGCACAAAACCCCGTCCCGAGCGTATGGAGTACTCGTGGGAGTCAGTCTTAGCAAGGGCGGAAACGTCTCGCTCACCAAGGAGGCGCCCGGCCTCACCGCCGTGACGGTCGGCCTGGGATGGGATGTCCGCACGACGACGGGTGTCGACTTCGACCTCGACGCGAGCGCGATCCTTCTCGGCGCCAGCGGCAAGGTCCTCACGGACGGCCACTTCGTCTTCTTCAACAACCTCACCAGCGCGGACGGCTCCGTCGAGCACACCGGTGACAACCTCACCGGTGAGGGCGACGGCGACGACGAGCAGATCAAGGTCAACCTCGCAGCCGTCCCGGCCGAGGTCCAGCGGATCGTGTTCCCCGTGTCGATCTACGACGCGGCTGCCCGCTCCCAGAACTTCGGCCAGGTGTCCAACGCGTTCATCCGCGTCATGAACCAGGCCGGCGGCGTCGAGCTCGCGCGCTACGACCTCAGCGAGGACGCCTCCACCGAGACGGCCATGGTCTTCGGTGAGCTGTACCGCAACGGTGCGGAGTGGAAGTTCCGCGCCGTGGGTCAGGGCTACGCAGAGGGTCTCGCGGGCATCGCCCGCGACTTCGGCGTCAGCGTCTGATCGTTCACCTGCATCACCTGCATCACCTGCATCACTGCTGACACACATCTCCACAGCACGACGGGCGGCCCGGGGTCTTCGACCGTGGGCCGCCCGAGTGATGTCACCCTAGACAAGGACACGCATGTTCCTGCGCACCTTCGGCTGGTCATTCGTCGTGACGATCGCGGCACTGATCACTGCTTTCTTCTACGGAGGCTGGGAAGCCTTCGTCCTGTGCGTCATCCTCGGAATCCTCGAGGTCTCGCTCTCGTTCGACAATGCGGTCGTCAACGCGAAGATCCTCCAGCGGATGTCTGACTTCTGGCAGAAGATCTTCCTCACCATCGGCATCCTCATCGCCGTGTTCGGCATGCGTCTTGTCTTCCCGCTCGTCATCGTCAGCGTCACCGCGGACCTCGGCCCGGTCGAGGCTCTCCAGCTCGCGATGGAGAAGGGGGACCCCGACACCCCGGGCACCTACGGGTACGCGCTCGCCGAGGCGCACCCGCAGATCGCGGCGTTCGGCGGGATGTTCCTGCTCATGCTGTTCCTCGACTTCATCTTCGAGAAGCGCGAGATCACGTGGCTGTCCTGGCTCGAGAGGCCGCTCGCGAAGGTCGGCAAGCTCGAGAACGTCTCGGTCGTCACCGCCACGGTCCTCCTGCTCCTCGCCGCCGAGCTGCTCGCCGACGATCCCCATGTCGTGCTCCTCGCGGGCGTCCTCGGCATGGTCACCTACCTCGCGGTCAACGGCCTCGGAAACCTCTTCACCGTCCCCGGGGACGACGAGGAGGACGACAGCGTGAGCGCCACCGTCGTGGAGAAGGTGACCCACTCCGGGCCGTCCACCCTCGCGAAGGCGACCGGCAAGGCTGGGTTCTTCCTCTTCCTGTACCTCGAGGTGCTCGACGCGTCCTTCTCGTTCGACGGCGTCATCGGCGCGTTCGCGATCACCCCGGACCCCGTGATCATCGCGCTCGGCCTCGGGTTCATCGGTGCCATGTTCGTCCGGTCCATCACGATCTTCTTCGTCAAGAAGGGCACCCTCTCGGAGTACGTGTTCCTCGAGCACGGCGCGCACTGGGCGATCGGTGCCCTCGCGGCGATCCTGCTCGTCTCGATCAAGGTGCACATCGACGAGATCATCACGGGTCTTCTCGGTGTCGTCTTCATCGGGGCGTCGTTCGTGTCCTCCCTGCGGTACCGGAAGAAGCACGGCACGGGTGCTGACGCATCGGAGACCACGCCCGGCGGGACCGCCGAGACGCGGGACGCGCCCGTCCCCTGATCGTTTCCACCCCCACCCGAGCGGCCCGCAGAAGCCGGGCCGCACCGAAAGGACGCATGCATGTCAGTGAACTTGTCCAAGGGTCAGAAGGTCTCCCTCGCGAAGCCCAGCGGCGGGACCCTCACGCGGGTCCGCATGGGCCTCGGGTGGGACGCGGTGAAGAAGCGCGGCTTCTTCGGCAAGCGCGAGCAGGAGATCGACCTGGACGCGTCCGGGCTCCTCTTCGACGCGGCGGGCCGGCTCGTCGACCAGGTGTGGTTCAACCAGCTGCAGAGCGTCGACGGGTCCGTCATGCACACCGGTGACAACCGCACGGGTGCGGGCGACGGGGACGACGAGTCGATCATCGTCGACCTCACGCGGGTGCCCGCGACGGTGACGACGCTCGTGTTCACGGTGAACTCGTTCACCGGTCAGGACTTCACGCAGATCGAGAGCGCGTTCTGCCGCCTCGTCGACGAGGCGTCCAACACCGAGCTCGCACGGTACGACCTCTCGGGGTCGGGGACGCACAACGCCCAGATCATGGCGAAGGTGACCCGTGAGGGAGACGGATGGGCCATGACGGCGATCGGTGCCTCGGCGACGGGCCGCACCTTCGACCAGCTCCTTCCGTCCGTGCGCCCACACCTCTAGGGGGCGCTGCAACGACGACGACGGCCCGTCGCCGCACCCCCTGGGGTCGCGGCGGCGGGCCGTCGTCGTCGATCGCGCTGGGTCGATCGCGCTGGCGCGGGGCGCTGCCCCTCAGGCTCCGGCGCGCAGGAACTGACCGGCCGTGCCGAGCATCGCCTTGACGGTCTTGCCGTCCTGGAACTCGCCCAGGCCCTCCATCTCCCACACGTCGCCCGCGCCACGCCGCAGCACGCACATGAACACGCCGGTCGCAGCCTTGGAGTCCGTGAGGTCGAACCGGACGAGCTCGGCGCCGTTCGTCGAGTCGACGAGCCGGCAGTAGGCGTTCTTCACGTCCGTGAACCTGTGCCCCGCGAACGAGTTGATGGTGAAGACGACGGCCGCGACCTGGGCGGGCAGCTTCATGAGGTCGACGAGGATGACCTCGTCGTCGCCGTCGCCGGCTCCCGTGAGGTTGTCGCCCATGTGCTGGACGGCGCCCTTGCACGCCTTCTTGCTCATGAACCACGCCTTGTCGATGTCCTTGCCGGAGGCGTCGAGAACGATCGCGGAGGCGTCGAGGTCGATGTTGCCGCGACCCGTCGCCGGGTCCCAGCCCAGGCCGAGCTGGACGCGGGTGAGGGCCGGGGCCCCCGTCTTCGCGAGGCTCACACGCTGGCGCTTCTGCAGGCTCACGCGGCCCTTGTCGAGGTTGACGGGCGCCGACGCGGGTGGTGGCACGGAGCCGAACGAGGGCGCGGTCGGCGGCGGCGCGTACCCGGGAATGGGCGCCGGTGCCGGGGTCGCGCCGAAGGCGGGCGCGGGGGTGCCGTACGTCGGTGCGGGAGAACCGTAGGCGGGAGCGCTGGGCGCGGGTGTCCGGTCCGGGCGGGTGTACGCGGGCGGGGCAGCGGGGGCTGCGGCCGGCGCTGCGACCGGCGGTGCGGCCGGGGTCCGGTCCGGCCGGGTGTAGGACGGCGCGACAGCGGGCTGTGCGGGAGGCGTCCGATCGGGACGGGTGTAGGACGGCGGGCGCAGCGACGCGGCGTCGGCCGGAACCGAGGGGGCCGGGGGCGCCGCGGCAGGCTGCGCGGGCGCCGGCTCGTCGTCGACGCTGATGCCGAAGTCGGTGGCGAGGCCGGCGAGCCCCGAGGCGTACCCCTGGCCGACGGCCCGGAACTTCCACTGGCCGTTGCGGCGGTAGATCTCGCCCGAGAGGAACGCGGTCTCGGTCGTGGCATCGGTGACGTCGAACCGGGCGACCAGCGTGCCCGAGTCGAGATCCGTGAGGACGAGGTAGAGACCGGGGACAGCACCGAAGGTGCCGCCGTCGGCCGATGCGCCGAGGATGATCCGCTCGACGTCCGGCTCGACGCGTGAGAGGTCGACCTCCAGGGCGTCGTGCACGGAGCCGCCCACGGGCTGCTTCGGCGTCTTGCGGACCGCCCCCGACGCGTGCTGCGGCTGGTTGAAGAAGACGAAGTCGTCGTCGGACCGCACCTTCCCCGTGCCGAGGAGGAGGAGCGCGGACGCGTCGACGTCCGGCGTACCGGGGCCCGTGGTCCAGACGAGCTCGGCGCGGAGGCGGGTGGCGGACAGCGGGATGTTCATCCCCTTGGTCATCTGCGTCATGGCCCCATAGTTCCAGAGGAGTCCGACACATCCACCCCGGCGACGCGTCAGGCGGGCAGCTGCCACTCCTGGCGCAGCCTGCCGAACACCTCGTGGAACTCCGGGAAGGTCTTGCGGACGCAGCCCGGGTCGTCGAGCTCGAGCCCGTCGGCGCGCAGCCCGGCGACGGAGAAGCTCATGGCGATGCGGTGGTCGCCGTAGCAGTCGATGACGGCGGGGCGGGTGTCGCCGGGCCAGATCTCGATCCAGTCGCGTCCGGTCTCGACCCGCACGCCCATCGCCCGCAGGTTCGTCGCGCACGCCTCGAGGCGGTCGCACTCCTTCACCCGCGTGTTGTAGACGTCCTCGATGCGCGTGGGGCCGTCGGCGAACGGCGCGATCGCGGCGAGCGTCGGCATCGTGTCGGAGATGTCACGCATGTTCACGGTCACGCCGCGCAGGACGTCGGTGCCCGTCACCGTCGTGCTGTCCGGGCCGACGGTGACGTCCGCGCCCATCGACGCGAGGACGTCGACGAACGCGAGGTCCCCCTGCATCGCTCCTGCGCCCAGGCCGGGGACGGTGACCGTGTGCCCGGTGATCGCCGCCGCGGCGAACACGTAGCTGGCCGTCGAGGCGTCCGGCTCGATGTCGTACGTGCGGGCCACCGGCACCTGCGGGTCCACCCGGTACGAGCCGTGGCCGCGCGTCGCCCCGACGCCGAACGCGGCCATCATCGTGAGCGTCATGTCGACGTAGGGCTGCGAGACGAGGTCCGTCACCGCCACGTCGAGACCGTCGGCCATCGCGGGTGCGGCGAGCAGCAGCGCGGTGAGGAACTGGGAGGACACCGAGCCGTCGATCTCGAGGTGCGCCGAGGGGATGCCGTCGGCCACCACGGTCATCGGCAGGTGCCCGTCCGCCTCCTCGTACGTCACGCCGACGCCGAGCGACCGCAACGCCTCGCCCAGCGGGCCGACCGGTCGCCGACGCATCTGGGGGGACGCGTCGAACCGGTACCGCCCATGCCCGACGGCGGCCAGCGCGGGCAGGAACCGCGCTGCGGTCCCGGCGTCGCGGCAGTAGACGTCCGCGGTCGGCGCCGGGGGCCCCCCGGGGTGCCCCACGATCGTCCACGCGTCGTCACCGAGCGTCACGTCGTACCCGAGCGAGCGCAGTCCGTCGACGAACGCCTCCGTGTCGTCCGAGCGCAGCGGGCGACGCAGCACGGACGTCCCGGCCGCGCTCGCGGCGAGGAAGAGGGCACGTGCCGTCACGGACTTCGAGCCCGGGATCTCGACCGTCGTCACAGGGTCCACCTCACGTCGTCGGGCCGCGGACAGGGATGCCGCGGCAGGTCGCCATCGTATCGAGGGTGCGTCGGCGCACCCCGGTCGTTCCTGGCGCAGCTGACCGCTCGCCGGGGTGGGCACCTCTCCCCGGCGTGAGGTGTTCCGGGGCGAGCAGGCGTCAGTTATCGTGACAGCGCGCCCGACCTCGAGCGCCCGGGGTCTCGACACCTCCCCGTCGATCACCAGACAGGGCACCATGCGCCACTTCGACTACCTCAGCCCGGCCGAGACGGACCACCTCTTCTTCCGGCCGCCGACCCCGTTCACGGTCGACAGCCCGCCGGAGATGCTCGCGGTCGCCCTCGGCGCGACCCTCTACAGCCCGGCGACCCGCCCCACGCTCGCGCAGGACATCGCGAAGCGCGCCGCCCTCGGCGTCATCTCCGTGGTCGTGTGCCTCGAGGACTCCATCGCGGACGACGAGGTGCCGGACGCGGAGCGCAACGTCGTCGAGCAGCTGCGGGAGTACGCGCTGTCGGGCCCCGTGGGTCCGCTCGTGTTCGTGCGCGTCCGGGCGGTCTACCAGATCGCGCTCGTCGCCGAGGGGCTCGGTGAGCACGTCTCGGTGCTCGCGGGGTTCGTCATCCCCAAGTTCCTCGAGGACACCGGCGTCGAGTACCTCGAGGCGGTCCAGTCCGTGAGCGAGCGTGCCGGACGGCGCATGTACGCGATGCCCGTGCTCGAGTCCCCGGCGCTCGTGTTCCGCGAGAGCCGGGTGTCCGAGCTCAGCGGCGTGCAGCGTGTCCTGGAGAAGTACCGCGACTCGATCCTCGCCGTGCGGATCGGCGCGACCGACCTGTGCTCCGCCTTCGGGCTGCGCCGCACGCGGGAGCTGACGATCTACCACGTGCACGTCATCGCGGACCTCGTCGCTGACATCGTCAACATCCTCGGCCGGGCCGACGGCTCCGGGTTCGTCATCTCCGGGCCCGTGTGGGAGTACTTCGCGCAGCACGAGCGCATCTTCAAGCCCCAGCTGCGGGAGACACCGTTCATCGAGCAGGACGAGCGGACGCTGCGCATGCGGATGATCGACGCGGACCTCGACGGGCTCATCCGTGAGGTCGTCCTCGACCAGGCGAACGGACTCACCGGCAAGACCGTCATCCACCCGTCCCACGTCGTGGCGGTGCACGCGATGTCCGTCGTGTCGCACGAGGAGTACGTGGACGCGCTCGCAGTCCTCGACACGGCTGGTGGTGGGGCCCGGGCGTCGGCGTACCGCAACAAGATGAACGAGAGCAAGCCGCACCGGGCATGGGCGGAACGGGTCCTGCTGCGGGCAGAGGTCTTCGGCGTGTACCGCGAGGACACGGGCTACGTCGACGTCCTCAGCGCGAGCCCCCTCCCGTGACGGGGACACGCACCGCCGCCCCGTGGGCGGGGACGTGGGTCACGGAGCGTCTCGGGGTCCGTCTGGGCACCGCGGAGTCGGCCGTCGGCATCGAGCTCGACGAGCTCGTCGGGCTCGCCGTGCGGCGCAACCCCCGTCGCGCCCACCTGCTCGTCTCCACGGTCCTCGGCAAGCACGTGCCGACGGACCCGCGGATCGTGGACGCGGCGGGCGCCCTCCTCGGCCACCTCGCCGCGGACGCCCTCGCGGGCTCGACGGCGGCAGCCGGGGCTGCACGTGCCGCGGACGTCGCGGGGCTCCTGCGGGACGCCCTCGCCGGGCGCGACGACGCCATCGAGCGTCTCGGGGCGTCCCTCGAGACCGTCGCCGACGCCGCGCCCCCCGTACCGTCGGGTGCCGTCGTCATCGGGTACGCGGAGACCGCGACGGCGCTCGGGCACTGCGTGGGCCGGGTGCTGGGCCTGCCCTCGTTGCACTCCACCCGCCGGGCGGTCGCCGGGGTGACCCCCGCCGCCGGGTTCGCCGAGGAGCACTCGCACGCCACGGAGCACCTCGTGCTGCCCGACGACCCGCGCATGCTCGCCGAGGCGGACGTCGTCGTGCTCGTCGACGACGAGATCTCCACGGGGCGCACCGCGCTCAACACGGTCGCCGCGCTGCACGCCGACCAGCCGCGCAGCCGCTACGTCGTCGCGGCGCTCATCGACCTGCGGTCGATCGCCGACCAGGAGCGGTTCGCGACCGTCGCCCGGGACCTCGGGACGCGGATCGACGTCGTCGCGCTGGCCTCCGGTGCGATCGACCTGCCCTCCGACGTCCTCGCGCGGGCGGAGCGCGTCCTGGCGGCCGTCCCGGCGGCGGCAGAGGGCGCGCGGGTCCGGGCTGCGGCCCCGGTCCGCCGGGTGACCGGGTGGCCCCCGGGGGTGCGTGACGGCGGACGTCACGGGTTCCACCCGCACGACGAGGTCCGGCTCGCGGAGGCCGCCGACGCGGTGGCCCGGGAGCTCGCCGACGGGCTCGTCGGCGATCGTGCGCTCGTGCTCGGGTTCGAGGAGCTCATGTACGCGCCGCTGCGCGTGGGCGTGGCGCTCGCCCAGGGGTCCGCCGCGACGGTGCGGTACTCGACGACGACACGGTCGCCGGTGCTGGCCGTCGACGACGCCGGCTACGCCATCCGCTCGACCCTGGCGTTCCCCGCGCACGACGACCCGTCCGACGGCCCCGGGCCGCGCTACGCGCACAACGTGGACCCCGGCGGTGACACGTCCCGCCGGTTCACGGATATCGTCGTCGTCATCGACTCGCCCGCTGACACGGCCGGACTGGCCGCCCCGGGCGGACTGCTCGACGCCGTCGCCGGGTGCTGCGACCAGGTCCACCTCGTCGTCGTCCCCGCGTACCACCCTGCCGCGCACCACCCTGAGGAACTCCCACTGTGACCCTGCACACCGAGACCGCCGCTCCTGCGGTCGCCACGTCGCCCCGACCCGGGGAGACACCGCTCCCGACGCCGCTCCACGGTCCAGCGTTCGGCTCGTACGCCCCGCACGAGGTCGCATGGCTGCTCAGCGACCTGTCCGGCGTCGAGCTCGAGGCGCCCACGGAGGAGCGCGAGGAGGCCATCCAGTCCGGCGGCGCCCACTACGCCGAGTCGCTGCCCGTCGAGTACCAGCCGACCACCGAGTACCAGGAGCTCTTCCACGCTGCCCTGCGCACGTCCGCCGGGCGCCTCGCGCACGCCGTCGGGGTCCTCACCGAGCTCGTCCTCGCCGAGCGCGGCGAGCGGGCGGTGCTCGTGTCCCTCGCACGTGCAGGGACACCCGTCGGGGTCCTCATGAAGCGGTGGGCGAGCTACGCGCACGGTCTCACGCTCCCGCACTACGCGGTGAGCATCGTGCGGGGACGGGGCATCGACCAGGTCGCCCTCGAGTACCTCGCCGCGCACCACGACCCCGCGGACGTCGTGTTCGTCGACGGCTGGACCGGCAAGGGAGCGATCGCGCGTGAGCTGCGCGTCGCCGTGGAGCAGGCCAACGTCGCGCTGGGCCTCACGGAGCGACCGGCCGACGCCGACGACAACGTCCCCGGACCGTTCGACCCCGACCTCGCGGTGCTCGCGGACCCCGGGCACTGCGTGCGCCTCTTCGGCACCCGGGACGACTACCTCATCCCCTCGGCGTGCCTGAACTCGACGGTCTCGGGGCTCGTGTCGCGGACCGTGCTCAACGACGATCTCATCCGCCCGGGGATGTACCACGGTGCGAAGTTCTACTCCGAGCTCCGCGGAGCGGACGTGTCGGGGGAGTTCCTCGACGTCGTCAGTGCCCGGTTCGGGAGCGTCGCGCAGGCCGTGAGCACGACGGTCGCGGAGCGTCGTGCCCAGGCGGAACCGGAGGTCACCTGGGCGGGCTGGTCCGCCGTCGAGGCGATCAGCGAGGAGTACGGGCTGGGTGACGTCAACCTCGTCAAGCCTGGCGTGGGGGAGACGTCCCGCGTCCTGCTGCGCCGGGTGCCATGGAAGATCCTCGTCCGGACGGGCTCCGGCGCGGACCTCGGTCATGTGCGCCTCCTCGCCGAGCAGCGCGGGGTCGAGGTCGTCGAGGTCGACGACCTTCCCTACTCCTGCGTCGGCCTCATCCACCCCCGCTTCACCCGCGGAGCCACGGGTGCCGACGGGACGGCGGCGCAGTGAGCGCGGACGACGTCGACGTCGCGCGGATCGCGGACCTCTCGGCTCCCGTCGTCGCGGCGTGCGACCTCGACAGGACGCTCATCTACTCCGGCAAGGCCGCGCGGATCGGCCTGACCGACGGCGCTGATCCGCGGGCGCTGCTGCGCGACCTGGCGTGCGTCGAGATCTACGACAGCAAGACCCTCTCGTACGTCACGCAGGCGGCCCTGCGGACGATCGAGTCGCTCACCACGCTGGGCGTGCTCGTCCCGGCGACGACGCGGACGCGCGCGCAGTACCGACGGATCACCCTCCCGGGCCCGCAGGTGCCGTACGCGATCACGGCCAACGGCGGGTTCATCCTCGTCGACGGCGTCGCGGACCGGGCGTGGTCGGAGCACGTCCGTGGGGTGCTGGCGGAGTCCTCGCACCCGTTCGACGAGGTCGAGGGATACATGCAGGGCGTGTTCAAGCCCGAGTGGACGAAGAAGCTCCGCAGCGCGGAGGGCCTCTTCTGCTACGCGGTCGTGCAGCGTGACGCGATGCCGGCCGGATTCGTCGACGACGTCGCGGGCTGGGCGCGCGCGCACGGGTGGCACGCCTCGTTGCAGGGCCGCAAGCTCTACCTCGTGCCGCAGGAGCTCCGCAAGGGCGCGGCCGTGGCCGAGGTGGCGCGGCGGGTCGGCGCCGGGACGGTCCTGGCGGCGGGTGACTCCCTGCTCGACGCGGAGATGCTCGAGGGGGCCACGGCCGCGATCCGACCGGCCCACGGCGAGCTGCACGACGTCGGGTGGTCGTCGCCGAACCTCACGGTCACGGCCGCTGCCGGGGCGGCCGCCGGCGAGGAGATCGCCGAGTGGCTGCTCGCGGCCGCCCAGGGGCGCGCGACCCGCTGACGCGGGCCGCGCGCGCGGGTCAGGCTCCGGCGTGCTGCCCGATCGCCTCGGTGCTGCCGCCGCCCACCGTCCGGTTGCCCCCGGTGTGGGCGACCTCGATGCGGCGGGGCTTCGACTGCTCGCTCACCGGGATGGACAGCGAGAGCACGCCGTCGTTGTACGCGGCGTCGATCTTGTCGAGCGCGAGGCCCTCGCCGACCGTGAGCTGACGTGCGTAGGTGCCTGCGGGCCGCTCGCGGACGAGCCACTGCGCGTCGCCGTCGGACGGGGCGTTCCGCTCGGCGCGGATGGTCAGTGTGCGGTCCTCGACGGAGACGTCGATGGAGTCCGGCTCGACCCCGGGGAGATCGACGTTGAGCGTGTAGTGGTCCCCGGATCGCAGCAGGTCCATCGGCATCGCGGCGGCGTTGCGCGTGCCGCTGACGACGGAGCCGAGCAGGCGGTCCATCTCGTGGAAGGGGTCCCAACGTGTAGCCATGAGTGCTTACCTCCTGGACAACGGCTCCGGACTCTCCGGAGCGCAACCGTGCCGACCGCGAGCCATGCCCGTTTCAGGCCGTATGTCCGTTCTAGCACGCGCGGACAGCGCATGCTCGGCGAGGTCGTGCTCCCGTCGGTGTCCATCACTGGCGCCCGCTGAGTCCGGACACGGGGCCGCCCCGTCTCGTCCGCACAGGACGTGGCGGGGCGGTCGAGCGCAGGGGAGCTCTCGCTCCTCCTGTCCCCGGAGGTTCCTAGGCGTCCACGGTCTGCGCGGACTCGATCGCCTCGGGTGAGCCGGCGGCGCCGACGGGGCTCGACCCGGCGTGCGTGACCTCGATGCGGCGCGGCTTCGACTGCTCGCTCACGGGGATGGTCAGGGCGAGCACGCCGTCCTGGTAGGTGGCGGCGATCTCGTCGAGAGCCAGGCCCTCGCCCACCGTGAGCTGACGGGCGAAGGTGCCGGACGGGCGCTCGCGGACGAGCCACTGCGCGTCGCTGTGGGAGCGGGGGGTGCGTTCGGCGCGGATCGTCAGGGTGCGGTGCTCCACCGAGACGTCGATGGACCCGGGGTCCACGCCCGGCAGGTCGACGGTGAGCACATAGTGGTCGCCGGAGCGGAAGAGGTCCATCGGCAGCGGGGCAGCGTTGCGCGCGCCACTGACGACCGAGCCCAGCAGGCGGTCCATCTCCTGGAAGGGGTCCCAACGTGTAGCCATCGCCCATCACCTCCTTGACGACGACCCCGGACCGTCCGGGGCCTCTGCGCGACCCGGCCCGCCTGGGGCGGCCGGTGCGGCTACGGGACATTTTTTTAGCACTCGCGCACGGCGAGTGCCAACCGGACGTGTTCGCCGTGAGCGAACGGCGGACACCGCGCTGGGCCTGCCGCAACGCGGTTCCGGGCGGTGCATCGCCGCTGGTCACAACATGTTCTTCACCCGATCGTCATGACATCCCCCAGCGCGGCGCCTAGCGTGGACGCATGCCCGAAGCCGACGTCCCTGACGCGACCAACGTGCTCCTGACAGTTCTCAGCGTCCTCGGCGCAGTCGTCGTGGCCTTCGTCCTCGGAACCGTCATCTCCGTGCTCACCCGACGCCTCGCGAGCCGGAGCTGGATGGCCGAGGACCTGTCCCGGCGGATGCGCAGACCCCTGCGAGCGGTGCTCATGGTCGTCGCCGTGTGGATCGCGGTCCGGCTCGTGACGGCTCCCTCGCAGGGCTGGCTCCCCTTCGCGGAGCACCTGCTGCTCATCGCCTTCATCATCGTCGGCGCGTGGTTCGTCGGAGCGCTCGCCTTCGTCATCGAGGACGGCGCCCTGCTCCGGTTCCGCACCGACGTCGCGGACAACCGGCACGCGCGACGCGTGCGCACGCAGATCACCGTGGTCCGGCGCGTCACCGTGGCCGTCATCGTCCTGTGCGCGCTCGCGGGGGTGCTCCTGACCTTCCCCTCGGCGCGGGCGGCAGGCGCGAGCCTCCTCGCCTCCGCCGGTGTCGTGTCGATCGTCGCCGGTCTCGCCGCCCAGTCGACCCTGGGGAACGTGTTCGCGGGGATGCAGATCGCCTTCACGGACGCGATCCGCGTGGACGACGTCGTCGTGCTCGAGGGAGAGTGGGGGCGGATCGAGGAGATCACCATGACGTACGTCGTGGTGCACATCTGGGACGACCGACGCCTCATCCTCCCGTGCACGTACTTCACGACGACACCGTTCCAGAACTGGACGCGCCGGGCGGCCGACCTCCTCGGCACGGTGGAGATCGACCTCGACTGGGACGTGCCCGTGGAGGCCATGCGCGCCGAGCTCACCCGGCTGCTCGCGGCGACCGACCTCTGGGACAAGCGCGTGGGCATCCTGCAGATCACCGACGCCGTGGGTGGGTTCGTCCGGGTGCGCGCGATGGCCAGCGCCGTCGACGCCGGGACGCTGTTCGACCTGCGCTGCTATCTCCGTGAGGGCCTCGTGACGTGGCTGCAGCGCTCCGCCCCCCAGGGCGTCCCGCGGGTGCGGGTCACCGAGGGGGCGCCCGAGATCCCCGAGCCGCCGCCCGGGGCCGTCCCGCCCGAGGCCGCCCCGGCCGGACACGCCGCCCCCGCGCCCCCGGCCGCCGAGCAGCCGCGTCTGCCGGCGCGGATCCCGGTACGGGTCGCTCGACCGGGCGTACGGATGCGGTTGGCCGAGCCCACCCGGGGCGTCCATCCCGCCGACGGCGACCCGCGCGGCGGGCTCGGTGACGTCGCCGAGACGCAGGTGCTCAGCGCGGCGGAGGCCGCAGCCGGCGGACTGTTCACCGGGAGCCCGGCTGCGCGCGAGCGTCTCAAGGCGTTCTCCGGGCCGGGGCGCGACGTCATCGACGAGCGGGAGAAGACCGCACGGATCGCGCGCATCTCCATCGACGCCGACGAGCCGGGGCGCCACGACGAGAGCTCGGACCCGGACGGCCCGACGGCGGTCGACCGCTCGTCCTGACCCTCCGGGCGCCGCGGCTCAGGGCAGGTGGCTGTGCTCCTCTGCCTCTTCCTGGGCCTCGAGGAGCGTGGGCCACAGCGCCCCGTCGGCCGTCAGGTCGGCCGGCGGCGGGGTGCACCGGAACTGCCACCGGTGGTGGTTCTTCGTCACCGTGTAGACGCGGTCGGCCGTGGATGCCGTCCACACCTCTGGCGCGGTCTCCTGCCACTGCATCATGGGAGCCTCCGGGCGGTCGTCGTGGGTGGTGGAGCCTCCGACGCTACCGGCGGTCGTCCCGGTCCGCCCGGGACGCGGCGCGCACCACCGCACCCCGGGCCCCGGTCGTCACGGAGCGCCGTTCACCGTCGGTACTCCTCACGCAGCGGTTTCGCCGCGGCGGGGATCGTGGCCGCGGCCAGCTCGGAGTAGGAGCACTGGAAGGTGCCGCGGTACCCGAAGATCGGGCCCACGACCGGGTTGCTCACGGTGAGGTCGACCCGGAAGCAGCCCGCGTCGTCGTCGTAGTGCTCCCGCAGGACGCCGGTCCCGCTGGCGATCATCGGGAACGAGAATCCGACCGGGCCCGAGTAGAAGCGCTGCGGCCCGGTGCGCACGACGAGCCCGCCGCGCTCGTCGACCTCGAGGTCCAGGTCGACGGCGAGGTGCTGGTGCGTGCCGAGGTAGTCGAGGACACGGTCGTTGCGTGCGTCGTAGACCATCGTCGCGTCGAAGCGGCTGCGGCGTCCGCGGGGGAACTCGAACGTCCGGACGAACGTCACGGTGTCGCGCCCCAGCGAGTCGGTGTAGGCGTAGTTCTCGATCGTGAACGGCACGTCGGTCCCCGTCCGCGGCACGAGGATGTTCCGCCACGCACCGAGCCACAGGAAGGGCACCGTGACGGCGGGTCCGCGCCAGATCTCCTCCATGACGCCGCGCCCCACGCAGGCGTTCTCCCCGTCGGGAGTCAGGCCGAACCGGCGCCGCATCTCGGGGTGGAGACGGTCGGTGTCGCTGCCGAGGGCACGCGCGAAGACGGGGTCGGTGATCATGAGCGCTCCTGTGGGGTGGGGTGGGGCAGGGGTGGGAGCCGCGAGGCGCTGACGCGCTCGGTGATCCGCGGTGGGCGCTCGACGTCGACCGGCGTGCGCCGGCAGCGTCGGGCGCGAGGCACGTCGACGGGCAGCGGGGCGACCAGCACGACACCTGCTGCGGCGAGGAGCCCGGGAGCCCGGCGTCGGGGGCCCCCGGACGACGACCGGGCGGCCACGACGAGCGTGGCCAGGGCCGCCACCCGCGCCGCGAGGACGACGAGACTGCGCACGAGGGACGCGCGCGGAGTGATCCCGTCCTCCAGCCACAGGCGCAGGCGGTCGAAGCTCCACGCGGTCATCCATCCGATGAACGGCCGCACGACGACGCGGTCCAGCGTCGCGCCCTGCCAGCCAGGCGTGTAGTCGTAGCCCGTGAGGAACCGGACGCCGTCGGCGTCGGGCACGTACCGCCAGTACCCGGCGCCGGTCGCGATGGGCGAGAGCGCGTCGTCGGCCGCGAAGCGCAACGCGGACGTGCAGCCGCCGTCGGGCCGGTGGCGCTCGCCGAGCGAGATCCCGACGCCGGTCAGGGGGAGGCCCGGCAGCGCGCGGTTGGCGTAGGTGAACTGCTGCGGGTCACCGTCAGGCGTCGGCAGGTGCGTGATCGACGTGAAGCGCAGGTCCCATGAGGCGTGGAGGTCGGGGTCCTGGGTGGCCGTCCAGAGGGTGGCCAGATCCGTCTGGATCCGGATCTCCACATAGATGCGCTCATGTCCCATTTGCGCAAGGCTAGTGGTCGACGAGCATGTCGCGACAGTGGGCGCGAGTGCGGTGGGTCACAGGCGCGCGGTCGAGCGGTCAGCGCAGCCAGGTGTGCCGGCCGACGAGTGCTGCCCACGGGCGTCCCAGGCCCCAGGTGTCCCCGGCGATGAGCGCGGCGAGCAGCACGACGGCGAGGGCGAACACGAGGTGCTGGTCGACGAGCGGGTTCTGGCTGCCGGAGTTGAACGGCCAGCTCGCGACGTAGAGCGTGAGCATGAGGATGGCGCCGGCGACGGCGGCGATGCGCAGGCCGATCCCCAGGACGAGGGCGAGGCCCACGCCCAGCATGCCGAGCATGAACAGCCAGTCGGACAGGGGGCTGGCCATGGATGCGAGCAGGTCCTTCGCCGGCCCCTCGACGCCGTCGCTGCGCAGGTAGCCCTGGCTGGGGGCGCCGCCATGGATCCAGGCGCGGTCGGACGGGGTCGCGAAGCCGAGGCCGAACGCCTTGTCGAGGAAGGGCCAGAGGAACACGAGACCGACCGCGATGCGGAAGACGGCGAGGATCCGCCGCGCCGCGACGTGGGTGACGACCGTCTCTGGGGCGGTGGTCGGGCGTGAGTCGAGGGTGCTCGGGGCTGCGTTCGTCATCGTCGCTCCATCTTCAAGCCTTCGTCGTTGAATGTTGAATGGCTTGCGGAGCGTAGCGCGAAACGGGCATTCGTGTCTTTAGTCCTAAAATGTTTCGTCTGATGGCGCCTCGAGGCTCTGGCCAGCTGCGGCAGAGCGGTCCGCGAGGACGGCGAACGCGTCGCGGAGATCCTGCGGCGACACCGCCGTGACGGGAACGTCGAACCGCACGAGCGCGGCCGCGAGCGACATCCACGACCAGGACCCGACGACCACCCGGCAGCGGTCCGGACCGAGGTCCGTGACGATGCCGTCGGGCAGGAACGGCGCCACCTCCCGCGTCGGCAGGGCGAGGACGGCCTCACCGACGCACGGAAGGTTGCCGAGCTCGTCGGAGCCCGTGAAGCGGGCGGCGAGGAAGGTGCGGACGTCACCACCCGGGACGGTCCGCGGTGCGAACCGGGGACCGGTGGGTGTGCGCGGCCGGAGGCGGTCGAGGCGGAACACCCGCCAGTCGTCACGGTCGAGGTCGTGGGCGACGAGGTACCACCGGCGACCGTGCGTGACGACGTGGTGGGGTTCGACGCGCCGCGGCACGGGAGCCGCGCCGTCGGGGTCGTCCGCCGCGCCGTAGTCGAAGCGCAGCACCTCGTTCCCACGGACGGCCGCCATGACGGCGAGCAGGACGTCGGGGTCCGTCCGTGGAGTACCCGGGTGCTCGGGGAGCGTCATGAACCGCACGGCATCGAGACGGTGGCGCAGCCGGGAGGGCAGGACCTGACGCACGGTCGCGAACGCTCGCAGGGCACCTTCGCCGACGGGCCCGCCGGATCCGGCCGCGGTCTGGAGGGCGACCGCCAGGGCGAGGGCCTGGTCGTCGTCGAACATCAGCGGCGGGAGCTCCGCACCTGCCTCGAGCCGGTACCCGCCGTCGGGCCCCTTCACAGCGTCGATCCGGTATCCCAGCTCGCGGAGCCGCTCGACGTCGCGCCGGACGGTGCGGCTGCTGACGTGCAGCCGGTCGGCCAGCACGTCACCAGGCCAGTCCCGCCGCGTCTGCAGCAGGGACAACAGCGTGAGCATGCGCGACGAGGACCCCATGCGCCCAATCTTCCTCGAGAAGAGGACAGAAACCGACCGCTACTCCGTCGATGCTCGTCGTAGGGCCGCACCGAGCGGCCCGCCCGACGAGGACGAGGAGTCCACCATGACCATCGACGTCACACCCCACCTGAACTTCCGCGGCGACGCCCGGGACGCCCTGACCTTCTACCGGTCCGTGTTCGGCGGCGAGCTCGCGATCATCAGCTACGCCGACATGGGCACGACCGACCCCGCGACCGCCGACCACGTCGTGTGGGGCCAGGTGTCCGCACCGGACGGCTTCCGGGTCATGGCCTACGACGTCTACCCCCACCTGCCGTGGGACCAGGGGCAGGACCCGTTCTTCGTGTCCGTGCGCGGCACGGACGCCGACGAGCTGCAGCGGTACTGGGACGGGCTCGCGGACGGGGCAACCGTGACGCAGCCGCTCGCCGCGTCGCCGTGGGCGCCCCTGTACGGCCAGCTCACGGACCGGTTCGGCGTGACGTGGGTGCTCGACATCGCGGTGGACCGGTCTGCTGGGTGACGGGACCGTTGGGTCACTGGGCCGCTGGGTGACAGGGCCGCTGGGTGACAGGACCGCTGGGTGACTGGACCGCTGGGTGACTGGGCCGCGGGCCGCCGGGGAACGCCCGGCGGCCCGCGCCTACATCGTGGCCCCGGAGGCGTGGCGCTGCGTGGAGAGCACCCGGGAGAACACGACGACGAGCAGGCCCGCGACGGGGACGACGACGAGTCCTGTGCGCAGGCTCGTGGCGTCGGCGATCGCTCCCACCAGCGGTGGGGACACGAGGAACCCGAGCCGCAGGAGCCAGCTGACGAGCGTCAGGCCTGTGCCGGGGGCGAGCCCGGGGATCTGGTCCGCCCCGTGCATCGCGGCGGGGATGAGGGTCGCGATGCCGAGGCCTGCCAGTCCGAACCCGACGATCGTCCCGACCACGCCCGGTGCGGCCAGGGCAGCGCCCATCCCCACGAGCACCACCGCCCCGCCGGTGCGGGCGACGGCGCGCTGCCCGAACCGGTCGACGAGCGGGTCCCCGAGCATCCGCCCGACGAACTGCATGCCCTGGAGGGCGATGAACCCGAAGCTCGCGACGAATGCTGTCGCGCCGAGGGCGTCGGCGAGGTAGATGGCACCCCACGAAGCCCCGGCGTCCTCGACCATCCCGCCCGACGCGGCGATGACGACGAGCGCGAGCAGGATGCCGTAGGCGCCGGCGCGGGAGGCGGGAGCGGGGGCGTCGTGGCCGGCGACCGTCGACCGGGCAGGTGCCGTCTGCGGTGCGGGGACGACGGGGTCGCGCGGCTCGGGGCCCGGGAGCATCCACCGGCAGGCCAGCAGGGCGACGAGCACGAACGTGACGCCCGAGACGACCATGTGCCGGGCGGGCGAGAGCCCTGCGTGGGCGAGCGCCGCGCCCATGATTCCGCCGAGCACGGCGCCCATGCTCCACACCGCGTGGAAGGAGTTGAGGATCGACCGCCCGTACAGCCCCTGGACACGCAGCCCGTGGGAGTTCTGGGCGACGTCGGTGATGGCATCCATCGCGCCGGCGAGGAACAGGCCGACCGCGAGCGCCGTCCACGACGGCGCGGCGCCCGCAGCGATGAACCCGAGGGCGGCGAGGACGGTCGACACGAGCGCGACCCGTGAGGAGCGGAACCGTCGGATGAGGACCCCTGCGCTGAGCCCGGACACGAGAGCGCCGAGCGAGTACGCCGCCACCGCGGTGCCGAATGCCGCGTTGGACAGCCCGAGCGCGTCCTTGATCTCCGGGTACCGGGGGAGCAGGTTGGCGAAGAGCGCCCCGTTGGTGAAGAACAGCACGGCGACGGCCACGCGTGCGCGGGAGGCGACCCGGGCGGGCGCTGCGGGCGGTGCCGGGGCGGCGGACGCGGTCATACGGCGGCGCTCCTCCTGCGGTGGGCGGTGACCGGACGGCGTACAGCGGTGCGCGCCACGTCCGTGCCGCCGATCGCCAGTGATGCCGACGCTGTGGGCCCCGTGGGGCTCGAACCCACGACCCGCGGATTAAAAGTCCGATGCTCTGCCAACTGAGCTAGGGGCCCGGTGAGCCGTCGTGGGGTTGCTCCCGGTGGCCGGCTCGCCAGCGAACAGGTTACGCGGTTTCGTGCGTGGACGCGGTCACCCGGGTGCGGTGGCGGCAGGTGCTCCGCCAGTCCGCCCAGGATCTTCACACGGGTGCCGGCAGCCGCGACCTGGTGCGGATGCGTGGACGCCGGAGAGCGATCGAGGCGGGCGCGGGAGCGGTCGTCACGGCGCGTTCCGATTGCGGGATCACCCGGTCCTTGGTTCGGTGGTGGAGACCGAACGACTCCCGTCGGGGTCGTCGCCAGGTGGCAGCACCTGTGTGCGACGACCCGGGAGTGCCCGACGAGAGGACACCCTCATGCTGACTCTGACCGACAACGCCCGTCTCGCCGTCCAGGAGCTCGCCACGCAGGCGAACCTTCCCGAGGACGGCGGCCTGCGCATCGCAGCCGCCGACGGCGCGCCCGGCGACTTCGACCTCGCGCTCGTCTCCGAGGCCAAGCCCTCGGACAAGGTCATCGACCTCGAGAGCACGCACGTGTTCGTCGAGGAGACGACCGCTGAGAGCCTCACCGGCCTCAAGCTCGACGCGCAGCCCGAGGGACAGGCGACGGCGTTCAGCCTCGCCCCGCAGAGCTGACCGCGGCGGACAGCGCCGCACGCGACGACGCCCCGGCCACCACGCGCACGCGTGGTTGCCGGGGCGTCGTCGTGCCCCGGGGTGTCAGAACTTCGGCAGGTCCTCCACCGACCATGCGCCGATCCACCACGACCCCAGGGCGAGCGCCCCGAGGGTGACGAGCAGGAACACCCCGACCCAGAAGAGCCCTGGCAGCGGCGTGATCCGGGCGAGGATGTCGGCGTCGGACGCCCGCGCGCGGCCGCTGCGGCGCGACTGCTGCAGCTCGACGACCGGTCGAGGGGCGGCGAGGAGCAGGAACCACGTGACGAGGTAGGCGGCAGCCGCCTGCACCTCGGTGCTCGCGAACCACGAGACGAGCCCGAGCGCGATGCCGCTCACGAGGATCGACCACAGGCCGAACCAGTTGC
The DNA here is from genome assembly GCF_059621145.1 of Sanguibacter sp. Z41_6. Classification (NCBI taxonomy): domain Bacteria; kingdom Bacillati; phylum Actinomycetota; class Actinomycetes; order Micrococcales; family Sanguibacteraceae; genus Sanguibacter; species Sanguibacter sp. Z41_6. Next base: position 176,098 of record NZ_JCAQIF010000001.1, on the reverse strand, counting down.
GGATCTGCAGCAGCATGAGCGCGAGCACGAGGACGAGCAGCCACAGCAGCCCCACGGCGTGCCCCTGGCGGAGGAGGAACGCGGCGCCGAGGCCGACGAACGCCGGTCCGGTGTACCCGGCGAACGCGGTGAGGATCATCCCGGGTCCGGTCGGCCTGCCGCGGGAGACCGTCAGGCCGGACGTGTCCGAGTGCAGCCGGATGCCGCTCAGCCTGCGACCGGTGATCAACGCGGCGAACGCGTGCCCGCCCTCGTGCGCGATCGTCACGACGTGCCGCGCGAGCCGCCACGACGGGCCACACAGCACGACCGCGAGGGCCACCGCACCCGTCGCCCAGACGAGCCACTGGTCCGGTGCGGGCAGCGGGTCGGACACGCGCGACCACACCTCGGAGAAGAACGACGTCAGGGAGTCCACGAGGAGCATTCGACCACACGGGTCGTCCGCGACGGGAGGGGTCGGGCCGTGCTGCACGGCGCCGACCAGCACCGACGTCGCACGCGTCACAGGGACGTTTCCCCCGTTCAGCCGCCTCCCGTGAGACGATGGGGGTCAGGCCGTGCAGTTTCTGCGCGCCGAGCGTCGAGGGAATCGCCCGACGGCGCATAGAGAAAAGGCACCCCTTGACGAACTCCACGCGCTCCGGCGCGCCTGCAAGCACATCCGCGACCACCGCAACGGCAACGTTCAGCGACTTCGCGATCCCCACCCCGATCATCACGCACCTCGCGGCGAACGGCATCGACGCGCCGTTCCCCATCCAGTCGGCGACGTTCCCCGACACCCTCGCAGGACGCGACGTCCTCGGCCGTGGCCGTACGGGCTCCGGCAAGACCCTCGCGTTCTCCATCCCCATGGTCACGCGCCTCGCCGCGACCGCCGGTCGTCGCCGCTCGAGCCGCCCCCGTGGCCTCGTGCTCTGCCCGACGCGCGAGCTCGCCAACCAGATCAACGCCGTCATGGAGCCCATCGCCCAGCTCCTCGGCCTCAAGACGACCGTGATCTTCGGTGGCGTCGCCCAGTCCCGCCAGGCCAACGCCCTCCAGGGCGGCGTCGACATCGTCATCGCCTGCCCCGGCCGCCTCGAGGACCTCATGGGCCAGAAGCTCATCAGCCTCGACGACGTCGAGATCACCATCCTCGACGAGGCCGACCACATGGCCGACCTCGGGTTCCTGCCCGGCGTGAAGCGCATCATGGACAAGACCCCCGCCAAGGGCCAGCGCCTGCTGTTCTCCGCGACGCTCGACCGCGGCGTCGACCAGCTCGTCAAGCGCTACATGGACGCGCCCACCACGCACTCCGTGGACAGCGCCGAGTCGCCCGTCTCCACGATGGTCCACCACGTGTTCGAGGTCGCTGACGCGGGCGCCAAGCGTGACGTCGTCAAGGAGCTCGCGTCCGGCACCGGACGCCGCGTGCTCTTCACGCGCACCAAGCACCAGGCGAAGAAGCTCGCGAAGCAGCTCACCGCCGACGGCGTCCCCGCCGTCGACCTCCACGGGAACCTCGGCCAGGGCGCGCGCGAGCGCAACCTCGAGGCGTTCTCGACGGGCACCGTCAAGGTCCTCGTCGCGACCGACATCGCGGCCCGCGGGATCCACGTCGACGAGGTCAGCCTCGTCGTGCACGTCGACCCGCCGGCCGAGCACAAGGCGTACCTGCACCGTTCCGGCCGTACGGCCCGCGCCGGGTCCGCCGGTGACGTCGTGACGATCATGCTCCCTGAGCAGCGCGGCGACGTCCGCGACCTCACACGCCTCGCCAAGATCACCGCGCAGCCGCAGAAGGTCACGCCGGGTGACGCGCGCATCAAGGGCCTCGTCGGTGACTTCGCGGCCTACGTCAAGCCCGCTCCCGTCGTCGAGCAGCCCCAGCAGCAGCGCCAGGGCGGGGGCGGCCGCGGCCGCTCCGGTGGTGGACGGGTCGCCGGTTCCGGGCGCGTCGCGGCATCCTCGGGTGCCAGCAGCGCACGTGGTTCCGGCCGCAGCGCGAGCAGCGCCGGCAGCTCCCGCGGCGGCCTGGTCCAGTACTCCTCGAGCTCGACCGGCTCCGGCTACACCTCCGGTGGCGAGGGTGGCGGCCGTGGTGGCCGCAGCCGTCCCGCCGCGAGCGGTGGCGGCCGCCGCCGCCAGGGCTGAGCACCACCAGCACGCAGCACGACCAGCACGACGACGGGGCCCACCGGAATCTTCCGGTGGGCCCCGTCGTTGCTTGTGGGCGAGAGTGGGACCAGGTCCGCGCCCGCACGAGCGGGTCGACCGCAGGGTCCGAGGAGGAGAGAGCATGTCGTACGAGATCGAGAAGACCGACGAGGACTGGCGCCGCGAGCTCAGCGCCGAGGAGTACGCGGTGCTGCGCCGCGCGGGCACCGAGCGACCGGGGACGGGCGAGCTGCTCCACGAGGGACGTGAGGGCATCTACCGGTGCCGCGCCTGCGGCAACGAGCTGTTCCGCTCCACCACGAAGTTCGACGCCCACTGCGGCTGGCCGAGCTTCTACGCCCCGCAGGACTCCAGCGCCGTCGAGCTCGTCGAGGACCGGGGCCTGGGCATGGTCCGCACCGAGGTGCGGTGTGCCCGGTGCGGTTCCCACCTCGGGCACGTGTTCGACGACGCACCCCAGACCCCCACGGGCGACCGCTACTGCATGAACTCCGTGTCCCTGTCGTTCGACGAAGCCCCGGCGTAGTGCCCCCGGAGATGCCCGGGGAGGTCACGACGTTGTCCTCGAGCGTCGTGCACAGCACCGGGACGATGACCGTCCGCGAGGACTGGGTGCGGCACGCCGACGGCACCCCGCGGCTCTACGGCGTCGTCGAGAAGGACGACTTCGTCGTCGTCGTGCCCGTGCGGGACGGCCAGGTGTACCTCGTCGAGCAGTACCGGTATCCCGTCCGGGGTCGGTACTGGGAGCTGCCCCAGGGGTCCGGGCCCGGAGACGACCCGGCCGTGGTGGCCGCGGCCGAGCTGCACGAGGAGACCGGGCTGCGGGCGGGGGTGCTCGAGCAGATCGGCACCATCCACGAGGCCTACGGGTTCGCCACCCAGCAGGCGACCGTGTTCCTCGCCACCGACCTCGAGCAGGGTGATCCCGAGCGCGGAGCGACCGGGTCCGGCACGCGGGGCCGGTGGCTCTCCGTGGAGGCCATGTGGGCGATGGTCGACGACGGACGGCTCACCGACGCCGCGACGCTCGCGGCCGTCGCCCTCGCACAGCGCCGTGGCGGGCTGCCCACGGGCTGAGGCGCTGGCCCTCCGGCCGCACCGCTCCGCACGAGAGCCCCGCGGGTCCGTCAGGGACCAGCGGGGCTCTCGTCGTCGGGCAGGAGGAGCTCAGCGCTCCGCGCCGGCCGCGGCCTCGGGGGCGGCGACGCCGCTCGCCCGCAGCTCCTCGAGCTGCTGCTGCACACCGGACTTGTGGCTGAGCGGCACCTCCTTGAGGAAGAGGACGGCGACGAGCGCGATGACGGACAGCGGCGCGGCGATGAGGAAGATGTCCGCGACCCCCGCGCCGTACGCGGCCTCGACGACCTGCTTCACCGGGCCCTCGAGCTCGTTGACGTTGGGGATGCTGCCACCTCCCGAGGGTGTCCCCTCGATGCCGATCTCCGCGAACCCGGTCGCGAGCTCCGAGCCGATCCGGCTGCCGAGGACGGCACCGAGGACCGCGACGCCGACCGTGCCGCCGAGGGACCGGAAGAACGCGACGGTCGACGTCCCGGTCGACACCTCGCGGTGACTGAGGGTGTTCTGCGCGGCGAGGACGAGGTTCTGCATGAGCATGCCCATGCCGGCACCGAGGAGGAAGAGGTAGATGCCGATGAGGGCCATGTTCGTGTGGTAGTCGATGGTGCCCATGAGCGTGAGGCCGACGGTGAGCAGGACCGCGCCCGTGACCATGTACCGCTTGTACCGGCCGCTGCGGGAGATGAGCGCACCGGAGACGGTCGAGGCGATGAACTGCCCGGCGATCATCGGGATCGTCAGCACCCCGGACATCGTCGCCGACTTGCCGCGGGCGACCTGCATGTACTGGCTGAGGAACACGGCGGTGCCGAACAGGGCCACGCCCACGGCCACGCTCGCGATCACGGTGAGCACGAGCGTGCGGTTCTTGAACAGCGTCAGCGGGATGATCGGCGCCTCGACCCGGCTCTCCACCCACACGGCGAGCCCGAGGGCGACGAGGGATCCGCCGACCATCGCGGCCGTCTGCCACGACGCCCAGTCGAACGTGCCGCCCGCGAAGGTGACCCACAGGAGCAGGCCCGAGATCCCGACGGACAGCAGCAGCGCGCCCCAGTAGTCGAGCGGGACCCGGACCCGTGGCAGCTTCGGCAGGTGCAGCGTGCGCTGCAGCACGATGATCGCGGCGATGGCGAAGGGGATGCCGACGAAGAAGTTCCAGCGCCATCCCACGGAGTCCGTGAGGACGCCGCCGAGGAGCGGCCCGCCGACCATGCCCACGGCCATGATGGCTCCCATGAGCCCCATGTACTTGCCGCGCTCGCGCGGCGAGATGATGTCGGCGATGAGGACGGTGGCGAGGGCCATGAGGCCGCCGGCGCCGATGCCCTGCAGGGCGCGACCGGTGATGAGGATGGCCGGGTTGTGGGCGAACCCTGCGATCGCGGCGGACACCACGGTGATGACGAGCGCGATCTGGATGAGGGTCTTGCGGTTGACGATGTCCGCGAGCTTGCCCCAGATCGGGGTGCTGATCGTCGTCGTGAGCAACGTCGCGGTGACGACCCACGTGAACGCGGACTGGCCGCCCTCGAGGTCCGAGAGGATGCGCGGGAGCGAGGAGGACACGACGGACGTCGCGAGGATCGAGACGAACATCCCGAGGAGGATCCCGGAGAGCGCCTCGAGCACCTTGCGGTGGGTCATCTCCTCGGGTTCTCCCGGGAGGTGGGCGTCGACGGCCGGCGCGGCCGAGGGGTGGGGCGTGGTCATCAGTGGTGGTCCTTCTGCTGCTGCGTGGTTGTCGTGGTGCCAGCGAGCGTGCTGGCGAGGGCGGTGACGTGACGTACCGCCTCGCGGAGCTCGTCCGGTCCCCAGGCGTGGAACGTCTCGGTGAGGGTGGTGGTCAGGCGTTGCTCGATCTCCTCGACCGCGGTGCGGCCGGTCGGCGTGAGCTCGATGGAGCGGGCGCGGCGGTCGTCGTCGTCGACCGTCCGGCCGACGAGTCCGAGGTCCACCAGGGTGGTCACCTGACGGCTCGCGACGGACAGGTCGACGCGCAGGTGCTGCGCGAGGCAGTTGGTCTGCACCGGCCCCGTGCGGCTGAGGTAGCGGAGGATGGCGACCCCTGCGCGTGGCAGGGTCATGTCGCGGGCCAGGTGGGCGCCGATGTCCCGTTGTGCGCGCGAGAGCTGCTCGAGCGCGCGGACGAGGTCCTGGACGGGAAGGTCAGAGTGGGGCACGGGTCTCCTGGGGTGAGCCATCCACTCTAAGAGGTTGCTTGCAGAATGCAAACACTTGCGGACGTGAGATCCCGCACAGCACGACGCCCGGCCGAGGCGGCGAACCGCACCGACCGGGCGCTGTGACCCGTTCCGACGAGCGTGCTACCGGTTGTGCTCGTCCATGTCCTCGAGCTCCTTGTTGTGCGTCTCCTTGACCTTGGTCAGCACGAAGAAGAAGGACAGGAGAGCGAACGCACCGTACATGCCGTACACGATCTCGAGGCCGAGCCCGTCCGCCATCGGAGGGAAGGACACGGTGATCAAGAAGTTCGCGATCCACTGCGCGGCCGCCGCGAGGGCCAGTGCCGAGGCGCGGATGCGGTTGGGGAACATCTCGCCGAGGAGGACCCACACGACCGGGCCCCACGTCGCGCCGAACGCGACGACGAACACGTTCGCGGCGATGAGAGCGATCGGGCCCCACGGGTCGGGGAGCGAGACGTTGTCACCCGAGCCCGTGGCCTGGGTGAACGCGACCGCCATCGTCGCGAGCGACAGCGTCATCCCGGCGGAGCCCGCGAGCAGCAGGGGCTTGCGCCCGATCTTGTCGACGAGCGCGATCGCGATGAAGGTCACGACGACGTTGGTCACGGCTGTGATCGTCGAGAACGTGAAGGAGTCGGAGTCGTCGAACCCGACCGAGCGCCAGAGCGTCGTGGAGTAGTAGAAGATGACGTTGATCCCGACGAACTGCTGGAACACGGACAGCAGGATCCCGACCCAGACGATCGGGAGGAGACCGAACCGGGGGCCCCGCAGGGACGCACTCTTCTCAAGCTTCTCGGCCTCGCGGACCGAGTCGCGGATCGCCTCGATCCTCGCGTCGACGTCGACGGGACCGAGGACCGAGCGCAGCACGTGGCGCGCCTCCTCCACCTTCCCGGCCGCGACGAGGAACCGGGGGGACTCGGGGACCGTCAGGGCCACCCACGCATAGATCGCCGAGGGGATGACGGCGACGAGGAACATCCAGCGCCATGCCTCGAGCCCGAAGAGGCTGTCGCCGAGGGCGATCGGCGTCCCGGCCGACACGCTGCCGGCCGTGGAGGCCAGGAGCTGGTCGGAGAGCAGTGCCGCGAAGATGCCGAGGGTGATGGCGAGCTGCTGCAGCGACGCGAGCCGCCCGCGGATGGCGGTCGGCGAGATCTCGGCGATGTACGCGGGGGTGATGACCGAGGCGACGCCGATCCCGAGCCCGCCGACGATGCGCCACAGGATGAGGTCCCACACCGCGAAGGCGAAGCCGGAGCCGATCGAGGACACGAGGAAGAGGATGGCGCCGAAGAGCATGACCTTCGGCCGCCCCCACCGGTCCGCCAGCCGGCCTGCGTACCAGGCGCCGAGCGCGCAGCCGAGGAGCGCGACCGCGACGGAGAAGCCCGTGAGGGTGGCGCTGAGGTCGAAGTCCGTCTCGATGGCATCGACCGCACCGTTGATGACGGAGCTGTCAAACCCGAAGAGGAAGCCGCCGACGGCGGAGGCGACGGCGAGGGCGATGGCCTTGCGATGAGCGGTGCGGACCTCTGCAGACTGCGAGCCGGAAGGGCCGGTCTGTCCGCCTGCGGGGCGCTGTGTCGGATCCATGCGCGGTGCCTCTCACTCGTGTCCAGCCTGCTCGGCGGGCACCATCCGACACGCGTGGCGTCGGACGCCCCTGGTCCTTCACACTGTATCGATGAGCGACTCCTTCGGCGCGGGCAACGGACATCACGGTAATTCCGGGCGCGGGACGCCGCGCCCACGCAGACCGGCGATGCTCGACCCACGTGACGCCGACGAGATCCCGGGCGACCTCGACCCGGCACTGCGGGGGGAGATCGCCCACACCACGGCGGCGGCGATCGTGCACCGCGCCCGGGCGTCGGAGGACTCCGTCGTCGTCGAGCGGCTCGTGCGCCTCGTCGAGACCGAGGGGCTCGACGTCGTCGCGGGTCTGTGGGCGGACAGCCCGGCCGAGACGCTCCCCGGAGCGCTGTGGCGGCTCTATGTCCTGCGCGAGTGGGTACGTCGCGACCCGACCACCGTGGCCGACCGCTACCGGCTCGGGCTCGACGCCGCGCCCGTGCACGACGTCGTCGCGGGTGTCGTCACACCGCCCGGACCCGAGGACGTGCGGACGGTCGCCGACGCCGTCCTCTCCGGAGTCTTCCAGGGTGACCTCGCTGTCGCGCTCGAGCGCGCCGGTGCGTTCTGCCGGGTCCTCGCGACGGGTGCCGCGTTCGATGCCGACCACGTGGACACCGTGGACGCCGGCCACGCCACCCGCATGACGCGCGGAGCGGCGTCGCTCGTCCGCACCGCCGAGGAGCTCGAGCACGCCGCCGGGCTGTGGCGCGCGGAGAAGCTCGACTGAGAGCCCTCCGCAGGCGACCCCGGGATCCGCGCCACGCTCTGAGCGAACCCCTCCACAGCGACTGTGCAGGGCCCGGTCGGGGCGCGTAAAGTCATCTGCGACGTCGGGCCACGGTAGCCCCGGGCTCCACATTAAGCCGCTACGAGCGGCCTTTGCGCCGACAGGCGCTCTGTGGTCCGGCGTCCCCCCTCTGGGCCCGCCGTGGCGGTGCATCCAGTGGCGTGCCCGGGGCCGGTCCGGCCGGTGTCGCCTGCGCGACACCCCGCGAGTTGTGTGTTCACCAAACCGCTGCCCTACTCTGTATTTGATCAGTCGATCGCCAAGATGCTGCCGCGTCGTCGTCGTTGTCGGACGACCACGCCCGCCCCAACGGAGCCTGCTGTGCGCCTGCGCCTCACCCCGCGCGATACCTCCTTCTTCGATCTTCTCGCCATTTCCGCGAGCCATCTTGTGACGGGAGCGAACCTTCTCAGCGAGCTGCTCGGCGCGGACCGGGCAGACCGCAAGCTCATCGCCAAGAAGCTCGTCGACGCGGAGCACGCGGCGGACGAGGCCACGCACTCGATCATGCGGCGCCTCAACCAGACGTTCGTCACCCCCTTCGACCGGGACGACATCTACGGTCTGGCGTCCGCGCTCGACGACTGCATGGACTACATGGAGGAGGCCGGCGACCTCATCGTGCTCTACAAGCTCGACGAGCTCCCCGCCCGGGTCGCCGACCAGATCCAGGTGCTCCAGCGGTGCGCCGAGCTCACCGCGGAGGCGATGCCCCACCTGCGGTCGATGGGCGACCTGTCCGAGTACTGGGTCCAGGTCAACAGCCTCGAGAACCAGGCAGACAAGATCCACCGCAAGCTGCTCGCGCAGATGTTCGACGAGATCACCGACCCCATCCAGCTCATGAAGCTCAAGGAGGTCGTCGAGACCCTGGAGCTCGCCGCGGACGCGTTCGAGACTGTCGCGAACATGGTCGAGACCATCGCGCTCAAGGAGTCCTGAGTCCCGGTGGAACTCGCTCTCGTCGTCGTCGTCGTCGCGCTCGCCCTGAGCTTCGACTACACCAACGGTTTCCACGACGCCGCCAACGCCATCGCCACCTCGGTCTCGACGCGCGCACTCACCCCTCGCGCCGCGCTCATCATGGCCGCCGTGATGAACTTCGCCGGGGCGCTCCTGGGGACGGAGGTGGCGGAGACCATCGCCAAGGAGATCGTCAACCTCGACGACGCCTCCCCGCATGCGGCGCTCGTCGTCGTGCTCTGCGCCCTCGTGGGGGCCATCACCTGGAACATGATCACGTGGTGGTTCGGCCTGCCCTCGTCGTCGACCCACGCCCTCATCGGGGGACTCGTCGGTGCCGGGCTCGCTGGCGGCCTCGGGATCTACGGCACGGCGATCGTCGACAAGGTCGTCCTGCCGATGATCATCTCGCCGCTCGTCGGGTTCGGCCTGGCGTTCGCCGTCATGGTCGGCGTGCTGTGGCTGTTCCGCAACGCCGCCCCGAGCAAGACCACGCGCCGCTTCCGCATCGCCCAGACGGCGTCGGCGGCCGCCATGGCCCTCGGCCACGGCCTGCAGGACGCACAGAAGACCATGGGCGTGATCTTCATGGCGCTCATCATCGGTGACTTCGCGGCGGCCGACGAGGGCATCCCGCTGTGGGTCAAGCTCGCAGCCGCTGCCGCGATCTCGCTGGGGACGTACTCGGGCGGGTGGCGCATCATGCGGACCCTCGGGCGCAAGATCATCGAGCTCGACCCGGCGCGCGGCTTCGTCGCCGAGTCGGTCGCAGCGGTCGTGCTCTACGTCAACGCGTTCGCGCTCCACGCGCCCGTCTCCACGACGCACACGATCACGTCCGCGATCATGGGCGTCGGCGCCACGAAGCGGTTGTCCGCGGTCCGCTGGGGAGTGGCGAAGAGCATCGGCATCGCGTGGGTCCTCACGATCCCCGCTGCGGCTGCGGTCGCCGCCGTCATGTACTGGGTCCTCCACCCCTTCCTCGGCTGACCCGGCGGCGTCAGCCGGCACTGCCACGACGACGGCCGTCCGACCCACCCGGGTCGGACGGCCGTCGCCGTCCGTGGCGCTAGTACAGCGGCGGACGGATGCGTTCCACCCCGACGACGCGCGGCCCCTTCGGCCCGTTCGTCACGTGCGCGACGAGGGCCTCGCCCGGTTCGAGGAACGGGTCCTTGGTCGGCAGCGCGCTGGCGACCGGGCGACGGGAGTGCTGCCCGAGGACGTCGAGGACCGTCGGCAGCACGGGACGGTGCGTGCACAGCACGACGGGCGACTGGGACTCGAGGAGCAGCCGGACCACGGCCGCGACCCGGCCGGGGGACCGCTCGTGCGCAGCCTCCGCGAGGTGCTCGCTCGAGAGCGACTGCACGGACGTGGCACGGGCGTAGGGGCGGATGGTGTCGGCGCACCGGGTCCACCTGCTCGTGACGACGGTGACGACGCCGAACGCCGCGAGCACCGGGACGAGGGCCGCCGCGTGCGCGTGGCCGATGGGCGTCAGCGGCCGGTCGGGTTCCTGACCGACCCACGCGGTACGGGGGAGGGACCGGCCGTGCCGCGCGACGACGAGCGCCGTCGTGCTCAGGCGTCCACGCTCGAACTCCCCGACGAGCGCGTCGAGGGGGACCCGGTCGGCGGCGCGCGTGAGCTTCTTCCGGGCGGTCTCCGCGGCGAACCAGCCCATGTCGTCGATCTCCTGCGGCGAGACCGGCGCGACGGGAGCCCGGGCGGTGAGGGCCGGGTCGTCCTCGGACGCGGCGGTCGCAGCCCAGTAGTGGACGCGTTTCACGTGGCCGTCGGGGGTGAGGTACTGGAGCCCGGGCAGGGGGACACCGAGGACGACCTGCGAGCCGGTCTCCTCCGCGACCTCGCGGACCGCCGTGGCGGCCAGGGTCTCCCCGGGATCGAGCTTCCCCTTGGGCCACGACCAGTCGCCGTACCGGGGACGATGGATGAGCCGGACCTGCAGGGCGCCCTTGCGGACGCGCCAGACGAGCGCCCCGGCCGACTCGATCACCGAGGGCTGCTCGCTGGGGTGTGCGCTCACACCTGCCGATCCCCGGACCCGGTAGGCACCTTTGATCGTTGCGTCGCTCACCTGCCGAGGCTCATCCGGCGACGCTGGCGGGAGATGAGGACCTCCTGGGTGTCGAGCAGCGGCTCGCCGCCCGGTCCGAGGTGGTGACGCGTCCACGTGCCGTCGGGGTTGAGGTGCCACGTGGAGGCGGAGTCGGACATGGTCTCGTCGATGAGGTCGACGAGATCGCGGATCTGGCCCTCGTCGGCGAGCCGGACGAGGGTCTCGACCCGGCGGTCGAGGTTGCGGTGCATGAGGTCGGCGGAGCCGATGAAGACCTCCGGTCCGCTCTCAGGTCCCTCACCGATGGCAGGACCGGAGCTGTTCGCGAACGCGAAGATGCGGGAGTGCTCGAGGAACCGCCCGAGGACGGACCGCACCCGGATGGTCTCGCTCAGCCCCGGCACCCCGGCGCGCAGCGCGCAGATGCCGCGCACGACGAGGTCGACGGGCACGCCGAGCTGCGACGCCCGGTAGAGCGCGTCGATCGTGGCCTCGTCGACCATGGAGTTCACCTTGATCTTGATCCACGCCGGCTTGCCGTCGCGGGCCGCCGCCGCCTCACGGTCGATGCGCTCGATGAGCCCGGACCGCACGGACCGCGGTGCGACGAGGAGCCGGTGGAACCGCGACTGCGGCGCGTAGCCGGAGAGCTGGTTGAACAGACGGGTGAGGTCCTGGCCGACGTCCGGGTCGCACGTGAGGAGCCCCAGGTCCGTGTAGAGCCTCGCGGTCTTCGGGTTGTAGTTGCCGGTGCCGACGTGGCAGTAGCGCCGCAGCCCGTCAGGTTCCTGGCGCACGACGAGGGAGAGCTTGCAGTGCGTCTTGAGCCCGACGATCCCGTAGACGACGTGCACGCCGGACTGCTCGAGCTTGCGCGCCCACGAGATGTTGTTCTGCTCGTCGAAGCGCGCCTTGATCTCGACGAGCGCGAGCACCTGCTTCCCCGCGTCGGCCGCGTCGATGAGGGCGTCGACGATCGGCGAGTCGCCCGACGTGCGGTAGAGGGTCTGCTTGATGGCGAGGACCTTGGGGTCTGCCGCGGCCTGCTCGAGGAACGTCTGCACCGACGTGGAGAACGAGTCGTACGGGTGGTGCAGGAGGATGTCACGCTCGCGGATCGCCGCGAAGATGTCTGCCGGGCTCGCGCTCTCCACCTCGGCGAGGAGCCGGTGGGTGGTCGGGACGAACCGTGGGTAGTGCAGGTCGGAGCGGTCGAGGTCGGCGATGAGGTTGAGCCCGGTGAGGTCGAGTGGCGCCGGCAGGGTGTAGACCTCGCTCTCGACGACACCGAGCTCGCGCAGCAGCAGCTCGCGGATGCGTGGGCTGATGCCCTCGGCGAGCTCGAGCCGGACAGGCGGACCGAACCGGCGCCGCAGCAGCTCCTTCTCCATGGCCTTGAGGAGGTTCTCGGCGTCGTCCTCCTCGACCTCGACGTCCTCGTTGCGGGTCACCCGGAACGTGTGGTGCTCGACGATCTCCATCCCGGGGAACAGGTGGTCGAGGTGGTGGGAGATGATGTCCTCGAGCGGCACGAACGACGTCGGGCCCTTGTCCATCGCCTGCGTGCTGGGTGCGCTCGGCCGTCCCTTGGCGTCGACGGCGATGAAGCGGGGCAGCAGTGCCGGGACCTTCACGCGAGCGAAGTGCTCCTTGCCGGTGCCCGGGTTGCGGACGAGGACCGAGAGGTTGAGCGACAGCCCGGAGATGTACGGGAACGGGTGGGCCGGGTCCACCGCGAGCGGGGTGAGCACCGGGAAGATCTGCTTGCGGAAGAACTTGTGCAGGCGGTCCTGCTCCTGCGACGAGAGCTCCTCCCAGCGCACGAGCGTGATGCCCTGGTGAGCGAGCTCGGGCTGCACCGCGTCGGCGAACGCGCGGGCGTGGCGTTCCATGAGGACGTGAGCCCGGTCGCCGATGGCCTCGAGCACCTGACGGGGGGTCCGCCCTGAGGCCGAGGTGACGGCCAGTCCTGTGGCGATGCGTCGCTTGAGGCCGGCGACCCGGACCATGAAGAACTCGTCGAGGTTCGACGCGAAGATCGCGAGATATCGCACGCGCGCCAGGAGCGGCTGGGTCTCGTCCTCCGCGAGCTCGAGGACACGCTCGTTGAAGGCGAGCCAGCTGAGCTCGCGGTCTCCGAACCGGTCGTCCGGCAACGGTGGCATGTCCTCGAGCACCGGGGTCCGGGGGAGGAGCTCCTCCGCGATGTGCTCGGCGATGTGTTCCGCGAGCTCCGGGTCGATCGCGCCGGAGCGCGTGAGGACCTCCGGCGCGCCGGGCGGACGGGGCGTTGTCGTCGAATCGGTCATGGGTTCATCGTGACACCACTCGGTGAACTTTGGGTGCCGGTCGCCGCCGCGGCCCGCGTCAGGTCTCGCGGGGTCAGCCGAGCTGGACGTCCACCGCGGCCCGCGTGAATCCCGCGGAGGTGTACGTCCGCACAGCGACCTCGTTGGACCGGTCGGTGTAGAGCTCCGCCGTCGTCACGCCCGTCGCGGCGAGGTGGTCGAGCCCGACGCGCGTGAGCGCCGAGCCGAGGCCGGTGCCCTGGGCGTCCGGGTCGACGCCGACGACGTAGATCTCGCCCACACGCCCCGGGCCCTCCTGCTCGGCCGGGACCTTGAGCCAGATCGAGCCGACGAGGGTGCCGTCGCGGTGGGCGAGGAAGAACGCCTCGGGGTCGAACCAGTCCTCGCGCTCGCGGGCGAGGACGTCGGCGACGCTCACCCGTCCCTGCTCGGGGTGGTCGGCGAAGGCGCGTGCGTTGACGCGCACCCAGTCCGCCTCGTCCTCGCCGGGACGGAAGGCCCGTACGGTCACGCCGTCGGGCAGGCCGCGACCCGTCGGTGCGTACCCGCGCAGGTCGAGCGTGAGCCGCCACAGCTCGCGCACGACCTCGAGCCCGGCGGACGCCGCCAGGCGCCGCGCAGCGGGCAGGTCTCCGTGTGCCCACACGGCCAGCGGGTGCGCCGCGTCGGTGCCCGGGCGTGCCACCGCTCGCGCGCGTGCTCTGGCGAGCAGGGCCGAACCGACGCCGTGCTGGCGCGCGAAGGGGTGGACGAGGAGCTCCGCGCTCACGTTGCCGGGTGCACCGAGATCGAGCTGGGCATACCCGGCCAGGTCGTCGGCGGCCCGCACGAGCAGGTGCTCCACCGCCGCGGCATCGTCCTGCAGCCACAGGAGGGGTTGCTCGGACAGGGGGGCGACCCCGTCGACGTGCTCGGCGGCACGTGCCAGGCGCCGCACGGCCGCGGCGTCCTGCTCGGACAGGGGGCCGCTGACGGTCTCGATCTCGGAGTCATCCACGACGTCGATTCCATCACGTCCGAGCGGTGCCCCGCCGCGCGGACGTCAGGGACGCACGACGTGCACGACAAGCAGGCCGTCGGCGTCGGCGCCGGTGAGCGCGACGAGCCCGTCGAAGCTCGTCACGCGTCCGAGGTCGACGATGCCGACGTCCGCAGCGTCGAGCGACCACAGGACCGATCCGTCCTCCGGGGACAACGACCGGACCGTGCCGCCCTCCTGGACGACGTAGGAGGTGCCGTCGCTGGACGCACGGGCCGGTGCCTGCACATCCATGGACCAGCGTGCCGAGCCGTCGTCCAGGTCGAGCGCCACGACCGTGTCGACGCTCATGAACACGACCGCGTCGCCCACGAGGCGCGGCGAGCCGTCCGTGGCGACGTCGGCCGACCAGAGCGACTCGCCGTCGGACGTGGCGTAGCCGTGCGCGGTCGAGCCGTCGGTCACGACGAGGACCTCGGGCGACGGTTCACCGGGCCACACCACGGTGGACCTGCTGCCCGGATGCCTGACGAGCTCCGTGCCGTCCGGGTCCAGCCAGACGGTCGTGTCCGCCGTCTGCGAGATCACGGCTCCGTCGGCCAGGAGGCGTAACAAATGGCCCGAACCCTCTTTGGGGGCGCTCCACGCCTCCGCGCCGTCCGCGGCGTCGAGCACGGTGAGCGTCGAGCCCTCTCCCGCGACGAGCACGTGCTCGTCCGTGAGGCTCACTCCCGGATCCCCGTCGCGCTCCCACAGGACCTTCCCGGTCGGATCGAGCAGGGTGATGCCGCCGGCTTCGTGGACGAGGACCCGCTCGGAGGAGAGGAGCGGTGGCGCTCCGATCGCTGTGCCCGACCACAGGTCCGCGCTCGTGCCCGTGCGCGGGTCGACCGTGACGACGACATACTCGCCGGTGTTCCGCATGCCCGTGCACGCGAAGGTCTCGAGCATCGCGGAGCACCCGGTGAGGCCGTCGGACTGCGGGACGCTCTCGCTCCAGAGGTGGTCGCCCGTCACGGCGTCGATGCCGACGAGGGCGGCGATCGCGTTGGTCCCGTAGACCGCGAGCAGCACGACCCTGTCGACGACGGGAGGGCCGGCAGCCTCGGGGAGCAGGACCGTGTGCGTCGCGTCGACGACGAGGCCCTGTTCCTCGAGGTCCGCAGCCGTCAGCGTCCAGGGTGCAGCAGGGGCCCACGTGTCGCTCGGTGGGGCGGACGGCTGGGCGGACGGTGAGGCCGACGGCTCGTCGTCCTGCCGGGTCTCGGCGGCGTCCGTGACGTCCGCTCCGCCCAGGACACCGGTGAGCGCCAGCGTCGCCAGCACACCGGCGACGAGCGTCAGTGCCAGCGCGACGACCCACGCGACCACCGGCCGCTGCTGGCGTGCGGTGTGCACCGGCGGCCCGGGCGGTGCGCCGGGACCTGCAGGCGGGGGCGGGGGGAACGACGGCTGTCCGGGCACGGTCGGAGTGTAGCGGACGGGACATACCCGGGCGGACCACCCGGAACCGTCCAGGACCTCGACGGTTCCGGGTGATCGGTGGGCGGCTCAGGTCGTCGGCTCTGCGGCCTCCTCGGGCAGGTCCGTCCCCGTCGCTGCCCGGTACATCGACGTGAGGTCCGCCACCGGCGCGAAGAACGCACCGTGCTGCGTGTCGAAGTGGATGACGGCGATCGCCGAGGAGGGGTGCGCGAACCCGTGCACGGCCGCCGCGGGCGGGATCGCGAGGATCCGCTCGGGATCTTCCAGCGCCCGGAGCTCGGCATAGGCCCGCGCGCGCGCCGGCGTCGTGAAGGCGAGGACCGCGGTCCCCTGCTCCATCTTGACGGCGAACGGCTGGATGGCCTCGCCCTCGCCGCGTGGCACGAAGTACCAGCGGTCGAGCGCGAACACGGCGCTCCACAGTGCACCCAGCGCGGAGCTGTCACCGGCGCGCGCACGGGCATCGAACGCGAGGCGGTCGATCGCCGTGACGACACCCGCAGCCGCGTTGGTGCGGCCCGGGCCCCCCACAGGCCCGATGACCGCCTCGGCCAGGGTCCGCACGACCGCCGGCGGTGCGCCGAACGCCGCGTCCTTCGGGTTGAACAGCAGGATCTCGACGCCAGCAGCCGCGAGCTGGTCCGCAGCCCCGAGCATCTCCGAGGGCGGCGAGGCGAACACCTGGTCGGCACCCCCGCGCCCGTCCTCGGCGAACGCCACGGCCCGCTCGAGGTCGGTGAACACGGGCAGGGCCGGCTTGCCGTTGGCCGTGACCGTCACCGACCGGAGACCGGGCGAGGCGTCCTTCACGAAGAACCATCGCTCGAGCGGCAGCACACGCCGCCACAGGGCACGCCAGCGCGCTTCCGAGTCGGTCTCGTCCACCGCCCCGACAGCCTTGCGGGCGAGCGAGTCGATGACGGACGGGTCGGTGGGCGTCGCGACGGAGTGATCTGTCATCCAGACATCATCCTTCACTCGCGGCCGAGGGCTTCGCCAGCCCGCTGGAGATGAGGTCCATCACCGAGGAGTCCGCGAGGGTCGTCGCGTCCCCGACGACCCGGTTCTCCGCGACGTCGCGCAGCAACCGGCGCATGATCTTGCCGGAGCGCGTCTTGGGCAGCTCGGGCACGACGAGGATGCGCTTGGGCTTGGCGATCGGCCCGATCTCCTTCGCGACGTGGTTGCGCAGCATGGCCTGGACGTCGTCCTGGACGGCGTCCTCGGCGAACTCCGAGCGGAGGATGACGAACGCGACGACGGCCTGGCCCGTCATCTCGTCCGCAGCCCCGACGACGGCAGCCTCCGCGACGATCGGGTGCGAGACGAGCGCCGACTCGATCTCCGCCGTCGAGAGACGGTGGCCGGAGATGTTCATGACGTCGTCGACCCGGCCGAGCAGCCAGACGTCGCCGTCCTCGTCCTTCTTCGCGCCATCCCCCGCGAAGTAGATGTCCTTGAAGCGCGACCAGTAGGTGTCCTTGAACCGCTCGAGGTCGCCCCAGATGCCGCGCAGCATCGACGGCCACGGTTGCGTGAGGACGAGGTACCCGCCTCCGCCGTCGGGCACCGGCCGTGCCTCGTCGTCGACGACGTCTGCGGCGATCCCTGGCAGCGGGGTCTGCGCCGAGCCCGGCTTCGCTGCCGTGACGCCCGGCAGCGGCGAGATCATGATCGCGCCGGTCTCCGTCTGCCACCACGTGTCGACGATGGGTGTGCGGTTTCCGCCGATGACCTCGCGGTACCACATCCATGCCTCGGGGTTGATGGGTTCTCCGACAGAGCCCAGCACCCGCAGCGACGTGAGGTCGTGCTGGTCCGGGATCTCCCGGCCCCACTTCATGCACGTGCGGATGGCCGTGGGCGCCGTGTAGAGGATGGAGACCTTGTACTTCTCGACGATCTCCCACCAGCGACCCTTGTGCGGGGAGTCGGGCGTGCCCTCGTAGATGACCTGGGTGGCGCCGTTGAGCAGCGGCCCGTAGGTGACGTAGCTGTGCCCCGTGACCCATCCGATGTCTGCGGTGCACCAGTAGACGTCCGTCTCCGGCTTGAGGTCGAAGACGTTGCGGTGGGTGAACGCCGTCTGGGTGAGGTACCCACCCGTGGTGTGGAGGATCCCCTTGGGCTTCCCCGTGGTGCCGGAGGTGTAGAGGATGAACAGCGGGTGCTCGGCGTCCACCCACTCGGGCGTGTGCTCGACGTCGGCGGCGGACATGGCCTCGTCCCACCACACGTCCCGGCCGTCGGTCCAGGCGACGTCCTGACCGGTGCGGCGCACGACGAGCACGTGCTCGATCGTCGTCGCCGGAGCGCCCTCCTGGGGGGCGATCGCGTCATCGACGGCGGGCTTGAGCGCCGACGGCGCTCCGCGGCGGTAGCCCCCGTCGGCCGTGATGACGACCTTGGCCCCCGCGTCGAGGATGCGGCTGCGCAGGGCGTCGGCGGAGAACCCGCCGAAGACGACGGAGTGCGGGGCGCCGATGCGCGCGCACGCGAGCATCGCCACGACGGACTCGACGAGCATCGGGAGGTAGATGACGACGCGGTCGCCGCGCTCGACGCCGAGCGACGACAGGACGTTCGCGGCACGGGAGACCTCGCGCAGCAGGTCGGAGTACGTCACGGTCCGGGTGTCACCGGGCTCCCCCTCGAAGTGCAGGGCGACGCGGTCGCCCCGGCCTTCGACGACGTGCCGGTCCACCGCGTTGTAGGCGGCGTTGAGGGTGCCGTCCGCGAACCACCGCGCGACGGGCGCCCCCGACCAGTCGAGCGTCTCGGTGAACGGCTTCTGCCAGGTCAGGAGCGAGCGGGCCTGCTCCGCCCAGAACTCCACGGGGTCGCCGGTGGCCGCGTCGTACAGGGCCTGGGTCGCGTTGGCCTGGGCGGCGAACTCCTGGCTCGGGGGGAAGGTCCTCGTCTCGTGGAGAAGGTTCTCGAGACCCTGGTTGTCCTGTGACACAAGCTACCTCCGGTGCGCATCGACGCTGGTGCGGGCGGTGGGAGTGGTCGCCCCCGGCGGCAGTCTAGTGTGTCGCGCGCCACACCTGCTGGCGCGCGCCGTCCGATTCGCCCGGAGACCTGTCCGCACGCAGCGGTCCGGCGGACACCGCGTACCCGAGCCCGACGACGATCCCACCGACGAGGTTGCCGAGGCCGGCGACCCCCATGTTCCGTGCGAGCTCCAGCCATGAGGTCTCGGGGAGGCCGCCCACGAGGCCGAGGCCGAACACCGTCATGTTCGCCACGACGTGCTCGAACCCGGAGGCGATGAACGCCAGGAGGCACCAGAAGATGACGATGAGCCGCGCCACCTCCGACGTGAGGCGCACGGCGGACCAGATCGCGAGGCAGACGAGGACGTTGCACAAGACAGCCCGGGCGAAGAGCTCGGGGGTCGTCAGGCCACCCTTGAGCTCCAGGAGCGAGGTGAGCATCGCCCCGGCCGGGGTGCCGGGAGCAGCGACTCCTGAGACGTGCACGAGGACGGCGAAGACGAATGCGCCGGCGAGGTTGGCGAGGAAGCAGAACGCGAGGGTCACGCCGCCGCCGACCCAGGTGATGCGGCCCGCGAGCGCACCCTGCGTGAGGGTCATCATGTTCGACGTGACGAGCTCACCGCCAGCGGCGACGACGAGCGTGAGGGCGATGCCGAACACCGCACCGGAGACGAGCTTCGCGGCGGGCGACCCCGCGGCCAGGAACGGTCCGGCGGCGCTGATCATGAGCACGATCGCGACCCCGATGTAGGCGCCTGCGAGCATCGACTGCACGGCATAGGCGAGCGGACGGCGGGTCGCGGCCACCTTGGCGACGGCGGACTCGTGCTGGGCGGCGAGGGTCTGCGGGATCGTGAGCACGGACCAAGCATCCCGCGCCCTCCGGGACGCTCGCGGGACCAACGGCCCGACGCGAGGGCTCCCCGCGGGTGCAAACGTGCGGGGGGCGGAGCATCCCTGCCCGGCGTCCCGAGGATGGACGCCGGGAATCGAGGGGCGCCGGGCGTCGTTGCCCACGACATGACCGATTCACCGCTGCTCTTCCAGCCGCTCACGCTCCGCGCCCTGACGATCCGCAACCGGGTGTGGCTCGCGCCGATGTGCCAGTACTCCTCGGTCGACGGGATGCCCGGCGACTGGCACCTCGTCCACCTCGGCGCACGTGCACAGGGCGGGTTCGGGCTCCTCCTGACCGAGGCCGTCGCGGTCGTGCCCGAGGGGCGCATCACCCCGCAGGACGCGGGTCTGTGGTCCCAGGAGCACGCCGACGCCTGGGCGCCCGTCGTGCGGTTCGTCCACGAGCAGGGGGCGGTCATCGGCGCGCAGCTCGCCCACGCCGGGCGCAAGGCCTCGACGTTCCGCCCCTGGGCGCCGTCCCAGGGCACGGTCCCCGTGGCCGAGGGTGGCTGGGAGACCGTTGGCCCGTCGGCCGAGGCGTTCCCCGGGTACAGCCCGCCGCGCGAGATGACGGCCGAGGAGATCGCGGCCGTGCCCGAGCAGTTCGCGGCCGCCGCCCGCCTCGCGCTGAGCGCCGGGTTCGACGTCGTCGAGATCCACGCGGCCCACGGATACCTCCTGCACGAGTTCCTCACGCCCCTGGCGAACACGCGCACGGACGCCTACGGCGGGTCGCTCGAGAACCGGGCGCGCCTGCTGCTCGAGACGGTCGACGCCGTCCGGGCCGCGTGGCCGCAGGACAAGCCGCTGCTCGTGCGCGTCTCGGCGACGGACTGGCGCGAGGACGGCCTGCAGGTGGGCGACGTCGCGCAGGTCGCGAAGGAGCTCGCCACCCGCGGCGTCGATCTCGTGGACGTCTCGACGGGGGGTGCCGCGCCCGCGGACATCGCCGTCGGCCCCGGGTACCAGGTCGCCGCTGCGCGGGAGATCCGCGAGGCGTCCGGTCTGCCGGTCAGCGCGGTCGGGCTCATCACCGATCCCGCGCACGCCGAGTCCGTGCTCGCCGACGGGTCCGCGGACGCCGTCATGCTCGCGCGCGCGGCGCTGCGCGACCCGATGTGGCCGCTGCGGGCCGCCCACGAGCTCGGCGTGCCGCGGCGCGAGGCGGGCTGGCCGGACCAGTACGCCCGCGGGGCCTGGGAGTAACGCTCAGGCCGGCTGCACCACGGAGGCCGCGGCCTCGACGGCTGCTGCGACGAGCGTCGTCACCTGGGGGTTGAACACGCTCGGGACGATGTACGTCGCGTTGAGCTCGTCGTCGTGGACGACGGACGCGAGCGCACGCGCGGCGGCGAGGAGCAGGTCGTCGGTCACCTCGTGCGACCGGGCGTCGAGCAGCCCGCGGAACACCCCGGGGAAGGCGAGCACGTTGTTGATCTGGTTCGCGAAGTCGCTGCGCCCGGTCCCGACGACCGCGGCGTGCTTCGCGGCCTCGTCCGGGTCGACCTCCGGCCGTGGGTTCGCCATCGCGAAGACGATCGCGCCGTCGGCCATCCGGGCGACGTCGTCGCCGGTGATGACGTCCGGCGCGGAGACGCCGATGAAGACGTCCGCGCCGACCATCGCGTCCCGCAGGGTCCCGCTCACCCCGCGCGGGTTCGTGTGGTCGCTGATCCACTGCAACGACGGCTCGAGGCTCGTGCGCTCGCGGCACACGACACCGGCGATGTCGGCGACGACGACGTCCTGCGCCCCGGCGGCGAGCAGCAGCTTGAGCACCGCCGTCCCGGCCGCGCCCGCTCCGGACAGGACGATCCGTACGGTCGGGAGCTCCTTGCCGACGACCTTGAGCGCGTTCGTCAGCGCGGCCAGCGCGACGATCGCGGTGCCGTGCTGGTCGTCGTGGAACACCGGGATGTCGAGCTCGGCGCGCAGCCGGCGCTCGATCTCGAAGCACCGAGGGGCGGAGATGTCCTCGAGGTTGATCCCCGCGAAGACGGGAGCGATGGCCTTGACGGCCGCGACGATCTCGTCGACGTCCGTCGTGTCGAGCGCGATGGGGAACGCGTCGATGTCCGCGAACCGCTTGAACAGCGCCGCCTTGCCCTCCATGACGGGCAGGGAGGCGAGCGGTCCGATGTCGCCGAGGCCGAGGACGGCAGTGCCGTCGGTGACGACCGCGATGGTGTTCCGCTTGATGGTCAGCCGACGCGCGTCGGCAGGGTTCGCGGCGATCGCCTCGCAGACGCGGGCGACGCCGGGCGTGTAGATCATCGAGAGGTCGTCGCGGTTGCGGATGGGCACCTTCGACTCGATCTGCAGCTTGCCGCCCAGGTGCAGCAGGAAGGTGCGGTCGCTCACCGGACCGACGGTCACACCGGGCAGGGCGCGCAGGCCGTCGACGATCTGCGTCGCGTGGTCGTCCCCGCGGGTGGCGCACGTGACGTCCACCGTGATGCGCTCGTGGCCCGACGCCGTGACGTCGAGCGCGGTGACGATGCCGCCGGTCTGCTCGATCGACGTCGTGAGCTCGCTCACCGCCGTGGGCCGGGCCTGGACCTCGAGTCGGACCGTGATCGACGAGGAGACGCTCGGCGCTGAGTTCATCTCGCCACACTAGCGGCGTGCGGCGGCCTCGGCCGGACACACCGACGGCACCCCGGTGAGGGGGCGCCGTCCGCCAGCGGGAGATCGGGTATCAGGCGTGCATCATCGTTGTTGCTACGGGGCCAGCCCGGTCAACATGTCCGTGACGTGGACTGTTCGCGCGTGGGTTCCGATCTCCGTGTGCTGTTGTCCTTCTTTTCTACCCTTCCTCGGCGGATATGGGAAGGGGGGACGGCGTCTGCCGATCGCCAACCCGGTGCCGTCCACACCCTTCCGGGCCCCGTGAGCGACGAGAGGCGGCGGTTCCCGTAGGGTCGGTCCACCGTCCCCGCGTCGCCACCGTCCCCGCGTCGCCAGCGTCCTCACGAGGAGGTGCCGTCGCCCTGGGTACCGCACTGTTCGCCCCTGAGACCTTCAACCTTGCTGAGACGACCCGCGCCATCGAGGTCGCGCGGGCGCTGCGTGACCGGCACGAGTGCGTCTTCATGGGGTACTCGCACCGCTACGCGCACCTCGTGCGCTCGGCCGGGTTCGAGTACCACCCGCTCGAGCCCCTGCTCACCGACGCGCAGGCCGACCAGCTCATCAGGGTCGACCAGGGCAGGGGCGTGCGGCACCCGTTCACGACGGCGACCGTCCGGACGCGCGTCGACCACGAGCTCGCGCTCATCGATCGGGTCGGGGCCGACGTCGTCGTCATCGGCACGACGCTCAGCCAGCTCTTGTCCGCGCGGATCGCCCGCGTCCCGCTCGTGTACGTCAAGCCTTTCGCCTACTCGCTGCCGCACATCCGCCAGATGACGACTCTGCCGCTCCTGCCGGGCCACCACGTCGTGCACCGTGCGGTGAACGTGCTCGCCGCACGCGCCCTGCGCGCCGCCGCCGAGCGGATCACCGTCAAGCCCCGAGCGTTCCGGGTCGTGGCGCGCGAGTACGGGATCACCCTGCCGCGCCGGACCATCGAGGCGCTCGACGCCGATCTCAACCTCGTCGCGTCCGTGTCCGGATTCCTCCGCGACCACGAGCTGCCCGACGACTACCGGCTGGTCGGGCCCGTCTACGCGCGGCTCGACGTGGACGTCCCTGCCAGCATCCTCGACGCCGTCGCCTCCGCACGGTCCGCCGGCCGGCCTGTCCTGTACGTCGCGATGGGCAGCTCCGGGAACCGCCGCCTCGTGCGCCGTGTCCTGGCAGCTCTCTCGGCGATGCCGGTCACGGTCGTCGCACCGGTGACCCACTATCTGGAACCGGGCGACCTCGCCGAGCTGGGCCCGCACGTCCACGTGTGCGGGCTCCTCCCGGCCCATCGCATGGGCGACCTCGTCGACGCTTCGGTGATCCACGGCGGGGAAGGGACGGTCCAGACCGCGATCCTCAGCGGGAAGCCGTTCGTCGGGATGGGCCTGCAGATGGAGCAGCGGTGGAACATCGACGACTGCGTGGAGTTCGGCAACGCGATCCGCGTCACTGCGCACCAGGTCGGACGCACAGCGTTCTCGGCCGCGGTGCGGCAGGTGCTCTCCGACGAGTGGCTCCACCGCAGGGCGCACGACCTGCGTGCCCGCCTGGCCGACGTCGACGGTGCCGCCGCCGCAGCAGACCACATCGACCAGCTCCTGGCCCGGACACCGCTCTCGTGACCGACGGATGGCGGCCCTCGCGACGGGAGCCCGTCAGCGGGTGCGGCCGCGTACCGCGCGCCACGCGAGGTACGCGCCGAGCCCGATCGCGAGGAGACCTGCGCCCGTGAGGGCCGACGTGCGTGGCGAGATCCGGCGGCTCAGGGCGATGGGCCGGTCGAACGTCAGGACCTCCCACCCCTTCTCCGCGGCGAGCCGGCGCAGGGTCTTGTCGGGGTTCACGGCGAACCCGTGCCCGACGACCTCGAGCATCGGGGCGTCCGTGATCGAGTCGGAGTATGCGTAGGACCCCTCGAGGTCGTACCCGCGTTCCTCCGCGAGGTCACGGATGGCCGTGGCCTTGTTCTGCCCGTAGGCGTAGAAGTCGATGAGGCCGGTGTACCTGCCGTCCTCGACCTGCATCTGCGAGGCGATCGCGTGGTCGGCACCGAGCACCGCGGCGATCGGCTCGACGAGCTCGTACCCCGACGCGGAGACGATGACGACGTCGCGCCCGGCCGCGTGGTGCTCCTCGATGAGGTCGACGGCCTCGGAGTACACGTACGGGTCGATGTACTGGTGGAGGGTCTCGGCGACGATCGACGTCACCTGGTCGACGGGCCACCCGGTGACCATCGAGCTGAGGTGGGCGCGCATGCGCTCGGTCTGGTCGGCGTCAGCGCTACCGACCATGTAGAGGAAGTGCGCGTAGGCGTTGCGCAGCACCGCGCCGCGCGTGATGAGCCCGCCTGCGTAGAAGGGGCGGGAGAACGCCGCGGCGGACGACGTCGCGATGATCGTCTTGTCGAGGTCGAAGAACGCGGCCGTGGGGCTGTGTGCCTGGTCGGGGTTCACGCGCTGAGCGTAGCCCGGACGCCGCATGCGTGGCGGTGTGACGCAGTGCACGTGCGCCCGCCATGCGCGGGAACGGGAGGCGCCCCACACTCAACCTTGAAGCCTCAAGTACCGATGTTCAACTCTGCCGGACGCATCCGCGCACACCGCGCCCCACGATCAGGAGCCCGCCATGCTGGGAAAGCCGCGCCGCCGACCGTCCGCGCAGTCCGACGTCGCGGAGGCGCGGGCCGACGTGGGCGCCGTCACGGCCGTCCTGCGCGCCCTGGCCGGCGCCCGGACGAGGCAGGACGCCGTGCGCTCGGCGCTCGACGCCGTCCGTGAGCAGTTCGGCTGGGCGTACGGCTCGGCCTGGCACGTGGTCCCCGAGGACGGCGTCCTGCGGTTCTCCCAGGAGTCCGGGGACGTCGGGGCGGAGTTCCGTGAGGTCACGCTCGCCGCGTCGTTCGCCGAGGGGGTCGGCCTCAGCGGGCGTGCGTGGCAGGCGAAGGATCTCGTGTTCGTCGCGGATCTCGGAGAGCTCACCGACTGCGTCCGGGCACCCGCCGCCCAGCGGGTGGGGGTCCGCAGCGGCATCTGCTTCCCGATCGTCGAGGACGGCGCCGTCACCGGGACCATGGACTTCTTCACCACGGAGGAGCTCGTCCCGTCGGAGCAGCGGCTCGACACCCTGCGGTCCATCGCTCTCCTCGTCTCCCAGGCCGTCGAGCGCGTGACCACCATGGAGCAGCAGGCCGACGCGGGTCAGGACGTCGCCGCGGTCACCGCCGTGATGCGCGCGCTGTCGGCCGCCACCGACCGCGAGACCGCGCTGCGTGATGCGCTCGAGACGATCCGCAGCGGCTTCGGGTGGAGCTACGCGTCCTACTGGGCGATCAGCGCCGCAGACACCGCCCTACGGTTCGTGCAGGAGTCCGGGGACGCGGGCGAGGAGTTCCGCGCGGTGACCCGGTCCGCCTCGTTCGTCGAGGGCGTGGGGCTGTCGGGCCGCGCGTGGCGGTCGAAGGACCTGGTGTTCGCTCCTGACCTCGGGACGGTGACGGACTGCGTGCGTGCGCCGGTCGCGCGGCGCGCGGGCGTCAGGTCGGGTGTCTGCCTGCCGATCCTCGTCTCCGGCCGGGTCGTGGGGACCATGGACTTCTTCGCGACGACGACGCTGGCCCTCTCGCCGGGTCGTGAGGACGCGTTGCGCAACACCGCCTTCCTGCTCGGACAGGCCCTCGAGCGGATCGAGGCGTCAGCACGGCTCGCGGCGGCTGCCGAGGAGCTCGTCACGTCGATCGGCGAGGCGGAGCGCAACGTCCTGGCGGCGGGTGCCGTGGCGCTCGACGGCGAGCGGCTCGCAGCGGACGCCCACGTCGAGGTCTCCGGGCTGGGTGCGTCGAGCGCGGAGATCGGTGAGGTGGTCAAGGTCATCCAGCGCATCGCCGCACAGACCAACCTCCTCGCCCTCAACGCGACGATCGAGGCAGCTCGTGCGGGGGACGCCGGGCGGGGGTTCGCGGTCGTCGCCAAGGAGGTCAAGGACCTCGCCAACGAGACCGCGGAGGCGACGACGGAGGTGGACCGCAAGGTTCGCGCCATCCAGGACCAGGTCGAGCGGGTCGTCGCAGCGCTGGCGGACATCCGTGGTGTCGTCGAGCGCGTCAACGAGACCCAGGTCGCCATCGGCGGAGTGCTCACCCAGCAGGCTGCCGCCACGCGCGCCATCCTCGGCTGAGGGCGGACCGCCGGGTCGGGCGGAGGCGACGAGCCGGGCCCCTGTGCGAAACGGGCAAAGGGTGCAGACCGGGATGAGCCATGTCACGATGACACGACGCGGCCCGTGAGTGTGGGGCCGTCCGGCAGCGTCGACGGAGGGGGCACCGCGATGGCAGTCCCGCTCAGGACCACGACGGCAACGACCGGGGCGCCAGGGGCGTGGGCCGTCGGCCTCCTCGCTGTCGCGCTCCTTGCGTCGTGCTCCGCCCCCAGCGGTGAGACACAGGGCGAGGACGAGGCGGCCCTCGTCCTCGCTGACGGCTACGAGCTCGGCGGGTACAACCCCGTGGCGGGGTACGGAGCGGCTGGTGACGCCAAGATGTACGACGGGCTCGTGCGCCTCACCGGAGGCGAGGGCATGCCGGGCTTCGAGCCCGCGCTCGCCACCGCCGTGCCCGTCGCCAACGAGGACGCGACCGTCTGGACGGCCACCCTCCGTCCCGGGGTGACGTTCTCCGACGGCTCGACGTTCGACGCAGCCGACGTCGTGGCGACCTACGAGGCCATCCTCGACCCGGCGTCCGCCTCCGAGGCGGTGACCTCGTACGACATGATCTCGGAGGTCGTGGCGACCGATCCGAGCACGGTCGAGTTCCGCCTCGCGTACCCCTACGCGCCGTTCCTCACCAAGCTGCTCATCGGGATCGTGCCGTCCGAGGCCCTCGCGGAACCCGGGCTGGCGGCCGAGTCCTCCCTCAACACCGAGCCCGTCGGCACAGGCCCGTACACGCTCGTCGACCTGTCTCCCGACCGCGCGGTGCTCGAGGCCAACCCGGACTACTGGGGCGGCGCGCCGGAGGTCTCCGAGCTCACGCTGCTCTACGTCGCGGACGACAACACGCGGGCCCAGCGGATGAGCTCCGGGGAGATCGACGGGACCAACCTCCCGCCACTCCTCGCCAACACCTTCAGCGACCGGGAGGGCACGACGGTCACCGCGCACACGTCGGCGGACTGGCGCGGGGTGTCGTTGCCGGCCGGCAACGCTGTCGCGGGCGACCCCGCGGTCCGGATGGCGCTCAACCTCGCGGTGGACCGCCAGGCGATGATCGACAACATCCTGGGCGGGCACGGACGGCCCGCCTACACCCCGATCCCCGAGGTCTACGGCGACGCGTTCGAGCCCACGGCGACCTTCGAGCACGACCCAGGGGCAGCAGAGCAGATCCTCACCGACGCCGGGTGGACGGTCGGCACGGACGGCATCCGCGAGAAGGACGGCCAGCGCGCCGAGCTCACGATCATGTACAACTCCGTCGACACCGTGCGCCGGGACCTCGCCCAGGCATTCGCGTCCGACGCCCTCGCCGTCGGTGTCGAGGTCAACCTCGAAGCCCTGTCCTGGGACCGCATCGACCCGCGCATCAGCACCGACGCGGTCCTGCTCGGCGGGGGAGACGAACCGTTCGACCCCGACACCCAGGCGTACGACGCGCTGAGCTCGGTCTACGCCACTCCCGGCGTGGGCAGCATCTACAACAACGCGAGCGACTACTCCAACCCCGCGGTGGACGCCGCCCTCGAGACAGGCCGGCACAGTCTCGATGCCGACGAGCGGGCCGCCGCGTACCGGGACGTCCAGAGCGCCTACGTCGAGGACCCGGGGTACGTGTTCCTCGTCTTCCTCGACCACACCTACGTGTCCACCGACTCCGGCTGGACGATGTCCGGCCAGGTCCTCGAGCCGCACGCGCACGGGGTCACGTGGGGACCCTGGTGGGCGCTGCAGTCGTGGACACGCAGATGACGACCACCGTCGGCAGACCGGCCCACGACAGTCGTCGGCGAGCCCGAGGCTCCCGGTCCACGACCGTCCGGGCAGCGGCGGGCAGGCGCGCCGAGCGCCGCCGGGCCGTCGCGGCCATGGTCGGACGCCGGCTGCTGTTCATCGCCCCGGTCGTCGCCCTCGTCTCCGCCGGGCTCTTCGCCGTGGCGTCCGTGTCACCCTTCAGCCCGCTCGTCGGGTACCTCGGCACGCGCTACATGACGACGAGCGAGGCGGACAAGGCCCGCATCTCGGATCAGCTGGGCCTCGAGGACCCGTGGTACCTCACCTGGTGGCACTGGGTGCAGGGCGTGGCCACGGGCGACCTCGGGATGTCCCGGTCCTTCCAGCAACCCGTCGCCCAGGTCATCGGTGAGCGGCTGCCGTGGACGCTCCTCGTCGTCGGGATCTCGTTCGCGGTGGCCATCAGCGTGGCGCTCCTCGCGGGCGTCGCCGCCGGGATCCGCAGCGGCAGCTGGTTCGACCGGCTGCTCACGGGGGCGTGCGTCGTCATCCAGGGGACCCCACCGTTCGTCCTGGCGCTCGGCGCCATCGCCGTCCTCGCGCTCGGGCTCGGGTGGTTCCCCGTCGCCGGACTGACCAGCGGCGGTGCGGACCCGACCGTCGGCCAGGTCGCCCGGCACATCGTGCTGCCCGCGTCCGTGCTGGCCGTGGCCCAGATCCCGTGGCTGCTGCTCGCGGTGCGCCAGTCCGTGGTCACCTCCTCCGGCGAGGACTTCGTCGCCGGCGCCGTCGCGCGGGGCCTGCCCCGGCGGCTCATCACCCGTCGCCACATCCTGCCCACCTCGCTCGGGCCGTTCACCAACGTCGTCGGGGTCCGCCTGCCCGAGCTCGTCGTGGGCGCGGTGCTCGTCGAGGAGATCTTCAGCTGGCCGGGGATCGCCGGTGCGATCGTCACGTCGGCGAGCAACCTCGACATGGCGCTGCTCGCCGCGCTCACGGTGGGCACCACCCTCGTCGTCCTGCTCGGCTCGCTCCTCGCCGACGTCGTCGTGGCGTTCCTCGACCCCCGGGTGAGCACCGATGGCTAGGCGCCGCGTGCTCGTGGCCTCGGCGCTGCTGTGCGTCGTCGCGCTCTACGCGGCGCTCGTGCCGTGGATCGCCGGGGTCGACGACCGCGTGACCGACTACTCGCAGGCCCGGCTCGCGCCGTCCCTCGACCATCTCTTCGGGACCGATTCCGCCGGCCGGGACCTCTTCGTGCGGATCGCCTCCGCGATCCGCACGTCGCTGCTCGTCGCACTCGTGTGCGCAGTCCTCGCCACGGTGATCGGCGTGATCGTCGGCACGACGGCAGGGCTCGTCGGCGGGTGGCTGGACAGGATCGTCATGCGCACCACCGATGCGGTGAACGCCCTGCCGCACCTGCTCCTCGGGATCGTCATCGTCGCGATGTTCCGCGGCAGCCTCCTCGCGATCGTCCTGTCGATCGCCCTCACGCACTGGACTCAGGTCGCGCGCATCATCCGCTCCGAGGTCCTCAGCCTGCGCCAGCGGCACTACATCGACGCCGCCGTCCTCGCCGGCGCAGGCCGGCAGCACATCATCACGCGCCACCTCGTCCCCGCCGCCGCGCCGCAGGCGATCATCGCCGTCGTGCTGCTCATGCCGCACGCCGTGTGGCACGAGTCGACGCTGTCGTTCCTCGGGTTCGGTCTGCCACCCCACGAGGCGAGCCTCGGCACGCTCCTGGAGGAGGCACGCAGCTCGTTGCTCCTCGGCGGGTGGTGGACGCTCGTCTTCCCGGCCGCGGTGCTCGTCCTGACGACGGTGTGCGGCGCCATCGCCGGGACGTCCCTGCGCACGATCCTCTCGCCACCCCAACCGTCGGAGCTACGACTATGAGCACCGCTCCCTCGCTCGACCTGGCCGGTCTGCGGATCTCCGGCCTCACCGTCCGGCTGCCCCTGGCGAGCGGGCAGGTGGTCCACGCGGCGAGCGACGTCGACCTCGCCGTGGCGCCGGGAACCGTCACCGCCCTCGTCGGGGAGTCCGGGTGCGGCAAGTCCATCCTCGCCGCCGCGGTCATGGACATGCTCCCCGCGGGCGCCCGCCGCACGGGCACCATCACGGTGGGCCGCGCGGACAGCGTCATCGACGTCTTCGCCGGCGAGCCCTTTCGTGGGCGCCGGGCGGCTCTCGTGTCGCAGTCGGCGGCGACCCACCTCACCCCCGTCCGCAGGGCGCGGTCCCAGCTCGCCGAGGCGATCCGCGTGCTCGGCACGGCGCACACCCCCGAGGAGCTCGCGCGGCGTGCGGGCCTGGACCCGGCAGCGCTGGACTGCTTCCCGCACGAGCTCTCGGGCGGCATGGCGCAGCGGGTGGCCGTCGCGGGAGCGCTCGCCGGGGACCCGGACGTCATCGTCGCGGACGAGCCCACGGCGAACCTCGACCGGTCCCTCACCGACCACGTGCTGGCGCTGCTGCGCGGGTGCGCAGACGCAGGAGCCGCCGTCCTGCTCATCACGCACGACCTCGCGTCGTTGGTCCGGACCCACGTCGCGGACCGGGTCGCGGTCATGTACGCGTCCCGGATCATGGAGACGGGGCCGGCCGACGAGGTCCTCGAGGACCCGCTGCACGACTACACGCGGGACCTGCTCGCCGCGCTGCCGACCCGAGGGCTGCACCCGATCCCCGGCAGCCCTCCCGTGCTCACCGACCTGCCGGACGAGTGCGTCTACCACCTGCGGCGACCGGAGAGCCGACAGTCCGGCGGACCGACGACGCTCGTGAGCGTCGGCGACCGCCAGTACCGGACCCGGACGGAGGTCTCATGAGCCTGCGAGCGACGGAGGTCACCGCCGGGTACGGGCGGGGCCCGGACGTGCTGGAGAAGGTCAGCCTCACGGTCGCGCCCGGGTCGGTCGTCGGCCTCACCGGTCCGTCCGGGACCGGCAAGACGACCCTCGCGCGCGTCCTCGTCGGGCTCGACCGGCCGCGGTCGGGATCCGTGACGATCGACGGCGTCGCGTCGCCGGGAACCCGCTTCGGCACCCCGCGCGCCGTGCGCGGGTTCGTCGCGATGCTCTTCCAGTCCCCACGGACCTCGACCGACCCCCGGCTGACCCTCGGGTCGATCATCGTCGAGCCTGCGGTCGTCGCCCGCCGACGCGTGGACGTCGCCGGGCTTGCGCGGCGGGTCGGGCTCACCGCGGACCTTCTCGAGCGACGACCCCACCAGGTCAGCGACGGCCAGCTGCAACGCGCCTGCCTGGCGCGCGCCCTCGCGCAGAGCCCGCGCTACCTCGTGTGCGACGAGGCCACGTCGATGCTCGACGCGGCCACGACCGCTTCCCTCGTCCGGCTCGTCCTCGACGAGGCGACCGGTGGTCTGGGCGTGCTGCTCGTCAGCCACGACACCGACCTCGTGGCGGCGTGCTGCAGCTCGGTGCTGGAGCTGCGGGCGCCCGGGACGACCTCCGACGCGGCGTCCGTGCCGGGCCCGACGCGCCGCCGATAGCCGGGCCGTACACGGGCGTGCACGGTCTGCACCGCCGTACGCAGCCCTTCGACGTCCCCCACAGGCAGGGACAGCATCCGTTCCCGCACATCTGCCTGCGGTGCGGATCCGCGGTCCGGCACAGGCCGTGACGATGGGCGCTCGCCTGCCGAGGAGAGAGGGACCCCCATGCCGTTCGAGGAACGCCCGGACGACCCCGCGCGGGGCATGGTGATCGGCGTGACCGGGGCACGGGGTGGGGCCGGCGCGTCGGTGCTCGCGGCGACCCTCGCCCTGATGGCCCGTCGTGGGGGAGAGCGCGTCGTCCTCGTCGACTGCGCGCCGTGCGGCAGTGGCACCGACGTGCTGCTGGGGATCGAGGAGGAACCCGGGTTGCGCTGGCCCGACCTCCACGCCGCGCGCGGGGAGGTCAGCGGCGACGAGCTGCGAGCGCTCCTGCCAGCCTGGCAGGGTGTCGCCGTCCTCAGTGCGGACCGGCGCCGCCCGGTACCGCTGCCCGACGCCGTCCACGAGGACGTCCTGCGCGCGTTGGCTGCGGCGACCGACGTCGTCGTCGTCGACATCCCGGGCGGCGAGGTTCCTCGGTGGGGGCCGCACTGCGCGCTGCTCTCCGTCGTCGCGCGGTGCGACCTCACCTCCGTCGCGGGCGCGGTCGCCGCGCTCGCCGCCGCTCCGAGCATGCCGGTGGGGCTGGTCACGCGCGGACCCGCCCGCGGGCGCCTCACGCCCGTCGACGTGGCCCGGGCCGTCGGCGTCGATCTCTGGGCGGACCTGCGCACCGACCCAGCACTGCCCGGGCGCCTCGAGCGCGGCGAAGGACCGCGCGCGCATGCGGGCCGCGGCCGCGCCGGTGACCTCGGCAGAGCCGCACGGGCCGTGCTCGACGTGAGCAGATCCCACGTGGCGCGAGGACGGAACGGCATGTGGCAGGGCCCGCCGGTGGGAGCAGGCGTGGGCGAGCCGCGACGGCGCGCCTCATGACCGACGACGGCATGCTCGCGTCCGTCCGGCGCCGACTGGCCAGCACCGGCACCGCCCCGACCACGGACGAGGTCGTCGCGGCCGTACGCTCCAGCGGACCGGTGCTCGGCAGCACCGCGCTCGCGGAGATGATCCAGGAGGTGCGCTCGCAGCTGCTCGGCGCCGGACCCCTGCAGCACCTGCTGGATTCCGAGTCCGTCACCGACGTGCTCGTCAACGGGCCCGACGACGTCTGGGTCGATGCGGGACGCGGGCTCGAGCGCGTCCCGCTCTCGCTCGGCAACCCGCGAGCGGTACGTGATCTCGCTGTCCGGCTCGCTGCGTCGGGCGGGCAGCGGCTCGACGACGCGAGCCCCACCGTCGACGCCCGGTTGCCCGACGGAACCCGACTGCACGCCGTCCTCGCGCCGTTGTGCACGGAAGGGGCCGTCATCTCCCTGCGGACCATGCGGTCCCGCGCGTTCACCCTGCCCGAGCTCGTCGCGGCGTGGATGGTCCCTCCGGCCTGGGAGCCGGTGCTGCGTGCCCTCGTCCGGGAGCGGGCGAGCATCCTCGTCTCCGGCGCGACCGGGACGGGCAAGACGACGCTCCTCGCCACCCTCCTGTCCCTCGTCGACCCGGCCGAACGGATCATCACGATCGAGGAGGCGCGCGAGCTCGCGCCGTCCCACCCGCACGTCGTGCACCTCACGGCGCGGCACGCCAACGTCGAGGGCACGGGAGAGGTGAGCCTCGCCGACCTCGTGCGCAACGCCCTGCGGATGCGTCCCGACCGGATCGTGCTCGGTGAGTGCCGGGGCCCGGAGGTCCGCGACGTCCTCACCGCGCTCAACACCGGCCACTCGGGAGGCTGCGCCACGATCCATGCGAACACCGCAGCAGACGTGCCCGCGCGGCTCGAGGCGCTCGCCGCCCTCGCGGCGATGTCCCGCGAGAGCCTCGCTGCTCAGGCGCTCAGCGCCCTCGACGCCGTCGTGCACCTGCGTCGGGTCGCCGCGGCGGACGGCGAGCGGCGGCGGTTCGTCGGCGAGATCGCCGTCGTGCGACGGGACGAACGGGGACAGCTCGTCGTGCGCCCTGCCCTGCGCTGGGACGGGATCGGGGCGCCCACCGAGCACGCGGACTGGCAGCAGCTCGCCGAACGGCTCGGACCCACCGGATGAGCGCGGTGGCCCGGTGGTGACGTCTGCGCTGCCGGGGGTCCTCGTCGCCCTGGCGGTCCTCGCCCTCGCCCCACGCGCGGGCCGGGTCCGCGTCGTCGGGAGGCAGGGCCCGCGGTGGGGCGGACCGCGTCGGGTCCGGGGCCGGGGACGTGCGGAGGTGACGATGGAGGTCGTCGTCACGCAGGTCGCCGCCCTGCTGCGCAGCGGCCTGCCGCCGCAGCGCGCGTGGGAGCTCGGCAACGTGCGTGTCGACGTGCACGGCATCCCGGACGCCACGGACCTCGCTGAGCGTGTCCTCGGGTCGGCGGCGCCGTCGGCGGCGCGCGCACGCCGCGGGACGCGCCTCGACGCCGTCGTGGGTGGGCGGCGCAGGTCCCGCGCGGGGCAGGCGGCGCAGCGGCAGGCCGCGGCCGTCGTCGCGGCCTGCCGTCTCGCCGCGGAGGTGGGAGCACCCCTCGCGGCTGTGCTCGAGTCGATCGTCGCCACCCTCGTCGCCGCCGCCGAGGCGGAAGCCGACCGGGACGCAGCCCTGGCCGGGCCACAGACGACGGCGCGCGTGCTCCTGTGGTTGCCCCTCGTCGGCGGGGCGCTCGGCTCCGCGCTCGGCGCAGACCCCGTCCGGCTCGTGCTCGACGGCGGCCTCACAGCGCTCGCACCGGTGACCGGGCTCGTCCTCCTCCTCGTGGGACGGACGTGGAGCGCGCGTCTCACCGACCGGGCGCGCGTGGCGGGGAGCCCTGCGTGACCGCCGTGGACGAGAACCTGGCCGCAGCCGTGAGCGCCGGGCTCGTCGTCGCTGCTCTCGCGTGGTGCGCCCTCGCTCCGTGGCGCACGGCGGGAAGGCGCCGGTTGCACGTGCTGCGCGGGACCGGGCGCGGCCTCCCGGGCCGAGCCGCTGCGCGACAGACCGGCGGTGCGCCGCCGGTCCAGCTGGCCGTCGTGCTCGACCTCCTCGGCGCTGCGCTCGGGGCCGGGTGCGGGGTTCCACCGGCGCTCGCCGCCGTCGGGCACGCCCTCGGCGGCGAGGACGGTGCGGCACTGCGGGCCGTCGCCTCCGCCCTGCTCCTCGGAGCAGACTGGGACGGGGCCTGGGCGACAGCCCCTGACCGGTTCCGTCCCGTGTGCGACGCGCTCCGGCCGGCCTGGACCCACGGCGCCGCGCCCCGGGACGGTCTTCGCGTGGCAGGTGTCCAGGTGACGAACGAGGCGCGTGCTCGGGCGCGCACCGCCGCCGCGCGCCTCGGCGTCCACCTCGTGCTGCCGCTGGGTACGTGCTTCCTCCCGGCGTTCGTGCTCATCGGCCTCGTGCCCGTGCTCGTGTCCCTCGGGTCCGGCCTGTTCGGATGACCGCGGTGTCGGTGCGGCGCGGCGCCCGGCCGGGTGCGCGCACTGAACACGTCCCGCACAGGTCACCCGGTGCCCGGGACGTCCACACGGGGTGCGGTGCCGGTGGCTCGGGGTCGCCGCACCGCCGCACGCTCGGTGCATCCGGCGGGACCGACGGCGACCGCGCCCCGGCAGCCGGGTCGACACAGGAAGAGGCACGCTCATGACACGCCAACGGGAAGCACGCACGAGCCGGATCCGACGACGGTGGGGGCACGCGGTCGCGATGGTGCGCTCCGGCGCGGACGACGGGATGGCGACGGCCGAGTATGCGATCGCGACCATCGCCGCCGTCGGGTTCGCCGGACTGCTCATCGCCGTGCTCAAGAGCGAGACGGTCCGTGGGTTGCTCAGCGGACTCATCAGCACGGCACTGAGCGTCGGCTGATGCGCACGGACCACCGCCGGGGGTCGCCGGAGCGTGCGACGTGTGTGCCGCGCGGCGATCGCGGGGCGGTCACCGCCGAGCTCGCGGTGGCGCTCCCCGCGGTGGTCCTCGTCCTCGTCGCGGTCCTCGTCATCGCCATGGCCGGGACCGCGCAGATGCGGGCAGCCGACGCCGCTCGTGCCGGTGCGCGCGCAGCGGCTGCGGGTGAGTCGGACGGACGCGTCCTCGAGATCGCCCAGCAGCTCGCAGGAGGTGACGGGACGGTCACGACCGTCCGGGCCGAGCCATGGGTGACGGTCCGTGTGACGACGCCGGTGGGCGGGGGCCTGTTCGGCGCCGGCCCGCTCTCGGCGTCTGCGGAGGCGACGGCCTACCTCGAGAGCGCCGTGGCGGACGTGGCCGGAGGTGCGAGATGAGGCCGGACGCGAGGGACGCAGGCAGCGGGACCGTGCTCATGCTCGGGGTCGTCGCGGTCGTGTGCCTCCTCGCTGCGGTCGTCGCCGCGCTGGCGGGGTCGAGCAACGCCCGCGGCACCGCGCGAGCTGCGGCCGACCTGGCGGCCATCGGCGCGGCGAGCGCGCAGATGCACAGCAGCGACGACCCGTGCGCCCGGGCGCGCGCGGTCGCCGGGCGCAACGACGCGACGGTGAGCACCTGCTCCGACGCGGGGGACGGGGTGTTCGTCGTGAGCGTGCAGGTCCCTGCTCCGGGCGGCCGCTCCGCGGTGGCCACGGCCCGTGCCGGCCCCGCGTCGGCAGCAGGCTGAGGTCGTCCGTGCCGGCTCCGTGGTTGCGGTCCGGGTTCCACGTGCGTTCGCCGGTCGCCGTCGCGCTGCGGAATCTCGCGGTCCGCGCCCTGCCGGGTGAGCATGCGGCCGCCGCGGGCGCTGCCCTGACCACGTGGCGGGTTCCCTCCGGCCGGACGTCCTCCTGATGCGCCCACGCCCGGATCGCCGTACGGTCGAAGGACATGACCCCCCGATCGGAAGGAACCCTCATGAGCCTGGGTGACAAGATCTCCAACGCCGCTGACGACGCCAAGGGCAAGGCGAAGGAAGCGACCGGGAAGACGACCGACAACGAGCGCCTCGAGGCCGAGGGCAAGGGCGACCAGTCGAAGGCCGACCTCAAGCAGGCCGGCGAGAAGGTCAAGGACGCCTTCCGCGACTGACCGCCCGCCACGGCGCACGCACCACCACGGCCCTTCGCGCCCCACGCGCGGAGGGCCGTCCGCGTGTGCTGGGGCTTGTCGTCGGACGGGTCCGGGCCCTCGTCCCCTAGGATTCGAGGCGGGCATGGACGTCGACGCGCAGGACCGCTCGGCCCAGCTCCATGAACAGCTTCACGACCCGCTCCGCTGAACCCACCGCGTGCCGCCCCCGGAGGTTGCCAGGATGTCTGCCCACACCGCGATCGAGTCGCTGAGCGTCGACGAGCTCGTCGCCGAGCACGAGCGACTGAGCAGCCAGTACGCGCAGCTCCAGGCGCGGGGCCTCACGCTCGACCTCACGCGTGGCAAGCCCGCCCCCGAGCAGCTCGACCTCTCGAACCGGCTGCTGTCCCTCCCGGGCGACGGCGACTTCCGCGACGGCGCGGGTACGGACACCCGCAACTACGGCGGCCTCCTCGGCCTGCCCGAGCTCCGCGAGATCTTCAGCGAGCTGCTCAACGTCCCGGTGGAGAACCTCCTCGCCGGCAACAACGCGAGCCTCGAGATCATGCACGACCTCGTCGTGTTCTGCCTGCTGCACGGCACCGTGGGCTCGCCGCGCCCGTGGTCGCGTGAACCGGTGGTGAAGTTCCTCGCCCCGAGCCCGGGCTACGACCGGCACTTCGCCATCACCGAGTCCTTCGGCATCGAGATGATCCCCGTCCCGCTGCACGCCGACGGCCCGGACATGGACGTCGTGCGGGAGCTCGTCGCGAACGACCCGGCCATCAAGGGCATCTGGACCGTGCCGACGTACGCGAACCCCACGGGTGCCGTGTACTCCGAGGCGGTCACGCGCGAGCTCGTGTCCATGCCGACCGCAGCGCCCGACTTCCGCATCTTCTGGGACAACGCCTACGCCGTGCACACCCTCGTCGAGCACGGCGCCCCGGCCCTCGACGTCTTGGGCATGGCCGCCGCGGCGGGCAACCCGGACCGTCCGTTCGTCCTCGCGTCGACCTCGAAGATCACCTTCGCGGGGGGCGGCGTGAGCTTCTTCGGTGCGTCGAGCGAGAACATCGCCTGGTACACCACGCACTACGGCAAGAAGAGCATCGGACCGGACAAGGTCAACCAGCTCCGTCACCTGCGGTTCTTCGGGGACGCCGCGGGCGTGCGGGCGCACATGGCCAAGCACCGGGCGATCCTCGCGCCGAAGTTCGCGCTCGTCCTCGAGATCCTCACCGAGCGTCTCGGCGGCCGGGACGTCGCGACGTGGACGACGCCGGAGGGTGGGTACTTCGTCAGCCTCGACGTCGTGCCCGGGACCGCGAAGCGCGTCGTCGAGCTCGCCAAGGCGGCCGGCATCGCACTGACCGGCGCCGGGTCAGCGTTCCCGTACGGCAACGATCCGTTGAACCAGAACATCCGCCTGGCGCCCAGCTTCCCGTCCCTCGAGGACGTGCGCGCCTCGATGGACGGCGTGGCGACGTGCGTGCTGCTCGCCGCCGTCGAGCACCGGCTCGCCCGGTAGCGGTCGGCTCTCTCCTGGAGCCGGGAGCGGTTCGCCGGCTCCAGGAGAGTGGCGGTGACGGTCCGGGCGGAGGTCAGGCGTCCGTCGGCGGCTCGGGCAGCACCCGGGCGACGAACTTCGGTTCGGGCTTGCCCAGCAGGTATCCCTGGACCATCCCGCACCCCGCGGCGCGCAGGGTGGACAGCTGGTGGGGCTCCTCGACACCCTCGGCGACGACCTCGATCCCGAGCTCTCGGGCGAGGGCGAGCACGCCCCGGACGAGGGCGTCGGAGCCGCCGGCGGTGAGGGTCTTGACGAAGCTGCGGTCGATCTTGATCTGGTCGACCGGGAGGGTGTGCAGCCAGGCGAGCGTGGAGAACCCTGTGCCGAAGTCGTCGAGCGAGATGCGCAGGCCCATCTGCCGCAGCTCGTTGAGGTGGTCGATGACGCCGTCGGCGTCGGTGAGCGACCGGCTCTCGACGATCTCGAGGTGAAGCTGGTCCGAGCTGAGGCCGTTCTCGGTGAGGGCCGCCCGGACCGTCGGCAGCAGCCGCTTGTCGAGGAGCGTCGGGACGGCGAGGTTGACCGCGACCCGCAGCGGTTCCGGGACCTGTCCCTTGCCGGCCGCTGGTCGCCAGTCGACGAGGGCGCGGCACGCGGCACTGATCGCCCAGAGGTCGAGCTCGGTGATGAACCCTGACTCCTCTGCGAGCGGCAGGAAGGCTCCGGGCTGCAGGAGACCGAGCCGCGGGTGCTCCCAGCGCAGCAGCGCCTCCGCGCCCACGACGACGCCCTCGCCCGGCGTGGACACGTCGACGATGGGCTGGAAGTGCAGCCGCATCTGCCCGCGGCTGATCGCCTGGCCCAGCTCGGCCTCGAACGACGGCGCACCGGCCCCGGACGCTGCCTGACCGTCGACGGCCACCTGGTCCCGGCCACGTTGCTTGGCCTCGTTGACCGCGGCGTTCGCCGCAGCGAGCAGGAGGTCCGCGCGCCCGCCCAATCCTGTGTGCAGAGCGACGCCGATGCTCGACGTGATGCGCACCTCGCGTCCCTCGAGGCGCAGCGGCTGGTCGAGGCAGTCGACGAGACGTCGCGCGATGGCCACCGCATGGTCCTCGTCGCCCACGCGGGGAAGCATCACCGCGAACTCGTCGCCGCTGAGGCGCGCGACCACTTCACGTGCGGACAGCTCGTCGCACAGGCGCGCCGCGACCTGCCGGAGCATCTCGTCCCCGGCGGAGTGGCCGAACCGGTCGTTGACCTGCTTGAACCGGTCGAGGTCGCAGAACAGCACAGCCGTCGTGGCGGAGTCGTCGGCGCGGCCGAGCTCGTCCTCGAGGAGGCGGGCGAACAGGCCGCGGTTCGGCAGCCCCGTCATGGAGTCGTGGTCGGCCTGGAACTGGACGGTGGCGAGCAGCCGCGTGCGCTGGAGCGCGGACGTCGCCTGGTCGGCGACCCCGACGATGCGTGC
The DNA here is from genome assembly GCF_059621145.1 of Sanguibacter sp. Z41_6. Classification (NCBI taxonomy): domain Bacteria; kingdom Bacillati; phylum Actinomycetota; class Actinomycetes; order Micrococcales; family Sanguibacteraceae; genus Sanguibacter; species Sanguibacter sp. Z41_6. The sequence continues at coordinate 136,351 of NZ_JCAQIF010000001.1, read as the reverse complement.
GACTGCTTCTCGGCGGGTGGTCCCGGGGACGCGGAACGGCCACCCGACCGCCACGACCCCGAGGAGGACGTCACCCGCGAGCAACGGTGCGGCGATCGTCGTCGTGGAACCGATGGCGGTGAGGTACGCCTTGAGCCCTGCGCTCGCCTGGTCCACGTCGATGATCACGGGTCCACGGTGCATGAGGAGCTGCACGATCTCGGGAGTGTCTTCCGCGCGCACCGTCGAGCCGTACAGCGCGTCGCGCTGGTCGGCCCGGTGCCCGTGGCCGGCGACGGGTCGCAGCTCTCCGGCCGCCGCGTCCCACAGGAGCACGGTGGCGCTGCGGCCGCCGGCGATCCGGGGCAGGGCCCGGGCCACGACCTCGGCCGCGGCCTGGTCGTCGCGTGCGGCCGTGAGGTCGTTCGCGAGCGTGAGCAGTGCGGTCGCGCGCGTCGTCTCCCGACGGCTGGTCTCCAACGCTGTGAGCATGTCGAGCGCTGCTGCCGCATGGCGGGCGTACGCCTCGAGGAGCGCACGGTCCTCGTCCGAGGCAGGCCTCCCGGGGGTGCGGACCGCGACGAGGTGACCGTGCATGGCCCGGTCGGAAGCGATGTCGACGACGACGACCTCCTGCCCGGGGTCGTCGTACGCGAGCACGGCCGCGGTGAGTGCGTCGACCTGCTCCTCGTCGAGACCTCGGGAGCGGACGGTGGGCTCGTCGTCGTCACGGACGACGAGGAGGTAGGACGCCGGGACGACGGTGGCTGCGCGCGCGACGATGCGGTCGAGGACGGTCTCGACGTCGTCGCTCGCGACGAGCTCCGACGCGGCGACCTGCAGGTCGCGCAGCTGGGCGCGCAACGCGCCGAGCTCGGTCTGGGTCGTGGAGCGTCCCTCGGTGGCGGGGGAGGACGGGTCGTCGACCACCCAGCTGAGCTCATAGAGGCAGCTGGGTGCGCCCGTCGCCTGGCACTCGTCGTGCTGGACGGTGCCCGCGGGGAGGCCGAAGATCGTCGGGACGGCCGCGAGCGAACCCTCGGCGAGCTGGCAGTCGAGGGGGTGCGCGGGGAACCCGCGGCGTTGCGTGAGGCGGACCGTCGCTGCGGCCGGACGGACCCGGACGAGAGTCATGTCTGCGGTCGTGGTGAAGGCGGGCATCGCGTACGGGAGGGAACGGATGACCTCGCTGGGCGTCGTCGCGGCACGGAGCATCGCCGTGCTGGCCTGGTTGTCGATGGTCAGGCCGATGTCCCGTGCGACCTGCACGGCGTTCGTCGTGGCACGGCGCGGGGCGTCGGGATCGCCGAGCACCTCGACCATGGCAGCCAGCAGCCGCAGCCGCTCGTCGTAGGTGATGCAGCTCGTCGGGTGCTCGAGCTCGACGAGCCGCTCGTCCATGCCCGCGGTCGTCAGCAGGCGGGTGACGGCGCGCTCACCCGCCTGGGCGCGCACGTATCCCAGTATCAGCGCTGCTGTGGCGCCCGCGGTCTCGCACATCGGTGTCGTCATCATCTCCCCCCGGTGATTATCGGCAGACCGGGGCGAGGCTTGAGCCGTTCTCCGGGAGAGATCGTCCGAACATCGCGGGGCCGACGTCATCGGCGCCCGCGGGGTGCGTGGGACAGGACCGTGTCGAGCAGCCGGACGGCACCGGCCTTGTCGAGCGGGTGGTTGCCGTTCCCGCACTTCGGTGACTGGACGCACCCCGGGCAGCCGTGCGAGCACGCGCACCGCGCGATGGCGTCACGCGTGGCGTACAGCCACTCCTCGGCCATCGCGTACCCCCGTTCCGCGAACCCCGCCCCTCCGGGGAAGGCGTCGTACACGAACACCGTAGCCCGCTCGGTATCGACGTGCAGTGCGGTCGAGACCCCGCCCAGGTCCCAGCGGTCGCACGTCGCGAGGAGCGGGAGCAGGCCGATGGAGGCGTGCTCCGCCGCGTGCAGCGCGCCGGGCGCGACCTCCGCGTCGACCCCGGCCGCGGCGAGCAGCTCGGCCGAGACGGTCCACCAGACCGCGACGGTCCGCAGCGTCCGCACCGGGAGGTCGAGGAGCTCGGTGCCGAGGACCTCCTGCCCGGGGAGCCGGCGGCGCTGGAAGCTCACCACCTGGTGCGAGACGTCGACCGTGCCGGCCGCCCACTCCACGTGCGCGCGTCCGTCCGCTGCCCGGTCGCCCCACGTGCTCGACCGTGACTGCTCGACGACCTCGATCGACGTCACCGATCGCGACCACGTGCCGTGGCCGACGTCCTGGCGCGTGACGAGGGCGACGTGGTCCTGCAGGTCGTACTCCTCGACGACGAACGTCTCGCCCTGGTGCACGTACACGGCACCGTCGTGCACCGACCCGTCGGCGGCTCCCGCGTCCACGGTGCCCAGCAGACGACCCGTGGCGGACTCGACGACCGAGACGGGGGTGCCGCCCTCACCGCGGATGTTCGTGAAGCCGGCGGCGTTCTCGTGGTGCGTCCAGTACCAGCCGGAGCTCCGGCGGCGCAGGGTGCCCCGCTCGGTGAGCTGGTCGAGCAGGCGTTCGGCGCCGGCGCCGCCGAAGGCGGGCAGGTCGGTCGTGCGCAGCGGCAGCTCAGCCGCTGCGGCGCAGAGGTGCCCGGCGAGGACGTAGGGGTTCGTGGGGTCGAAGACGGTGGCCTCGATGGGCGTGTCGAAGATCGCCTCGGGGTGGTGCACGAGGAAGGTGTCGAGGGGGTCCTCGCGGGCGATGAAGGCCACGAGGCCGTCGGCGCCGGCGCGCCCGGCGCGTCCGGCCTGCTGCCACAGGGAGACGCGGGTACCGGGCCACCCGATGACGAGGACGGCGTCGAGCCCGGAGATGTCGACGCCGAGCTCGAGCGCGTTCGTCGTGGCGAGCGCCCGGATCTCGCCGCTGCGGACCGCGCTCTCCAGGGCCCGGCGCTCCTCGGGCAGGTATCCGCCGCGGTACGCGGCGACCTGGCCGGGCAGCGAGGGGTCGACGGCGCGCAGGTGGTCCTGGGTCGTCGCAGCCACAGACTCCGCGCCGCGCCGCGAGCGGGTGAAGGCCAGCGTGCGAGCACCACGGGCCGTGAGGTCGGCGAGGAGATCCGCGGCTTCGGCCGTCGCGGACCGGCGGGGGCGCTCGAGGGTCGGTCCGGTCCCGGCGGGGCCGAGGTCGACCGGGTCGGCGTCGTCGGGCACGGGCTCGTCACCGGGTGCGCCGCCCGGTGGTGCGGGGATCTCCGGCGGCTCCCACAGCACGAAGGTCTTGCGTCCCGCGGGCGACGCGTCCCGGGTCACGGCGACGACGTCGCCGGGCTCGACGCCGACGAGCCGCGCCGCGCTCGTGGCGGGCTCCGCCGTCGTCGCGGACGCGACGACGAACGTCGGTCCGGTGGCGGGCGCGGGTCCGGGCGGCGCGTAGTGCACGGCGAGCCGCTGCAGCCGGCGCAGGACGAGCGAGACGTGCGCGCCGAAGACGCCCCGGAACGCGTGCCCCTCGTCGACGACGACGAACCGCAGCGACCGCAGGAACCGCGCCCAGCGCGCGTGTCCCGGCAGCATGGAGAAGTGCAGGTAGTCGGGGTTGGTGAGCACGACGTCGGCGTGGTCCTGGATCCACCGGCGGGCGGTGAACGGGGTGTCGCCGTCGCACGTGTCCACCTGCACGTCCCGGACGGCGGAGGCCCGCAGGAGCCGGTTCACCGAGGCGAGCTGGTCTGCGGCGAGCGCCTTGGTGGGGCTGAGGTACAGGACGCTGCCACGGTTGCGGGTGGACTCGATGCGGCCGGGGTCGAAGGTCTCGCGGGCACGGTCCCCGCGGACGCTCGTGAGCGCGGGCAGCCAGAACGCGAGCGACTTGCCGGAGCCCGTGGACGTCGCGAGCACCGTGTGCCTCCCCGACCATGCGGCGTCGGCGGCCTCGGTCTGGTGCACCCAGGGGCGTTCGACGCCGAGCGCCCGGTACCCCGCGACGAGCGAGGGGTCCGCCCACGTGGGCCAGTCGCCCCGGGTGCCGTCCCGCGCCGGGAGGTGCTCGACGTGCAGGATCCGTCCGTCGCGCCGCCCACCAGCCCGCAGGACGTCCAGGAGGTCATCGACTCGGGCCACCCCACGATCCTCCCACCTCGACTGGTTCGTGGCCGCAGGGCCGGGCCGTGACCATGACGGGGGCCGTCCTCGGTCATCGACCGAGGACGAACGACTGGATCGCGACGACGGCCGCCCCGCGGGCCCACAGCGCGAGCTCCGGGCTCTGGAGTGCGATCTCGGGGTCGGCGGTCCGGGTGTCCCGCCCGGCATGGAGGCCCGCGAGCATCGCGTCCCGTGCGACCTCGGCAAGGCGCACGCCCTCGCCGCCGAGGACGATGCGCTGGGGCAGCGTGAGGTTCGCGACCGCCGCGAGCATGGCCCCGAGCGCCTGACCGGCGGGGTCGACGACGGAGCGGGCGGCGGCGTGGTCCGCCGCGGCCAGGTCGAGGAGCTGGGCGTAGTCCACGGCACGGCCCAGGGCGGTCCGGGCCCGCGCGAGGAGGGCGCCGATGGTGAGCATCGTCGTCGCGCAGCCGACGTGGCCGCAGTCGCCCACCGGTCCGCCGGGCGCGAGCGGGAAGTGGGAGAGCAGGCTGAACCCTGCCTCGGGGCTGACGACGGCCGCGCCGTGCACGACGAGGCCGTACCCGATGCCGGCCCCGACGGTCACGAGGGCGAACCGGTCGCAGCCGCGTCCCTCGCCGAACCAGTGGGTGGCCTCGGTGACGGCGACGACGTCGTTCTCGACGACGGACGGGAGCCCGGTGCGCTCGGTGAGGAGCCGGGCGAGCGGGAGGTCCTGCCAGCCGAGGTAGTCCGCGCGGGTCACGGTGCCGGTGCGGGTGGCGTGCCCGCCGAGGCTCACTCCCAGGCCCGTGACGGTCACGGCGCCGGCCGCGGCCTGCAGGCCGGCGACGAGGGACGCCACCACCTCGACGACGGCCGCCGGGTCGTGGTCGGTGAGGGGGGCGTCGGCCGACGTGAGGATCTCGGCGCGCAGGTCGGTGAGGGCGGCGTAGGCGTGGTCGCCCGTGAGCTTCACGCCGATGAAGTGGTGCGACGAGGGCACGACGGCGAGGGGCTGGGTGGGCCGGCCCCGCCGTGGCCCGCTGCTCCCGCGGGTGGGTGGCTCTGCTGCCTCGACGAGCAGGCCACCGTCGACGAGGGGCTTGGTGAGCCGGGTGAGGCTGCCCGCGGAGAGGCCGGTGCGGCGGCTCAGCTCGCTCCGCGACACGGGGCCGTCGAGGAGCACCTCGAGCGCGATGCGGCGCGCGGTGCCGCTCAGCGGCGTCCACGTGAGGTCCGCGCGCGGGCTGCTCGTCATGATTGACACCCTACTAACTTTCGGCGTAGAACTAATGGGTCGCGCCGCGGGAGTCGCCGGGCGCGCCGCCGACCCCCGAGGAGCAGCCGTGCCCGACGCAGTGCCCGACGTCCACCCAGCCACCGACTCCGCTCCCGCCAGCCAGACGCCCGACGTCCTGCACCTGCGCGCCTCGGGCGTGAGCCTCGTGCTCGACGTGAGCGGCGAGCTCCTCCCACGCATCCTGCACTGGGGCGCGGACCTCGGCGACGTCCCCCTCGCCGAGCTCGAGGACCTGCGCCGTGCGAGCGTCCCCCAGGTCGTCAACTCGACCATCGACGCCGTCGTCCCCCTCGCCGTGCTGCCCGAGCAGTCCGTCGGCTGGACCGGGACGCCGGGCGTCACCGGGCACCGGCACGGCACCGACTTCTCCACCGCGTTCCGGGTGACGTCCCGCGCGCTCCTCGAGCACGGTGCTCCCGGGGCCCCCGACGACCTCCTGCCCGGCGCCCAGCGCCTCACGGTCCACGCCGTCGACACCTCCGCGCAGCTCGCCGTCGAGCTCGACGTCGAGCTCCTCGCGGCGGGCGTCGTGCGCACCCGCGCGACCCTCACGAACACGGCTGCAGCAGGCAGCGACCGCCCCGAGTACACGCTCGGCGGCATGGACCTCTCGCTGCCCGTGCCGACCGAGGCCGACGAGATCCTCGACTTCACGGGCCGCTGGATCCGCGAGCGGTCCCCCCAGCGCAAGCCGTTCACCTACGGCACCCACCTGCGCGAGGTCCGCAAGGGCCGTGGGCACGACGCGACGCTCCTCGTCATCGCCGGCCGCAGCGGGTTCGGGTACCGGACGGGCGAGGTGTGGGGAGTGCACGTCGCGTGGTCCGGCAACTCGCGCATCGCCGCCGAGCGCATCCAGGGCGGCGCTCGCCACCTCGCCGCCGGCGAGCTCCTCCTGGCCGGCGAGATCATCCTCCAGCCCGGCGACGCGTACCGGTCCCCGTGGGTGTTCGGCTCCTACGGCGAGGGGCTCGACGCCATGTCGGGTCGGTTCCACACCTACCTGCGCTCCCGCCCCCACCACCCGAGCACGGCCAACGGTCGTCGCGATCGCCCTGTGCACATCAACGTGTGGGAGGCCGTGTACTTCGACCACGACCTCCCCCGGCTCACGGCGCTCGCCGACGCGGCCGCCGCCGTCGGCGTCGAGCGCTACGTCCTCGACGACGGCTGGTTCCGGCACCGCCGCGACGACCGCGCGGGCCTCGGCGACTGGTACGTGGACGAGGACGTGTGGCCCGACGGGCTCACCCCGCTCGTCGACCACGTCCGTGGCCTCGGCATGGAGTTCGGCCTGTGGTTCGAGCCCGAGATGGTCAACCCCGACTCCGACCTCGCCCGCGCGCACCCGGAGTGGATCATGGCGACCGGCGACCGGCTCCCGCCGGAGTCGCGCAAGCAGCAGGTGCTCGACCTCGGTCACCAGGGTGCGTACGACTACATCCTCGAGCGCATCGACGCGATCTGCACCGAGTACCCCATCAGCTACATCAAGTGGGACCACAACCGCGACCTCATCGACGCCGGGCACTCCCCGACCGGCCAGGCCGGGGTGCACAACCAGGTCGAGGCCCTGTACCGCCTCATCGACGAGCTCAAGGCCCGCCACCCGGGGCTCGAGATCGAGAGCTGCTCGAGCGGCGGAGGGCGCGCCGACCTCGGCATCCTCGAGCGCACCGAACGCATCTGGACCTCCGACACGATCGACGCGCTCGAGCGGCAGAGCATCGAGGCCGGCACCGGCCTGCTCGTCCCGCCGGAGATGATGGGGTCCCACATCGGTTCCCCGCACAGCCACACGACCGGCCGCCACCAGGCGCTCACGTTCCGTGCCGGGACCGCGTTCTTCAGCCACCTCGGCATCGAGTGGGACCTCGCCGCGGCGAGCGAGGAGGACCGGGCGGCGCTCGCCCGCTGGATCGCGGCGCACAAGGCCCACCGCGACCTGCTGCACACAGGCACGGTCGTCCACGCCGACCACCCCGATGGCGCACTGTGGGTGCACGGCGTCGTCGCGGCGGACGCACGCGAGGCCGTCTACGCCGTCGTGCAGCTCGCGACCGCACCGGACCACGCGCCGGGCCGGGTGCGGCTGCCCGGGCTCGCCGCCGACCAGCAGTACCGGGTCCAGCCGATGGACCCGGGCGAGGACGGTCGCTCCGGCCACGGGTTCGGCCCGCGGTGGTGGTCCGAGGGGCTGCAGCTCTCCGGCCGCATCCTCGAGCGCGTCGGCGTGCAGGCCCCCATCCAGCGGCCCGAGCACCTCGTGCTCCTGCACGTCACCGCGGTCTGAGACAGCCACGAGAGGTCCACCCATGACGTCCACCGACACCCCGCTCGTCCGCCGGACCGCCACCACCCTGGCGGACGGGCGGGAGCTGTTCTACTTCGACGACTCCGAGCCGTACGTCTCCGGTGGCGCGACCCGCCGCCTCGACGACCCGCGGCCCCTGCCGGGACGCTACGACCCCGTGGCGGTGACCGACGAGCACGGCCAGCAGGTCACGCGCCCGGTGACCGGACCGACGATGCGCTACGACGTGCTCACGGGGGAGTGGGTCCCGCACGCCGCACACCGGATGAACCGCACCTTCCTGCCGCCGGCGGACGCGAACCCGCTCGCTCCCGCCCGACCAGGTGCCGCCTACTCCGACGGGGAGATCCCGGCGGAGGACTACGACGTCGTCGTGTTCGAGAACCGGTTCCCGTCGCTCATGCGCATCCCCGGGACGGTCGACGAGGCCACCCTGCTCGACGGCGAGGAGCTCTGGCGGGTCCGGCCGGCGGTCGGGCGCTGCGAGGTCATCTGCTTCTCGCCCGACTCGACCCAGTCGCTCGCCACGGTCGGGCCGCGCCGGATGCGCACGATCATCGAGGCGTGGGCGGACCGCACCACCGAGCTGTCGCAGATCGACGGCATCGAGCAGGTGTTCTGCTTCGAGAACCGCGGCCAGGAGATCGGGGTGACGCTCACGCACCCGCACGGGCAGATCTACGCCTACCCGTACCTCACGCCGAAGACCGACATCATGCTCCGCCGGGCGCGCGCCCACCGGGAGCGCACCGGACGCAACCTGCTGCGTGACGTCCTCGACGCCGAGCTGCGCTCGGGGCGGCGCATCGTCCTCGAGTCCGAGCACTGGGTCGCCTACGTCCCGGCGGCCGCCCGCTGGCCCATCGAGGTGCACCTCGCCCCACGGCGTGACGTCGCGGACCTCCCCGGGCTCACCGACGCCGAGCGGGTCGACCTCGCGGACGTCTACCTCGAGCTCCTCGCCCGGATGGACCGGTTCTTCCCGGCGGGCGAGGACGGGTCCCCGACGAGGGCGCCCTACATCGCCGCGTGGCACCAGGCGCCGGTCCGGGAGGGCCGCGACGACCTGCGGCTGCACCTGCAGCTCTTCTCCATCCTCCGGGCCCCCGGCAAGCTCAAGTACCTCGCCGGGTCAGAGTCGGGGATGGGGGCGTGGATCAGCGACACCACGCCGGAACGCATCGCCGACCGCCTCGTGGAGGTCGCCTCATGAGCGAGCACGCACCGCAGTGGCTCGACGCCTGGAGCGTCGAGGACGGGACGGGTCGAGCGCGGGACGCGTTCGCCGAGGCGTTCGGCGCCGAGCCCGACGGCGTGTGGTCCGCGCCGGGACGCGCCAACCTCATCGGTGAGCACACCGACTACAACGGCGGGCTCGTCCTGCCGTTCGCCCTGCCGCACCGCACCTACGTCGCGGTGCGTCGCCGGGACGACGACACCGTCCGGCTCGTCTCGGGCCAGGAGACGCACCCGTGGGAGGGGCGGCTGCGTGACGTCGCCCCGGGCACCGTCACGGGGTGGTCCGCCTACGTCGTCGGCGTCGCGTGGGCGCTGCGAGAGGCCGGCTACGAGGTCGGTGGCTTCGATGCCGCGGTGACCTCGTGCGTCCCGTACGGCGCCGGGTTGTCCTCCTCCGCCGCGCTCGAGTCCGCGGTGGCTGTCGGTCTCGACGCGGTGCTCGGGCTGGGGATCGACACGGGCGGTACCGACGAGGGCCGCAAGATCCTCGCCGCGGCGTGCATCCGGGCGGAGAACGAGATCGCCGGCGCGCCGACGGGCGGGATGGACCAGGCGGCATCGTTGCGGTCCCGGGAGGGGCACGCGCTGCTGCTCGACTGTCGCAGCCTCGACGTGCGGCACATCCCGTTCGACCTCGCGGCCGAGGGCCTCGCGCTCCTCGTCATCGACACGCGCGCGGAGCACCAGCTCGTCGACGGGCAGTACGCGGCACGGCGGACGACGTGCGAGGCGGCGGCGGGGGTGCTCGGTGTCGGGACGCTGCGCGAGGTCGAGGACCTCGACGCGGCCGTCGCCCGGCTGCGGGAGCCCGGGGCGCTGGACGGCGTCGGGCAGGCTCCCGATACGGTGGTGCGCCGGGTGCGCCACGTCGTCACGGAGCTCGCACGCGTCAGGGAGGTCGAGGCGCTCCTCGACGCCGGACGCACGGCCGAGGTCGGCGCGGTGCTCAGTGCGGCGCACGACTCGCTGCGGGACGACTACGAGGTGAGCTGCCGTGAGCTCGACGTCGCGGTGGAGGCAGCGACCGCGGCCGGAGCCCTCGGCGGGCGGATGGTCGGTGGCGGGTTCGGCGGGTCGGCCATCGCGCTCGTGCGTGCCGACGAGCTCGAGCAGGTCGCCGGCGACGTCACCGAGGCCTTCGCGGCCGAGGGCCTGGCCGCTCCGGCGTTCCTCGTGGCGGTCGCGGGGGCTCCCGCGGGCTGACGCAGGGACCTTCGTCCCGCCGGACCAGGCTCCAGGGCGACAAAGATCTACATCTAGTGGCCGAGTGGTCGCGGTTCGCCAAGATGTAGGGGTTCACGATGGTCGATGTCGACGTCCGCTCAACGATGCGCGAGTACCTGGACCGCACCGACTGGCGGGTCAACGCCAACGCCAACCAGGGGTACTCGCTGGGCGGTCTCATCCTCAGCACCGCCGGCAAGGTCACGGCCAACTACTGGCTCTCCGAGGTCTACCCCGCGGAGGTCGGCGAGGCGCACCGCTCCGGTGACCTGCACATCCACGACCTCGACGTCTTCGGCGGGTACTGCGCGGGGTGGTCGCTGCGGATGCTCCTCGAGCAAGGGTTCAACGGGGTCCCCGGGAAGGTCGAGTCGGACCCGCCGCGCCACCTGTCCTCAGCCGTCGGTCAGGTCGTCAACTTCCTCGGGACGATGCAGAACGAGTGGGCGGGTGCCCAGGCGTTCAGCTCGTTCGACACGTACATGGCGCCCTTCGTCCGCAAGGACGGTCTGAGCTACGAGCAGGTGCACCAGTGCATCCAGGAGCTCGTCTACAACCTCAACGTCCCGTCCCGCTGGGGCACCCAGACGCCGTTCACCAACCTCACCTTCGACTGGACCTGCCCGGCGGACCTGCGGGACACGTCCCCGCTCGTCGACGGCACCGTCATGCCCTTCACGTACGGGGACCTGCAGGCCGAGATGGACCTCATCAACCGTGCCTACATCGAGGTGATGACCGCCGGGGACGCGGCCGGACGGGTCTTCACGTTCCCGATCCCGACGTACAACATCACCGAGGACTTCCCGTGGGAGTCGCAGAACGCCGCCCTGCTGTTCGAGATGACCGCGAAGTACGGGCTGCCGTACTTCCAGAACTTCCTCAGCTCCGACCTGGAGCCGGGCATGGTGCGCTCCATGTGCTGCCGGCTGCAGCTCGACCTCCGTGAGCTGCTCAAGCGCGGCAACGGACTGTTCGGCTCGGCGGAGCAGACCGGCTCGATCGGCGTCGTCACCGTGAACTGTGCCCGTCTGGGCTACCTGCACCGGGGGGACGAGGCCGGGCTGCTCGCGGCCCTGGACCGGCTCATGGACCTCGCCCGCGACTCCCTCGAGATCAAGCGCGTGGTCGTCCAGCACTACATGGACGAGGGGCTGTTCCCCTACACCCGGCGGTACCTCGGCAGCCTCGACAACCACTTCTCGACGATCGGCGTCAACGGTCTCAACGAGATGGTGCGCAACTTCACGGCTGATGCGGCCGGCACGAGCGAGGACATCACGACTCCCGGCGGGCACGCGATGGCCATGCGGCTGCTCGACCACGTGCGCGCCCGGATGGTCGAGTACCAGGAGGCGACGGGGCACCTGTACAACCTCGAGGCGACGCCCGCCGAGGGCGCGACGTACCGGTTCGCCAAGGAGGACCGCGCCCGCATGCCCGGGATCCTCCAGGCCGGCACCGAGGAGAACCCCTACTACACGAACTCCTCGCAGCTCCCGGTGGGTTTCACGGCCGACCCGTTCGAGGCGCTCGTGCGCCAGGACGACCTGCAGCGCCAGTACACGGGGGGCACCGTGCTGCACCTCTACATGTCCGAGCGGGTGTCCTCCGGTGACGCCTGCCGCGAGCTCGTCCGCCGCGCACTGACGTCGTTCCGGCTGCCGTACATCACCATCACCCCGACGTTCTCGATCTGCCCGCGCCACGGCTACCTCGCCGGCGAGCACCCGACGTGCCCGCGCTGCGCCGACCTGCACCCGGACGCCCCGCCGCAGGAGTGCGAGGTGTGGACGCGCGTCATGGGATACCACCGTCCCGTGAGCTCGTTCAACATCGGCAAGAAGGGCGAGCACGCCGAGCGGCGGATGTTCGAGGAGGCGTGGGCGTGGACGTCAGCGGTGCCCACGGAGCGTGCGTCGTCCGGGCACGCGGCGCTCGCCGCCGCCGAGCAGGGGCCGGCATGACGACCGCGGTCCGGCCGACCAGGGCAGCCGATCCGGTCCGGCGGGTGCGACCGGCGCGCGCCGTGGACATCGCCGGCGTGGAGACGTTCTCGAGCTGCGACTGGCCGGGCAGGCTCGTCGCGACGGTGTTCCTCCAAGGGTGCCCGTGGCGCTGCACCTACTGCCACAACTCGGCGATCATCGACCCGCGGGCACCGGGGACCGTCCCGTGGACGGACGTCCTCGAGCTGCTCGACGCCCGGCGCGGGCTGCTCGACGGCGTCGTGTTCTCCGGCGGCGAGCCCACCCGCCAGTCCGGCCTGGCGGATGCCATGCGGGACGTGCGCGAGATGGGGTTCGGCGTCGGGCTGCACACGGGAGGTGCGTACCCGAGGCGGTTGGCGGACGTCGTCGGTCTCGTCGACTGGGTGGGCTTCGACATCAAGGCGCCCGCCGCCAGGTACGAGGACATCACCGGCGTACGTGGCAGCGCGGCCGCACCGTTCCGCTCGCTGCGGCTCCTGCTCGACACCGACGTCCCCGTCCAGGTCCGTACGACGGTCGACCCCACCGTGCTCACCGACAGCGACATCCTGCGCATGCGGCAGGAGCTCGTCGCCCTCGGCGTGACGGACCTCGTCCTCCAGGAGGCCCGGCCGGACGGTGCGCCGTCCGAGTTCGTCGCACGGCTCCGAGAGCACCGACGCACCGTCGCCGTGGAGGATCAGGAGAAGTGGCAGAACACGTCGCCGTCGACGACCCCCCGAACGGTCCCGTCGTAGAGCTCGACCCACCTGTCGGCCTCGGCGCGGGTCGCGAAGAAGAGCCCGACCCCCCAGCCGCCGCCTCCGGCCACCCGGGGGATGTCGAAGGCGTCGTACGCGGGGTCCTGACACATGAGCGGAGTCCCGGTCGCCGTGTACCCGAGGGCCGCGAGGTCGGCGACGGCGGCATCGAGCCCGGGGTCATCCGAGTCTTCCGACGCTGCCAGCCACACCACGCTCATCGTGCCGTGGGTGCCAGCGAACGCGGTCATCTCGTCGACCGGCACGGGCCAGGCCTCGACCGGCGTCGCGTCCGACGTGCCCTCATCGGCGGCGTCGCCGGTCGTGTCCGGGCTGGCAGCGACGTCGTCCCCGTCCGCCGTGCCAGCATCAGGGACGACGACGAACCACGGCCCGCCGATGACGGTCACCGGCTCCCCGGGCCGGTCGTCGAGCGTGACGAGCACGCTGCCGAGCGCCTCGTACTCGCCCGGCTGCCCCTGCTCGCTGGGGTCGCACCACACGAGCCCGTCGGTGGGTAGCCCGACAGCGTCGCCCCCGGGGAGGGTGAACGTGGTCGGGTCGCTGGCCCCGGGGTCCGCGACGGCGACGATGAAGCCGTCCTGCACGAGGGAGATGGCGACGTTCTCCTCGACGGTGAAGGCGACGTCCGCCGCCGAGGTGTTCTCGATGCTGACGGGCAGGACCGCGCTGTCGGTGCCGGCGGCGTCGATCGCGATCTCACCAGCGGTCTCTGGGGCCTGGTAGAGGTCGGGGGCGGTGAGCCACAAGTCGGAGACGATGCTGTCGCCCGGGTCGCTGGCCATGTCTCCGCACTGCTGGGCGAGCGGGTTGACCGGCAGGGGCGCGGTGCGCCCGACGCTCGGGATCCGGTCGGGGATCGCCGGGTGGTCGCGCTGTGTGAGGTAGGTGATGCCGACGGCAGCGGCGGCTCCTGCCGTGAGAACGCTGGCGGTGGTGAGGCCGGCGATGATGACGGGGCGTCGACGACGTGCTCGTCCGGCGCGGTACCGGACCTGGTCAATGAGGATCTCGTGCGGCACGGTGTCAGCAGCTCCTGCGTCGGCGAGGGCGCGCAGAGAGCGGTGCAGGTCGTGGGTCATCGCGTGCTCCTCGGGGTGAGGGGGGTGAGGGGGGTGGGGGAGGTGCTCGTGTCGTCGAGTGGCCCGAGCCGCTCCTGGAGCACGGCGTGCGCGTCGAACAGGTGGCGCTTGACGGTCCCGGCAGCGCATCCGAGCTGCTCGGCGATCTGCGGCACGGTGAGGTCCTCGTAGTACCGCAGCACGATGCAGGCCCGCTGGCGGGGCGTGAGGCTGTCGAGTGCGACGGCGACGTCGACCTCGTCGCCCGTGGCGTGGTCCGTGCTCTCCTGCCGGTCGGCGATCCCGACGAGGTGTCTGATGCCGGACCACCGTCGTCGTCGCCGGTAGCCGTCGAGGTGGATGGTGAGGATCGCCCGGCGGACGTACGCCTCGGCGTCGTCAGCCGAGGGCAGGTGCTTGCGTGCGTAGATCTTCACCAGCGCGTCCTGCACGAGGTCCTCGGCCTCTCGCGTGCTGCCGCTCAGCAGGTACGCGTACCCGATGAGCGCCCGTTGACGCGTGCGGACCAGCGCGTCTAGCGCGGCCTCCCAGTCAGCCATGTGAACCTTCCCGTCTGTGTGCTCCTACTCAACATGACGGCCGGGGAGGTCAGATCGTTGGGTCTGCGTCGCGTCGAGCAACGGTGCGCTATGCCGGGTTTCGTGCGTAGACTGCCCGGCATCGTCGCGCATGTGAGCCGCGTCACACGCGCGCACTCGTCAAGGAGGACGGATGCTCGAGCTCGGGACTGCCAGCGTCACCATCGTCGCCGTGATCGCCGTCATCGGGCTCGTTTGCCTCGTCGTCGCGATCGTCCTGCGCAGGCAGGTCCTCGCGGCGGACGACGGGACTCCCAAGATGCAGGAGATCGCCCGCGCCATCCAGGAGGGCGCGTCCGCGTACCTCAACCGGCAGTTCCGCACCCTCGCGCTGTTCGCCGTCGTCGTGTTCGCCCTGCTGTTCCTCCTGCCCGGCGACACGGGGATCCGCGTCGGCCGCTCCATCGCGTTCCTCGTCGGCGCGTCCTTCTCCGCTGCCATCGGTTACCTCGGCATGTGGCTCGCGACGCGGGCGAACCTGCGGGTGGCCGCCTCCGCCATGCACCCCGGGGCCCGTGCGGCGGGGGCGCGGATCGCGATCCGGACCGGCGGTGTCGTGGGCATGTGCGTCGTCGGGCTGGGGCTGCTGGGTGCCGCCGGTGTCGTCCTGCTCTACCGGGGCGACGCGCCCGCGGTCCTCGAAGGCTTCGGGTTCGGTGCCGCGCTCCTCGCGATGTTCATGCGGGTCGGCGGCGGCATCTTCACCAAGGCCGCCGACGTCGGCGCCGACCTCGTCGGCAAGGTCGAGCAGGGCATCCCGGAGGACGACCCCCGCAACGCCGCGACCATCGCGGACAACGTCGGCGACAACGTGGGTGACTGCGCCGGGATGGCCGCCGACCTCTTCGAGTCCTACGCCGTCATGCTCGTCGCGGCGCTCATCCTCGGCAAGGCTGCCATGGGGGAGGAGGGGCTCGTCTTCCCGCTCGTCGTCACCGCGATCGGCGCCTTCGTCGCCGTGCTCGGCATCCTCACCACCCGGGTCCGCGGCACCGAGAGCGGGCTCCGGGCCATCTACCGCGGTTTCTACCTCTCCGCCGTCGTCGGCGCAGGCCTCGCGGCCGTCGCCGCGTTCGCGTACCTGCCGTCCTCCTTCGCGGACGCTCCCGGCACCGTCGACCTCACCGGCGTCACGAGCGACCCGCGGGTCCTGGCCAGCCTCGCCGTGCTCATCGGCGTCGTCCTCGCGGGCGTCATCCTCTGGGTCACCGGCTACTTCACGGGCACCACCTCGAAGCCCACCCTGCACGTCGCCGCGACCTCCCGCACGGGTGCCGCGACCGTCGTGCTCTCCGGCATCGGTGTCGGCTTCGAGTCCGCCGTCTACACCGCGGGGATCATCGCCGCCGCGATCTGCGGTGTGTTCCTCCTCGCCGGCGGATCCATCGGCCTGTCGCTCTACCTCGTCGCGCTCGCCGGTTGCGGGCTCCTCACCACCGTCGGTGTCATCGTCGCGATGGACACCTTCGGCCCCGTCTCCGACAACGCGCAGGGCATCGCAGAGATGTCCGGCGACGTCGACGAGGACGGTGCGCAGGTGCTCACGGACCTCGACGCCGTCGGCAACACGACGAAGGCGATCACCAAGGGCATCGCGATCGCCACGGCCGTCCTCGCCGCGACGGCACTGTTCGGCTCCTACCGCGACGCCGTGACCACCGCGATCGCGGACATCGACGACGCGGGGGCCAACGGCATCGTCGACGCGATGCTCTCCTACGACATCACCTCGCCGGTGACGCTCGTCGGGGTGATCCTCGGGGCGGCGACCGTCTTCCTCTTCTCCGGCCTGGCCATCGACGCCGTGACGCGCGCCGCCGGCGCGATCGTCTTCGAGGTGCGCCGCCAGTTCCGCGAGCACCCCGGGATCATGACGTACGACGAGCGCCCCGAGTACGGCAGGGTCGTGGACATCTGCACGCGGGACTCCCTGCGGGAGCTCGCGACGCCCGGCCTCCTCGCGGCGTTCGCCCCGATCGCGGTGGGGTTCGGGCTCGGCGTGGGTCCCCTCGCCGGGTTCCTCGCCGGGGCCATCGGCGCCGGTGTCCTCATGGCCGTGTTCCTCGCGAACTCCGGCGGGTCGTGGGACAACGCGAAGAAGATCATCGAGGACGGCCACTACGGCGGCAAGGGGTCGCTCGCCCACGAGGCCGTCATCATCGGGGACACCGTCGGCGACCCGTTCAAGGACACCGCGGGACCGGCCATCAACCCCCTCATCAAGGTGATGAACCTCGTCGCGCTGCTCATCGCCCCCGCGATCGTCGCGATGAGCGTGCCCGACGACGCGAACCACGCCCTGCGCATCGGCGTCGCGGTCCTCGCCACGGCCATCGCGTTCGGCGCGATCGTCGCCTCCCGGCTCCGCGTCGCGAAGCTCGACGCCCAGTCGCTCGACGAGAAGCCGCTCGAGGCGCACGCCCAGCTCTAGCCGTGCGACCCGCTCGTCCGAGGCATGTCGACGAGCAGGTCGCACGGGCGCCACCTACCGTGGCGGCCATGAGCGACGACGACGAGCAGCTCCGGGTGCTCAGCTACAACATCAAGGGACTGTCGATCGACCGGTCCGCGGTGCTGGAGGTCGTGCGCGAGTCCGGTGCGGACGTCGTCGCGATCCAGGAGCCGCCGCGCAGGCTCACCGGGCGACGCCGGATGCGCCGCTTCGCCGAGGACGTCGGCATGGTCTGCCTCGTGGCGGGTGGAGGCCCGTTCGGAGCGTTCACCACCGCGCTCCTCGTCACGCCGCAGGTCGCGGCACGTGCTGTGCGCGTCGCGGGGCGACCCCTGCCGTGGAAGTGGTGGTACCGGCGCGCGCGGCTCGTGTGGCCGACGCGGCGCGGCTACGCGCTCGTCGACCTCGGTGACGTGGTCGTCATCAGCGTGCACCTCGGCCTCGACGCCAGGGAGCGCGCGGACCACGTCGCCGCACTCACCGGCATCGTGCGGGCGGCGGGGCCCGGGCGGTGCGTCGTCGTCGGTGACCTCAACGAGCCGCCGGACGGACCCAGCTGGGCGGGGTTCGCACCTCTCCTGCGTGATGCCGCCGCCGGTTCCGCGGACCGCACCTTCTCCGTCGCGAGGCCGCGCCGGCGGATCGACGGGGTGCTCGTGGGGTCGGGTGTCGCGGTCGATCGGGTCGAGACCCTCGGCACTCCCGCGGCGCACCGTGGGAGCGACCACTTCCCGGTCGTCGCCGACCTCCGTGTCGCGGCGCAGCGGGGCGTCGGCGGGTGATCTTGCGACCGGTGCATGGGGAGAGGTCCACCACCGATCCGGTTGCGGGGCCTCGTGCCCGCCCACCACTATGACTCCATGACCACTCACACGAAGCGTTTTCCCGTCCTCGCGACGTCCGGCGTCGCTGTCCTCCTCGCAGGTCTTCTCGCTGGTTGCAGCGGTGGCGGCGACGTCGACAAGTTCTGCACGGACGCCGACGAGATCCAGAACATGACGTTCATGGATGACATCGACCCCTCGGACGAGGAGGGCTACAAGACGGCTCTCGCGGACGTTCAGGACCAGATCGAGGCGGTCGACCCGCCCAGCGACATCAAGGACGACTGGGAGACGCTCACCGACGCTCTCGGCTCGATGATCGACCAGATCTCCGACCTCGACATCACCAACCCGGACGACCAGGAGAAGTTCCTCGCCGCCACGGAGGAGATCGACTCCGACGAGGTCACCGAGGCCGGCGAGCGGGTCGACGAGTTCATGGCCGAGAACTGCGAGGCCTGACGCTCGCGTCATCACGCTGCACAAGGAGGCCGTCCCGCCGTGCGGGGCGGCCTCCTGCGCGATCATGGAGTCATGACCGTCCCCTCGCAGCGCCCTGGCCCCACCACCGATCCCCGACTCGTGGACGCGCTCCGCGAGGACCTGCGGTCCGCAGTGTTCACGGTGAGCGGTGTCGAGGAGCTCCTGGGCACGCTCGCGTCGGCGGCGCTGCACCGTGAGCAGGCGCTCCCCGCCCTGCGAGCGACGCAGCGACCGGAGCCGGTGGCCGTCCTCACCCGCGCGTTCGTCCTCGGCCGTCCCGTGCGCGCCGCCGAGCTCGACGCCGCCCTCCCCACCCTCGGAGCCGACGGCGCTGTCGCGCTGGGGCTCGTGGACCGCGCGGGCGCGGGCGCGGACGACGACGTGGCGCCCCTCATGGACCTGCGTCCCTACTCCGCCGACGACGCCGCCGGGCCGGTGAACTGGTGGCTTGCCTCCGACCTCGGGGAGCTCGCGACAGGCACCCGTCTCGCGGCGGACCACGTCCTCGGCGCCGGTGGCGCGTCGACGACTCTCGCGCAGGTGACCATGCGGACCCCCCGGGAGCGCGTGCTCGATCTCGGGACGGGCTGCGGCGTGCAGGCCCTGCACGCCGCGCGCCACGCGCGGCACGTCGTCGGGACCGACATCTCCGCCCGGGCGCTGCGGTTCGCCGCGTTCAACGCGGCGCTCGACGGTGCCACGCTGGACCTGCGGCTGGGATCCATGCTCGAGCCGGTCGAGGGCGAGGAGTTCGACCTCGTCGTGTCCAACCCGCCCTTCGTCATCACCCCGCGCCGCGCCGGGGGCGGCGCGGGCATCCCCACGTACGAGTACCGCGACGGCGGCCGTGCGGGCGACGACCTCGTCCGGGACCTCGTCACGGGCGTGGGCAGCGTGCTCGCGCCCGGTGGCGTCGCGCAGCTCCTCGGCAACTGGGAGCACCGCCGCGGCGAGCCGTGGACGGAGCGCGTGGGGTCGTGGCTCGACGAGGCGGGACTCGACGGCTGGGTCATCCAGCGGGAGGTCCAGGATCCGGCGGAGTACGCGGAGACGTGGATCCGCGACGGCGGTACGACGCCGGAACGTGAGCCTGACGCGTGGGTGGCCGCGTACGCCGCGTGGCTCGACGACTTCGCGTCGCGCGACGTCGAGGGTGTCGGGTTCGGCATCGTCACCCTGCGCCGGCCGCTCGACGGCCGACCGACGCTGCGCCGTCTCGAGGAGCACACCGGCTCGGTCCGGCAGCCGCTGGGTGGGCACCTCGCTGCGAGCCTCGCGGCGCACGACTGGTGCGCTGCCCGCTCGGACGCGCAGCTCGCCGACGAGCGGCTCGTCGTCGCGGACGACGTCACGGAGGAGCGGTTCTACACGCCCGGGGCGAGCGACCCGGACGTCGTGCTCATCCGGCAGGGCGACGGTCTGGGGCGCGGGGTGCACTCCTCGACCGGTCTCGCTGCGCTCGTCGGGGCGTGCGACGGCGAGCTGACCGTCGGCCAGCTGCTCGGAGCGATCGCCGGGCTCCTGGCTGTCCCGGCCGACGACCTCGCCGCCGAGCTGCTGCCAGCGGTCCGCGGTCTGGTCCGTGACGGGTTCCTCGTCAGCGCTCCGTAGCGCCGTTCGCGCCGAGGATCATCTCGAGGCTGACCTCGAGCAGTGCTCGCCCATCCACACCGGTGTCAGCGACGACGTCCCCCGTGGCATCTGCCAGCTGCTGCACGCCCAGCACCGTGGCGAGCGCGAGGGTCGCGCGTGTCCGGGCGTCCTGCGGCGGATACCCGACCTCTTCGAGGATGGAGGCGGTGACCGCCAGGCGCCGAGCGGTGACCCGGCGCAGGACGTCGACCACCCCGGGGTGGTCCGTCTGGGTGTAGAGGAGCATCTCGCCGCGGCGCGGCGAGGTCCGCCGGGACACGGCGCGGGACAGCAGGGCGAAGCGGTCCCGGCCTGTCCCGGGTGCGGCCTCGATCCCTTCGATGATCCGCTCCGTCTCGGCGGCCCAGCGCTCGAGCACGGCAGTGAGGAGTGCCTGCCGGTCGGTGAAGTGCCAGTAGAAGGACCCCTTGCTCGTCCCCATCGCGCGGGCGAGGGGCTCGACGCGTACGGCGTCGAGGCCGTCCCGGGTGAAGGTGTCGTACGCAGCGTCGACCCAGCGGGACGCATCGTGGCGAGTGACGGGCGGCATGACCATACGGTACCGTCTGGATTGCGCCATACGGCACCGTATGGGTCCGCTCGAGGTGGGGAGCCGGGATGACACATCAGCCGACGTACGTCAGCAGGGCCTTCGACGGGATCCCCCGTCCCGACTTCGCCGAGATGGCCATCACGGCAGTTCCCCCCGGGGCGGTGACCGACCCGGTGGCCTGGGCGCGCGAGAACTTCTCGGTGCGGCGAGCGCCCGCGTGGGTCCGGATCGCGCTCGGCCTCCGGCAGCTCCTCGCGCCGCTCGTCGGCGTCCCGCGGGCCCGTGCCGACGTCTTCCGGGTCGACGACGTGCACGGCGAGGAGGCGGTCATCGTCACGCCGGACAACCATCTCGACTTCCGCGTGGGTGTGGGTGTCGACGCGGCTGCCCGGCTCGTGCGGGTGACCACCGCCGTCAGTGTTCACGGGCGGCGCGGTCGCCTGTATCTCGCGCCGGTACGCCTCCTGCACAGCCCGGTGCTCCACGCGATGCTCCGAGCCGCTGCCGGCCGGATGGAGGGGCGCCCGCCCACGTCCTAGACACGGTCTCCAGCGAATCCACACACGTCTGGCATACCTTGGACCCGTGAACTCCGACCCCCGCCCCACGCTGCTCGTGGCCGACCACGCAGACCGCCGGGTCTCGCGCGGCCGACGCGTATGGGCGGTGGTGCTCGGTGCCGTCGCCGTCGTCGGATTCGTGCTCGTGTGGGGCACCCTCGTCGCGGACGTGCGCGGGCAGCGCCTCGAGGAGCTCGCCTTCGAGGGCGCCACCCGCGGCCAGAACACGCTGTGGGGGATCGCCGAGTCGGTCCTCGACATGGTCTCGGTGGGCTTCGTCGTCCTCGGCGTCGTCATCGCCGGCGGCATCGCCCTCGTGCGCCGACGGTGGCAGCTCGCCGCGCAGGTCGCCGTGCTCATCGGTGGCGCGAACATCTCCACCCAGGTGCTCAAGAAGTGGGTCCTCGACCGTCCGGACCTCGGTGTGGACTCCCTGAGCAACAGCTTGCCCAGCGGGCACACGACCGTCGCCGGGTCCGTGTCGATCGCCCTCGTGCTCGCCGTGCCCCGCCGCGCCCGGCCGGCGGTCGCCGTCCTCGGGGCGGCGTACACCGCGGCGACGGGCATCTCGACGCTCGTCGGGCAGTGGCACCGTCCGAGCGACGTCATCGCAGCCCTGCTCGTCGTGCTGTTCTGGGGGGCGCTCGTGTGCGGCGTCTCGCTGCCCTCCGCGCTCGACCCCGCTGACGTGGCGGCGGATGCGGAACGCGCAGCGGTCGGGCCGCGGGCCACCGGGACGGCCTGGGCGGTGCTCGTCCTGACGATGTGCGCCGTCGTCGCCGGTGCCGCCGCCGCGTGGGCGATCCGGCAGACCGCGCCCGTGCTGTCTGGTTCGGAGTCGGTGTCCCGCACCGCCGAGGTCGTCGCGTACGTCGGTGGGGCGTGCGGTGTCGTCGCCACGACAGCCTTCGTGTTCGCTCTGCTCCTCGCCCTGCGGCAGGCTGTCGCCCGTCCCCGCTGACGCCCCGCCCGGTGTGACGCCCCCGCCGGGAAGCCGTAGGCTGCAAAACCGGGCCTCGAAAAGCCCGTGCTCGTGGCGTGCGGCCCATCGTCGTCCGCCCTGACCCGTTCCGCACCGTCGTTCTGGAAGCAGGCTCTGAATGTCCGCTGGTCGCAAGCTCGTCATCGTGGAGTCGCCCGCCAAGGCGCGCACGATCGCCGGATACCTCGGCGACGACTACGAGGTCGAGGCGAGCGTCGGGCACATCCGCGACCTGCCCCAGCCGTCCGAGATGCCGGCGGAGATGAAGAAGGGGCCCTTCGGGAAGTTCGCCGTGAACGTCGAGGGCGGGTTCGAGCCCTACTACGAGGTCTACGCGGACAAGAAGAAGAAGGTCGCCGAGCTCAAGCGTGCGTTGAAGAACGCCGACGAGCTCTACCTCGCGACCGACGAGGACCGGGAGGGCGAGGCCATCGCCTGGCACCTCCTCCAGGAGCTCAAGCCCAAGGTCCCGGTCAAGCGCATGGTCTTCCACGAGATCACCAAGGAAGCGATCCAGCGCGCCCTCGAGAACACCCGCGAGCTCGACGACCGCCTCGTCGACGCCCAGGAGACCCGCCGCATCCTCGACCGCCTGTACGGCTACGAGGTGTCGCCCGTGCTGTGGCGCAAGGTCCGCCAGGGCCTGTCCGCCGGGCGCGTCCAGTCCGTCGCGACGCGCCTCGTCGTGGAGCGTGAGCGCGAGCGCATGGCATTCGTGCCCGCCAGCTACTGGGACGTCGCGGGTGAGTTCACCACGGTCGCCGGGGACGACGCCGGGGAGTGGTTCTCCGCGAAGCTCGTCCAGGTGGACGGCCAGCGGGTCGCGACCGGACGCGACTTCGACGACTCCGGGCGCCTGAAGTCGTCGAAGGGCGTCGTGCACCTCGACGAGGCCGCGGCGACGTCGCTCGTCGCCGCACTGAGCGACCAGCCGGCCGAGGTCCGCAGCCTCGAGACCAAGCCGTACACGCGCCGCCCCGCCGCTCCGTTCACGACGTCGACCCTCCAGCAGGAGGCGTCGCGCAAGCTGCGCATGTCCTCGCGGCAGGCGATGCGCACCGCCCAGACGCTGTACGAGAACGGCTACATCACGTACATGCGGACGGACTCCCCGTCGCTGTCCACCCAGGCGACGGACGCCGCCCGGCGCCAGGCTGCGGAGCTGTACGGGCCGGAGTTCGTGCCGGACGCCCCGCGCGTCTACGCCTCGAAGAACAAGGGCGCGCAGGAGGCGCACGAGGCCATCCGTCCCGCCGGGGACTCGTTCCGGACACCGGCGCAGGTCTCGCGCGAGATCAGCGGCGACCAGTTCAAGCTCTACGAGCTCATCTGGAAGCGCACGGTCGCCTCGCAGATGGGCGACGCCCGCGGATCGACGGCGTCGGTGCGGCTGGGCGTGACCGGCACCGCGACCGCGGACGGTTCCCGGCCCGACGCCGTGTTCGCGGCGTCCGGCACGGTCATCACCTTCCGCGGCTTCCTCGCCGCGTACGAGGAGGGCCGCGACACCGAGCGCTACGACACGGACACCGACGGCGCCCCGAAGGCGAAGAAGTCCGACGGCGACGTCCGGCTCCCGCAGATGGCCCAGGGCGACGCCCTGACGTCCCGGGACCTCGCCGCAGACGGTCACTCGACGTCCGCGCCCCCGCGCTACACCGAGGCGAGCCTCGTCAAGGCGCTCGAGGAGCGGGGCATCGGCCGTCCCTCGACGTACGCGTCGACGATCTCCGTCATCCAGGACCGTGGCTACGTCCTGTCCCGGGGGCAGGCGCTCGTGCCGAGCTGGTTGGCGTTCGCCGTCATCCGGCTCCTCGAGGAGCACTTCGGCACGCTCGTCGACTACGACTTCACCGCTGCGATGGAGGCCGACCTCGACGCGATCGCGGCCGGTGACACCGAGCGCGTCGAGTGGCTCACGCGGTTCTACTTCGGTGCGGAGGGTGCCGGTGACGGCGCGCCGGCCAACGCGGGCCTGCGCTCCCTCGTCGAGCACCTCGGCGACATCGACGCGCGGGACATCAACTCCGTGCCGATCGGTGAGGGCATCACGCTGCGCGTCGGGCGATACGGCCCGTACATCGAGGACACGGCGGCCGAGGTCGCGGAGGGCGAGAACCCGCCGCGCGCGTCCGTGCCCGACGAGGTCGCGCCGGACGAGCTCACGGTCGCGAAGGCGCGCGAGCTCCTCGAGACGCAGGGCGACGGGGACACCGTCCTCGGCCAGGACCCGGCGACGGGCACGACCATCGTGGCCAAGGCGGGTCGGTACGGGCCGTACGTCACGGAGCTGCTCCCCGAGCCGACGTTCGAGGAAGGGCTCTCGGCGGCCGCGCTCAAGCGGGCGAAGGCCGCGTTGCCGAAGCCGCGGACCGCGTCCCTGCTCAAGACGATGTCCGTGCAGACGGTGACGCTCGACGACGCCCTCATGCTCCTGTCCCTCCCGCGCGTGGTGGGCACCGACCCGGAGACCGGCGTCGAGATCACGGCGCAGAACGGGCGGTACGGGCCGTACCTCAAGCGGGGCACGGACTCCCGCACCCTCCCGAGCGAGGAGGCGATGTTCACCGTCACGCTCGACGAGGCGCTCGAGATCTACGCCCAGCCCAAGCGTGGTCGCGGTGCGACCGCGGCGCCGCCGCTCAAGGAGCTCGGCGAGGACCCGACGTCGGGGAAGCCGATCGTCATCAAGGAGGGCCGCTTCGGGGCGTACGTCACCGACGGCGCGACCAACCGGACGCTGCCCAAGGACGTGACCATCGAGGGCATCACGCACGAGCAGGCGGTCGAGCTCCTCGCGGAGAAGCGGGCCAAGGGCCCCGTGAAGCGCACGACGACGCGGGCGACCGCGAAGAAGGCGCCGGCCAAGAAGGCCCCTGCGAAGAAGGCGCCGGCGAAGAAGGCCGCAGCCAAGAAGCCGCCGGCCGCCTGACACGCAGTCCGGCCCGCGGCCTCGCCGGGGGTCCTCCGCTAGCGTTGGGGCATGACAGAGAGCAACGCCGCCCTGATCGCGCAGAACCCGTCGGTCGCCTCGGCGTCCGCGTCCGTCTCCACCACGCAGACGGCTCCCTTCCAGGACATCACCGGGAGCGCCGCGTCGCCGATGGACGCTCCGGCGATCCGGTGGGGGATCCTCGGTGCCGGCGGCATCGCGGGAACGTTCGGGCGGGCCGTCACCACCGCGACGTCGTCGCGCGTCGTGGCTGTCGGATCACGTGACCCCGAGAAGGCCCGCGCGTTCGCGGAGGCCAACCTCGGGGCCGACGCCGCTGCCGCGCGGCTGCACGGCTCCTACGAGGACCTCGTGGCGGACCCGGACGTCGACGCGGTGTACGTCGCGACGCCTCACTCGCACCACCGCGACCACGCGCTGCTCGCCGTCGCGGCCGGCAAGCACGTGCTCGTCGAGAAGTCCTTCGCGCGCAGCACCGGGGAGGCGCAGGAGATCTTCGACGCGGCCCGCGAGCAGGGCGTGTTCGTCATGGAGGCCATGTGGACGCGGTTCCTGCCGCACGTCGCGGCGCTGCGCGCGGTGCTGGCCCGTGGCGAGATCGGCGACGTCGTCTCCCTCGTCGCCGACCACGGGCAGGCGTTCGCCGCCGACCCGGAGCACCGGTTGTTCAACCCCGACCTCGCGGGCGGCGCCCTGCTGGACCTCGGCGTGTATCCCGTGTCGTTCGCGCACGACATCCTGGGTGTCCCGACCTCGATCACGGCTCTCGGACAGCTCACGGAGACGGGCGTCGACGGCCAGGTCTCGATGGTCCTCGAGTACCCCGACGACGTCCATGCGCTGCTGCACACGACGCTGTGGTCCCGGACGCCGACCACCGCGTCGATCTCGGGCACTGCCGGCCGCATCGAGGTGGACGGCGCGTTCTATGCCCCTTCTGCGTTCCGGGTGATCCGTTCCGACGGGTCCGTGACGAGCTACGAGCGTCCCGCGGTCAAGGGGCTGGAGTTCGAGGCAGCAGAGGTCGCGCGGCGCATCACCGCGGGTGAGATGGAGTCCCCGCGCATGACGTGGCAGGGCACACTCGACGTCATGCGCACGATGGACGAGGTCCGTCGGCAGATCGGCCTGACCTACCCCGGGGAGAGCACCGCACCATGACCTCTACACCACTCGCGCCGTCATCCTTCGCTGCGGTCACCGAGGCGGTCCCCGACCCGCTGGAGGCTCCCGCGATCCGTTGGGGGGTCCTCGGGGCCGGGTACATCGGCGGGTCGTTCGCCGACGAGGTCGCGCGCTACACGGCGGGCGAGGTCATCGCCGCTGGTTCGCGGGACGTGGCCAAGGCCGTGAAGTTCGCTGCGAAGCACGGGATCGAGCGGGCGTACGGCTCCTACGAGGAGCTCGTCGCCGACCCGGACGTCGATGCTGTCTACATCGCGACGCCGCACTCCCACCACTGCGACCACGCGCTGCTCGCGATCGGCGCCGGCAAGCACGTGCTCGTCGAGAAGGCGTTCACGCGCAACACCGCCGAGGCCCGCCAGGTCGTCGACGCCGCGCGGGCCGCGGGCGTGTTCTGCATGGAGGCGATGATGACGCGGCACCTGCCGCACGTCGCCGTCATCCGGGAGATCATCGCGCGCGGCGACATCGGTGAGGTCCGCGAGGTGCGTGCGGGGTTCAACGTGCAGGTCGACTACGACCCCGAGCACCGGCTGTTCAACCCGGACCTGGCCGGGGGCGCCCTGCTCGACCTCGGGATCTACCCGCTGGCCTTCGCGGTGGACGTCCTCGGGGTGCCCGACGAGGTCCGGGCCACGGGTCTGCTCGCCCCGACGGGCGTCGACGTCCACGAGACGATCGTCCTGCGGTACGGGCAGGAGGCGCTCTCGACGCTCACCACGTCGGTCCGTGCGACGTCGCCCGCGAGCGCGCACATCATCGGGTCCACCGGGCGCATCGACATCGCACCGGACTACTACCTGCCGACGACCTTCACGCTCCGGCGGGCAGACGGCTCCACCCAGGAGTACGACGGTCGGCCGCGCGACGCCGCGGGCGCCCTCCTCGGCGGGGGCAAGCAGTACGAGGCGGCGGAAGTGGCGCGGTGCATCTCGCAGGGGCTCACCGAGAGCCCCCGCATGACGCTCGACCAGACGCTCGAGCTCATGGTGCTCATGGACGACGTCCGTGCCCAGCTCGGGGTCGTCTACCCGGACGAGCGGCCCAGCCCCTAGCCGCGGCCCGCCCCGTCAGGCGTCGGTCGTGTCGTGCGGCGCGCGTGGTGCTGGCCGTGTCCCGTCAGCGGGGGCGGACACGACATAGCTGCGTCCGTCCGGCCCGACGACCCGGGTGAGCTCGGTGCGCAGCGTCGCGTCGCGGTTCACCTCTGCCTCGCTGGGCGGGCGCACGGGGGCGGTGCTGCTGCCCACCTGGGCGGGGCCGAAGATCGGCAGGAGCTTCTCGGTCATGCGCATGCCCCGCGTCCTGCCCGCAGGCGTCGCCGTCGTGGGCTTCGGGCGGCGTCGTCCGAACACGATCAGACCTCCCTGCTCGTGCCGCCGGCCGCGGCGGTCTCCCGCACGGCGGGGGCGTCGAGGACGGCGAGGGAGCCGTCCGGGCACGCGATGATCTGGACGCTGCCGAGCCCGTCGGTGTGCGCGTCGGCATCGAGGTCCGCCAGGTCGTGGGTGCCGCCGACGGCGAGCGTCGTGCACCCGGCGGCGCGGCCCGCGGCGAGTCCCGCCGGGGCGTCCTCCACGACGAGGCAGCGCTCCGGGTCCACGCCGAGGCGGGATGCGCCGAGGAGGAACGGCTCGGGGTCCGGCTTGCCGTGCGCGACGTCGTCGGCGGTGACGACGACGAGCGGCTGGTCCATCCCGGTCGCCGCGAGGCGGGTGACGGCGAGGTCCCGGGTGCAGGAGGTGACGATCGCGAAGCGGCTCGGGGGGAGAGTCTCGAGGAGCTCACGGACCCCGTCGAGGACGACGACGCCCCCGGTGTCCGCGAGCTCGATGGCCGTGATCCGGGCGAGGGCGGTGTCGACGTCCTCCGGCGGCAGGAGCCCGGAGACGATGTCCCGCGCGGGTGTGCCGTGCGGGATCTGGAACGTCTCGGGGTCGAACCCGTGCTCGCCGGCCCACAGGGACCAGCTGCGGTCCACCGCCTCGATCGAGCTGATGAGCGTCCCGTCCATGTCGAGCAGGACGGCGTCGAACGTGCGGTCGCTGAAGGCCTCACCTGGTGTCACCACCCGACCAGCCTATGCGTGAACCCTGTGTGGACGGGCCCGGTTAGGGTGGCATCGTGAGCGACCCCACCCCCAGCGGCTACTTCATCTCCTTCGAGGGCGGCGACGGTGTCGGCAAGACGAGCCAGGCGCGCCTCCTCGGGGACTGGCTGCACGGCCTGACGGGACGCGAGGTCGTCCTCACGCGCGAGCCCGGGGGCACGGAGCTCGGTCAGGTGCTCCGACAGGCGGTCCTGCACGGCGGGGACATGGACCCCCGCGCGGAGGCTCTCATCTATGCGGCGGACCGCGCGCAGCACGTGGCCCAGACCGTCCGGCCCGCCCTCGAGCGCGGCGCCGTCGTCATCACCGACCGGTACCTCGACTCCTCCGTGGCGTACCAGGCGGGCGGGCGTTCCCTCGGGGCAGCGGAGGTCGAGGAGCTCTCCCGCTGGGCGACGCAGGGGCTCATGCCCCACGTGACCTTCCTGCTCGACCTCGACCCCGTCGCGGCGTCGAGCCGGCTGACCGGCTCCCCGGACCGCCTGGAGCGGGCGGGCGACGAGTTCCACCGCCGGACGCGGCAGGCGTTCCTCGACCGTGCGGCGGAGGATCCCGGGCGCTGGGTCGTGCTCGACGCCGGACTGCCGCTCGACGACGTCCAGGCGCGCGTCCGTGCGGCGGTCGCCCGGCGTCTGGAGCTTCCGGCCGGGAGCGCCACGTGAGCGTCTGGGACGACGTCGTCGGGCAGGAGGACGCCGTGGCGACGCTCCGCGGCGCGATCGAGGACCCGGCCGCGATGACCCACGCGTGGCTGCTCACCGGTCCGCCGGGATCGGGGAGGTCCAACGCCGCGCGCGCGTTCGCGGCGGCCCTGCAGTGCGAGACGGGCGGCTGCGGCGTGTGCCAGGCGTGCACGACGACCCTGCGCGGGACCCACGCGGACCTCACGGTCGTGGCGACGGAGAAGGTGACGATCGCGATCGACGAGGTCCGCGACCTCATCACCCTCGCCTCCAGGTCTCCCTCGCAGGGCCGCTGGCGGACGATCATCGTCGAGGACGCCGACCGCATGGCCGAGCGGACGACGAACGTCCTGCTCAAGGCGATCGAGGAGCCACCGCCCCGCACCGTGTGGTTGCTGTGCGCGCCGAGCCCGCAGGACGTCATGGTGACGATCCGCTCGCGGTGCCGCGGGGTGTCGTTGCGCGTCCCGCCCGTCGAGGCCGTGGCCGCGCTGCTCGAGTCCCGCGACGGGGTGGAGCCCGCCGTCGCGCTCGCCAGCGCACGCGCCGCACAGTCGCACATCGGTCTGGCGCGGCGTCTGGCACGCGATGCGGGCGCCCGGGACCGGCGCTCGTCGGTCCTGGCGATCGCGCGCCGCATCCGGGGCGTGCCGGACGCCGTGATCGCCGCCGGCGAGCTCGTCGAGGTCGCCCAGGCGGAGGCGAAGGCCGCGACCGAGGAGCGGGACGCCACGGAGAAGGCGGAGCTGCTGCGGTCGCTCGGCGCGGAGGCGGGACAGAACCTGCCGCCCTCGTTGCGCTCCCAGGTCAAGCAGATGGAGGACGACCAGAAGCGCCGCGCCACGCGCCGCCAACGCGACGTGCTCGACCGCGCGATGATCGACCTGCTGTCCCTGTACCGGGACGTCCTCGTCGTGCAGCTCGGCGCGGAGGTCGACCTCGTCAACACCGAGCTCGCGGAGTCGGTGCGGACGCTCGCGGAGGAGTCGACCCCGGAGCAGACCGTGCGGCGCATGGACGCGATCGGCGTGGCACGCACCCGCCTCGCCGGGAACGTCTCACCGGTGCTCGCGCTCGAGGCGATGGCCATCGCGCTGCGCCCCCAGGGGTGACGCGCCCGGACCGGGTTCACGTTCTCATTTGTCAGGTTCATTCGTTAGTTTTGACCTGTGACCCGACCCGAGAACGCCCTGACGCCACCCGACGACGCATCCGTGGGGCGCGGGTCACCCCGGTCCGGGGCCGGCGGGCGTACGCGCGCCATGCAGGTCATGGCCGCCGTCGCGGGCGCGTCGCTCCTGCTCGCCGCGTGCGGCTCAGACCCGGCACCGAAGTCGCGGACGAACATCGAGGTCACCGCCGAGCCCACGGACGAACCGAGCGCCGACGACCCGCGCGACCGCCCGCGGCCGGACGAGGACATCCCGGACGATCTTCTGCCGTTCTACGAGCAGGACGTCGCGTGGGAGAAGTGCGGCAGCTTCGAGTGCGCGGACATCACCGTGCCGATCGACTGGGACAACCCGTCCGCCGGGTCCTTCCCCCTCGCTGCGAAGCGCCACCTCTCCACGAACGACCCCATGGGCACGGTCCTGCTCAACCCGGGCGGCCCGGGAGGGTCGGGCGTGGAGTTCGTCACCTACGTGCCGCTCATCTGGGGCGCGCCGCTCATCGACAACTACGACGTCCTGGGCTTCGACCCCCGCGGGGTGGGTGACTCGAACCCGGTGACGTGCCTGACGGACGAGGAGAAGGACGAGGCGAACGCCAAGACCTACCCGCTCGACGACGCGGGCCTCGCCGAGATCGAGGCCGACGCCACGGAGTTCGGCGAGAAGTGCCTCGCCAACACGGGCGTCATCCTCGGTGAGGTCGACACGCAGAGCGCTGCACGGGACATGGACGTCATCCGGTACGTCGTCGGAGACCCCCAGCTCAACTACCTCGGGTACTCCTACGGCACGCAGCTGGGGGCGACGTACGCCGGCCTCTACCCCGAGAAGGTCGGGAAGATGGTTCTCGACGGGGCCATCGACCTGCGTCTGACGCCGCACGAGCAGAGCCTGCAGCAGGCGGTGGGGTTCGAGAACGCGCTGCGTGCGTACGTCGAGGACTGCCAGACGGACGCGGGCTGCCCGGTGAAGGGGACGGTCGACGAGGGCATGGCGCAGATCCAGGCGTTCCTCGACGGACTGCTCACGTCACCGCTGCCCACGGACGACCCGGACGGGCGGGAGCTCACGCAGACGGCGGGCTTCTACGGGATCGCCCAGCCGCTGTACTCGCAGCAGCTGTGGGGGACGCTCACGACCGCTCTCGAGTCCGCGTTCGCCGGTGACGGGTCCGAGCTGCTCGACAGCGCGGACGACTACAACGGTCGCAACGACGACGGCACGTACGCGGACAACCAGGGGGAGGCCTTCCGGGCGATCAACTGCCTCGACTCCCGCGGGTCCACCGACCGGGCGACGATGGACGCCGAGGCCGCCGAGATCACGGCGGCCGCCCCCACCATGGGGTCGTTCTTCGGGTACGGAGGCCTCACCTGCGCGACCTGGCCGTTCCCGGCGGTCGTGCAGGACTTCGACCTCTCCGCCCCCGGTGCGGCGCCCATCGTCGTCATCGGGACGACGAACGACCCGGCCACCCCGTACGTGTGGGCCCAGGGTCTCGCGGACCAGCTCGAGTCCGCCGTCCTCGTCACCTACGAGGGGGAGGGCCACACGGCGTACGGCATGTCGAACGACTGCATCCTCAACGCCGTGGACGAGTACTTCGTCGACGACATCGTCCCGCCGGACGGGCTCGTCTGCTGAGCCCAGCACGCGCGTCCGGCACCCGCTTTGGTGACTGGGCCTCCGGCTATGTAGAGTGAGCGCGGTTCTTCACACAGGTCCGCGGCGCACGCCGCAGTCCGCGTGACGACCGGCCGCCTTAGCTCAGTCGGTAGAGCGTCTCACTCGTAATGAGAAGGTCATCAGTTCGATTCTGATAGGCGGCTCCATCACCGCAGGTCAGACCCACAAAGGGTCTGGCCTGCAGTCGTTTCCGGGCGGCTCACCCACCGGAAACCCACCGCTTCACTCGGAGAACCGCTCGAGGACGACGCGGTAGTCCGGGGCGAGTTCCCGCACCTGCACGTAGTGGCGCTCGGTGATCTTCGACGACGAGTGCCCAGCTGCGATGCTGACCGTCTGGTCCTACACCCCCTCGGGCTCATCGTCACGAACTGGGGTGCGATCACCTCGTTCTTCTCGGGCATCCCTGGGAAGATCAAGGCGTCCTTCTCCGTGGACAGGAGAGGACCCGGCCCCGTTGAGGAAGCCCTGGATGACGTCCTTGCCCTTCTGGTAGAGCGTGCTGCCGAGGTTGCCCAGGGTGGACGTGATCGACGCCGGGATCCCGCGTCTGTGGGCACAAGGACGGGCGCTCCGTGCCGAAAGGCTGGGCGCCTGCAGGTGGTTGGGCCTAGTCCGCAGGGAGTCCGCAAAGGGCGACTGTGGGACCCGCCGCTTACCCACCGGAATCAACGCGATCGAACGAGAATCAACGGATGGCGCCGACGCGTCCGGCGTCCTGTTCTCGCAGTTCAGAGCGCATATCGAGCGACAACGCGCAAGCATGAAAACGACCGCCTGCGAATGAGACGGTGATGGTGACCCTCGCTGCGCTAGTGTCAATTGGGGCATGCCGAGCGAAGGAGAGCGAGTGAACCGGACCGGCAGGATCAATCCCGAGGCCTTTCACCACATGGTTTATCTCGGCCTAGCAGAGGGCATGATGTCCGAGGAGTCGCCCGACTTCACCTGGAGCGAGAACGGCCTCGTGACCGTCGGACCCAACGGCGACGCAGCCTGGTTGCGGACAGGTGTCTTCATGGGCGCCGTCTCTCTGGACTACCACAGCGGCCAAGAGCCCGGACCGCTTAACGTCGACGAGTGGGACGACGTCGCACAAGTCGTCCTGAGAAACCCTCCGGCGGAGTTCGGCGTGCGGAGCATGCTGGACGGCCCAGGGACAGGTGACATCTCACCTGGTCCCGGGCCGCTTGTGCTACGGGTCGCTGCCCGAGGGCGGGATGTCGACCCAGACAGCACCGGCCCCGAAGAGGGCGAGCCCCCATTCGAGTTCTACCGTCTCGACGTATGGCCGCTGCGGCCAGACGAAGACGGCTAGATTCGGGGCCTTCCCGCGGTCGGAATGCTGCCGTGGGCCGGCGGTGACGAGGAGGCTCCGGCTGCGAGCGCCATCGACGAAGCCGCGGATGGCGATGTCTACGACGACGACCCGGACGACCTCGACGACGAGGTGTAGTTCCTCGTGTGGGGGAGATGAGTGAGAAGGTCTCGGAGAGCGTCCTGAAGGTGGGGGCACTCTTGCGTTGGAGGGGGCTTGTGTGGGCCGAAACGGCCCCCGGAAGTTCCCTCGGGAGCCTGGTGCCCATGGTGGTACCCAGTGCCCCCGAAAAGACCACCCATCGATGCAGGAGGCCGTTTGCGCATGATGTCTTCACGGTTCGAACTCTTCTGCACCCACCTTGACGGCTCGGTCGACTTCTACCGCGATTGTCTTGGCTTCGACGTCGAGCATGACGCCCGGCCGGAGTTCGACTTCGTGACGGTTCGCAGAGACACCGTCGTGATCAGCCTTGCCAGCACCGGAGAACGCGTCGACCCTTCGGTACGCCGCCCTCCCTCGGGTGTGGAGCTCATTCTCGAGGTGGATGACCTCCTGGCAGAGAGGCAGCATCTGGTCGAACGCGGTTGGCCTCTGGATACGGATGTCACCGAGCGCCACTGGGGTCAGGCGGACCTCCGAGTGCTGGACCCTGACGGCTACTACCTGCGGATCACCGGGCGCTGACTCAGCCCACCGGGTCCAGCGGCAGCTGTGCGCGCAGCGATGCGAGCAGCCGGGGCGTGGCCGGGGTCAGCGGGTAACGGCACTCGGGCGAGGAGATCAGACCCTGCTCGGCGAGCCAGGCTTTGAGCGGGACGGGGTTGGGTTCGCCGAAGAGGAGCGGAATCCATGGGGCGAGCTCGTTCCACGTGGCGAGCGCCTCGTCCCGGCGGCCTGAGGTGAGCCCGGTGAACACCGAGACGAACCGTTCTGGGACGACGTGCGCCGCGGCGAGTATCCCGCCAGCGCCACCGAGCGCGACGCATGCGTAGAACATGTGGTCCTCGCCCGTGAGGACAGCCAGACGGCCCGCGCCCTCACGGATGAGCTCGAAGCTCTGCTTGGTATCCCCGGACGAGTCCTTGACCCCGACGATGTTGGCGTGCTGGTCCGCCAACGCCAGGAGAGTCGTGTTCTCGACGTTGACGCCCGTGCGATACGGGATGTTGTAGACGATGACCGGCCGGTCGGTGGCCTCGCACACCGCGCCGAAGTGCGCCGCGAGCCCGGACTGCGACGGTCGGTTGTAGTAGGGCGCGGTGACGAGATACCCGTCGACAGGGAGAGAGGCGTGAGCCTCGACCTGCCGCGCGACCGAACGGGTGTCGTTCCCGGCGATGCCGAGGTAGATGGGGAGCGCACCGCTCACGTGGTCCGCCACGAGGCGGACGAGGTCGTCGACCTCATGGCCGGCGAGCACGGGTGACTCTCCGGTGGTGCCGGCGAGCACGAGGCCACCGATCCCCGAGGAGGCGTACCGGTCGAGGAGGCGCGTCAGGGATGCGTGATCGAGCGTGCCGTCCACGAAGGGGGTGACGATCGGCAGGAGGACGCCTCGGGGAGAGTTCGTGCCGGCGCTCATGGCGACCTTCCTTCGTGCGTCGCAGACAGCTCGCCAGCGATCCTCATGGCATCCGAGGATACGCGGACATAACCCGCCAGAGCGGGTGTGGCTGCGCATTCACCAACGGGTGCCCCGTTTCGTGACGGTCAGCGCCGTTCGATCAGCCCGCGGACGTATGCCGCCTGGCCGACGTGCTCGAGGTCGTCGGCGAGGATGCTCACGAGTCGCACGGCGAGGGTGACGGGTGGGTCGTAGGAGCGGTCGACCACACGGTCGAGGTCGCCCTCGCTCAGCTCGTCGAGGATCTCGCGGGTCCGCGCGAGGGTGGCCTCGTGGTACTCGACGAGCTGGTCCGCCGTGACGCCCCGGACGGCGGCGACCTGCTCGGGAATGTGGCCGTAGCCCGTGTCGGACGGGTCGAGTGCCAGGCCGAAGCTGTCCGCCCAGCCGGCTGACGTCCAGACCTCCGCGGAGCCGGCGAGATCAGCCATCTGCGCGTCCTGGACGCGGGACGTGTGCCACAGGAGCCACCCGATCGTGTTGGCGCCCTCCTCGATGCGGGTCTCGAGCTGCTCGGGGGACAGGTCGTGCGCAGCGTGCAGCAGGCTGTCCCGCACGCGGGTGAAGCCGTCGGTGAGGATGTCGAGAGCGTTCACGGGTGCCTCCGTCGTCGGGTGCTGGCGAGGACGACACGTCGCCGGGCTCGTCCCGTCCACACTGGCACAGGCAGGAGCGGGCGCAACGGGAACAGGCCGTCCCCCTCGTGAGGGGACGGCCTGTCTCGTCATCGTGTGCCAGGGGCTGGGGTCAGCCCTCGCTGATGCGGCGGTGGTGCGCCAGGAGTGCCGCGCCGGCTCCGACGAGGAGCAGTGCCAGCAGGGCGACCGGGATCACCTGGCTGCCGGTGGTGGCGAGCCAGCCGTCGTCGGCCGTCGTCCCGCCGGAGCCGTTGCTGGTCCCGGAACCCGAACCAGGTCCGGCCGGGGCCGACGGCCCGCCGGGCTGTGCCGGATCCGTCGGTCCGCCGGGCGTGCCCGGGTCGACCGGGTCCGTCGGCTCGGGGATGACCGGAGCGGCCTGCACGACGACAGGTGCGCTCGCCACGGCGACAGAGTCCTCGAACCCGGCCGCGGTCGCGACGGCGGTGACCGTGAGCTCCTTGCCCACGTCGGCTGCAGTCACCGCGTAGCTGTCCGTCTCCGACACGACGGCTGCCGCAGCGACGTCCGCGGTCGGGTCCGTGAGCGTCCACACGTAGCTGACGTCCGCGTCGGCGGGGTCGGTCACGGTCGTGGCCGTCACCGTCTGCCCCTCGCGCACGTCACCGGTGATGGCGACTGCCGACACGACGGCGCGTCGGGTGACGTCCACCGTGTAGGTGCGGGTCGTCGCGCGGTCGGCCGCGGTCACCGTGAGGGTGGCCAGGCCGGCGGTCTCGTCGCTCGCCTGCGTGATCTCCACGGTGGCGTCGGAGTCGACGGGGACCGCGCTGATGACCGGGTAGCGGGAACCATCGACGGTCACCGCGTAGTCGGTCACGTCACCGGTGAAGCCCTCGAGGGCGACGCCGTCGACCCGCAGCGCCGCGAGGTCGGCGACCTCGGCGACGGACGGTCCGTCGGCGAAGATCTCCACCTCGGAGACGATCATGTGGGTGTTCGGGAACGCGTTGAGCGTCACGCGCACGCTCGTCGTCGTGACCCCGAGGTCGATGTCGACGATCGGCGCGGAGCCGTCCGCCGGTGCGTCGACGGTGAGCGCGGGGTCGGGGACCGACACCCACTCCGTGCCGTCGAGGTAGTCGACGGTCATGGTCTGCGCCCAGGACGTGGTGCCGTCCTTGTAGAAGTGCGTCCGCACGCTGTTGATGTCGCGCGGTTCGGCGAACGTGTACGTCAGGGTGCTCGTGGTGGGCTTGTTGGCGGAGACCCAGTTCGACCAGCCCTTGTCGGACAGGGCGAGGTTGTACGTGCGGTCGATGCCGTACGTGCCCTCGGTCGACGACGCGACGGCGTCCGAGACCTCGGGTGCGATGTTCACGTCGGTCACCGGGGTGACGATCACCGAGAGGGTCGCCGGCACGGGGTCGCCGGCCGGGTCGTTCGATGCCGCAGAACCCGGGATCGTGACGACCCCGACGTCCGCGAACGAGTCGTCCGTGAGACCGGTGAAGTCCCACTCGACGGTCGCGTCGAACCGCTGGCTCGACGCCCCGATCTGGGCGGGGACGACCTCGGGCGCGGCGTCGACCACGGACTCCAGCGTGATCCCCACGTACGTCGTGAGGGAGACCGGGTCGCTCGACACGAAGCCGCCGACGTCGACGATCGCCCGAGCCTCGAAGGTGTTGCCGAACACGTCGGTGCCCTGACCGAGGACGGTCACAGAACCAGTGGTGTCCCACACGGCCGGGTCGACCGTGTCCCAGGTGACGGGGGCGGCCACACCGGCGCCGTGCCGGTACTGCGGCACGACGGCGGACGGCAG
Organism: Sanguibacter sp. Z41_6; assembly: GCF_059621145.1. NCBI lineage: Bacteria > Bacillati > Actinomycetota > Actinomycetes > Micrococcales > Sanguibacteraceae > Sanguibacter > Sanguibacter sp. Z41_6. The sequence continues at coordinate 99,160 of NZ_JCAQIF010000001.1, read as the reverse complement.
GGTCGGCTCGACACCGGCGATGGTGCTCACCGGGACGTCGGGCACCGAGACGATCGCGGTGTCACGGACGGTCCAGCGCTGGTGCGCACCGCCGCTGGAGCCGTAGACGCCGACGGGGGATCCGTCGGCCGTGGCCTGTCCACCGATCTCGAGCGCCAGGGCGAGCGAGCCGTTGACGAGCGACCAGGTCGCGCCGTCGGTGGTGTTGAACGTCCACCACGCCTCGGGGTCGGCCATGGCGTCCGCGACGCTCATGGTGCGGTAGTCGGTGCCTGCCGCGGTGGCGGCGAGGACGCGACCGTCGGTCGTCGTGAGGACGAACCGGCGCTCGTGGTTGCCCTCGATCTGCGGGACCTCGTGGAACGTCCACATCTGACCGGCGACCGCGTCGCTGGTCGTGGCGAGGTCGTTGATGGTGAGCGTGTCCGCGCCGGCCGTCAGCGCTCGGCCGGAGCCGGTGCCGACGAGCTGGTAGGAACCGCCGTCCTCGACGGGGAACGCGTCCTCGGCGACACCGGAGACGCCGTCGATGACGAACGTCGTCACAGACCTGGCCGGGACGTCGAGCGTGACAGAGGTGGCGCCAGCGGGGATCGCGACGGGCGTGCCCTCGACGAGAGCGTTCGTCCCGGCGTCCTCGACGCTCGGGTCCTCGGTCGTGACGACCGGGGTGACGGTCGCACCGGGGGCGATGGTCGCGAACTTCGACAGGTCGAGCGTCAGCGAGCGCGCGGCGGTGGTGTCGTTGATGTGCACGACGGTCGCGCCCGAGTCGTCTGCCTTGACCGCAGCCGTCGACTGGTTGTTGTTCGTCGGGATGACGTGGTCACCGGGGCGGATGAACTGCGTGTAGTTGCGCGCGGTGTTGTACTTCGAGTTCGTGACGATCTTGCACTCGGCCTCGGCGGGCATGGGCTCGCCCTCGGTCCACCCGGCGTCCGCGAGACGACGCTCGGAGTACCCGACCATGCCGGGCTCGTTGCAGTCGAAGTCGATGAAGACGGAACCCCAGTTGAGGTTCTCCACCTTCTCCATGTTGTAGTAGTCCTCGACCTCCTGCCAGAACACCCAGGCGGTGGGCTCGAGCTCGCGGAGGTCGTCCGTCATGCGCTGCGCCATGCCGAGGCCGCCGGTGATGGTGACGGGGTCGAAGCCGGTGCCGACGAAGTCTCCACCGACCTCGCTCATCCACAGGTCCTTGCCTGCGGTCTTGGCGATATCGCGGGCCTGGAGGCGCCCGTTGGTGCCGTACGTGTGGACGTTGATCTGTCCGACGTTCGCGCGGGTCTGCGCGTCGTACTGCCGCCACGCGTTGACGAACTGCGCGGGGTTGGTCTCGTCGTTCGCGGAGATGATCGCGTCGGTCGTCGAGGTCTCGAGGCGCTCGGCGAGGAGGTTGATGACGTTCTGCTGGTCGTTGGCGTCAGGCCCGGGGCAGATCTGCGCCCCCTCCTGCGTGGTGCCGCCGCCGACGGGCCAGCCGTCGGGGCCGAGCGCGGGGGTGCCCCAGTAGCCGTTGCACGGCTCGTTGAACGGGTCGACGGTCTTGAACTCGATGCCGTACTCGTCCTCGATGTGCTCCGTGACGTTCGTGAGGTAGGAGACGAACTTCTGCGGGGCGTCACCGGTCGCGAGGAGCTGGTCCGAGCGCTTGTCCATGGACCCGGTGACGAAGCCGGAGGTCGTCATGAAGTAGGGCGGGGAGTTGCTGAAGGCCTCCCAGACCATGTCGTCCTTGCTCTCGGCGAGCTTCTCGACCCACCAGCGTTGCGTGGCGTCGGCGTCCCAGTTGTACGAGGCCGGGTCCTCGGCGTCCCAGGAGTCGAGGTAGGCGGCGCGGTCGTCGTAGTTCGAGGTCACGCCGTCGGACGCGTCGAGGTCAGGTGCCCACCAGCCCTCGACCGCACCACCGGGGCGCAGGTAATCGGGGACGTCGCTCGCGTTGCCGCCACCGATGTTGTAGCGCGCGACGTTGAGGTTGAGGCCCTCCTCGCCGAACACGAGCTGGTAGAGCTCCTCGCGGATCTCCTCGGGGTAGTCGCCGGTCGCGTTGGCGAACCAGACGAGGCTCGTGCCCCAGCCCTCGAACTCCGGACCGGCGTAGGCCGGGTTCGGGGTGACGACGACAGGTGCGGGGAGCGCGGGTGCTGCGGAGGCCTCGGGGGCCCGGGGGATCTGGGTGAGGACACCTGTCGCGCAGAGTGCGACGACTGCGCCGGCAGCCGTGGTCCTCCGTCGCCAGGATTGGGGGTCGTTCATTGTCAACCTTCCGCCATTGGATGGGACGTTCACCCTCGTCGCGTGCGGAGGGCTCCTGAGGATCCTCTGATGTTTACGTAAACATTGTCAAGGGTCAGTCGCGCCGTGGTTGCTGGACGACCCGCTCAGGCGCGCGGTCGCGGAGGTGCGGTGCTCGCGCGCACCACGAGCTCCACGGGCACGAGCCGGCGCGTGCCGGTGAGGACCTCGCCGGACCTGATCTGCTCGAGCAGGAGCTGGACGAGAGTCGCGCCGATCTGCGTGAAGTCCTGGGAGACGGTCGTCAGCGGGGGCCACAGGTACTCGGCCAACGGGATGTCGTCGAACCCGACGACGGAGATCTGGTCCGGCACCGCCAGGTCGTTCTCGTGCAGCGCGCGGCACAGCCCGACGGCCATCTCGTCGTTCGCGCTGAACACCGCCGTGATCCCCGGGTCGCGAGCGATGCGCAGGCCCTGGTGGTACCCGGACGTCGCGGACCAGTCGCCGAGGTACGGCTCCGGCACGGGCCGCCCTGCGTCCACGAGGCACGCCCGCCAGGCCTCGAGGCGCATCTGCGCCGGGTAGGAGTCCGCAGGCCCCGCCAGGTGGTGCACCGTGCGGTGACCGAGGTCGAGGAGGTGCTGCACGGCGGCGCGCGTGCCCTCGGTCTGGTCGGTGGCCACCGCGGGATGGCGACCGACGAACCGGGAGTCGGAGACGACGACCGGCATCCTCGCCGGCAGGGACAGGGTCTCCGGGCTCCCGGTCTCCGCACGGATGATGATGAGCCCGTCGATCGCCTGGTGGGTGAGCCGGGCGACCGCGGCGCTCATGTCGTCCGACGACGGGCTCTGCACGTCGACGAGGCTCACGGTGTTGCCCTCGCGCCGCGCCGCGTCCACGACGGCCTCGAACGTCCGGGACTCACCCGTGCGCGCGAGCCGGTGCGCGATGACGCCGATCGCGTCGAAGTGGGCGTATCGCAGGGCGCGTGCCGCCGAGTTGGGCGAGTAGCCGAGCTCCTCCATGGCTGCGAGCACCCGACGGCGGGTGTCGGGCTTGACGGTCTGCGAGCCCGTCGAGACCCGCGACACCGTCTGGGAGGACACCCCGGCGAGCGCCGCGACGTCGGCCATCGAGGGTCCCGACCGCGGGCGACCGCGGCGGACCGGGCGCGCGGCGGCCTGCTGGTCGCCTCCAGAGCTCATGGACCGATGATAGTTGCGGGCGATAGCGGGGTGTTCTCCCCATGTCGAACGAGCGTCCTGCCCTGTCGGCACGGGCCGTTCCTGGCTAGTGTGCCGCGAGTGACCACCTCAGCGAACCCCGGCCGGCCCGCCCCGCTCGCGCAGCCCGACGAGCGCCCCCGCACGAGCGCCCTGCGCCAGGCCGCCCTGCGGCTGGCGACCTTCGCCGTCACGGTCGTCTACCGCCTGTACCGGGTCCACCCGGCGCTGTGGCGGTTCACGGCGCGCAACTACCACCCGGCGATGGAGCGGTTCGCGCGGCTCAACGCGTGGATGATCTGCCAGCACGCCTACCTCGACGTGCCCGCGTACCGGCGCTACATCGAGGAGGACGGTTTCCGGTTCCGCTGGTGGGACCTCACCAACTACCGGCCCACCTCGAAGGCGGACTACGTCGACCGGTACCCGGAGGCGGCGCGGTGCTGGGACGGGCGCATCGAGACGATCGGGACGGTCGTCGACGAGTCGAGCGGGTCGTCCGGCACGCCGTACAACTGGATGCGTTCCAAGCGTGAGCTTAACACCGTGCACAAGAACGTCGCGGGGTACATCACCCTGCTGTTCGGCACGAAGAAGCTCTTCGCCATCAACGCGTTCTCGATGGGGGCGTGGGCGACGGGGACGAACACGGGCATCGCGATGTCGAAGATCGGGATGGTGAAGAACACCGGCCCGGACATCGACAAGATCGTCGACACGCTGCGCCACTTCGGTCCCGGCTACGTCTACCTCGTGTGCGCGTACCCGCCGTTCCTCAAGCACCTGCGGGACCGCCTCGACGCGGAGGGCCTCGACTGGGACTCCTACGACCTCAACGGGTTCGTCGGTGGAGAAGCTCTCACCGAGGGGCTGCGCGACTACCTCGAGGAGCGGTTCGGTCGCGTGTACTCCGGCTACGGCGCCTCCGACCTCACCATCGGGATGGCGGGGGAGAGCGACCTCTCGGTGTTCCTGCGCCGCGCCCTGGTGAGCAACGCCGCGCTGCGCCGCGAGGTCCTGGGCGACGACGAGAGCCGCACGCCGATGATCTTCCAGTACAACCCGCTCGAGACCTACCTCGAGACGACGGACGACGGCGAGCTCCTCGTCACCCTCAACTCCGCCGACATCATGAGCCCCAAGCTCCGCTACAGCATCGGTGACGAGGCGCGGATCTTGTCCTTCGACGAGATGCGCGAGGCTGTGTGCCGGCAGGCGGGCGGTGGGCAGTCCCGCCTGACGTTCGCGTTCGAGCGCGCGTTCGCGGTGCAGCGCATGAAGCTCCCGTTCGTCCTGCTGTTCGGCCGCAAGGACTCGACGATCTCCTACATGGGTGCCAACCTCTACCCGCTCGACGTCGAGAACGGCCTCTACCTCGACAACCCGCACGCTGCCGCGATCGAGTCGTTCAAGCTGTCGCTCGTGGAGATCGGCGAGCACGAGCAGCGCCCCGTCATCCACCTCGAGCTCCGCGCCGGCGCCGTGCTCGACGCCGACGACCGCGGCGAGCTTGCCCGCCTTTCCGCCGCCGGGGTCCTCACGCACCTGGCGACCGTCTCGAGGGACATCAAGCAGTCGCTCGAGGAGGACCCGACGGCCTCCGACGTGCGCGTCGAGGTGCACGACTACCGGTGCGGGCCGTTCGTCGGCGGGCAGCAGAAGATCAAGAACGTCTACCTCGTCGACGCCGACGACCGGGGCGGTGACCCGGACGCCCCCGCCCGGGAGGCGCACGTGACCGGCCCGGAGCGGGAGTCCGGCACGGCGCGGGAGACCGGCACGGTGGCCTGATGTTCACCACCGACTTCTCGCGGGCTCCCGTCCAGGGCCGGGCCGATGCCATGGTCGTCGTCGAGCGTGCCGGTGGCTCGCGGGAGTGGCAGCGCGCGGTCCGTACCGCCGTGCGGCGTGCCAGTGGGCACCGGTGGGACCGCGCCGTCCGCGTCGGTCGCGGTCCCGGGACGGTCCGGGCGGTGCTCGGCTACTTCGCCACGCGCGCTGACGTCGAGGTGTTCCTCGCGGGAGCAGCCCACCTCGCGCCCGCGCGCATCCGCGTCCTCGAGGCGCAGGAGCAGGGCTACACCAACGGCGTGTGGCGAGCGGAGGGGCCGACGATGGCGGTCAACGACCGCTTCGCCGCGCTCGACCGGGAGGAGCGTGCTGGCCGGACGCCACCGCTCGTCGTGGGGAGTCGTGGGCCGGCGACGGCGTCGGACCTGCCGACCGGTCCCAGCACGATCCGGTTCTACCGGGACCAGGCACGCGCGGTGCTGGGGCGTGCCCGCCCCCGTCCTAGCCGCGCGCGAGAGGTCGACGCTGGCGGCACAGCTCGGTCCGTGGCGGCTGGAGCCGTGCGGACCCCTGCGGACGGTGGCGCCACCTTCATCGGTGCGACCCGGTACCGCGGCCTGCACTCGTGGGCGATCCAGTCCCAGGAGTGGTTCCCCATGGTCGCCAAGATGCAGCGGATGCCCGGGTTCGTGTGGCACACGATCTACTGGCAGGCGCCGTTCACCCTCGGCACCCTCGCGTTCTTCGACACGCGCGACGACCTCCTGGCGTTCGCCCGGTTCCCCGAGCACCGCCGCCTCATGGAGTGGATCGTGCGCGGAACGCGCAACGGCAACGGCGGGTTCATCCGCATCCACCTCGCCGACGGACCGCCCCGCCAGCTCGGCGACGTCGCGTGAGGGTCACGCCCGTCGTCTCCCGGGCCGACCTCCAGGAGTTCTGCGACCTGCCCCGGCGCCTGCACCCCCAGAACCTCGGCGTCCCGTTGCTCGCCGCCACCGTCGAGTCGTGGTGGCGCGGCACCAGCCCGCACCCCGGTCCGGTGCACCTGCTGCTCGTCCGGGACGACTCCGGGACCGTCGTCGGCCGGACGACCGTGCACACGGACACCCGCCTCGACGCCCGCCTCGGGGCGCGGTCGCTGCTGTTCGGGGCGACGGAGTTCGCCGACGAGGCCGCGGCCCGCGCGCTCCTCGACGAGCTCGAGCGGCGCGCGGCCGGCTACGACCAGCTCTTCGGCCCGGTGTCCCTGCTGCCCAACCAGGCAGGCGGTGTCATCACCTCGGGCTTCGCCGACCGCGGCTTCGTGGACTCCGCGTGGAACCCGGACTGGGTGCCGGGCGTGTACGAGTCGCTCGGGTTCGTCCGCTGGGGCGAGGCCGACACGTGGGTCGTCGACGTCCCGGCTGACGCACCGGTCGAGCCACCCACCGCGGCCGAGTGGTCGGCTGCGGGCGTCGAGCTGGAGTACGGGCGGCGCTCGCGTGTGCGGGCGCTCGTCCCCGAGCTGCGCGCGCTGCTCAACCGGTCCTTCGCCCAGCTGCCCTACTACACGCAGATCACCGCCGAGGAGATGGCGGCCGCGACGGACGGCCTGTCGTTCCTGCTCGACGAGAAGCTCTTGCTGCTCGCTCGCGATGCCGCGACCGGCGACGCGCTCGCGTTCGTGCTCGTCGTCCCGGACATCACGCCGTTCGTGCAGCACGTCGGAGGGCGCCTGTCGTGGGTGCGCCAGCTCGAGCTCCTGGCTACCCGTGGCAGGTACCGGAAGGACGCGATCCTCATCGTCCAGGGCACGGACCCGGACCACCAGGGCCGTGGCCTGCTCACCCTGCTCACCCGGCAGCTCCACGCGAACCTCGCCGAGGGCGGGTACGCGCGCCTGCGCAGCACCTACGTCGGGCGGGACAACCCGGCGTCCGCGCGCCAGTTCGAGCGGGTCGGCGGGCAAGAGCTGCACGGGTACACCTTCTATCGCCGTCCCGTCCGGGAACCCGGCCCGCACGACGCGGCCACGGTCAGGTCCGGTGCGCCGAGCCGCGCGGACCTCGACCGATACCTCCGCGCGGCGGGCCGTGCCCCGTCCGCGCACAACGCCCAGCCGTGGCTGCCCCGCGTCGTGGGGAGCACCGTGGAGGTCGCCGTCGCGCCGGGCCGGACGCTCCCGGCGGGCGACCCGACGGGCCGCGACCTCCTCCTCGGGCTCGGGGCGTGGACCGAGTCGCTCGCCGTCGTCGTCGCCGACGACGGGTGGACGCTCGCCGTCCGCCCGCAGCCGGCCCTGGCCACCGCGCACGCAGCGTCCGCCGGGCCGGTCCTCGAGCTCGACGTCGTTCCCCGGGTGACGTCCGACGTGCCCGCCACGCGCTTCACGCCCGACGACGTCCGCGACCGCCGCGTGCACCGCGGCACCCTCGGCCGCGGTCCCGAGATCTGGGGCGACGACGCCCGGACCGGGGCCGCCCTGCCGGACTGGCTCGCCCTGCGCGAGGTCGACGACGCGACGATGCGACGCCTCGTGGCGCGCGGGTTCGCGTACACCGCAGCGCACCGTGACGTCTCTGCGGAGCTGCTCGCCTGGCTCCGGCTGAGCCCCACGCACCCCGGGTACCGCCGGGACGGGATGACCGACGTCATGCTCGGGATCCCCGCACCGCTCGCCCGGGCGCTCGCACCGCTCACCCGTGGCGTGCTGCGCGGGCCGGCGCTCGCCGCCACCTCGTTGGTCGCGCTCGGGGCCGAGCTCCTCCTGCGCAGCAGGCCCGGGTCTCCCTCCGGGCTCGACGAGGGCCGACCGGGCAGACGCTCGGTGGGCAGACGCTGGGCGGGCAGGCGCCGCGCGGTGGCGCCGCACCACCTCGTCCTCGTCGCCGACCGGTCCCTGCTGCCGGGAGAGCGCGATGCTGCTGTGCCGGGAAAGCCCGACCTGGGTCTGCCTCCCGCAGCGGTCCTCGAGGCGGGTCGGGCGCTCCAGCGGCTCTGGCTGCACGGCCACCGCTCCGGGGTCGTCGTCTCGCCCCACTCCGAGGTCATCGACTCGCCCGACGCGCGGCACGGCCTCGTCCAGGGGCTGGCGCTCGGTACGCACGAGGTCCCGCTCGCGGTCTTCAGCGCCGGCGGTGCGCAGGGGACGGTCGCCCGGTCCCCGCGGCTCGTCGACCCCTAGGCCGTGGCGTCCCGCGGGCCGTCTGGCAGCGTCACGCGGCTGCGCGCAGCTTCTCCAGCAGGGGACCCGCTGCCTCGTCGAGGAACCGCTGCTGGCCCTCGTCGCCCACCTGGACGACGGCGATGTCGGTGAAACCGGCCTCGAGGTAGGGCAGCGCGGCCTCGACGATCGCGTCGAGGTCCGGTCCGCACGGGACGGACGCGGCGACGTCCTCCGGGCGGACGAACGCCGTCGCACCGGCGAACGCCTCGGGCGTCGGGAGGTTGGCGTTGGCGCCCCAGCCGAGCCCGGACCAGCGGAACTGCTCGTGCGCGCGGGCCACGGCGGCGTCGCGGTCCGGGTCCCAGCACACCGGGATCTGGGCGATCTTCCGGGACGCTGGCAGCGACTCCTCCCTCCGCACCGCGTCCCAGCGCGCGAGCAGGTCGGCGTCCGGCTCCGTGGTGATGAGGTGGTCGGCGATCGGCGCGAACGCGGCGACGGACTTCTCGCCCGACACGGCGACGCCGATCTCCACGGGGGTCTCGGGCACGTCCCAGACGCGGGCGGAGTCCACCTGGAAGTGCGCTCCGCGGAAGTCCGTGACCTTCCCGGTGAAGAGGTCGGAGATGATGTGCAGCGCCTCGACGAGCATCTCGTGGCGCTCGTCCACCGCGGGCCAGCGCTCCCCGACGACGTGCTCGTTGAGGTTCTCGCCCGAGCCGAGCCCGAGCAGGAACCGTCCGTCGGACAGGAGGCCGAGCGTCGCAGCCTTCTGGGCGACGACCGCCGGGTGGTACCGCATGGTCGGGCAGGTGACGAAGGTCATGAGCTCCACGCGCTCGGTGGCGTGGGCGACTGCTCCGAGCACGCTCCATGCGTACGCCCCGTGCCCCTGCGCGGCGAGCCAGGGCGAGTAGTGGTCGCTCGACACCTCGAAGTCGAAGCCCACGCGCTCGGCCGCCACGCCGTACTCGACGAGTGCCTTCGGGCCGGACTGCTCGGTCATGAGGGTGTATCCGAATCGTGTCATCCCACGATCGTCACCTTCGTCGTCGTCGCCGCTCGCATCCGCGGGAAGACGCGGCCCTCCGGTCAACAACACGTAGGGGAAATGTCGGGTTTACACCGTAGTAACCCGATGGAGGGTGAAGGGGAGGGCGAAAGTCTGTGGATGGGTCGGCCTCCGGTGGCGGAGAGAGTAAAATTTCGGATATGCAATCGACTGTCACGTTCCGAATCACCACGCCCGAGGACAATGTCCAGCGGGTGCTCAACCGCCTCAAGCTCAAGGCCCAGTCGGGGTTCGGCGACCAGGGGCGGTTCGTCGACGCCTCCCGGGACACCTCCGCCAAGGAGCCGGCCGTCCGCGTCCGGGTCAACGTCGAGGCGCTCGCCCCGTCCAAGAAGGAGCTCGGCGCCTTCGTGTCGACCCTCGAGGACGTCATGAAGCAGGGTGGCGGCATCAAGGTGAGCAAGATCGCGGTCACCGACGTCAACCCGCTCTGACCTGGGCTCCCGTCGAACAGCCGGCGGGACTCAGGCTGGCGCCGCCCCCTGCGGCGCGGCTGCTCGTGGCACCGACGCCGCGAGGAGGCCGGCCGTGGTCATGAGCACGAGCGCACCGAGCACCACGAGCAGCGGGACCGTCCAGCCACCTGACGCTGTGTGTACCGCCCCGAGGGCGAACGGTCCCGCAGCCGCCGCCGAGTAGCCGATGGTCTGCACCATCGCCGACATCCGCCGTGCCTCCGTCTGTCCCCGGCTGTGGTGGACGATCAGCGTGAAGATCACGGTGAAGTTCCCGCCCTGAGAGATCCCCGCCGCGAACGCCCACACCGGCCAGAGGCCGGGGGCGAGGAGGAGTCCCAGCGGGAGCGTGAGCCACAGGGCCGACATCGTGGCGAACACGGCACGCAACGAGACGCGGCGGGCGACGAGCAGCGGGACCCCCACCCCGCCGACGACCCCTCCGAGCTGGAAGAGCGATGCGGCGCCCCCTGCCCCGCCCGCTGTCATGTCCCGCAGGTCCGCCAGGACCGACGGGAGCCAGGTCGTCATGGAGTAGTACGAGAACGACTGTCCGCAGAAGGCCAGGGTGAGGAACCACGCGACGGGCCTGCGCCACGTCGCCACGGAGGGCGCCGTGCCCGGGAGGGCTCCCGCGAGGAGCGGGACGGTCGTGACAGGGCGGCCGGCGGTCGCCCGCCGCCACACGAGAGCGGCGACGACCATGAGCGTCGCCCACGACGCGAGAGCCCAGCGCCACCCCAGCGCATCGGCGAGCGGCGCGGTGAGGAGCGTGGTCAGGACGCAGCCGAGATTGAGGGCTGCCGTGTACAGGCCGGTGACGATGCCCGCCGACTGCGGGAAGTCGCGCCGCACGAGGGCCGGCACGCAGATGTTCCCCACGGTGATGGCGGCACCGATGAGGATCGTGCCCGCGACGGCCGTCCCGAACCCGCCGGAGGAACGCACGACGGTCCCGAGGAACACGACGGCCAACGACAACGAGATCGCCTTCTCGAGCCCCACCCTGCCCGCCAGGAGGGACGCCAACGGGGCGACGAGCGCGAAGCACAGCACCGGGATGCCGGTGAGGAGCCCGACGGTCTCGCGGGTGACGTCGAGCCCGCGGGCGACCTCGTCGACGATGGGCGCGAGCGCCACGAACGGTCCACGGAGGTTGAGCGCGTAGACGAGGACGGCGGCGAGCAGCAGGCCCGCCGCTGCGGGGCTGCGCAGCGCCCGGGAAGGGTCAGGAATGATGGGTCCTTCCAGGGCGACGACGACTCGTCAGGGTACGCCACCGGGCGGGTGCAAGATCGGGCGTGCCCGGCACACAGAGCAGTGACACGACGTGAGATGCAGCACGACGAGGAATGGCCCTCGGCGTGCTCCTGGTTGCCCCGGCAGCCACCGATGCGGGGAGCCGACGATGACGCTGAGCACCGGGACGCCGGCCAGGGAGAAGGCGTGGTTCGACGACCTCTTCCGCGCGCACGCAGGAGCCGTCTTCCGGTTCGTCGTCCGCCGTGCGGCCCGCGACGACGCCGACGACCTCACGGCCGAGGTGTTCGTCGTCGCCTGGCGCCGACGCGAGGAGGTGCCCGAGGGATTCGAGCTGCAGTGGCTCTACCGGACGGCGGGGTTCGTCGTGGCGAACCATCACCGCAAGGGTCGGCCCGTGCCGGTCGAGGAGGTCCCGGAGGAGGCGGCGCCGGAGGTCACGGAGCACGTGGTCATCGAGGACCTCGACGTCCGCAGGGCGTTCGCGACCCTCCGCCCGCGTGACCAGCAGATCCTCCTCCTCGCTGCGTGGGAGGGGCTGCGGGGTGAAGAGCTCGCGGGCGCGCTCGGGATCTCGCGGGGCGGGGCCGACGCGGCCCTGTCGCGGGCACGCAGCCGGCTGGAGGACGCATGGCGGGCACCGGTCGACGACGAGCGTCGCGTGGACGTGGCGCCGCCAGCAGCAAGACCGCACGGGGTGACGACACAGACCCGGTAGTGGACACCCACCCCACCTGACACCCCGGAGGTTCTCATGAGCAGCACCGACCCAGCCGCGTCCCGCCCCGTGACGCCCGGGGAGGAGAGCGCCTTCGACCGGTTGGCGGGCGCCGACCCCGCGCGCGACGTCGACCCTGACCTCGCGCGCGTCCGGGCGCGCATCGATGCGTCCGAGCACGCTCCCGCGGCTGTCGTGCCGCTCACCGGACGTCGGCGTCCGGCCCGGTGGTTGCAGGTCGCCGCGGCGTCGGCCGGTGTGCTCGCGATCGGTCTCGGTGGCTACGCGGTGGGGAACCAGGAAGCCGAGCCGACCGTCGCTGCGGGCGAGCAGAGCCCCGACCGGCCAGGACCGGAGGACGAGATCGCGTCCGGAGCAGCGCAGCCGGGGGCCGCGGACGAGCGGCACCTCGCCGGCCCGGACGCGGGAGCAAGCATGGCGGACATGGCCTGGTACGGCGGCCGCACCGTGTTCGACTCGGCAGGGCTGTCCACGCAGGCAGCGTCCGCTCGCGCATGGGCGTTCGACGGCCAGGCGCTCTCCTCCGCGGAGGCGGCGGCGCGTGTCGCCGCGGCGTTCGGGCTGACCGACACCCCGACACCGCTCTACGGCCAGTGGCACGTCGGACCCGCGGACTGGACCGGGGCGTTCGTCGACCTCACCGCCGACTCCCTCGGGTCGTTCTCCTTCACCGACACGACCCTCGACCCGTGGGCGGAGGGTGCGTCGGCCGCCCCGCCCGACGATGTCGCGACGGCGGAGCTCGTCGACCTCATGACCACGCTCGGCGTCGACCCGGCGGGGTACGAGATCAGCGTCGACGCCGGCTACGACATCGCCGCCACCGTCGTCCGGGCCGTCCGGCTCGTCGACGGGCAGCAGACCCCCCTCACCTGGGAGGTCATGGTCACCGCAGACGGGATCGCTACCGCCTACGGCCAGCTCGCCTCCCCGGTGGACCTCGGTGAGTACGACCTCGTGAGCCCGCAGGACGCCGTCGCACGCCTGGGCGATCCGCGCTTCGGCGCGGGCGGCATCACCGCGTACGCACGCAACGACGTGGGCGGGATGGTCGAGCCTGCCGACGGTTCGGCGTCGAGCAGCACGCTCGTCGGGCCGGAGCCGCTCGAGGACGGTGCTCCTGCGACGCCCCCCGTGCCGCCGGCACCGGGTGGGACGTTCGCGTGGCCGGTCGACCTCGTGACCATCACGGGTGCGACCCTCACGCTCGGCATGCACACGATGCCGGACGGGGCGAGCGTGCTGCTTCCGAGCTACGAGCTGACCTCGGACGACGGCAGCTCGTGGACCGTCGTCGCGGTCGCGGACGCGCACCTCGACTTCTCGTCGGTCCGCTGACGCGACCCGCTCGGTGGGGAGAGCCGGCGCTCCTTCAGGGCTCCCGCCCGCTGCGCCGCGCCTGACGTGCGTCAGGCGCGTTCGGCGACCCGGCGGGACATCGTGCGCTGCAGCGTCACGCGTGTCTGGTCGATGAACGTCGTCATCCAGTCGCGCTCACCGGCGATCCAGCGCCGGGCGACGGCGTCGACGGGGAAGACCGTGCCACGGCACAGGTCGTCCCGCACGGCCACCGTCGTGATCCGGTTGTCCGCCGCGACCATCCAGTGCGCGCTCATCGAGCGGGCGACGAGGACGTCACCCAGGGCGATGCCGAGGGCCGTGATGACGTGGTTGGGGTTCCACCGGTTGCCCTCCTCGGCGGCGTGCCACGCGCTGGCGTACGTGTCGAACAGCTCGGAGATGACGTGCAGCGACGTGATGTCGACGTCGGGTGCGCGCAGGTGGAGCCGCAGCTCCTCCATCCACACGAGCTCGACGGGCGAGGGGACACGGAGCTCGACGTGCTCGTCGGTCGACGCAGCGGGGCGACCGGTGGCGACGGTCGGGTCGACCGGTCCACCGCTCGGCGTGCGCAGCGGCAGCTTCATGCGCTCCTCATCGGCCACGCGGTCGAGCCGCTTAGCCGAATCGCGACACTTCACCCTCGTGCGGCTACGGTGGTGAGGTCACGCCCCGAACCCACGGAAAGAGGACTCCATGCCTACTCGTACCGCTCGGACCGCCTGGAACGGCACCCTCCAGGACGGTGGCGGCCAGGTCGAGCTGTCGAGCTCCAAGGTCGGCACGTACGACGTGTCGTTCCCCAAGCGTGCCGCGGACGACGCCGGGGGGACGACGAGCCCCGAGGAGCTCATCGCTGCGGCGCACTCGTCCTGCTACGCGATGCAGCTCTCCGCGGTCATCGGTGAGGCGGGCGGTACGCCGGTCGCCCTCGAGGTCGGCGCCGACGTGACGCTCGAGCCGGATCCCGCGGGTGGCTTCCACATCACGAGCATCGCGCTCACGGTCCGCGGCGAGGTCGAGGGCCTCGACGAGGCCGGGTTCCTCGAGGCTGCGGAGAACGCGAAGGCGACGTGCCCCGTGTCGAAGGCGCTCACGGGCACGACCATCACGCTGGACGCCGCGCTCGAGAGGTGAGGCCCCGCTAGAGAGGTGACGCCCGCACGGTGTCAGGCTCTGGTGCACGACGACGTGCCCGGAGAGCCTGGCACCGTGCGGGCGGTGGGTCAGTCGATCGTGACGGCCTGGAGGACCGGCAGGCGCGCCGCCCGGACCGCGGGCCACACGGCGGCAAGGACGCCGACCACGACGGCGATCGCGAGCATGATCCCCAGCTGGCTCCACGGCACCACGAGCGTCGTGAACCCAGCGCTCGCGAACACCGTCGGCATCCCTGCGGCGAGGAGCACACCCACCGTGAGCCCGACGACCGTTCCGAAGACCGCGGTGAGGACCGACTCGATCGTGATCGTCCCGGCGAGCTGCATCCTGCCCAGCCCGACGGCACGCATGAGCCCGATCTCCCGGGTCCGCTCGATGACGGACAGGGCGAGGGTGTTGACGATGCCGAGGATCGCGATGACGATCGACAGGCCGAGCAGGGCGTAGAGGATCACGAGGATCTGGTCCACCTGGCTGGCGAGCTGGCTGACGAACTCCTCCTTGTCGAGCACCGTGAGGATCTTGTACGGCCCGACGGCCTCGGTGACGGCATCCTGCAGCTCGGCCACGCTGACTCCGCCGGCAGCCGAGACCATGAGCGTCTCGACGTGCTCGGCGACGTCCGGCTGGATCGTCGGCACCTGGTCCGCGGGCATGACGACGGGCACCGACAGGGCGGGGGAGCTGATGATCGCGCCGACCGGGAGCGTGAGCTCCCCGGCCTCGGTGCGGAACGTCAGCTCGTCGCCGACGGCCCAGCCACGTGCCTCGGCGTCCGCCTTGTTCACGGCCACCGCACCGGTGGCCAGGCTGTCGAGGCTGCCGGAGAGCGCCTCGGTGGTGAAGCTGCGCCCGAACGACTCGGCAGGCATGCCCAGCACGAACAGGGACTCGCCCTGGTCGCCAGCGGGCGTCTCGTCGTCGGTGATGAACGCCATGCCACCCGTCATGGAGTCGACGAGGCCGACCTCGGGGAGCTCGGAGACGGCATCGACGGCGCCCGACGGGATCGTGAACGTCGCCGACTGCACGAGGAGGTCGGAGAGCGCCTCCGTCTCGACGACGGACCGCATGGAGGCCTGCGTCGAGGCCGCGAGGACGGACGCCCCGCCGACGAGCGCCATGCCGATCATCAGTGCGCTCGCCGTGCTGGCGGTGCGCCGGGGGTTGCGCGTGACGTTCCCGCGAGCGAGCATCCCCAGCGGTCGCAGCGCGACGACGAAGGGCGCTGCCATGACGCCGAGCACCGCGCGGGCGAGCACGGGGGAGAGCAGCAGCACGCCGATGACGACGCCGACCGCGCCGTACCCGAGGAGCGAGCCGGTCCCGGCGTCGGCGTCGGCCGCGGCCTGAGCGACCGCGGCCACGACCGCTCCCGTCCCACCACCGAGGAGCGCGAGGCCGGCGATCCCGCGGAGGCGCAGGGAGGCAGCCTGGTCGGGAGTGTCGTCGCGCATCGCCTCGACCGGCGCGATGAGCGCGGCCCTGCGGGCCGGCACTGCCGCTGACGCGACACTGACGACGATCCCGACGACGAGCGAGATGACGACCATCTCGGTGGTGAGCGGCACGTCCCCGGCGAGGTCCATGCCCATCGACTCGAAGAGCGCTTTGACAACCGTGACGAGCCCGAGCCCGCCCCCGATGCCGATGACTCCGCCGAGTGCACCGACGACAGCGGCCTGCACGAGGATCGATGCGAACACCTGACCGGGGGACGCACCGACCGCACGCAGGAGCGCGAACTCCCGCTGCCGCTGCCGGACGGTCATGGCGAACGTGTTGGAGATGATGAACCCGCCGACGAACAGCGAGATCCCCGCGAAGATGAGCAGGAACGTCTCGATGAAGCCGAGCTGGGACTCGACGTCGGCGCCCGCCTCGGCGCGGAGCGTGTCGCCGCTGAGGACCTCGACGGGCACGGCGCTCGCCGTGCCGGCAGTCGCGGCCTCGACCGCTCTCGTGAGAGCCGACGGGTCGGTGCCGTCCTCGCCGTAGACGACGATGTTGGCGACGAGCCCTTCGGGCGCGAACGTCGCGGCGGCGGTCGCCTGGTCGAGGAAGACGATCGTCGCACCAGCCATCGAGGCGCCGAGGTCGACGATCCCGGTGAACGTGGCCTCCTGGAGCGTCCCTCCGAGGACGATCGTCGTCGTGTCGCCGATCTCGAGGCCGGAGCTCTCGGCGGTCACGGCCTCGAGGACGAACTCGTCGGAGGCCGTGGGCGCGGCGCCGTCAGCCAGGGTGTAGCTGGGGTCCGCAGCGTCGAAGGCGAGGGCGAAGCTCGGGGATCCGGCGCCCGAGACGACAGCGGTGTCGTCGGCACCGACGAGCACGACGGGCCCGGTGTAGTCGGCGAACGCATGCCGGACTCCGTCGACCTCGGCGACGGTCGCGGCGAGGTCGGCCGGGACGAGAGTCCGGACCTCCCCGGGTGCCGCGCCGGCCGAGGTGAGCTGGGCGGCCTCGTCGGCGCCGCGGATGTACACGTCTCCGGCGTAGCCGGCGTCGACGATCCCGTCGAACGTCGTGGAGAGCATCTCGCGCAGCGCGAAGGTCCCCGCGACGAAGGACACGCCGAGGACGACGGCGAGGATGGACAGGGCAAGACGAACGAGGTGCGCGCGCACGTTGCGCAGGGCGACCTTGAGCATCAGACGGCCACCTCGCGGGTCAGGCTGCCGAGGACCTGGAGGATCGCGTCCGGCGTGGGCTCGGTGATCTCGTCGACGATCCGGCCGTCTGCGAGGAACAGGACGCGGTGCGCGTAGGACGCGGCGACCGGGTCGTGGGTGACCATGACGACGCTCTGGCCGAGGTCGTCGACGGAGCTGCGCAGGAACGACAGGACCTGGCGCGACGATGTCGAGTCGAGGTTGCCGGTGGGCTCGTCGGCGAAGACGACGGAGGGTCGTGAGACGAGGGCGCGGGCGCACGCGACGCGTTGCTGCTGTCCGCCGGAGAGCTCGCCGGGGCGGTGGGTGAGGCGGTTGCCGAGCCCGACGGCCTGGACGACGGCGTCGAGGTGGGCGCGGTCGACGGGCTTGCGGGCGATGTCGAGCGGCAGGGTGATGTTCTCGGCGGCGGTGAGCGTCGGGACGAGGTTGAAGGCCTGGAAGATGAACCCGAGCTGGGTGCGGCGCAGCTTGGTGAGCTGGCGCTGGTTCATGCTGCTCACGGTGAGCCCGTCGACGACGACCGTGCCTGACGTCGGGGTGTCCAGGCCGGCCATGCAGTGCATGAGCGTGGACTTGCCGGAGCCCGAGGGGCCCATGATCGCGGTGAATCTGCCGCGCTCGAAGTCGACGTCGACGCTCGCCAGGGCGTGGACCGCTGTCGAACCCTTGCCGTAGGTCTTGACGAGCCCGCGGGCTGTCGCGATGGCGCCCGTGGCGTCGCCGGGAGCGCCGACTGGTGCCGCACCGGCACCTGGGCCAGAACGGACGGGAGCGGAGGAAGCGGACATCGGCGAACTCATCTCTCGGGAGCGGCGTAGAGCTGGAAAGGTGCGCGGGGCTGCTGCTCGTCCGGAGACCGGCAGCCGTGCCGCGTCGTTGATTCCATACTGGCCGCACCGTGAGGTCCGTGGCGATAGGGGACCCCCCTGAACTCACCCTGAGGTTGTCCCCCGACCGCCCTGGGAGGGTGTGCGCACGATGAGCGTCGGGGCCCTACGGTGTCAGACCCTGGTGCACGTGTCCGTGCACCAGGGTCTGACACCGTGTGTGGGGTGGGGGTCAGTCGACCGTGACGGCCTCCAGGACCGGCAGGCGGGCCGCGCGGATCGCGGGCCACGCGGCCGCGAGCGCGCCCACCACCACAGCGATCACGAGCATGAGACCCAGCCTGTCCCAGGGGATGAGGAGGGTGGAGATGCCCGAGCTCGCGAAGACGGTCGGGATCCCGGCTGCGAGGAGGACACCGACCCCGAGTCCCACGACGGTGCCGAACACCGCGGTGAGCACCGATTCGATGGTGATCGTCCCTGCCAGCTGGGCCCGGCCGAGGCCCACCGCGCGCATGAGCCCGATCTCCCGGGTCCGCTCGATGACGGACAGGGCCAGGGTGTTGACGATGCCGAGGATCGCGATGACGATCGACAGTCCGAGCAGGGCGTAGAGGATCACGAGCAGCTGGTCCACCTGGCCGGCGAGCTGGTCGACGAACTCCTCCGTGTCGAGGACCGTGAGGACCTTGTACGGGCCCACGGCGTCGGTGACTGCGTCCTGCAGCTCGGTGAGGCTCACACCGGCGGCGCCGGAGACCAGCAGCATCTCGACGTGCTCTGCCGCATCAGGCTGGATCGCCGTGATCTCGTCGTCCGGGATGACGACGGCCCCGGTGAGTGCCTGGGAGTTGACGACGGCCCCGACAGGGAGGGTGACCTCTCCGGCCGGCGTGCTCAGGGTCAGCTCGTCGCCGACCTTCCAGCCGTTCTCGTCCGCCTCGGCCTTGCGGACGGCCACCGAGCCCGTGTCCAGGCTCCCGATGTCGCCGGACAACGCCTTGGTGGTGAAGGTCCCGCCGAAGGCGTCGGCAGGCATCCCGACGATCATGTGCGAGTCACCCGCCTCGCCGGCGGGAGTCCCCGAGTCGGCCACGAACGCCGTGCCCCCGGTCATCGCGTCGACCGCGTCGACCGCAGGGAGCCGGGTGACGTCCTCCACCGCGCCGGAGGGCACCGTGAACGTCGCGGACTGGACGAGCACGTCGGCGAGGACCTCGGTCTCCACGACCCCGCGCACGGAGGCCTGCATCGAGGCTGCCGCGACGGATGCTCCACCGACCAGCGCCATGCCGATCATGAGGGCGCTCGCGGTGCTCGCCGTCCGTCGTGGGTTACGGATGACGTTGCCCCGGGCCAGCGAACCGAGCGGCCGGACGGCGGCGACGAACGGAGCTGCCATGACCCGCATCGCCGCGCTCGCCAGGACCGGCGCGAGCAGCAGCACGCCGATGACGACACCGACGGCGCCGAGACCGAAGAGCGAGCCTGTGCGGGCGTCCTCGTCGGCTGCGGCCTGTGCGAGCGAGGCCACCACCGCTCCCGTCCCGCCTCCGAGGAGCACGAGACCGACGATGCCGCGCAGTCGCAGGGATGCCGACTGACCCGGGCTGTCGTCACGCATGGCCTCCACCGGGGCGACGAGCGCCGCCCGCCGCGCGGGCAGGGCCGCCGACGCGATGCTCACGCCGATACCGACGACGAGCGAGACGACGACCATGGTGGAGGTGACGGGGATGGACCCCGTGAGCTCCATCCCCATGGTGGTGAAGAGGCCCTTGAGGCCGGTGACGATGCCGAGCCCGCCGAGGATGCCGAGGGCGCCGCCCAGTGCGCCGACGGCGCCGGCCTGGACGAGGATCGAGGCGAACACCTGGCGCGGCGAGGCGCCGACGGCCCGTAGGAGCGCGAACTCCCGCTGCCGCTGCCGAACCGTCATGGCGAACGTGTTGGAGATGATGAACCCACCGACGAACAGCGAGATCCCCGCGAAGACGAGCAGGAAGGTCTCGATGAAGCCGATCTGGGACCGGATCTGCTCACCTGCCTCGGCGCGGAGGGTGTCGCCCGTGAGGACGTCGAGAGCTGAGCCGCCGCCCGGGCTCGTGGCGGTCGCGGCCTCGACCGCGCTCGCGAGAGCGACCGGGTCGGTGCCGTCCTCGGCGTAGATCGTGAGGGTCTCGACGAGGCCCTCCGGTGCGAACGTCGCCGCTGCGGTCGCCTCGTCCAGGTAGACGAGCGTGGAGCCCGTCGTCGAGTCGCCGAGGTCCACCGTGCCGGTGAACGTGGCGTCCGTGAGGACACCGCCGAGCACGATCGTCGTGGTGTCGCCGATCGTCAGCCCGGAGGATTCCGCCGTGGCGGCCTCGAGGGCGAACTCGGTCGGCCCGGTGGGGGCTGTGCCGTCGGTGATCGCGTAGGTCGGGTCGGCCTCGTCGAAGGCGAGGGCGCGACTCGGCGCGCCGCTGCTGCTGACGACCGCCGTGTCGTCGGACCCGACGAGCACCACGGGGCCGGAGTAGTCGGCGGCGGCGTGCTCGACGCCGTCGACCTTCGCGGCCACGGCGGCAAGCTCTGCAGGGATCGGTGCCCGGGTCTCGGCGCCTGCGGCGCCGTCCTGGTCGCCGGCTGCGGCCTGGTCGATGCCGCGGACGTAGACGTCACCGGTGTTGCCGGCGTCGACGATGCCGTCGAAGGTCGTCGTGAGCATCTCGCGGAGCGACAAGGTCCCGGCGACGAAAGACACCCCGAGGACGACGGCGAGGATGGAGAGGGTGAGGCGCACGAGGTGCGCGCGCACGTTGCGCAGGGCGACCTTGAGCATCAGAGGGCCGCCTTGCGTGTGAGACCGGTGAGGACCTCGAGGACCGACTCCGGCGTCGGGTGCAGGACCTCGGCGACGATGCGTCCGTCCGCGAGGAACAGGACGCGGTGTGCGTACGAGGCGGCGACCGGGTCGTGGGTGACCATGACGACGCTCTGGCCGAGCTCGTCGACCGAGCGGCGGAGGAAGGTGAGGACCTCCCGCGAGGCGGTGGAGTCGAGGTTTCCGGTGGGCTCGTCCGCGAAGACGACGGAGGGTCGTGAGACGAGGGCGCGGGCGCACGCGACGCGTTGCTGCTGTCCGCCGGAGAGCTCGCCGGGGCGGTGGGTGAGGCGGTTGCCGAGCCCGACGGCCTGGACGACGGTGTCGAAGTGGGCGCGGTCGACGGGCTTGCGGGCGATGTCGAGCGGGAGCGTGATGTTCTCGGCGGCGGTGAGCGTCGGGACGAGGTTGAAGGCCTGGAAGATGAACCCGAGCTGGGTGCGGCGCAACTTGGTGAGCTGGCTCTGGTTCATGCTGCTCACCGTGAGGCCGTCGACGACGACCTCACCGGATGTCGGGGTGTCCAGGCCGGCCATGCAGTGCATGAGGGTCGACTTGCCGGAGCCCGAGGGGCCCATGATCGCGGTGAACTCACCGCGAGCGAAGTCGACGTCGACGCCGGCGAGCGCCTGGACGGCGGTCGAGCCCTTGCCGTACGTCTTGACGAGGCCGCGGGCGGTGGCGATGGCGCCTCCGGCGGGAGTGGTGCCCCGGCCGGTGGCCGCGGCCCTCGTCACGGAGGGTGCAGATGCGGAGGAACTGGACATGGGGAACTCATCTCTGGAGGCAGGTGCGGGATGTGTGAGGAAGCGGAGTGGCGTACGACTGTCGGAAGCCGGACATCCGGTGCGCTCCGCCGCTATGTCCATCCTGGTCGGATCGCCCGGTCTGTGGCGATAGGGGAGTCCCCTGAACGCACCCTGAGGTTTTCCCCCGGACCACCTGAGAGGATGTGCCGGTGACGAGCGCCGAGAACGACCCGCAGCGCGCCGCGTTTCGCCGGAGGTTCAACGAATACTGGGGCCAGGGTGACCCCCCGCAGACCCCGGTCGACCTCTACGACCCGCTCGCGGACGCGCTCGGCGACGCGTGGGGCGCCCGCCGAGGTGTGGAGGCCGCGGTCGACGAGATGACGGTCGTCCTCGACCGCCTCTGGGGCGGCCGCCTCACGCCACGGGCACGCGGACGGCTGGTCGAGTGGCTGACGGGGCCCGACTCAGGGCTCTGACGGCTGGCGGATGCGCGGGCCGCCCACGGCCCGGGGTGCGG
This sequence comes from Sanguibacter sp. Z41_6, assembly GCF_059621145.1. Lineage (NCBI taxonomy): Bacteria > Bacillati > Actinomycetota > Actinomycetes > Micrococcales > Sanguibacteraceae > Sanguibacter > Sanguibacter sp. Z41_6. Next base: position 77,086 of record NZ_JCAQIF010000001.1, on the reverse strand, counting down.
CAGCGGGCTCGTGCTCGGCTCAGGTGTCGAGATCGCTCGTGAACCGGCGCTTGGAGCCGGCGGCGAGCTCGTGCGGGTCGGCGACGACCGTGTGCGTGACGTCGCGCCCCAGGAGGCGCTGCAGGGCGGACGCTGCCGCGACGACGTCCGTCGCGGCTCCCGTCGCGGGGAGACCGGCGAGGTGCACGCTCCCCGCGCTGTCCTGGTGCAGGTGCCAGGCGGCGAGGCCGTAGGCCTGGAGCAGCTGGGTCGCGTCGACGGACGGCACCCACGCGCCCGTGCTCGTGCGGTACCGCACCGGCGAGCGGCCCTCGAGACCGAGCAGCGTCGTCGTCCAGGTGCCGTCCGGCTGCTGGTCACGGCGCAGCGCCGCCTGGTCGCCGGTGCGGTAGCGCACGAGCGGCAGGTAGGGGTTGTCGTCGACCGTGACGACGACCTCGCCGCGCTCGCCGTCCGGCGTGGGTTCGCCTGCGTCGTCGAGGACCTCGACGTGGAGGCGCCGCGGCAGGACGAGGTGCTCCGTCGGTGCTCCCGGACCGTCGGCGCCGGTGGGGTCCCACGCGAGGAGCCCCGCCTCGCGGGTCCCGTACACGTCGATGACCGGCACGCTCCACCGGTCCACCGCGCCCGCGCGCGCGGCGGGCGTGAGGTGCGCCGCGCCGGAGAACACGACGAGCGGGCTGAGGTCGAGGCCCGGCAGGGCCAGCAGGCTGAGCAGCGCGGTCGGCGCCGTGCTGATGACCTGCGGGTTCGTCCGCCCGAGGAAGGCCGAGCGGTCCGCGGGGTCCCGCCACGCGGTCGGGTGCAGGTTGATGCGTGCCATGAGCGCCTCGGAGTGCGCGGTGAGGGCCGACGCATAGGTGAAGGCAGCCCGTTGGTCGACGACGTTGACGAGGCCGAGCCGGTCGGGCACCGGCTCCCAGCGGACACCGACGCGCGCCGCCATCTGCCGGAACAGCACCACCTCCGTCGCCGTGGACAGGGGGTGCAGGGGAACGACGAGGGAGGCGCCGCTGCTGCCGGAGCTTGACCCCTCGAACGCCCGCTCGAGCGGGACGTCGACCGGGACGAAGGACGCGACGTCGGACATGAGGTCGGCGCGGGTGACCGGCCGGAACGCGGCGAGCTCCGCGGGCACCGGCCCGTCGCGCCGGGCGAGCGCCCGGTACCGGGGCACCGTGCGCTGGACCCGGTCGAGGAACGCGGGCAGCCAACCCGGTTCCGGTGCGTGCGGGGCGCGCGGCGCATCCGGGCCTGACGCCGGGGCGGAGCGGGGCAGGTGCTCGCCCGCCCCGAGCCGCTCGGCGATCCGCTGGAGCTCGACGAGGTCGTCCGTGGTGAGGCGGTCCCCGCACTCGTGGACCCAGTCGGGCGCGCGCGGGTGGTGCGTGACCTCCCCGAGACGAGCGTGCCCGGCCGGTGAGAGGGTCGGCCACCGTTCGCCGGGCGTGAGAGCGACGGACGCCCGGGGCGCGTACTCGGTGAGCGCCGGGTCCGGAACGCCACGAGGGAGGGCGGCCTCGTCGGCCCCCTGTGCTGACGCTCCGGGCTGTGCTGACGCCCCGTTCTGTGCTGATGCTCCGGGCTGTGCCGGCGCCGCGGGTGCTGGCGACGGCTCAGACATTGCTCACCTGTGCCGCGGCCTCCCGTGCCCGCTGCTGCCGCAGCTGCTCGGCGAGCTCGGCCGAGCGGCGGGCCTCCTCGGCCATCTGGGCCAGGACGTGGCGTTGGATCGCGGTGCTCACGGTCTGCCAGCGCGCGTCGGCGGCGGCGGCGGTCTCGCCGGCGGGGTGCAGGCCGACGGCCCGCAGGATCCCGCGGGCGGCTTCCTCCCGGGTCGCGGTCGTCGTCGGCCACGCGTGCGGGTCGAGCGCAGGGGCGAGGGCGGACCCGATCGTGTACACGGCTGACACGGCCCACCTCGCGCGCTGCTCCGGCGCGACGTACGGCACGCCGGAGCCGTCATGGGCGGCGTGCACCGCCGGGTCGAGCAGCACCCACGACGTGAGCGCGGCCGAGCGGGCCCGGAGGTCGGCGACCGCCGGGTCGGTCTCGATGAAGAACGCACGCAGGTACCGCAGGTCCCCGCGGCTGAGCGTCGCTCCCGGCGCGATCATGGCCGCGGCGTCGGCCACGATCGCCGGTGCCGCCGCGGGGCGCACGGACCCGGGCGCGGGGACGCAGTCCGCCGGAGCGAGGGTGAGGCGTTGCATGACGTCGCGCAGCGGCGGGCCGGGCTGCGTGCCGCGTGCCGGGTCGAGGAGACCGTCCTGGGAGTGCCGTCCTGTCGTCATGCGTCCTGTCCCCACAACCGGCGCGCGAAGTCGCGCGCGAAGGTGATCATCTCGTCCCAGCTGCTCACTCCGTACACGTCGTACCCCGGGGCCATCGCGGCGTACCGCGCGGGGGAGCGGGTGTTGAGCACGAGGGTCCCGCCACCCCCGGCGGCGCGCACGGCGCGCGCGGCGACGGTGGCGTGCGCGTCGTAGTCCTCGGGGAGCTTCCCGTGCCCGTCGGTGAACATCGTCACGACGCCGTCGTCCGAGATGACAGCCACGTGGCACGGCCGTCCGCCGGGCGTCTCGAGGTGTGTGCGCTCGAGCAGCTGCACGGGGAAGGAGGTGCCTCCTCCGAAGTGCGCGACGATCGCGCCGAGGACCGCGTCGGTGTCATGTGTGAACCCCTCGGTCCCGGCGATCTGGTGCGGGCCGCTCCATGTCGTGGCCTGGACGCGGGCGCCGGTGCGCAGCGCGGACAGGGCGAGGATCGCCCCGGCGAGGGCGACGGGGGCACCGTCGCGTCGCGGGTCGGGCATGGACCCCGAGGAGTCGAGGTAGAGGTCGAGGTCCACGGGCAGGAGGGCGACGTCGGCCGCCGACTCGGTCTCGTAGTGGCGCCGACGGGTCGTCATGCCGGGGATGACGACGGGTGAGGCGAGCGTCGTCGCGGTCCAGTCGACGTCGGCGAGGTCGTCGCCCGTGTCCCACACGTCGTGCCCACCGAGGAGGGGCTCGGGTGCCCGCTGCTGACGGCGGACGGGGAACGGCACGAGGTGCTGTGCGGCGTGCTCGCGGTACCAGGCGATCGCCGCGTCCCGCGGGTCGGCCACCGCGCCGAGCGCCTGCAGCGCTGCCGCGTAGTCGGCCGGGCTGAGGGAGTTGCTCGTCGACTGCGGACCCGCCTGGTCCTGCGGCGGTGCGTCGGTGGTGCTGCTCCCGCTCGTCTCGCCGAGGTCCCCCACGACGCGGCGGTCGAGCGCGGGGTGCTGCGGTGCGCGGGTCGCACCGGGGTCGGTGGCGAGCCCGGGGATCGCGGTGCCGGGGCTCTCGTGCTGGTCGCACCACGTGCCGTTGCCGCGTCGCCCGTCCGTGCCGCGCGGCTCTGCGCCGGGTGCCCGCAGGAGGGACCGGACGAGCATCGCGAACCCGCCGACGCCGCCGACCGGGTCGTCGGCGTACGTCCGCACGAGCCGGGCGAGCAGCTGCGCCTGGCCCTCGTCGTGCGGTCCGGGACCGCTGAGCTCACCGGCCGGGACCGACCAGAGGATCTCGTCGGCGCGCAGCACGAGACGCATGACGGCGTCGTCCCGTGCGGGCGGTCCGAGGGCGCGCCACACCGCGACCATGTCGACGCCGGCCCTGGACTGGAGGCGGTCGTTGATGAGGAGGTCCGACCACAGGTTCGTCACGAGGGGGATCGCGTCGTCACGGTCGAGGAGACCGAGCCGGGCCTGGGCCGTGAGCCGGCCCGCGGTGAGGAGGTCTCCCGGGGAGAGCACGTGGTGGCCGATCTCGTGCGCGAGGACCGCCACGGCGTGGTCGGTGAGGTGGTGCTTCTCGGCGAGCAGGACGTCGATGTTCACCTCGACCGCGCCCAGGCTGAACCACGCGAAGCTTCCCACGCCGGTGGGTTGCTCGCCGGCGTCCCGCAGCGCCGGTGGGTGCAGCCGCGTGAAGCGCCCCCAGGCGGCGAGCGCGTCAGGCCACGCGGCGAGCCATCGGTCGCGCAGCGCGTCGAGCCCCGTCGTGCGGGCACCTCTGGCGTCGAGACCCGTCATGCGGGCACGAGGACGAGGTCGAGGTGGAACGACGTGGCTCGGCTGACGAGCGTGGCGCGTCCCACCGAGGCGAGCCCGGTGATCTCGTCCTCCCACTCGAGCATCCGCAGGACCTGCGTGGTGCTGGCGACGTCGACCCCGCGGGACGGGAGTGACTGCGGCGTCGTTCCAGGGTCTCGCAGCACCGCGTGCCCGTGGGCGTCAGCGAGCACGAGCCAGCGGCTGCCGTCCGCCTCGACGGCCCACGTCGGGGTCTGCGCGGGGACGACACCCGTGACGACCGCCGGGGCGACCCAGGAGCCGCCGAACCCCCGGAACGCTCCGTAGCGCGCGACGGTGCCCGATCCCGGCGCGCCGGGCCACGTGAAGGGGTCGGCGGTGTTCGCTGCGAGGGCGTCCCGCGGGCTGACCTCCGAACGGGTGAGATCGAGCAGGTGCGCCAGGGCGGCGTCGGGCACGCCGGGGGCGACCGCGAGGGCGGCGCGTCGTGCCCGCACGAGGCCGGAGCGCCACGCTGCCACGGTCCCCGCGGCCCGCAGCGCGTCGTCGCTGTCCAGGTGCGGGCAGGCGGCCGCGAGACGCCGGCCCCACGCGGCGAGATCGGCGCCCCGGCCGATGCGCGACGCACCGCTGACGACGAGCGCGAGGGTCGCCCGCGGAGACCGGGCGAGCGGCTCGGGGAGCAGGGGGAGGACCTCGAGGACGACGCGCCGCTCGGCGGACCGGTCGTGCCAGAGGCGGCGGACGGCGAGGTCCCCGACGACGTCCACGAGAGCACGGCAGACCTCGTCGAGCGCCGGCGCGGGCAGTGACGCCGCGAGTGCGGTCACGGTGGGTCCGAGCTCCCGGAGGGCGCGTTCGAGGACGTCGCGCGGGGCACCGGAGGCGCGCGCACGACCGAGGGAGGCGTTGAACGTCTCCCGCTGCGTGGCGAGCTGGGCCTGCCACGCGCCCTGCTGACCGGCGCACGGCTCGCCCCGGTTCGCGACGGCTGGGTCGCTGGTCACTGGTTCCATCGCAACCAGGACAGGTAGTTGGTGTAGCGCTGGTGGGCGTACTTGAGCACGAGGGCGTCCTCGTAGAGGTGCCCGTAGAGCTTGCGGCCGTCCTCCCAGCCGTCGAGGATCCCCTCGATCCGGGCCATCCGGGACAGGACGACGTCCTCGGCGAGCCCGTCGAGGCCCGCTGAGACCTCGGCGAGCACGTCGCCCACGGGGTCGGACGCGTCCAGCCCGTAGGAGTCGTACTGGCTGCACGCGTCGTCGAACATCGCGCGGATCCACGAGACGCGGTCGGACCGCAACGGCTCGCGGGCCGGGTCGTCGAACACGGGGGACTGCTGGTCGGGCACGAGCTTGTCGTGCAGCACGAACGGCAGGACGGCACGCAGGTCGTCGAGCCCGACGACCGGGCGCCCCCGGAAGTACGCCATGGCCTTCGCGTACGCGACGAGCGACTGCAGTGCCCGCACGGACAGGCCGTTGAGGGTCTGGGAGCCGATGTCGCTCAGCCGGTCGCGACCGGAGTCGTTGCGGGCCAGCAGGTGGGGGTCGATTCCCGCGAGGCGCGCGGTGTCCTTGGTGCGGTACTCGAACTGCCACGCCGAGCCCTCGAGGAGCTCGAGCTGGCTCGCGAAGAACTCGAGGCGACGGCGCACGGGCGCGTCGATCCGTACGGTCTGGATCTCGCGGTGCAGGCGCTCGTGCTCCGCGTCGTCGAACACGATCCCCTCGGGGACGGCCTGCTCCGGGCGGATGCCCTGCTCGGCGCGCTCGACGAGCTCACCGAGGAACCGGTTGTTGAAGGGCAGTGCGTGCACGACGACGTCGATGCGGTCCTTGAGGGCCTCGACCACCTGGTAGGTGCCGCCGCCGGCGTCGTCGTTCGCGGTGAGGTACCACGCGGACTCGCCCGTCTCGTAGAACTGGTCGAACACCTCGACGTACCCGTCCGCGAGCACGGTGAGCAGCGCCGACTGGGTGCGGGTGGGGATGCGGTTGTACTCGTCGATGATCTTCACCCGCATGCCCAGCCAGGAACGCCACGCGACGTCGACCTCGGCCAGCGAGCCCGCCTGGACGAGGTCCTTGGGCAGCGGGGTGCCGAACAGGTCGCTGACGGTCAGCTGCGGGTGACCGTGCTGCATCGCGCGGCGCACGTCCTTGACGGGGTACCCGGCGAGCACACCCATGAGGACGGCACTCGCGGTCTTCCCGCGGCCCGGGCCGCCGACGAGCAGGCAGCGACCGCGCACCGCGAAGGTGAGCAGGGGCAGGAGGACGAAGCTCGAGTACGACTGGTCGGACGGCAGCGTGAGGCGCGCCTTGGAGTCGCCGAGGGCGTAGCTCGTCTCGGGCGTTCCCGGTCCGGCGGAGAACTCGACGTCGTAGTGGGGGGAGATGATCGCGTGGTTGACCACCCAGAAGTACGCCTGGCGGAGCTTCTCCGCGAGGTCGACCTGCGGGGCCGGGCCCTGCCCGCTCGTGCTGGCTCCGCCGGGGAAGAGGTCCGCGACGTCGAGGTCGAACGGGTCGGCGCCCGGCCCGTACGCGTCGGCGCGGGGGTGCGGGCGGGTCGGTGCGTCCGAGACGTGCCCGAGCGACGCGTGGTCGCGCGCTGGACGGGCGGTGTCGTGCGGGTGTCCGGGGTCGTCAGCGATGCTCGGGGTCACGTGCCCGAGTGTGCCACTTCCGGGTGCGCGGGCAGCGGAGCACGGACACGTCGTGGCGGACGCGGGACCGGGACGGGGCGGGTACCGGCTGACCTCGTCAGCGAGCGACGACGACGGCGTCCTGCCCGCGCTGGTCCATGGGATCGGCCACCCACCGCGGCTGCGCGAGCAGCGGGTCCACGAGCGCCACGGCCGCCGCGAGGCGCTCCTCCCGCGAGCCGCGCAGCTCGACCCACGGGGCACCGTCCGCCGTCTGTGCCGCCAGGGCCTCCCGGAACCGCTCCTGCATCGCGTGCCGGATGTGCTCGCCGTCGCGCAGCCCGTCCTGGACGAACGGGATCTCGTCGCCGGTGAGCAGGTAGAGATCAGGGACGCGCGCGGCGGCGACCGCTTGGACGCTCGCCGACGGCGCACCCATGTACCGCTCGTGCCAGAGCGTCGTCGCGAAGGCGTCGGTGTCCGCGACGACGAGCGGGACCGGGGTGCGTGCAGCGGCGGCGTCCTCGGTGCGGCACTGCTCGCGGGCGATGAGGTCGAACTCCGCCGTGTGCCAGGGCGCCTCGAGACCGCCGGGCCGGATCTCGGACCACTCCCGCCCGTACTCGGGCACCGGTGGGAGCCCGTAGTGCGCCTGGAGGTCCTCAGCGAGCGTCGTCGTGCCCGTCGACTCCGCGCCCAGCACGACGACGCGTCGGGCGAACCACGCCCGGACCGCCGGGGGCAGGGCCCACCAGTGGGCCCCGGGATCGGCGCGGATCGCGGACCCGGACACGCTCACCGCGGCGCGCCCTGGGTCCACCTGGACCCAGGTCGCGCCGAACCGGCGCTCCATCTCGGCGCCGTACGTGTCCGACGTGAACACCGCGTCCACCGGACCGAACGTCTGGCCGGCGCGGTCGGTGCCGGGCTGCGCGGCGAGCAGGTCCTGCATCGTGCGGATGTGCGTGTCCCAGGCGGCGTCGCTCGCGTAGTCGACCGGGGCGTCGTCGAGCCCCGTGACGACGTGCGCGCCGGGCAGCTCGTCGCGCAACCACTGCGCGCGCAGCCCGGCGGGGATCGACTCCTGGGAGGCGTACAGCACCTGGACCGTGACGTTCTCGCACCGCGACAGGGCGGTGCGCACGAGGTTGAGGTGGCCGGCGTGCACCGGGTAGAACTTGCCGATGACGAGGCCGTGGGAGAACCGCGTCACCGGGCGTCCGGCTCTGCGTGCGCCGGCTCTGCGTGCGCGGCTGCCGGTTGCGGCTCGGCGGGAGCCGCGTCGGCCGGGACGTCGCCGGGGACGGTGGCCCGCATGTCCCGCCGCCAGTCCCGCAGCCCCAGCGCGCACAGCCCGATGAACCCGACGTACAGCGCGGCGGTGAGGTAGAGGCCGAGCGAGACGTACATGCCGACGAAGAGGACGTCTGCCGTGATCCAGACCCACCACGTCCCGATCCACTTGCGGTTGAGCATGAGCTGCGCGACGAGGCTCAGGGACGTCGTGAGGGAGTCCATGACAGGAGCGGACGAGTCGGTCCACGTCGCGAGCACCCCGACGAGCACGAGCGCCAGAACGACCGCGAGCGCCGCCCCGGCAGGCCACACCCACCGCGGCGTTTCACGTGGCACCAACGCGCCGCCGTCGGTCCCACCCCGCAACCACCAGTACCACCCGAGCGCCCCGAGCACGAGGTAGACCACCTGCAGGCCGGCGCCCGCGTACAGCCCCGAGGACCCGAACAGCACGACGTACACGGCGTTGTTGACGATCCCGATGGGGAACGTCCACACGTTCTGGCGCACCGCCAACCACACGCACAGTGCACCCGTGACGAACCCGATGATCTCCTCGACCGACATGGCGACAAGGATCCCAGACCTTCACCGCTCCTCAGCCGCCACCCGCAGCGGCGAGACGACGGGCCTCCTGAGCGGTCCGCGAGCGTGCCCGTCCTGCGGCCAGGGCGGCGAGCGACGGGGGCAGCTCCACACGAGCCCGGAACCGTTCAGCGAGCTGCGCGCCGAGCTCGACGAAGGCCACGCCGCCGCGGAGGTCGGCCAGCCATGCGAGCTCCGGCACGAGCGCGTCGAGCACGACGCGCCCTGTCATGTCGTCGATCCTCGCTGCGTCCGCGAGCGTGCGGACCACCCGGTTCGCCTTCGGCCTGACCTCGACGACGAACCCGTCCGTCGCGTGCGGCGCGGCAGCGGGGTCGAGTGCCGCACGCACGGCCTCGGCGAGCGTCGTCGCCGGGACAAGGCCGGCGCTGGCTGCCGCGGCGAGCGCTTCCGCGGCGGCGGCGCGCCCGTGGTCGGACCGGGAGGCGCCACCGACGACGAGCGCGTGGACGGCGGGGACCCCGAGCGGGCACCGGTATGCCCCGAGCAGCTGCATCGCCACCGAGACGTCGAGGTCCGCGTGGTCGATGCTGTCCGCGATGGCACGTTGCAGGTGCGCAGCGAGCACCTCGGGCTGTGAGGGCAGCGTCGCCGCCCACAGCCTGATGCTCAGCAGGTCGTTCTCGCGGCGGTCCGAGAGGTCGCCTGCGAGGTCCCACCACATGGGCCCCAGCTGGTCCGAGTCGAGCCACGCCCGGACCGGGTCGTCGGGTGAGCCCGTGGGGGAGCCCGCCGCCTGCCAGAGCGAGATCTTCGGTCCCACCCCTGGCGAGAACCTGGCGGCAGGGGCGACCACTGAGCGGCGCCAGGTCGTCGGGGCGTCGAGCAGTGCGAGGCGCTCGGCGTCCGCGGGGTCGAGGACGCGTGCGTCGCGGAGCACGCCGCGGTCCTCGGGACGCAGGCGCAGCAGGGCGGTGCCGAGGTCGTGCGGCTCCGCGCTGAGTCCTGCGGCGGCCCGCTCGGCCAGCCGGGCGATGAGCACGTCCGCGGTGAGCGTCCCGTCGTCGTGCGTCGGGGTGGCGAGGAGCGGACCCGGGGGGCGCTGCAGGTGTCGTCGTGCGATCTCGTCGAGCCGCGACGCCAGGAGGTGCCGCGGCGTCCACGCGGGCAGCCGGAGCCGCCACTCCCAGACGACGGCCTCGATCGGTTTCCTGACGATCCCGGTCTCCGGGTGGGGGAATCCGGTCGTGGTGCTGCGGTGCTCGACGAGCTCCGCCCCGGGCGGGGCCTGGGCGGGGTCGAGCACGCGACCGCTCCGGGTCACGGTGCTCGACGGGACGGGGACGTCGTGACCCGCCCACGCCCGCAGGACGTTCTCCAGGGGTGGGACACCGCGGGGCCGACGCCACAGCTCGTCGAGCAGGGCCTGCGCCGTCCCCCGGTCGGTCCGCAGCCGGACGAGTCCGTCGAGCGCACGCTCGACGTGGAGCGCCGTCGTCGGGACGACGTGCATCTCGTCGAGCAGGACCCGCAGCTCGTCGAGGGTGCGCACCGGCTCGACCTGGCCGGCTTCGGGGAGGTCGACGGGCAGCGGCGCGGGCGGGCGTCGCTCGCTCTCCTCCATGGGGGACCAGGGCATGGGCGCCAGCGGCCCGAGCGCGTCGCGGAGCTCGGGTGTCGGGTCGGGGACGACCGCCGCGACGGCGCTCGCGAGCTCTCCCTGGACGGCGGGCGCGGCCGTGAGGCAGCGTCGCAGGAGCCGCGCGCCGAGCAGGGCGAGGTCCGTGCGGTCCGCGTCGAGCCCGGCGGCGACGGCGCGAGCGCACGAACCCGGGTCGGTCGCACCTCCCGCGAGCGCGGCCGTGAGCAGCGCGAGGTGCTCACGGACGACGACCTTCTCCTGCCGGGCGAGGACGTCGGGCGTGACGTCGAGGAGCATGTCGGCGTCGAGCAGGCCGGCGGCGAGCAGCCGGTGCAGCTGGTCGCGGGCCAGCGCCACGGTCGCGGTCCCGGGCGCGAGCAGCAGGGACGTATAAGCGCTCTGTCTGCCGGCGACCTCCTCGAGCGTGAGCCCGAGGCGCGCGTGGATCGCGCGGAAGCCGGACGCGTCGCGGTCGAGGACGCCACCCGACAGCGCAGCCAGGCACGCGTCGATGAGACCGCGACGCCGGGCCGGGTCGTCGACGCCCCACGCGCCGAGGAGGCCCGCCCAGTCCTCGTCCGTGTGCACGCTGCGCGCAGGCGCGGTGCCCGACCGGCGGCGGGTGCCCGGCTGGAGGTCGCGCGAGGACGTCGCGCCGAGTGCGTGGCCCACGTCGGGGGTCGTGAGGAGGTCGTCGATCGCGTCCCGTAACGCGCGGTCGTCGGCGACCAGGCCGGGCAGGTCCCGCCACGGATGGGCCCACAGGACGTCCGAGCGGTAGTTCTGGTGGGTCGGGGTGTCGATGAGACCGTCGTGCGCGAGCATCCGGGCGAGGTGCCAGGTGAGGCGCGCGTCGCGGTTCCGGTTCCCGAGCGCCGACCCGACGAACCGGGTGAGCCACGGACGCCCACGGTCCCGCACGAGCTCGGCGACCTGCCTCGCACGCTCGACCCGGCTCACGGGTGACCACCGGTCACCGGCGCCCACGAGGCGGGCGGCATCGGCGGGACGCGCAGCGATCCCGACGACGGCGAAGGCGTACACCGCGAAGGCGTCGGCGCGCTCGGCGGCCTCCTTCCGGAACCACTCCTGGGACCACAGCTCGAAGCCGTGCCCGAGGGCCGGACGCTCCTTCGCGGGGACGGCGCGGACAGCCTGCAGGACGGCGTCCCGGTCCAGGGTCCGGACCGCCGCGGCGAGGGCGGTGAGCCGGGGCAGCACGTGGGGATCGGCCATCGCGGCGTCTGCGGCCGCGACGAGGGTCGGGTCCGTCATGCGTGGTCCTCCGGGTCGGTCGGGCGGGTGACGATGCGTCCCGCGAGCACGTGAGCGCACGGTCCCCGGCTCCCACGGTGGTCGGCGTACCAGGCGCAGGTGCACCGGTCGCCGGTCCCGTCGGCGGAGATCTCGACGACGTGCTCCGTGCGTGAGCCCCCGACGAGGAGGCGGTCGCCGTCCTGGCGCACGCGTCCGTCGGCGACGAGACGACGAGCCTTCGCGAGCCGCGGGTTGCTCTGCAGCACGTCTCGGGCGAACGGCAGGGTGCGGGTGAAGAAGCGCCCCTCGGCGAGGTCGTAGCCGAGCGACCCCTGCGCGGCGAGGTGCGCCTGGGGCTCGTCGGCGGCGAGACCGGCGAGCAGGGCACCCTCGCCCGAGAACCCCCGGGCGCTCAGGGGGCTGAGACCGAGGCCGAACCGCCCGCCCGGCAGGTCCAGCTCCCACCACGTCACCGCCGGTCCGTCGGTCTGCTCGGGCGCGTAGACCCGGAGGGCGCTCGCGTGCCGCACGAGGCCCTCGAGCACCCGCAGCCGCTCCGGGCCACCGACTGCGACGGCACCCGGGCGCCGTGCCGCACCGAGCCGCAGTCCGCCCGGGACGCGGTGCAGCCAGAAGCCGGTCCGCGGTGAGGTCGACCGGGGGAGTCCCGCGAGGAACGCCCGCGCCTGGCGGACGTCCAGCGAGAACTGCGGGGTCATGCGGCTCGCGAGGACCTGGAGCTCGGCGAGGGACCGCACCCACCGCTCGGGCAGGGCCACGGTCCGCTCGAACACCTGGCCGTCGAGCGTCCGCACGTCCAGGCCGCCCGGACCGACGGCGAGGGCTACAGGTTCGCGTCGCCTCACCTGGGTGAGCAGCTGCCGCAGGTGCGGCCCCACGTCGACGTTCGTCGTCCCGGGCCGCTCGGTGTCGAGCTCCATCGACCCCGGGAGGAGGTCGAGGCGGGCTGCCACCCCGCAGCATGCGGAGAGGCTCTCGAAGCGGGTGACACCGTCACCGGTCGAGATGATCGGGTCGGCCAGGAGAGCGAGCTCCTTCTGGGTGAGGAAGGAGTAGAACCGGGTGCCGGCGATCTCGCCGATGCGGAGCAGGCTGGCTGCGAGCACGTCACCGCGCTCCACCGTGCCTGTGAGGAACGCCTCCGGGCCGGTGGTCGCGAGGCCGAGGCGGGTGCTGCCGTCCTCCGTCAGGGCGCCTGAGCGGGCGGCGTAGGCGTACGTCACGGTGGTGTCGGGCACACCTCGTCATCGGCACGCGGCGTTGGCGGGTTGAGCGATATGTCGCCCCCGACGTCGTCCGGGGACATCACACGCTGGGCACCGCCCCGCGGTGGGAGAATGTCCGTCGTGACCAACGCTGTGGATGTCGAGATCACCGGGCCCGATGGCCGCCCCCCCGCGGGAGCGACCACGAGCCGCAGCGACGACGCGTCCCGCGCGGACCTCGTCGCCGCCCTGCGCGCTGCGGTGGACGGTGACGTCTCCGACTCCGCGCTCACCCGCGGCGAGTACTCGTCCGACGCGTCGAACTACCGGGTCGTGCCGCAGGTCGTCGTGCGCCCCAAGGACGTCGACGACGCGCTCGCGGCCATCACCGTCACACGCGAGGCGGGCGTCCCGCTCACCACGCGTGGCGCGGGAACCTCGTGCGCCGGCAACTCGATCGGGCCCGGCGTCGTCATCGACTTCTCCCGGCACGTGCACACCATCCACCACATCGACCCCGAGGCCCGCACCGCGCGCGTCGACCCGGGCGTCATCATGTCCTCGCTGCAGAAGGCCGCCGCGCCGCACGGCCTGCGCTTCGGCCCCGACCCGTCGACGCAGAACCGCGCGACCCTCGGCGGGATGATCGGCAACAACGCGTGCGGCCCGCACGCCGTGGCCTACGGGCGGACGTCGGACAACGTCGTCGAGCTCGACGTCGTCGACGGCACCGGGCGTCGCTTCCTCGCCGGCGCGGACGGGCAGGGCGTCGACCGCATCCCCGGCCTGGGCGAGCTCGTCTCCGCGAACCTCTCCCTCCTGCGCACCGAGCTCGGCCGCTTCGGCCGCCAGGTGTCCGGGTACTCGCTCGAGCACCTGCTGCCGGAGAACGGCACCGACCTGGCGAAGGCCCTCGTCGGCACCGAGGGCACCGTCATGTCGATCCTCGGCGCGACCGTCAACCTCGTGCCCATCGCCGGCGCCCCCACCCTCGTCGTGCTCGGCTACCCCGACATGCCCGCGGCCGCCGACGCCGTCCCCGCCCTCCTCGCGCACAGCCCGCTCGCCGTCGAGGGCCTCGACGCGCGCCTCGTCGACGTCGTCCGCCGAGCCAAGGGGGCCGACTCCGTCCCCGCCCTCCCGCCGGGCGGCGGGTGGCTCATGGTCGAGGTCGGCGGCGCGACGCAGGCCGAGGCCCTCGACAACGCGCGTGCGATCGTCGCGGACTCCGGCACTGCCGCGAGCCGCATCCTGCCCGCGGGCCCCGAGGCCACCGCGATGTGGCAGATCCGGGCCGACGGCGCCGGCCTCGCCGGCCGCACGGCGTCGGGCGACCAGGCGTGGCCCGGCTGGGAGGACTCCGCGGTCCCGCCCGCGAAGCTCGGCCCCTACCTGCGCGACCTCGACGCACTCATGGCGCAGTACGGCGTCGACGGCCTGCCCTACGGTCACTTCGGCGACGGCTGCGTCCACCTGCGCATCGACATCCCCCTCGAGGAGTCGGGCGACATCCTGCGCCGGTTCATGACCGACGCCGCGGCGCTCGTCGGCAAGTACGGCGGCTCGCTGTCCGGGGAGCACGGCGACGGGCGCGCCCGCTCCGAGCTCCTGCCCGCCATGTACTCGGCCGAGGCCATCAGCGTGTTCGAGCAGTTCAAGGCACTGTTCGACCCCCGCGACCTGCTCAACCCCGGCGTCCTCGTCCGCCCCGACGCGGTCGACGCGCACCTGCGCCGCCCGCAGGCCAAGCCGATCCTCGCCACGACCGGCTTCAGCTTCGTGCACGACGACGGCGACTTCACCAAGGCCGCACACCGCTGCGTCGGCGTCGGGAAGTGCCGCGCGGACTCCACCGCGGCGGGCGGGTTCATGTGCCCGTCGTACCTCGCGACGAAGGACGAGAAGGACTCGACGCGCGGCCGGGCGCGTGCCCTGCAGGAGATGGCGAACGGCACGCTCGTCACCGGTGGCTGGCGCTCGCCCGCAGTGCACGAGGCGCTCGACCTGTGCCTGAGCTGCAAGGCGTGCTCGAGCGACTGCCCGGCCGGCGTCGACATGGCCCAGTACAAGGCCGAGGTCCTGCACCGCACGTACAAGGGCCGCCTGCGGCCGATGAACCACTACGCCCTGGGCTGGTTGCCGCGCTGGGCGCGCCTGGCCAGCTACGTGCCGAAGCTCGCGAACCTCGCCCTGAGCATCAGGCCGCTCGCGAAGACCGTCCTCGCCCTCGGTGGCATGGACACCCGCCGCTCGATCCCCGCGTTCGCCGAGGTCCCGTTCCGGACGTGGTGGAAGCGGGAGGGTCGCTCTCTCGCCGCGGGGGGCACGTCGACCGGCGAGACTGCCGCGCGCAAGCCCAAGGTCGTCCTGTGGACCGACTCCTTCAGCGACACCCTGGCGCCCACGGTCCCCGAGGCCGCCGTGAAGGTGCTGCTCGCCGCCGGGTACGACGTCGTCGTCCCGGAGGACGAGGCCTGCTGCGGACTCACGTGGATCAGCACCGGCCAGCTCGACGGAGCCAAGAAGAAGCTCTCCGGCCTCCTCGGGGTGCTCGGCCCGTTCGCGGTCAACGGCATCCCCATCGTCGGGCTCGAGCCGTCCTGCACCGCGGTCCTGCGCTCCGACCTCACCGACCTCTTCCCCGACGACCCCCGGGCCCAGGCCGTCTCGACGGCGACCCGGACGCTCGCCGAGCTCCTCACGGACCCCCTCACCGCGCCTGCCGCGGACTCGGGCTGGGCGATGCCGGACCTCAGCGACGTCACCGCCGTCGTGCAGCCGCACTGCCACCACTACTCCGTCATGGGGTACAGGACGGACGAGGCGCTCCTGCGCGGGGCCGGGGCGCAGATCCGCACGCTCGCCGGGTGCTGCGGGCTCGCCGGGAACTTCGGTATGGAGAAGGGCCACTACGACGTGTCCGTCAAGGTCGCCGAGAATGCGCTCCTGCCCGCCCTGAGAGAGGCTGAGGACGGCGACATCTTCCTCGCCGACGGCTTCTCCTGCCGCACCCAGGCCGACGACCTCGCCGGCGTCAAGGGCAAGGCGCTCGCGGAGCTGATCGCGGAGAGGCTGTAGCCGGACCGAGCGGCCCGCCGCACGCCGAGCGAAAGAGGGACCATGTCACGCATCGCCATCCTGGGAGGGCACGGAAAGGTCGCGCTGCTCCTCGCGCCGATCCTCGTCGCCGACGGCCACGAGGTCACGTCCGTGTTCCGCAACCCCGAGCACGAGGCCGAGGTCGCCGCGACGGGCGCCCGCCCCGTCGTCGCCGACATCGAGCACCTCGACACGCGGGCCCTCATGGACATCCTCGAGATGCACGACGTCGTGGTGTGGACCGCGGGGGCGGGTGGCGGCAGCTCGGAACGCACCTACGCCGTCGACCGCGACGCAGCCATCCGCGCGATCGACGCGGCGCGCGACGCGAAGGTCCGGCGCTACATCCAGGTGTCGTACAAGGGGGCGCGCACCGACCACGGGGTGCCGGAGGACAACTCGTTCTTCGCGTACGCGGAGGCGAAGGCTGCCGCCGACGAGTACCTGCGCCAGTCCGACCTCGACTGGACGATCCTCGGGCCGAGCGCCCTCACACTCGACCCCGGCACCGGGCGCATCGAGGTCGGCGCGGACCTCGAGACCGGCGAGGTGCCGCGTGCCGACGTCGCGGCGGTCGCGGCCGCCTGCATCCGCAAGCCCGGCACCATCCGGAAGTTCATCGAGTTCAACTCCGGGCCGACGCCGATCGAGGACGCGCTCAACGCGCTCTGAGATCCCCGGCGACGAGACCTGCAGACACACCACTCCCACAGAACCGAGGTACGTCGTGCTCTTCGCCTTCTCCGTCGCCCCGCTCGGTGCGGGCGAGTCCGTCACCGGGCCCGTCGCCGAGGCCGTCCGTATCGTCCGGGAGTCCGGGCTGCCGAACCGCACCGACTCCATGTTCACCACGATCGAGGGTGAGTGGGACGAGTGCATGGACGTCATCAAGCGCGCGACGGAAGCGGTGGGAGCCGGAGGACACCGGGTGTCGCTCGTGCTCAAGGCAGACATCCGCCCCGGGCGCACGGGGGAGCTCGACGGCAAGGTGGAGCGCGTCGAGGCACAGCTGGCCGGCGTCGCCGGTGACCGTGCGGTCGATCAGGCGTCGGACCAGCCGTAGGCCAGCACCCAGCGGAGGATCGCCGCGTAGTAGCGCGCCC
The DNA here is from genome assembly GCF_059621145.1 of Sanguibacter sp. Z41_6. Classification (NCBI taxonomy): domain Bacteria; kingdom Bacillati; phylum Actinomycetota; class Actinomycetes; order Micrococcales; family Sanguibacteraceae; genus Sanguibacter; species Sanguibacter sp. Z41_6. Next base: position 60,210 of record NZ_JCAQIF010000001.1, on the reverse strand, counting down.
GGACCGGCTTCGGGGAGAGAGCGAGGTCGTGCATGCCGCGGGCGATCCTGCAGACCGTCACGGTCGGACCGAGCTGCACCGCGCGCCGGGCCGTGAGCTCGACGTCGAGCACGATGTCAGCGGCGCGCATGTCCTCGCTCCACAACGGGGAGATGAGGCTGCGGGACGAGGCGAGGACGATCACCGGTTGCCGGACGTGCAGGCCGTGGGCGACCTGGGCGTGGCCCTCCATGACGGCGCTGAGCCATCCCGCGCGCACGGGGAACGAGGGCTGCGGGTGCCAGGCGTCGATGGTGTCCCACTCGCCGCCGTCGACCTTGCGGAACGTCCGGCCGTAGAACCCCGGGTCGATGTTGGGCAGCGGGGTCTTCGGCTGGAAGCGGGCGATCCGGGTGATGGCCGGCGCGGAGACGGTGCGCAGGACGGCGGACCCCTGGAGCTCGAGCCACGGGCTGTTGAGCACGAGGCCTGACGTGCGGCCCGGGTGGCGGTCCGCCCACAGGGACGCGATGAGCCCACCGGTCGAGTGGGCCATGAGCATGACGCGCGTGTGGTGCCCCTGGCCTGCGCGGATGCCGGCGAGCGCGGCCTCGAGGTCCTCGTCGTACGTCCGCAGGGTGCTCGTGTACCCGGGCGTCTGCCACGGGCGCAGGCTCCGGCCGTACTTGCGCAGGTCGAGCGCGTAGAACGCGACACCCTGCTCGTGCCAGAACTCCGCCGTCTCGGTCTGGAAGAAGTAGTCGGACCAGCCGTGGATGTACAGCACGGCCCGGGCCGTCCGGGGCGTGCCGCGCGGGGCGTACCGGACGAGGGTCGCGCAGACGTCGCCCTCCTCGTCGGGCTCCAGCTCGAGGTCGCAGGCCTCGTACCCGGGGCCGAGGACGTCCTCGCGCCACCGCGCGGCTGCGGTCACGGGCGCAGGACGATCTTGCCGACGTGCTCACCCGAGGCGAGGCGCGCGAAGGCCGCTGGTGCGTGCGCCAAGGTGTACGTGGAGTCGATGACCGGCCGCACGTCGGTGCGTGCGAGGAACGCGAGGAGGTCCACGAGCTCGTCCCGCGAGCCCATGGTCGCCCCGCACACGGTGATCTCGTTGAAGAAGACCCGGCTGATCTCCATGGCAGAGGGGTCGCCGGTCGTGGCGCCGGCCACGACGATCGTCCCGCCGGGACGCACGGAACGCACCGAGTGCGACCACGTGGCCGCACCCACGGACTCGACGACGGCGTCGACCCGCCGGGGGAGCCGGCCGCCCGGCTCGACGGCAGCCGCAGCCCCGAGCGCGAGGGCTCTCTCGCGCTTGAACGCGGACCGGGACGTCGCGAACACCTCGAGCCCCGCAGCCGCTGCGAGCGTGATCGCCGCGGTCGCGAGCCCGCCGCCCGCGCCCTGCACGAGGACGCTCTGCCCCGGGCGCAGAGCGGCCGAGCGGAAGAGCATCCGGTACGCCGTGAGCCACGCGGTGGGCAGGCACGCGGCCTCCTCGAAGGACAGCTCGGCGGGCTTGTCGACAAGGTTGTGCGTCGGCACGGACGTCCGCTCCGCGAGCGTGCCCGGGTACTTCTCGGTGAGCAGGGTCCGCGTCTCGGTCGGCCCCACGCCGTGCCCGTCAGCCCCGACGACGGCGTGCACGACGACCTCGCGTCCGTCGTCGGTGACGCCCGCCGCATCGGTGCCGAGGATCATCGGCAGCTGCTCCGCGCGCAGCCCCACGCCCCGCAGCGACCACAGGTCGTGGTGGTTGAGGCTCGCGGCGTGCACGGTGACCGTGGTCCAGTGCTCGCGTCGTTCCGGTTCGGGTCGGTCGCCGGTCGCGAGACCGGCGAGGGGCTGCTGGGCGTCCAGGTGGTCGGCGTAGGCGGCGAACATCTGCCTAACGTACGCCCGGCCGGGGCCTACAGCAGGGGAAGCATCCGGCCGAGGTCGGGGACGCCGCCGGCGGTGTACGTGGTCGTCAACGCGCGGGCGAGGTCGTCGACGTCGTACGGGGTGCGCCCCGTCGCGAGCCGGATCCACAGCGGCGCGTCGCGCACCTCGAGGTCGCCACCACCCCGCATGACGACGATCCGCAGGAGCTCGTCGGCGACGATCGCCTGGGCGGCCCGGTCGACCGGGTCGTACGCGCCCGTCGTGGCGGTGACCGGGGCGAGGGAGTCCGCGAGGTCGCGGGCGTGCACGACGAGCTCGATGAGCCGGGACACGGCCATGTCCCGCAGGGAGATCGGTGCGCGCCGGGCCTGGACGACGAGCGTGCTGTCGCGGCCGAGGTCGGCGAGGCGGGCGAGTGCGGCGGTCGCGGTCGCGGTGACCTCGTCCAGGGGGGAGTCCGCGAGCTCGACGGCGAGCGCGCGCGTCGACTCCGCGATGTCCTGCGCGCGCTCGGGGTACGTCCCGAGGTACTCCGCGAGGGTGAACGGGGCCGTGCCGGTCGGGGCGGGCGTGCACGCGGCGAGGGCCGACATCGCCCGGGCGAGGTGCGCGACGAGCTCCCCGTTGGTCCAGCCCGCGCAGCTGCTGGGGTGGTCCCGGGTGCCGAGCAGGTCGTCGCCCAGCGGCTCGAGCCACGAGTGCAGGCGGCCCCACTGGGCGGTGAGGGCGGCGGAGACCTGGGCGAGCTCGGCTGTCATGCGCACCATCGTGCCGTATACCACCGGGCGCGTCGACCGTCGCGAGTCGCGTACGTCACACCTGCCACGCCCGGGGCGTCTGTTCATGCGAGGCAGCGAAGGCTAGCCTTACTACGTCAGACACTGCAGGTCCGCTCATGCACCGATCCGGACCTCGACGCCTCGGAAGGCCACCGTGAACCCCTTCGCTCGATCAGCTGCCCCGCGCCGTGCGCTCGCCGGCGCCACCGCCGCCGCACTCCTGCTGACGCTCGCCGCGTGCAGCTCCTCGGACGGCGACGCCGACTCCGACGAGACCACCGCGCCCACCGCCTCGACCGGCGACGCGTACCCCGTGACGATCGAGGGTGCCCTCGGTGACACGACGATCGAGGAGGCGCCCGAGCGCGTCGTCACCCTCGGCTGGGGTGCAGCGGACATCGCGCTGTCCCTCGGCGTCGTCCCGGTCGGCACCGAGATCGACGAGTGGTCCGGCGACGCCGAGGGCTACCAGCCCTGGTTCCGGGAGGCCGTCGAGGCCGAGGGCGCCGACCTGCCCGAGACCATCACGATGTACCCCGAGCTCGACGTCGACGCCGTCGTCGCGCTCGAGCCCGACCTCGTCCTCGCTCCCCAGTCCGGCCTCGACCAGGACGTCTACGACCAGCTGTCCGAGTTCACGAACGTCGTCGCGTACCCCGAAGGCCCGTGGATCACGCCCCTCGAGGAGCAGATCGAGATCGTCGCCACGGCGCTCGGCAAGCCCGACGAGGCGCAGCCGCTCATCGACGGCGTCGAGGCGACCCTCGCCGACGCCGCGGCGGAGCACCCCGAGTTCGCCGGAACGACCGTCGCCTACGTCGCCGCGCAGGAGCCCGGGACGCTCGGCGTCTACGTGCCGGGCGACCCCCGCGTCGACACGCTCGTCGGCCTCGGGTTCGACCTCGCTCCCTCCGTCGCCGACCTCACCCCTCCGGAGGGCGAGTTCCTCGTGAACTTCGGCCTCGAGAACGCCGACAAGCTCTCCGACGTCGACGTCCTGTTCACCTGGTTCAACAGCGAGGACGAGCAGCAGGCGACCGAGGCGCAGCCCCTCTACGCCGCGATCCCGGCCTTCGCCGACGGGGCCTACGTCCCGATGATCGACGCGCAGCTCGGCATGGCCGTGACGATCAGCACGCCGCTGAGCCTCCCGTGGGCCATCGACCGCTACGTCCCGATGATCGCTGAGGCAGTGGCACAGGTCGGCTGATGACCGCACTCCTCGCACCCGAGCAGGGCCGGACGGCGACGTCCGGCCCTGCTCGGCGTTGGGGTCTGGGTGCCGGTCTGGTGCTCGCCCTCGCGCTCGCGGTGCTCGTCGTCGGTCTCAGCCTGGCCGTCGGCACCAACCAGCTGCCCCTCGGCACGGTCTGGACGGGGCTCACCGCCCCGGACGACACGTTCGCGTCGACCGTCGTCGACTCCCGGATACCGCGGACGATCCTCGGTCTGCTCGTCGGCGCCGCCCTCGCGGTCGCCGGCGCTCTGCTCCAGGGCATCATGCGCAACCCGCTCGCCGACCCCGGCCTGCTCGGCGTGAACTCCGGGGCGTCGCTCGCGGTGGTGCTCGGCACCCTCGCCCTCGGCTCGCTCGGCCAGCGCAGCGTCCTGCTGGCGATCCCCGGTGCCTTCGTCGCGGCCGTCGTCGTGTACGCCGTGGCGTCCGGCCGCGGGGGAGCGACGCCCGTCCGGCTCGTCCTCGCCGGAGCGGCGGTCACGGCCGTGCTCTCCGCCGTCATCCAGGCCATCACCCTCACCAACCCGGAGGTCTTCGAGTCCTACCGGTTCTGGGTCGTGGGGTCCCTCGCCGGGCGACCGCCGGAGACGGTCGACCTGCTGCTGCCGATCGTCGCCGCCGGGGTCGTCGCAGGCCTCCTCCTCGGCCGGTCGCTCAACACCCTCGCCCTCGGCGACGAGACGGCGCGCGCCCTGGGTGGCAGCGCCGCGCGCACCCGGCTGCTCGGTGCGCTCGTCGCGACGACGCTCGCCGGGGCCTGCACCGCCGCGGTCGGCCCCATCGCCTTCGTCGGCCTCGCCGTGCCGCACATCGCCCGGACGATCACCGGGTCCGACTACCGGTGGCTCGTCGCGTACAGCGTCGCCCTCGGCCCCGTGCTGCTCCTCGGGTCCGACGTCCTCGGCCGTGTCGTCGCGCGTCCGGGAGAGCTCATGGTCGGTGTCGTCACCGCGTTCGTCGGCGCGCCCTTCCTCTACCTCGCGGTCCGTCGCTCAGGAAGCGGGCTGTGAGCACCGCCGCCCAGGAGCTCGAGCCCCGGGCAGCCACGCCGGCCGCCTCCCCGGCCCGGCACCTGCGTCTGCGCGCGATGGGCACGACCATCGTCCTGCCGTGGCGACCCCGCGCGGTCGCCGTCGTCACCGGCGCGCTCGTGGTCAGCGTCGCTGTCCTCGTCCTGTCGTTGCTCCTGGGGAAGATCGGCATCCCGCTCAACGAGCTCATGGACGTCCTCACGGGTGGCGGCACCAAGATGCAGCACTGGTCCGTCTTCTCGAACAGGCTGCCGCGCGGGCTCGTCGCGCTCTGCGCCGGCGCGGCCCTCGGGATCTCCGGGGCGATCTTCCAGAGCGTCACCCGCAACCCGTTGGGCAGCCCGGACATCATCGGGCTCAACGCCGGCGCCGCCGCCGGCGCCGCGGTCGCCACGCTCATGCTGCCCGGGATCGTGCCCGCACCCGTCGGGGCGCTGCTCGGCGGAGCCGCTGCCGTCGGGCTCGTCCTGCTCGGTGCGGGTCGCGGGTTCCACGCCCCCCACCGCATGGTGGTCCTCGGCATCGGGGTGGGGGCGATGTCGTTGGCCGTGGTGCAGCTCGCGGTGACACGCACCCGACGTGAGCAGGCGCAGGACATGGCCGCCTGGCTCAACGGGTCGCTCAGCGCCCAGAGCTGGGACCACGTCGTCATCGTCGCCGTCGCGCTCGTGGTCTTCGGCGGACTCGCCCTGGTGGTCAGCCGTGGCCTGCACGTCATCGAGATGGGCGACGACGCCGCCCTCGCGCTGGGCGTGAGCGCACCACGGGTGCGCCTCGCCGCCGTCGGCATCGGTGTGGTGCTCGCCGCGGCCGCAGTGGTCGTGTGCGGACCCGTCGCCTTCGTCGCCCTCGTCGCACCACAGGTCGCGCGCCGGGTGACCGGCTCCTCGGGCCCCGGCATCGTCGCGGCCGGCGCGGCAGGAGCGCTGCTCATGATCGGGGCAGACGTCGTCGCCCTCTACCAGCCGTGGGTCCCCGCCCTGCCCGTCGGCATCCTCACCGCCGGCATCGGCGGTGTGTACCTCGTCGTGCTGCTCACCCAGGAATGGAGGCGTGGGACGCTGTGACCCTCGCAGACCGGAGTACCCCGCCCGCGACGTCGTCCGCGCCGACCGCGTCGTCGTCCGTGCCCGCCGTGCCTCCCGTGCCTCCCGTGAGCGGTCACGGTCTCCGGCTCGCCTACGACCACCGGGTCGTCGTCGACGGCCTCGACGTGGAGATCCCGGCCGGGTCGTTCTCCGTCATCGTCGGGCCCAACGGGTGCGGCAAGTCGACGCTGCTCCGGGCGCTCGGTCGGACGCTCACCCCGCGCAGCGGCAGCGTCGAGCTCGGCGGCGTGCCCATCGCCGGGATGAAGAACAAGGAGATCGCGCGACGCCTCGCACTGCTGCCCCAGACGCCGCTGGCGCCCGAAGCCATCACCGTGCGGGACCTCGTCGGTCGGGGGCGCTACGCGTACCAGACCCTGCTGCGGCAGTGGTCGGCCAGCGACGCGGCGGCAGTCGGTGCCGCGATGGAGGCGACCGGCACCACCGACCTCGCGGAGCGGAGGGTCGCCGAGCTCTCGGGCGGACAGCGCCAGCGGGTGTGGATCGCGATGGTCCTCGCCCAGGACACGGACCTGCTGCTCCTCGACGAGCCGACGACGTTCCTCGACATCGCGCACCAGGTCGACGTGCTCGAGCTGTGCGCGCAGATGCACGCCGAGGGGCGCACGCTCGTCGCCGTGCTCCACGACCTCAACTTCGCGGCACGCTACGCGACGCACATGATCGCGATGCGGGACGGGGCGATCATCGCGACCGGTACGCCGCGGGAGGTCATGACGGCGGAGGGTGTGGAAGAGATCTTCGGGCTCCGGTGCCGCGTCATCGACGACCCGGAGTCCGGCACACCGCTCGTCGTCCCGCTCGCGCGCCGACGGACTGCTGCCGGCTGACGTACGGGGGTGGGCTCAGCCCCGCCGGCGTGCACCGGAGAGGAAGTCCGTGACGATCGGGCCGAGCTGCTCGAACTCGATGAGGAACCCGTCGTGCCCGAAGTCGGAGTGCAGGATGTGCGCGGTGCCCGAGCCGGGGACGTGGGTCGCGATGCGCTCGGAGTCCGCCGGGAGGAACAGCCGGTCGCTGTCCACGGCGACGACGAGCGTGCGCGCCGTGATCGACTGCAGCGCCGTCTGCACCCCACCGCGGTCCCGACCGAGGTCGTGCGTGAGCATCGACTCGGTGAGGACGACGTAGCTGTTCGCGTCGAACCGCTGCGCGAGCTTGCTCGCGTGGTGGTCGAGGTACGACTGCACGGCGAACCGCCCGCCACGCATCGGGTCCTCCCCGCCCTGGGGGATCCGTCCGAACCGGGCGTCGAGCTCCGCTGCGCTGCGGTACGTCGTGTGGGCGATCTGCCGGGCGATGCCCAGCCCCGCGTGCGGTCCCTCGCCCGCGGGCGCGTCGTAGTAGTCACCACCGCGGAAGCCGGGGTCGGCATGGATGGCGCTGAGCTGGGGGTGCGCCCACGCGATCTGGTCGCCGGACGTCTGGGCGCCGGCGGCGATGACCCCGACGGACACGACGTCGATGCCGGACTCCGGCCCGAGCAGCGCCCACTCGAGAGCGCGGAGCCCACCCATCGACGCGCCGACGACGAACTCCCACCGCTCGATGCCGAGGGCTCGGGTGAGCTCGATCTCGGCGGCGACCTGGTCGCGGACCGTGAGGATCGGGAAGTGGCTGCCCCAGGGGGTGCCGTCGGGCGCGATGCTCGACGGGCCGGTGCTGCCCTGGCAGCCACCGACGACGTTGGGCGCCACGACGAAGAAGCGGTCGGTGTCGATCGGCGCACCGGGACCCACCATGTCCGCCCACCAGCCGGCGGTGGCGTGGCCCTCGCCGGCCTCGCCCGTCACGTGGCTGTCGCCCGTGAGCGCGTGCAGGACAAGCACCGCGTTGTCCCCGGCGTCGTTGAGCGTCCCCCAGGTCTCGTAGGCGAGCCGCACCCCCGGCAGGACGCCGCCCGCCTCGAGCTCGAGCGCACCGATCTCGACGAACCGACGTCGGCCCACGGGGTCGCCCTCGCGCCACGCGCCGGTGACGGGGAAGGATCGTGGGTCACGACGGCGTGACTGCGCCCGGGACGGCCCGCCGGAGCGGGCCCATGTCGTCGGGTGCTGGTCGTCCATCATCACTGACCACTCTACGGACGGCCCGGCTCCGCGCGCGGGGGAGTCCACGGCCGGGCCGGGACGGACGGCGGGTGCCTGTGCGCCGCGCGCGGAGTCGGGGACCATCAGGTCACACGCCCTGGACGGCCGTCACGGCGGCAGCTGCGACGAACCCGGCCTCGAGGTCGGCGATGATGTCGGCGACGTTCTCGATGCCCACGCTCAGCCGCACGAGGCCGGGCGTGATGCCGGACTTCAGCTGGTCCTCGACCGTGAGCTGGCTGTGGGTCGTCGACGCGGGATGGATGACGAGCGAGCGCACGTCGCCGATGTTGGCCACGTTGGAGTGCAGCTCGAGCGCGGAGACGAACGCCTGGCCGGCCGCGGCGTCGGCCCCGGCGAGCTCGAAGGCGACGATCGCACCCGCGCCACGGGGCGCGTACTTGAGAGCGTTGGCGTGCCAGGGGCTGGACGGCAGGCCGGCGTAGTGGACGCGGGCCACGTCCTCGCGTGCCTCGAGCCACGCAGCGACCTGCTGGGCGTTCGCGACGTGCCGCTCGACCCGCAGCGACAAGGTCTCGATGCCCTGGGCGATGAGGAAGGCGTTGAACGGGGAGATCGCCGACCCGAGGTCGCGCAGCAGCTGGACCCGTGCCTTGAGGATGTAGGCGAGGTTGGCGCCGAGGATCCCGTCCACGCCGAGGTCGCGTGCGTACACGAGCCCGTTGTAGCTCGGGTCCGGGGTGTTGAAGTTGGCGAACCGCTCGGGGTCGGCGGCGAAGTCGAAGTTCCCGGAGTCGACGATCACGCCGCCGATGGCCGAGCCGTGGCCCCCGAGGTACTTCGTCGCGGAGTGGACGACGATGTCGGCGCCGAACTCGATGGGGCGGATGAGGTAAGGGGTCGCCACGGTGTTGTCGACGACGAGCGGGACGCCCACCTCGTGCGCGACCGCAGCGACGGCCTCGATGTCGAGGACGTCGGCCTGCGGGTTGGGGATCGTCTCACCGAAGAAGAGCTTGGTGTTGGGCTGGACCGCGTCGCGCCACGCCTGCGGGTCGTGCGGGTCGGTGACGAACGTCGTGGTGACACCGAGCTTCGCGAGGGAGTACTGCAGGAGGTTGTACGTGCCGCCGTAGAGGCTGGGGCTGGCGACGACGTGGTCACCGGCCTCGGCGATGTTGAGGATCGCGAACGTCGTCGCGGCCTGACCCGAGGCGAGGAGCAGGGCGCCGACACCACCCTCGAGGCTGGCGATCCGGTTCTCGACGACCTCCTGCGTCGGGTTGCCGATGCGGGTGTAGATGGGGCCGAGGTCCTTGAGCGCGAACCTGTCGGCCGCGACACCGGCGTCGGGGAACACGAACGAGGTCGTCTGGTAGATCGGCAGGGCGCGCGCGCCCGTCGTGGGGTCGGGGGTCTGGCCGGCGTGGATCTGGCGGGTCTCGAAGGACCAGTCGGAGGTGCTCATCGGATGCTCCTGGTTCGCGGGGGGAGGCGCACGCGTGTCACGTCCGGGGGTCCGTCCGTGCGGCGGGCGCTGCGGTCCGCGCGGGACGGCGGGGGTCGCGTGGGACGGATGACGTGCGGGTCTGCGTGCTGGGGCTGCGTGGTCGGTCGTGCGGTGGGGCGGTCAGCAACACATTCGCGTCGTCATGCCGGACACCCTAAGCACCGGGGTGCACCGTTGGAGAGACAAACGCCCGGAAATCTCATCTGACGAGATGCGAACCCCCGTAATCAGTCCGCCATGCGGGACGGAGCCGGAATAGTCCCGATTGTGCACGTCACGCCAGCCACCTCGGGGTCGTGGTGACGAGCGGGTGAACCGGGCGGCAAACGCCCTCAGCCTGTTCCCACCCGGAGGGCCCGTGGGTACTCTCGGGGAGGTTGTGCACACGTGTCGAGAGGATCCCCATGGCGTTCCGCGCGCTGCTTCACCGAGCCCTGCGCGCCGAGCGCCCAGAAGGCTCCGCCTCCTCCGCGAGGAACGACGCGGGCCGTCCAGCCGCCCCGGCCCGTCCTGCGCGCGACGCGCTGCGTCGGTCGACGAGCCTGCTGGCTGTCACCATCCTCCTCGCCGCAGGCGCAGCCGCACCGGCGGCGGCGGACCCCACGCCGTCCGAGGACGACGTCGCCGCAGCGCGCCAGCAGGTCGTCGCCGCGGCGTCCAGCGTCGCGGCGATGGATGTCCGCATCGCCGAGCTCTCCGGCGTCCAGGAGGCCGCCGTCAATGCGACCGCCGCCGCCGGAGAGGCGTACAACCAGGCGCTCGTCGACTACGAGACGGCGACCACCGCGGCAGCGCAGGCACAGGCCCTCAGCGACGAGGCCAACGTCCGCGCGGAAGAGTCTCGCGTCCTGCTCGTCGGCCTCGCCCGGGACCAGTCCCGCAGCGGCGGCGGCATCGAGCAGCTGAGCATGTACCTGTCCGCGGACGGCATCGACGATGCCGTCAGCTCGTCCGACGCCATGGAGCTCGTCGGGTCGAAGGCAGACCGTGCCGGCCAGCAGTTCCAGGCAGACAGCGTCGTGGCCACGACCCTGCAGGGTCGGGCGGACGCCGCCGTGGCCGAGCAGGCGGCCCAGAAGCAAGCAGCTGACGACGCGCTCGTCGCCACGCAGGAGGCGCAGGCCGCCGCGGACACCGCTATCGCCGACGCCGCCGTGGAGTACGACGAGCTCCTCTCGCAGCTCGCCGAGGCGCGCAGCACGAGCGTCGCCGTCGAGCAGGAACGCCAGGACGGGCTCGCTGCCGAGCGTCTCGCGCGCGAGGAGGCCGCTGCGCGCGACCGCGTCGCCCGGTCCGCCGTCCCGGCTGCCGCGCCCGCTGCGCCCGCCGCTCCTTCCGCCGGAGCGCCGCCTGTCACGGCCGCCCCACAGCCTGCCGCACCTGCGGCTCCGGCTCCCACGGCGCCCGCCCAGCCCGTGCCGTCGACCCCCGCGCCTGCCCAGCCGGCGCCGTCGACGCCCGCACCGGCTCCTGCTCCTGCTCCTGCTCCTGCGCCGGCTCCTGCTCCCGCGCCGGCACCCGCTCCTGCGCCGGCACCCGCTCCGCAACCGACCCCGGCGCCTCCCGCGGGCTCGGCGCGCAGCACCGCCGCGCAGGGAGAGGCCGCGGTGGCCTGGGCGAAGACGAAGCTCGGGCTCCCCTACGTGTGGGGCGGCAACGGGCCGAGCTCCTACGACTGCTCCGGCTTCACCAAGGGTGCCTGGGCGGCCGCTGGCCTGAACATCAACCGGACGTCACGCGACCAGTACACCGGAGGGGCCAAGGTGAGCCTGGACAGCCTCCGCCCGGGTGACCTCGTCTTCTGGGGCGACAACCCCAACGCCGCGTCGAGCATCACGCACGTCGCGCTCTACGCCGGCAACAACCAGATCCTCGAGGCGTCGCGCCCCGGTGTCCCGTCGCGGCTGACGCCCATGCGGTGGGACAAGCGGCTCATGCCGTACGGCGCCCGCCCCTGACCGTGCGTCGGCGCTGAAGCCGCCGAACGACACCGGCCACGGCGAACCTCTCCAGGAGGTCTCGCCGTGGCCGGTGTCGTTCCCCGCGCGGTGGATCAGTGGTTGTAGTAGCCAGCTTCCTTGGCGCGCTGGAACGACCGCTCGATCTCTGCCTCGGCCTCGGCCTTGCCGGTCCAGTGAGCACCTTCGACGGACTTGCCGGGCTCGAGGTCCTTGTACACCTCGAAGAAGTGCTGCACCTCGAGGCGGTGGAAGTCGGAGACGTCGTCGATGTCCTGACGCCATGCGGCACGCTGGTCGCCCGTCGGCACGCAGAGCACCTTGTCGTCACCGCCTGCCTCGTCACGCATGCGGAACATGCCCAGGGCGCGGCACCGGATGAGGCACCCGGGGAACGTGGGCTCCTCGAGGAGCACGAGCGCGTCGAGCGGGTCGCCGTCCTCGCCCAGGGTGCCCTCGATGAACCCGTAGTCGTCGGGGTAGCGGGTCGAGGTGAAGAGCATGCGGTCGAGCCGGATCCGGCCCGTCGCGTGGTCCACCTCGTACTTGTTGCGCTGGCCCTTGGGGATCTCGATCGTGACGTCGAACTCCACAGCTCATCCTCCGTTGTCGCGGTCCTGGCGGAGGCGGGTCCCGCGGCCAGGAGGCGTCGTGCGTCGATAGGTCGGTGTGACCAGGGCCAGAGTAGACGACAACGCGCAGCGAAGGTGGGCGGTGCTCGCTCTCGTGGGTGGTGTGACCTACCCTGACGAAGGCCCCGCTGCAGCGTGGGCCGGTGCAGGCAAGAGCGTGGGGACAGGTGTGACGTGGGTCTGATGGCGCGGGTCGTCGGCGGGACGGTTGCTGCCGTCCTTGTCGTCGCGGGCGGGTACGCGTGGGCCGATGCGCACGACTTCGTGCCGGGGATCCTCACGATCGGACCCGAGCCGTCGCCGCCCGAGCCGTTCCCGGAGGTGCTGGCCGCGGTGGAGGGTCCGCCCCCGGCGGACGTCCTCGCGACGCTCGACCCCGCGGCCCCCGTGCCGGCGGCTGCTGCGGTCCAGCCGCTCGCCGATGCGTTCGCCGTCGACCCCCGGATGGGTGCCTCTGTCGGCGTCCACGTCGCGGACGCCCTGACTGGCGACGTGCTGGCCGCCGTCGGTGCAGACGCCTCACGTGTCCCCGCGTCGATCCAGAAGACCTTCACGGCGGTCGCCGCGCTGAGCGGCCCCGGCTACGACCACGTGCTCACCACGACCGTCACCGAGCTGTCGCCCGGACGGATCGCGCTCGTCGGTGGCGGCGACATGATGCTCGCTGCTGGTGCGGGCGACCCCGAGGCCGTGAACGGACGTGCGGGCCTCCAGGACCTCGCTGCCCAGGTCGCCAAGGAGCTCCAGCTCACCGGCCGCACCACGGTGTCCCTCGTGCTCGACGACACGCTCTTCACGGGCAGCCAGACCGGCCCGTGGCAGACGGACCAGCCGGCCCTGGGCTTCGCGGCCCCCGTCGCCGCGATCGCGGTCGACACCGGACGCCAGTCCGAGGGCTTCTACGCGCCCCGGCACGCCGACCCGGCGATGGCGGCGGCCGACGCGTTCGCGGTCGCCCTCGCGGCGCAGGGCATCACCGTCGACGGGTCGCCCGTCCGCGGGACCGCGGACGGTGACGCGCCCGTCCTGGGCACGGTGACGTCGGCACCGCTGGGAGAGATCGTCGAGTACCTCCTCGAGACGTCGGACAACACGATCACCGAGGTCGTCGGGCGGGTCGTCGCGATCGAGGAGGGGCTCCCGGCCACGTTCGAGGGAGCGACCCGAGCGGTGCTGCTCGGCCTCGACCGGCTCGGCCTGGACACGACCGGGACGGTGCTCGCCGACTGCAGCGGGCTCGGGGACGGCAGCATCGCGCCGGCGCGCCTGTTCACCGACGTGCTCAGGCTCGTCACCGACCCCGCGCACCCGGAGCTGCGCTCCGCGGCGACCGGGCTCCCCGTCGCGGGGCTCGAGGGGACGGTCGCCGACCGGTTCCTCTCGACCCAGGCCCGGGGGGTCGTCCGCGCGAAGACGGGAAGCCTGCCCAACGTCACGTCGCTCAGCGGGACCGTCGTCACCGCAGAGGGCCGGCTGCTCGTCTTCACGATCATGGCCGACCAGACACCGCCGGGCGGCCAGTGGGCACCGCGCCAGGCCATCGACGGCTTCGTCGCAGGGCTCGCGGCCTGCGGCTGCCGCTGACCGTGCCCCCGCTCATCGACTGGACCGATGCCGCGGGCGTCGCCGGGCGCCTCGTACGGCCCGGCCCGGTGGCGGGCCGCGACGAGCTCGCGGACCTCGTCGGCTCCCTCCGCCACGCCGCCTACCGCGCCGTGGATCCTGTCGCGGCGATCACCCGCATGGTGCCCGCCGGCGGCCGGCCCGCCCGGGCGGCGGACCTGTCGCGGGTGCACGTCGTCGACAGGCCGGGCTGGGCACGAGCCGGCGCCCGGGCGATGGAGTCGATGACGGCCGGTGCGCTCGTCGGTGAGCGGGCGCTGCCGCTCGTCGCCGACGTGGCGACGACCGCGGAGGTGGGCGCGATGCTCGCGTTCCTGTCCTCGCGGATCCTCGGGCAGTTCGACCCGTACCCGGCTGCGGCCGCCGAGGCCGGGCCCGCCGACGACCGCACGGTCGGCCGCATCGACGCGGTGTCCTCCCCGGCGCCGGGCCGCCTGCTCCTCGTCGCCCCGAACGTCCTGCAGACCGAGCGGCTGCTGCGTGTCGACCCGGAGGACTTCCGGTTGTGGGTGTGCCTGCACGAGCAGACGCACGCCCTGCAGTTCGCCGCCGCCCCGTGGCTCGCGGCCCACCTGCAGGACCTCACGACGTCGCTCGTCACGGGCCTCGCAACCACCTCCGGTGCGCGCGAGGTCGGTCCGCGGCTCGCAGCGGTCCTCCACGCGGTCTACGCGGCGGTGCGCGGCCGCCCCGGCGGCTCGCTGCTCGACGGGCTGCTCACCGCGGAGCAGCGCGTCGTCGTCGCGGAGGTCACCGCGGTCATGGCGCTGCTCGAGGGGCACGCGGACGTGACGATGGATGCTGTCGGGCCGCGCACCGTCCGCTCCGTGCGCACGATCCGCCGGCGGTTCGACGCGCGGCGCACCTCGTCCGCCGGCGCCGACGGGGTGCTGCGTCGGCTGCTCGGCATCGACGCGAAGATCGCGCAGTACCGCGACGGCGCAGGATTCGTACGCGGGGTGCTCGGCGCCGTCGGTCCCGACGGCTTCAACGCCGTGTGGGCGGGGCCGCACGCGTTGCCGCGCCCGGCCGAGATCGCCGACCCCGTGGCCTGGGTCCGCCGGGTCCACGGATGACCGGACCGCCGCGCGCCGTCGCCGACGCCCGCCGTGCGGTCCGGCTGTGCCTCGCCGACCTCATCGCCCCGGCTGACCCCGCCGAGCCCGCCCCGCTCGTGCTCGTCGCCTGCTCCGGCGGAGCGGACTCGCTCGCCCTCGCCGCCGCAGCGGGGTTCGTCGCGCCGCGTGCGGGTCTGCGCGCCGGCGCCGTCGTCGTCGACCACGGACTCCACGACGCGAGTGCAGACGTCGCGCAGCGCGCGGCCGAGCAGTGCCGTGGCCTCGACCTCGCGCCCGTCGTCGTGCGACGGGTCGATGCCCGGGCCGTGCCGGGCGCGGGCGGGCCGGAGTCGGTGGCGCGCACGGCGCGTTACGCAGCACTGCACGAGGTCGCGGTCGAGCTGGGGGCGCACGCCGTGCTCGTGGGGCACACCCTCGACGACCAGGCCGAGTCCGTCCTGCTCGGCCTCGCGCGCGGCTCGGGCGGACGGTCCCTCGCCGGGATGCGCTCCCGGGCGGGCCTCGTCAGACGCCCGTTCCTCGGGCTGCGCCGCGCCGACACCGAGGCGGTCTGCGCGGACGTCGGCGTCGTGCCGTGGCAGGACCCGACGAACGACGGTGCGGTCCCGGGAGCGCCGCTGCGGTCGCAGGTGCGGTCGCAGGTGCTACCCGTGCTGGACGCCGTCCTGGGACCGGGGATCGCACGCGCCCTCGCACGCACCGCCGAGCAGGTGCGCGAGGACGACGACGCGCTGTCCTCGCTCGCCGACGAGCTCGTCGAGCGGGCGGTTGCGGGCGCGGACGCCCCCGGGTGCCTCATGGTCGACGTCCTCGTCGCGGCACCCCCAGCCGTCCGGCGACGGGCGCTGCGCGCCGCCGTGATCCGGGCCGGGAGCCCGGCCGGGACACTCACGCGTGCCCACGTCCTCGAGGTCGACCGCCTCCTCACGCAGTGGCGCGGACAGGGGCCGATCCACCTCCCGGGGGCGGTCGAGGCACTCCGGGACTGTGGCAGGCTAGTCCTGACACGCCCGCACCCCTGACCGAGGAGCCACACCTGTGGGATCTGCCGAGACCGGCGACATCGAGAGCGTCCTGCTGAGCGAAGACGAGATCGCGGGGAAGCTCGACGAGCTCGCGGCCCGCATCGACGCCGACTACGAGGGCAAGGACCTCCTGCTCGTGGGCGTCCTCAAGGGCGCGGTGATGGTCATGGCGGACCTCTCGCGCCGCATCCGCCACCGTGGCGTCGAGATGGACTGGATGGCGGTGTCCTCGTACGGCTCGGGGACGAAGTCGTCCGGCGTGGTACGCATCCTCAAGGACCTCGACGCGGACCTCACCGGTCGCCACGTGCTCATCGTCGAGGACATCATCGACTCGGGGCTCACGCTCTCGTGGCTCATCTCCAACCTGCGCAGCCGGGGGCCCGCGTCCGTCGAGGTGGCCGCGATGCTGCGCAAGCCGGACGCGGCGAAGGTCCAGGTCGACGTGCGCTACGTCGGCTTCGACATCCCCAACGAGTTCGTCGTGGGGTACGGCCTCGACTACGCCGAGAAGTACCGCACCCTGCCGTTCGTCGGCACGCTCGCTCCGCACGTCTACGCCAGCTGACACCCGGCGCGGACCGCCGTCATCGTCCGACCCGCTGACCGAGCCCGTCCAGCCCTGGGCGAACACCGGCCGACGGACCAGCAAACCACCAGGTATCGCGTGTACTTTCGGCGAGGTATCAGTGCGCGAACGGAAGGAATCGGGGGAGCCCCCCGACCCCGATGAAAATGAAGCGACTCTTTAGCGGCCCGTTCCTGTGGATCATCCTGGGTCTCGTCATCGTGGGGTTCGCCCTCAGCGCCATCTTCGGTGAGAAGGTGGTGACGATCGACACGTCCCAGGGCCTCGAGCTCCTCGCCGGGGACACCGTGGAGCAGGCGCTCATCATCGACGGCGACCAGCGGGTGCGTCTGACGCTCTCCGAGGACTTCGTCGTCGACGACGAAGACCTCGGGACGAACGTCCAGTTCTTCTACGTCGAGCCCCAGGGCGAGCAGATCGTCGAGGCTGTGACCGCGGCGGACCCGGTCGACGGGTTCAACTCGGAGGTCTCGCGCCCTGGTTTCCTCAGCTCGATGCTCTCGGTGATCATCCCGTTCCTCATCATCGGTGTGATCTTCTACTTCATCCTCAGCCGCATGCAGGGTGGCGGCTCGCGCGTCATGGGTTTCGGCAAGTCCAAGGCCAAGCTCCACAGCAAGGAGATGCCGCAGGTCACCTTCAGCGACGTCGCCGGTGCCGACGAGGCCGTCGAGGAGCTGCGGGAGATCCAGGAGTTCCTCGCCGAGCCTGCCAAGTTCGAGGCCGTCGGCGCCAAGATCCCCAAGGGTGTCCTGCTCTACGGCCCTCCCGGGACCGGGAAGACGCTGCTCGCCCGTGCCGTCGCGGGTGAGGCGGGCGTGCCGTTCTACTCCATCTCGGGCTCGGACTTCGTGGAGATGTTCGTCGGTGTCGGCGCATCGCGCGTCCGCGACCTGTTCACGCAGGCGAAGGAGAACGCCCCCGCGATCATCTTCGTCGACGAGATCGACGCGGTCGGGCGCCACCGTGGGGCCGGCATGGGTGGCGGGCACGACGAGCGCGAGCAGACGCTCAACCAGCTGCTCGTCGAGATGGACGGGTTCGGCGGTGGCTCGAACGTCATCCTCATCGCGGCGACGAACCGCCCCGACATCCTCGATCCCGCACTCCTGCGTCCCGGTCGGTTCGACCGGCAGATCGCCGTGGAGGCGCCCGACCTCGACGGTCGTGAGGCGATCCTGCGCGTGCACGCGCGGGGCAAGCCGATCGTCGATGGCGTCGACCTGCGCGCCGTGGCACGACGCACGCCCGGCTTCTCCGGTGCCGACCTCGCGAACGTCCTCAACGAGGCGGCCCTGCTCACCGCCCGCAGCGGAGCCCAGCTCATCGACGATCGCGCGCTCGACGAGGCGATCGACCGGGTCATCGCTGGTCCGCAGAAGCGGACACGCATCATGAACATCAAGGAGCAGAAGATCACGGCGTACCACGAGGGTGGCCACGCGCTCGTCGCAGCCGCCATGCGGTACACGGACCCCGTGACGAAGGTGACGATCCTGCCCCGCGGCCGCGCCCTCGGGTACACGATGGTCATGCCGACGGAGGACAAGTACTCGACGACCCGCAACGAGCTGCTCGACCAGCTGGCGTACGCGATGGGTGGACGTGTCGCCGAGGAGATCGTCTTCCACGACCCGACGACCGGTGCCTCGAACGACATCGACAAGGCGACCTCGACGGCCCGCAAGATGGTCACCGAGTACGGCATGAGCGAGCGCGTGGGAGCCATCAAGCTCGGCAACGCGTCGAGCGAGCCGTTCCTCGGCCGTGACATGGGCCACCAGCGCGACTACTCCGAGGCCGTGGCGGGCGCCGTGGACCACGAGGTGCGCAAGCTCATCGAGTCCGCGCACGACGAGGCGTGGGAGGTGCTCATCGAGTACCGCGACGTGCTCGACCGGTTGGTGCTCGAGCTCCTCGAGAAGGAGACGCTCAACCAGAAGGAGCTCGCCGAGATCTTCGAGCCCGTCGTCAAGCGTCCCCCGCGCAAGGTGTGGCTCTCGAGCGACCAGCGGGCGGTCTCGGACCGGCCGCCCGTGCTCACGGCCGCAGAGCAGGTCGAGCACGGCGACGGGCCGGTCATCCCCGAGGACGAGGCCGCGGCTGCCCGCGAGGAGAAGCCTGCCGTGAGCATCGGGGAGCTCCCGCCCGGGTCAGCGGTGGGCGACGGCACGCCTGTGGAGCTGAGCAAGGACAGGCCCACCTCGGACGGCACTCCGTGACGGAAGCGGTCGACGGACGATCAGGCCAGGCATTGACCCGCGAGGTCGACCTCCCGCGTGCCGCCGCGGCGATCCGGGAGCTGCTCATCGCCGTGGGGGAGGACCCGGACCGGGACGGCCTGCGGAGCACCCCCGAGCGGGTCGCCCGCGCCTACGCGGAGACGTTCGCCGGTCTGCGGCAGACCCCCGAGGACGTGCTCAACGCGACGTTCGACATCGGCCACGACGAGATGGTGCTCGTCAAGGACATCGAGATCTACTCGACGTGCGAGCACCACCTCGTGCCGTTCCACGGCGTCGCTCACGTCGGCTACATCCCGAACGCCGACGGGACGGTGACGGGGCTGAGCAAGCTCGCACGGCTCGTGGACGTCTTCGCGCGTCGGCCCCAGGTGCAGGAGCGCCTCACCGCGCAGGTCGCCGACGCGCTCGTGGCCGCGCTCGCGCCCCGTGGCGTGATCGTCGTCGTCGAGTGCGAGCACCTGTGCATGTCGATGCGCGGCGTGCGCAAGCCCGGGTCACGGACCGTCACGTCCGCCGTCCGCGGCCAGATGCGTGACGCCGCGACGCGGGCCGAGGTCATGAGCCTCATCATCGGACGCTGACGTGCCGGTGACCGCCCGGCACCCGGCGCCGCTGCCGGCGCGCCTCACAGACCTCGACCGCACGCTCGTCATGGGCGTCGTCAACGTCACGCCGGACTCCTTCTCCGACGGGGGTCGGTGGTTCGAGCCCGGCGCAGCCGTCGCGCACGGTGCCGCACTCCTCGAGCAGGGGGCGGACATCCTCGACGTCGGCGGTGAGTCGACGCGCCCCGGAGCCGGACGGGTCGCCGTCGAGGACGAGCTCGCCCGGGTGCTGCCGGTGGTGCGGGAGCTCACCGCGCTCGGCGCCGTCGTGTCGGTCGACACGACGCGGGCCGTCGTCGCCGAGCAGGCCGTGGACGCCGGCGCGCTCGTCGTCAACGACGTGTCCGGCGGTCTCGCCGACCCGGGCATGGCCGACGTGGTCGCGCGGACCGGCGCCGTGTACGTCGTCATGCACTGGCGCGGGCACGCCGACGTCATGGACGCCCTCACCGGGTACGACGACGTCGTGCACGACGTGCGCGCCGAGCTCGCGGCGCGGGTGACGGCGCTCGAGTCCGCGGGCGTGCGGCGCAGCCAGCTCGTGCTCGATCCGGGCCTGGGATTCTCGAAGACCGGTGCCGAGAACTGGCCGTTGCTCGCGCACCTCGACGAGCTCGACGAGCTCGGCCTGCCCGTGCTCGTCGGGGCGTCGCGCAAGCGGTTCCTCGGCCACCTCCTCGCCGGGGCGGACGGTCAGCCGGTCGGTCCGCTCGAACGCGACGGCGCCACGGCGGCGGTGAGCGCGCTGTCGGCTGCGGCCGGCGCCTGGTGCGTGCGCGTGCACGACGTCCGGGGCACAGTGGACGCCGTGCACGTGGCTCGGGCATGGTTGATCGCGCAGCGGTACGGTGGCCGGCACCCGGCTTCACGACGCCGTGCACCGACCGGACCACCACCGACGAACGGGGACCACCGATGAGCACGCCGGCACTGCCACCCGCACTGGACGAGGACGGTCGGCTGCTCGACCGGATCCACCTCGCCGGGCTGGCGGCGTACGGGTACCACGGGGTCCTCGCGAGCGAACGTCGCGACGGGCAGGACTTCTCCGCAGACGTCACCCTCCACCTCGACACGAGGCCTGCCGCCAGCTCGGACGACCTCGACCGGACGGTGAACTACGCCGCGGTGGCGGACGACGTCGTCGCCATCCTCGCGGGTGCGCCCGCAGACCTCGTGGAGACCGTCGCCGAGCGGATCGCGCAGGCGGCCCTCGCGCACCCGCAGGTCGTCGCCGTCGACGTCTCGGTGCACAAGCCGCAGGCGCCCATCAGCGTGCCGTTCGCGGACGTCGTCGTGTCGATCCGGCGTGACCGCGTCCGCCGTCCGGTGACGACGCCGGGCGCGCTCGACGGCATCGCGAGCGCGGACCTCGCGGCGCCGGGCCTCACAGCCCCGGACACGTGGTCGCAGGACACCCCGGCCGTGCAGCCTGCACCCCTGGGCACCCCGGGCGACACCTCGGCACCGGACGCCGCGCCCCGTGACCTCCCGGCGCAGGACCCCGTGGCACCCGCTCGTCGTCGAGCCGAGCCGGTCGTCATCAGCCGCCCCGCGACGACGGAGCTGGAGCACCTCGGCACGCCGGTCCTCCCGCCCGTGCCCCTCCCGCCGGAGCCGCCGGCCCCGCCGCTCCCACCCGCGGAGCTGACCCTGTCGGTGGAGCACAGCCCGTTGGTGGAGCACAGCCCGTCGGTGGAGCACAGCCCGTCGGCGGAGCACAGCCTGTCGGTGGAGCCGACTCCGTCGGTGGAGCACAGCCTGTCGGTCGAGCCGACCCCGCCGAGCGAGCGCGCACGGTCGGTCCGGCGCGGGCCGATCGACCTGTCGCAGCCGGCGCCCCAGGACCCCGGACCGTCTCTCGACGCGACCCAGATCCTCCACCCGGTCCGCGACACGGACCCGTCCCCGGAGCCGCCCTCCGACGAGTGGTCCGGCCTGCCGGCCAGCGGCCGCAACGAGCCGCCCGCTGGGCTCAACCCGGCGTTCCTCGAGGACGACGACGGTCCTCGTACGGAGGTGCTGGGGTTCGCCCGGCTCGGAGACGACTGGGCTCCCGACCTCGTGATGGACGAGCAGGTGAGGGTCGCGTCCGGCGAGGAGGAGAGGCCAGGCGTCCCAGACCGGATGGGCGCCCGTCCCACGGATCCTGTCGAGGCGATCGTCGCTCTCGGGGCGAACATCGGTGACGCGCAGGGCACCCTGCGCCGGGCGGTCGAGGACCTCGGTCAGATCGACGGTGTCGAGGTCGTGGTCGTTGCGCCGCTGGCGCGCACCGCGCCCGTCGGTGGGCCCGCCCAGCCGGACTTCCTCAACACGGTTGTCGCTCTGCGCACGACCCTGTCTCCCCGGGAGCTGTTGCAGGCGTGCCAGGGCGTCGAGGAGGCGCACGGTCGTGCACGCGACGAACGGTGGGGTCCGCGCACGCTCGACGTCGACATCATCGTGTACGGCTCGCTCGTGGCGTCCTCGGACGACCTTGAGCTGCCGCACCCGCGTGCCCACGAACGCGCGTTCGTGCTGGCGCCGTGGGCGCAGATCCTGCCCGACGCCGTGCTGCCGGGCCTGGGTGGGGGGCCGGTCGCTGCCCTCGCCGCGACGGCTCCCGACGTCGAGGGCGTCCGGTGGATGGCGCTCGACTGGTTGCAGGAGGGCGAGCCCGGCACCGATGCCCGCACAGCGACGCCGCAGGCGCCCCTCCGCTGATGGGCCGGACGCGCCTGAGCACGCTCGGGCTGCTCGCGGCGGCCGTCCTCGTCGTCGGGTGGGGCGTGCTGTCCATCCTCGAGGACCGGGGGACCTACCTGGCCCCTGTGCCGTGGATCGTCGGACCCGTGCTCCTCGTCGTCGGGGTCGGCGTGCTCTGGGCCGGTCGGGCGGTCCGGGCGTACGTGCGCGGGCAGCGCCCGGGTCTCGGCGGGCTCCGGGCGGCGCGCACGGTCGCCCTGGCGAAGGCGGGGGCGCTCACCGGCTCGATCCTCGTGGGCTGGTACGGCGCCCAGCTCGTCCTCGCGGCGGAGCATGCCGACGTCGCCTCGCAGCGGGACCGGGCGCTCTCCGCTGGCGTCGCCGCCCTCTGCGCGATCGTGCTCACCGTGCTCGCCCTCGTCGCCGAGCGGTGGTGCGAGCTGCCGCCCGATGACAGGTCCGATGACGCCGTGCGGGAGGATGGTGCACATGACTGACCTGAACACGCCGTCCGCGTTCGACCCGGAGGGCATCGAGTGGGAGCGCGTGTCCCCGCGGCTCACCACCGCACGTCTCGTGATGCTCGCGCTCTACCTCGGCGTCCCTGCGCTCGCGGGTGCCGTCCTCGCGGTGATCTTCAGCCAGCTGTGGTTGTGGATCGTCACCGGTGTGCTCGTCCTCGTCGCCGCCTGTTCCGCCGTGGTCGTGACCCGGCAGGTCCGCGCGATCGGCTACGCGGAGCGGGACGACGACCTCCTCATCCGCAAGGGCGTGCTGTTCCGGTCGCTCGTCGTCGTGCCCTACGGGCGGATGCAGTTCGTCGACGTGAGCGCCGGGCCCCTCGACCGCAAGCTCGGGATCGCCTCCGTGGAGCTGCACACCGCGTCCATGGCGACGGATGCCTCCATCGACGGGCTCGTGCCGGGAGAGGCTGCGCGCCTGCGCGACCGCCTCGCATCCCGCGGTGAGGCACGGCTGGCGGGCCTGTGAGCGGCGACGAGACAGCACCGGCGTCCCCCGAGGTCGTCGAGCTGCGCAAGCGCGCGGTGGCGCTCGAAGCCGCGGCGGAGGAGAGGGGCGGGCACGGCTCGGAGGAGACGGTCGAGCCCGACCACGAGAATCTCACCTGGAGCCGCCTGCACCCCGTCACGCCGCTCGTGCGTGGATGGGCCGTCCTCGCCGTCATCCTTGCGATCTTCGCCCAGCAGTCCGTCGAGAACCTGCCCAGCGGGGGATCCGTCCTGCCGACCGACAACTGGTGGATCATCGCCGGGGTCGTCGTCGCCGCCGTGCTCGCCGGCGGCATCTACGCCTGGCTGTCGTGGCGTGTCATGCGGTACGCGTACGACTCCGAGGCCGTGTACGTGCACTCGGGCGTCCTCTTCCGGCAGCAGCGCAAGGTCCGCCTCGACCGCCTGCAGGCCATCGACGTGGTCAAGCCGTTGCTCGCCCGGTTCTTCGGCCTGGCGGAGCTCAAGCTCGAGGTCGCGGGCGGTCTCAACTCCAACGTGCGGCTCGGCTTCCTCCGTGACGCCGACGCCGCGGCTCTGCGCAACACCCTCCTCGCCCGCGCCGCGGGCGTCGTCGACGAGGGCGAGAGCGTCGAGGCTCCGGAGCAGGACGTCCTCGAGGTTCCCGCTGGCCGGCTCGTCGCGTCGTTGCTGCTCACTGCTGGAGCGCTCGTCCTCGTCGTCATGGTCGTCGGATCCACCGTCGCAGCGGTCATCACGCGGAGCGTGACGCCGTTCGTCTCGGTGCTGCCGTGGCTCTTCGTCACCGGCACGTTCGTCGTCGCGAGGTTCACCAGCGAGTTCAACTTCCGTGGCGCGATCTCTCCGGACGGCATCCGGTTGCGTCACGGCCTGCTCGAGACGCGCGCGCAGACGATCCCGCCCGGCCGCGTCCAGGCGATCCGGCTGCGCCAGGGGCTGCTGTGGCGCCGGTTCGGCTGGTGGCGCGTCGACGTCAACGTCGCGGGGTACGGCCTGAGCACCGACGGGCAGCAGACCAACACCGTGCTGCTGCCGGTGGGGACACGCGACGACGCGCTCCGGGCCCTGTGGCTCGTCCTCCCCGACCTCGGGGTCGCGGACCCGCTGGCCCTGCTCGACGCCGCGCTCGTCGGCAGCGGCGAGGCGCAGGGGTTCACCACGAGCCCCCGTCGGGCGCGCTGGGTGGACCCCGTGGCGTGGCGGCGCAATGGCTTCGCCGTGATGGGCCGGGGCCTGCTCGTCCGGAGCGGCCGACTCGTGCGCACCGTCGAGATCGTCCCGCACGAGCGGACGCAGTCGCTCGCGATCACGCAGGGCCCGCTGCAGCGACGGCTCGACCTCGCGTCGGTCGCGCTGCACTCCACCGTCGGCCCGATCTCGCCGAAGGTGCCCCACCTGGCCGCCTCGGACGCGGCCGCTCTCCTCGCGGACCAGTCGCAGCGCGCCCGTCAGGCGCGGCTCTCGGCGCGGCCGGAGCGCTGGATGGAAGGTGCCGGGTGAGCCCGGAACCTCGTCCCCGGCCGGGTCGTCTCGGGGTCGGGGTCGTCGGCGCAGGCCGCGTGGGAGCGGTGCTGGGCAGTGCGCTCCGTGCGGTCGGGCACGCGGTCGTCGGGGCGAGCGGCATCTCGGAGGCGTCACGCGAGCGCATCGACACCCTCCTGCCCGGGGTCCCGGTGCTCGAGGTGCGGGACGTCGTCGAGCGCGCGGAGCTCGCGCTGCTCGCGGTGCCCGACGACGCCCTGCCCGGCCTCGTGCGCGGACTCGCCGAGGTGGGGGCCTGGCAGGCCGGCCAGATCGTCGTGCACACCTCCGGCCGCTACGGGGCGGACGTCCTCGCGCCTGCCCGGGCGGCGGGCGCGATCCCCGTGGCGATCCACCCCGCGATGACGTTCACGGGGACGTCGCTCGACCTCAGCCGGCTCGAGGGTGCGACGTTCGCGGTCACCGCACCGGCCCCCGTCCAGCCCATCGGTCAGGCGCTCGTCGTCGAGATCGGCGGCGAGCCCGTCGTCATCGACGAGCGGGACCGCGGCCTCTACCACGCAGCGCTGGCGCACGGCGCGAACCACCTCGTCGTGCTCGTCGCCCAGGCGGCGCAGGCGCTGCAGGTGGCCGGTGTCGACGACCCGGGCCGCGCGCTCGCCCCGTTGCTGCACGCCGCGCTCGACGGGGCGCTGCGCGCTGCCGACGGGGTCGGCGACCCGGTCCAGACCCTCACCGGGCCCGTCGTCCGCGGTGACGCGGGCACCGTCGAGGCGCATCTCGCGGCGCTCACCGCGCTCGCTGCGGAGCGCGACGCCACGGACACTCCCGGCAGCTACCGTGCTCTGAGCCGGGCGGCCACGGTCCGGGCCCTCGACGCTGGTCGTATCCGCGAGGCGCAGGCGCAGGCCCTGCTCGATGTCCTGAACGCCCCTGAGGAGGGACCCCGATGAGTCGCACGCCCGTCCTGGCCACGACGCGTGCGGCGCTCG
This sequence comes from Sanguibacter sp. Z41_6, assembly GCF_059621145.1. NCBI lineage: Bacteria > Bacillati > Actinomycetota > Actinomycetes > Micrococcales > Sanguibacteraceae > Sanguibacter > Sanguibacter sp. Z41_6. The sequence continues at coordinate 34,713 of NZ_JCAQIF010000001.1, read as the reverse complement.
CGGACGCCCTGCGCCGGGAGCAGCCGACCGGGCGGGTGCGTGCGCTCGTCATGACGATGGGCGCACTCCACGAGGGGCACCTCGAGCTCGTCCGTGCCGCCCGCGGCGTCGCGGACGAGGTCGTCGTGTCGATCTTCGTCAACCCCTTGCAGTTCGGGCCGGGCGAGGACTACGAGGCGTACCCCCGCACGCTCGAGGCCGACCTCGCCCTGCTCACCGGGGAGGGCGTCGACGTGGTGTTCGCGCCCGACGTCGACGAGATGTACCCGGGTGGGCCCCCGCTCGTCCGGGTGAGCTCCGGCCCCATCGGGACGGTGCTCGAGGGCGCGTCGCGGCCCGGGCACTTCGACGGGGTGCTCACCGTGGTGCTCAAGGTGCTCAACCTCACGGCGCCCGACGTCGCCGTGTTCGGTGAGAAGGACGCCCAGCAGATCCTCGCGATCCGGCGCATGGTCGCCGACCTCGAGGTCCCGGTGCAGATCCTCGGGGTGCCCACCGTCCGCGACCCCGACGGGCTCGCGCTGTCGTCCCGCAACGCGTTCCTGTCGGGTGACGACCGGCGTGCGGCCCTCGCGCTCTCCCGGGCGCTGCGGGCGGGTCGTGACGCCGCAGCCCACGGAGCGGGACCGCAGGAGGTCCGGACCGCGGCGCTGGGAATTCTTGGGACGGCCCAGGGCGTTGACGTGGATTACCTGGCGCTGGTGGATCCGACTACGGTGGACACCGCGCCGGAGACCTACGCCGGTCCCGCCCTGCTGCTCGTCGCCGCACGGGTCGGGCCCACCCGTCTCATCGACACCATGGCGGTGGAGCTGCACCCGGCTCCTCAGCACCCCGCCCCAGGAGGCACCCCGTGACGTCCTTGCAACGTCCCATGATGATCGCCAAGATCCACCGCGCCACCGTCACCCAGGCCGACCTCCACTACGTGGGGTCGATCACGGTCGACGCCGACCTGCTGCGGGCGGCCGACCTCGTCGCCGGGCAGCAGGTCGACATCGTCGACGTGACGAACGGCGCGCGACTGACGACGTACGTCATTCCCGGCGAGCCGGGCTCGGGCCAGATCTGCATCAACGGCGCCGCCGCCCACCTCGTCCACCCCGGCGACACGGTCATCGTCATCGCGTACGGCATGCTCGCCGACGCCGAGGCGCGCCACTTCCTGCCGCGCGTCGTGTTCGTCGACGGCGACAACCGCATCGTCGACCTGTCCCACGAGCCGGGCCAGGTGCCCGACGGGTACGGGCTGGAGGCCAGCGGGCTCGAGATCACCCCGTTCCAGTCCGCCGTCGGCATCGACGCGTGAGCGCAGGCCTCGCACCGCACGTCGCTGTCGAACCCGCACCGGACGCCGCCGGCGTCCCCGCACCGGGCGGGCTCCCGGTGACCCGCCTCGCGACGACTCTCGCAGCCCCGGAGCCGGGATGGGTGACGCACGCCGACGTCATCGTCGTCGGCTCGGGCATCGCGGGTCTGACGGCCGCGCTCGAACTCCGCTCGCGCGTGCCGCGCGTGCTGCTCGTCACGAAGGGTGAGCTCTCGTCCGGCTCGACGGTGTGGGCGCAGGGCGGCATCGCTGCCGCGCTCGATCCCTCCGACTCCCCGGCCGCGCACCTCGCGGACACGCTCGTCGCGGGTGGTGGCGTCTGCGACCCGGCAGCTGTCGAGATCCTCGTCACGGAGGGGCCTGCGCGCGTGCGCGAGCTCGTCGGGCGGGGGGCGAACTTCGACACCGAGGTCGACGGCGAGATGTCGCTGACCCGCGAGGGTGGGCACCACGCCGACCGCATCGCGCACGCGGGTGGCGACGCGACGGGCGCGGAGATCTCCCGGGCGCTCGTCGCCCAGCTCGAGGCCGTGCGCAACGATCCCGGGATCGAGGTCATCGAGCACGCCCTGGTCATCGACCTCCTGACGAGCGCCGGGCCGATCGCCCCCGCGACGCCTGACGGCCCGCGCCGTGCCGTGTGCGGGGTGACCCTGCACGTGCGCGGCGAGGGCAGCAGGGACGGCGTCGGCGCTGCCCGCGCCCGCGCGGTGGTCCTCGCCACCGGTGGGATCGGTCAGATCTACGTGTCCTCGACGAACCCGCCGCAGGCGACCGGGGACGGTGTCGCGGCCGCCCTGCGTGCTGGCGCCGACCTCGGTGACCTCGAGTTCGTCCAGTTCCACCCGACGGTCCTGTGGCTGGGCAGCGCTGCCCGCGGGCAGCTCACCCTGATCTCGGAGGCGGTGCGCGGCGAGGGCGCCTACCTCGTGGACGTCGACGGGCACCGGTTCATGCCCGCGGTGCACCCGATGGCCGAGCTCGCGCCGCGCGACGTCGTCGCGCACGCGATCGTCCGACAGATGGCGGCGACCGGCTCGGACCACGTGTTCCTCGACGCCCGGCACCTCGGTGCCGACTTCCTGCGCCGCCGCTTCCCGACGATCACCCAGGGGCTCCTCGCGCAGGGCTTCGACATCACCGAGGAGCCGGTTCCGGTCGCCCCGGCCCAGCACTACCACTCGGGCGGGGTGGCGACGAACCTCGCCGGACGCACCTCCGTGCGCGGTCTCTACGCTGTCGGCGAGGTCGCCTGCACCGGGGTGCACGGTGCCAACCGGCTCGCCTCGAACTCCCTGCTCGAGGGGCTCGTGTTCGCCCACCGGGCGGCGGCAGACATCGCGGCCCGGATGGCGGCGGGGGAGCTGCCGCTCCTCGAACCCGTCCGACGACCCGGTCCCACCGGCCTCGTCATGGCGGCGACGCGGTCGCGCATCCAGCGCACGACGACCGCCGGCTCGGGGGTGCTCCGCTCCGCGGAGAGCCTCGCAGCCACGGCGCGCACGCTCCGCGAGGTGCGCACCGACGCGAACCTCCCCGAGCCGGTGCCCGGTGACCTCAGCGCGCTGCCGCAGACGGCCGAGTGGGAGACGAGCAACGTCCACCAGGTCGCGTCTGCGCTCACCGCGGCGGCGGCGGTCCGGGCGGAGAGCCGCGGTGGCCACTTCCGTACGGACTTCCCGGAGCCGGACCCGGCCTGGGAGCGCCGCGTGGTCGTGCGACTCGACGACGACGGTGTGCTCGAGGCCCGCTAGGTTGGGGCGGTGACCGACTCTCCTGCGCTCCTCGATCCCGCGTGGATCTCCGACACCGTCCGCCGCACGCTCGACGAGGACCTCGGCGGTGATCCCGGTCGTGACGTGACGAGCCAGGCGACGATCCCGGCGTCGACGCACGCCGCCGCGCACCTCATGGCCCGCGCTGCGGGAGTGGTGGCCGGGCTGGCGATCGTGCAGGAGACCGTCGACCAGGTGTCCCGACGGTTCGGCCTCGATCCGGTGCAGGTGCAGCTCGAGGCGGCGGACGGGGACCGGGTCGTCGCGGGACAGCGGCTGGCCGTGCTCACCGGGCCCGTCCGGGCGATGCTCGTCGCGGAGCGCTCCTTGCTCAACCTCGCGAGCCGCGCGTCGGGCGTCGCCACCGCGACCCGTGCCTGGGCGGACCAGCTGGCCGGCTCGGGTACCACCGTCCTCGACACCCGCAAGACCACACCCGGGCTGCGGGCGCTCGAGAAGCACGCCGTGCGCGCGGGTGGCGGCACGAACAAGCGCATGGGCCTCTACGACGTCGCGATGGTCAAGGACAACCACGTCGTCGCAGCCGGATCGGTCGACGCGGCCGTGCGCGCCGTGCGCGAGGGGTTCGGCGACGTCCTCGTGCAGGTCGAGGCCGACACACCGGAGCAGGCGCTCGAGGCCGTACGTGCCGGTGCCCGTTTCCTCCTCCTGGACAACATGCCGACGCCCGTCCTCGCAGCGACCGTCGCGGCGGTCCGCGCGCTCGAGCCGGAGGTGGGCCGGGTGGAGCTCGAGGCGACGGGCAACCTCACGCTCGACCGTGCCGCGGAGGTCGCGGCCACGGGTGTCGACTACATGTCGGTCGGTGCTCTCACGCACTCCGCACCGATCCTCGACCTCGCGCTCGACCTCGTGGGCTGACCCGAGCACCGGGGTCGGCGTGCCGCGGCGTCTAGAATAGTGCGGTGAACTCCGCCCAGACCCCTGCTCCTGCCGACGCCCTTCCCGTCCGTGACGGCGACGATCTTCCCGAGCAGCTGCGGGTGCGGCGCGCGAAGCGCGACCGCCTCATCGAGCGGGGTGACGAGGCGTACCCCGTCGGGGTGCCGCGCACCCACACGATCGCTGAGGTGCGCGAGCAGTACGCCCACCTCGAGCAGGGCCAGGAGACGGACGACCTCGTGGGGGTCGCCGGGCGCGTGGTGTTCCTGCGCAACACCGGCAAGCTCTGCTTCGTCGCGCTCCAGGACGGTGAGGGCAACCGTCTGCAGGTGATGCTCAGCCAGGCTGTCGTCGGCGAGGACTCCCTCGCGGCGTTCAAGGCAGACGTCGACCTCGGTGACCACCTCTTCGCCCACGGGCGCGTCATCAGCTCCAAGCGTGGAGAGCTCAGCGTGTTCGCCGACTCGTGGCAGATCGCCGCCAAGTCGCTCCGTCCGTTGCCCGTGCTGCACAAGGACCTGTCGGAGGAAGCGCGCGTCCGCCAGCGGTACGTGGACCTCATCGCCCGGCCCGCCGCACGGGATGCCGCCCGCCTGCGTGCTGGCGTCGTGCGCTCGCTGCGGGAGAACTTCCACCGGCGGTCGTTCCTCGAGATCGAGACGCCGATGCTGCAGACGATCCACGGTGGCGCCGCGGCGCGTCCGTTCACCACCCACATGAACGCCTACGACATCGACCTGTACCTGCGCATCGCTCCCGAGCTGTTTCTCAAGCGGGCTGTCGTCGGTGGGATCGAGCGGGTGTTCGAGATCAACCGGAACTTCCGCAACGAGGGCGCGGACTCGACCCACTCTCCCGAGTTCGCGATGCTCGAGGCATACGAGGCGTACGGCGACTACAACACGATGGCCGAGCTGACGAAGGACCTCGTGCAGACAGCGGCACGGGACGTCCTGGGCACGACGGTCGTCACGCTGCCGTCGGGTGAGGAGTACGACCTCGGTGGTGACTGGGCGGAGATCACGATGTACGGCTCGCTCTCCGAGGCACTCGGGGAGGAGATCACGCCGGCGACCACCGTGCCGCACCTGCTCGCGCTCGCGGAGCGTGCCGAGATCAGCATGGATCCGAAGAAGGTGTCGCACGGGAGGCTCGTCGAGCTGCTGTTCGAGCACCATGTGGGAGACGCGCTCTACGCACCGACCTTCGTGCGGGACTTTCCCGTCGAGACCTCGCCCCTGACCCGCGACCACCGGTCCGAGCCCGGGCAGGTGGAGAAGTGGGACCTGTACGTCCGGGGGTTCGAGCTCGCCACCGCGTACTCCGAGCTCGTCGACCCCGTGGTCCAGCGCCAGCGGTTCGAGGCGCAGGCGGTGCTCGCCGCTGCTGGCGACGACGAGGCGATGGCGCTCGACGAGGACTTCCTCACAGCGATGGAGTACGCGATGCCCCCCAGCGGTGGCATGGGCATGGGCGTCGACCGCCTGCTCATGGCGCTCACCGGGCTCGGCATCCGCGAGACCATCCTTTTCCCGCTGGTCAAGCCGCAGGCGTGACCAGCGCCACCTGCCGGACCGGTTCTGCTCCAAGGTTCGCTGCGTAGGATCGACGTGTGAATACCTTCTGGGCGGCCGTCGCCGCACTGGTGCCGTCCATCGGTGTCGGTGTGATCTTCTACTTCGTCATGCGCTTCATCATCCGTGCGGATCGGAACGAACGTGCGGAGCTCGCAAAGCTGGACGAGGCCGAGAACACACTTTCTGAGCACAATCATCACGCAGGAACTTCACCGGACCGGGCATAGTTGTCCCGAAAAATGCGCGCTGTTGACGATGAATGCCGAACGGTGTGATGATTAAGGACCAACGTGATGAAGAATGGTGAGGTCCTCCCAGTGGCTCAAAAGGTTCAGGTCATTCTTGTCGACGACCTCGATGGTGGCGGCGCGGACGAGACCGTGTCCTTCTCCCTGGATGGCGTCTCCTACGAGATCGACCTCACGACGGAGAACGCCACGCAGCTTCGTGAGGCGCTCGCACCGTGGGTCGGTCACGCACGCAAGGTCGGTCGTCCTGCGGCCCGCCAGGCCCGCAGGACGCCGGGACGCTCCGCCGGGAACAGCGGTGGACCGTCGGCCAACACGATCCGTGAGTGGGCCCGGGAGAACGGGTTCACGGTGAACGACCGTGGTCGTATCTCCGCGGAGGTCCGTGCGGCGTACGAGGCCGCCAACTGACGCACCTGCTGCGCTCGGCATGACGCCGGGTCGGTCCGGCACCAGCCGGTCCGACCCGGCGTTCGTCGTCTCGCAGGCGTATTGCCGGGTGCCTGTCCCGAACCATTTCTGGTCGTTTTTGACGGATGGACCCTCGGTGAACTTTTAATCATTTACGTCGGATCGCGGGAGTGCTGGGGGCCGAACGGGGACGGTTTTGGCAGGGCGTGCAGGTCGGGACGGACAAAGGAAAGCGTTTCCATTCCGCCCACGGGCGAGAGCCTGCCGGCCCTGCACCCGCTCGTCGGGACGTCCCGGCAGTGGTCTGGCCGGGTCCGGAGCGCTCGGCAGCTGCCTCGTCAGCAGGTGCCTGACCGACCGATCTCCACGTCCACGAGGCCGGCGACGGCGGGCAGGCAGCCCCCGCAGGCTCCGCCGGCGCGGGTGCACACCTGCACGTCGTCGAGGGTGGTGCACGCGCCGGTCGAGATCGCTGTCCGGATCTCGCCAGCGGTGACGTTGTTGCAGGTGCACACGACGTGGTCGTCAGGCAGGGCTTCACATGCGTCGGCGTCGAGCGGCGTGAGCGGCTGAGCGGGCTCGTCGTCCAGCATCGACCGCAGGGCGGCGAGTGAGTCATGTGCTGTCGTGGTTCCCATATGTCCATGGTGGGTGTGCGGCGGCGTGCGGCGGTGGGACCTTCGGCCCGCGCTCCCGGTGCGCCGGCGTCCGGCGCGGTGAGAGCTGTCCAGCGATGGTGGGAGACTGGACGGATGCAACATCTTGCGTCGCCCGACGTGCCGGACACCTCTCCCCGGGTCGCGATGCTCTCCGTCCACACGTCGCCGCTCGAGCAGGCGGGGTCCGGTGACGCGGGCGGCATGAACGTCTACATCACGGAGCTGTCCCGGGCCCTGGCCCGGCGCGGCGCGCAGGTCGAGATCTTCACGCGGCGTACGCACTCCGCGCAGCCCGACGTCGTCGAGGTGGCCGACGGCGTCCTCGTGCGCCACATCACGGCCGGCCCGTTCGAGGGGCTCGACAAGGCCGACCTCGTCGGCCAGCTGTGCTCCTTCTCCGCGGGCGTCCTGCGGACGGAAGCCGCACGACGCCCGGGGTGGTACGACGTCGTGCACTCGCACTACTGGCTGTCGGGGCAGGCCGGATGGCTGGCGGCAGACCGCTGGGACGTCCCGCTCGTCCACACCATGCACACGATGGCCCTGGTGAAGAACGCGAGCCTCGCGCCCGGTGACGAACCAGAGCCGCCGAACCGCATCATCGGCGAGGAGCAGGTCACCGCCGAAGCGCACGCCCTCATCGCGAACACCGACCAGGAGGCGCAGGACCTCGTCGCGCTGTACGACGCCGATCCGGCGCGGGTGCACGTCGTGGCACCGGGCGTGGACCTCGACACGTTCCACCCCGGGGGGCCGGGGCGCGAGGCCGAGCGCCGGGCGCTCGGGCTGCCTGTCCGCGGTCCTCTCGTGCTGTTCGCCGGGCGGGTGCAGCTGCTCAAGGCACCGGACGTCCTCGTCCGCGCGCTGGGTGTGCTCGCTGCCCAGGGGCGCGACGTGCCCACGCTCGTCGTGCTCGGTGGTCCGAGCGGCCGACCGACGGCGCTGCGTGAGCTCACCGCGCTGGCAGCACAGCTCGGGGTCGCCGACCACCTCGTCCTGCGCGATCCCGTGCCGCACGACCGCCTGGCCCAGTGGTTCCGTGCCGCCGACCTCGTGGCGGTCCCGTCCCGCAGCGAGTCGTTCGGGCTGGTCGCGGTCGAGGCGCAGGCGTGCGGGACGCCGGTGGTGGCTGCCGACGTCGGAGGACTGCGCACGGCGGTCGATCATGACGTCACCGGTGTCCTCGTCCCCGGGCACGACCCGGCCGTCTGGGCACGTGCGCTCGACGACCTCCTGCACGACGACGAGCGGCGGGCCCGCCTGTCTGCGGGTGCACGGCAGGTCGGCGCGCGGTTCAGCTGGGACGCCACCGCCGAGCAGACGCTCAAGGCCTACGCGTTCGCGGCGACGAGGCTCAGTGACGGTGGTGTCCAGCGGACGAAAGGCCCGGGCACCGCTGACGCGCATGCGGCAGGATGGATGACATGACATACACCCTTGTGCTGCTCCGCCACGGCGAGAGCGAGTGGAACGCGAAGAACCTGTTCACCGGCTGGGTCGACGTGGCCCTGTCCGAGAAGGGCATCGAGGAGGCGCGGCGCGGCGGCACGCTGCTCGCCGACGCAGGGATCCTCCCCGACGTCGTGCACACGTCGCTCCTGCGCCGCGCGATCACGACCGCGAACCTGGCGCTCGACGCCGCTGACCGCCACTGGATCCCGGTCAAGCGCAGCTGGCGCCTCAACGAGCGTCACTACGGTGCGCTCCAGGGCAAGGACAAGAAGCAGACCCTCGCGGAGTTCGGCGAGGAGCAGTTCATGACGTGGCGGCGCTCCTACGACGTGCCGCCGCCCGCCATCGAGGTCGGCTCCGAGTTCTCCCAGGACGCGGACCCGCGCTACGCGGACGCGCCTGTCGTCCTCACCGAGTGCCTCAAGGACGTCCTCGTCCGCGCCCTGCCCTACTGGGAGTCCGAGGTCATCCCGGACCTCACGTCCGGCAAGACGGTGCTCGTCGCGGCGCACGGCAACTCGCTGCGCGCGATCATCAAGCACCTCGACGGCATCGACGACGAGGCCATCGCGGGGCTCAACGTCCCGACGGGCATCCCGCTCGTCTACGAGCTCGACGAGAACTTCGCCCCGGTCGTCCCCGGGGGCACGTACCTCGACGCCGACGCTGCCGCAGCAGCCATCCAGGCCGTCGCGAACCAGGGTCGCTGAGACCTGCCCGACGAACGAAGGACGCGCCACCCGTGCGGGTGGCGCGTCCTTCGTGTCTGACCCCGGGTCCTGTCAGCGTGCGGCCGGCTGGACCGGTCGGCGGTGCTCGTCCGTGAACTCCCCGGTGACGAGGAAGGCGACGCGGCGGGCGATCGAGACCCCGTGGTCGCCGAACCGTTCGTAGTAGCGGCCCACGAGCGTGACGTCGATGGTCTCCTGGGCGGTCCCGGACCAGGACTCGTGCAGGAGCGCGTCGAACGTGTCCTTGTGAAGCTGGTCGAGGATCTCGTCGTCCCGCTCGATGTTCTCCGCGACAGCGAGGTCCCGGGTCGTGAGCAGCACCGTCGTGCGGCTCGCGAGCTGCGTCGCGGCGTCGTGCATCGCGGCGAAGGTCGGCTGTGCCCCTCCGGTGATGGCGGGATGGGGGTAGCGGCCCCGTGCCACCTGGGCGATGTGCCGCGCGAGGTCTCCCATGCGCTCGAGCGTCGCGCTCATGCGCAGGGCGGAGACGACCACGCGCAGGTCGGTCGCGACCGGTTGCTGCTGGGCGAGCAGGAGCACGCAGCGTTCGTCCAGGCCCCGTTCCAGCTGGTCGATCGCGTGGTCGGCCGCGATGACGGCCTGCGCCAGCTCGAGGTCGGCCGTGAGCAGAGCGGTGCCGGCGCGCGTGATCGCGGTCTCGACGAGGGTGCTCATCTCGGCCAGGTCCTCGCCGACCTGGTGGAGCTCTGCTTCGAAGATGTCGCGCATGTGTTCCCTCTCGTCGTCCGGTACGGCCCCGAGCGTCCCAACGTGAGGTGTGGACGCGACGACCCGTGGGTGAACAGGAGGTGGGGCGCAGATGAACACTTCATGGACGGTGTCCGGTGGGCCCGACGGGGCGTGCCCGAGGCGGCTGGGAGCGGCCCACGGCGCCGACACGGAACCGTAGGCTGGCGTGCGTGGACGGATTCGAGGTGGTGGTGGCCGGCCTGCTCGGCCTGGTCACGGGCGTGCTGGCGACGCTCGCCTTCCGGGTGAGCGAGCACGAGCAGCGACGCGTCCCGGAGCAGCCCGCCCCCGAGATCGATCCGGGCGTCGCCCGGGTGCTCGCGATCCTGCGTTCCGCGGCCGTGGTCCTCGGTCCCGACGACGTCGTCATCCGGGCGAGCGCCGCGGCGTACGCGCTCGGCGTCGTGCGGGGGGAGGCGATCGCCCACGCGGCCGTGCAGGACATGGTCGACGCCGTGCGCCGGGACGGGGTGATCGCCGACGAGGAGCTCGAGCTCCCGCGGGGACCGGTCGGCCGGGGTCGCGTCATGCTCCAGGTGCGCGTCGCGAGCATCGACGCCCGGCACGTGGCGGTCCTCGCGGAGGACCGGACCGAGGCGCGGCGCGTCGAGGCCATCCGCCGGGACTTCGCGGTGAACGTCTCCCACGAGCTCAAGACGCCGGTGGGCGCGATCTCGCTGCTCGCCGAGACGATGCAGGACGCGGCCGAGGACCCGGCCGCGGTCCGGCACTTCGCGCAGCGCATGCAGCAGGAGTCGACGCGGCTCGCAGCGCTCGTCCACGAGATCATCGAGCTGTCGCGGCTCCAGGTCGCAGGGGCGCTGCAGGAGGTCTCTGTCATCGAGGTCGACGACGTCGTCGCCGAGGCGGCGGACCGGGCCAGGGTGGTCGCGCAGGCGAAGAACATCACGGTGCAGGTGGGCGGTCAGCCGGGCCTGCAGGTCTACGGGGACCACGCCCTGCTCGTCACGGCCGTGCGCAACCTCCTCGACAACGCCGTGGCCTACTCGCCACCGAGCACGCGTGTGGGCCTGGGCGTCCGGCTCGTGGACGACCTCGTCGAGATCGCCGTCGTGGACCAGGGCATCGGGATCGACGCCGCCCAGCAGGAACGCATCTTCGAGCGTTTCTACCGGGTCGACCCAGCACGGTCCCGGGACACCGGGGGCACGGGGCTGGGCCTGAGCATCGTCAAGCATGTGGCGGCCGACCACGGGGGAGACGTGACGATCTGGTCCGAGCCGGGGAAGGGCTCGACCTTCACGCTCCGCATCCCGGCGGCCGCGCCCGCACCGGGCGTGGCCGACGGGTCTGCCGCCGGACAACCGCAACGCGGGGCGCTGGGCGCCCCGCCCGAAGACAGGGAGGTCGGGGCGTGACGCGCATCCTGGTGGTCGAGGACGAGGAGTCCTACCGCGAGCCGTTGACGTACCAGCTCGAGCGGGAGGGCTTCGAGGTGGTCGCCGTTGCGACAGGGCCGGAGGCGCTCGCGGCGTACGACGAGTCGGGGGCGGACCTCGTGCTGCTCGACCTCATGCTGCCCGGGTTGTCGGGGACCGAGGTGTGCCGGGAGCTGAGGCAGCGCGGCGACGTGCCGGTGATCATGCTCACCGCGAAGGACGGTGAGATCGACAAGGTCGTCGGGCTGGAGCTCGGCGCCGACGACTACGTGACGAAGCCGTACTCGTTCCGGGAGCTGCTCGCCCGCGTGCGTGCGGTGCTGCGCCGCCGCCAGCCGCAGTCCCCGGCGGACGACGACGACCCCGGGACGCTCGTCGTCGGGCCTGTCAGCCTCGACGTGGAGCGGCACGTCGTGACGGTGCGCGGGGAGGTGGTTCCGCTGCCGCTCAAGGAGTTCGACCTCCTCGAGCTGCTCCTGCGCAACGCGGGGCGGGTCCTCACACGTGGCCAGCTCATCGACCGGGTGTGGGGCGCGGACTACGTGGGGGACACCAAGACCCTCGACGTGCACATCAAGCGCATCCGGGCGAAGGTCGAGCTCGACCCGGCGGCGCCCGAGCTCGTGCTCACCGTCCGGGGACTGGGCTACAAGTTCGCCGAGCACGACTGACGGTGCCGTCGGCGGCCCTGCCCCACCGTCGACGAGTGTTCACCTCGCGTTCACCCTGAGCCCGTCGGGCGGCCACCCGCGCTCTCTAACGTCGGCGGTGATCGCACGCGACCGCGCTGCGAGCGGGCTCTGCAGAATGGGTACGACAGTGAAGCGTGTCAAGAACCGCAGCCTCACCACCGTCGCGACGGTCGGCGCACTCACCGTGACGCTCGCCGCCTGCGGTGCGGACGCCACGAGCGGTGGCAGCGCCGGAGCGACGAGCGGGTCGGGAACCTCGAGCGCCGCGGCCGACCTCTCGGGCAACCTCGCCGGCGCGGGTGCCTCCTCCCAGGAGAAGGCGATGGAGGGCTGGATGGCCACGTTCGCGAGCGTCGCCCCCGACGTCATGGTGAGCTACGAGGCCGTGGGCTCCGGTGGGGGTCGCGAGCAGTTCCTCAACGGTGGTGTGCAGTTCGCGGGATCCGACGCCGCCCTCACCGAGGACGAGATCGCTGCCGCGTCCGAGCGCTGCTACGGCGGCGACGTGCTCGAGCTCCCGCTGTACATCAGCCCCATCGCCGTGGTCTACAACCTCCCGGACCTCGGGGTCGACCACCTCAACATGTCGGCCCCGCTCATCGCGAAGATCTTCAGCGGCGAGGTGACCATGTGGAACGACCCGCTCGTCGCTGCGGAGAACGCGGGCGTCGAGCTCCCCGCGACGGCCATCGTCCCGGTGAACCGGAACGACGAGTCGGGCACGACGGAGAACTTCACCGAGTACCTGGCGGCGGCGTCGGACGGCGCCTGGACCTACGAGCCGAGCGGTGACTGGCCCATCTCGGGCACGCAGTCGGGCAACGGCACGTCCGGGCTCATCGACACGGTCTCGGGCGCCGAGGGTGCGATCGGCTATGCCGACGCCTCCCGCGCCGGTTCCCTCGGCACGGTCGCGCTCAAGGTCGGTGAGGAGTACGTGCCCTTCTCGCCCGAGGCCGCGGCCTCCGTCGTGGACTCCTCGCCCCGTGCGGAGACCGCGAACGAGAACCAGATCGTCGTCGAGCTCGACCGCGCCACCACGGCCGAGGGTGCGTACCCGCTCGTGCTCATCTCCTACTCGGTGGCCTGCTCGCAGTACGAGGACGCGTCCGAGGTGGCGAACGTCAAGGCGTTCCTCGGCTACATCGCGAGCACCGAGGGCCAGGATGTCGCGGCGATGCCCGACGTCGCTGGCTCCGCCCCCATCTCGGACGCGCTGCGCGCGGAGGTGACCGCGGCGATCGACTCGATCACCACGGTCGGCTGACCCTCTCCCACCCCTCACAGCTGACGGAGTCCTTGTGGCCGTTCTGAGCCCTTCGAAGATCCGCACCGCCCCCGCCGGTGAACCCCCTGCGCGCACGCGCGCCAGGGGTCCGCTCGCGGGACGGCTCTTCGAGTACCTGTGCATCGCCGCGGGCCTGACGATCCTCGTCACGCTCGCGGCGGTCGCGGGGTTCCTCGTCCTGCGCGCGTGGCCAGCGCTCACGGCCTCGCCGGAGGAGCTCCAGGAGATCGCCTGGTTCGGCGAGGCCTCGTCGCTGCTCGAGTACGTCGGGCCCCTCGTGTTCGGCACCCTTCTGGCCTCGGTGCTGGCCCTGCTGCTGGCCGTGCCGCTGGCTGTCGGGATCGCGTTGTTCATCTCGCACTACGCTCCGCGGCGTCTGGCGCACGGCTTCGGGTACGTCGTCGACCTCCTGGCGGCCGTCCCGTCGGTCGTGTACGGCCTGTGGGGCGCGCTGTGGCTCGCTCCCGTCCTCGATCCCGTCTTCCGGTTCCTCACCGGTCCGCTCGGGTTCGTCCCGCTCTTCAGCGGGTACCAGCCACCGGCCAAGAACGTGCTCACGGCCGCCGTGGTGCTCGCCGTGATGATCCTTCCCATCATCACCGCGATCGCTCGGGAGGTCTTCCTCCAGACGCCCCGCCTGCACGAGGAGGCCGCGCTGGCGCTCGGCGCCACCCGCTGGGAGATGGTCCGCACGGCGGTGATCCCGTTCGGCCGGTCCGGCATCATCAGCGCGTCCATGCTCGGCCTCGGCCGGGCGCTGGGCGAGACGATGGCCGTCCTCATGATCCTCTCGCCCGGGTTCGTGTACTCCTTCTTCCTCCTCCGGCCCGGCAACCACCAGTCCATCGCGGCGAACATCGCGGCGAAGTTTCCCGAGGCCTCCGGCCTGTCGGTCAGCGTGCTCATCGCGACCGGTCTCGCGCTGTTCCTCATCACCCTCGCGGTCAACATGTTCGCGCGGTGGATCATCTCCCGCCGCAGCGAGTTCTCAGGAGCCAACTGATGACGCTCGTCGCAGACCCGCCGGCCACGTCGAGCTCGGTGTCCCCCCGGTTGCCGGACCGCGCCCCCTGGGCGTTCGGTGCCGGTGCGCTCGTCGTGTCGTTCCTCGTCCTGCTCGTCGCCGCGACCCCCACGGTCGGGACCGTCCTCGCCCTCGCGGCGCTCCTGTACGTCCTGGCGCTGCCGATCACGTCGCTCATCGTCGAGGGCGAGCGCCGGGCGAAGGACCGGCTCGCGACGACTCTCGTCACGGGCGCCTTCCTCGTCGCGCTCATCCCGCTCGTGTCCCTGCTGTGGACGGTCGTGCGTGAGGGCTCGAAGCGGTTCAGCTTCACGTTCCTCAACACGAACATGGTCGGCGTCTTCGGCGACATGGCCGAGGGCGGCGTCTACCACGCGATCATGGGGACCCTGCTCATCACTCTCGCCGCGACGGCGATCTCCGTCCCGATCGGCCTGCTCACGGCCATCTACCTCGTCGAGTACGGGCGGGGTCGCCTGGCACGGAGCATCACGTTCCTCGTCGACGTCATGACGGGCATCCCGTCGATCGTCGCCGGGCTCTTCGCGTTCACGCTCTTCACCATGATCTTCGGGGCGGCGTACCGTGCCGGGATCATGGGAGCCGCGGCCCTGTCCGTCCTCATGATCCCGGTGGTCATCCGGTCGGTCGAAGAGATGCTGCGCCTCGTCCCCAACGAGCTCCGCGAGGCCTCCTACGCCCTGGGGGTGCCCAAGTGGCTGACGATCATCAAGGTCGTCCTGCGGACCGCGGTCGCGGGGATCGTCACCGGGGTGATGCTCGCGGTCGCCCGGGTCATCGGGGAGACCGCTCCGCTGCTGCTCACCGTGGGCATCGTCGTCGGGGTCAACTGGGACCTCTTCGACGGCCGCATGACGACGCTGCCGGTGTACGCGTTCCGGCAGTACTCCCAGGGCGGTGCCGGGGTCGAGCGCGCCTGGGCGGCAGCGCTCACCCTCATCGTGATCGTCATGCTCCTCAACGTCGTCGCCCGCATGGTCAGCAAGTACTTCTCCCCAGCCGCAGCCCGCTGAGGGCCGACGGCGCCGCACGGCTCGCGGACTCGTACCGCACCGAGAACGGAAGGATCCACGTGTCCAAACGCATCGAGGTCAGCGACCTCAACGTGTACTACAGCGACTTCCTCGCGGTCGCCGACGTGACGATGACCGTCGAGGAGCGGTCCGTCACCGCTCTCATCGGCCCCTCGGGCTGCGGGAAGTCGACCTTCCTGCGCACCCTCAACCGGATGCACGAGGTCATCCCCGGGGCCCGGGTGGAGGGGAAGGCCGTCATGGACGGCCAGGACCTCTACGGCACGGACGTCGACCCCGTGGGCGTCCGCCGCCAGGTCGGGATGGTCTTCCAGCGCCCCAACCCCTTCCCGACGATGTCCATCGCGGACAACGTGCTCGCGGGGGTGCGGCTGAACAACCGGCGGATCTCGAAGACCGACGCGAGCGAGCTCGTCGAGTCGTCGTTGCGCGGTGCGAACCTCTGGAACGAGGTGAAGGACCGGCTGGACCGCCCTGGCTCCTCGTTGTCCGGCGGGCAGCAGCAACGTCTGTGCATCGCTCGCGCGATCGCCGTGAAGCCGGACGTCCTGCTCATGGACGAGCCGTGCTCGGCCCTCGACCCGATCTCGACGCTCGCGATCGAGGACCTCATGGCGGAGCTGAAGAACGACTACACGATCGTCATCGTCACGCACAACATGCAGCAGGCGGCCCGGGTGAGCGACCGGACAGCCTTCTTCAACATCGCCGGCACGGGCAAGCCCGGCCGCCTCATCGAGATGGACGACACCTCGACGATGTTCTCCTCGCCGAGGGAGAAGGCGACGGAGGACTACATCTCGGGCCGCTTCGGGTGACCGGGCGCCCGGTCGAGGGACGAGGACGCGGGCAGGTGCACGGATGAATCACGACGAGGGCGGGGCCTGCAGCTGCAGGCCCCGCCCTCGTCGGTGTCGTCCGTGGTGCGGTCCGAGCCCGTGGTTCAGCTGTTTCCGGGCAGGGCGTCGGCGTACTCCGGCAGCGTGCCGTCGAGGACCGGGACGCTCACGATCGTGGACTCGCCAGCCGCGTTCGCCAAGGTGACGGAGAGGTTCGTCCCCGGAGCGGTCGGGACGGCCGAGATGACGGTCGGGGTGGCGCCGTCCTTGTGGAAGGTCAGGGTCTCGCCGCCCTTGAGCATGACGGGGATGTTGACCGAGCTGTCACCGGTGCGGATCGAGAGGGTCCCGCTGTCGTCGGCGGCGTTCGTCGCCGCACCGAGAAGCTGGCCCGGCTCGCCCTCGGCGGTCGTGACGATCATGAGGTTGTCGACCGAGATGTCACCGATCTCGGCGCGGATGCCGTCCGAGGGGTTGTAGGGCAGGTTCGTCGTCGGCGCGCAGGCGCTGACGGCGAGGGTGAGGCCGAGCGCGGAGAGGGCGAGAACGGAGCGTGTCTTCGGAGAACGGGTGATCACGGGTGGCTCCTGGATGTCACGTGCGGGCCCGGGGGGCCACGGTGGCGGGGGTCACGGCGCATGTCGGCGCGGCTCTGAGGAGTCGTGCTGAGTGTGCTGGTCACGTCGCGCCCGGTCTCACCGGGCGGGCCGTGCACCGACCGTCGCGCTCCTTCGGGGGACAGGCCGTCTGGGGCACAGCCTAGCCGAACGGGTACCAGCCGGACACGGACTGCACTATGTCGCACGCCACACCGGGAGCCCGGGCGCGTCGCGACGCTTCCTCGTGGGGGCGCGGGAGGGGAGCGGAGGAGCCCGGAATTTCAACGTTCTGGCGTGGTAAGATGGGCATCCGCGAAAGGGGACTTCCACTGATGACGTTCACAGTTGGGGAGACCGTTGTCTACCCGCACCATGGTGCTGCTCTTATCGAAGAGATCAAGACCCGAACCGTGCGCGGTGAGGACAAGATCTATCTCAAGCTCAAGGTTGCCCAGGGTGATCTGACCATCGAGGTCCCGGCGGACAACGTCGATCTCGTCGGTGTCCGTGACGTGGTGGGCCAGGAGGGTCTCGACAAGGTGTTCGAGGTGCTCCGCGCCCCCTACACCGAAGAGCCGACCAACTGGTCGCGCCGCTACAAGGCGAACGTCGAGAAGATCGCCTCGGGCGACGTCATCAAGGTTGCCGAGGTCGTCCGTGACCTCTCCCGCCGTGATGCCGACCGCGGCCTGTCTGCGGGCGAGAAGCGCATGCTCGCCCGTGCTCGCCAGATCCTCGTCTCCGAGCTGGCTCTGGCCGAGCACACGGAGGAGGAGAAGGCGGAAGCCATCCTCGACGAGGTCCTCGCATCCTGATGCGCCGACAGAACACGGTTGCCGGCCCGCGGTGCCTGCGCGGGTCGGCCGGCCGATGACGGCGAACGCCGTCGCGATCCTCACGGCGGCCGGTTCCGGGACGCGTCTGGGGTTCGGGCACCCCAAGGCCCTCGTCGAGATCGGCGGGGTGCCCCTCGTCGTCCGCGCCGCTCGTGAGCTCGCCCGGACCGGTGAGGTGCGCTGCATCGTCGTCACCGCGCCGGCCGACAGGGTCAGCGAGTTCGAGGACGTGCTGCGTGGCGTCGACGGGCTCGGCCCGTGGCAGGTCGTCGCCGGTGGGGACACCCGCCAGGCGTCGGTGGCAGCCGGCATCGCAGCGCTTGCCGCGACGCTCGAGGACGCGTCGGCGGACCCCGAGGACGCGCACGCACCGTGCGACGTCGTGCTCGTCCACGACGCGGCCCGCCCGCTCGCGCCGGCGTCGATGATGCTGCGCATCATCGACGCGGTCCGGCGCGGATACAGCGCCGTCATCCCGGGGTACGCGGTGACGGACACGATGAAGCTCGTGGCGCCCGCGCTCGGCTCGACGGCGGCCGACGGCCCGGCTCCGGAGCTCGTCGCCGGATCGGTCGACAGGTCGTCGCTGCGTGCTGTGCAGACTCCGCAGGGTTTCACCTGGGACCTGCTCGTGCGCGCCCACGCCGCCGGGGAGGAGCGAGCCCGCTCCGAGGCCACGGCCGCGACCGACGACGCCTCGCTCGTCGAAGCCGTCGGTGAGCCGGTGTGGGTGGTCGACGGTGACGTGGCCGCCCTGAAGATCACCACGCCGCACGACCTCGCTGTCGCGCGGCTGCTCGCGGACGGGGTGGACGCCCACCCTGCCGCACCCGGGCGATGACCGAGCCGCCCCTGCCGCCGGCCGCACCGCCCGCGGGCGTCCTGCCCCGCGTCGGGATCGGCACGGACGTGCACGCCTACGCGTTGCCGGGTGCTGACCGCGCGCTCTGGCTGGCGGGCCTGCACTGGCCCGGGGAACCCGGGCTCGCCGGGCACTCCGACGCGGACGTCGTCGCGCACGCCGCGGCCGATGCCCTGTTCTCGGCGAGCGGCCTCGGCGACCTCGGCTCGAACTTCGGGACGAGCGCGCCCGAGTGGTCTGGCGCCAGCGGCGCCGTGCTCCTGGCCGAGGCGGCCGCGCGCGTCCGGGCTGCCGGCTTCCACATCGGTAACGTCGCTGTCCAGCTCGTCGGGACCCGGCCCCGGCTCGGACCCCGACGCGCGGAGGCCGAGCGGGTGCTGAGTGTGGCCGCCGGCGCCCCCGTCACCGTCACCGCGACGACGACGGACGGCCTCGGCCTCACGGGGCGCGGCGAGGGCGTCGCCGCCATCGCGACCGCGCTGGTCGTCGCGCCCGGATCCTGACCCGCGGATCCTGGTCCCGTGGCCGGACATGTGCCACGCTGGGCTGACGTCGACGAGACGAGGGACCCATGACGAGCATCAGCACGTGCCTGTGGTTCGACCAGGACGCGGAAGAGGCGGTCGCCTTCTACACCTCGCTGTTCCCGGGCTCGACCGTCACGTCCATCTCCCGGTACGGGGACGACGCGCGGCTTCCGGCAGGCACCGCGCTCATGATCGAGTTCGAGCTCGCAGGGCGGTCTTTCCAAGCCCTCAACGGTGGCACGACGGTCCCGTTCACGGACGCGGTCTCCCTCGCGGTGCAGGTCGAGACCCAGGAGGAGATCGACGAGCTCTGGGCGCGGCTCACGGGCGACGGAGGTGCGGCCAGCCGGTGCGGGTGGCTCACCGACCGCTACGGCCTGCGGTGGCAGATCGTCCCGACGGAGCTCGAACGCCTCATGAGCGACCCCGACCCCGACCGCACGGCCCGGGTCGCTCAGGCGTTGTCCACCATGGACAAGATCTCGCTGCCCGCCCTCCGTGCGGCGGCGCAGGGCTGAGGGCGATACACCGGGTGATCCTGTGGACTCCGCGGCGTCCGGGACGAGACGTGTCGCATGATGGGGTCAGGTGCTGGACGGCGACGCGCGGAGGATCGACATGGGGTGGACGCTCGAGGAGCGTAGGGACCGCGTGGTCAGCGCGGCGCTGGAGCTGGCGGCGGAGCAGGGGATCGAGCACGTCACGCTCCGTTCGGCGGCCGCCGCCGCCGGGGTGTCCTGGGACGCGGCCACCTCCTCGTTCGACGACCAGGCGGACCTGCTTGCCGCCATGAGCCGTCGTGTCACCCGGCTCATCATCGGTGCGGACGACCTCCAGGTGCCCGCGGAGGGCGACCTCGTCGATGTGCTCGAGTCCGTCGGGCTCGCGCTCTGGGCGCACCTGTCCGCCCGGCGGGACCACCAGCTCCTCGGCTACGAGCTCACCCTGCTCGGGCTGCGACGCACCGCGATGCGACCTCTCGTCACGCGCCAGTACGTGGACTCTCGGGCCGGCGCCGTCGCGGTCCTCACAGCGGTGGCCGAGCAGCACGGCGTCGTCTGGGCGTACCCGGTCGAGGACGTCGGGCGGACAGTGGCCGCATTCTTCGACGGGTTGGGTCTGGCCTGGGTGGCAGACGGCGACGACGACGCCGCCCGCAGGGTCGTGCGCCTCTTCGCACGGCAGATCGCGGGACTCGCCGCCCCGCTCGGTGCGGAGGCCGAGCGCCGTCGCGGTGCGGAGGTCGGGAGCGGTTCCGCCGCGGAGGCTGGCCCCCGGTAACCTTGGGGTGTGACCCTCCGCCTGTACGACACCGCCGTGCGTGACGTCCGCGACTTCGAGCCCCTGCGTCAGGGTGAGGTGGGCATCTACGTCTGCGGTGCGACCGTCCAGGGCCCGCCGCACATCGGCCACATGAGGTCGGCCGTGGCGTTCGACGTCCTCGTCCGCTGGCTGCGTCGGACCGGGAGCTCGGTGACGTACATCCGCAACGTCACCGACGTCGACGACAAGATCCTCGCGAAGTCCGCAGCGGCGGGCGTGCCGTGGTGGGCATGGGCGGACAGGCACGAGCGTGCGTTCCGTGACGCCTACGACGCCCTGGGCAACGAGCCTGCCACGTACGAGCCCCGTGCCACCGGGCACGTCACCGACATGATCGACCTCATGGAGCGCCTCGTGGCCGCCGGGCACGCGTACCAGACGGGCGAGGGCGACGTGTACTTCGACGTGCGGTCGTGGGAGCCCTACGGGGAGCTCACGAACCAGCGTCTCGAGGACCTCACCCCGGCCCCCGACGAGACGGACGTGAGCGTCAAGCGGGACCCGCGCGACTTCGCTCTGTGGAAGGCCGCGAAGCCCGGCGAACCCGAGACTGCGTCGTGGCCAACGCCGTTCGGCCGCGGCCGCCCCGGGTGGCACCTCGAGTGCTCCGCGATGGCGCGGCGATACCTCGGCGACACCTTCGACATCCACGGGGGCGGGCTCGACCTGAGGTTCCCGCACCATGAGAACGAGCAGGCCCAGTCACGAGCCGCGGGGTACGACTTCGCCCGGTACTGGATGCACTCCGCCTGGGTGACGCAGGGGGGCGCCAAGATGAGCAAGTCGCTCGGCAACGGGCTGCTCGTCACCGAGGTGCTCGCGCGGACCCGTCCCGCCGTCCTGAGGTTCGCCCTCGCGTCGGTCCACTATCGGTCGATGCTCGAGTGGACCCCGGAGACCCTCGCGGACGCGGACGCGACGTGGGACCGTTTCGCCGGGTTCGTCGAGCGGGCGACCGAGCGGGTGGGTGCGCCCGACGACGTGGGCTCCGTCGAGCTGCCCGAGGCATTCGTCGCCGCCATGAACGACGACCTCAACGTCTCGGCGGCACTCGCTGTCGTCCACGAGCACCTCAAGGCGGGCAACTCCGCGCTCGCGGACCGCCAGGACGCCGTCGTGGCGATCGAGCTCGCCGCCGTGCGCGCGATGCTCGACGTCCTGGGGCTCGACCCGGCACGCTGGACTGCCGACGCCTCCGGCGACAGCCGCTTCGCGAGAGCGCTGGACGCTCTCGTCTCCTGCGAGCTCGAGGCACGCGCCGAGGCGCGAGCTGCCCGGGACTTCGCCACGTCCGACGCGATCCGGGACCGCCTCGCGCGGGCCGGGATCGTCGTCGAGGACTCGACATCAGGCGCGCGATGGACGCTCGCCGCCACGACCACGGAGGACCAGAACTGATGCCAGGCAACTCACAGCGCCGCGGAGCGGTGCGCAAGCCCGGATCGAAGAAGGGCGCCCAGACGGGATCCGGCGGCTGGGGGCGGCAGGCCCTCGAGGGCCGCGGCCCCACCCCGAAGGCCGAGGAGCGACCGCACCACCCCGCCGCAAAGCGCAAGGCAGCCGCGGCGAGCCGCGGCGACAGCGCCGGCCGGTCCGACCGCGCCGAGGGGCCGCGTGGTGCGCGGCCAGGAGGCAAGGCCGCACCCCGCGGCGGACGCACGACGAAGAAGGCCGGGTCCGCCACGCACGAGATGGTCTCCGGTCGTAACGCCGTGCTCGAGGCCCTGCGGGCACGCATCCCCGTCTCGGCGGTGTACATCGCCACCCGGCTCGAGGCCGACGACCGCACCCGGGAGATCCTCCAGATCGCGTCCGGCCGGGGCTACAACCTCCTCGAGGTGACGAAGCCCGAGCTCGACCGGCTCACCGACGACTCTGTGCACCAGGGCGTCGCGGTCCAGGTGCCCCCGTACGCGTACGCCGACCCCGAGGACCTGCTCGACGCGGCGGCGGCCGCGGGTGTACCGCCGCTCATC
Organism: Sanguibacter sp. Z41_6; assembly: GCF_059621145.1. Classification (NCBI taxonomy): domain Bacteria; kingdom Bacillati; phylum Actinomycetota; class Actinomycetes; order Micrococcales; family Sanguibacteraceae; genus Sanguibacter; species Sanguibacter sp. Z41_6. Next base: position 12,456 of record NZ_JCAQIF010000001.1, on the reverse strand, counting down.
GTCGCGCTCGACGGCGTGACGGACCCCCGCAACCTCGGGGCCGTCCTGCGCTCCGCCGGTGCGTTCGGTGCCCACGGCGTGCTCGTCCCCGAACGACGTTCCGCGGGTGTCACGGCCTCCGCCTGGAAGGTGTCCGCGGGCGCCGCGGCCCGTGTGCCGGTCGCCCGGGCGACGAACCTCACGCGGACGCTGCAGGAGTACAAGTCGGCGGGCTGCTTCATCGTGGGCCTCGACGGGGGCGGTTCGACGGACGTGGGCGACCTCGCGTTCGCCACGGATCCGCTCGTCCTCGTCGTCGGGTCCGAGGGCAAGGGCCTGTCGCGGCTCGTGCGTGAGACGTGCGACGTCATCGCCTCCATCCCCATCGGGTCCGAGGTCGAGTCTCTCAACGCCGGCGTGGCAGCGGGCATCTCGCTCTACGAGGTCGCCCGGGTCCGGGCTGCGGCAGCTGCCCAGGCCTGACACACGCGTCAGCACCGCGCGACGGCGGACATGCCAAGCGCAGAGGGCGGGACCCGACCGGGTCCCGCCCTCTGCGCGTGCGTGCTGCTCCTGCTACTCCTGCTGGTCCGCAGCCTCCGGCGGGAGGCCGAGGATGGCCATCTCGTCCGGCCGGTGGCGCAGCACGTTCTCGACGTAGCTGGCGACGGCCTCGTTGAGCGGCACGTCGCGGTGCTGCTGCTCCGAGATGAACCAGCGGTGGTCGAGCACCTCGTGGAAGATCTGTGCGGGTTCGAGCTTGCGGCGCTGGTCCCGGGGCACGGCACGCACGGTCGGCTCGAACACCCCGGACAGCCAGTCGTGGGCGACGAACTCCTCGTCGTCGTTCTGGCGGTCGGTCGCCGCCCGGAACGTGTCGAGGTCGTTGAGCAGCCGGCGCGCCTGGTTCTCCTGGACGTCGAGGCCGGTGAGGTGCATGAGGCGTCGGGAGTGGTGGCCGGCGTCGACCACCTTGGGTTGGATCTGGACGCTCGTCCCGTCGATGTCGGTGGTGATCTCGAGCTCACCGACGTCGAACCCGAGGTTGTTCAGGCGGTCGATCCGCGCTGCGACACGCCACCGCTCGTCCGCGTCGAAGGACTCCTCCTCCGTGAGCGCGTTCCACAGCTCGTTGTACCGCTCGAGCAGGGCATCCCCGATGGCGATGGTGTCGATGTCCTCGTCGAGGAGCTCACCGGCAGCCAGGTCCATGAGCTCGCCGATGATGTTCGTCCGCGCGAGCTCGACGTCGTAGGTGCGCTGGCCGGGGCTGAGCTTCTGGTGCAGGTCACCCGTCTCGGCGTCGACGAGGTACGCGGCGAAGGTCTCAGCGTCCCGCCGGAAGAGGGTGTTGGAGAGCGAGACGTCGCCCCAGTAGAACCCGATGAGGTGGAGCCGCACGAGGAGCACCGCGAGGGCGTCGATGAGCCTCGTCGCCGTGTCGGGACGCAACGTCTGGCTGAACAGCGACCGATAGGGCAGCGAGAACTGGAGGTGCTTCGTGATGAGCACGGCCTCGAGGCGTTCACCGTTCTTGTCCTGCCGACCGGTGATCACTCCGACCGGCTCGACGCTCGGGACGTCGATGCGGCTCAGCTGCCGCAGGAGCTCGTACTCGCGGTACGCGACCGACTCGCCGATCTCCTTGACAGCGATCACCCCGCCGGACAGGCGCACGAACCGCACGACGTGCCTCGACAGTCCGCGCGGCAGGGCCGCCAGGACGGACGCGGGCCAGTCCTCGAGCGGGACGTCCCACGGGAGGTCGAGGAGCGCCGGGTCGGGTGATGCGGCGGTGATCTGGAGGTTCTGCGCCACGAAAGCGGTCCTTTCCGTGGTAGTGGAGCGGTCCGGCACGGCGTCGGTACCGGGGCAACGCGAAAGGGGCGGGCGAGGCACCAGGCCACCACCCGCCCCTTTGCGGACTACATCAGAAGCTCGACAGCCGCAGGCCGCTGCTCGGCGAGAACACGTGCTCCTGGCCGGGGCGGATCGCGACGTGGATGCGCTCGCCCTTGCCCGGCACCGAGCGCGGGTTGACGCGCACGATGATCTCGTGGTCGCCGGCGCCGGCAGCCCCGAGGTCGGCGTTGGCGAGGTCGCCCTTGAGGGTGCCGTACACGTACGCGTCGGAGCCGAGCTCCTCGACGATGTTGACCTCGACCGGGATGGCCGACGGGTCGGACGCGCTGACGATGTCGAGCGCCTCGGGGCGGAACCCGAGGGTCACGCGGCCGTTGTCCTCAGCGGTGAGCGCGGACGTCGCCTCGCGGGCGATCGGGATGCGAGCCTGCCCGATCTGCGCGACGCCGTTGGAGACGGCGAACGTGCCGAGGTTCATCGCGGGCGAGCCGATGAAGCCGGCGACGAAGACGTTCTGCGGGGTGTCGTACATCTCGCGGGGCGTGCCGACCTGCTGGAGGAGGCCGTCCTTGAGGACCGCGATGCGGTCGCCCATGGTGAGCGCCTCGGTCTGGTCGTGCGTGACGTAGACGGTCGTGACGCCGAGACGACGCTGGAGCGACGCGATCTGCGTACGGGTCTGGACGCGGAGCTTGGCGTCGAGGTTCGACAGCGGCTCGTCCATGAGGAACACCTGCGGCTGACGCACGATGGCGCGGCCCATGGCGACACGCTGACGCTGACCACCGGAGAGCGCCTTCGGCTTGCGGTCGAGGTACTCGGTGAGGTCGAGGATCTTCGCGGCCTCTTCGACGCGGGTACGGATGTCCGCCTTCGGGGTGCCGGCGATCTTCAGCGCGAAGCCCATGTTGTCCGCGACGGACATGTGCGGGTACAGCGCGTAGTTCTGGAAGACCATCGCGATGTCGCGGTCCTTGGGCTGCACGTCGGTGACGTCGCGGTCACCGATGAGGATGCGGCCGCCGTTGACGTCCTCGAGGCCTGCGAGCATGCGCAGCGAGGTGGACTTGCCACAGCCGGAGGGGCCGACGAGGACGAGGAACTCGCCGTCCTCGACGTGGAGGTTGAGCTGGTCCACCGCCGGACGCTCGGTCCCTGGGTAGATGCGGCTTGCGTGGTCGTAGGTGACCGTTGCCATGGTGATGACATCCCTTCACCGGCAGGTACGTGCCGGACGATCCGTTGTGAATGGGGTGTGTGCGGATCGTCCAGGAACAGACGGCGCGCAGACACTCGTCTTCAGTTGTGGTGCCCGGCATCGGTGCCAGGCACGGTGAGCATACTACGAGCGGGTGAGGGGCGTAAGGGTCCTCGTCGGCGCGCGGCGTCGCCGGTCAGGCTCCGGCGCGCTCGGAGAGCCGGTCCGCGAGGAGGGTGAGGAGGTCCGCGGCGGCGGAGGGGTCCGCGACACGCACCGCGGCCAGGGTGTCCCCGTCGCCGACCTTCACGCCGAGATCACCGCTGCCGAGGACGGCGAACGCGCGCTCGTCGGTGACGTCGTCGCCCATGTAGAACACCCCGCGTGCCCCGAGCTCCGTGCGCAGGCCGTCCAGCGCCTGCCCCTTCGAGGTCTCCACGACAGCGATCTCGACGACGTCCTTGCCTCGCGTGACGTGCGCGCCGAGCCGCTCGCCCAGGGCCGCGGAGGCGCGAGCCGACTCCTCGGCACGCTCCCGCTGCCCGGCGAGGCGTGTGTGCAGGACCGCGGCGGAGGGCTTGTGCTCCACCCAGGCACCGTCGAGCGGTGCCGCGAGGGAGTCGAGTCCGGCCTCGACCTGCGCGAGGAGGTCGGCCTGCTCGGGAGTCAGCGAGAGGCGTCTGCGCTCCACACGGGTCTCGCCGCTGCCGGCGAGCACGTCCCCACGCTCGGCGCCGTGGCTGCCGACGAGCACAGCTCCCGCGGGTGGTGACGCGAGGTGCGCGAGGGCGTCGAGGTCGCGGCCCGAGACGAGGGCGACCCGGACGAGCGTCGCAGGCAGGGCGGCCAGCCGGGCCAGTGCCCGGGCAGCCGCATCCGTCATGCGGGAGGAGGCAGGGTCGTCGACGAGGGGTGCGAGCACGCCGTCGAAGTCGCTCGCCACGAGCAGCGGCCCGGCGGTGCCCGACCCCGCGAGGAACGTCTCCACCGCGTCCCGCAGGACGGCCTCAGGCGTCATGGGTGCCGCCCTGGGAGTGGTGGGAGCTCGCGGGCATCGCGCTGAGCGCCCCGAGGAAGTTGGCCGACCACTTCGCGACGTCGTCCGTGAGCACCCGTCGGCGCAGCCGCCGCATGCGCTTGCGCTGCTCGCGGTGGTCCATCGTCGCGGCCTGCATGAGGGCGTCCTTCATGCCGTCGATGTCGTGCGGGTTGACCAGGACCGCCCCGGACAGCTCGTCGGCGGCGCCCGTGAACTCGGACAGCACGAGCACACCCTGGTCGTCGGAGCGGGCCGCGACGTACTCCTTGGCGACGAGGTTCATCCCGTCGCGGAGCGAGGTCACGAGCATGACGTCCGCGGCGAGGTAGAGCGCGGCCATCTCCTCCGGGGGGTAGGAGTGGTGGAGGTAGTGGATGGCGCTGTGCCCGATCTCTCCGTACTCCCCGTTGATGCGTCCGACGAGGCCCTCGACGTGCTCGCGGAGCTCCTGGTACGCGCCGACGTTCTCGCGGCTCGGGCTGGCCACCTGGACGAGCGTGGACCGCGCCGGGTCGAGACGACGGTCCTGGAGGAGCTCGCCGTAGGCCTTGATGCGGTGCCTGATGCCCTTGGTGTAGTCGAGGCGGTCGACGCCGAGCATCATGATCGCGGGGTTGCCGAGATCGGCACGCACCTCCTTGGCGCGTGCCTGCACCTCCGGGGTGCGGGCGAGCTCGTCGAACCGTCGGGAGTCGATGGAGATGGGGAACGGTGCGGCGCGCACGTGCCGGCTCGGCTGGCCGTCCGCGCCCTGCATCGTGATGATCTGGCCCCGGGTCGTGAGGTCCGTCAGGCGCCGCACGGCGCGGATGAAGTTCGATGCGTCGCCCGCCCGCTGGAACCCGATGAGGTCAGCGCCGAGGAGGCCGTCGATGACCTGCTTGCGCCAGGGCAGCTGCTGGAAGATCTCGAGCGGCGGGAAGGGGATGTGGTTGAAGAAGCCGATCCGCACGTCGGGCCGCAGGTCACGGAGCATCTTGGGCACGAGCTGCAGCTGGTAGTCCTGCACCCACACGATCGCACCCTCGGCCGCCTGCTCGGCTGCTGCCTCGGCGAACCGGAGGTTGACCTTGCGGTACGTGTCCCACCACTGCCGGTGGAACGCCGGCGCCGCGATGACGTCGTGGTAGAGCGGCCACAGGGTGTCGTTGGAGAACCCCTCGTAGTACCGCTCGATCTCGTCCTCGCTCAGGGTGACGGGTACGAGTCGCATGCCGTCGGCGTCGAAGGGCGTCGCAGCGAGGTCGGGCGCTCCCGACCAGCCCACCCATGCGCCGTCGGCGTCCTGCATGACAGGCTCGAGAGCCGTCACGAGGCCGCCCGGCGACCGCTTCCAGTCCACGGTGCCGTCGTCGGACACGGACATGTCGACAGGTAGCCGGTTGGCCACCACGACGAGACTGAACCCGTCTTTACCCATACATGATCAACTCCTTGGAATCCGCACCAGAATAACGACACCTCGCGACGCGTGCCCAGTGGCGGCCGTCTACGCACCCCGCTCCGCGTACGGTAGGCGGCATGGAGCGGATCGGCCTGGAGCCCGGAACCGAGATCGGTGGATACCGGTTGCTGTCCGCGCTCGGCTCGGGGGGCATGGGCACCGTGTACCGGGCGGTGGACGGCGGCGGGCAGCCCGTCGCGTTCAAGCTGCTGCACCCCAACTACCCGGCCGATGCCGAGATGCGCCGGAGACTGGCGCGCGAGGTCGCCGCTCTCCAGCGCGTCCACCACCCCGGCGTCGCCCAGGTGCTCGACGCCGAGGCCGACTCCGCGGAGATGTTCATCGTCACGGAGCTCGTCGACGGCCCGACCCTCGAGGCCGAGGTCGCCCGGGGCGGCCCGCTGGACGCCGAGGACCTTCTCGAGCTGGCCGAGCAGCTCCGGGACGCCCTCTCCGCCGTGCACGCCGCCGGGGTCATCCACCGGGACCTCAAGCCGAGCAACGTGCTCATCGCCGATACCGGACCCGTGCTCATCGACTTCGGCATCGCGCACGGCCTGGAGGACGCGCGCGTGACCTCCACCGGGTTCGTCATGGGGACGCCGGGATATCTCGCGCCCGAGCTCATCGACCGCCAGGATCCCTCGCCCGCCACGGACTGGTGGAGCTGGGCCGCGCTGCTCGTCTACGCCGCGACCGGTCGCTCGCCCTTCGGGGTGCGACCCCTGCAGGCCGTCATCGCACGAGCCCGGGACGGTGACCCGGACACAGCTGGCCTCGGTCCACGCACGAGCGCCGCGCTGCGTGGGGCGCTGATGAGCGACGCGGGCGACCGGCTCGCGCCGAGCGACGTCGTCGAGCAGCTGCGCATCGCGGCCGAGGACGGGGACATGCCCAGCACCGCGGTGCTCCCGCAGACCGCGGACGTCCCGCCACCGGACCCGACCGCTGTCCTCCCCGCCGGTGACGCCACCCGGCCCCTCGATGTCGCGAGGGCCCCGGAGCTGGACGCGACGGCGGTCCTCGAACGTGCGCCGGCAGCCCCCTCCTACCCACCGGGACTCGTCGTCGGCCCCGCGTACGAGGGGCCGGCGACGCAAGACATCCCCCTCTCCCCGTACGGGGAGAGGCCCGGCGAGGATGGTGGGCCGCCGGGCGAACCGGGCTACCGCCGCCCACCCCTGCGGCGCCGCGGTACCGCGGTCCTCGCGCTCGCCGCCATGATCGTGCTCGCGGGGGCGACCTATCCCGGCGGCGCCCTCGTCGCGCTGCTCGTGGTCGTCGTCCTGGCCCGGCTCGTCGGGCTGTGCCATGACGCCTTCCACTCCCGACGGGAGGAGCAGGGGCCCCGGCGGTCCGACGGGGTCCGGGCCGTCGTCGCCCTGCCGTGGCGGGTCGTGTGGACGGTGCTCAGTGCCGTGCCCTCCCTCCTCGTGGCCGCCAGTGCCGTCGTCGTCGTCGGAGGCGTGCTGTGGTGGGCGTTGCGGACCGGCCGGATCGTCGTCGGGGACGGCGCCGGCGGGGACGGGAGCGAGCCCCTCGCCTACGCGATGGTCCTCGCGCTCTCGACGGCGCTCGCGGCCCTGCTCCTGTGGTTCGGACCGGCGACCTGGCCCGTGCGGCACGGTGCGCGCGTGGTGCTCGACCGCGTCGCGCCGGGGTGGGTGGGTACCCTCGTCCTCGTCGTCATCGCGGCCCTGTTCGCGGCGTACTTCCTCGGGCTCGTCGTCTCCGGGCACCCCGTCGAGTGGTCACCCCTTCAGGAACCCCCCAGATTTGGTCCGTAAACTCGCCGCGAATCCCAGTCCGTGCCCCACCCAGCAAAGGTCTTGAACGCATGGCTACGAAGGAACCGCAGCTCTCGAAGGTCGACCGGAGGGAGGCCGCCCGGGCGCAGGCGCTCAAGCTCCAGCAGGAGCAGCTGCGCCGCGAGAAGCGGACGCGTGCCGTCATCATCACCTCACTCGTGGCGGGCGTGCTCGTCGTCGCGCTGATCGCCTGGGCGATCCTGCAGAACGGTGACTCCGACCGCGACGGTCTCACGGCGTTCCCGGACGACATCGAGGTTCCCGCTGTCGCGGACGCGACCGGCGGGATCAGCTTCGGCGCGAGCGGGGAGGCCGGCTCGTCGTCCGAGGGCGCCGTGACCGTCGAGGTCTATCTCGACTACATGTGCCCCAACTGCGCCGGGTTCGAGCAGGTCAACGGTCCCGAGCTCGAGGAGCTGCGCAGCTCCGGCGACATCAACCTCGTCCTCCACGGCATCTCGATCCTCGACTCCGTGTCCCGGGGGACGTCCTACTCGACGCGCGCCGCCCAGGCGTTCGCCTACGTCGCCGAGAACGCACCGGAGCACGCGCTCGCGTTCAACGAGGCCCTGTTCCTCAACCAGCCTGCCGAGAACACCACGGGTCTGTCCGACGACGAGCTGCGGGACATCGCGGTGAGCGTCGGTGTGCCCGAGGACGTCGCCAGCAAGATCTCGGAGGAGGTGTACGAGCCCTTCGTCGAGGCTCAGACGGAGATCGCCTTCAGCAACCCCGCCCTCGCCGGACCCAACGGCGGGTTCGGTACCCCCACGGTCGTCATCGACGGCGAGCGGTTCGAGGGCAACTGGGCCCAGCCGGGCGGGCTCGCCGCGGCGATCGCCGAGGCGCAGGGTTCCGCGCCCGCAGGCGACTAGTCGCTCCCGCGCCCCGCAGCTGCCGAGTCGGCTGCGGGGCGCGGTGCTGTCCGGCGCCCGCCAGCACGCAGGGCCCAGAGGATCGACACCACGTCGACACCCTCCTGCAGCCATGCGCCGACCACCGCGGGCAGGACGCCGCCGGCGGCGACGACCATGAGCGTCACGCTGAGCCCGATGCCGACCCAGATGCTCTGCAGGGCCACGTCGACGGTCTCCCGGCCGACGGAGAGCGCGCGGGGCACGAGCGCGACGTCGTCCCGCAGGACGACGACGTCCGCGGACTCGCTCGCCGCCGTCGCACCGCGGGCTCCCATCGCGATCCCCACGTCCGCCGCGGCGAGCACCGGCGCATCGTTGACCCCGTCCCCGACCATGGCGACCGGCCGCGGGGTGATCTCCTGGACGGCGCGCACCTTGTCGGCCGGGAGACACTCGGCGCGCACGTCGTCGACGCCGAGCTCTCCGGCGACGTGCTCGGCGGTCTGCCGGCCGTCCCCGGTGAGCATGACGATCCTCTGCACGCCCAGTGCCCGCAGGGCGCTGATGGTGTCCGCCGACTCGGGCCGGATCTCGTCGCGCAGGACGAGGGAGCCGGCGTACGCGCCGTCGACGGCGACGTAGACGGCGAGCTCACCGGCATCGAGCGGCGTGCGGGGGACGTCCTGGCCGACGGCCCCCGCGACGAACGACCGCTTTCCCACCACGACGGTGCGGCCGTCGACACGGGCGGTGACGCCGTTGGCCGTCGACTCCTGCGCCGCGTCGGCGCCGGACAGGCTCAGGTGCTGCCGCGCCGCGCCGTCGATCACGGCTGCGGCGAGGACGTGCGAGGAGTACTGCTCGGCCGACGCGGCCAGCCGGAGCACCTCGGCGTCCACGAGGGCGCCGGAGCTGCGCACGTCCGCGAGCTGCGGCGCCCCCTGGGTGAGGGTGCCGGTCTTGTCGAAGGCCACCGTCCGGGTGCGGTGGAGAGCCTCGAGCGTCGCGCTGCTCTTGATGATCACTCCCTCGCGCGCTGCACGGCTCATCCCGGCCATGAACGCGACGGGCGCAGCGATGATGAGGGGGCACGGCGTGGCGACGACGAGGACCTCGGCGAACCGCACCGCCTCACCCGAGGCCCACCACGCCGTGCCGGCGATCGCGAAGGCCAGGGCCGTGAAGGGCACGGCGAAGCGGTCCGCCAGCCGGACCATCGGGGACCTGCTGGCGGAGGCCTGCTCGACGAGGGCGATGATTTGCTGGTACTGGCTCTGCGCGGCGGGACGGGTCGTCTCGAGCGTGACCGCGACGGAGGTGTTCACCCCGCCCGAGAGCACCTCGTCGCCCGCGACCCGCTCGACGGGCAGGCTCTCACCGGTGAGCGACGACTCGTCGAGGCTCGCGAGCTCGGTGAGCAGCGTGCCGTCGACGGGCACCACCTCGCCCGGGCGGACGAGGACGCGGTCCCCCCGGGCGACGGACGCCACCGGGACGTCCTCCGTCGTCCCGTCGGGGCGCACACGGTGCGCGACGACGGGCGCCCGGGCGAGCAGCGCGGTGAGATCACCCTCGGCGCGGTGGGCCGCATAGTCCTCGAGCGCCTCGCCCCCGGTGAGCATGAGCACGACCACCATCGCCGCCCAGTACTCCCCGACCGCCACGGCGGAGCCGATGGCGGTGACCGCGAGCACGTCCACGCCGAGGCGTCCGTGCGCGAGCGCCTGGACCATGTGCCACACGGACAGCGCGGCGACGTAGGCCGCGAACCCTCCGAGGAGCCAGGGCACGTACCCGGACCATCCGGTCCGGGACAGGGCTCCTCCCACGGCGGCGACGATGATGGTGGCGACGACCAACGGGTACCGGCGGGCGGCGCTCCGGGGCCGCAGCGCTGGTCGATCGCCGGCGGGCCGGTGCGTGCGGCGGTGCGGGATCCTGTGCTCAGGTCCTGTCACCGGCCAGCCTCGGCCCGCTCGTCGAGCAGGAACAGTGCTGCGTCGTTGAGCCTCTCGAGCTCCCGGATGGCTCTGGTCGTCGCTGGGGGGAGGTGGTCGCCGTCCACCAGGGCGTCCGAGAGCTCGAGGGGGCCCGGCGGCTGGACCGGGGGATCTCCGCGCAGCGCCGTGGCGAGCGCGTCGAGGTTCCCCGCAGTGAGGGCCGCGAGCCGCCTCCACTCCTCGTGGCTGATCCCCGAGTCTGCCGTTGTCGCGGTGGCTGCGTGCACCATCTCCTCGTTGCTGGAGACCATCGCCCGGAGCGCGGTGAGCACGTCCTCGATCCCGCCGACGCCGAGCGCGCCGGGTGACCGGCGCAGCGGCTCCGCTGTCGTGGCGACCGCCTGGAGCTGGTGGTCGACGGCCAGCGCCTGAGCCTGCGCCGGACCCGGGGACTGCGCCGATCCGCTGAGGAGACCGAGCGACGCCGACGTGGCGCCGGACAGCGAGGTGACGAGGGCCGTGAGCTCGCCGTCGAGCCTGGTGCGTGTGCGCAGCGGGAGGACGACGCGCGCGACCGCGAGTGCGGCGGCGGCACCGATGATGGTCTCGAGGAGGCGGACCTCGATGGCGACGGGCCCCATGGAGCGCAGGAGCTCGTAGAGCTGGGCGTAGAGCATCGTCGCCCAGAACGCGGCGATCGCCGAGGACACCGCCTGGAAGTACTGCGACGCGAAGACGCACAGGGCGAGCACGGGAAGCGTGACGGCCGGGTGCGAGCCCGACGCGATCGCGATGGCGAAGCCGATCGCCGCCCCCGCGACGGTCGCCAGGACGCGTTGGGCCGCCCGGACGAACGTGTCGCCGTCCGTCCCGGCGAGCACCTGGAGGGTCGGGAGCGCTGCCCAGACCTGGTGGGACGACGACACGAGCGACCCGAGGGTCAGTGCCAGCCCGGTGGACGCACCGGCCTGGATCGCGCGGCGGGTCGACGGCCGCAGGCGGGCCGCCGGTCGGTGGGCGGGCCCGGCACCGGTGCCCCCGTCCGCCGCGGCGGCGTCCGGTGCGGCCTGTGGATCGCCGTGCACGACGGCGGTCGGGGCGGTGTCGGGAGCGGCGTGCGCCACCGTGCCGCCGGTCTGACCGGCAGCATCCACCGCGTGCAGGTCGTCCACCGCGTCCAGGAGCGCGACGGTTGCGCGGTGCAGACGACGCGCGGACCCGGGCCACGTGTCTGGCACGACGGAGGACAACGTCCCTCCGGGCGCGTCTGACGTCGCTGGCCCGACGTCCGGCCCGGAGCGACCCGTGTCCATGACCTGGTGAAGACGGCTCCGGACCAGCTCGAGCTCACCCGCGAGCCGGCCCCGGAGCAGTGCGGGCAGCGCGCCGCCGCTCGCCGCGTGCGCCGCGTCGGACACCGCGGCGGTAGCGAGCGCGACGTCGAAGATCTTCAGCCGCAGGGTCTCGGCGCGCGCCGGGTCGAGGTCGACGGCGGTGTTCTCCGGGGTGAGCTGGCCGCTGAGGAACGCGCTCGCGCGGTGCAGCTGGAGCATGTTCTGGTCGACCCGTCGGGAGACGTCCGGGTCCCAGCGTCCCCACGAGGTCGCGTCGACGAGCGGGTCCAGTGCCAGGACGACGCGATAGAGGAAGGCGGCCACGCCCTCCCGGGCGATCCGCCCCGGGGCGTCCCGCAGCACGACGAGACCGAGGATCCCCGACCACACGACGCCGACCACACCGGCGACGACGTGCATGACGATGTCCCCGATCTCGAGGTCCATGAGCACAGCGAAGTAGTACGCGATGAACGTGATCTGACCCAGGAACGCCCAGGTCGTCCCGTACCGCCCCACCCACACACCGAGGAGGGCGACGACCACGACCGACGCGGCGATCACGAGGGAGGAGCCGTCGACGACAGCGGTCAGCACCACCGCGACGACGACGGGGCCGACGGCGAGGGCAGCGAGCGAACCCCGTGCCCGGCCTGGTGCGCTGCTCATCGCGCCGCTCGTGACCATCGCGATGATGCCTCCGTAGACCGCAGCCGGGAACGACGCACCGTCGAACGGGCGGAGCGCGACGACGAGGGTCACGACGGTGGCGGTAGCGGCGATCAGGGCACGCACCGCCGACCGGCGACGGGTGGAGCCGGGGTCGACGAGGGCGGCCCGGTCCCGCAGGAACACCCCCCACCGGTGCCGGGCTGTGCGATCGGCGCCGTCCGGTTCTGCCTGCACCGCGGTGGGCCCGGGTGGGGTGGGTGTGGGGATGAGGATGGGTTGGTAGTCGAGGTCGTGGGCGACGGTGGTGGTGAGGGTGTGCATG
>NZ_JCAQIF010000013.1:0-1201 GCF_059621145.1 Sanguibacter sp. Z41_6 | reverse complement strand
GACAGCGGGAGCACGATGCGTCCGAAGATCCCGAACCAGCCCAGACCGTCGATCTGCGCCGCTTCCTCGAGCTCACGGGGGAGGTTCTCGAAGAAGGACTTCATGACGAGCAGGTTGAACACGGAGATCGCACCGGGCAGCACCAGCGCCCACATGGTGTTCTTCATCCCCAGCTCGGAGATGAGGATGTAGTTGGGGATGAGCCCACCGTTGAAGAACATCGTGAAGACCGCGATCCAGATGAGGAAGGTGCGGCCACGCAGGTGCTGCTTGGACAGCACGAACGCGAAGAGCGTCGTGAGGACCATCGCGATGGTCGTGCCCACCACGGTGTACACGACGGTGTTGCGGTAGTTGCGCCAGAACATGTCGTTCTGCGCCACGGCCCGGTAGGTGTCGAGGTTGAACTCGACCGGCCACACGTTGACCATGCCGGCCTTGATCGCACCGGAGCTGCTGAACGACTGCGCGAGGATCGTGATGAACGGGTAGAGCATCACCGCGCAGATGAGTACCAGCGCCGTCCCGTTGATCCACGTGAAGATCCGGTACCCGCGGCTGTCGCGCACCCCCACCGGCTTGCCACCGCTGGCGGAGGCCGTCGGTGTGTTCATCGCACTCTGGGTCACCACAGGCTTGCTCCTACCACTCGGCGCGAGATGAAGTTCGCGCTCAGGATCATCACGAGGCCGATGATCGCCTGGAACAGGCCGATCGCCGCCGCGTAGCTGAAGTTGTTCGCGACGAGCCCGACGCGGAACAGGTACGTCGAGATGACGTCACCGGTCTCATAGGTCAAGGGGTTGTACAGCAGCAGCACCTTCTCGAACCCGACGTTGAGGAACGAGCCGATGTTGAGGATGAGCAGCGTGACCATCGTCGGGCGGATCCCCGGCAACGTCACGTGCCACGTCTGGCGCCACCGGTTGGCACCGTCGATGCGCGCAGCCTCGTACAGGCTCGAGTCGACCGTGGTCAGCGCAGCGAGGTAGAGGATGGTTCCCCACCCGACCGTCTGCCACACCTCGGTCCCGACGTAGACCGTGCGGAACCACTCCGCGCGCTGCAGGAACGGGATGGTCTCCCCACCCAACGCGGTGATGATCTGGTTCGCGGTCCCCTGCACGGACAAGATCTGCATCGTCATTCCGACGATGATGACGATCGACAAGAAGTGCGGCAGGTAGGAGATCGACTGGAC
>NZ_JCAQIF010000012.1:0-2762 GCF_059621145.1 Sanguibacter sp. Z41_6 | reverse complement strand
GTAGAGGCCCTGGTCGACGCCGTCGTAGAGGAAGTTCTGGTCGCGCATGTTGCCGTAGTAGATGAGGCCGAATCCGATGATGACGCCGCCGATCCAGGCGATGACGGTGGTCATGATCTGCAGGCCGGTGACCTGGCGCAGGCCTGCGGGGCGCCAGCGGCGGGGAAGTCGCCGGGTGATGGTGCGCAGCACGCGCCACTGCGCCGCGGCCAGGGGGCGGGCGATGAAACCGGACTCGTCGTAGCTCAACGCAGCGAGGAACACATCGAGCAACGTCGCGCCCAGGACGACGATTCCGAGAACCACCCAGATGGCTTCCACGTCCGAAGTTTATCGACGGGTGTCAAAAGATAAGAATGTTCGGTGGTTGCATTTTCATCTTTATGATTGCCAATTCAATGACATTCTTCTCGACGGTTCTGGGCCGGTCTCACCGGCCGGTCGGCATGGGTGCGAAGGCGTCCTCCTCCTCGCCCGTGAGGTCGCCGAGGAGGAGCAGTGCGCTCTGGTTGAGGAGCTCGAGGTGCCGGAGCAGGTACGTGGTGCCCGGAGCGTGCCGGGCATGGTCGAGGAGCTCCTCGGAGAGCTCGAGAGATCGGTGCACCGGGCGGTCGAGGTCTCCGTGCAGGGCGGCCGCCAGCGCGTCGAGGTTCTCCGAGGTGACGTCGGCGAGCCGGTCCCACTGCTCCGGTGGCAGGCCGGTCCTGCCGGGTGTCGCCCTGGCAGCAGCGCGCAGCAGGTGCCTGCCGGAGTAGGCCATCGACCAGGCGGCGGTGACCTTCCCCTCGACCCCGCCGAGGGCGTGCGCACCCGCCGTCCCGCGCAACGGCTTCGCCGTCGTCTCGAACGCACGGAAACTGCGGTCGACTGCCATCCCCTGCGCGTGCAGCTGCGAGACCGGGACGACGTCTCCACCGAGGCTCCGTACCGCGGACGCGGTGGCGGCGGAGAGGTCGGTGGCCAGCGCAGCGAGGTCGTCGTCGAGCTTGTCGTGCACGTGCACGGGCAGGAAGAGGCGGGCGACCGCGAAGGCGACCACCGCGCCGATGACCGTCTCGACGATCCGGACCTCGAGGGACTCGGTGGAGAGCTTGCCGAGGAACTCGTAGAGCTGGGCGAAGAGGGCTGTCTGCCAGAACGCCATGAGGGACGGTGAGGCTCCCTGGAGGTACATCATCGCGAAGACGCACAGGGCGAGCAGCGGGAGGGTCACGGCGTGGTCGGAGCCCCAGGCGGCCGCGACGGCGAACCCGACGATCGCCCCCGCGACGGTGCCGACGATCCGCTGGGCAGCCTTGATGAACGTCTCGCCGTCGGTCCCACCGAGCACCTGGAAGGCGGGCATCGCCGCCCAGTACTGGTGCGTCGTCGAGACGAACGACCCGAGGGTCAGGGCGAGCCCCGTGGACACCCCTGCCTGGAGCGCGCGGCGCGTGGTCGGTGCAAGGGTGGGCGCAGCGGGCCGGTGGGGCTCGTCACCGGTGGCGTGCCCCGCCGGTGCGGGCGTCCGGGCAGGGGCGGGCGTGACCTCCTCGCTCGGGTCCGCGAGGTCGGTCGGGCCGTCGGTCAGGGCGTCGATGGCCCGCAGGAGCTCGCGTACGGCGCGGTACAGGCGGCGCGCTGGCTCCGGCCACCGGGTCGTGTCCCGGGCGGTGAGGGACACCCGGGCGCCGTCGTCGTCGGCCGTCGTCCAGCCGGCTCCAGCGGGCGCGGGCCTGTGACGCAGGCGCTCTTGGACGAGCGTGATCTCGCCGGCGAGAAGCGCCCGGAGCGGGATGGGCATGCCCTCGCCCGTCGCTCCCCTCGCGGCGCCCGCGAGCACGTCCGCCGCCAGCTCGACGTCGAACACGTGCAGGCGCAGCACCATCGTCTGGGCGGGCGTGAGCCCGAGTGTCGAGGTCGCGGCGGTGAGCTGGCCGCTGAGGAAGTCCCCGGCACGGTGGAGCTGGAGCATGTCGCGACGGACACGGCCCGCGAGGTCCGGGTCCCAGCGCGCCCACGAGACGACGTCGACGAGCGGGTCGAGCGCGAGCGCGAGACGGTGTTCGAACGCGGCCACACCGTCGCGGGTGAGCCGCACCGCGGTATCCGGCAGGACGACGAACCCCAGGAGGCATGCCCACGCGACCGCCACTGCGCCGCTGACGACGTGCACGAGCACGTCCCCGGTCTCCAGCCCTATGAGGAGCGCGAAGTAGTAGGCGATGAAGAGCAGCTGCCCGAGGGTCGACCATCGTGGCCCGTACCTGCGCACCCAGACCGCGACGACGGCGACGAGGACCACGGACGCGACCGACGCGGCCGAGGGGCCGCCCACGACGGACGTGAGGACGACGGCGACGACGACCGGGACGATGCAGAGGACGGCGGTGAGTCGACGTCCGGGGCCGTTCGATGCGCTGGTCGCGGCGCTCGTGCGCATCGCGATGACGCCTCCGAACACGGCGGCGTGGACGGCGTCCGCGCTCTGGCTGAAGAGCCGGAGCCCGACGACGAGGCTGGCGGCGGTGAGCACGGCGGCGAGCAGCGACCGGCCCGCGGAGAGCAGCCGGACGGCCCCGGGGTCGACGAGGGCGGCCCGGTCGCGGAAGAACTGGCGCGACCTGAGCGCGAGGCCTCGCCAGCCCGGGGCGGAGTCCCGCGCGGGGCCCCCAGCCGGTATCGGGGCAGGGGTGGGGAGGGTATCGGGTGGGGTGGGTGTGGGGATGAGGATGGGTTGGTAGTCGAGGTCGTGGGCGACGGTGGTGGTGAGGGTGTGCATG
>NZ_JCAQIF010000011.1:0-3006 GCF_059621145.1 Sanguibacter sp. Z41_6 | reverse complement strand
TGGCCGGCGGCGAAGTCGACGTCGACGCCGTCGAGAGCGCACACGGTGCCTTCGCCCGTGCCGTAGCTCTTCGTCAGCGCCCGGGCGCGCACGGCGGGGCTCGACGAGGCCAGGGGAGCGGGGGACGGGCTCTGGTAGACGGTGGTGTCCACGGTGTCTCCAACGGGGGATCGGGTCGGCCGCTGCGCCGGGGCAGGGCTCGGGGGTGGTGCGTCGGAGGGTGACGGATCGCCCTCCGACGCACCGGCAACGCTATCGAGGTGCCGCGGTCCTGGCGTCGGGCCGCAGGTGGGTCCTGGGTGTGGCGGGGTCATCCCCCGGGGGGAGCCCCGGGGGACGGACCGGCTACTCCACGGCGAGCGCCTCGACGGGCGAGGTCCGAGCGGCCTTGCGGGCGGGCAGGACCGAAGCGGCGAGCCCGGCCACGAGCGCGACGCCCATGACGACGAGCAGCGTCGTCCAGGGCACCGTGAGCTGCACGGCTGCGGTTCCGGAGAGGATCACCCAGGAGCCCGCCGCGCCGTACGCGAACCCGAGCAGCACCCCGGCGAGGGCACCGACGCCGGCGATGACCATGCCCTCGATCGCGAGGGTGGTGCGCAGCTGTCGCCGGCTCAGGCCGATCGCCCGCAGCGTGGCGGACTCGCGTCGCCGCTCGAGGACGGAGAGCGACAGCGTGTTCGCGACCCCGACGAGGGCGATGAGGACGGCGACGGCCAGCAGGCCGAAGATGCCCGCGAGGATCCCGTCGATGAGCTGGCTCGTCGACATCCGCTCGAGCACGGGCCCGTACGCGGAGACGGGACGGTCGTCGAGCGCGTCACGGACCCCCGAGACCACGGCCTCTGGGTCCGCGGCGTCGTCGATGCGCAGCCACACGGCACCCGTCATGGCGGCGGGGTCGAGGTCGAGCATCACGTCGGGCGTGATGAGGACGGCGTTGACCGGCAGGTCGGCGACGACCACGTCGAGCGTGACCTCTCCGGCGGGCGTCGTGAGGACGAGCGGTCCGTCGACCGCGACGTCCCAGTACTCCACGAGGGCGTCCGAGACCACCGCGGTGTCCGGTGCGAGTCCCGCGGCGTACCCCGTGTCCCGCGAGACCGCGGCGGCGTCGTCGGGCGAGATCGCGTACACGGCGACCTCGACCGGCTCGGACGTCGTCGAGGGGGCCTGCGCGTCCGTCATCGGCAGAGCGACCGCCGTCTGGACGCCCTCGACCGGGCGGACCGTCCGGACGACGTCGGGGCTCAGTCCGCTGATCGAGCCCGAGCTGTCGACGCCGGTGCTCTCCAGGGTGATGTCGAACGGGTACGTGGAGTCGAGAGCACCGTTGAGGGATGTGCGAGCCGTCGCGCCGCCCACGGCCATCATCGCCACGAGCGTGACGCCGATGAGCAGGGCGCTCGTCGTCGCCGCGGTGCGGCGAGGGTTGCGCGTCGTGTTGGCTGCCGCAAGGCCGGCGCTCGCGCTGGCGGGAGCGATGGCCCGTCCCACGACGGCGACGACCTTGGGAACCCAGAGGGACGCACCGACGAGGATGCCGACGAAGGAGACCGCGCCACCGAGGACGGCGGTGACCATCCCCGTCTCGACGTCGCCACCCAGTCCGAGCACGAGGCCGAGCGCGAGGAGCGCACCGCCACCGAGGACGAGGAGCGAGGTGAGTACCGCCCGGGCCCGTCCGGACCTGGTGCCCGCCGGGGCGTCCGTGGGACGCAGCGCCGCGAGGGGCGCGACGCGCGTCGCCGCGCGTGCCGGGACGAGACCCGCGAGGACGGTGACGCCCGTCCCGACCGCGAGGGGCCACAGGACTGCCGGGAGGGACACGGTCATCGAGTCGGGGAGCGGGATCGTGAGATCCGCTCCGCGCAGGACGAGGAGCGCACCCTGGACGAGCGCTGCGCCGAGGACGATCCCCACGGCGGACGCGAGGACGCCGAGGAGCGTGGCCTCGAGGACGACCGACCGGCGCAGCTGTCGCTTCGACGCGCCGACGCACCGCAGGAGTGCCAGGGCGCGGGTGCGCTGGGCGACGAGGACCTGGAAGGTGTTGGAGATGACGAGCGCGGCGACGAGCAGCGCGACGGCGGCGAACGCGAGGATCGAGTACGTGATCGTGTCCTGACCACCGGTGAGCCGGGCAGCTGCCTCGCGTGCCACGTCCGCCTTCGTGTCGACCGTGTACGTCGTGGGCAGGACGTCGGTGAGGGCCGCGGTGACCGCCCGCTCGTCGGCACCCGGGTCGAGGGCCACGAGGATCTCCCCGTAGATCTGAGGGCTCCCGGCCTGCGCGAGGAGGCGGTCCTCGAGCAGCTGGTTCGTCACGACGCCCGCGCCGCCCAGCTGGAGGAAGGCGTGCCCCGGATCCTCGACGAGGCCGACGAGCGTCAGCGGGGTGACCACGGGGGCGGGGACCTCTGCACCCTCGGCCGCGGGCCACGTGCGCTCGTCGACCGTCTGTCCGATCGTCACACCGAGCCGCTCGGCCACCTCGGCGGGGAGGGCGATCTCGTCGTCCGTCGCCGGCAGCCGCCCCTCCGCGACCTCGAGGGGCTGCAGGCGGGGGTCGGAGCCCGTGCCGATGATGACGGGGTGGGCCATGCTCTCGCCGACCTGGAGCTCGAGGCCCAGGAGGGCGGAACCGTCGGCGCCGTCGACACCGTCGACGGCGCTCGCGCCCGCGACGTCCGACGGCGTGAGCGCCTCGGCGTCCCACGGGTCCGTGGGCTGGACGACGAGCGAGGCGTCGGCGTACTGCGCCGTCACGGAGTCGTACGTCGCCTGGGTGAGCAGGTTGCCGACGAGGAGGGTCGCGGTGACGAAGGCGGTGCTGATGACGATGGCGATGCCCGCGGCGGAGAGCCTTCCGGCGCTGCGCCGCATCTGCGCGAGGGTGAGGCGGATCATGAGTGGGCCTCGGTCGTCTCGGCGGTGGTCTCGAAGGTGCGCAGGGCGTCGAGTCCGGCGAGGACGGACTCGGGGGTGGGGTTGGCGATGTCGCCG
>NZ_JCAQIF010000010.1:0-4137 GCF_059621145.1 Sanguibacter sp. Z41_6 | reverse complement strand
GACGACCTTGTCCCCCGGGGCCGCCGCAGCGGGCTCAGGCGTGACTTTCATACCGTGCTCCTTCATCGAAGGGACCCCGTGGGGCGCCGGTGTCTCAGGACACTGGCGCCCCACAGGGCCGGGTCGGGCTGAGGTCAGCTGTTCTCTTCGGCGTAGGCGTCCTTGGCCGCGTTGATCAGGTCGACGTAGGCGGGCAGGCCCTGCGCCTCGAGCTCAGCGACGTAGGAGTCCCACTCCGAGAGGTCACGGTCACCGAGGATGAACTGCAGGGTGGCAGTGTCCACGGAGTCCTTCAACGGCGTCCCCATGAGGGACGCCTGCTCCAGGTCGACCTCGTCGAGCGGGGCCGGCGGGAAGGGATCGCGCGGGGTGCGCGTCGCGAGCACCGTGTCGATGTAGTCGACGAACGCGGGCGCGTTGTAGGACTGCTTGAGCTCACGGGACTCGGTCGATGCAGCGAGGACGTCGTTGCCGTACCCGAGGTCGAGCTTGATGTCCGTGGTGCCGGTGTCCATGTTGAGGTTGTACGCGGCGTACTTGTACTCCGGGTTGAGCGTGTAGGTTCCGTCCTCACCCTTCGTGTACGTCTCACCCTCGACGCCCCACTGGATGAGGTCACGCGCCTCGGGGCTGTAGTACAGCCAGTCCATGAACTGGATCGTGCTGCACAGGTTCGGGTCGTCCTTCGCCTGGGCGGTGAGCATGAAGCCGCTCCAGAAGCCGCGGGAGCCGATGATCTTCCCAGCGGGGCCGCCGGGGGGCGCGACCATCTGGAGCTCGTAGTCCGTGACACCAGCCGCGTCGAGCGCGGAGGCGTACTCCTGGACCGTGCCGGAGGCACCCGAGGCCGCGAAGATCTTCTCGGCCGCGAACTTCTCCGCGACCGTGCCCATGCCGTCGTTCGGCGCGGTGAAGGACTCCGTGTCGAGCAGCCCCTTCTCGGCGAGACCGCTGAAGTACTCGATCATCACCTTGTACTCGTCCGAGGTGCCCGCGTACTCGAACTCCCCGGCCTCCTCGTCGAAGACCATGCCGGTGCCGAAGCCCCAGCCGCCGACGGTCCCGAAGGAGGGTGCCGACCAGTTGAGGATCGAGCCACCCTCGAAGCCGTCCCCGAGGGGCTTGCTGTCGGGGTACTTCTCCTTGATGAGCGCGAGGCCCGTCTCGAGCTCCTCCCAGGTCTCGGGAGCCGGGGCGCCGACCTCGTCGAAGATGTCCTTGCGGATGATGAGCGTGAACGTCGGCACCGAGACCTCCTGCAGGCCCGGGGTCATGTAGTACCGCCCGTCAGCCTGACGCAGGTTGTCGATCGCACCTTCGCCGTACCACTCGTTGAGGTACTTGTCGAAGTTGGGCATGTACTCGGCGTAGTCGCTCAGCGGCAGCGCCGCGCCGGACGCGGCGTACTGGCGCTCGTCACCCGCGTAGATGAGCGGGATCGCGGTGGGGGCCTCGCCGGCGCTGATGAGCAGGCCGCGCTTCTCGACCGCGTCGCTGAACGGGATGTGCGTCGTGACGATCTTGACGTTGGTGCGCTCCTCGATCTCGTCGAAGATCTCCCACGTGTCCTTGACGGGGGACTCGGGCCAGTCGGTCCAGAGCATGCTCACCTCCATCGGCTCCGGGTTCTTGAAGGTGGTGTCGGCCTTGTAGTCCTCCACGGCGCACGTGAGGTCGACGGGCCCGGCCTCGGTCGTGCCGCCACCTCCGCCTCCACCGTCGGAGCACGCGGCCAGGGCGAGCGCCGAGACGGCGGTGAGGGCCACCCCTCGGTAGAGCATCGCCGACCGGCGGGGTCGGGCGTTCTGGACGGGAACCATGATTCTCCTCATTGAGATCGGGGTGGTGTGTTGCTGGTCCGTGGTGGTGCTGGATCGGTGGTGATGCTGGTCCGTGCTGGTCCGTGGTGGTGCTGGATCGGCGGTGATGCTGGTCCGTGCTGGTCCGTGGTGGTGCTGGATCGGCGGTCATGGACGGTCAGGGCGGTACGCGCCATGTTTCGACGCCGTCCACGGGGCTGGGCGCCGGTCGCCCGGGCACCATTGCCCCATCCCACCCATTCCTCTGGCCTGCGGAATTGCTGCGAGAGATCGATCTCTCGGGACAGCATGCACAGTCCCCGCCCCTCTTGTCCACACAGCGTCGGGACCGAAACTGTTTCCGACCGCGAGGACCTGCTCGCCGGACGGACGATCCACGCAGATCGGAGATCTACACCGAGTCCCGGAGCGTCAGTGTCGCGGTCAGCACGACGTGCTGGGGCGGGGCCTGCGGGGAGGTGATCGCCTCCAGGATGAGATCCGCGGCCCGGCTGCCCATCTCCTGCAACGGCTGCCGCACCGACGTCAGCGGCGGGCTCGCCGTCGCCGCCACGACCGTGTCGTCGAACCCGACGACCGACACGTCCTGCGGAACGCGCAGGCCCGCGACCGCCAGCACCCGGAACGCACCGACGGCCATGAGGTCCGACTGGGCGAAGAGACCGTCGATCGGCCCGCCCTGCAGCAGCTGGGCAGCCGCGACCGCACC
The DNA here is from genome assembly GCF_059621145.1 of Sanguibacter sp. Z41_6. NCBI lineage: Bacteria > Bacillati > Actinomycetota > Actinomycetes > Micrococcales > Sanguibacteraceae > Sanguibacter > Sanguibacter sp. Z41_6. The sequence goes on along the minus strand of NZ_JCAQIF010000010.1, from coordinate 1,608 downwards.
CGAGGCCATCGAATAGTCACCCCGTGCCGACGGCCCCGGCTCGATCCCCCACTCGGCCAGCTCAGCGAGGAACCCCCGGTGCCGCTCCGCCGCCGGGAAGTACCCCGCGGGGCCCTTGATCGTCGCGACCCGCACCCGCCCCGCCTCGAGCAACGCGCGCGTACCCAGTCGGGCACCCCCGTAGTGGTCCGCGTCCACCGACGTGACGTCCTCGGGCAGATCAGCGCGCGGCCGCCCGATGTACACGACTGGGATCCGCAGGTCGCGCAGGTTCCGGTACAGCCCCTCCGACTCCCGGGCGAGCACCACGATGGCCCCCTCGACGTGCCGCGAGGTGAGGTACCGCGCGAGGGAGCTGGGGTCCTTGCCGTCGTCGAGCAGCAGGACCGGTTGACGCCCGTGCGCGAACAACGTCGTCGTCGCCCCACGCAGGGGCGCCCCGACGAACGGACCGGACAACCCGTCCAGCTCACTGTGCGGGACCACCACCGCCACAGAGCCCGACGCACCCCCACGCAACGCACGGGCCGCCGCGTTCGTCTGGTAGTCGAGCGCCTTCGCCGCCTCCATCACCCGCCGAGCGAGCTCCGGGTTGACGTTGCCGTGTCCGGCCAGCACCCGCGACGCCGTCGCACGCGAGACACCCGCGGCCTTGGCCACGTCGATGAGGGTGGGAGGCCCGGGTGGTTGAGGCACGGGGGGTTGAGGCACGGGTGCATCGTGCCACCACTGCCCGCAGCCCGCACGTACCGGATGAAACCGGGCCGGGTGGCTCACGCGCCGATCAGCCGGGTCCTGGGGTTCTCCCGGGACGACCGTGCGCCGTCGCCCGCCGCGCCGGCGCGGAGCCGGCGGGCGGCGACGGGCTGAACCTGGTCAGGCCTCGTCGGGGCGCGTGAACCGCGCGACCACGTCCGTGACCACAGGGCGTGAGACGGCCTCGAGCATCGACACGAGCGCCCACGCGGCCAGCGCGAGGAGCACGTCCGACCCGAGCGTGGTGATGCCTGCCGCCACGACGAGCAGGGACCCGTGCACGAGGGTCACCCGCCACTGCGCCCCGAGCATGACGGCCGCGACCCGCGCGGCATCGCGGGTCCGGAACGACACGAACGACGTGATGACGAGCATCTGACCGGCCCACAGGACGAGCAGGACACCCAGCACGACGGCCAGCGGCCGGATGATCTGCGCGCCGGCCACCGTGCTGCTCGCCCAGATGTTGACGGCGAGCACGGCCGCCACGAGCAACGTCGGCACCCACCAGCGCAGGACGTCGAGGGTGTTCGCCCGCACGCCACGCACGAACAGCGCGAAGGGGCCCTCGTCCGGGTCCTTGCGCCACCCGCGGACGGCGTAGAGCCCGGCCGAGAGCACAGGTGCCACCGGGAGCTGGGCGAGCACGAAGAACGGCACGTTCGTGGACACCGGGGAGAGCAGGGTGAGCACGACGAGGGTCGGTGCGACCCCCAGGATCAGGCAGAGGCCCAGGCCCATGTGGTGGTAGACCGCCTGGGCGAGCTGCGTCAGCGGGCCGGTCCTGTCGGGACCGGTCCCGACAGGACCGGTCCCGGAACCGGGGTGGTGCGAGGTCATCCCTTGACCGAG